>NZ_JBIWOU010000002.1:620648-1351792 GCF_044767915.1 Streptomyces sp. NPDC101191
CCGGGCTCCGTCAGGGGCTGAACGACAGGAACACGAAGGCGGCGAAGATCGAGAGATGGACGCTGCCCTGAAGGAGGGTGGCCCGCCCGGGCACCACCGTCAGGGCGCTCACCACGGCCGTGAGCACGAGCAGCACCATGTGGAGGGGCCCCAGGCCGAGGATGAGGGGCCCGTCCAGCCAGACGGACGCGAGGGCGATCGAGGGGATCGTCAGGCCGATGCTCGCGATGGCGGAGCCGTAGGCCAGGTTCATGCTGGTCTGCATGCGGTCCCGGCTCGCGGCGCGCACGGCGGCGAGGGTCTCGGGAAGCAGCACCATGAGGGCGATGACGACGCCCACGACCGCCTTGGGCAGGCCCGCGTCCGCGACGGCGTCCTCGATGGTGGGCGAGACGAGCTTGGCGTTGCCGACGACGGCGACGAGCGCGACCACGAGCAGGCCCAGGCTGAACCAGGCCTCGCGGGAGGTCGGCGGATCGGCGTGCTCCTCCTCCGTCCCCCGGCCCGCCTGGCCCGGCCGCGGCACGGGCAGGAAGTAGTCGCGGTGCCGGACCGTCTGGACGGCGACGAACACCCCGTAGAGGAGGAGCGAGGAGACCGCGGCGAAGGCCAGCTGGCCGGCGGAGAACTCGGGGCCGGGGTGGGTGGTGGTGAAGGTCGGCAGGACCAGGGTCATGGTCGCCAGCGTGCAGACGATGGCGAGCTCGCCGCCGGAGCCCTCGGCGTTGAAGACGGCGATCCGGTTGCGCAGCGCGCCGACGAGCAGGGAGAGTCCGACGATGCCGTTGCAGGTGATCATGACGGCGGCGAAGACCGTGTCCCGGGCGTAGCTGGTGGCCTTGTCGCCGCCGCCGATCATCAGCATGACGATCAGTCCGACCTCGATGACGGTGACGGCGACGGCGAGCACGAGGGAGCCGTAGGGTTCGCCGACGCGGTGAGCGATGACCTCGGCGTGATGGACGGCCGAGAGGACGGCGGCGAAGAGGCAGAGCACGATGAGCGCCACCGCGAAGCCCGGTAGGTCGCGTCCCCAGCCGAGGGCCAGGCCCACGGCCGCGACGACCGGCCCCCAGGTGGTCCACTGTCGTGTCAGTCCTGCGGTACTCGAACTCATGCCCTGAATCCTGCCATAAGCGGCATGAGCGGCTTTTGCGCGCCGCGTAAGGTGCCCTCATGACAGAGTCTCAAGAAGCCGACAGGGCGCGGAAGGACGTGCCTCCCCCGCACGGTGGCACGGACGAGCGTTCGACGTTGCTGCCCTTCCTCGGTTACCTTCGGGAGGCGGTGGCGGCCAAGGCGGAGGGCGTCGACCCGCGGCTCGCACGGAGGCCGGGGGTGCCGTCGGGAACCAGTCTGCTCGGTCTGGTGAAGCACCTGACGGCGGTGGAGACGCACTGGTTCGTCCGCACCTTCGAGGGCGCGGACGTGCCGATGCCGGACTTCGGCATGGAGGTCGCCGAGGACGTCACCGCGGCCCGGGTCCTCGCCGACTACCGCGAGGCGTGCCGGCGCTCGGACGAGATCGTGGCCGGCTGCCCGGACCTGGAGACCGTCTCGGCCCGCCCGGCCGGGCAGGCGCACGTGCACCGCTCACTGCGCTGGATCCTCGTGCACATGATCGAGGAGACGGCCCGGCACGCCGGCCACGCCGACATCCTGCGCGAGCAGGCGGACGGGGCCGTGGGCCGCTGACCCGGCGCCGGCCCCTCCGCGTCACAGCGGGCGGTCGTGACCCTCCCAGTAGGGCTCGCGCAGGCGGCGCTTGTAGAGCTTGCCGTTGGGGTCGCGGGGCATGTGGGCGATGAAGTCGACGGACTTGGGGCGCTTGTAGCCGGCGAGGTGGGACGCGCAGTGCGCCAGGACGGCGGCGGCGAGTTCGGGGCCCGGGGTATGGCCCTCGGCGGCCTCGACGACGGCCTTGACCTCCTCGCCCCAGTCGGCGTGCGGGATGCCGAAGGCGGCCGCGTCGGCGACGGCGGGGTGGGCGAGCAGGGCGGCCTCGATCTCGGCGGGGT
Organism: Streptomyces sp. NPDC101191; assembly: GCF_044767915.1. Taxonomy (NCBI): domain Bacteria; kingdom Bacillati; phylum Actinomycetota; class Actinomycetes; order Kitasatosporales; family Streptomycetaceae; genus Streptomyces; species Streptomyces sp. NPDC101191. Next base: position 622,667 of record NZ_JBIWOU010000002.1, read on the forward strand.
AGATGTTCACCCCGCCGGAGATGATCATGTCGATCTTGCGGTCGCGGAGGAAGAGGTAGCCGTCCTCGTCCAGGACGCCGAGGTCGCCCACCGTGAAGAAGTCGCCGATGCGGCTCGACGCGGTCTTGGCCTCGTCCTTGTGGTAGCGGAAGCCGCCGGTGCTCATCTTCATGTAGACGGTGCCGAGCCGGCCGGGCGGCAGCCGCTCGCCGTCGTCGTCGAACACGGCGAGCTCGCTGATGGGCCAGGCACGCCCGACGGTGCCCGGCTTCTTGAGCCAGTCCTCCGCGGTGGCGAAGGCGCCGCCGCCCTCGCTCGCCGCGTAGTACTCCTCGACGCAGTGCCCCCACCACTCGATCATCGCCCGCTTGACGTGGTCCGGGCAGGGCGCGGCGCCGTGGATGGCGTGGCGCATCGAGGAGACGTCGTAGCCGTTCCGCACCTCCTCGGGAAGGGCGAGGAGACGGTGGAACTGGGTGGGCACCATGTGGGTGTGGGTGCAGCGGTGGGTGTCGATGAGCCGCAGCATCTCCTCGGGCGTCCACTTGTCCATGAGGACGACCGGGTGGCCGATGTGCAGGGCTGCGCCCGCGAACTGGAGCACGGCCGTGTGGTACAGCGGCGAGCAGACCAGGTGGACGTTGCCGTCGAAGGGCTTGATGCCGAAGATGCCGAGGAAGCCGCCGAGGTAGGTCTCCTCGGGGGGCTTGCCGGGCAGGGGGCGGCGGATGCCGCGGGGGCGTCCGGTGGTGCCGGAGGTGTAGTTCATGACCCAGCCGAGGGTGCGGTCCCCGGGCGCGGACGCCGGCTGCCCGTCGAGGAGTTCCGCGTACGGGCGGAAGCCGGGGACGGTACCGACGGCGTAGCGGTGGCTCGGCGCCAGGCCCGCCTCGTCGGCGGCGGCCACGGCGGCCTCGGCGAAGCGTTCGTGCGCGACGAGGACCTTGGCGCCGGAGTCGGCGACGATCCAGGCGATCTCGGGGCCGACCAGGTGGTGGTTGACGGGCACGAGGTAGAACCCGGCCTGGGCGGCGGCGAGATAGGCGGTGAAGAACTCGATGCCGTTGGGGAGCACGACGGCGAAGGCGTCACCGCGTTCCAGGCCGGCCGCGCGCAGGCCGTGGACGAACTGGTTCACGGCCGCGTGGAGGCGGCCGGCGGACCACTGCTCTCCGTCCGGAGCGGTGATCACGGTGCGGTCCGGGTCCGCGGTGGCCTGTGCCCAGAAGCCGTTGGGCCCCTCGGTCATGACACGCTCCTTCCGGCGATGCGATTGATGCGGTCGACGGCCTTCTCGAAGCCGCGGGTCAGCTCGTCGAAGACCTGCTGGACGCTGCGCTCGGAGTTCATCCGACCGACGATCTGGCCGACCGGGGTGCCGAGCAGCGGAGCGACCTCGTACTTCTGGATGCGCGAGACGGCCTCGGCGACGAGCAGCCCCTGCAGCGGCATGGGCAGCGTGCCCGGTCCGGCCGGATCGTCCCAGGCGTCGGTCCACTCGGTGCGCAGCTGGCGGGCGGGCTTGCCGGTCAGGGCGCGGGAGCGGACGGTGTCGCCGGAGCCGGCGGCGAGCAGTTTCTCGGTCAGGGCGCGGGAGTGGAGTTCGGCCTCGGTGGTGGTGAGCCAGAGCGAGCCGAGCCAGACGCCCTGCGCGCCGAGGGCGAGCCCGGCGGCGATCTGCTCCCCGCTGCCGATACCGCCGGCGGCGAGCACGGGCAGCGGGGAGACGGCCTCGACGACCTCGGGGGTGAGGACCATGGAGGCGATCTCTCCGGTGTGGCCGCCGGCCTCGTAGCCCTGGGCGACGACGATGTCGATCCCGGCCTCGGCGTGGTGGCGGGCGTGCCGGGCACCGCCGGCCAGGGCGGCGACGAGGACGCCGTGGTCGTGGGCGCGGGCGACGACGTCGGCGGGCGGCGAGCCGAGGGCGTTGGCCAGCAGTTTGATGGGGTAGTCGAAGGCGACGTCGAGCTGGCCGCGCGCGACCTGCTCCATCCAGCCGGTGATGCGCCAGCCGGAGGCCTCGCCCGCGGCGAGCTCGGGGACGCCGTGCTTGGCGAGGGTGGCGCGGACGAACTCGCGGTGCCCCTCGGGGATCATCGCCTCGACGTCGGCCTCGGACACGCCCTCGACCTTCTTCGCGGGCATGACCACGTCGAGGCCGTAGGGCAGCCCGTCCGTGTGCTCCTGCATCCAGTCGAGATCCCGGGCGAGGTCGTCCGGGGCGGTGTAGCGGACCGCGCCGAGGACGCCGAATCCGCCGGCCCTGGTGAGGGCGGCGGCCACCGCGGGGAAGGGCGTGAAGCCGAAGATGGCGTGCTCGATCCCCAGTTTCCGACTCAGCTCCGTCTTCATGGGCGGCATGGTGCCGCAGCCGGTGTGCCGAGGGAAGAGATTTTCTGATGCAGTGTCAGATTGTTTCCGGACGGGGAGGGCGGTGGGAGAGGGTGGGCATGACGGAGACGACGAGGTTCAGGGGCCGGGGTCCGAGCCGCCGGGCGTTCGGTGGCGGGGTCCTCGCCCTGGGAGGTGCGCTGATGATCGGTACGGTGCCGGGCGCCGCGTCCGCCCCCGACCCGGGGCCCGGCGACGGGCGCCCCGGCGGCGCGCGGCGGACCACGCTACGGCGCGGCTCCGCCGAGCGGGCCGGGCTGCTGCCGGAGCATCTGGACCGGCTCGTCGCCGAGGCGGAGTCCTTCCTGCAGCCGTCCCCCGCGCACCCCTGGTACGCGGGCGCGGTACTGCTGGCGGGGCGCGGCGGCACGGTCGCGCTGCACCGGCCGATCGGCATGGCGGTGCGCTACGCGGCGTACGACGAGAAGACCGACACCGGCGTCGAACTCCCGCCGGAGGAGCGGATCCCGATGCGCGAGGACACCGTCTTCGACCTGGCGTCGGTCTCCAAGCTCTTCACGTCGATCCTGGCGGTGCAGCAGATCGAGCGCGGGACGCTGACACTGGAGGAGCGGGTCACGGCGTATCTGCCGGAGTTCGGCGGCGGCGGGAAGCAGGATGTCACGGTCCGTCAGCTGCTCACGCACACCTCGGGGTTCCGTGCCTGGATCCCGCTCTTCAAGGAGCCGAGCCGGGAGGGGCGGCTGCGGCTGCTGTGGAACGAGGTGCCCGCCGACCCGCCCGGCACGGTCTACCGCTACAGCGACCTCAATCTGATCACGCTGCAGCTGATCCTGGAGGAGATCACCGCACGCCCCCTGGACGAGCTGCTCCGCACCGAGATCACCGCTCCGCTCGGGATGCACCGCACGCGTTTCAACCCCCCGCTCTCCTGGCGGCCCGGCATCGCCGCCACGGAGGACGCCCGCCGGCCCTGGTCCGGCCTCGACCGCGGCATGGTGTGGGGCGAGGTGCACGACGAGAACGCCTACGGCATGGGCGGGGTGGCCGGCCACGCCGGCGTCTTCTCCCGCGCCTGGGACCTCGCCGTCCTCGCCCGCACCCTGCTCAACGGCGGCGCGTACGGGGACGCCCGGATCCTCTCCCCCGCCTCCGTCGCGCTGATGTTCACCGACTTCAACACCGGCTTCCCCGGCGACGAGCACGGCCTCGGCTTCGAGCTCTACCAGCACTGGTACATGGGCGCGATGAGCACCCCGCGCACGGCCGGGCACACCGGCTTCACCGGCACCAGCCTGGTCCTGGACCCGACGACCGACTCCTTCCTGATCGTCCTCGGCAACTCCGTCCATCCCGTACGGAACTGGCGCTCCGGCTCGGCGCCCCGGGTCGCCGCCGCGGACGCCCTCGCCCGCGCCGTCCCGGTACGCCCCGCCCGCGGCCGGCGCGCCTGGTTCTCCGGCATGACGAACGGGACCACCGCCGCGCTCACCCTCCCGGAGGTCCCGGGGGCCGCCCGCTTCGAGTGCGCCCTGTGGTGGGACACCGAACCGGGCGCGGACCAGGCCTTCCTGGAGGCCTCGACGGACGGCGGCGCGCACTGGGCGCCGGTCCCGTTCACCACCGTCGCGCACCGCCCGGGGCCGCCGCGCCCCCAGGAGCACCCGGCGGGCGCGGTCGGCGGCTGGTCGGGCCGGGAGTGGCACGGGCTCTCCGCCGACCTGACCCGGTGGGCACCGGCCCCGGTACGCCTGCGCTGGCGCTACGCCACGGACCGGCGCTACGCCGGCCGCGGGGTGTACGTGGACGCGCTCCGGCTCCTGGACGCGTCGGGCCGCCCGGTGTTCGACGAGGCCCGCCCCGCCGACGGGGCGCGGATCGAGGCGGTGGGCTGGACGGCGTCGGCGGACTGAGTCGCCCCGGGCCGCCCTCGACGACCGGGCGGCCGGCTCCTCGGGCAGCGCGGCGAGATCGTCGAGGTAGTCGTGCGCGCAGCCCGGGCCGCCGTTGTCGACCAGCAGCGGCACCTGTCCGGTGGGCCGCCGCGCGCCGACGACGCGGTACCAGGTGCGGTGGCCGCGGAACGGCACGGTTCCCTCGGTGACGGACATCATCCGCCTCCTCGCCTCGGCGGCACCCCTTCCCTCATGCGCCCGCCGGGACGGCCTCAGCCGCCCGGCTGCGCGGCTTCCCGCAGGGCGTCGAGGACGGGCTGGATCAGCGGGTGGTCCTCGGCTCCGCGGCGGACCGCGGCGAAGACGCGGCGGGTGGGGGCGACGCCGTCGACCGGGCGGACGACGACGCCGGTGAGATCGGTGCCGCGCAGCGCGGAGCGGGGCACCAGGGTCACGCCCGCGCCGGCCGCGGCGAGGGCGACGACGGCGCGGAAGTCGTCGGAGATGTGTTCCATGCTCGGCGCGAATCCCGCGTACTCGCAGGCCAGGACGGTCACGTCGTGGCAGGGGTTGCCGGCGGACTGGCCGATCCAGGAGTCCTTGGCGAGGTCGGCGAGCGCGACCCGCTCCGCCTGGCCGAGGCCGTGGTCCGACGGCAGGACCGCGTCGAAGGGCTCCGCGTAGAGCGGTACGCGGGTGAGCCGGGCGTCGTCCTCGCCGGGCGCGCCCCGGTACTCGACGGCGACCGCCACGTCGACCTGCCGGTCCAGCACCATGAGCAGGCTCTCGTCCCCCTCGGCGTCCCGCACGCGGACCCGGATGCCGGGCGCGCTGCGGGCGAGGGAGCCGATGGCGGGGGCGACGACGAGGCCGATCCCGGTGGCGAAGGCCGCCACGGTGACCGTGCCGGCCTCGCCCGAGCCGTACGCGGCGAGCTCGGCCTCGGCACGCTCCAGCTGGGCCAGGACGGCGTTGGCGTGGCTGAGCAGGATCTCGCCGGCCGGGGTGAGCCGGGCGCCCCGGGCGTTGCGTTCCACCAGACGGTGGCCGGTCTCCTGCTCCAGGGCGGCGAGCTGCTGGGAGACCGCGGAGGGCGTGAGATAGAGCGCGGCGGCAGCCGCCGTCACGGTGCGGTGGTCGGCCACCGCCCGGAGGATGTGCAGCCGCCGCGCTTCGATCATGCCCCTAGTTTCGCAGGGCGGCCCGCGCGTCGACGAACGCGTCCACAGCGCGGTTGACGTCGTCCACGGAGTGGGCCGCCGACAGCTGCACGCGGATGCGCGCCTGGCCCTGCGGGACGACCGGGTACGAGAACCCGATCACGTACACGCCGCGCTCCAGGAGCAGCTCGGCCATGCGGCCGGCCTCGGCGGCGTCGCCGATCATGACCGGGGCGATGGCGTGGTCGCCGGGGAGGATGTCGAAGCCCTCGTCGGTCATCCGGCGGCGGAACAGCTCGGTGTTGGTGGTGAGCCGCTCGCGCAGGTCGCCGGCCGACTCCAGCAGGTCGATGACCTTGAGGGAGGCGGCGGCGATGACGGGGGCGAGGGTGTTCGAGAACAGGTACGGGCGGGAGCGCTGGCGCAGCAGGGCGACGATCTCGGCACGGGCGGCGACGTAGCCGCCGGAGGCACCGCCGAGGGCCTTGCCGAGGGTGCCCGTGATGATGTCGACGCGGTCCATGACGCCGTGCAGCTCGGGGGTGCCACGGCCGCCGGGGCCGACGAAGCCGACGGCGTGCGAGTCGTCGACCATGACCATGGCGTCGTAGCGCTCGGCCAGGTCGCAGATCTCGTCGAGCGGCGCGACGTAGCCGTCCATGGAGAACACGCCGTCGGTGACGATCAGCTTGCGCCGGGCGCCGCCCTCGCCGGCCTCCTTGAGCTGCTGCTCCAGGTCGGCCATGTCGCGGTTGGCGTAGCGGAAGCGGCGGGCCTTGGAGAGGCGGATGCCGTCGATGATGGAGGCGTGGTTGAGGGCGTCGGAGATGACCGCGTCCTCGGGGCCGAGGAGGGTCTCGAAGACGCCGCCGTTGGCGTCGAAGCAGGAGGAGTAGAGGATCGTGTCCTCCTGGCCGAGGAAGTTCGAGAGGCGTGCCTCGAGCTCCTTGTGGACCTCCTGGGTGCCGCAGATGAAGCGGACGGACGCCATGCCGTAGCCCCAGCGGTCGAGGGCCGCGTGGGCTGCGGCGATGACGTCGGGGTGGTCGGCGAGACCGAGGTAGTTGTTGGCGCAGAAGTTCAGCACCTCTCCGGGGCGGCCGCCCGCCGTGACCTCGACGGTCGCGGACTGGGGGGTGCCGATGACCCGCTCCGGCTTGTGGAGGCCGGCCTGCTGGATCTCTTCGAGGGTGGTGCGGATGCCGTCGCGTACGGAATCGAACATGTGGGTGCAGCTCCTGAAGTTCGGACGATCCGGGGGGATCAGGCGGTCCAGTCGAGGATGATCTTGCCGCCCTTGCCGGACGCGGCGTCGTCGAAGGCGGCGTCGAAGTCGCGGTAGTCGTAGCGCCCGGTGATCACCGGGGCGAGGTCGAGGCCGCCCTCCAGGAGCACCGACATCGCGTACCAGGTCTCGAACATCTCGCGGCCGTAGATGCCCTTGATGGTGATCATCGACGTCACGATCTTCGCCCAGTCGACCGAGAAGTCCTCGCTCGGCAGGCCGAGCATGGCGATCTTGCCGCCATTGGTCATGTTGGCGACCATGTCGCGCATCGCCCGCGGGTTGCCGGACATCTCCAGACCGACGTCGAAGCCCTCCTTGAGGCCGAGGGTGCGCTGGCCGTCGGCGATGCTCTGCTCGGCGACGTTCAGGGCGAGCGAGACACCGGTCTTGCGGGCGAGCTCCAGGCGCTCCTCGCTGACGTCGGTGATGACGACGTGGCGGGCGCCGGCGTGCTTGGCGACGGCCGCGGCCATGATGCCGATCGGCCCGGCGCCGGTGACCAGGACGTCCTCGCCGACGAGCGGGAAGGACAGCGCGGTGTGCACGGCGTTGCCGAAGGGGTCGAAGATCGCGGCGACGTCGAGGTCGACCGGGACCCGGTGGACCCACACGTTGGAGGCGGGCAGCACGACGTACTCGGCGAAGGCGCCGTCGCGGCCGACGCCGAGGCCGACGGTGGCGCGGCACAGGTGGCGGCGGCCGGCCAGACAGTTGCGGCACTTGCCGCAGACCAGGTGGCCCTCGCCGCTGACCAGGTCGCCGACCTGGATGTCCGCGACGTCGCGGCCGGTCTCGACGACCTCGCCGACGAACTCGTGGCCGAGCGTCAGCGGGGTCGTGATGGTCTTCTGGGCCCAGCCGTCCCAGGAGCGGATGTGCAGGTCGGTGCCGCAGATACCGGTCCGCTTGACCTTGATCAGGACGTCACCGGGGCCCGCCTCGGGCATGGGCACGTCCATGAGCCACAGTCCGGGCTCCGCCTTGTGCTTGACCAGCGCCTTCAATGTCACGGCTCCCGACGTACGTGTCCTGTGATGTTCCGGGTCCGGGCGCGGTGAAGCGCCCAAGATCCCCGGAACAAAATCTCCCGTACGTCGGGCCCGTGGTCCATCGAGGTTTTCTTAAGCGCGCTCGCAGATCAGCTTCACGCCCCTGGCGGGAGCGCCGTCGGCGTCAACCTGCGGTGCCGTCGAGTACCGACATGGCCGCATTGTGACCGGGTACGCCGCTCACCCCGCCGCCCCGTACGGCGCCCGCACCGCAGAGAAGCACGTTGGGGTGCGCGGTCCCGACGCCCCAGCGGTCTCCCGGGCCTTCGGCGAAGGGGAAGGAGAGGTCGCGGTGGAAGATGTGGCCGCCGGGGAGCCGCAGCTCGCGTTCGAGGTCGAGCGGGGTCTTGGCCTCGATGCAGGGCCGTCCGTCGGCGTCGCGGGCCAGGCAGTCGGCGATCGGCTCGTCGAGCCGGGCGTCGAGCTGGTCGAGGGTGGCCTGGAGAAGCGCGTCGCGGGCGCCGTCGGGGTCGGCCTCGAAGAGCCGGGCGGGAGCGTGCAGACCGAAGAGGGTGAGGGTCTGGTAGCCGCGGGCGGCGGCCTCCGGGCCGAGGATGCTCGGGTCGGTGAGCGTGTGGCAGTAGATCTCGGAGGGCGGGGCGGCGGGCAGCCGGCCCGCCGCGGCCTCGGCGTACGCGGTGGCCAGCTCCCCGTACCCCTCGGCGATGTGGAAGGTGCCGGAGAAGGCCTCGTGCGGGTCGACGGCGCGGTCGCGGAGCCGCGGGAGGCGGGTGAGCACCATGTTGACCTTGAGCTGGGCTCCCTCCGCCGGCGGCGGGGCCGGCTCGCCGAGCAGGGCGGCGAGGGCCTGCGGGGAGGCGTTGACGAGTACGTGCTCCGCCCCGACGACGCCCTCGCCGTCGGCGGTCCGGTAGGCGACCTCGGCACGGTGGCCGTCGGTCTCGATCCGGACGGCCTCGTGGCCGGTGAGGATCGTGGCACCGGCGTCCCGGGCGGCGGTGGCGAGCGCGTCGGTGAGGGCCCCCATGCCGCCTACGGGCACGTCCCAGTCGCCGGTGCCGCCGCCGATGACGTGGTAGAGGAAGCAGCGGTTCTGCAGCAGTGAGGGGTCGTGGGCGTCCGCGAACGTGCCGATGAGGGCGTCGGTGAGGACGACCCCGCGGACCAGGTCGTTGGCGAAGTGCTTCTCGACGGCGACCCCGATGGGCTGCTCGAAGAGCAGGTCCCAGGTCTCCTCGTCGTCGACCCGGGCGCGCAGCGCGTCCCGGCTCGGCAGCGGCTCGGTGAGGGTGGGGAAGATCCGGCGCGCCGCCCTGGCCGTACGCCCGTAGAAGGCCTCCCAGGCCTCGTACTCGCGGTCGGATCCGGTGAGTGCGGCGAAGGAGGCTCGGGTGCGGTCCCGGTCGCCGCCGACGAGCAGTCCGGAGTCGCCGTACGGGGTGTAGGAGGAGACGGACCGTTTCCGCACGGCGAAGCGCAGTCCGAGGTCCCGGACGATCTTGTCGGGGAGGAGCGAGACGAGGTACGAGTAGCGGGAGAGCCGGACGTCGACCCCGGCGAAGGGCCGGGTGGAGACGGCGGCCCCGCCCGTGTGGTCGAGCCGTTCGAGGACGAGGACCCGGCGTCCGGCCCGGGCGAGGTAGGCGGCGGCGACGAGGCCGTTGTGTCCGCCGCCGACGATGACGGCGTCGTACGCGCTCTGGGGTGCGGTCATGTCTCTTGCTAACACCTCGCGGACGCTCCCACCAGGTGCCGTGCGCGCGGGCGTTGTGCGCAACGGTCCGCGGCCTGCCCGCGGCGGCTACGCGTCCGCGGCGAGGCGTTCGCGGCAGTGGGTCTCGTCCGCGCGGGCGGCACGGGTGTCGGGGTGGTCGGCGCCGAGCAGCCGGGTGCGGGCCTCGGTGACCTGGCGGTATTCCGCCAGGGCCTCCTGCCAGCGGCCCAGCCAGCCGAGGGCGATGGCGGTCTCGCGGCGACTGGCCAGGGTGTCGGCGTGGTCGGCGCCCAGGACCCGCGAGCGGGCGGCGCAGACCGCGCGTGCCTCCGTGAGGGCCTCGTCCCAGCGCCCGAGGCGGCCCAGGTTCACACCCAGGCCGTGGCGGGCGCGGAGGGTCTCCTGGTCCTCCGGCCCGCAGGTCCGGGTGCGGGCGTCCACGAGCTCGCGGTAGAGGGCGGCGGCCTCCTCGGCACGCCCGAGGCGGCCCAGGCAGATCCCGGTCTCGTAGCGCGCGGCGAGCGTGTCGGGGTGCTCCGGGCCGAGGACGGTGCGACGCGCCTCGGCGACCTCGCGGTACTGGTCGAGCGCGGCCGTCCAGCGGCCGAGCCGGCCCAGCGCGTGGCCGACCTCGTGGCGGGTGGCCAGGGTGTCGGGATGGTCGCCGCCGAGGAGCCGGGCACGGGCGTCGGCCACCTCGCGCGCGGTGGCGTAGGCCTCCGGGACGCGGCCGATCCGGACGAGGGTGAAGGCCAGGTTGTGGCGGCAGCGCAGGGTGTCCGGGTGCTCGGCGCCCATGGTGCGTTCGCGGGCGGCGAGCACCGTCTCGTACACCGCGTGGGCCTCGGTGTGCCGGCCGAGGCCGCCCAGGACGTAGGCGGTCTCCTGGCGGGCGGCGAGGGTGTCCGGGTGGTCGGGCCCCAGGGCCCTGGCCCGCCCCTCGGCGACGGCGCCGAAGTGGCGCAGGGCGTCGGCGGGCCGGCCCAGGCGGGCCAGGGCGAAGGCGAGTTCGTAGCCGCTGGCGAGGGTGTCGGGGTGGTCGGCGCCGAGGACGTGCGTACGGTCCCGGACGACCGTGCCGAGCAGCTCGGCGGCTTCCTCCCAGCGGCCGAGCCGGCCCAGGCCGAGGCCCGCCCGGTGCCGCCCGGCGAGCACCGCGGTGAGCTCGGCGGCCGTCGTCGGGGCCTGGGCCGCACCGGCGGGACGGGCGGCCCGGGTCCATGCGCCGGTCAGCGCGGTGGCCGGGTCGTGGACCGAGGTGGCCCGCCCGGCGGGGGTCGTCGTGGCGGGGCGGCCGGCGCCCATGGCCCGGGCCCACGCGGGCAGCGCGGGAAGCGCGGCCGGCCCGGGCGGCGGGATGGTCCAGGCGCCGCTCACGCCGAGGCGGCCGGTGGTGAGGCGGTCGCGGAGCTCGGCCGCGTCGGAGGGCCTGCCCTCGGGCGTCTTGGCGAGCAGGTCGAGGACGACGACGTCGAGGTAGTCCGGGAGTTCGGCGCGGTGGCTGCGCAGCGGAGCGGGCTGGGTGTCGCGGTGTCCGATGAGGATGGCCCAGGTGTCGTCCATGTCGAAGGGCGGGACGCCGGTGGCCAGTTCGTAGAGGACGCAGCCGAGGGAGTACAGGTCGCTGCGGTGGTCGATCTCGCCGCCGCCGATCTGCTCCGGGCTCATGTAGTGCGGGGTGCCCATGGCGATGCCGGTGCCGGTGAGCCGGGAGGTGAAGCCGATGTCGGCGCCGAGTCGCGCTATCCCGAAGTCGCAGATCTTCACGGTGCCGTCGACGAGCCGCACGATGTTCGCGGGCTTGAGGTCGCGGTGCACCACGCCCTGGCGGTGCGTGTAGGCGAGGGCGTCGGCGACCTGCTCGGCGATGTCGACGACCTGGGTGACGGGGAGCGGTCGTCTGCGGTTGTCACCGAGGAGCTGGCTCAGATTGCGCCCGTCGAGGAGCTCCATGACGAGGAACAGCACGCCGTCGGACTCGCCGAAGTCGTGCACGACGGTGATGCCGCGGTGCTGGAGCGAAGCGGCGACCCGCGCCTCGCGCCGGAAGCGCTCGCGCAGGACGGCGAGGTTGTCCGGGCTGCGCTGCTGGCCGAGCGGCCGCAGGCACTTGACGGCGACGCGCCGGCCGAGCGACTCGTCGGTCGCCCGCCACACCTCGCCCATGCCGCCGCGGCCGATCACCTCCTGCAGCCGGTACCGGCCCTGGATCAGCCTGGTGTCCGTTTCCGCCATCGCGTGCTGTCGCCCCCGTTTGCCCCGTTGTCGTGCCGCTCCTCCCCCGGCCCGTCCAGTATGGCGGCCGTGGTCCGCAGACTGTACGGCACGGGTCGGGTCTCCGGGCCGAGCCGGTCCATGGCACGCAGGATGTGCCGCGGGGGCAGCCGCCAGCGGAGCCGGTCGGGCACGCGGCGGAGCAAGTCGGCCAGGGCGGTGAGCCGGTACGTGACGCGTTCGGGCGGCGGTGCGGGCCGGCCGTACAGCTCGTGGGCGTACGGGGGCAGGGTGTCGTACGTGAGGGCGCACACGCGCCGCCAGATCACCTCGCGCGCGGGGCGCAGCGCCGGGGCGACCGGGGGGCTGCGCAGGAACGCGTCCACGGCGAGCGCGTCGGCGCCGCCGGCCAGCCTCGGGCGGATCTCCTCGAAGTAGCGGGCGAGCGCGGCGGTGGTGGCGGGCACCTCGTCGGGGTCGAGGCCCACGAGCCGGGCGGAGGTGCGCTGTTCGTCGACGTACCAGTCGGCCTGGGCGTCCGTGAGCGGGATGCCGGAGCGGCGGACCACGTGGAGGTACGAGTCGATCTCCGCGCAGTGCACCCACAGCAGGAGCTCCGGGTCGTCGACGCCGAGCAGCCGGTGGATCTTGCGCACCCGTGCGCCGGCGGCCTCGGCCGCCTCGGTGGTGCCGTAGCTGAGCGTGCCCACGAAGCTCGCCGTCCGCATGAGCCGGCCCCAGGGGTCCCGGCGGAAGTCGCTGTTGATCATGACTCCGCGGACGGCGACGGGGTGCAGCGCCTGGAGGTACAGGGCGCGCACGCCGCCGATCCACATCACGGGGTCGCCGTGGAGGTGCCAGGTCACGGACCCGGGGCCGAAGAGCCCCGGGTCGGCGTCGTGCTTCGTCGCGTCCGACCGCATGGGTTCAGGCTAGGCGTGCCCTCCGGATCGGGCCAGAACCGCGAGCCCGAACAGTCCGGCGGACCCGCCCGGGGCCGGCGTCCCCATGGGTCGAGGGCTCAGCGCCAGATCGTTTGCACGGAGTCGAACTGGACCCAGGTGATCGCGTTCGCGGTGTTGCCGCCGAAGACGCTCACCGAGCCGGCCGGGTTGATCTCCAGTCGGCAGGCGTTGATGCCCTGGCTGTTGTTGCGCGGCACCGCGGCCCGCACGTAGCCGGTCGGGAGGGCGAAGCCGTCCGGCAGCCGGCCGATCCTGGCGTCGCCGGTGAGGTTGCAGGTGACCAGGCCGCGGGCCTGGAGGAAGGCGGTGCCGGCGATGGTGACGAGCCGGACCTCGGGCGCGGCGGCGGCGTTCGGGGTGATGCCGGGCTCCAGGACGAGCGGCGTCCAGGCTCCGGCGTCGACCGCGCCGGGGGCGGCGGCGGCCGGGGTGGCGGCGGCGAGGCCGCCGACGGTGAGGGCGGTGGGCAGGGCGAGGGCCGCGCCGAGGATGCTGCGGCGGTTCTGCGACATGGGTGGTGCGCTCCTTGGGACCGAGAGAGGTGGGGGGTCAGCGCCAGACGGCGCTGACGCTGTCGAGCTGCGCCCAGGCGATGGGGTTGGCGGTGCGTCCGCCGTAGAGCCGGACCGCGCGGTCGGTGCCGACCTCGACGCGGGCGACGGCGGGGCCGCCGAGCGCGTTGTCGCGGGGCACGGTGGCGCGGGCGACGACGCTGGGGGTGAGGGCGTCGGGCAGGGTGCCGAGGACGGTGTCGGCGCCGAAGGGGCCCCGGACCCCGCCGCTCAGCTGCAGGGTCGTGGTGCCGGCGAGGCTGATCAGCCGCGCCCTGGGGGCGTCCTGATCGACGCTCACCCCGGCGGCGAGGGTGATCGGCTGCCAGTCCGTGAGGACCTTCACGCCGTCGGTCTCCGGGGCCGCGGAGAAGGACATGATCGTGCAGGTCCGCGGGCCGGGGTCCTCGCAGGCGAAGCCGAAGTGCAGGTGCGGGACGCCGTCGCGGACGGAGACGGCCATGCCCTCCGCCTCGCGCCACTCCAGGCCGGGGCCGGCCGTGATGTGCCGGTGGTCGAGCAGGGCGCCGGTGGCCCACTCGAAGGCGGCGATGTGGGTGTTGCCGGGCAGCGGGGCGGCGTCGAGGCTCTGGCCCTTGAGCGTGTACAGCACACCGTCGTGGGACGCGTACCCCTGGAAGTCGACGCCGTCGGCGGGCACGTTCGGGGTGAGCCGCTGGAGCGGCTCCCAGACCCCGGCCGCCGCCTTGGCCAGGTCGTACCGCTCGAAGGTCATCACGCCGCCGAGGTTGAACCGGACGACGAGCTCATTGGCGCTGCGGTCGATCGTGGGAGTGATGCCGCGGCACGCCGGGTCGGGCCGGTAGGGCGGGGTGTGCGCCGGGGAGCCGTGGTCGATGGTCGTCCCGGTGCCGAACGGGAAGCTGGTGACGGCGGTGCCGTAGCCCTCGTTCTTGCTGTTGGGCGAGGACGCGGTCTCGGTCCAGAGCCAGATCGTCCCGTCGCGGTTCTCCACGCCCAGGCTGACGCCGTGTCCGAACCCGCGCAGGTACATGTATCCGGTGATCGCGCCGGCCTGGTCGAGCCGGGTCAGGCACAGGTCGCCGTTCGTCTTGCGGGTCGCGTAGTCGACGGCCGCCGGCTCGTCGGGCAGCCGGACGTCGCCCTGCATGATCTGCAGCACGAAGATGTCGCCGGACACCGGGTCGATGCCGAAGCCCTGCATGACCGTGCTGTGGTGGAGCGGACGCCGGTGGAGCAGTTTGCCCACCGGGCCCGCGATGTCTATCTGTCCTTCGATGGTGACGCTCAACGGCGCGGCTCCTCAGACGGATCGGTGACGACTCATGATCGAACCGCGCCAGTCTGCCAAACGCACGCGCTCCGCCGCGGCCCGCGGTGGGCGGACCGCGGCCGTCCGCTATTGCGGCCCGCCGCCGGGACCGGACCAGTACCGGGCGAGGGCCCCCTCCTTGTACGGCGTCGGGCTCACGCTGAGGTCCCCGGCGAAGGGGCGGTCGAGAACGAACACGAGCAGCAGGCTGAAGCCGATGAGGGCGGCGACCGACGAGACGAACAGGAGCTGGATCCGCATCCTGCGCATGCCGTAAAGGAAGGTGAGCGGGATGAGGACGAGCGCGCCACCGAAGGCCAGGACCTGGAGCAGCGGGGGCAGTTGCTGCTCGGCCATGGTCAGGCGCGCCCTGCGCTGGGCGGCGACGTCGTTGAGGTGACCGACGGCCGACTCGTAGAAGACCTCCTCGCGGGTGCTCGTCGGCTCGTAGGTCTGCAGCGCGTCGTAGACGGCCTGCAGCTTGCCGCCGGTGGTCCCGTAGTCGGGCGCTCCGGCGCGCATCCGGGGCCACTGGTCCTCCACCACGGTGTGGACGTAGCCGCTGAGCGCCTCGTCGACGCGGGCGCGGACCGGCGGCGGGAAGGCGGCGGCGTCGCGGGCGATGAGCGCGGCGTCGGTTGCCTCGGTGGCGACGATGGTCTGTGTGCTGTCCAGCTGCGTCCAGAGGGTGACGATGACGAAGGCCAGGATGATCCCGTAGATCGCGCCGAACATCCCCAGCGTCACCCCGACCATGTCGTTGTGCTCGCCCTCGGCCAGCGACGGGTACCTGCGACGGAAGAGCACGCTGCCGAGCACGGCCAGGAGGACCGTTCCGCCGACGGTGACGACGGTGAGCGTGAAGGTGCTGACGTTGTTGAGCAGCCAAAGCAACATGTACCGGCATACTAGGGATCGATCACCCGTCGCCGCCTGTCCGGAGGCCCCCGGGAGGGGCTTGATCACCCGCGCGTGTGAGCGGGGAACCCGCGGTTGCCTCGCTGTTCGGACATGACCCCTTCCGTCCGACACCACCCGGCCCGCGAGGGCCGCATGTAGGGTGACAGTGCAGCTGGTTCGCCCCCGCCATCCAGGCGGGCGCGTCGTAAGAGGGAACCCGGTGGGAATCCGGGACTGCCCCGCAGCGGTGAGCGGGAACGACCGCCGTCACACAGCACTGGACCGCACGGTCCGGGAAGCGACGGCCAGTAGGAGTCCTCCGTCAGGAGGGCGTGCCCGCGAGTCCGAAGACCTGCCCGTTGCCCGCACGCGGACGGCTCCGCGCGCGGAATCCCCGGTGACCTCGAGGGCGGGTCGGAGCGGAACGAGACGGACGACGGCGCCGGGCGCCTCCTCGCCTCCGTCGCGTCCGTCACCCCTTCGCGCCCCCGTCCCGCCGGGATCTCAGGGATGCAGATCGCGAAGGAGATCTCCGTGACCACGAGGACCGCACCCGCGGCGGCACAGGCCACCGTGTACGGCTACCCCCGTCAGGGCCAGGGCCGAGAGCTGAAGAAGGCCGTCGAGGGGTACTGGAAGGGACGGGTCGACGCCACGGCACTCCGGTCCGTCGCCGCCGGGCTGCGCGCCGCGAACGGGCGGCGCCTGGCCGAGGCCGGAATCGATGAAGTCCCCACCGGCGACTTCTCGTTGTACGACCACGTGCTCGACACCACCGTGATGGTGGGCGCGATCCCGGAGCGCCACCGGGAGGCCGTCGCCGCGGACCCGCTCGCCGGCTACTTCGCCATGGCGCGGGGCACACAGGAGGTCGCGCCGCTGGAGATGACGAAGTGGTTCGATACCAACTACCACTATCTCGTACCCGAGTTGGGACCGGGCACGGTGTTCTCGGCGCACTCCGCCCGGCAGGTCGCCGAACTGCGCGAGGCCCTCGCGCTCGGCCTGACCGCCCGGCCGGTCCTGGTCGGGCCCGTCACCTATCTGCTGCTCGCGAAGCCGGCGCCGGGCGTGGCCGCCGGCTTCGACCCGCTGACGCTGCTCGACCGGATCCTTCCCGTCTACGCGGAGGTGCTCGCCGACCTGCGGGCAGCCGGCGCGGAGTGGGTGCAACTGGACGAGCCCGCGCTCGTGCAGGACCGCACGCCGGCCGAGCTGAACGCCGCCGCACGCGCCTACCGGGATCTGGGCGCGCTCACCGACCGGCCGAAGCTCCTCGTCGCCTCCTACTTCGACCGCCTCGGCGACGCCCTGCCCGTCCTCGCCAAGGCGCCCGTCGAAGGACTCGCCCTCGACTTCACCGGCCCCGCCGCCGCCAACCTCGACGACCTGGCCGCAGTCGGCGGCCTCCCCGGCAAGCGTCTGGTCGCCGGCGTCGTCGACGGCCGCAACGTCTGGGTCGCCGACCTGGAGAAGGCCCTCGCCACCCTCGGCACGCTGCTCGGACTCGCCGGCCGCGTGGACGTCGCCGCCTCCTGCTCGCTCCTCCACGTGCCCCTCGACGCGTCCGCCGAGAAGGACGTCGACCCGCAGATCCTGCGCTGGCTCTCCTTCGCCCGGCAGAAGACGGCGGAGGTCGTGACCCTGGCGAAGGGCCTGTCGGCCGGCGCGGCCGCCGTGGCCGGGGAGCTGTCGGCGAACCGCGCCGCCCTCGCCTCCCGCGCGCACTCCCCCCTCACGCGGAACCCCGACGTGCGCGCCCGCGCGGCGGCCGTCACACCGGCCGACGCGCGCCGCTCGGAGGCGTACGCCGAGCGGGCAGCGGCGCAGCGGGCCCGTCTGCGCCTGCCGCTGCTCCCGACCACCACGATCGGCTCCTTCCCGCAGACCGCCGAACTGCGCGGCGCCCGCGCGGACCTGCGGGCCGGCCGGATCGACGCCGACGGCTACGAGGAGCGCATCCGCGCCGAGATCGAGGAGGTGGTCGCCTACCAGGAGGAGGCCGGTCTCGATGTCCTCGTCCACGGCGAACCCGAGCGCAACGACATGGTGCAGTACTTCGCCGAGCGGCTCGACGGCTACCTGGCCACCCGGCACGGCTGGGTCCAGTCGTACGGCACCCGCTACGTACGCCCGCCGATCCTGGCTGGGGACATCTCCCGCCCCGCGCCGATGACGGTCCGCTGGACCTCGTACGCCCAGTCCCTCACGGACCGGCCGGTCAAGGGCATGCTCACCGGGCCCGTCACCATGCTGGCCTGGTCCTTCGTCCGCGACGACCAGCCGCTCGCCGACACCGCCCGGCAGGTGGCGCTCGCCCTGCGCGACGAGGTGACCGACCTGGAGGCCGTGGGCACGTCTGTGATCCAGGTCGACGAGCCCGCGCTGCGCGAGACCCTGCCGTTGCGCGCCGCCGACCGTCCGGGCTATCTGGCCTGGGCGACGGAGGCGTTCCGCCTCAGCACCTGCGGGGTGCGGCCGGACACCCAGATCCACACCCACATGTGCTACGCCGAGTTCGGAGACATCGTCCAGGCCATCGACGACCTCGACGCCGACGTCATCAGCCTGGAGGCGGCCCGCTCCCACATGCAGGTCGCCCGCGAACTCGCCGCCCACGACTACCCGCGCGAAGCCGGACCGGGCGTCTGGGACATCCACTCCCCGCGCGTCCCGAGCCCGGAGGAGGCGGCCGCTTTGCTGCGCGCCGGTCTGCGTGCCATCCCGGCCGAGCGGCTGTGGGTCAACCCGGACTGCGGGCTGAAGACGCGCGGCTGGCCCGAGACCCGGGCCTCCCTGGACCACCTCGTGGCGGCGGCGCGGACGGTGCGCGCCGAGCTGTCCCCGTCCTGATCCCACCACCGCCGGGGGCGGGGCGCCGCGCTCCGCCCCCGGCGGGGGGCGGCCGACCCGGCCCCCGGTAACCGGTCCCGGCCGCCTGTCCGGGCCGCCCCCTTCCCCTCCGTCCGCCGATCCTTGCGGTCCCCGCGAACTTTCCCTTCTCTGCGGCCGCTGCGAAGGCTGCGTCCTCCGGTCTCCCCGATTCCTCGGTCCTCCGGGGCGGTCCCGGCGGCCCGATTCCTCGGTCCTGCGGGGCGGACCCGGCGCCGCCGGTCCCCTCCCCGTCGAGGGCGGCGCTCTCGCTCGTGGACGAGTTCGTCCACCTGCGGCGGCTCGCCACGCGCGGCCCCGTCCCGGCACAGGACGACCGGCCGGCCCTGGAGTTCCGGGAGCGGCTCGCCGAGGAGGCGCGGACGCCGGGCTTCCTGGCGGTGACCGCGCGGGCGGACAGTCTGCTGTGCGGGTTCGGAACGGCGACCCGCACCCCCGTCCCGTATGCCGGCGAACCGCTGTCCGGCGACGGCCGCGCGCAGGAGTGGTTGGCCGGGGCCGTGCGCATAGGGGACCTGGTGGTCGCGCCGGTGGCGCGCGGGCGGGGTGTCGCGACGCGGATCCTGGACACGCTCACGGTGCCGGCCGTCGACGACCGGGTCTGGGTGGCGCCGGATCACCGGGACACCGCGGCCCTGTCCTTCTTCCGGCACCAGGGCCGGCGGCAGACGGTGTTCCCCCGACCGGGCGCGGGACCGACGCGCGCGGTGTTCCTCGCACCCCGTCACCCGGCGCTCGCCGGACTGCCAATGGTGGGTTGCTGAGGCCTGCCTGCGCGGCGAGAGCGGATCCAGCACGGAAGGTGTTGCCTGATCAAGGCCGATCCGGGGAGGTCAAGGTCACAGCTGATCACCCTGCTGCTCCGTTGTGCATCTGGCCTAGCATCCGGGCATGACTGTGCTGCCTGACGACGGCCTTTCCCTGGCCGCCGAGTTCTCCGCAGCGACCCATGCACAGTGGCGGCGCCTCGTGGCGGGCGTGCTGAGCAGGTCGGGCAAGGACATCCCTGACACCGAGGCCGAGGACGCGCTCTCCACCGCGCTGGAGGACGGCCTGCGCGCCCGTCCTCTCTACACGTCCGACGACGACGCGCCCGATCCCGGACTTCCCGGTTTCGCCCCGTTCGTCCGGTCCGGCCGGGCCGAGGGCAACACGGCGGGCGGCTGGGACGTGCGTCAGCGGCACGTGACGGCCGACCCGGAGGCGGTCCTGACCGACCTCGAGAACGGCGTCACGTCGCTGTGGCTGGTCGTCGGGCCGGACGCCGTTCCGGTGGCCGAGCTCGACCGGACCCTCCAGGACGTGTACCTGGACCTGGCCCCGATCGTGCTGGAGGCCGGCGCCGAGACCGCGGCCGCGGCCACCGAACTCCTCGACATCCTCACGCGTCGCGGCATCGCCCCCGAGGTCGTCCGCGGCAACCTCGGCGCCGACCCGCTCGGCACCGAGGCGCGCACCGGTGCGGCGTACGACGGTGACGGCTTCCCCGCCACGGTCGCCCTCGCCCGGCTGTGCGCCGAGGCGTACCCGGGACTGCGCGCCCTCACCGTGGACGCGCTGCCCTACCACGGGGCCGGCGGTTCGGCCGCGCAGGAGCTGGGCGCCTCGCTCGCGACCGGCGTCGCCTATCTGCGCGCGCTCACCGACGGCGGACTCACCGTCGAACAGGCCCTGGGGCAGCTGGAGTTCCGTTACGCGGCGACCGCCGACCAGTTCCTGACGACCGCCAAGTTCCGCGCGGCCCGGCGCCTCTGGGCGCGGATCGCGGAGGCCTGTGGCGCCCCGGCGGCCGGGGCGCAGCTCCAGCACGCGGTGACGTCGCCGGTGATGATGACGGGCCGCGACCCGTGGGTGAACATGCTGCGCACGACCATCGCCACCCTGGCGGCCGGCGTCGGCGGCGCCGAGTCGGTCACGGTCCACCCCTTCGACCACGCACTCGGACTGCCGGACGCCTTCGCGCGCCGGATCGCCCGCAACACGTCGACGATCCTCATCGAGGAGTCGCACCTGTCCCGGGTCATCGACCCGGCCGGCGGCTCCTGGTACGTGGAGTCGCTGACCGACGAACTCGCGCGGGCAGCCTGGGAGTTCTTCCAGGAGATCGAGCAGGCGGGCGGCCAGGCGGCCGCACTGCGCTCGGACCTGCTGCGCGAGCGGATCGCCGCCACCTGGGCGGAGCGCTCCGAGAACCTCGCCAAGCGCCGTGAACCCGTCACGGGCGTCAGCGAGTTCCCGCACCTCGCGGAGAAGCCGGTGGTGCGCGAGCCGGGGCCCGCCGCGCCGGAGGGCGGCCTCCCCCGCGTACGGCGCGACGAGGCGTTCGAGGCGCTGCGCGCCCGCTCCGACGCCCACCTCGCGGCGACCGGCGCACGGCCGCGCGTGTACCTGGCGGCCCTCGGGCCCGCCGCCGCGCACACGGCCCGCCTCACCTTCGCGGCCAACCTGTTCCAGGCCGGCGGCATCGAGCCCGTCACCGAGGGCTCCTTCGAGGACAGCGGGGCCGCCGAGGCCTGCCTGTGCTCCAGTGACGCGCTCTACGAGGAGCAGGCCGAGTCCACCGCCGCCGCGCTGCGCGAGGCCGGGGCCGGCCATGTGTCCCTGGCCGGCCGGGGCACGTACGCCGGTGTCGACAGTCATGTCTTCGCGGGGTGCGACGCCGTCGCCGTGCTCTCCGCCAC
This sequence comes from Streptomyces sp. NPDC101191, assembly GCF_044767915.1. Classification (NCBI taxonomy): domain Bacteria; kingdom Bacillati; phylum Actinomycetota; class Actinomycetes; order Kitasatosporales; family Streptomycetaceae; genus Streptomyces; species Streptomyces sp. NPDC101191. The sequence continues at coordinate 643,586 of NZ_JBIWOU010000002.1, forward strand.
CCTCGACCGTATGGGAGTGTCCTGATGGGAATCCCCGACTTCACCGGGATCGACCTGGGATCCCCGACCCCGGCGGGCAGCGCCGACGAGTGGCGCGCCGCCGTCAAGGGCGCCGCCGGCGGGGACGACCTGCTGTGGGAGACGCCGGAGGGCATCGCGGTCAAGCCGCTGTACACCGGCCGTGACCTGACGGACGTCGACTTCCTGGGGACGTACCCGGGCATGGCGCCGTACCTGCGCGGCCCGTACCCGACGATGTACGTCAACCAGCCCTGGACGATCCGGCAGTACGCCGGCTTCTCGACGGCCGAGGAGTCGAACGCCTTCTACCGGCGCAACCTGGCGGCCGGCCAGAAGGGCCTTTCGGTCGCCTTCGACCTGCCCACGCACCGCGGCTACGACAGCGACCACCCGCGCGTCACCGGCGACGTCGGCATGGCGGGCGTCGCCATCGACTCGATCTACGACATGCGGCAGCTCTTCGACGGCATCCCGCTGGACAAGATGTCGGTGTCGATGACGATGAACGGCGCGGTGCTGCCCGTCCTCGCGCTGTACATCGTCGCGGCCGAGGAGCAGGGGGTGCCGGCTTCGATGCTCACGGGGACCATCCAGAACGACATCCTCAAGGAGTTCATGGTCCGCAACACCTACATCTACCCGCCGAAGCCGTCGATGCGGATCATCTCCGACATCTTCGCCTTCACCTCGCAGCACATGCCGCGCTACAACTCCATCTCCATCTCGGGCTACCACATCCAGGAGGCCGGGGCGACGGCCGACCTGGAGCTGGCGTACACGCTGGCGGACGGCGTCGAGTACATCCGGGCGGGCCGGGAGGCCGGACTGGACGTGGACGCCTTCGCACCGCGCCTGTCGTTCTTCTGGGCGATCGGCATGAACTTCTTCATGGAGGTCGCCAAGCTGCGCGCGGCGCGCCTGCTCTGGGCCAAGCTGGTCCGGGAGTTCGACCCGAAGAACGCCAAGTCCCTGTCGCTGCGCACCCATTCGCAGACCTCGGGCTGGTCGCTGACCGCGCAGGACGTCTTCAACAACGTCACGCGCACCTGCGTGGAGGCGATGGCGGCCACCCAGGGGCACACCCAGTCGCTGCACACCAACGCGCTCGACGAGGCGCTGGCCCTGCCGACCGACTTCTCGGCCCGCATCGCCCGCAACACTCAGCTCCTCATCCAGCAGGAGTCGGGCACCACCCGGGTCATCGACCCGTGGGGCGGCAGCGCCTACGTGGAGCGTCTCACCTACGACCTGGCGCGCCGGGCCTGGCAACACATCCAGGAGGTCGAGGCGGCCGGCGGCATGGCGCAGGCCATCGACGCGGGCATCCCGAAGCTGCGCGTCGAGGAGGCCGCGGCCCGTACCCAGGCGCGGATCGACTCCGGCCGGCAGCCGGTCATCGGCGTGAACAAGTACCGCGTCGACGGCGACGAGCAGATCGAGGTCCTGAAGGTCGACAACTCCTCGGTGCGCGCCCAGCAGATCGACAAGCTGCGGCGGCTGCGCGAGGAGCGCGACGAGCGGGCCTGCCGGGACGCGCTCGACGACCTCACCCGGGCCGCCGGCGGCGAGGGCAACCTGCTCGAACTGGCCGTCCGCGCCGCCCGCGCGAAGGCGACCGTCGGCGAGATCTCGGACGCCCTGGAGAAGGTGTACGGACGGCACGCCGGCCAGATCCGTACGATCTCCGGCGTGTACCGCAACGAAGCAGGCGAGTCCCCGTCCGTCGACAGCACCCGCGCGCTCGTCGACTCCTTCGAGGAGGCCGAGGGCCGCCGTCCCCGCATCCTGGTCGCCAAGATGGGCCAGGACGGCCACGACCGCGGCCAGAAGGTGATCGCGACCGCCTTCGCCGACCTGGGCTTCGACGTCGACGTCGGCCCGCTCTTCCAGACCCCGGCCGAGGTGGCCCGGCAGGCCGTCGAGGCGGACGTCCACATCGTGGGTGTCTCGTCCCTCGCGGCCGGTCACCTCACGCTCGTCCCGGCGCTGCGGGACGAGCTGGCGGCGGAGGGCCGCGAGGACATCATGATCGTCGTGGGCGGGGTCATCCCGCCCCAGGACGTGCCCACCCTCCTGGAGATGGGAGCCGCGGCCGTCTTCCCGCCGGGCACGGTGATCCCGGACGCGGCGGCGGATCTGGTGCGACGTCTGTCGGCCGGCCTGGGGCACGAACTCTGACCCCCATGGCGATCGACATCGACACGTACGAGAAGGGTGTACGGGACGGGAAGCGCGCGCTCGTGGCGCGCGCCATCACCCTCGTCGAGTCCACCCGGCCCGCCCACCGGGCACTGGCCCAGGAGCTGCTGACCCGGCTGCTGCCGCACAGCGGCCGGGCCCGGCGGATCGGGATCAGCGGGGTCCCCGGGGTGGGCAAGTCCACCTTCATCGACGCCTTCGGCACGATGCTCACCGGCCTCGGGTACCGGGTGGCGGTGCTCGCCGTCGACCCTTCCTCGACGCGCACGGGCGGCTCGATCCTGGGCGACAAGACGCGGATGGAGCGGCTCGCGGTGGACCCCGCGGCCTTCGTCCGCCCCTCCCCCAGCGCGGGCACGCTCGGCGGCGTCGCCAAGGCGACCCGCGAGTCCATGGTGGTGATGGAGGCCGCCGGATACGACGTGATCCTCGTGGAGACGGTCGGGGTCGGGCAGTCGGAGACGGCCGTGGCCGACATGGTCGACAGCTTCCTGCTGCTCACCCTCGCGCGCACCGGCGACCAGCTCCAGGGCATCAAGAAGGGCGTCCTGGAACTCGCCGACGTCGTGGCGGTCAACAAGGCGGACGGGCCCCACGTGACCGACGCGCGCGCCGCCGCCCGTGAACTCGCGGGCGCGCTGCGGCTGATGCACGGTCGCGAGGCGGTCTGGACCCCGCCGGTCCTGAGCTGCAGCGCCCGCGAGTCGACCGGCCTCGACGAGGTGTGGGAGCGCCTGGAGAAGCACCGCTCGCTCCTGGACGCGACCGGCCGGCTCTCCGCCCGGCGCCGGGACCAGCAGGTCGGCTGGGCCTGGGCGATGGTGCGCGACGAGCTCCTCGACCGACTCCACTCGGACCCGGCCGTCCGGGCGCTCACCCCGGAGGTCGAGCGTCAGGTCAGGGACGGGGAACTGACGGCGACGCTGGCGGCGGAGCGCATTCTCGGCGCCTTCGGGAGCCGACAGGACTGAGGCACGCGGGTCCCTGTGCGGCAGGCGGGTCCCTGTGCGGCACGTGGGTCCCCGTGCGGCACGGGGAACCGCGTGCGTGCGTCATGGCCACTGGGCCGTGGGGTGCCCGGCCGGGTCGGTCAGGAGCCCGCTCCGCCCATCAGGCCCGGCCCGTCAGGCATACGCGGCACCCACCCGGCCCGGCCCGTCAGACGTCCGGGCCACTCACCCGGCCGGGCCCATCAGGCATTCGCGGCACCCACCCGGCCGGGCCCGTCAGACGTCCGGGCCACTCACCCGGCCGGGCCCATCAGACCGCCGGGCCACCCCCCGGCCCGGCCCATCAGGCATTCGCGCCACCCACCCGGCCGGGCCCGTCAGGCGTCCGCGCCGCCGCCGAAGCGCGTGCGGAAGGCCTCCAGGTCCTCCTCCGTGATCTTCGCGAAGAGCACCGGCGGCACCGTGAAGGCCGTGCCGGCCGGGACGGCGTCCAGGGCCGCGGCCTGCTCCGCCGTCACCCAGGTCGCCGTGTCGTCGGCCGTCGCGAACGCGCCCCGCATGGCGGCGGCCGCGGACGGGATGAACGGCTCGGAGACGACGGCGTACAGGTGGATGAGGTTCATCGCGGTGCGCAGCGTCAGCGCGGCGCCCTCGGCGTCGGTCTTGATCTCCAGCCAGGGCGCCTTCTCCTCCAGGTAGGAGTTGCCCGCGGACCACAGCGCGCGCAGGGCGGCCGCGGCCTTGCGGAACTGGAGGGCCTCCATCTGCTCCTCGTACTCGCCGAGCAGGCGCGCGATCTCCCGGCCGAGCTTCGCCTCGGCCTCGCCGGCCGGGCGACCGGCCGGGACCTCGTCGCCGAAGCGCTTGCGGGAGAAGGACAGCACACGGTTGACGAAGTTGCCGAGGGTGTCGGCGAGGTCCTTGTTCACCGTGGCGGTGAAGTGCTCCCAGGTGAAGGAGGAGTCGTCGGACTCGGGCGCGTTGGCGAGGAGGAAGTAGCGCCAGTAATCGCCGGGGAGGACCTCGAGGGCCGCGTCGGTGAAGACGCCGCGCTTCTGGGAGGTGGAGAACTTGCCGCCGTAGTACGTGAGCCAGTTGAAGCCCTTGACGAGGTCGACCTTCTTCCACGGCTCGCGCACGCCGAGCTCGGTGGCCGGGAACATCACCGTGTGGAAGGGGACGTTGTCCTTCGCCATGAACTGCGTGTAGCGGACGGTGTCGTCGGCCTCGTACCACCACGACTTCCAGTCGCGGACCTCGCCGTCGGGGGCGGCGTCCGCCCACTCCTTCGTCGCGGCGATGTACTCGATCGGGGCGTCGAACCAGACGTAGAACACCTTGCCCTCGGCGGCCAGCTCCGGCCAGGTGTCGGCCGGGACGGGCACGCCCCAGTCGAGGTCGCGGGTGATGGAGCGGTCGTTGAGTCCCTCGGTGAGCCACTTGCGGGCGATGGAGGTGGACAGGTGCGGCCACTCGGCACCGACGGCCGCGATCCACTCCTCCACCTCGTGCTGGAGCTTGGACTGCAGCAGGAAGAGGTGCTTGGTCTCGCGGACCTCCAGGTCCGTGGAGCCGCTGATCGCCGAGCGCGGGTCGATCAGGTCGGTCGGGTCGAGGACGCGGGTGCAGTTCTCGCACTGGTCGCCGCGGGCCTTGTCGTAACCGCAGTGCGGGCAGGTGCCCTCGACGTAGCGGTCGGGCAGGAAGCGCCCGTCGACCGGCGAGTACACCTGCCGGATCGCCCGCTCCTCGATGAACCCGTTCTCGTTCAGTCTCCGCGCGAAGTGCTGCGTGATCTCGGCGTTCTGCGGCGAGGAGCTGCGCCCGAAGTGGTCGAAGGCGAGCTCGAAGCCGTCGTACACGGCCTTCTGGGCGTCGTGCGCCCGCGCGCAGAACTCGGCGACCGAGAGCCCGGCCTCCTTGGCGGCCAGCTCGGCCGGCGTGCCGTGCTCGTCGGTGGCGCAGATGTAGAGCACGTCGTGACCACGCTGGCGGAGGTACCGGGAGTACACGTCCGCCGGGAGCATCGACCCCACCATGTTGCCCAGGTGCTTGATCCCGTTGATGTAGGGAAGCGCGCTGGTTACCAGGTGTCGAGCCATCCTCGGATGCTCCATTTCGTACGTACGGCGCCGATGCGGGTGCCCCGGCGGTCCCCAGGTCGGGAGGCCGCAACCCCGCGACCCTCCGGGTCGCGGCGACGTCACCGCAGGTGACGGAGGGTGTTGCGGGCCGTCGGCATGGTATCGAAGGCGGGCCCTGCGCTTCGCGGGGATTTCACCTGGTGGAGCGGGGAGGCGGGCGGGGCGACGGGGCCGGCGGGAGGGATGCCCGGCGGCGCGGGAGGCGGGCGGGGCGATTGGGCTGGCGCTAGGGAGGCCGGGCGGCGGACGGGGTGGGCGTGGGGCCGCCGCGCCGGGGGCGGAGCCGCGCGGGGTGGCCTCGGCGTCACCCGACCGGGGGCGCACCGCCGGGGGGTGGCCTCGGGGCCGCCACCGGGGTCGTGCGTCAGGTGGGCAGCTCCCGGGTCGCGTAGTAGGCCTGCAGCGCGGCCTCGCTGCCGGAGCCGAGGGCGGTCATGATCCGCTGGAACCGGGCGGACCGCAGGTCGCCGGCCACGATGACGCGGGGGTGCTGGGCGCCCGGCGGGCAGTAGCCGTCCGCGCTCCGGACCAGGTCGCCGGGCGGGGCCGTCGGCGCGTTGCCGATGCTCAGGTATGCGACGTCCGCCGTGACGGCCCGGCGTTCGCCGCGCGGCCCCACCGCTTCGGCGGTCACGGCCGCGGCCCCGTCCGCACGTCGCAGCGTCAGGTGCTCCACGGGGAGCAACGTGACGCGGGAGTCGTCGCGGATCTCCTCGGTCTTGTACGCGTCGCCGGCCGGATGCGCCACGAGCAGCCGGGTCACGAGGGCCGGGTGGGCGCGCAGAAAGGTGCCGATGGGGCGGTCGCCGCCCAGGACGAGGAGGGTACGGCCTTCGGCGTCGCCCGCGTCCGCCTGCCAGAGCGGGGGGAGAGCGAGGCCACTCGGGGCGGTGATCCAGGGCACGTCGTCGGGCTGGAGCGGGCCGACGCCGGTGGCGACGACGGCGTACGGGGCGGTGAGGCGGGCGCCGGTGTCGAGGGTGACGGTGACGTGGCCGTCGCTGGTTCGGGGGCCGGGCGCGGGGGGTGCGTCGGCGCCGAGTCCGGTGGCCGGCGCGTCGGTGACGCGGAGTTCGGTGACGCGGCGGCCGAGTTCGATGCGGCACAGGCCGGTGCTCGTGAGCTCCGCGGTCACGGCGTCGGCGAACTCGGGTCCGCTCGTGTATCCGCCGAGCACGTTGTTCAGGGTGGGGATGCGGTAGAGGTTGCGGCACAGGGCGTCCGGCTCGATCAGGATGGAGCGCATGCCGACGCCGGCGGCCATGCGGGCGGCGGCGCAGCCGGCCGGGCCTCCGCCGATGACGAGCAGGTCGGTGTGGGACGGGGTGGCTGGCATGGAGCCATTCCAGCATCACCGGGCCTTGTGAGGGCAGTGGGTCCTCCTGCTCTCCCTTCTCCGCCCCATCCCCCTCTCTCCCGCTCCCCCCTCCCTGCCTCTCCCCCTACCTCTCCCTCTCCCCGCTCGATGGTCGCTTTCCGCCGCCACGCGGGAACCCGACGCCCGGTCCGTCCGACTCCTTCACCGCACAGGCAGCACAGGGAGCAGAGGCTGACCGGCAGCGGCAGCGGCGGCGAGAGGCGGACGATGGGCGGGCTCGACATACGCATGCGCGGAGTCGTCTGTCGACACGGCCGCACCGAGGCGGTCGCCGGCGTCGATCTGGAGATCGCCGCCGGAGAGCGGGTCGCCCTCACCGGGACGAACGGTTCGGGGAAGACCACGCTGCTCCGGGCCGTGCTCGGGTTGCACCGCACGTCCGGGGGTGCCGTCGAGGTCGGCGGACGGGTGGCCCGTTCGGCTGCCGAGTGGGCGTGGCGCCGCGGGTCCTGCGCGTGGATTCCGCAGCGGCCGGCCGCCGGACGGTTCCCGCTGCGCGGCGGTGAGCTCCTGGCGAGCAGCGGCGCCCCGGCGGAGGCGGCGGAAGCCGCGGAACGCCTCGGGGTGGGCGTGCTGGCCGACCGCCCCGTGGACTCGCTGTCGGGTGGACAGTTGCAGCGGATGTACCTGGCGCGGGCCATCGGCTGCGTCGCGGCCGGGGCGCAGGTCCTGCTGGCCGACGAACCGACCGCCGCGCTCGACTTCGACGGCCAGGCGGAGGCGGCCGACGTCCTGACCGCGCTGCCGGTCACGCTCGTCGTCGTCACGCATGACCGGGCGCTCGCCGAACGCTGCGACCGGGTACTGGAGATGGCCGCCGGCCGGCTGCGGGAGGTGCGGTGAACGCGCTCGCGGCCGCCGATCTCGGCGCGATGCTCCAGCTCGTGCCCGTGCAGCGGGCGGGTCTCGCGCTGCTCCTCGCGGCGATCGCGCTGCCGGTGGTCGGCGTCGTCATCGTCGGACTCGACATCATGCCGGTGCGGTTCGCGATGATGCACGTGGCGCTGTTCGGCATCGCCGTCGGGCTCCTCACCGGGCTCGACCCGATGCTGTGCGCGCTGGTGGCGTGCGCGCTGTCCGGGGCCGGGGTGGCTCCGCTCGCCCGTACCCCCGCCGGACTGTCCGGGGCCATGGGCCTGCTGATGAGCCTGGCGATCGCCGCGGCCCTGCTGCTCCTGGCCGTGTCCGGCGTCAACGCGTCCGGGGCGTTCGCGCTGTTGTGGGGGTCCATCCTCTCGGTCGGCACCGCCGACATCGTCGTTCTCGGCGTCCTCGCCGTGGCCGTGCCGTTCCTGTTCCTGTGGCGGCGCCGGGACCTGGCCCTGCTCCTGTACGACCGGGAGCTCGCCCAGTGTTCGGGCGTCCCCGTACGGCTCCTGACCACGGCGCTGCTCGTTCTCGTCGCGGTCGCGGTCGCCGGGGCCATCAAGCTGACGGGGGCGCTGCTCGTCGACGCCCTCACCCTGCTGCCGGCCCTCGCCGCGCGGCGTCTCGGCCGCTCGCTGTGGTCGATCACCCTGTGGGCGGTCGGCATCGGTCTCGCGGTCGACGTCACGGGCTTCCTGACGGCCCTGTGGCTGGACTGGCCGCCCGGCCCGGTCCTCGTCCTGACGGCGGGGGCGGTCGTCCTCGTCGCGCACCTCGTTCCCGAACGGAGAACCACCTCATGGCGCGCACCCGCGTCCGTATCGCCGCCCGTATCACTTCCCTCGTCGCACTGAGCGCGAGCCTCCCGCTCCTCGCCGCGTGCGGCGGCGAGGACACCTCTGCGTCCGGCGACGCCCCCGGCAGCGCGGGGCGCAAGCCGGTGGTGGTCGTGACGACCACCTGGGAGGGCGCCTTCGCCGAGGCCGCCGGGGCCGAGGACATCACGGTGATCGTGCCACGCTCCGTCCACCATGCCCCCGACTACGACCCCAAGCCCTCGGACCTCGCCGCCGTCGCGAAGGCGGACTTCGTGCTGTACGCGCCGTTCGAGCCGTACGCGGCCAAGATCAAGGAGGCGGCCGGGTCCCGGGCGAAGCTGGTGGAGGTGAACCTCGACAACGATCCGGCCAAGGCCGGCGCCGAAGTCGCCCGGCTCGGTACCCTGTTCGGCACCAAGGAGGCCGCCGCCCGCTGGAAGACCCGGCTCGACGGCGAGGTCACACGGCTCAACGGCGAGCTCAGGGCGGCCTGGCCGGGCGGCAGGAGCCCCGTCGTCGTCACCCAGGTCTTCACGGGCTGGGCCGCGGGACTCGCGGGCGCCACCACGGTCGGCACGTACGGGCCCGAGCCTGTCACCCCGGCCCAACTCGCCTCGCTGTCCGCGAAGAAGCCGACCCTGGTCCTCGACAACGCCCATATGTCCACGGGCACGGTGCTGCCCGACTCGGGGGCACGGCAGGTCGAGATCGCCAACTATCCGGGCGAGGACCTGGACCTGCTCACGGTGTACCGCGACGCCGCCACCGAACTGAAGAAGGCCATGGGCGGCGGGACGGCTTGAGGCGTCGGGCGGGGCATCGGCGGGGGCGTCGGGGGAGCCCCCGGGGGCCTGCAATCCGCAGACCCCTAGGGAACCCCGCCCCCTGACGTCCCCGCGGGGGCAACCCCCCTGTGCTGGGCTCCCGTCAAAAAGCCGGACCCCGGATCACGCCGGGGCCGGTGCGGGCGTGAGCGGGCGGGTGTCCGTGAGTCTGCGGCGGAGGGCCGCGCGGTCCGGTTTGCCTGCGGCGGTCAGGGGCAGCTCGGTCACGAGCAGGACGTGCTCCGGGTGCTTGTACCGACCGACGCCGCGTGCGGTGAGGAAGTCGCCGAGCTCGTCCCGGGTCGGGCTCAGCCCGCCCCGCGCGACGACGCAGGCGGCGAGGCGCTCGCCCATCAGCGGGTCCGGGACGCCCACGCAGACGACATCACGGACCGAGGGGTGCATGGCGAGTTCGCGTTCCACCTCGGCCGGGCTGATGTTGGCGCCGCCGCGGATCACCACGTCCTTGAGTCGGCCCACGACGTGCAGGACGCCCTCGTCGTCGAGGTAGCCGAGGTCGCCGGTGCGGACCCAGCCCTCGGGGGTGCGGTAGCGGGCGTCGAGTTCGGGCGAGGCCACATAGCGGAGTGGGGTCATGGGTCCGCGCGAGACGATCTCGCCGATGTGCCCGTCGGGGAGCGGTGCGTGGCTGTCGGGGTCGGCGATGCGGATCTCGGCGACGCGGGGGTCGGGCCGGCCGACGACGACACCGGTGCCGTGGGTGGGAGGCACGGTGTGTCCGAGTCCGGTGTGGCAGTTGACGCCGTCGGCCGACCCGTAGAGGTTGACGACGGAGCAGCCGAAGGCGTCGGCGGCCGCCGTGGCCGTGGCGGTGTCGAGGGGGGCGCCGCCGAGGACGAGCGCGGTCGGGGCCGGCAGCGGGTCGCCGGCCTGCTGCGGGTCCGCCGCGCCGGTCGGCGCGCCCTCCATGGCCTCCAGCATCATGCGGATCATGGTGGGCACGCCCAGGACGTGGCTCGGGGCGTGGGCGCGTACGGCGGCCAGCGCGGCCTCGGGCGTGAAGTGGTCGATGAGGACGAGGGTGCCGCCGTGCCGGGCGAGGGTGACGGGCGTTCCGTTCGAGCCGAAGGCCGATCCGAGCGGGACGAGGAAGAGACAGCGGGGCGGGGCCGCGTCGGGGATGAGGGAGGCGAGGAAGTTGCCGCGTCCGCCGGCCAGGGCGTTGTGGGAGTAGGCCACCATCTTCGGCTCCGCCTCCGATCCGGAGGAGACGAGAATGCGTGCGGCGCTGTCGGGGTCGGGGCGGGCAGGGGTGAATCCGACGGGATCGGCGCGCAGCAGCGCCTTAAGCGGAATCGTTCCTTCGGGCGGGGTCCCGGGGCCGGCCGCGATCACGTGCCGCAGGGTCGGCAACGCGGGCACCAGGGCGGCGAGGTCCGCCGCGTGCGGGCGTCCCCGGTGCTCGGTGGCGGCGACGACCGCGACGGCCTCCGCCCGGCGCAGCAGACACTCGGCCTCCGATGCGCCCCGCCCGACCGGGAACGGTAGAGCCACCGCGCCCAGGGCGGCGAGCGCCAGGTCCGTCGCGACGGCGTCCCGGTCGTTGGGCAGTTGGACGGCGACGACGTCCCCGACCTCGATGCCGAGCCCGCGCAGACCTTCGGCGAGGCGTCTGACCTTGCGGTCGAGCGCCGTGTAACAGAGCTTGCCCTTGGCGTCGAGGACGGCGGTCCGGTGCGGGTCGGCGATCTGCCGGGCCCGGAAGAGGCTGTAGAGGTCGAGGTCCGGGCAGGTGCCGTCCACCGCCCATGAACGGCGCAGACGTGCGGGCAGGAGGTCGGTCAGGGTCACGGTCACGCGAAGCTCCAGGGGTCGGGAACGGCGAGGGCACCGTGCGCGTCCCGGCCGATCTGGCCGGACAGGCGCGGGTCGTGGCGGAGACCGGGCAGGTCCGTGGTGACGGCGGTCGCCGTCAGACCCTGGGAGCGCAGTCGGTGCAGCGCCTCCTCGGTGCACAGGCCCCGCAGGTCGTGGGCGGCCGCCGCCGCGGCGGAGGCGTCGCTGGGCGCGATCCAGCCGTCGGCCGTCCGCAGCGGGTGCCGGAAGCCGGCGGCCGGCCGCGGGTCGAGCCCCTGGCGGACCCGCCGCAGCGCAGGGGCGAGGAGGGTGTCGGCGGCGCCGAGCAGCGAGGAGTCGACACGTACGCCGCGGCCACCGGTGCGCTCCCGCAGGAGCAGTCCGGCGAGGACGGCCTCGGTGCCGTGGAGGCCGCCGAGCACGTCGAGCAGCGTCATGAGGGAGGGCACGGGCGGCTCGCCCGCGGGGTGCACCGCCTCGCCCACGCCGGTACGGGCCTGCACCATGAAGTCCGTGCCCATGGGGGCGTCGGCGATACGGTCGGCCCAGCCCCCGGTGTAGGCGTAGACGAGGGAGCGGTTGGCGGCGGCCAGGTGCTCGGCGTCGAGTTCCAGTGCGGCCGCCTTGCCCGGGGCCCAGTTGTGCAGGAACACGTCGGCCTCGGCGGCGAGTTCGCGCAGTCTGCGGCGGTCGGCGGCTGCCTTGATGTCGATCTCGACCGCCTCTTTGCCCCGGTTGAGGGCGAGCCAGCGCGCGGAGACCCCGGAGCAGGCCGGCGGCATGCCGCGCAGGGGGTCGCCGCCCGGTGGTTCGACCCGGATGACCCGGGCGCCGAGGCGGCCGAGCAGGTGGGCGGCGAGCGGCGCCTGGATGCGGCGACCTGCTTCGAGGACGGTGATGCCCTCCAGCGGGCGGTCGCCGCCGGGCCCTCCCCCCGGGGTGCTGGTCGGCGTGCCGGGGGGCGTGGCCGTTGGCGAGTTGGTGGGGGTGCCGCCGCGCCGCAGCGGCCGTAGGGACCAGGGGTCCGCACCGCCTGCGTCCTCGCGGGCGCGCTCCGCGAGCGTGCGCAGTCGGCACACCTCGGCACCGGCGGCTTCGGCGGCCTGCCCGATCCGCCCCATGGGGTGCGTGCGGGTCGCCCGGTGCAGTTCCGGCGGGAGCGGGGCGCAGGCGGTGGCGTAGCGGAACTGGAACGGGCGCCAGCCGGCCCGGATCGCCTCGGCCGGTGCGTCGAGGGCGCGCCAGAAGGCGGCCCATGCGCCAGGATCGAGCGTCTCCAGCTCGAACACGACGTCGTCCGCCGAGAGGAAGGGCGGTCCTCCGGGGGCGAGTTCGACGGCCTCGGGCTCGTCGGCGCCGGCGGCCGCCAGGTACTGCGAGACGGTGAGCAGGCCCGCCCGGTCCACCGCCGTGGTCACGTGGCGGGCCCCGCCGCCGCGTGCCCGGCCGACGAGGGCGGCGAGCAGGCCCTGGGCGGTGAGCACGCCGGTGGCGCAGGCCAGATAGTCGATGCCGAGGCCGCGCGGGGCTCCATGACGGCGCCCGTGGACACCCATCACGCCGGTGACCGCCTGGGCGGTGGCCTCGTCCTCGACGCCGGTACCGGCCGCGCCCCAGACGATCCGGCCCGTGAGGCGCGCGAGACCGGCACCTTCGAGCACGATCTCCCCGGCGTCCGCGCCCGAGTTCCTGCCGGAGGATGTGCCCGCCCCGGCGTCTCCGCCGCGGGGCCGGGCGCCGAGGCGGCGCAGGTGGTCGGCGACCACGTCGGTCAGTACCGGGGGGCCGGCCAGGTCGCAGCTCAGCCCGTCGAGCGGGCGGCGGACCTCGGCGGGTGAGCCGTCGCTGCGGCGGGTGTCGTCGCCGGGGCGCGTGCCGTGCCTGGTCGCTGGTGACGCCATGCCTCTCCTCTCCTGGCGCGGCGGTGGCCGACGCGCGGGGTGTCACGGTGACGGGAACCGACGGGCCGGTGCGCCCGACCACTTCCTCGGGCAGGCAGTCGGACGCGTGTTCTGCCGAGTTCCCGGGACGGAGGAAAAACGGTGACGGATCCTGACGTAACGGATGTGGATCTGCTGCGGAAGCGGGTGTCCGCGTTCGTACGCGAGCACGTCTTCCCGTGCGAGCCACGGCTCGACGCGGGCGGACCGGAGGCCCGGAAGCTGCGGACGCGCCTGCGCGCGGAAGCCCGCGAGGCCGGCCTGTGGGCGCTGCCGTTGCCGGTCGAACTCGGCGGTGGTGGACTGCCGTTACCTGCTTACGCCTCACTCGCGGAGGCCGAGGGCGCCAGCGATCACGGCCCGGCGGCGCTCGGATCGGCGTCCCTCCTGGACGTGACGATGCTGTCCCGGCACGGCACCGGGCAGATCCGCTCCGCGTACCTCCCCCGCCTGGTGAGCGGGGACCTCCACACCTGCTACGCCATGACGGAGCCGGACGCCCCCGGCACCGAGCCCTGGCTCGCCGCCACCCGGGCGGAACGGCGGTCCGGCGGCGGGTGGCGCGTCACGGGCCGCAAGTGGTTCGTGTCGAACGCGGCGGACGCGGACCTGGTGACCGTGCTCGCCCGCACCGGCGGGACGCCCGGGGAACGAACCGGCCTGTCCCTCCTTCTCGTGCCCACCGACTCCCCCGGCTTCCGGGTCGTCCGCGAGCTGCCGGTGCTGGGCACGACCGGGCAGTACGAGATCGCGTTCGACCAGGTCGACGTCGCCGAGGACCATCTCGTCGGCGAGCCCGGCCGTGCCCTGACGATGGCGGGCGAGCGCCTCCAACTGGGCCGCACCCTGCGGGCGTTGCGCTGGCTCGGCCAGGCCCAGCGGGCCTTCGACCTCATGTGCGGGCGCGCAACCGCCCGGCAGGGCGCGCGGGGACCGCTGGCGGACCGGCAACTCGTGCAACAGCACGTCTTCGAGGGGCTGTTGGCCCTGCGCACGACACGTCCGCTCGTGTACGAGGCGATGGCCCTGGTCGCGGAGGGGCGCGATGCCCACGTGGAGGTGGGCCTGGCGAAGACGGCGGCCGCGCGCACCCTGCAAGAGGTCGCCGATCGGGCCGTACAGGTCTTCGGAGCCGCCGGTCTCGGCCCGGACACCCCGCTGCCCGCCTTGTTCCGCACGGGCCGGACGGCGCGGATCCTCGACGGACCGGACGAGCAGCACGTCTCCTCGGTCGCCCGCCGGGTGCTGCGGGAACGGCAGGACGGGTCGGCCGTCACACCCGGGTGAGATCGACCCCGCCGAGGAGTGCCGACAGGGCGAGGGCCAGGAAGAAGGTCCCCCAGACGAGTTCGTGCCGGACGCCAGTGCCGCGGTCGGCGTCGTAGCAGCCGTCCAGCAGCATCCCGGCCGGCCGCGGGCCGTCGGGGCGGGTGAGGTGGGTGGGCGACGTGAGGCGGCGCAGAATCGCCTCGGCACGCGCTTCGCACACGGCCGCGCGCGGGGCCTCGACCGATCGGGCGAGCTTCAGGAGGGCCACAGCCGTGATGGCGGCCGCGGAGGTGTCCAGGGGCCCGTCCGGCCGACCCGTGTCGGCGGGCGGAACGAGCGGGCCGGTGAGGAACCCACAGCGATCGAGGAGCAGTTCCACCGCGTCAGCGGCCCAGTCCGCCCCTCCCGCACGGGCATGCGCGGGCCGGGAGCGGGACGTCACTTCCGTCATCGCGTCGGCGGCGGCCAGGAGCAGCCACGCCTCCCCCCGGCTCCAGCCCGGCGCCGGTTCGGCGTCGGGCTCCCAGCCCCGTACCGCGTCCCAGCTCCAGGCCGGGCAGGGGCGCGAGGCTCCCGCTCGGGGCAGGCACAGGTCGAGATGGCGCCGCAGGTGCGCGGCGGCCGCCGCCTCCCCCGCCGGTCCGGCGCGGGCCAGCAGCGGTACGAGGCCGGGAACGCCGTCGGCACGCGCCCGGAGCCGCGCGCCCCCGAACGCCGCGCCCCACGGGACCACGCCGAGCGCCGGATCCCAGGAGGCGAGTGCGGCCTCGGCCGCCCGGCGGCGTAGCTCGTCGGCCGCCGGATCCCCGGTGGCCAGGGCCGTGCCGTACCAGAGGATGAGGCCGCGCGTCGCGGTGTCGGCCTCGGCCCACGGCGCGAGCCGGGCGGTGACGGCGGACGCCGAAGCACGGTCCTCGGCGCGGCCCGTGCGGCGGGCGCGCAACCACAGCAGCCCGGCCCAGAAGCCACCGGCCCACGAGCCGCGCCCGGTGGTCGTCCACCGTCCGTCGGCCGGATCCGCGTGGAGCGGGAAGCGGTCGCCGACCTGTCCGGCGGTCCGCCCGACGCGTCGCAGCAGCAGCTCGAACGCTTCCTCCGCCCACGCTCGGTCGGGCGTCATGCCGCGGCCCCCGCGCCCGTACGCCGGTCCCGCCGCGCCCAGACCCAGGCCACCGCCCCCGCGACGCCGAACTCCACCGCGACCAGCAGCCAGCCGTGGTCGTAGCGGCCGCTCTCGGCCAGCAGTCCGAACAGCGGTGGACCCACGGCGAATCCGGCGAAGAAGCCAGCGGCGACCAGCGCCGAGTCCTGACCGGCACGGCCGGGCGCGGAACGCTGGAGCACGAGCACCATCGAGACGGCGTTGCCGGACACGGCGAACACCCCCACCGCCACCGCCGCCACCCACACCAGCGGCTCGACGCGGACGGCGAGCGCGAGGAGCAGGGCCGCCGCGACGGCACCGCCCGCCAGCAGGCCCGGGAACCACGGCGCCCGGCCGGGCGTGGCGGCCCGGGACCAGCCGACGCGGCCGGCGATCCCCGCGACGCCGAGGACCGCGACCAGCGCGCCCGCCACCGCGGGCCCCATACCGAGGCGCTGGACGCCGAAGAGGGCCAGATAGGTGTTGACGGAGGCGATCCCGGCCCCCAGGAAGAGCGAGAAGGCCGCGAGCCAGGGCACGAGGCCGCCTGCCCGGTCCGCCCGTGTGCGCGGTGCCCGGATGTCCTTGGTCCGCGCGTCGGCGTTCGGCGGCACCGCGGGCGGGGCGTCGGCCGGCAGCGCCCGCCATGCCCATGCGGCGGCGAGCAGCGCCGTGCCGGCCGCCACCCACACCGCGCCCCGCCAGCCGAGCAGGCCCGCCGCGCTCGCCAGCGGCAACCCGGCTGCGAAAGCCCCCAGTTGGACCCCGGACTGTTTGGCACCGGTGACCGCGCCCCGCCTCGGTGCCGCGACCGCCGCCAGGATCGCCTTGTTCGTCGCCGGGTTGGCGAGTGCCTGGGGGAGGCCGCCCAGTGCGACCGCCACGAGGAGCAGGGCGGGGCCGGGGGCCGCGCCGATCAGGCCGAGCGCCAGCGCGGAGAGCGCGAGCAGCCCCACGAGCGCCCGCCGCGGCCCGAACCGGTCGACGATCCGGCCGCCGAGGGGCGACAGGACCGCCGCCGTCCCGAACCCCACCGTGGTGGTCAGGCCCAACAGTGTCTCCGAGACCCCGAGCCGGTCGACGAGCCGCGGACCGAGCGCCCCGATCAGGAAGAGCTGCATCATCGAGAAGGCCATGGCGGTCGTGAGCAGCGCGGTGAGCCCGCGTGGCACGCCCCGGCCGGCCTCGGTCTGCGACGTGGGCGTCGTCCGGTGGACGGTCCTCACCTGATGTCCCCTCTCCCGGCACCGCCCGGGCCGTCCGTCGGCGCGTGGGAGTAGTCGTGCCACGGGAGCCGGAAGTTCCCGGGGTTCCCCACCCTCCCGGGAGTCCCAGGGTTCCCCACGTTCCCGAGGTCGGCCCAGGGAACTGCTCGCGCACGAGGCGCTCTTGTGGGACGGGCCGCCGTCACGTAGTCATGACCCGAGAGGTCGAGGGGGCGACCTCGGGACAGCCGTACCCGCCCCCGTGCCTCCGGAGAGGGGTGCAAGGATGGGCGCGCCATGACGCCAGGCCGATGTTCGCGAGGAGGGCGGGCCGCGATGTTCGCGGCCGTCTGTGTGCTGCTCGCGGCCACCGGTCACATCCTGATGTCGGGACAGGCCGTTCCGGGCGGGACGCTGGTCCTCGCGTCAGCGGGCACGGGCGGCGCCGCCTGGCTCCTCGCGGGCCGGGAACGTGGGCTGCTCGCCGTCACGACGGCGGCCGTCGCCGTCCAGAGTGCGCTGCACGCGGTGTTCACCTGGTCCCAGCCGCCCGCCCCTGCCTCCGCGATGCCCGCCGTGCCCGCGACGCCGATGATGCCCGGCATGCCGTCCATGACCAGCCTGCCGGGGGGCGACAGCCACCTGACGGCGGATCACGCACACCTCGCCCACATGGCGATGGGACACGTCGATCTCGTACCTCCCTCCCCGCACGACATGACAGAGATGTCCTCGACCTTGGGCATGCTGTCGGCGCACCTGCTCGCCGCGCTCCTGAGCGGTCTGTGGCTCGCTCAGGGCGAGCGGGCCGCCTTCCGCCTCCTGCGCGCCCGACCTCTCCCCCTCTTCCGGCCGCTGCTCCTGCTGCTCGCCGCCTCCGTCGTCGTCACCGGACCGCCCACCCGGCGGCTCCTCCTGCCCGCGCGCGCCGCTGACGAACCCGCTCCACCGCTGCTCCTCCTCGCCCATTCGGTCATCTCCAGGGGTCCCCCACCGGCACTCGCTGTCCTCTGACAGCCGGCTCCCCGGGTCCGACGGCACAGGCCGTCCGCCCGGGCATCGGCCACGCCCTGCCGGCGGGCCGTACCCCTCACCGGCGCCGCCGTTCGCGCGCCGCCGGGTTCCCTTTGCCTCCTAAGGACTTGTGGCGATGACTCCTGCCCACGGCACCCTCCACCAGGGACCGACGAGACCGTCCTCCCGTTCCCCGTACGCACCCGACGCCGAGACCGACGCGGCGACGACCCTGCTCGCACTGGCGGCCCGGGACGGCGATCCGGCCAAGGCCGACCTCTTCGTGCGCGCCCTGCACCGTGACGTGCGGCGGTACGTGGCGTACCTCAGCGCCGACCGCCAGGCGGCCGACGACCTCACCCAGGAGGTCTTCCTGCGCGCGCTCGCCGCGCTGCCCCGCTTCCAGGGGCGTTCCTCGGCCCGCACGTGGCTGCTGTCCATAGCCCGCCGGACCGTCGTCGACAGCCTCCGCCACGCGGCTGCCCGTCCCCGGCTGTCCGACCGCGACGACTGGCAGGCGGAGGCGGAACACACCCAGCCCCGGGGGCTGCCCGGCTTCGAGGACGGCATCGCCCTCGCCGAACTCCTGGCCGCGATCCCCGCCGAGCGGAGGGACGCCTTCGTCCTCACCCAGCTGATCGGCCTGCCCTACGCCGAGGCCGCGGAGACCATCGGCTGCCCGGTCGGCACGGTCCGCTCTCGCGTCGCCCGGGCCCGCGCCTCGCTCATCGCCCTCCTCCGGGGCGAGGAGGACACCGCCCCCGCCCCGGCCACGGGCAGGACCACGGCACCGCGCGGTCGGTTCACGCGAGCCCCGGCCCTCGCCTGACCGAAGCGCGCACGGGAGGCGGACGGACGGGACCGGAAGGGGCCGGCACGCACCGCGCCGGCCCCCCGGGATCCGCCCGGAGGGGAGACGCCGAACGAAACATCCACTTTCCTATGGTTCGTCCAGGGAGGCTCTTCGTCCTGCCGGTCCGGGCACGTAGGGTCCGGTGCAGCACAGAAGGCGCCCGGGGCGGGCGGGAGCTCCTTGCCCGGCCCGGACCCGGTGAAGGAGTGGCGGCATGTCGATGGTCGGAGGGCTGCGCAAGATGGCGCGGCTGGCACGGCGGGTGCGCCGGGTGGATCTGAGTCATCCGGCGCGTTCCCCGCTCGGCACCACCGTCGTGAACTGCGTCGCCTACCGCGACGGCCGGCGCCTCCGGGCCGCGGACGGTATCGAGGAGTCCCTGCGACAGGTCCGCAAGTACGGCGACGGCTTCGTCTGGATCGGTCTGCACGAACCGTCGGAGGAGGAGTTCGAGGGCGTGGCCGAACTCTTCGGGCTCCACCCGCTGGCCGTGGAGGACGCCGTCCACGCCCATCAGCGGCCCAAGCTCGAGAGGTACGACGACGTCCTGTTCACGGTGTTCAAGACGGTCACGTACGTCGAGCACGAGCGCCTCACCGCCACCAGCGAGGTCGTCGACACGGGCGAACTCATGGTCTTCACCGGCCCCGACTTCGTGGTCACCGTGCGGCACGGCCGGCACGGCTCCCTCGGGCCGCTGCGGGAGGCACTGGAGGCCGACGTGGAGCAGCTGGCGAAGGGCCCTTCCGCCGTGCTGCACGCGATCGCCGACCACGTCGTCGACGACTGTCTCGCGGTCGTCGACGCCGTGCAGGCGGACATCGAGCAGGTCGAGACCGACGTGTTCGCGCCGCGCGGTGCCGAGTCCGCCGACGCCGGCCGCATCTACCAGCTCAAGCGCGAACTCCTCGAACTGAAAAGGGCCGTGGTACCGCTCGCCCGCCCTGTCGCGACGCTCGCCACCGAGCCGTGCCCCTCGGTCGACCCCGCGATACAGCCGTACTTCCGCGACGTCGCCGACCATCTCGCCCGCGCCGGCGAGCAGATCAGCGCCTTCGACGGACTCGTCGACTCCATCCTGCAGGCGCACCTGGCCCAGGTGACCGTGGCCCAGAACGAGGACATGCGCAAGATCACGGCGTGGGCCGCCATCATCGCCGTGCCCACCATGGTCTGCGGCGTGTACGGCATGAACTTCGAGCACATGCCCGAGCTGCGCTGGGCCTACGGTTACCCCTTCGCCCTCGGCGTCATCGCGGTGGCCTGCTTCTTCATTTATCGCGGCTTCAAGCGCAACGGCTGGCTGTGACCTCCCTGCCGGCCCGGGCTCGGACCTCCTGGACGTGGGCTCTGACGTCGGCCCCGGCCTCACGCCCCGACTCCAGCCTCGGCCCGGCCTCGCCCCCGCCTCCGGCCCCGGCCTCGACCCCGGCCCCGGCGTCGCTCGGGAATCGGGTCTCCGCCGCGGCCTCGCTCTAGGCTCCGACCTCCGTCTCCGCCGCGACCGCGGTCTCGCTCTCGGCCGCGGCCGCGAGTATCAGCTGGAGGCGGGCCGCGTAGGCCCGCGGGTGGCTGGTGTTGCCGTTGTGACCACCGGGCAGGAACTGGCACTCGCTGCCCGTCAGTTCCGCGAGCGCCTTGGCACAGCGGTAGTCGAAGACCGTCCGGGGTGTCGTGAGACCGGCGGCCGGCACGACCCGGGTGCCGGCCGGGCCGAGTGACGCGATCCGCCCGGGGTCGAGGGTGTCGTCCAGGATCGTGGCGAAGTCGTGCCGGATGAAGCGGTCGAAGTTGGCGATGCGCCCCGCGTCGAGCGGCTGGGGCGTCAGGCCCCGTTCGGCGTCCTTGCCCGACGGGTCGATGCCGACGGAACGCGCGATCTCCGGCAGCGCGGCCCGCAGCCCCTCCGCCTTGTAGAGCTCCACGATCTCGTTCAACTCGCGCTCGTGAGCGCGGCGTTCCGCGTCCGGAAGGAGGCGGGGGGCGACCGGCTCGTGGGCGACCAGGGTGCGGATCAGGCCCGGATGCCGCAGCGCCGCGTGCAGGCCGACGACGGCCCCGAAGCTGCAACCGAGCATGAGGGCGGGCTCGTCGGTGACGGCGGCCAGGATGTGCCGGACGTCGTCGGCGTGCTCGGCGAGCGTCGCGGTGCGCTGCGGTTCGTCGAGACGGCTGCGGGACAGGCCGCGCCGGTCGTAGGTGACGACGGTGTACGCCTCGGCGAGGTACGGCACCAGGTCGACGGTGCGGTCGGCATCGCCCTCGCCGCTCTGCGAGAGAAGCAGGACGGGACCGATCCCCTGGACCTGGTAGTGCAGGACGGCACCCGGGACCTTCAGGGTCGTGGACAGCGGCGTCGCGTATCGCGTCGTGGACATGGTGCTCCCCCTCGTCGAGGCTGACGGGCCCTCCGTCGCGCCTTCTTCATCCACCATAACCCATCAAGTTCGATACATCTAGATGGATTCATCTTTCTCGATAGATCCAATTCGATGTACGCTGCACGTGTGAACGGAGTCCAGCTGTTTCTGCTGGGGCGCACGCTGATGAAGATCGGCGAGGACGCCCTCCCCGAGCCGCCCGCCGGCGCCGACCGGCACGCCGGCAGCGCCCGCCTGGTGCTGATCGTCGCCAGCGACATCGCCGCGCACCCCGACAGCGCCATCAGCGAGATCGTCGCCCGCACCGGTCTGCCGCAGAGCCAGGTGTCCGCGGCCGTCGCCCGCCTGAAGGAAGCCGGGTCGGTGGTGACCGCCCCGGACCCCGCCGACCGGCGGCGCGTGCTGGTCCGGCCGGCCGGCGAAGTGTCCGACCGCGTGGCCCAGGTGCGGGCCACCGGCATCGAGTCGGCCCTCATGGCCGCCCTCGGCACCGACGCGCCACGGCACCTGCCCGAGATCCAGGCGGCCCTGGACCTGCTCGCCCGCCACTTCCTGGACGCCGGCCCACAGGAGGGTGCCGACGGGCAGGAACACCAAGACCCCGCCCCGCACGAGCCTTCCGCGCACGCGTGAGATGGCCCGGGTCCGCGTGACGTGGCCTCGGTCCGGTTGAGGTGGCCCGGGTCCAGGTGAGGTGGGCCCGGGTCCGCGTGTCGTGGCCCCGATCCGGGTGAGGTGGCCCGAGTCCGCGTGACGTGGCCCCGATCCGGGTGAGGTGGCCCGAGTCCGCATGCCGTGACCCCGTCCGCGTGCCGTGACCCCGGTCCGGTTGAGGTGGCCCGAGTTCGCGTGAAGTGGCCCCGGTCTGCAGGGGCGCGAATGATGGTGGGCACGGAGGTGACCCGTCATGACGGCGAGCATCGTGGTGGGCCTGGACGGCACGGAGCAGGCGAACGCGGCGGCGGAGTGGGCGGCGGACGAGGCCGCGCTGCGGGGCACGCGCGTCCACCTGGTGCACGTACAGGAGCCGTCGCCGGAGGTCCTCCTGCCGCTCGTGCCTCGGGAGCACCCCGAGGCGTGGGCGGAGGAACTCCTCGCGCGCACGGCGGCCGCACTGCGCGAACGCCGCCCCGGCCTCGGGGTCACCACCCGGCTGCTGCCCTCGCAGCCGGTGCCGAGCCTCGTCGCCGCGGCCGAGGACGCCGAGCTGCTGGTCCTCGGCTCTCGCGCCATGAGCGGCGTGGCCGGCTATCTCGTCGGCTCGGTCGGGATGACCGTCGCCGGCCGGACCGAGTGCCCCGTCGTCCTCGTCCGGTCCCTCGGCACGCCAGACCCCCAGGGCACGGTGGCGGTCGGAGTCGACCTGCGGGAGCCCGTCGACGACATCCTGGACTTCGCCTTCGCGGAGGCGGTCAGGCGGCGGGCCCCGCTGGAAGCGGTCTACGCCCAGCAACTGCCGCTCTACGCACGCATCGGTCCCTCCGTCACGCCCGACTTCCGCGTCACCGTGGCCCCGGAGATCCAGCGTTCGCTCGACGACCTCCTCGCATCGTGGCGCGGGGCCTTTCCCGACGTCAGCACCACCGGACGTGTGGCCATCGGCTCGGCCGCACTGGAGCTGGTGCAGACCTCCGAGGGCGCTGCCCTCCTGGTCGTGGGCCGGCGCAGCCGGCGTTCGACGCTCGGCTCCCACCTCGGCAGCGTGGCCCACGCCGTCCTGCACCACAGCCGCGCGCCCGTCGCCCTGGTCCCCCACGACTGAACCACCGCCGCCCCCCGCCGGTGCCGAGAGCGGGGTCCCCCGCCCCACCGTCCTCACCCCCGCTGCCGCCCCACCGTCCTCACCGGTCGCCGTACCGCCCCGGCCGGCCGTACAGCCCCGGCCGGCCGGCCCGCGACACCGTTCCCCCACCCGGCAGGCAGCGCCCCGCCGGGACTCCCCCGCAGACCGCCTGCACGTCCCGTCCCCGTGCGGGACCCGGGCGCGCCGCGCATGCTCGAAGCATGTCCCAGGTCACGACCACCGACTTGTACGAGGTCACGATGGCGCTCTCGTACCTGCGGGAGGACATGCGGGCCCCGGCCACCTTCAGCCTCTTCGTCCGCGACCTCCCGCCGGGCCGCGGGTTCCTCGTCGCCGCCGGGCTCGAAGCGGCGCTGGACTACCTCGGCCGCTTCCGCGTGGGCCGATCCGACGTCCAGGACTTCGCCGCGGCCCTCCGGCGGCCCGTCGAGGATCTCGAACCGCTGCACGGCCTGTCCTTCGACGGCGAGGTCCGCGCCGTGCCCGAGGGGCGGCTGGTACTGGCCGGCGAGCCGCTCCTGGAGGTCACCGCCCCCCTGCCGCAGGCGCAGCTCGTGGAGACGTACCTCCTGGCGCTCCTCTGCCACCAGACGGCGGTCGCGTCCAAGGCCGCGCGCTGCGTGGTCGCCGCCGCCGGGCGGCCGCTGATCGACTTCTCGTTGCGCCGTGCCCACGGGCCCGAGGCCGGTCTTCAGGCGGCGCGCCTCGGCGCTCTCGTCGGCTTCGCCGGCACCAGCAACATCGCGGCCGCCCGCCGGTACGGCATCGCGGCCGCGGGCACGATGGCGCACTCGTACGTCGAGAGCTTCCCTTCGGAGGAGGCCGCGTTCCGGGCCTTCGCGCGCACCCATCCGGGTCCGGTGACCTTCCTCGTCGACACCTACGACACCGAGCGCGGCGTCGCGACCGCCGCGCGCGTCCTCGCCGATCTCGGGCTCGGCCCCGAGTGCGCGGTCCGCCTGGACAGCGGCGATCTCGGCGCCCTCGCCCGCCGGGCCCGCACCACTCTGGACGCGGCGGGGCCCGCAGGCGTACGGATCATCGCGAGCGGCGGCCTGGACGAGTACGAGGTCGACCGGCTGGTACGGGACGGGGCGCCGATCGACGCCTACGCCGTGGGGTCGAAGGTCGGCACGGCCGCCGACGCCCCGTACCTCGACATGGCGTACAAGCTCGTCGAGTACGACGGGCGGCCCGTCATGAAGCTCTCGTCGGCGAAGGTGACGGCCCCGGGGCGCAAACAGGTCTTCCGGGGACCCGGGCTGCACGACGTCGTCGGACTCGCGAACGAGCCGCCTCCCGAGGGCACGGAGCCCCTGCTGAACACCGTGATGCGCGGCGGGCTGCGCACGGGTCCGCCCGACACCCTGGCCGCGGCCCGCGCCCGCTTCGAGACCGATCTGGCCGCGCTTCCCGAGGAGGCCCGGCGCATCGAGGATCCGGTGGCGCCGGTGCCGGCCGCGTCGACGCGGCTCACGACCCTGACCACCGTCGTACGCCATCGGATCGAGGCACGGACGGGGGCCGGGCGGTGGACGTCGTAACGACCTGGTTCCCGACCTTCGTCGGTGCCGCCCTGGTCCTGTTCATCCTCCGCGACGTCTTCCACACCCTCTGGCATCCCACCCGCCACGGCGGGCTCAGCAGGCTGGTCATGAGGTCCGCGTGGCGGTTCTCGGGCCTCCGTAGGGTGCCGTGGCGGCCGGCCGGGCTCTCGGGTCCGGTGGGCATGATGGGCGTCGTGGCCTTCTGGTCGCTGACCATGGCCGTCGGATGGGCCCTCGTCTACTGGCCGCACATGCCCGAAGACTTCTCGTACGCCTCCGGGCTCACCCCCGCCGAGCACGCGGGCCCCGGCGACGCCCTCTACTACTCCCTGGTCACCCTCGCCACGCTCGGCCTGGGCGACATCGCGCCGACCTCCGGCTGGTTGCGGGTGCTCGCCCCCATGGAGGCCCTGATCGGCTTCGCCCTCCTCTCCGCGACCGTCGCCTGGATGCTCGGGATCTACCCGGCCCTGGCCCGCCGCCGGGCCCTCGCCCTGCGCCTGTCCCACGTGCGCCGCAGCAGGGCCGGCGCCCAGGCGTTCGACTCCGCCGGGGGCGCCGCGCTCCTCGATTCCCTGGCCTCGGGCATCGCCACGATCACGGTGGACTTCCTGCAGTACGCGGAGTCGTACTACTTCTTCGACGGCGACGAGAACACGTCCCTGCCCCGGCAGCTCGGCCACGCCGCCGAGCTGGCGGACCGGGCGGCCCAGGCCGCCCACCCGGACGTCCGGCTCTCCGCGACGGTGCTGCACACGGCGCTCGAGGACCTGGCCACCGTGCTCGACGAACGCTTCCTGCGCACCGGCGGGCCACCCCGGCAGGTCTTCGCCGCCTACGCCACCGATCACGGGCGCCCTTGAGGACCCGGAAAGCCCCCGTGGGGCAGCCCCTCGTGGGGCAGTCCCTCGTGGGTCAACCCTCGTGAGGACGCGGTGGCCGGTCACGAGGGCATGGCAGCCGCCCGTGAGGACGCGGCGACCGGTCGCGAGGGGCTGGCGACCGGTCGCGAGGGCCCGGCGGATGGGCGTGAGGGGCTGGCGGATGGGCGTGAGTGCCTGGCGGACGGGCGTGAGGGGCTGGCGGATGGGCGCGAGGGCCTGCCTGCTGCTCGTGAGGACCAGGCGGGAAATCCGGGTCATCCTGAGAGAGGGGAGTCGGGGCCGACGTCGACCGACCCGGCGAGGAAGTGACGCCCATGGACACGCAGCCCGCCGTCTACCCGCCCGTGGTGGTGGTGACCGCCCGACTCGACAGCCCACTGTCCCGTTGGCTCTGGCTGATCAAGTGGATCCTGGTCATCCCGCACTGGATCGTGTTGCTCTTCCTCTGGATCGCGTTCTTCGTCGTGACCGTGATCGCCTTCTTCGCCATCCTGTTCACGGAACGCTTCCCACGGGCCCTGTTCGACTTCAACCTCGGCGTGCTCCGCTGGTCGTGGCGCGTGTCGTACTACGCGTACGGCGCACTCGGCACCGACCGCTACCCGCCCTTCAGCCTGGGGCCCGAGCCCGACTACCCGGCCCGGCTCGACATCGTCTACCCGGAGCGGCTCTCCCGCTCCCTGGTCCTGGTCAAGTGGTGGCTGCTCGCCATCCCCCAGTACCTCGTGATCGCCTTCTTCACCGGCGGCATGCGCGCGCACTGGCCGGGGGGCGGCCTGATCGCGCTGCTCACCCTCATCGCGGGCTTCGCCGTCGCGTTCGCCGACCGCTATCCGCGCGACCTGTTCGCCCTGATCGTCGGCCTGAACCGCTGGGTCGTCCGCGTCGCGGCCTACGCGACCCTCATGACGGACGCCTACCCGCCCTTCCGTCTCGACCAGGGCGGCGAGGACCCGGCCCGGCCCGGTCCCCTCCGGTGACGGCGTCCCTCACGGCTCACGGTCCCTCGTCCGAGTCCGTGTCGGGCCCCTCGTGCGTCGCGTTCCTGGCCACGAAGGCGGGCGGCACGATCTCGACCGGGCAGTGCGCGTGGTGGATGAGGGCGTGGGCGACGCGCCCCAGCGAGGGCCCGATGCCCAGGGGACGGCGGCCGCGGCCCATGACGATCAGGTCGGTGTGACTGCTGGCGTCTATCAGGATGCCGGGAGTGCTCGTGCCCGTCTCCACGTGGTGCCCGACGATCAGGTCGGGATAGATCTCGCGCACCCGGTCGGCGAGCTCCTTCGCGCCTCGCACCCGGCGCCGCGCGACCACGTCCAAATCGTCGAGCATGGTCGTTATGCTCCCGACGTGGGTGAGCACGTTCCACACGCTGACGAGACGCAGCGCGGCCTTACGGGCCTGCGCCTCGGCCGCCGCGACGAGCAGCCACTCCAGGTCGGCGCTGTTGTGCACGGCCGCGGTCACCGAACCCGTCTCCGGGCGCTCGGCCTCCCCGCGGACGACGATCACGGGCACGTCGGCCCGGGCCGCCACTCCCAGGCCGACAGAGCCGAGCATGAGGGTGGCGAAACCGCCGAGCCCCCGGTGTCCCACCACGATCGTGCCCCGGTGCCCGGCGGCCGCCCGCAGGCCGGCGATCGGCTCCCGCCGGCTGAGTTCCCTGGTGACGGTGAGATCCGGGAAGCGCTCGCGGACCGCCTCCGCCGTCTCCGCGAGCAGGTCGCGGCCCGCTTCGCGTACGGCCTGGATCGTGTCGGCGTCGGCGAAAAGGGCCCGGCGGTCGGTGTCCCCTCCGTGCACCAGGTGCAACGACCTCCCCCGGCGGTCCGCCTCGGCGGCTGCCCACAGCGCGGCCGTCCGCGCGGAGGGCGATCCGTCGACCCCCACGGCGACGGCGCCGAGCTCCGGCCGGGCGGGGATCTCTCTGTCCATGGCTCCTCCTCGGCGCTGCGAAACCGGGGGCGACGGGGCGGTTGCCCGGGAAGAGCACCCCTCACACGCCTCCACCACGATGGCGATCGGCCGTGACGCTCCCTACAAGGAAATTGTCGCCCTGACGGACCGGTAGCGAGTGGGTGTGGTGCTCGGGCCTCGCGCTGCGCGGATCACGGGCCGCCGGGGCCGTGGAAGGCGTCGCCGGGGTACCGACGCAGCCCGGCACCCGTCGTCCCGACGCCCCGGACGCCGCCGCTTGACGGACAATCCTTGTAGGGGCGGGCACGAACCCACCGGGCACGAACCCACCGAGCACAGGGGTCGCCATGACCGATCTTCCGGCAGCCGAGGGGCCCACGCGGGTCTTCCTCGTGGACGACCACGAGGTCGTCCGCAGGGGGCTGCGTGATCTGATCGACGACGAGCCCGACATGGAGGTGGTCGGGGAGGCGGCGACGGCGGACCAGGCGCTGGCCCGGGGGCCCGCGCTGCGGCCGGACGTGGCCGTGCTCGACGTACGGCTGCCCGACGGGGACGGGATCTCGGTGTGCCGGGAGCTGCGCTCGCGGATGCCGGGGCTCGCGTGTCTGATGCTGACGTCGTTCGACGACGAGGACGCCCTGATCGACGCGATCATGGCGGGGGCCGCCGGTTATGTACTCAAACAGATCAAGGGCTCCGACCTGGTGTCGGCGGTACGGACCGTCGCCACGGGGCAGTCGATGCTCGATCCGGCCACCACCGCACGGCTGATGCACTCGTTGCGGGACCCCGAGGCGGCCAGGCCGCCGGAGGACGAGCGGCTCGCGGGACTGTCCGAGCGCGAGCGCTCCGTGCTCGACCTGATCGGCGAGGGGCTCACCAACCGCCAGATCGCCAAGCAGCTGTACCTGTCGGAGAAGACGGTCAAGAACCACATCTCGCGGCTGCTCGGGAAGCTGGGCGTGGAACGGCGGGTCCAGGCTGCCGTCATCGCCGCGCAGGCCCACGAGCACGAGGCCGGGGAGAGGTAGTCCGCTGTCCGACGGTCGGCAGGGGCTCACCGGTGGGGTCGGGAGGGACTCGGCGGTCGGCACGGGCTCACCGGTGGGGTCGGGAGGGACTCGGCGGTCGGCACGGGCTCACCAGTGGGGACGCGAGGGACTCGGCGGTCGGCACGGGCTCACCAGTGGGGACGCGAGGGACTCGGCGGTCGGCACGGGCTCCCCTGTGGGGTCGGGAGGGACTCGGCGGGGTGAGGCTGGGAGGGGACTCGGCGGTCGCCGCACGGACCTCGCCCCACGTCGGGCGGACCTCGCCAGGCGTTGGACGGAAGGCGTCGGACGGAGCCCGCCTCTCGTCGGACGCGCCCGGCCGCAGGCGTACGGACCTCACCGCGGGTCCGGCGGAAGCGGGACCCGCCATTCGAGCACTGTCCCACCCGATGCTCCCGGCGCTCCGGGAGTCCTCGACCCGCCCGGCGCTCCACGCGCCCCGGGAGTCCTCGACCCGCCCGGCGCTCCACGCGCCCCGGGAGTCCTCGACCCGCCCGGCGCTCCCGGCCGTGCGCGCACCGACAGCTCGCCGTCCAGTCGTTCGGCCCGCTCGGCCAGGTTGCGCAGACCGCTGCGGGGCACGCCCGCCGGGATGCCGACGCCGTCGTCGCCCACCGTCACCGCCAGAGCGCCGTCCTCGACGACGACCGCCACCTCCACGTGGCGGGCCCGGGCATGACGGGCCACGTTGGTGAGGGCCTCGCCGACGACAGCGATCACCTCGTCGGCCACCTCGGCCGGCACATCGGTGTCGAGCAGGCCCTCCATGCGCAGGGCAGGGGCGAATCCGAGTGTCGACGCCGCCTCGTCCACAGCTTTGACGATGCGGTTCCTGAGCTTCGGGGCCGCTCCGGGGGACTCGTGTTCCCGGAGCCCGAAGATGCTCGACCGAATGATCTTGATGGTGGCGTCGAGGTCGTCGATCGCCCGGGTCAGCCGTTCCGTCGCCTCCGGGTGTTCGACGAAGCGGCGCGCGCTCTGCAGGGTGATGCCGGTGGCGAACAGCCGCTGGATGGCCAGATCGTGCAGGTCACGGGCGATCCGGTCGCGGTCCTCCAGAAGGCTCACCTGCTCGGCGTCGCGACGCCGGTCGGCCAGTTCCAGGGCGAGGGCCGCCTGGCCGGCGAATCCCGGGAGGGCGGCGATCTCGGCTCCCGCGAAGGGCGGTCGGCCCCGGCGGCGGGCGAGGATCAGGACACCGCTCAGCCTCTCCTTCGTGCCGACCGCGACGGCCACAGCCGGCCCGAAGCCCTTCCACCGCTCGGGCTGGACGGTGACCCGCTGGTCGTGCTCCACGTCCGCCACCGCGACCAGGCCGTCCTGGAGCAGGGCGGCCGCGGCGAGGGTTCCCTCGATGCTCGACAGGACCACGCCCTGGTGGGCGTCGGCCCCCTCGCCGCGGGCCAGCGAGCCCCTGAGCTCGTCGCCCGGGCCGACCAGGTAGAAGACGCCCATGTCGGCACCGGCGATGTCCACGGACTGTTCGAGCATCCCGTCGAGGACCTCGGACTCCTCCGCCCCGGAGAGGAGGGCGCGGGTGAAGTCGTAGCTCGCAGCCAGCCAGCGCTGCCGGAGCCGCCCCTCCTCGTACAGGCGGGCGTTCTCGATGGCGATGCCGGCCGCGATCGCGAGGGTCGTCACCACGGCTTCGTCCTCGGCCTCGAAGTCGGCGCCGCCGCGCTTCTCGGTGAGGTAGAGGTTGCCGAACACCTCGTCGTGGACACGGATCGGCACGCCGAGGAACGAGTGCATCGGCGGGTGGTGGGGCGGGAAGCCGTACGAGGCGGGGTGCTCCGACAGCTCGGTGAGGCGCAAGGGGTGCGGGTTGCGGATCAGCTCGCCGAGGATGCCGTGTCCGGAGGGCAGGGCGCCGATCCGGCCCCGCAGTTCGTCGTCGATCCCCACGGGGACGAACTCGGAGAGCGTCCTGTCGTCGCCGATGACGCCGAGGGCCCCGTACTCCGCGTCCACCAGGGTGACCGCGGCCTCCACGATGCCCCGCAGCACCTGCGGCAGGTCGAGTTCCCGGCCGACCGCCATGACGGCTTCGAGGAGCCCGTTGAGCCGGTCCCTCGTGCCCCGGACCTCGTCGATGCGCGCCTGGAGCTCGTCCAGCAGCTCGTCCAGCCGCAGCCGCGGAAGTCGTGAGTCCACGGACCCGGAGTCCTGCAGGCCCTCCCGCCCCTCCCGCCCCTCCCGGCCCTCCTGACTCGCACGGTCGTCCCGCTCCTCACGGTCGTCCCGCGCCTCCCCGTCCATCGCACCCTCCGCCGGCAAGTCGACGGCGGCCGCTGGAAGATCCCGCCGTCAGGTGGGCGCGGATCCCGCCGTCACGTCGGGCGCGCGGACGGCATCCGCCACGCCCGCTTTCACGGTAGTCCGGATGCCTCCGCCGCACCCGCCGAGCCGCTCCGACCGAGGGGCACCGCCGTTCGGGGCGCCGGTCAGGACGTACTGCCGTGGCCGGCTCCCTGCCGCGGGATGAGCTGCACCGGGCAGTGGGCGTGCTGGAGCAGACCGAGGGTGGTCCTGCCGAGCGTCGGTCCGAGGTACCCGGGGGCGCGCCGCCCGCCGGTGACCAGGAGGTCGGCGTGGCGCGACGCCTCGACGAGCGCACCGGCGACGCTGTGGTCCTTCTCGCCCTCGGCGTCCAGGGCGAGTTCCGGGAACTCCTCCCGGAGGCGTTCGGTGACCTCGGACAGCGCGCGCACGTGCGCGTGGGCGGCCTCCTCGGGTCCGCCCGGCAGCAGTGCCCTGACGCCGCCGGCCGGGATGGTGCCCCACACGTGCAGAAGCCGCAGGGGCACCTTGCGCAGCATCGCCTCGCGGGCCGCGGCGCGGGCGCAGCCGAGGTCGTCGGCGTCCCGGACGGCCGCGAGCACGGCGCCGGCCTCGGCGGGCTCGGCGGCCTCGCGCACGACGACGACCGGGGTGGTGGCACCGGCCGCGAGTTCGAGGCCGACCGATCCGAGCAGCAGCGAGGAGAATCCGCCGAGCCCCCGGTGTCCCACGACGATCGTGCCGCTCAGGGCGGCGGCGGCGCGCAGGGCGCGGGGGGCCGTTCCGGTGTCGAGTTCCGTGACGACGGTCAGTTCGGGGTGGAGTGCCGCGACGGTGGCGGCCGCCGTGTCCAGGAGCTCCAGGCCCGCCCGCTGGATCCGGTCGCCCTCCGCCTCGGAGAGGTACAGGGCGGAGGTGTCCGTCGCGTGGACGACGCAGAGACCGCTGCCCCGCAGTACCGCCTCCCGCGCGGCCCACGTCAGCGCCGCACGGGCGGAGGGGGATCCGTCCACGCCGACGACGACCCTGCCCAGGCCGGTGCGGTTCCTGGTCGTGTCCATGGCTCCTCCTCACGCGTCCCCGGGACTGGTCTCGGTCCCGTTCCCGCACTGGTCCCACCGTGGCATCCGGCGTCCGCCCGGCCGGAGGGCCGCAGAGGCCAAGCGTGGACCCTGTCGGTCCGTGCGAAGGGGACCGTTCGGCCCTCCCGGGCCGCCGGCGGGCGTTGGACCGTGGTGGAACGGAAAGCAGGCCCAGCAGGCCCCACGTTCGGGACGCGCGCAGAGGAGGTGTGGCGATGAGGCACCTGAAGGTCGCCGACCTGATGACCGACGACGTCGTCTCCGCCGTCTCCTCGACGGGGTTCAGGGAGGTCGCGAAGCTGCTCGCGGAGCACGACATCAGCGGACTGCCCGTCGTCGACGAGGACGACCGCGTGGTCGGAGTCGTCTCCGCGAGCGATCTGCTGGCCCGCCGTGAGCCGACCGTTCAGGACCTGATGTCCGCCCCTGCCGTGACCGTCCACGCCGAGGAGACCGCCGGGGACACGGCGCGGCTGATGGTCCGCCGGGGCGTGGAGCGCCTTCCGGTCGTGGACGAGGAGGAGCGTCTGGTGGGGATCGTGACCCGGCGCGACCTGCTGCGGGTCTTCCTCCGCCCCGACGCGGAGATACGCAGACGCATCTGCGAGGAGATCGTGGCGGACGCCCTGGGCATGCCCGAGGACGCGGTGGAGGTGCACGTCCTGGACGGTGTGGTGACGGTCGGGGGGCGGGTCCGTCGCCGCAGCCGGGCCAGGATGCTCGTCGGCCTCGCCGCCCGCGTGGACGGCGTTGTCGCGGTCGTGGACCGCCTGTCCTTCCAGGAGGACGACACCCGCCTCACGCTTCCCGCCCGCACCGCTCACGCGCCCTTGTGACGACCCCCGCGGTCACGCTCCGGAAGGGAGAAGGCACCGTGTCCGACACCGCTCCGACCCGCACGCTGGTGACGTCGCTCGTCGAGGACGCCGTCACCGCCCCGTCGATGCACAACGCGCAGCCGTGGAGGTTCGTGCACCGGACGGACACCGGCACCGTCGAGCTGTGCGGCGACCCCGCGCGGGCCCTGCCGCACGAGGACCCGGATCACCGCGCCCTCCATCTGGGCTGCGGGGCAGCCCTGTTCGGCCTGCGGGTGGCCGCCGCGCACCGGGGCCGGCACGCCGCGGTCCGTCTGCTGCCCGACCCCGGCGACCCCTGGCACCTGGCCGACGTCCGGCTTCCCCCGGCCGTCGGCACGTACGACGACGAGCTGGCGGTGCTGCACCCGGCGCTCCGGGAGCGGCACACCAGCCGCTTCCCGTTCACCGACGAGCGGGTCCCGGCGGAGATCCTCGACGGGCTGCGTTCCGCCGCGTTCCTGGAGGACTGCCGACTGGTCGTACCCGGTGCCTGGCACGCGGACACGGTGCTGGACCTGGTGCACGACTCGGAGCGGCTCGAGTCCGCCGACGCGTCCGTGCGCGAGGAGATCGACGCCTGGATCCGTACCGGGGCGGCCGACGAGGGTCCCGGGACCGAGGGGATCCCCTCGTACGCCTTCGGACCGCGCCAGTACGACGTCACCGCCCCGGTCCGGGACTTCGCCTCCCACCGACCGGTGCCCGGC
Organism: Streptomyces sp. NPDC101191; assembly: GCF_044767915.1. NCBI lineage: Bacteria > Bacillati > Actinomycetota > Actinomycetes > Kitasatosporales > Streptomycetaceae > Streptomyces > Streptomyces sp. NPDC101191. The sequence continues at coordinate 676,547 of NZ_JBIWOU010000002.1, forward strand.
CGTGTCTCGGCCCGCTTCGAGAGGAGCCCCCAGTTCGTGCTGCTCGGCACGGTCGGCGACACTCCGGCGGAGTGGCTGAAGGCCGGCCAGGCGCTGCAGCGGGTCCTGCTCCGTGCCACCCTCGACGGGCTCTCCACCTCGCTGATCTCCCAGCCGCTGGAATGGCCGGAGCTCCGCTCCGTGGCCCGGGACCCCGGGTCGACGACGGGCTACGTGCACATGGTGGTCCGACTGGGGTACGGGCCCCGCGGCAGGGCCACGCCCCGCCGGCCCGTCGCCGAGGTGCTCACCTTCGTCTGACCGCCGGGCACCGCGCCGCACGGTGAAGGCGGAGGCCCTCGGCCGTGGGATCGCAGGGGCCCACAGCGGTCGGGAGGGCCGCGAGCCCTGCACAGCCGTGACCCGGAAGGGTCGGCTCACAGGCGGAACCAGCGCTCCCGCCCCGGTGCGACGGTGTACGTCCGGTCCCCCGGGAGGACCACGGTGAGGGGGTCCTGGGAGCCGGGCGAGGCCGGGACACGGACGGCGAGCCGTCCGGGCAGCACCCGCACCCGCACGCCTCGATGGGCGCCGAAGCAGAGGGTGAAGCGGAAGCGCGGGATCTCGGCCAGCGGCACCGGGGCCACCCGGAGCCCTTCCGGTCCGGCCTCCAGGCCGGTGATCCCGCGTTCGACGAGGTCGATCGTGCCCGCCATCGCGCCGAGGTGGATGCCCTCGCCGGTCGTCCCGCCCTGGATGTCGGCCACGTCGGCGAGCAGCGCCTCCGCGCAGTAGCGCCAGGCGTCGGCCCCCTTCTGCCGGGCGAGCACCCAGCCGTGGACGAGGCTGCTGAGCGTGGAGCCGTGGCTGGTGCGGCGCAGGTGGTAGGCGACGGTGGCGCGCCACACGTCGTCGTCGAGCCGATAGCCGAGCCGGGCGAACAACTCGTACAGCTCCTCGGGCCGGAAGAGGTAGCCGAGCATCAGCGTGTCGGCCTGCTTCGACGCCTGGTAGCGGTTGACCGTGTCACCCTCCGCCTCCAGGATGCGGTCGAGGCGACGGATGTCGCCGTAGCGGCCGCGGTACCCCTCCCAGTCGAGCTCCGCCAGTTCGCCGTAGCCCTCGAACTGGCTCACCACGCCCCGGTGGAAGGGCACGTACAGGCGGCGGGAGACGTCCTCCCAGCGGGCGAGCTCGGCATCGTCGAGCGACAGGCGTTCGCGCAGCTCCGCCCGCCGGGCGTCCGGCAGTTCGCCGAGCAGATCGAGGCCACGGGCCAGCACCCAGGCCGCGGTGGCGTTCGTGTAGGCGTTGTCGTCGATGCCCGGGGCCGTGGCGCCGGGATAGGCGTCGTGGTACTCGTCCGGACCGACGACCCCGCGGATCCGGTAGCGCCCGCGCTCCGGGTCGTAGTGGGCGGCGCCGGCCCAGAAGCGGGCGACCTCCAGCAGCGTCTCGGCCCCTTCGGCGTGCAGGAAGCCGCGGTCGCCGGTGGTCCGTGCGTACCGCCACACGTTGTAGGCGACGGCCGAGCCCACATGGCACTGGAGCCGGGAGTGGTCGGGCAGCCAGCGTCCGGAGCGCGGGTTGAGGTGCAGTGCCTGGGTCTCCTCGCGGCCCGAACTCGCGCTCTGCCAGGGGTACCTGGCCCCCACGCCGCCGGCCGCGCGGGCGACGGCGCGGGCGGCCGGGAGGCGGCGGTGCCGGTACAGGAGCAGGGACCGGGCCACCTCGGGGAAGTGGAGGTCGAGGTACGGGAGCACGAACAGCTCGTCCCAGAAGACGTGCCCGCGGTACGCCTCGCCGTGCAGGCCTCTGGCGGGAGCGCCGACGTCGAGTTCAGCGGTGTGCGGGGAGAGCGTCTGCAGCAGGTGGAAGAGGTGCAGCCGCAGAATGCGGCCCGCCTCCCCGGGGACGTCGATCTCTCCCTGTTCCCAGAGGCGTCGCCAGGACGCCGTGTGCGTGAGCACCTGCCGGTCGAAGGCCGGGGCCCGGGCGGCCGCCTCGCATGCCGTGGCGAGCGGGTCGGCGGCGGGGCGGTCCGCCGAGGTGTGCAGCGCCAGGGTCTTCACGACGGTCGCCGAGCGGCGGCCGGCCGGCAGGAGGAAGGTCTGGACGGTGCCGGTCCGCGTGGCGGTCTCGTAAGCCGGGCGCGCGGGGCGGGTGGCGGTACGGACGGCCAGGGCGATCAGGAGGCCGGGGTCGGTCGTACGGCAGGTCAGCCGGGCGACCCCGCCGGGTGTGAACCCGCTCCGGTGGTCGACGAGATGACGCCCCTCCAGGTTCCGGTAGCGCTCGACCCCGGCGTTGGTGACCGCCCCGTCGAGGACGGACCGCACCTCGACGGCTCCGCTCCAGCCGTAGGCGGTGAACCGGGTGCGCTGGGCCGCGAGGCGGGCGTCCCCCATGTGCACGATCCGGGTGTGGACGACACGCAGTCCGCGGCCGCGGGCGTCCTGGTAGTAGAGGCGGCGGCTCAGCACTCCGGCGCGCAGGTCGAGCCGCACGTCGTAGTGGCGCAGGTCCGGCGCGTCGGGGGTGAGCCAGGCGCCGGGCGGTCCGTCGTCGGGGAGGCAGCGGTAGCGCAGCAGCGTCCAGTCGGGGAGGTTGACCAGGTCCTCGTTCTCGACCCGCGCGCCGGCCACCACCGAGGTGAGGCGGTCGTAGCAGCCCGCCAGGTAGGTGCCCGGGTAGTGGGTGGCGTCGGCGGCGCACTCGGGAGCGGATCCCCGGGTGGCGAAGCGGCCGTTGCCGAGCGTGCAGAGCGCTTCGACCAGGCGTTCCCGCCGCGGCTCGTAGCGGTCGTAGCCCCAGGTCCATCCATCGCTCACCGGCGCTCACCCCACAGGCTCCGGACCAGTGTCGCGAGGTCGGGGACGACGAGGTCGGCGCCGTGCTCCCGGAGTGCGGCGGTCCCGTGTGCGTCCGGGGTGCGGTCCACGCCGACGACGGTGCCGAAGCCGCCGCGGCGCCCGGCGCGGACTCCGGCGAGTGCGTCCTCGACCACCGCGGTGTCGCCGGGGCGGGTGCCGAGGAGTCCGGCCGCGTACAGGAAGAGGGCGGGGTCCGGCTTGCCGGCCAGGCCGAGCCGGGCGGCGTCCTCGCCGTCCACGACGGCGGCGAGGAAGGCGGTGAGCCCGGCGGAGCCGAGCAGCACCCGAGCGTGCCGGGACGCGGACACGGCGGCACAGGGCACGTGGAGGTCACGCAGGATGCCGAGCGCCGCCTGGGCGTCCGCGAAGGGAACGACCGGCTCGGCGGCGAGGGCATCCCGGAAGGCGGCCTCCTTGCGTGCCGCCACCGCCCATACGCTGTCGCGTCCGGGAGGGTCGTCGGGTGCGCCCCGGGGCAGGTGGACTCCGCGGGCGGTCAGGAACGCGGCGGCGCCGTCGTAGCGGGACCTCCCGTCGACATACCGGCGGTAGTCGGCGTCCGGGTCGAACGGCGCCTGCCCGCCCGCCCCGGGCCCGAACGGACCGAGGCAGGCGTCGAACGCGGTCTTCCACGCCGCCGCGTGAACGGCGGCGGAGTCCAGCAGCACTCCGTCGGTGTCGAGGACGACCCCGCGGGGCGGCGGGGAGCGCCGGGGTCCCGCGGGCGTTCCGGTCATCCGGCCTCCGGGGACCCGGCCGCCGCGACGGCCGTGTGCTGCGGGCCGCCGAGCGCGACCTTCAGGGCGCCGGTGTCGGCCGCGCGGCCGAACACGTCGTACGCCTCTTCCATCTGCGCGAGTTCGAAGCGGTGGGTGACCAGGTCCGCCGCCGGCAGCCGGCCGGCCGCCATCATGCGCAGCAGCATGGGGGTGGACGAGGTGTCCACGAGGCCGGTGGTGATGGTGACGTCCTTGATCCACAGGTCTTCGAGGTGCAGCACCGCGGGCTTGCCATGGACGCCGATGTTGGCGACCCGGCCGTCGGGCCTGACCATGCGCGTGCACATCTCGAAGGCCTCGGGCACGCCGACCGCCTCCATGACGACATCGGCGCCCAGCCCCTCCGTCAGGTCCTCGACGAGTTGCTCTGGCCCCTCGCCGACGGTGGCCGTGGCGTCGGCGCCGAGCGTGCGGGCGGCGGCGAGCCGGGACGCGGCGACATCGACGGCGATGATCCGGCCGGGGCTGTAGAGGCGGGCCGTGACGACGGCGGCGAGGCCGACCGGGCCCGCACCGACCACGACGACGGTGTCGGCCGGCCGCACTCCGCCGTTCAGGACGCCCACCTCGTACGAGGTGGGGAAGATGTCGGCGAGCAGGACGGCGTCGAAACCGTCCACCGCGCTCGGCAGCGGGTGCACGGACAGGTCGGCGAACGGCACCCGTACGTACTCCGCCTGCGTGCCGTCGACGGTGTGGCCCAGCACCCAGCCCCCGCCGCCGCGGCACTGGCCGTAGCGGCCCTCGCGGCAGAAGCGGCAGCGGCCGCAGGCCGAGATGCAGGAGATCAGGACCCGGTCCCCGGGCCGTACGGTACGGACGTCCCGGCCGGTCTCGACCACCGTGCCCACGGCCTCGTGGCCGAGCACCCGGCCCGGTGTCACCTCCGGCACGTCGCCCTTGAGGATGTGCAGATCGGTCCCGCAGATCGTGACGACGTCGACGCGCACGATCGCGTCGCCGGGGTCCTTGAGGCCCGGGTCGGGCACGTCCCGCCAGGCGATCGGGCCCGGTCCCTGGAAGACGGCTGCCTTCATGGCACCCACCCACTTTCCTTCGGTGCGTTCGGGTGTCCTCCTCGATCAGGCTCGGCCGCCGACCGGCGGCGGCGCATGTGCCGGTCGGGCCACAGGACGGGGCCGATCGGGCCCTGCGGCCCGGGCCGGTGCCGGTTCCGGTGCGAGCCTGGAGGCGGGAGCGGACTCCGAAGGAGGGCCGGCTCAGGTCCGGGACAGCCCGCACTCCCGTTCCCGTCGCGTACGCGTTCCCCGCCGCGCCGCGACCGGCCCTGCCCACCTTCCCGGGCGGTGCGGGGACGGTCACCGGCAGCAGTTTGCTGGTCGAGAGCGATCATGCGCGCTTCCTCGTCGACTGCCGTCTCTTCCAGGGTTTCGCGGACCTGCGACGGCGCAACCGGGAACGGTTCGCCCGGGACGCCGCCGACGTCACGCCGTGGTCGTCCCCCCTACCCACCTGGACCACTGCGGCTGTCTGCCCCCGCTCCGGCGAGGCCGTCCTGGTCCGCTGATCAGGGCCCTTCGGCCCCCGGAGGTGCCCTGCGCGGCCCTTCCGGCTTCGGCCGTCCAGGGCGAACCTGAGGGCGAAGGTTCACTCGGAACGTCGCCACCGCGGCACTGCCTCGGCACTTCGGCATCTCGGCCTCTCGGCCTCTCGGCCTCTCGGCAAGGAGCCAGCCATGACCGCCCAGCCGTTCACCGTCGCCGACGTGATGACCAGGAAGGTCGTCGCGGTGCAGCCCGACGCGGAGTTCAAGGAGATCGTCACCGCCATGGACCGGTGGCGGGTGACCGCGGTCCCCGTCGTGGCCGGCGAGGGGCGGGTGGTCGGCGTGGTCTCCGAGGCCGACCTGCTCCTCAAGGAGGAGTTCCACGACCACCGCCTCGGCCTCGTCGAGCAGCTCCGGAGGCTCGACGCCACCGCCAAGGCGGGTTCACGGCGGGCCCAGGACCTGATGACCTCGCCCGCCGTCACCGTCGCCCCCGACGCGACCCTCCCCCAGGCTGCCCGGCTCATGGCCGCCCGCCGCGTCAAGCGCCTGCCGGTCGTCGACGCCGACGGCGTGATCCAGGGCGTCGTCAGCCGGTCCGACCTCCTCAAGGTCTTCCTCCGCCCGGACGAGGACCTCGCCGCAGAGGTACGGCACGATGTCGTCGACCACCTGTTCCCGCTCTCCCGCGACCGGGTCGACGTCCAGGTCTCCGCCGGCGTCGTGACCCTCTGCGGTGAGGTCCGCGACCGCACGCTCGTCCCGGTGGCGGCGCGCCTGGCCCGGGCCGTGGAGGGCGTGGTGGACGTACGGTGCGAACTGAGTGCGGGCACGGACGGCGAACTGCGTGCGGGCACGGACCCTTAGACGGTCTTGCCGTTCGGATCGCGCCTCATCCGTCTCGTGGCGCCTCATCCGTCTCGTTCGGATCGCGCCTCATCCGTCGCCGGTGCCGGTGCCGCCACGCCGCAGGCGGCCGGACCAGACCGGCTCCACCCGCTGCCATTCGCGTTCCAGGTCCGCCAACCCGCCCGCCCGCGAACGGCGGCGCAGCAGGACGAGTCCTGCGCCCGCACCCGTCGCGATGCCCGCCGTCGCCATGCCACCCGCGAGGGCGGTGACGGCACGGTCCGCCGTGCCGCCGGGCGGCCGCGCCGGGGCGCCGGCGTCGTCCACCCAGATCGTCACCGCCCTTCCCCGGGGCGTCCGGGCGGGGACGTCGACGGTCCCGGAACGGGGGACGCCCTTCGGGTAGGACCAGACCGCCTTCGCCGAGAACAGGGGCTCCGCTCCGTAGCGCGCGCCGGCGGCCGGCTGCGCGGCCGGCCCGGTCGTCGTCGCCGTCACCTGGTGGCGGTGCCCGGCGAGTTCGCGGTCGGCCGCGGCCCCGGCCCGCCACAGCACCGCGGCCGCGACCGCGCCGCAGACGACGGCGATCGCCAGGACGACGACGAGGGCGGTGCGCCGGGCGGGCCCCGCCGGAGACGACGACGGTCCGGGGCCCGACGCCTGGTGGCTGTTCATGTCGCACCTCCGGGCGACGTCGCTTGCCGGGACCCGTCGGCGGCCCCTTTCAGTCCGTGGCGCCGAGTTCGGCCCCGATGTGGTGCGCCCACGCCTGGATCCGTTCCGGGTTGCGGAAGTCTCCGCCCTTGCCGTGACGCACCATCGTCCGGGTGACGGGATCCGTGCTGTCCGCGGTCAGGGCGCCGCCGAAGGTGATGTGCTCCCGTGCCCCGAGCTTCCTCATCCGGCGGGCGACCCCGCGGACGGGAGGGATGTCGTGCTGCTCGGCGGAGCTGTCCACCGGTCCGCTGCTGAACAGCCACAGGGGCCGGTCGCGGAGCTGTTCGGCGTTGCGCCGGGCGCACCGACGTGCGGTGGCGGTCCAGTGACCGGCGTAGAGGGCACCGCCGAGGACGACTCCGTCGTAGCCGCCGACGTCGTCGACGCGGTCGGCCGGCAGGACGACCGCGTCGATGCCGTCGGACCGGAGCGTCCTGCCGATCTCGTCGGCGATGCCCTCGGTCGCGCCGTGCTTGCTTCCGTACGCGACCAGAACGCGTCGGGCGTTCATGACGCGGCCCTCCCGGCCGCGCGCTTCACCGGGATGGTGCGTGCGGCCTCGCCCGCGGCGTCGGGCATCGGGACCCGGACGGTCAGGATGCCGTCGGCGTACGAGGCCTCGACGTCGTCGGCGGGGATCGTGGCCGGGAGGCGCACGGTCCGGCGGAACGATCCGTAACGGAACTCCGAGTGCTCCTTGTCCTCCCTGCTCTCGCTGTGCTCCGCACGCACGGTGAGGAGGTCGTCGGCGGCGGTGAGGGTGATGTCGTCGGGGTCCATGCCGGGGAGCTCGGCCCGCAGCACGTACGCGCCGTCACCTGTGGTCATCTCCATCGGGATGGAGTGGGCCGCCGTGGCCGGGCGCCATCCGGGCAGCCCGGGGAACTCCCGGTTGAACATGTCGTCGAAGTCGGGGAAGAGGCGGCGCCTCCGTTCCACCTTGTTTCCGGTCATCGTTCTCTCCTGGTGCGTGGCCCGTGAGCCGAGGGAGGGGTCGCTTCCGCATCGGCTCCTGTCTTCACTGTCCCGCTGTACGGGCCTGCTGCTCAGTGCCCGACGGGGCCGCGTGCAGGGCCGAATGGGCCTCTGTACAGGAGGGCCGACCGGCCCGCCGGTCCGAGGGCTGCACAGGTCAGGGGCCCGCCGCTTCAGGGGCAGCGCTGCCTCCACGCCCACCACCGGTCCGTACGACCTGGACAACCGGTTCGGCTCGACGGCGTGCGTCTCGCCCATGGGAACAGTCCGTCCCCGTCAGAGGAAGGCCGCCGACACCTGGACGGTGTGCACGGGGCGCCGGGGAGGCCCGTTCATCCAGTGCGCGGGAAAGGGAGGGGCCACAGCGCGTTCCGGCAGCTCGTCCGCGCCGGGGGCGTTCTGCCGCGTCGGCCGGATCCCTGGCCGGGCCTGCGGCTGTGACCGCGACGTCGACCGTGGCTGCGACTTCGGCTGCTGCGATCGCCGGGCGCTGCGGCCGCGGGACTTCCTGGACATGGTCACTTCCTCGGGTCGCCGACGAGGACCTGTTCACGGTACGGCACTCAGGAGTCGGGCGCGTCGGCGCTCGCGAAGGCGGGCGGGACGATCTCGACCGGGCAGTGCGCGTGGTGGATCAGGGCATGGGCCACGCGTCCCAGGGACGGTCCGATGCCGAGCGGGCGCCGGCTCCGGCCGGTCACGAGCAGGTCGGTGCGGCCGCTCGCCTCGGTCAGAAGGCCGGGGACGCTGGTGCCGGTCTCGACGTGGTGGCCGACGATCAGGCCGGGGTAGACCTCGCGCACCCGGTCGGCGAGCTCCTTGGTCTCGAGCACGCGCTGTCGGGCGATCCCGTCGAGGTCGTCGAGCATGGTGGCGACGCTGCCGACGTGGGCGAGGACGTTCCACACGCTCACCAGGCGGAGTGCGGCCTTGCGGGCATCCGCCTCGGCGGCGGCGAGGAGCAGCCAGCCGAGGTCGGCGGCGTCCCGCACGGCCGCGGTGACGGAGCCGGTCTCGGGGCGCTCGCCCTCGCCGCGAACGACGATCACCGGCACCTCGGCGCGGGCCGCCACGCCCAGGCCGACGGAGCCGAGCATCAGCGTGCCGAAGCCACCGAGGCCCCGGTGGCCCACGACGATCGTGCCCCGGTGACCGGCCGCCGCCCGCAGGCAGGCCACCGCCTCCTGGCGGCCGAGCTCCCTGGTCACGGGAAGCTCGGGAAAGCGCTCGTGGACCGCTTGCGCGGTGTCGGTGAGCAGATCGCGGCCCGCCTCGCGTACCGCCCGAAGGCTGTCGGCGCCGGCGAAGACGGCGCGGCGGTCGATGTCGGCGGCGTGGACGAGGTGCAGGGGGCGGCCTCTGCGGTCCGCCTCTGCGGCGGCCCACAGCGCGGCCGTCCTCGCGGAGGGTGACCCGTCGACCCCCACGACGACGTTGCCGAGCTCCGGCCGCGCGGGGATATCGCTGTCCATGGCACCTCCTCGACCGTGTGCCCCGGGAGGACATCTCTCACGGTCGCATCACGGCGGGACCGCCGGGGATGGGCCGTTCGGCCCCGATTCGAGACCTGCCCGGCCCCTGCTGTCGTCGTCCTCGCGGGCGGGAGCCTGGGGCTGTGGGGGCGTCGGCCGAGGAGGTGGCCCATGACACCGCAGGTCACCGTCGGGGTGGACGGCTCCGAGGAGAGCCTCGCCGCCGCGCACTGGGCGGCGCGGGAGGCGGTACTGCGCGAAGTGCCGCTCCGGCTGCTGCACGTCTCCGCGTGGCCGGACGCTCCCGAGGTCCCCGCCGCGCACGCCGGTGCGGTCACCGAGGGGGACGAGGCCCTGTTGCGGGAGGTGGCGGAGCGGGCGGAGAAGGACCACCGCGGTCTCGAGGTGCGCGCCGAGCGGGTACGGGGCCCTGCGGCAGAGACGCTGACGGCCGCCGCGAACGAGGCCGACCTGCTCGTCCTCGGTTCCCGCGGGCTCGGCGCGCTGGCCGGCTTCGTCGCCGGCTCGGTGTCCCTCGCCGTCGTCGGCGCGGCCCGGCAGCCGGTCGTCCTGGTGCGCGCGGAGGCGCCCCGCGATCTGGGGTCCGACGGGGACGACGGGTCGGACGGGTCGGACGAGAACGTCGGGTCCGGCGGGATCGTGGTGGGGGTCGACATCTACCACCCGTGCGAGCCCCTGCTCGGCTTCGCGTTCACGGAGGCCGCCCGCCGTGGCCTGCCGCTCCGCCTCCTGCACAGCTGGACGCTGCCCGCCTCGTACGGCTACGCCTCCCTCGTCGACCCGGGCGCGGGCGAGGAGCTGGGCGACCGGCTCGTCGGGGGCCTGGACGACCTGGTGGAGCCGTGGCGCCTGCGCTACCCGGAGGTGGGGGCCACCGCCGAGACGGTGGTGGGGTCCGCCGCGTACCGGATGGTGGAGGCGTCACGGGACGCCGAACTCGTCCTCGTGGGCCGGCGCAGGCCGCACCTCCCTCTCGGGCCGCACCTCGGCCACGTCGCCCACGCGGTCGTCCACCACAGCCCGGCACCGGTGGGCGTGATCCCCTTGGGGTGAGTCCCGGCACGTCGGAGTGAGCCCCCCTCGTCACACGTCGGAGTGAGCCCCCTCGTCAGAAGGCGCCACGGATCCATCAGATGGGTGCGGGCGGATGGCGCGGGATCATCGGGCTGCTGAGCCCTGGGCCCCCGTCCGCCACCGGGAACGGGCGTCCGGGAGCGGTCGTCACGGCTCGCCCGCCGTGGTCCGGACGCGCCGGTGGGGGATGACGGCGACCGGGCACGAGGCGTGGTGCAGGGCGCGGTGGGCGACTCTGCCGAGCTCCAGACCGACGAGCGCGTCCCGTCGACGGGCCCCGACGACGAGCAGGTCGGCGGCGGCGGAGCGTTCGGTGAGCACCTGGTGCGCGGAGCCTTCGACCGTGCTCCTGAGAAGCCGTACGCCGGGGTACTCGTCCACCACCGGGGCGAGTGCCTTGTCGAGCAGTTCGGACGCCCGCTGCTCGGCGTGCACCCGGGGCTCGCCGCTCAGGAGCGGGTGGGCGACCGGTTCGAGGGCGGGGCGTCGCCACGCCTGGACGACGTCGAGCTCCGCGCCCCGTACGGCGGCCTCGTGGAAGGCGAACCGGACGGCCGCGGAGTCCACGTCGTGCTCGCCGACGCCGAGCAGCACCCGCCCGTGGCGTGCCTCCAGACCCTGCCGGTCACCTCGGACGACGACCACCGGGCACTGGGCGCGGGCCGCCACGACAAGGGCCACCGAACCGAGCAGCAGGTCGCGGAAGTCACCTCGCCCCCGGGATCCGACGACCAGGAGCGCGGCCTCCCAGCCCGCCCGCAGCAGCGCACCGGCCGCGTCCTCCGCGAGGACGTCCGCGGTGATCTCGACCCCGGGCGCGCGGAGCCGGGCGCGTTCGGTCGCGGAAGCGACGATGTTCTCGGCGAGGACCTGGCCCGAGGGCCGGTTCGCGGTCGGGGACGGTGCGACCCCCTCGTACCGCTCCCACAGGGAGGCGTGGACGATGCGCAGCGGCAGACCGTGCCGTGCCGCTTCGTCGGCGGCCCAGTCCACGGCCGTGAGACTGGGGCCGGAGCCGTCGGCCCCCACCACCAGGGGACCTGTCACGAGCGGTCCCGTCACGAGGGGCGATTCCATCCTGCCCACCGCCTTCCGGTTCGCGGGGTGCCTTCTGCCACGCTCGCACCGCGCGGAGGGGGCGGGGTAGGGCCGGTCGGGCCCGTGCCCGGTCCGCAGGGGCCGGATCCGGCCGCCGGCGGACCGTCGCCCGGCGACGGTGCGTGACGGGCCGGTGCCCCGGCTTCCGTTCGTGGCCGGTCCCGGTCCAGACTCTATGAAGGTCTCCCCTGCCGTGGCGCGTCACCGAAGCGCCTTCCGGAGCGGTGACACAGGACGTCGCGGGTAGGAGAACGGCATGGACGGCACCCTCTGGCTCGTCGTGGTGGTGGTTCTCCTGCTCGGCGTGGCGGGATGCGCCGCCGTTCTGCTCGTGCGCGTCTTCAAGGCGCGCAGACTGCTGATGGACGCCGGTGTCCCGTTGCAGTCCAAGGCCCTCTTCTGGGCCGCCGTGGTCTACACGATCTCGCCGATCGATCTGATCCCGGACCCGGTCTACCTCGACGACGTCGGCGTGCTCCTGATCGCCCTGAAGGCGCTGCACGCGGCGGCAGCCAAGACCGGGGCCCGTCCTCCGGGGCGGTCCACGGGGTCGGAGGCCCCGGCCGGTCCCGAGAGGGTGCCGCCGTCTCCCTGACGGGTCCGGCGGCGTCGCACTCGGCGGCCGCCTGAGCGGCCTGCCCTCCTGAGCGGGGCCGGTCCGCCCGCGCGGCAGCTCCCCCGCGCGGCAGCCGCCTGCCGCCTTCCGCCCCTCCCGCGCCGCAGTCCCCCAAGGCCGCCCCGTCCGGTGCTGCCGCCCCTCCCGGGCGGGGCCGCGTTCCCCGCGCGCCGACGGCCGCCGTCGAGCCCCCGCCGACATGCGCCGGGGCGTCGACCGGGTTCAGATGGGAGGTGCCCGGACCGCCGGACGGAGACGCCTCGGCGACCAGGCCGGACGACAGGGAGGAGCCGGTCATGACGACTCACGCGGGTGCGGCCCGCCGGCGCGATGACGCGCTCACCGGTGCCGCCCGGTCCCCGTGCGCCGCCATGCCCCGGCCGACGCGCGACTGACCCGGGACCCGCGCACGTGGCACACGCACCAGCGGCGGGAGAGCCGCCGCGCCTGCTGCTCGTCGTCGGCGTCGCCGGTTCCGGCAAGTCGACGGTGGGACCTCTCCTCGCCGAGCGCCTGGGCTGGACGTACCGGGACGCGGACGCGTTCCACTCCGAGGCCGACCGCGCCAGGATGGCGGCCGGTCACGCGCTGACGGACGCCGACCGAGCACCGTGGCTCGCGGCGATCGCCCAGTGGATGGACGAGGCGATCGCGGCCGGCCGGAACGCCGTGGTGACCTGCTCCGCGCTCAAGCGTGCCTACCGGGACATTCTGCTGACGGGGCGCCCGGACGTTCTCCTGGTCTATCTGCACGGCTCGCCCGAGCTGCTGCGCTCCCGACTGGCCGGGCGGCACGGCCACTTCTTCCCGTCGGCCCTGCTGCAGAGCCAGCTCGCGGACCTGGAGGAGCCCGCGCCCGACGAACACGCTCTGGTCGTGGAGATCGACCAGCCTCCGGAGGCCGTCGCCACGGCTGTCCTGTCGCTGATGGGTCCGCGGTCCGGCTCCCGGGGCCGGCCGGCCGGCCCCGACCCGGCCCGGGCCACCCCGGCCGAGGCGGGCAGCGGTCCCGCCGCGGCAGCCGGGCCCACGGGCGAGTCGTGGCGGCTGGTCCACGGGGAGCAGAGTGCGGTGGTCGTCCAGTTGGGCGGCGCGCTGCGCGAGTACACCGTGAACGGCCGGCCGGTGCTCGACGGGTTCTCCGCCGGGTCCGCCGTCACGGACGGACGGGGTCAGCTGCTCGTCCCCTGGCCGAACCGCGTGGGCGACGGCCGCTACGAGTTCGAGGGCAGGAGCCTGCAGCTCCCCCTGACCGAGGTGGAACGGAACAACGCCATCCACGGCCTGCTGCGCTGGACCCTGTGGAAGCCGCTCGCCCGTACCGGCGACGCGGTGACGGTCGGTACGACGCTGTGTCCGCAGCCCGGGTACCCGTTCCTCCTGGACGTCCGGGTCGAGTACCGGCTCGGACCCGAAGGACTCGCCATCGCCGTTCACGCCACCAACGCGGGCACGAACCCGGCGCCGTACGGGGTGGGCCAGCATCCCTATCTGACGGTCGGCACCGAGCACGTCGACAGTGCCGTGCTGACCGTTCCCGCGCGTTACGTGCTGCGTACCGACGCCCGGGGCCTGCCGGCCGGCCTCGAGCCCGTCGACGGCACCCCGTACGACCTCCGCGCCGGCCGTCCCCTCGGCGATCTGCGCCTGGACACCGCATTCACCGGGCTCGACCGCCTCCCCGACGGCTGGGCGGTCGTCCGGCTGGCGCATCCCGACGGCACGCGGGGGGTCGACGTCCGGCTCGGCGAGGGGACCCGCTACGTGCAGGTGTACACGGGCGACACCCTCGGCGATCCCGACAGGCGCCGCCGGGGGATCGCCGTGGAGCCGATGTCCTGCCCGCCCGACGCCTTCCACAGCGGCACCGATCTCACCGTGCTGCGGCCCGGTGACACCCATGTCCTGCGGTGGGGCCTGAGCCCGTGGGGGTACGCGTGACAGGGCCCGGCGAGCCGTCGGCGGCGACCGACATGACCTCGGAGGCCTTCCGGGCGCTCTACGAACGCCTGCGGAACCGGGCGGCGCGGGCGGCGGTGGACGGCCGGAAGGGTGCGCTGTGCCGTCTGACCCCGGAGCGGGTGGCGGCGGCCGCCGCGGAAGTGCACCTGGGGCGCACGGTCTCACTGGCGGCTCCGATCGAGACCGTGCGTGGCCCGGACGATCCCGATCCCGCCGTGCACCGGATGACCGGGCCGGGCCCGGACGACGCCGGCTCCGAACTGCGCTTCGCCACGGACCGCTTCGCCATGAACGTGCACGGCGACGCGGACAGTCATCTCGACGCCCTCTGTCACGTGCTGTTCGACGGGGAGCTCTACGGCGGTGTGCCCGCGAGCACCGTGACGCCCGAGGGAGCCCGCGCACTGTCCGTGGATCTGCTCGCGGACGGCGTCGCCGGCCGGGGCGTCCTGCTGGACATCCCCCGGCTGCGTGGCGTGCGCTGGCTGGAACCGGGCGACCACGTGACGCTGCGCGACCTGACGGGCGCGGAGGCCGCGCAGGGGGTCCGGGCCGGACCGGGCGACCTGTTGTTCGTCAGGACGGGACACCGTCTCCGGCGCACCGAACTGGGGCCGTGGAACGCGGCCGAGGCGCGGGCCGGTCTGCACCCGACCGCCGTGGAGTTCCTCGCCGACCGCGAGATCGCGGTCCTGGGAGGGGACGGCAACAACGACACCGCGCCCGGCGCGGTCGAGGACGTGGCCTTCCCCGTACACGTCCTGGCCATCCAGGCGATGGGCGTGCACCTCATGGACTACCTGAGCTTCGAGGAACTCGTGCCGGCCTGCGCGGGGGCCGGGCGCTGGAGCTTCCTGTGCGTGGTCGCGCCCCTGCGGCTGACCGGGGCCACGGGATCGCCCGTGAACCCCATCGCGGTGCTGTGACCGTGGCGTGCTCCGGGTTCCGCTCCGGTCGCCTGCCCCGGGGGAGGCGGATACGTTCGAGGAGGGTGGGACCGCTGGACCCTCGCCCAGCGGGGTGCCAAACGCCTGACACCTGGTCGGGCCGTGATCCCAAGGACGGTGGCCGTCGTGGGCGACGCCTCTCATTACGACGTCATCATCATCGGCACCGGCGCGGGCGGAGGCACGCTCGCCCATCGGCTCGCACCGTCGGGCAAACGCGTCCTGCTCGTCGAACGCGGCGGTCACCTGCCGCGCGAGCGGGACAACTGGGACTCGACGGCCGTGTTCGTCGAGGGCAAGTACCGGGCCCCGGAGTTCTGGCTGGACAAGCACGGCACGGAGTTCCCGCCCGAGGTCAACTACTACGTCGGCGGGAACACGAAGTTCTACGGGGCCGCCCTCTTCCGGCTGCGTCCGGAGGACTTCGGCGAGATCCGGCACCACGGCGGTCTCTCGCCGGCGTGGCCCCTCCGCTACGAGGACCTGGAGCCGTACTACACGCAGGCCGAGCACCTGTACCTGGTGCACGGACGGCACGGCGAGGACCCCGGTGAGGGCCCGGTGAGCGCGCAGTACGCCTTTCCGCCGGTGGAGCACGAGCCGCGCATCCAGCGGTTGAGCGACGATCTCGAGAAGCGCGGCCTGCACCCGTTCCACCTGCCGATCGGAGTGAACCTCACGCAGGAGGACGGCGGGCGGGCCACCCATGCCAGCGTCTGCATCCGCTGCGACCGGGTCGACGGCTTCCCGTGTCTGGTGCGCGCCAAGTCCGACGCCGAAGTGATCTGCGTCGAGCCTGCCCTCGGGCATCCGAACGTGGAGATGGTCACGAACACCCACGTGGTCCGCCTGGAGACCGAGGCCCGGGGGCGCAGCGTCAGCGCGGTCGTCGGACGGCTTCCCGACGGCTCGGAGGTGCGCTACACGGCCGACGTGGTCGTCGTCTCCTGCGGGGCGGCCAACTCCGCCGCGCTGCTGCTGGCCTCGGCGAACGAGCACCATCCCCACGGCCTGGCGAACAGCTCCGACGTCGTCGGCCGGTTCTACATGCGGCACAACAACCTCGCGCTGATGGCGGTGTCCAAGGAGCCCAACGACACCCGGTTCCAGAAGACGCTCGCCCTCCACGACTGGTATCTGGGCGCGGACGACTGGGACTTCCCACTGGGCGGCATCCAGATGCTGGGCAAGTCGGACGCCGAACAGATCCACGGCGAGGCCCCTCGGTGGGCCGGTGCGGTGACCCCCGACATGCCGTTCGAGGTACTGGCCCATCACGCCGTCGACTTCTGGCTGTGCGGCGAGGACCTGCCGATGGCGGAGAACCGGATCACCCTCGACGGTGACGGGCGCATCCGGCTCGCCCTCGACGAGAAGAACAACATCGAAGGCCTGAAACGCCTACGTCACAAGCTGCAGGCGATGCTGGGGCACCTGGGCATGCACGAGCACCGTCTGCTGCCCCACAGCATCTATCTGCACAAGGGCATGCCGATCGGCGCGACGGCACACCAGGCGGGCACCGTACGCTTCGGCGCCGATCCGGCCGACTCCGCGCTGGACGTGAACTGCAAGGCCCACGATCTCGACAACTTGTACGTCGTCGACACGAGCTTCTTCCCGAGCATCGGGGCGGTCAACCCGTCCCTGACGGCGATCGCCAACGCCCTGCGGGTGGGCGACCACCTCGTGGCCCGGCTGGGCTGAGGCGGCCGCCCCGGCCCACTGACCCGTCGGGACGAAGATGCTGTACCCGACGGGCTAACGCCGGTTCCGGGGAGATGCCGAACGCCCCCTCCGGTGGTTGCGTGACCGTGCCCGGCCGAGCGGACGCCGGGCTCGGCGCAACCGCGCAGCGAGGAGGCGGTACGGCATGGATTCCACCACGGGAGCACCGCAGGACGTGATCCCGGCGCGATTGCTGCACGGCCAGAAGGCCCTGGTCACCGGTGCCAATTCGGGTATCGGCAAGGCCACGGCGATCGGCCTGGGCCGGGCCGGCGCCGACGTGGTCGTGAACTACGTGGCGGGGCGCGAGGCCGCCGAGGAGGTGGCCGAGGAGATCGCCTCGTTCGGGGTGCGCTCCGCGGCCTACGAGGCCGACGTGTCCCAGGAGGACCAGGTCGTCGCCATGATGGACCGCATGGTCCAGGAGTTCGGCACCATCGACATCCTGGTCGCCAACGCGGGACTCCAGCGGGACGCCAGGGTCGCGGACATGACCCTCGGCCAGTGGCAGAAGGTCATCGACGTCAATCTCACCGGCCAGTTCCTGTGCGCACGGGAGGCGACGAAGGAGTTCCGGCGCCGGGGCGTGGTCCCCGAGGTGTCCCGCTCCGCCGGGAAGATCGTCTGCATGAGTTCGGTGCACCAGGTCATCCCCTGGGCGGGCCATGTGAACTACGCGTCCTCCAAGGGCGGGGTCCAGATGATGATGCAGACCCTGGCCCAGGAGCTCGCGCCGGAGAAGATCCGGGTGAACGCCGTCGCCCCGGGGGCGATCAAGACGCCGATCAACCGGGATGCCTGGGAGACGCCCGAGGCCCAGAAGGACCTCCTCAGGCTCATCCCCTACGACCGGATCGGCGAGCCCGAGGACATCGCCCACGCCGTGGTGGCGCTCGCCTCCGACCTCATGGACTACGTGGTGGGAACCACCCTGTACGTCGACGGCGGCATGACGCTCTTCCCGGGCTTCGCCACCGGCGGGTGACCCCCTCCCGGCTCCACACGACCACGAACGACGCAGGTACGCATGCCCACCTCGCTCCATCTGCTGGCGGAGGCCCCGGCCCAACTCCTGCCGGCCCGGGAGCTCATGGCCTTCACCCTGGCCTCCCACATCATCCTGGTGCCCCTGGGCGTGGCCTTTCCCTTCATCACCCTGGTCATGCACTACCGCGGGCTGCGTCGCGACGACGCCACCGCCCTGCTGCTGGCACGGCGCTGGTCGGCCGTCATGGCGGTGCAGTTCGCGCTCGGCATCGTCACCGGCACCGTGCTGTCGCTCGAGTTCGGTCTGCTCTGGCCCGGCATGATGGGCCGGTGGGGCGACGTCTTCGGCATCGGATTCGGTGTCGAGGCCTGGGCCTTCTTCCTGGAGGCCGTGCTCATCGCCGTCTACCTGTACGGATGGCGGCGGCTGAAGCCCCGGACGCACTTCCTGCTCGGACTGCCGCTGCCGTTCGCCGCGCTGCTCGGAGCGTTCGGCATCCTGGCCGCCAACTCCTGGATGAACACGCCGCGGGGCTTCTCGCTCGACTCCGCGGGAAACCCGGTCGACGTGAACGTCTGGAAGGCGATCTTCACGCCGATGTTCGGGCCCCAGTACTGGCACTTCGTCGTGGCGATGGTCCTCACCGCGGGCTTCGTGGTGGCCGGTGTCTACGCCACGGGCTGGCTGCGCGGCCGCCGCGACCGCTACCACCGGCTCGGCTTCGCCGTCCCGTTCACCATCGCCTCGGTCGCCGCACCGGTGCAGTTCGTCCTCGGCGACTCCATCGCCCGGTCGGTGTTCCACAAGCAGCCGGTGAAGTTCGCGGCGATGGAGATCGTGTGGAAGACCGACACCCGGGTCCCGGAGTACCTCTTCGGGCGCCTGCAGGAAGACGGGACCGTCAAGGGGGGCATCAGGATCCCCCTGCTCGACTCGTTCCTGGCCGGGTTCAGTGCGGACACCGAGGTCGTGGGACTGACCTCCGTCCCGGCGGACCAGCGCCCCACGGCCGCTCAGGCGACCATCGCCCACTGGGCCTTCGACATCATGGTCCTGATCGGCTCCGTGCTGGTGCTGCTCGCCCTGTGGTACGGCTTCGTCTGGCTGCGGCACCGCCGGCTGCCCGCCTCCGCGTGGTTCTACCGCTCCGCGGCCTGCGCCGGCGTCGCCTCGGTCGTGGCGGTCGAGTGCGGCTGGATCGCCACCGAGGTGGGGCGCCAGCCCTGGATCGTCTACCAGAACATGCGGGTCGCCGAGGCCGTGACGGCGACCCGCTCCACCAGCCTGTGGATCATGCTGGGGGTGGTCGTGGTGGTGTACGTGCTCCTCTTCGGCTCCTTTCTCGTCCTCCTGCTGAAGATGCGTACGCGTTGGCGGCTCGCCGACGCGCAGCAGGCCGCCGGGGGAACGGGCCTGCCACCGGAACACGACCTCCCGTACGGCCCGCGAGCCCCGGTCTCGCCCGATGACGTGCCGGCCGCCCGGGGCGGAGCCGACCGGTCCGGGGGTGACCGCCCGTGACCGCCGACCTGATCGCCGTGGTGCTGCTCCTGGCCGTGACGGCGTACGCCTGCGCGGGCGGCACCGACTACGGCGCCGGCTTCTGGGACCTGACCGCCGGAGGGACGGAACGCGGCCGGCGCCCCCGATGGCTCGTCGACCACGCCATGGCGCCGGTGTGGGAGGTCAACAACGTCTGGCTGATCTTCGTTCTCGTCCTCATGTGGACCGGCTTCCCGGTCCTGTTCCAGACGGTGTTCTCCGCGATGTGGCTGCCGCTGGCCCTGGCGGCCGTGGGCCTGGTGCTGCGCGGCGCCGGTTTCGCGCTCCGCAAGCCCTCCCGACGGCTCGCCGGCCGACGGCTGTACGGTGCCGTCTTCGCCGTGGCATCGGTCGTCACGCCGTTCTTCCTGGGTGCCGCCGTCGGCGGGATCGCGTCCGAGCGCGTGGCTCCCGGGACCGAGGCCTCGGCGGACGTCTGGACCAGCCCCACCTCGCTGGTGTTCGGCCTCGTCGCCGTGGCGGCCACGGCGTTCCTCGGCGCGGTGTTCCTCACCGGGGACGCCCGCCGGTTCGACGCGCCCGACCTGGTCGGCTACTTCAGACGGCGGGCGCTGGGCAGTCTGGCCGTGCTGACCGCCCTGGCCGTGGTCACCGGGTTCGTCACCCACGAGGACTCCCCCTACGTGTGGCACGGACTGACCCGCGGACTGGGTCTGCTCTTCGTCGTCGTGGCGGGAGCGGCCGCCTTCGCCACGGCGTGGCTGCTGCTGCGGACCCCGGGGACGTGGGTGCGCGTCACGGCGGTCGGGGTGGTCGCGTCCGCCGTCGTCGCCTGGGGCATGGCCCAGCGGCCGTACCTGCTCCCCACCTCACTGACCGTGGCCGGCGCCGCGGGCGCGCCCGCCACCCTGACGTGGCTGGCGATCGTCTCCCTGGTGGCCCTGGTGCTCGTCGCGCCGGCCGTCGTCCTCCTCTACTGGCTCGACACGCACGGCGAGCTGGAGGAACTCACCGACGCGGAGCTGCGCGGGGGAGGCGGCACCCGTGGTGACGGTACGGCACCCGAGAGCTGACCACACGCCCGCGGCCGAGCCTGACACCGCCCTCGTGCCCGGGTCCCGACGGAGGAGGCCGCAGTGACCGACGACGACATCCTCCTCGGACTCGCCCTGACGGTGGTGCTCGCCGTCGGCTCGCAGATCCTGGCGCACAAACTGCGCGTCCCGTCCCTGATCGTCCTGCTTCCCGTGGGCTTCACGGCCGGTGCGATCACGGACATCGTCCACCCGAAGGAACTCTTCGGACCGGACGCCTCGGCCCTCGTGTCGCTGTTCGTCGCGGTGATCCTCTACGACGCCGGGCTCGGACTCGACCTGCGCAGACTCGTCCGCCCCACCCGGGGGATCGTGGGCAGGCTGCTCGTGTTCGGCGTGCTGCTCACCTTCCTCGTGGTCGGGGCGGTGGCGGTCCCGCTGTTCGACGTGCCGCTGAACGTCGCCGCGATGCTCGGCATGATCCTGGTCGTCTCGGGGCCCACGGTGGTGGGGCCGATCCTCGACTTCGTGCGCCCGAGCGACACGGTGCGCCGCATCCTGATCTGGGAAGGGACGCTGACCGACCCGATCGGCGCCATCCTCGGCGCACTCACCTTCCACGCGATCGCCTCGGCACAGCGGGTCGACATCGGTCGCGGATACCAACTGGGCCAGTTCGCCCTCAGCCTCGCCGTCGGGCTGGTGGGCGGAGCCGTGGGAACCGCGGTGCTGTGGTTCGCCCTGCGCACCCTGCGGCTCGGCGAGACCCTGGGAACGCTGGCGCAACTGGCCGTCGTGGTCGGCGTGTCGGCGGGCTGCGACATCGTGCGGGACGACACGGGGCTGATCGCCGCCATCGTGACGGGACTGGCCGTCGCCGGCATCCGGGGTTTCGACATGCCCGTACGCCGGCCCTTCCTGGAGACCCTGGTCCAGCTGATCATCGGGCTGCTGTTCATCTCCATCTCCGCCACCGTCACCCCGGCGTCCCTGGTCCCGGTGATGCTCCCCACGCTCGGCCTGGTCGCCCTCCTCGTCCTGCTGGTCCGGCCGGTCGTGGCCTACGGGGCCACAGCTCGCACGGATCTCTCCCGCGGGGAGCGCGCCTTCGTCGGCTGGATGGACCCCCGAGGCATCGTCGCGGCGGCGACGGCGTCCTCCTTCTCCGCCGGTCTGGTCGACCGGGGGGTGCGCGGGGCGGCGAAGATCCTTCCCATCACCTTCCTGGTGATCGTGGGAACCGTTGTGCTGTACGCGTTGACGGCGGCGCCCGTGGCCAGACGGCTGGGCGTCGTCAAGGCGACGGGCACGCGGGTGCTCCTGGTGGGGGGCGAGCCGTGGGTCGTCGACCTGGGACGGGCCCTGCGGTCCACCGGCCTCGACGTGCTGATGTGGGCGGGGGCCGACGAGCAGCGGGAGCAGATCAGGCGGGCGGGGCTCGTTCTGGCCAAGGGGGATCTGCTGGCCACGGCCATCAATCCCGGCGCCAGTCTGGAGGGGGTGACGGCCGTCTTCCTGGCCACCGACGACGACGACTTCAACGCGCTGGCGTCGATCGTGATGCAGGACAACGTCGAGGGTCCCGTCTACCGGGTGGGCCCGCCGCACGACAGCCACGGTGTGGTGGCCCCGTACACCGGCGGCGACGTCCTCTTCAGTCCCTCCCTGGTCCGGCAGGCCCTCGCGGAGCGGTACGGGCGGGGGGCCCGTTTCGTGGTGCAGCCGGCCCGGCTCCCCGTGCCACCGGAGCACGAGTTGCTCTTCGTGGTGCGGGCCGACGACCGGCTGGATCCCGTCACCGACAGGCAGGAGACCGTGGCCGAGGAGGGTGACACGGTCGTCCTGCTCGGCCCCGCGCCCACGGCCGCCCCCCGCTGACGCGCCCGGGCGCGTCAGCGCGCTCCCCTACTTCCGGGCGTCCCGGAGCATCGAGTCGAGGGTGATGGCCGCGTCGATCAGGGCCAGGTGCGTGAAGGCCTGGGGGAAGTTGCCGAGCTGGCGGCCCGTCAGGTCGATCTCCTCGGAATACAGGCCGAGGTGGTTGGCGTACGTGAGCATCTTCTCCAGCACGAGCCGGGCGGATTCGAGGCGGCCGGCCCGGGCCAGCGCGTCGACGTACATGAACGTGCACAGCGAGAAGGTTCCCTCGGAGCCGCGCAGCCCGTCGGGGGACGCCTCGGGGTTGTAGCGGTAGACGAGGCTGTCGCTCACCAGCTCGCGTTCCATCGCGTCCAGGGTGGTCTGCCACATCGGATCGTCGGGCGTGATGAAGCCGACCGTCGGCATGCGCAGCAGCGCCGAGTCGAGCACGTCTTCGCCGTAGTGCTGCACGAACGCCTGTTTCCGCGGGTCCCAGCCCCGGTCGAGCACCTGCCCGTAGATCTCGTCGCGCGCGTCCACCCAGCGCCCGCCGGCCGCGGGACGCCCGTCGTCGTAGGCGATCCGCAGGGCGCGGTCGAAGGCCACCCAGGACATCACCCGGCCGTAGGTGAAGTCCTTCCGGCCGCCACGGGTCTCCCAGAGCCCCTCGCCGGGCTGGTCCCAGTTGTCCACCAGCCAGTCGAGCAGGGTGTGCAGGGCCTTCCAGCCGCCGTGGTCGAGGTGCATGCCGTGCTCGTGCGCGAAGTAGATGCTGTCGAGTGCCTCCCCGTAGATGTCCAGCTGGAGCTGGTTCGCCGCGCCGTTGCCGATGCGGACCGGAGCGGAGCCGCGGTAGCCCTCCCAGTGGTCCAGGGTCTCCTCGACGAGGTCACTGGAGCCGTCGACCCGGTACATGATGCTCAGCGGCCCGGTGCCGTCGTCCCGACCGGCCTCCTGCTTCACACGGTCGTGCAGCCAGTTGATGAACGCGGACGCCTCCTCGGTGAATCCGAGGCCCAGCAGGGCGTAGACCGAGAAGGAGGCGTCACGGATCCAGGTGAACCGGTAGTCCCAGTTGCGCTCTCCGCCCAGCTGCTCGGGCAGCCCCGCCGTGGGGGCGGCGACCACGGCGCCGGTCGGCGCGTAGGTCATGAGCTTCAGCGTCAGGGCCGACCGCTCGACCGCCTCCCGCCAGCGGCCGGAGTAGGTGGACTGTCCCAGCCAGGAACGCCAGAAGCGGACCGTCTCGTCGAAGAGCTGCTGGAACTCCTCCGGACGGACCTCGTACGGTGGCCCGTCGGGCGCCGACTCGATGACCATGCCGCGCTGTTGCCCCGCCTGCAGGGTCAGGGAGAAGCGCAGGTCGTCGGCGTCGCCCGAGAGGCTCCTCATCAGGCGCTCGTCGTCCGGCTCGCGGACGGGATGGACGGCGAGGTCGAGGCCGTCGGAGGTGAACAGGGCGCCGTGCTCCGTGAGGTGCAGTTCGTGCGGCTTGCGCCCGTAGTCGAAGCGCGGAGCGATCTCCCCCTCGAACGTCATGCTCCCGCGGACGCAGCGGAGCATGCGGACGATACGGTGCCGGTCCGTCGCGGTGGTACCGGTCACCGGCATGAAGTCGACGACCTCCCCGGCCCCGGCCTCCGTCATGAAACGCGTCACCAGGACGGCCGTGTCCGGATGGTAGAGCTGTTTGGTCGTGAACGCTCCCGCGGCCGGCCGCACGGTGAAGTGGCCGCCCTCGCGCCGGTCCAGCAGGGAACCGAAGACGCTGGGCGAGTCGAACCGGGGACAGCAGAACCAGTCGATCGTCGCATCGGTCGTCACCAGGGCGGACGTCTGGAGATCGCCGATCAGACCGTGGTCCTCGATCAGGGGGTAGGCGTCCATCGGGGCCCCTTTCAGCCCGGGCCGGGTCCGCACCGGGCACCCGCACGCCACCGCCGGGGTGGACCGGGCGGCACCCGATCAGCTTAGGCCGACGGGTGCGGCCCGTCCTGGCGAGAGCGGGGCCCGCCGGGCGGCCGGCCGCGCAGCGGCTGCGCGCCGCCGGCCGCCCGGCGGGCTGCGCTGCCGCTGCGCGGCGGCGGCTGTCGCCCTACCGTGAGGCCGAGCGATCCCGTACGAGGAGGCGCCGTGCCTCCGGTCCCGTGGGCCCGGCTCCTCCGTGCGAGGAGTACGTGACAGGAGAAGGCGTGCCATGGGTGTCAAGACGTCCTGGGCGGCCCGCTTCAGGCTGCGGCAAGGCATCAAGGCCAGCCTGTGGTTCGTGCCGACGCTCGGTCTCGTCCTCGGTGTGCTGCTCGCCGAGCTCGCCCTCCTCACCGAGGGCACGAACTGGCCCGGCGGCTGGCACTATTCCGCCACGACGGCGAGCGGTGTGCTCACCGCCATCGTGGGCGCGATGGTGGCGCTGCTCGGTTTCGTCGTCACCATCGGCGTGCTCGTGGTGCAGCAGGCCACGGGCACCCTCTCCCCCCGTTACATGCGCCTCTGGTACCGGGACCGGCTCCAGAAGGCGGTCCTGGCGACCTTCACGGGGACGTTCGCGTTCGCCTTCTCGCTGCTGCGCCGGGTCGAGGCCGGGTCGATCCCGGACCTCGGGGTCACGCTGGCCGGTGCGGCGGTGGCCGTCAGCCTCGTGCTCCTGCTGGTCTATCTCAACCGGTTCACCCACAGTCTGCGGCCGGTGGCCATCGCGGAGCTGGTCACGCGCCTCGGCGAGAACGTCTTCGCCGAGGGCGCCGCGGCGATCCGCGGCGCCGCTCCCCGCGGCGACCGGCCGCTTCCGTCCGACGTCCCGGTGATGCGCGTCCGTACCGAAGGGGGCGGCGCCATCCAGGCCTTCCACGTGTCAGCCCTGGTGGCGGAGGCGGCCCGCCACGACTGCGTCTTCGTCGTGCCCCGGCTGATCGGCGACTCCGTGGTGCCCGGCGCGGTGCTCTTCGAGGTCCACGGGGGCGGGTCCCGGCCCGATCCGGAGCGTGTGCTCGGTCTCGTGGCCCTGGGCGCCGAGCGCACCATCGAACAGGACCCGGCCTTCGCGCTGCGCGTCCTCGTCGACATCGCCATCAGGGCGCTGTCGCCGGCGGTCAACGACCCCACGACCGCCGTGCAGGTGATCAACTACATCGAGCGCTTCCTGTACACGGTCGGCACGACGAGGCTCCCCGGGCGATACGTCCTGGCCGACGGCCAGGGGAAGGCCCGGCTGGTGCTTCCGGGGCGCACCTGGGACAACTACCTCCAGCTCGCCGTCTGCGAGATCCGCGAGTACGGAAGCTCGTCCGTGCAGATCTGCAGGAGGCTTCGCGGCCTGTTCGAAGGCCTGCTCGACACGCTGCCACCGGAACAACATCCTTCGATCCTGCGGGAGATGAGCCTGCTGCAGGATTCGGTGGAGCGTGCCTTCGCCGACCCGGCCCGCCGCGCCCTGGCCCAACAGCCCGACCTCCAGGGCATCGGCGGCCGGCCCGGGGGGTGAGGAGGGCGGGCGGACGGCGGGCGGCACGCGAACGGGGAGCGCGGTCCGCGCGGTCGCCACGGACCGGCTCTACCCGGGCGCGGCGCTTCCCCGGTCCGGCCTACCCGGTCCATCCGAGCGGCCCGGTCCCGCCCCGGGCGCCCGAGCCGCCCGGTCCACCCGCGGGCCGACGCCCCCCTTAGGCTCTGCCCATGAACGACACCACACTCCCCACCAAGCTGGGCAGGATCGTCACCGCCGCCTGGATCGGCAGGCATCCGGCGGACGGGGGCGACTTCCCCATGCTCATGGCTTACTCCCCCGGTGACGGCACCCTGGGAGGCGCGGCGACCGGGGCGGCCATGCGCGACCTGCTGGCCTCATGGGGCATGCGCCCGGGCCGGCTGGTCGAGAACCCGGAGATACACGGCACGCCGCTGGTGGCGGCGGTCGACGGGATCGACGTCCACGTCACCGGTTTCCCGGGGCTGGAGATCGCCCGGCCCACCTCGGCCGAGTGGACGGCCGTCGCCCGGGAGCGGCGCCAGGTCCTGCTCGTGGTGACGGCCCGCGTCTGGCCCGACGGCCCGGAGGCGGGCCCGAAGGAGACCTTCGCCTTCATCGAGGACGACCGCACCCTCGCCGCCGCCACGACGATGCTCCTCCCCCTGACCTGAACGGGCCGCGGCGGGACCTGCCGAGCGCGCGGCCCATGGGTGACGCCGGCAGGGGCCCGCCGGCGACGTCGGGCCGCCTCGCCTGCGGCGTCACCGACGGCGGCGGGGTGAGACCGAAGAGCGCCACGGCGCGGCGGCCCGCCGCGCGGGTGGTCCCGGCCCGCACGGCGGCAGGACCCGCCTTCACATCAGCAGCTGGGCCAGGACTCCGGCGACCGCGGAGGCCAGGGTGACGACCGCGGCGAAAGCGGCGGCGCACCGCGTGACCGCGGCAGGGACGGTGGCTCCGTCCGCCCGGGCCGGTACGCGCCGCCCGCCGGAGCGGCTGGTCACCGGTCGCGCGAAGAATCCGGCTACTCCATGCGGGAGAGCCAGGTGGTCAGAAGTACCTCCAAGGACGCGGACTCGGCGGGGGTCAGCAGATCCAGCAGGTCGCGTTCGTTGCGCATGTGGTCGGTGAAGGCCCGGTCGACCAGTTCGCGTCCCGGTTCGGTGAGCGCGACGATGCGGCCGCGCTGGTCGTCGTGGGAGCGGCGGCGGGTGACGAGTCCGGCTCGCTCCAGGCGGTCGATCCTCTTGGTCATCGCGCCGGTCGTGACCATGGTGTGGGCGGCGAGTTCGCCGGGCGCGCGCTCGTAGGGGGACCCGGCGCGGCGCAGCGCACACAGGACGTCGAACTCACCCTCGCTCAGGCCGTGGTGGGCGTAGACGAGGCAGAGTCGCTCGGTCAGCCGGTCGGCCAAACGGTGCAGCCGTCCGATCACACCTTGCGGGGTGACGTCGACGTCAGGGCGCTCGCGGCGCCAGTCCGCCTGGATGCGGGCCACGCGGTCCATCGGCTCTCCGTGCTCCATGGACCCCATAGTAGCTTCCCAGGAAGTTATATTAGCTTCCATGGAAGCTAATATCCGATGGGTGGCACTCACCGCAGTCGCACCGGTGGCCTGGGGAGCCAACTACTTCGTCACCCGCGAGTTCCTGCCGCCCGACCGCCCTCTCTACGGGGCCGCCCTGCGGGCGCTGCCCGCCGGCCTGCTCCTGCTCGCCCTCCGCAGGCAACGGCCGCGCGGCGCGTGGTGGTGGCGGGCCGCGGTGCTGGGGCTGCTCAACGTGAGCGTGTTCTTCGTGCTCGTGTACGCCGCCTCCCAACTGCTGCCGACGAGCATCGCCTCGACCGTCATGGCGGTGGCCCCGCTGTCGATGATGCTCATGGCGTGGCCCCTGGTGTCCGAACGACCCCGGGCCACCCACGTGACCGGCGCCGCGATCGGACTCGTCGGCGTCTGCCTCATGCTGCTCACCGGAACGCAGGGGGCGGGCGTGCCAGGAGTCCTCGCCGCGACCGCCGCCATGCTGGTGTCGTCCTTCGGGCACATCCTGACCAAACGGTGGAACGCCGACACCGATGTCCTGGTCTCGACCGCCTGGCAGCTCACCGCCGGAGGTCTGCTCCTGCTCCCGGTCGCCGCCGCCGTGGAGGGCGCCCCGCCGGCACCCTCCGCACCGACGCTCCTCGCGTTCGGCTATGTGACCCTGGTCGCCACCGCACTGGCCTTCGCCGCCTGGTTCACGGGGCTGCGGCACCTGCCGGCGGGGACCGTCGGGCTGATCGGACTGCTCAACCCCGTCACCGGCGTCCTGCTCGGCACCGTTGCCGCAGGAGAGACGCTGACCGGTCAGCAGCTGTGCGGACTGGCCCTGGTCCTGACCGGAGTCGTCGCGGGTCGGCCCCGGCCCACGAGCCGTCGCGCCACCGGCCGGACCCCTCCCCCTCCGGCGGCAGACGAGCGCCCGGCGCCGGCACCGGCACCGGCACCGGCACCGGCACCGGCTGAGCACACCGGCCCGTGAGGGCTCCGCGCCGACTGCGCGCCGGCCCTCCGCGCCGCCTGTTCCCGCGGCCCGCGCGACGCTAGCGTCACATCTCATGATCGTATGGCTCAACGGCACCCATGGCGCGGGCAAGACGACGACCAGCACGCTCGTGCAGCAGTCGCTTCCGGATGCGCGTGTGTTCGACGCCGAGAAGGTCGGCGAGACGCTCATGGACATCACGCCGGGGCTGCCCGAGACGGACAACTTCCAGCACTGGCCGCCGTGGCGGCCGCTCGTGGTCAGACCGCGCGCCGCGTGCTCGACTACGCCGGCGGCACCCTGGTGGTGCCCATGACCATCCTGGTCGAGCAGTACTGGCGCGAGATCAGCCAGGGCTTCGCCCACCACGGCATCCCGGTACGGCACTTCGTCCTCCACGCCGACCAGGACACCCTCCGCGCGCGCATCGCGGGCGACACCGTCCTCGGTCCCGACTCCCCGTTCCGCCTCCGCCACCTCGAGCCCTACGCCGAGGCGTCCCGCACGTGGCTGCACGCCGAGGCCGAGGTCGTCGACACCACGCACCTCACCCCCTCCGAGGCCGCCCTGCAGATCGCAGGGGCCGTCAAGGGCTGAGCCCATCGCATACCTCGCCGGAGCCTCCGGCCTCCCAAGTGTGAGCCGGCCGGGCGAGTGAGGAGTCGCGATCAGAAGTCCACGGGCATCCGTCGCGTCGGCGCCTGCGCCACCCGCTCCGCCCGCTTGGCCACCCCGACCGTCCTGACGACGGCCGCGGCCGTGACGACCAGGACGGCGGCGAGGGCTGCCACCGTCGCGGCGTCGGGGTGGGCGAAGGACTGGCCGCGGCCGGCCTGCCAGGTCACGACGGCGACGAGACCGGAGTACCCGAAGGCCGCGGACCCGACGAGGCGGGCCTGCACCTGCTCGCTGCGGAGCCAGGCATGGCGGGCGGCGAGAGCGGCCACGACGGCGGCGAGGACGAGGAGGACCTGGATGCCGTGCAGGGCGAAGAAGTGCGGGACCCGGAAGTCACCGCCGGTGACGCTCCAGTGGGTCAGCGGCATGCCGTTGCCGTCGGGGTCGCCGATTCCGTGGCCCTGGTACAGGGGGACGGCGTGGCCGTTGGCGTCGGTGACCGTGCGCTCGTTGATCTCGGTGACCATCCAGAAGACCGGGATGAGCATGCCCACGACGGCCAGGCCGATACCGGCGCGGACGGCCCGGTCGAGGGCCGGGCCGCCGGTGCGCTGGACCAGGACGGCGATGCCGATGACGAGCTGGGCGATCACGATGACCATCACACCGAAGGTGAGGACCGGGGTGAGGGCCAGGGTGACGGGGTCCGTCCGGTCGGCGTTGAAGTGGCTGACGGTGCCGCGCGCCGCCTGGGCCGTGACCGCGCCGACCTCGGCGACCGTCGTCACCGCGAAGACGGTGCCGAACCAGCGGGCCAGGCGCCTCCCCTTCACGAGCCGGGGCAGCAGCCAGGACAGGGTGGCGGCGTACAGGCCGAAGGCGAGGGCGAACTTCAGCGGCTTGTACCAGACCGACTCCCCCAGGAGCAGCCGGTCGTCGACGGCCAGGCCGACACCGCAGGCGAGGACGAGGGCGGCCATCAGGCCCGAGCAGACCAGCAGGGGCCGGTGCCAGGCGGGGACACGTGCGGGGGCGAGCGTGGACGTCATCGAAGGATCCCATTCCTGCGGCGTAGGACGGCCCCGGCACACGAGCCGCGACCGCAACCATCAACGTTTACGTATCAGCGAACGTAACTTGCGTTCACCATTTCGTCAACGACGAATGAACTCAAACTCGCTGCATAGAAGGGAAGTTGGGCCAGATATTGCAATGACGATGAGGATGAATGCAAGGCACCCCGATCTTCGCTTGCAATGACATGGGGACGAACGCAAGATTGTCCCGAACATCGTCCACCGACCCCGCCGCACCGGGCGGGCCAGGCCGCAGGAGGTGCCCGTGCCGGGAGGCCGGCTGACTTACCAGGACCGTGAGCGGATCGCCGAGGGGCTGGCCGACGGCCTGACCTACACGGAGATCGCCGCCCGGATCGACCGTCCCCTGTCCACCGTGACGCGCGAGGTCGGCCGCAACGGCGGTCCCGACTCCTATCGGGCGGACCGGGCGGAGCAGGCCACCAGGGACCGCGCCCGCCGGCAACGGCCCGTGCACCGGCCGGTCCCGGACGCCGACCCCGGTCGCCTACGGGAGGGCGGGACCGGCCCGGCAGGGGCGGGTGACTCCGGCCCGGTAGCGGCGGGTGATCCGGGCGCCGTAAGGGAGTTGGAGGACGGCTTCACCGCCGTCATGGTCGGCACCGGGCTCCCCCGCATGAGCGCCCGCGTCCTCGCGACGCTCTATCTCACCGACAGCGGCAGCCTCTCCGCCGCCGAGCTCGTCGAGCGCCTGGAGGTCAGCCCCGCCTCGGTGTCCAAGGCCATCGGGCAGCTCGAACAGCAGGAACTCATCCGCCGCGACCGCGATCCCCGGCGGCGGCGTGAACGCTATGTCATCGACGCGGACGCCTGGTTCCGGGGCTGGCTGGCAAGCGCCCGCCAGAACGGCACCCTGGCCGACTTCGCCCAGGCCGGAGCACGCACCCTCGGCCCCGGCTCACCCGCCGGAGCCCGCCTCCATGACATCGGCGACTTCTTCCGGCACGTCGGACAGGCCATGGTCCAGGCGGCCGAGCAATGGCAGCGGGACCGCGCCGGCGCGTCAGGCGCCCGCGACGTCCAGCTCCCCTGACGCCGGTGCGACGTCGGCGAGGCCGCCGTGCCGGGCCGCGGCCCCCGGACGTCGCCCCCTCTTCCGCGCGCCGTGCGACTCCCCGTCCCGCGCGGTCAGCGGCGGACGCGGGGCATGCCCAGACCGATCCAGGAGATGATCTCGCGCTGGATCTCGTTGTTGCCGCCGCCGAAGGTGAAGATGACGGCGGAGCGGTAGCCGCGTTCGAGGTCGCCGTGGAGCACGGCGCCGGCGGAGCCCTCCTTGAGGGCGCCGGCAGAGCCGGTGATCTCCATGAGCCAGGCGTAGGCGTCGCGGCGGGCCTCGGAGCCGTAGACCTTGACGGCGGAGGCGTCCTGCGGGGTGAGCGTGCCGTTCTGGACGGCGTTCACCATCTGCCAGTTGAGGAGTTTCATCGCGTCCAGACGGGCGTGGGTGCGGGCCAGGCTGCGGCGGACCCAGCCGAGGTCGATGACGCGTCGGCCGTCGGCGAGCTTGGTGTCGGCGGCCCAGCGCTGCACGTCGTGGAGGGCGCGGATCGCCATGGTGCCGTGGGCGGCGAGGGTCACGCGCTCGTGGTTGAGCTGATTGGTGATCAGTCGCCAGCCCTTGTTCTCGTCGCCGACCCGCCGGGAGCAGGGCACGCGGACGTTCTCGTAGTAGCTCGCGGTGGTGTCGTGGGAGGCGAGGGTGTTGATGAGCGTGCAGGAGTAGCCCGGGTCCGTCGTCGGTACCAGCAGCATCGTGATGCCCTTGTGCGGCGGGGCGGCCGGGTCGGTGCGGACCGCGAGCCAGACCCAGTCGGCGGTGTCGCCGTTGGTGGTCCAGATCTTCTGTCCGTCCACGACGTAGTGGCCGGTGGTCTCGTCGCCCTCGCGGACGGCGCGGGTCCTCAGGGCGGCCAGGTCCGTACCGGCGTCGGGCTCGCTGTAGCCGATGGCGAAGTCGATCTCGCCGGAGAGGATCTTCGGCAGGAAGTACGCCTTCTGCTCGTCGGTGCCGAACTGCATGATCGTCGGACCGACCGTGTTGAGCGCCATCAGCGGCAGCGGTACGCCGGCCTGGGCGGCCTCGTCGAAGAAGATGAACTGCTCCATGGGCGTGAGCCCGCGCCCCCCGTACTCCTGCGGCCAGCCGACCCCCAGCCAGCCGTCCGCGCCGAGGCGGCGCACGGTCTCGCGGTAGAAGCGTTTCTGGGCGGCGGGGTCGGCGTACCGGGCGTGGACGTCCTCGGGGACGAGCTCGGCGAAGTACGCACGCAGTTCGGCGCGCAGCCGGTGCTGGGCGGGCGTGTACTCGAGATGCATGGCGTCTCCCGTGGCTCGGTGCTCCGCGCGGTGCGGCGCCACGGTAGAACGTGTTCCATAAATGGGGAAGGCCCGTGCGCCGGCCGGTGGCGTACGGGCCCGTTCCACGCGCCCCTCAGGGAAGCAGCTCGTCCATGCAGGCGCGCCCCTTCTCCGCCATGCGTCGTTCGGCCCAGGCAAGGCTCTTCGGGTTCACATCACGGCCCGACGCGAGGACCACGTCCTCGGCCGTGTACTCGCCCTCGGAGCCGGCGTGCAGCAGCCGGTCGGGCGTCGGAATGTCCCCCCGGACCCCCCGGGACGTCTTGTCGCTGTCACCGTTCATGCCGCGGCCTCCTGTTTCTGCAATCTTCTGCAGGCACTCGCCATTCTCGTGGCCTGTTCCCGGTCCCGCATCCGGGCGCCGCCGCAGCCCCGGTCACGGCCTACGCGGCCCCGCCGACTGGTGGTGCACCGGCGCCCCGCCTGCCCCCCTACCCCTCTCCTGCCCTCCCCTGCGTCGAGTCCGGGCCTCCGCCCCGGCCGCTCACCGCACGCAACTTCCTCGTCACTCTGGGCGATACGATACGCCCGGCGTGAGCCTGCCTCGCCGGACCCGGTGGGCGCGGCCGCGCCGCCGGGCTCAGCCCCGTACGAGGGCCGCGGCCTCCCGCACCGTGAGGGCGCCGCCCTCGGCGTGCCGGGCGGCGAGGACGTCCGGGGCGAGGGCGGCGCGCAGGGCCCGCTCGGCCCGGGCGCGCAGCCCGGCCTCGGTGCGGGAGGTCAGGGGTCGGATGCCGGCGCCGCCCGGGGTGCCGTGGTGTGCGTCGTAGGCGCCGAGAAGGCGGGCGCCCTCCTCGGGTGCCCCGGTCTCCGCGCGTACCCAGGCGGCAGCGGCGAACTGGGTGACGATCAGATAGGGGGCGACCAGATAGGCGAGGGCCTCCATCTCGCTCACGGCGCGGGCGAGTCGGGTGGCGGCCTCCTCGAAGGCCCCGTCCAGGCAGTCAAGCCAGCCGCCCAGACCGTCGAGCATGCCGTGGAAGAGGCCGGGGGTGAGGTCGCAGAATTCCCGCCGCATCAGGTCGAGTTGGGCCCGGGCAAGGGCGGTCCGGCCGGTGTTGCCGTAGTGCTGGGCGAGCAGCAGGCGCGGCGTGCTCACCGCCTCCAGGCCCGACTCGCCCGAGGCCTCGGCCGCCTCGACCAGCATGCGCTCCGCCTCGGCCCGCGCCTCCGGGTCGTCGGCCACGGTGGGGGTACGGAGCCGGACGGCGGCGAGCAGCGCCTCGAAGACGGGGACCTGGGAGCGGGCGCCGAGCCGCGCGACGGCGTCCACGGCCCGGGCGAAGTCCGCGGCGGCCTCGGCGGTGCGCCCGGCCCGTTCATAGGTCTCCCCGCGTGCGGCGAGCGACTCGGCGATCCCCCAGGAGTCCTGGGCCGCCTCGAACAGGGCCAGTGCCTCCTCGGCGTCCTGCGCCCGGGCGCCGAGGAGCTTGGCGCGCAGCAGCAGCCCGAAGGCCAGTTCCCAGCCCCCGCCGTGGGCGCGGGCGGCCGCCACCAGCGCGGCGAGGGTCTCGTCGAGGCTCCGGAACCGCCCGGTCATCAGCTGGGCGAAGAACCACATGGTGCCGGGGTGGCGCGCGACCTGCGGCAGTCCGGGGCGGTACGCGGCGATGATCGCGTCGAGGCGGGCGCGGGTCTCGGGGCGTTCGAGCGCGGTGGCGCCCTCGCCGCCCTCGGTGGCGAGGGCGAGCAGCCGTCCGCCGCGCCGGGCCTCCCGCAGCCGCTCGCCCGACCACGGCGGCGGCTCGTCGACGCACCGGCCCTGGAAGGGCTCGGCGGGCATCACGGGCTCCGCGAAGGGGTCGGTCCCGAGGGCGGTCGCCTCCCTCAGCCAGGAGCGGGCGTCGTGCTGGTGGTTGCGCAGCTGCCAGAACCAGCTCATCGCGTGGACGAGGCAGAGCATCTCCTGCTCGTCCCGGAGCCGTACGGCGGTCCGCATCGCGCCGCGCACGTTGTCGTGCTCGGTTTCGAGCCGCCACAGCGCGAACGACTGGCGGCCGGTGCGGAGTTCGGGGTCGGTGAGCCGCGCGAGCTCGCGGTAGTACGTCAGATGACGCCGCTCGGCGGCGTCCCGGTCCCCCGCCTCGTCGAGACGCTCGGCCGCGTACTCGGCCACCGTCTCCAGAAGCCGGTACCGCATCCCCGCCTCCGACTCCACCGCCACCACCAGCGACTTGTCCACCAGCGAACCCAGCAGCGACAACACCTCACCACCCGCAGCGCCCGGCACACCCTCACCGCACACCGCCTCGGCCGCCTCCAGATCACAACCGCCCGTGAACACCGCCAGCCTGCGCAGCACCGCCCGCTCCGAGGCGTCCAACAAGTCCCACGACCAGTCGACGACCGCACGCAGCGTCTGCTGCCGCGGCAACACCGTCCGCGCCCCCGAGGTCAGCAACCGGAAACGGTCGTCCAGCCGCTCCGCGATCTGACGGACACCCAACATCCGCAACCGCGCCGCCGCCAGCTCGATCGCCAACGGCAGACCGTCCAGCCGCCGCACGATCTCCGCCGCCGCCTCCGCGTCCTGCGCCACGTCGAAACCCGGCCGCACCGCGGCCCCCCGCTCACCGAACAGCCGCACCGCCGTCTCCTGCGGCAACGGCCCCAACGGCCGCAGCACCTCCCCCGGCACCCCCAACGGCTCACGACTCGTCGCCAGCACCGACACCCCCGGACAACGCGCCAGCAACACCTCCACCAACTCCGCCGCCGCACCCACCACATGCTCACAGTTGTCCAGCACCAGCAGCATCCGGCGCCGCGCGCAGTGCTCCACCAGGGCGGTGACGGCGTCACGGGCGGTGGGGTCGGCGAGGGCGGTGCCGCCCCAGACGTGGGTCTCGCGCGCGCCGAGGGCGGTGAGGACGGCGGCCGGGACGTCGGACTCGCCGCAGGGCCTGCAGCGGCTCGTCCAGCGGGTGCTCCGCGCACAGGGCGGCGAGCGGGTCGAGCGCCTCCTCGGCCCTGCCGAGAGCGACCGAGGCGGCGAGCCGGTCGCGCCGGGCACGCAGGCGGCGCTGCTCGGCCCGTACGGCGAGCGGGTCGGTGTCGTGCCCGGGGAGGTCGGCCAGGGCGGGGCCGCGCCACAGGGCGAGGGCCTCGTCGAGGAGGCCGGCGGCGCGCTCGGGACGACCGGCGTCCAGCTCCCGTGCGCCCTGGTCGGCGAGGTCCTCGAAGCGGAAGAGGTCGACGGCCTCGGGCGGGGCGGCCAGGCGATAGCCGCCGGGCTCGGAGGCGACCGCGTCGGGCCCGAGGGCGCGGCGGAGCCGGCCGACGAGGGCCTGGAGGGCCGCCCCGCGGGCGTCGGCGGTGTCCTCGGCCCACACCTGGGCGATGAGGGCGTCCGTGCGGACGGGGCGGCCGCCCGCGGCGGCGAGCGCGGTGAGCAGGGCCCGCAGCCGGGCGCCGTTCAGGACGGCCTCGCCGCGGTCGGCGCGGTGGGCCTGGACGGGTCCGAGGATGCGGTAGGGCGGCTGCACCGGCCCATTCTGCCGAATCGCCCGAGTGGCGGTGTCGTCGGCATGGCGTCCGGGGGGTGCCGGTTCGACAATGGGGAGGATGACCGATGACGAGCGGAGCACGCGCGGCGGCGAGATCGGGCCGACCGAGCGCCTCGCCATGAACCGCACCGGTAGCTTCGACTGGGATCTCGACAAAGGCACCATCGATGTCGACGACGCGGGGTTGCTGGTCTTCGGGCTTGCCCCGGGCGACTTCGACGGGCGCCCCGCGACGCTCGTGCGCGGTCTGGACCCCGGGGAGCGGACCCGGCTCGAGGGGGTCATCCGGCAGGCCATCACGAGCGGCGAGAGCTCGTACACGGCGCACGTCCGGCTCGAACGGATCGACGGCACACCCCAGTGGACGCACGTGCAGGCGCGGATCCTGCGCCGGGCGGGCGGCATGGCGCACCGGATCGTGGGGATCGTGCGGGACGCGACGACCGAGGTCACGCACTCGGCGTTCGTGCTCGACCTGGAGAAGCGCCGCGAGGTGCAGACCTCCATCGTGGAGCGGACGACGCACGCGCTGTCGCGGGCGGTGACCGTGGACGACGTGACGGCAGCGCTGACCGGTCCGGGCGGGCTGGCGCGGCTGGGCGCGGAGGGGCTCGCGCTCGGCCTGGTGGAGAACGGTTCCCTCAACATCATCGCGCTGAGCGGCGAGTCCATGGAGGCCTTCGACGACTTCCGCAGCCGGCGTCTGGAGCGCGGGCTGCCGCTCGCGGAGGCGGTGCTGAGCGGGCGGCCCCGCTTCGTGAACTCGTTCCCGACCCTCGGGCAGGACTTCCCCCAGCTCGCCGAGTACGTGCGCCGGATGCCCTTCAGGTCGGCCTGTTACCTGCCGCTCGTCGCGCAGGCCCGCGCGCTCGGCGGGATGGCCCTGTTCTACCGGCGCCCGAGCACCTTCAAGTCGGACGAGCGCAATCTGCTGCTCGGTCTGGCGGCGATCGTCGCGCAGTCGCTGCAGCGGGCGATCCTCTTCGACGAGGAGCGGGAGCTGGCCACCGGGCTGCAGGCCACGATGCTGCCGCGCCGGATCCCCGTGATCACCGGTGGCGAGATCGCCGTCCGGTACCACGCGGCGTGGAGCGGGCGGCAGGTCGGCGGCGACTGGTACGACGTGATCCCGCTGCCGCGCGGCCGGGTCGGGGTCGTGGTGGGCGACGTGCAGGGGCACGACACGCACGCCGCCGCGATCATGGGCCAGCTGCGGATCGCGCTGCGGGCGTACGCGGGCGAGGGCCACGCCCCGTCGACGGTGCTCGCCCGCGCCTCCCGTTTCCTGGCCGAGCTGGACACCAATCGCTTCGCGACCTGCACGTACGCCCAGGTGGATCTGGCCGGGGGGACGGTGCGCGGGGTACGGGCGGGCCATCTGGGGCCGCTGATCCGGCACACGGACGGGCGCGTGGGCCGGCCGAAACTGCGCGGCGGTCTGCCGCTGGGTCTGGCGACGGTCTTCGGGGAGGAGGAGTTCCCGGAGACCCGGCTCGACCTGGTGCCCGGCGAGACGCTCGTGCTCTGCACCGACGGCCTGGTCGAGCAGCCGGGCACGGACATCGAGACGGGGCTCGCCGCGCTCGCCGACGCGGTGAGCAGCGGCCCGCCGCAGGCGGAGGCGCTCGCGGACCATCTGTCCGAGACGCTGTGGGAGCGGTGGGGATCGGGCGACGACGTGGCCCTGCTCGTCCTGAGGCGCAGCCCCGACCCGGGCACTCCGCGGGCCCCGCGCATCCACCAGTACATCCACCAGGCCGATCCCCAGGGCCTGTCGGACGCGCGGGCGGCGGTGGGACAGGCGCTCGTGGACTGGGGGATGCCGGAACTGGCCGACGACGCCGAGCTGTTGACGGGCGAGCTGCTCGTGAACGTCCTGCTGCACACCGAGGGCGGCGCGGTGCTCACCCTGGAGGTGCTGCCGGAGCCGGTGCGGCGGGTACGGCTCTCGGTCCAGGACCGGTCGAGCGCCTGGCCCCGGCGCCGTACCCCGGGCGAGGCGGCCACCTCGGGGCGCGGACTGCTCCTGATGGACGCCATCGCCTCGCGGTGGGGCGTGGAGCCGCGCGGCGAGGGCAAGGCTGTGTGGTGCGAGATCGGGGCCGTCGAGTCGAACGGCTCGGTGAACGGCACGGGCGGCGCGTCGTCCTCCGACGGTGGCGCCGCTCCGGACACGGCGTCCCGCCGCGCCCCGGCCGCTCCCGGTTCGCCGTCCCGCGGCGGCGCCGCGTCCTCGGGCGGCTCGGCGGCCCCGGGCGGCTCGGCGGCCCCGGGCGGCCTGGGCGGTCCCGGTGACTTCGGCGACCTCGGCGACCTCGGTGGCTTCGGCGACCCGGGCGACCCGGCGGGCTGAGCGAAAGGCGGTACGGCGGATGGATCCGGTGGCGGCGCTGGAGCGGATCGCGTTCCTCCTGGAGCGCTCACAGGCGCCCACGTACCGGGTCCGAGCCTTCCGTACGGCCTCGGCCGCGGTGAGCGCGCTCGGCGCCGACGAGGTGGCCGAGCGGGCCGCGGGCGGGACCCTGGAGTCGGTGAAGGGGATCGGCCCGAAGACGGCGGCCGTGGTGAGCGAGGCCCTGGCCGGGCGGGTGCCGGAGTACCTGGAGCGCCTGGAGCGGGAGATCCCGGTGCCGCAGGCGCAGGGCGGCGACGCCTTGCGGGCCGCGCTGCGCGGCGACTGCCATCTCCACTCGGACTGGTCGGACGGCGGCAGCACCATCGAGGACATGGGCCGCACGGCGGCCCGGCTGGGCCACGCGTGGGCGGTCCTGACGGACCATTCACCGAGCCTGAAAGTGGCCCGCGGCCTGTCCCCCGACCGGCTTCGGGAGCAACTGGACGTGGTGGCGCGGCTGAACGAGGAATGGGCGCCCTTCCGGCTGCTCACCGGCATCGAGTGCGACATCCTGGAGGACGGCTCCCTCGACCAGGAGCCCGAACTCCTCGACCGGCTCGACCTCGTGGTGGGTTCGGTGCACTCGAAGCTGCGGATGGACGCGCGGGCGATGACCCGCCGCATGGAGCGGGCGGTCCGCAATCCCCTGATGGACGTGCTGGGTCACTGCACGGGGCGCCTGGTGAGCGGCGGACGGCTGCGTCCGGAGTCGGAGTTCGACGCGGAACGTGTGTTCGCCGCCTGTGCCGAGTCCGGCACGGCCGTCGAGATCAACAGCCGCCCGGAACGGCTCGACCCGCCGCGCCGGCTCCTCCGGCTCGCGGTGGAGGCAGGGGTGCACTTCGCGGTGGACACCGACGCGCACGCCCCGGGCCAGCTGGAGTGGCAGATCTTCGGCTGCGCGCGGGCGGAGGAGTGCGAGGTGCCGGCGGACCGCGTGATCAACACCTGGTCCGCCGAGGACCTGCTCGCCTGGACCCGGGCCTGACCCGCCCCGCGCGCGACCGGCCGCCTCGGCCGCCTCTGGGCTCGGCGCCGAGGACCGGGGCCCGCTGCTCGGGGCGCCTCACCCGGGGCTCGGTGCTCAGGCGCGCTGCCAGACCGTGGTGGCGTTGCAGAACTCGCGGATGCCGTGGCCCGAGAGCTCGCGTCCGTAGCCGGAGCGCTTCACGCCGCCGAAGGGGAGGGCGGGGTGGGAGGCGGTCATGCCGTTGACGAAGACGCCGCCGGCCTCCAGGTCCCGGACGAAGAAGGCGACGTCCTCGTCCTTGCGGGTCCAGACGTTCGCGCTCAGGCCGAAGGGCGAGTCGTTGGCGACGGCGACGGCCTCCTCGATGTCGGCCACCGGGTAGAGGGTGGCGACCGGGCCGAAGGTCTCCTCCTGGTGGATGCGCATGGCCGGGGTGATGCCGGTGAGGACGGTCGGCTGGTAGAACCAGCCGCGCGGGAACCCGGGCGGCCGGGCGCCGCCGCACAGGACGGTCGCGCCGGCGGCGACCGCGTCGTCGACCAGGGCCTCCAGGTCGGTGCGCCCCTGCTCGGTGGCGAGCGGACCCACGTCCGTGTCCTCGTCGAGGGGATCGCCGACGGCGAGGGCGTTCATGGCGGCGGTGAAACGCTCGGCGAAATCGTCGTAGACGTCCCGGTGGACGATGAAGCGCTTGGCCGCGATGCAGGACTGGCCGTTGTTCTGGACGCGTGCGGTGACGGCGGTCTTCACGGCCCTGGGCAGGTCGGCGGAGGGCATGACGATGTACGGGTCGCTGCCGCCAAGCTCCAGGACGGTCTTCTTGACCTCGTCCCCGGCGATCGAGGCCACCGAACGGCCCGCCGGCTCGCTGCCCGTGAGGGTGGCGGCGACGACCCGGGGGTCGCGCAGCACGCCCTCGACGGCGCGGGAGCCGATGAGGAGGGTCTGGAAACAGCCCTCGGGAAAGCCGGCGCGGCGGAACAGCTCGCCCAGGTACAGGGCGGTCTGGGGGACGTTGGAGGCGTGCTTGAGGAGCCCGGTGTTGCCGGCCATGAGCGCGGGCGCTGCGAAGCGGATCACCTGCCAGAGCGGGAAGTTCCACGGCATCACGGCGAGGACCGGGCCGAGCGGCCGGTAGTGGACGCGCGCGAGGTCGGCGCCCGCGTCGTGCACGTCGTGCTCGGCGGGGTGCTCGTCGGCGAGCAGGGCCTCGGCGTGCTCGGCGTACCAGCGCATCGTCTTGGCGCACTTGGCGGCCTCGGCACGGGCCGCCACGATCGGCTTGCCCATCTCCGTGGTCATGGTGCGGGCGATGTCCTCGGCGTCCTCGTCGAGGAGGGCCGCCGCCGCGCGCATCAGCCGGGCCCGGTCGGCGAAGGGGGTGGTGCGGTACTGGCGGTACGCCTCGTGGGCGGCGTCGATACGACGCTCCACCTCGTCGGGCCCGTGCGCCTCGTACGTGCGCAGTGTCTCGCCCGTCGTCGGGTTCACGGTGGCGATGCCCATGTCGTCTCCTCCTGGCGTCCGCCCCCACCGTTCAACCTTCCGCTGCCCGGGCCCGCCCGCAAATCGGGGCGGGGCGGTGGGGTGACCCCGCCGGGCTCATCCGCCCGTCACCCAGCGGAGCGCACCGGCCAGGTGGGCGCGGAAGACGGGGTGAGTGTATGCCTCGGCGGCGTGGCCGAGCGCGGTGAACAGGACGCGGCCCCGGTCGGGAGCGGCGTCGCGGCACCAGACCAGGGGGTGGTCGGCGCCCAGGGTGCCGCCGCGGTAACTGGTCTCGTCGGCGCGGGCCAGGACCCGGACGCCGGCGGCCCGGGGATGGGCGGTGAAGTTGTACCACTCGTCGGTCCACTCCCAGCGCCCCGGCAAGGGTGCGGTCGCCGGGTGGTCGGGCGCGTCGACGCACACGGCGCCGGGCTGGAGCTCGGGGTGCCCGTCGAAGCGTGTGCCGAGGAGCTCGCCGTAGAAGGGCCAGTCGGGCTCGGCGTTGGCCGCCGCGTGGACGGCGAGGAGGCCCCCGCCGCCCCGGACGTACGCCTCGAAGGCGGTGCGGCCCGCGTCGGAAAGGACGGTGCCGGTGGTCGAGAGCAGGACGACGGCGGCGCAACGGGCGAGCCGGTGCGGCGAGAAGACGGCGGGGTCCTCGGTCGCCTCGGCCGCGAATCCGGCCTCGGCCGCGAGCTCGGCCAGGGCGGCGGCGCCTGCGGGGATGGACTCGTGGCGGTAGCCGCTGGTACGGGTGTAGACGAGGACGTCCCTCGCCGTGCTGCTCGCCACGTGACGTACGCCCCTGCTCTTCCCGGGTCCGGCTCGCGCCGACCCCCGCGGAGCAAGCGCTTTCCGTGCTGACCGTAGCCAGCGAAATCCGGCTGCCGCAAGCCCCTTGCCTGCGCCAGACTGCGCCGATGGACCTCCTGACCAGAGCGCGTCGCGCCCTCGCCCACGTCTCCGCCCGGTCCGCGGGCGGCCCGCTGGATCCCGCCCTGCGGGTAACCCTGAACTTCCATCCCACCTTCCTCGGCCGACTCACCGAGGACGGCGTCTACCGCTCGCAGTTCGTCACCGGAACCAGCAACGGCGGGCTCACCGCCCACCCCGGTGGCGACCGGTGGCGCTGGGAGAGCCGGATCTTCGGGGGCGCGTACGACGACGCCCCGGCGCACGAGCGGCCGGTGTACGGCGCACTCGACCACCGCCGCCGCCCGTACGGAGCCGCGCCCCGCTTCGGCTCCGCGCACTTCCGCCTCGCCGCACCCACCCTGTCGCGTACGACCTTCTGCTACCCGGACAGCGTCCTGGAGCCGACCGACTTCGGGGTCGCGGAGCGGGCGGCCCTGATAGCGCTCGCGTCCGCCGACGACAAGGACGCGCTCGACGACTACGTCGAGGCACAGGTCCACGGCGCCGTCGAGATCGGCCGGGACGTGGAGGCGCTGGTCCTCGACCCGTCGTTCCGCGGCACGGAAGTGGAGAGCGCGGCCCGCGCGCTCCCGTGCCCGGTGGAGTGGCACGCCGGTTTCCGGCTGTCGGTCGCGGAGCTGAGACGCCGGCCGGACTTCCGGGGGCCGGAGTTCGTGGAGCTGGGCGCCGGGATCGCCGTGGACGGGTGGCTGGATCCGCGGATCGTGCAGGAGGCGGCCGAGTCGGGCCGGTACGACCGGCAGGACGTGAAGCGGGTGTGGCACCTGCTGGCCCGGTTCGGGGCGCCCGGAGCCTGAGCGGAAGGGTCGTTGTCGCATCGGATACACCGCTGTATCTTTTTGCCCGCACCGCGCCCGGCGGTGGTTTCCGGCCGCCCGGGTGTCCGCCGCGCACCCCCCGGAGGACCCATGAGCACCCTGCCGCCCGCCCTGGCCGCCGCCGTCGGCCCCCTGCCGGACGGAGTCACGCTGCCGCTGCCGCCGTCCTTCGACTCCGTCGAGGAGGAGCGCCGCTACCGTAAGGAGCAACTGGCCGCCGGCTTCCGCATCTTCGGCCGGTTCGGCTTCTTGGAGGGTGTCGCCGGGCACATCACCGTGCGGGACCCCGAGGACCCGGACACCTTCTGGGTCAACCCGTTCGGGATGAGCTTCTCCCAGATCAAGGCCTCCGACCTCGTCCGCGTCGACCACGAGGGCCGGGTGCTCGACGGGCGCCGTCCGGTCAACCGGGCCGCGTTCGTCATCCACTCCCAGGTGCACGCGGCCCGGCCGGACGCGACGGCGGCCGCGCACTCCCACTCTCTGCACGGCAAGGCCTTCTCCAGCCTCGGCGTTCCGCTCGACCCGATCACGCAGGACGCCTGCGCGTTCTTCGAGGACCACGGGATCTACGACGACTACCGGGGCGTCGTCAACGAGCTGGACGAGGGCGCGCGGGTCGCGAAGGCCCTCGGCACGTACAAGGCGGTCGTGCTGAAGAACCACGGACTGCTCACGGTCGGCCGGTCGGTGGCCGAGGCGGTGTGGTGGTTCGTCACGATGGAACGCTCGTGCCAGGCGCAGCTGTTGGCGATGGCGGCGGGCACCCCGCAGCTGATCGACCGGGAGACGGCGCTGCTCACCCGGGGCCAGATCGGGACGTCCCTGGCCGGCTGGTTCCAGGCCAGGCCGCTGTGGGACCAGATCACGGCCTCGGACCCGGACCTCTTCGACTGAGAGGCGGAGCGGGGTGAGGGCCGAACCTCCACGGGAGGCCGAGCCCGGGCCTGCGGGAGGCGGAGTCGGCGGCTACGCGGGAGGTGGGCTCCAAGGCTGCGCCCGCGGCAGGGGCGCCCGCTGCGCCGGCCGCGTGGAGGCCGCCAACAGCGGTGCGAGGAAGTCGCGTTCGAGACTCCCCGGAGGCAGGGCATCCGGCTCGACGTAGCTCTGCCCGAGTCCGCCCTCGCGCAGGGCGACGATCAACCGGGCGAACCGGTCGG
Source organism: Streptomyces sp. NPDC101191 (assembly GCF_044767915.1). Taxonomy (NCBI): domain Bacteria; kingdom Bacillati; phylum Actinomycetota; class Actinomycetes; order Kitasatosporales; family Streptomycetaceae; genus Streptomyces; species Streptomyces sp. NPDC101191. The sequence goes on from NZ_JBIWOU010000002.1 coordinate 719,869, forward strand.
CGTCCACGGTGAGTTCGAGGCCCGCCCGTTCCAGGACCAGCTCCAGGCCGCGGGCGATCTCGGCGCGCAGCCGGGCGTCGTGCCGGGCGAGCACCCACGCCGCCTGCCGGTCACGGATGGCGTGCAGGGTGAACTCGGTGCTGACCAGGTACCAGTCGCGCTCGTCCGGCTCGACGCGCGAGGCGAGCCCGGCCAGCCGCTCCAGGGTGCACTCCTCGGGGGCGAGCGCGTCGATCGACTCGGCGAGGCGGCTCACGATCCGCTCGCCGTGCTCGTCGAAGAGGGCGAGGAAGAGTTCCTCCTTGCTCGCGAAGTTCGAGTAGTACGCGCCGCGCGTGAATCCGGCGCGCTCGCAGATCTGCTCGATCGACGCGGCGTGGAAGCCGTGCTCGGCGAAGGTCTCCAGGGCCGCCTTCAGGAGGGCCGCACGGGTGCGGGGGCGGCGCTTGGTGACACCTTTCGGCACGGTCGGCTCCTCCTTCGCGTCCCCTCCAGGGGGTGGGTCCCGCTCCCCTCGGGGAGCGGCCGGGTCACCCCTTCGGGGGCGGGTCGGCGCCCACGATACCGGCGGCTCGCCCGGGCACGGAGCCGCCGACGACGTTAAGATTCACGCATGGGAGAGCGGCCCGTTGCGCCCGCCGCGCCCGCACTGGTCCTCGAGATCGACGGGGACGCGACCCTCGTGAACCCGGGCCGCGTCTATCGCATCGGGCGCGACCCCACCAGCGACTTCGTCCTCGCCGACGCCCGGACGTCCTGGCACCACGCGGTGCTGCGGGCGGTCGGCGACCACTGGACCCTCGAGGACGAGGGCAGTACGAACGGCACCTATGCCGACGACCGCCGGGTGCACCTCAGCATGGTCGGCGTCGGCACCGTCATGCGCTTCGGCCACCCGTCGGAAGGGCCGAGGGCGGTGCTCCTGCCGTCCCCGGACGCCGCGCCGGCCGGATCGGCGCCCCCGGCACCCGTACGTCCGGAGCCGGCCCGGCCGCCGGATCCGGTACGGGAGGAGCCGACGCCGCCCCCGGACGCCGGACGAGCGGAGCCGGCGGGGCCCCGGCCGCACGCCGCGCCCGAACCCGTCCGGCCCGAACCGGCGGCGCACGAGCCCTCGCCGCCTCCCGCGCCCGTCGCTCCCGAGCCTCCGGCTCCCGCGCCTCCGGCCGCCGAGCCCGTGGCCCTCGACCGTCGGGGCGCACGGCCGCCTGCACCGGAGCCCGTGCCCCCTGAGCCCGCGGCACCCGCACGGCCCGCAGGCCCTGCTCCGACGCCTGCCGACCTCGGCTCCCCCGCACCGCCGGTCCACGGCTCCGCGGGCCCGGCCGACTCCGGCTCTCCCGTCCCCCCGGACCCCGGCTCCCCCCTCTCCCCGGACCTCGGCTCCCCCCTTCCGCCGGACCTCGGCCCTCCCGCACCCCCGGCGCCGCCTCCCCGCCCGTCCTCCGTCGCGTACCCCGCGCTGACCGGGACGTTCCGGCAGCCGACCTCCGTGCGGCCGCTGCCCGCGCACACGGTACGGATCGGCCGTGCCACGGACAACGACCTGGTCGTCGACGACCTGACCGTCTCGCGCCGGCACGCCGAGCTGCGGGCCGCGCCGGACGGCACGTACTGGATCCACGACCTCGGCAGCCACAACGGCACCTTCCTCAACGGGCATCCCGTCGCGGAGGCGCGCGTGACACCCGAGGACATCGTGGGCATCGGCCACGCCGCGTTCTGTCTCATCGGCGGCAACCTGGTCGAGTTCACCGACACCGGCGAGGTCTCCCTCGACGTGCAGGAACTGGCCGTCACCGTCGACCACGGCCACAAGACGCTCCTGGACGGCGTCTCCTTCCCGGTCGGGCAGAAGTGCCTGCTCGCCGTCGTGGGACCGTCCGGCGCGGGCAAGTCGACGCTCCTCGGCGCGCTGACGGGGCAGCGGCCCGCCGACCGGGGCACGGTCCTCTACGACGGCCGCGACCTCTACCGGGACTACGCCGAGCTGCGCCAGCGCATCGGCCTCGTCCCGCAGGACGACATCCTGCATCTCCAGCTCACCGTCCGCCGGGCCCTCGGCTACGCCGCCGAACTGCGCTTCCCCGAGGACACCGCCCCGGAGGAGCGGCGTGCCCGGGTGGACGAGGTGATCCGCGAACTCGGTCTGGGAGAACGGGCCGGGCAGCCGATCCACAGCCTCTCCGGCGGCCAGCGCAAACGGGTGAGCGTGGCCCTGGAACTGCTCACCAAACCGTCGCTGCTCTTCCTCGACGAGCCCACCTCCGGGCTCGACCCGGGCATGGACCGCTCGGTGATGCACATGCTGCGCGGGCTGGCCGACGACGGGCGCACCGTCATCGTCGTCACCCACAGTGTGCTGAGCCTGGACGTGTGCGACCGACTGCTCGTCCTCGCGCCGGGCGGCCGGGTGGCCTATTACGGTCCGCCGGGCGAGACGCTGGACTTCTTCGGCTTCCCGCAGTGGCCGGAGGCGTTCGAGGCCTTCGAGAACGACCGCGACCGCGACTGGGCGGGCCAGTACCGCGACTCGCGCTTCCACCGGCAGTACATCGAGGAGGCGACGGAGCGCCCGAGCCTGCCGCGGACGGGGACGCCGCCGGAGCCGGCACCGCCGCCCAAGGCGCAGAGCTGGTGGGCCCAGCTGCGGACGCTCGTCCGGCGGTACGCGGCGGCCCTGTCCGCCGACCGGACCTTCCTGGCGATCATGGTGGCGCTGCCGTTCGTCATGGGCGCGATGGCCCGCGCCCTGTCGGAAGGGAAGCTCAATCCCGAGTCGACCCTGAACGTCCTGCTCATCCTCTGCGTCGGCGGGGTGCTGACGGGAGCCGCGAACGCGGTGCGCGAGCTGGTGAAGGAACGGACCATCTACCGCCGGGAGAGAGCCGTCGGCCTGTCCCGTTCGGCGTATCTGATGTCCAAGGTGGTCGTCCTGGGCCTGATCACGGTCGTGCAGGCGGTGGTCCTCACGCTGGTCGCGCTGATCGGCGTCCCGCTCGGGGCGCCCGACGGCAAGGGCGTGCTGATGCCGCCGCTGCTGGAGATCACCCTGGCCGTCGCCCTGCTCGCGTTCACGGCCATGATGCTCGGCCTGTTCGTCTCCGCCCTGGTGCGCAAGGAGGAGGTGACGATGCCGCTGCTCGTCCTCCTCGCCATCGTCCAGGTGGTGTTCTGCGGTGCCCTGCTCAACGTGCGCGGCACTCCGGTCCTGGAACAGCTGGCCTGGCTGGTGCCCTCGCGGTGGGCGTTCGCGGCGATGGGCGCGACCATCGACATCGGGGCGACGGTGCCGGGCGAGAAGACCGCCGACCCGCTGATGGACCACACGGTGAGCGCGTGGCTCCTCGACATGGGGATGCTGGTGCTGCTGAGTGTCGTCCTCGGGCTCGTGGTGGCCCGGCTGCTGCGCCGGCACGAGCCGGTCGTGATGCGGAGGTAGGAACCCTTGGTGTCCAGCGATTACGTGCCGGACTTCGCTCCGGACTTCCGGCCCACGCACGTCGTGCCGCGCGAGGGCCTGCCCGCGTGGGAGGCACCCGACCCCGCGCTGCCGACCGAGCCGCTGGACGCGTTCCTGCCGGTTCAGCTGCTCGAGCGGGTCGGCGACTGGGGGCAGGTGCTCTGCTCGAACGGCTGGTCCGCGTGGGTCGACGCACGCCTGCTGGTGACCGTACCGGCCGACCCGCCCGGTGCGGGGCGCGCGCTGGCGCGTACCGCCGACCCGCGCCCGCTGATCGCCCGCGCGGAGGACGCCCTGGGCCGCTACCGGCGAGCCGCCGAGGAGCTCTCGGCGGGACGGGCGGACGGCGAGACGTTCCGGCGGCGCACGCGGGGACTGCGGGTCGGGATGGTCGTCGACGGCGAGTCGGTGTGGCTGTACGACGCGGAGCACGAGCGGTGGGTCTACTGCGACGGGACCGGCCTGAGCACCTACGCCGCCTCGGCCCGCCCGTCGGCGGCCTCGGCCGTGCCCGCCGCCGGGGAACCGGTGCACGAGCCGACGCAGGTGGTGCCCCAGCTGCTCCGCGAGGAGGGGCCCGGGGCCACGCAGGTCGTGGACGGGCCGGTGGGGCCCCCGGGACGGGGCGGGCGCGGCGACGAGTCGGGTGAGGGCGCATGACCGAGGGCCCGGGCACCTCCGGCGCGCACTCCGGACTTCCCGCGGGCCGGGACTCGGGGCTCCTGGGCACGCGGATCGCCGGATACCTCGTCGAGGACGAGATCGGGCGGGGCGGCATGGCGGTGGTCTACCGGGCGCGTGACCTGCGGCTCGACCGGATCGTGGCGCTGAAGCTGCTCGCCCCCGAGCTGGCCCGCAACGACACCTTCCGCAAGCGCTTCGCGCACGAGTCGCGGGTCGCGGCGGCCATCGACCACCCGCACATCGTGCCGGTCTTCGAGGCGGGCGAGACGGAGGGCGTGCTGTACATCGCGATGCGCTTCGTGCCGGGCCAGGACCTGCGGGCGCTGCTGGACCGGGAGGGGGCCCTCGACCCGGTCACGGCGGGGCGGATCGCGGTGCAGGTGGCGTCGGCCCTGGACGCGGCGCACGCGCACGACCTGGTGCACCGGGACGTGAAGCCCGGCAACATCCTGGTGGCCGAGGGCACCGACCGGGACCATCCCGAGCACGTCTATCTGACCGACTTCGGCCTGACGAAGAAGTCCCTGTCGCTGACCGGTTTCACGACGGTGGGCCAGTTCGTGGGGACCCTCGACTACGTGGCGCCCGAGCAGATCTCCGGGAAGCCGGTGGACGGCCGCTGCGACGTCTACAGCCTGGCGTGCGTGGTCTTCGAGACGCTGGCCGGGGTGCCGCCGTTCCGCCGGGACGACGACATGGCCCTGCTGTGGGCGCACCAGTACGATCCGCCGCCCCCGCTGTCGGAGGAGCGGGCCGGCCTGCCGGAGGCGGCGGACGCGGTGTTCGCGCGGGCCCTGGCGAAGGCTCCGGAGGAGCGGTACGGGACCTGCCTGGAGTTCGTGGCGGAACTGCGGGCGGTCCTGGAGCGGGGCGCCCGGGTCGGGAGGCATCCGCGCGAGGAGACCGGCCGGTGGCCGGAGGGCCCGCCGCCGGAACCGCCGGCGTGGGCGCGGCCGGTGTTCAGGGAGCTTTGACGTCGGCGGGCGGGGTCTCGATCTCGCCGCGGCGACGGACGCGGGTGGCGAGGAGCCCGCCGAGGAAGCCGGCCACCAGGCCCCAGAGGAGGGCGAGTCCGACGGTCTGCCAGATGTGGGGCCGGAGCACGACCTCGGCGCCGAGCGCCTCCAGGTCGCCGATGCCGAGGACGGACAGGCCGAAGCGGGCCTCGACGAGGGTGAGCGGGGTGATCACCAGCATGGTGACGGCGAAGCCGGTCCCGAGGTGGAGGGCGTGCCGCCAGGGCCGGATCCGGGCGGGTGAGCGGACGGCCATGACGAAGGCGGCGCCGAGGACGAGCACGGCGGCGATGGGCAGCAGCCACCAGGCGCGCCCGTCGTAGGCGGCGAGCGAGGACAGGTCGACGGTCTTCAGTTCCTTGCCGTCGCCGCCGCGCAGCACCGCGTCGAGGATCTCCGGCATGGGCAGCCCGAACGGGCCGTCGACCCGGCCGTCGTAGGAGCCGCCGATGCCGACGACGAGGGCGAGCCAGCTCACGTTGGGCAGCCCGAGCAGCAGGACGGCGAAGGTCTCGGCCGCGTGCCCCTTGACGGCGGCGACGACCAGTCCGATGACGAGGCCGACGGCCACGTACGCGAGGACCAGGAGCAGCAGCGCGGAGGCGGCGGGGCGGACCGCCTGGTGGTGGCGGACCAGGCGGGCGGGCAGCGGGGCGCGGCGGGAGACGAGCAGGGCCACGACGAGGACGCCGAGGATCCACAGCAGCCCGTAGAAGAGCGTGGGGCCGACGTCGGTGGTGAAGCCGACGCTGGGGTTCGTGGCGTCGAGGAGGTCCTTGAAGAGGTCGCCCAGGTCGCCGGTCTCCTCGGTGGTGCCGCCGCCGAGGCTGATGGGGAAGTCGTGGCGGGCGAGCGCGCTGAGTCCGCCGAGCGCGGCCATCCAGAGCACGACCGTGGGTACGGCGAGCGCGAGGAGGTCGCGGACCCGGGCGACGGCATGGTGGCGCAGTGGGCGCAGGAAGAGGCTTCCGGTGACGAGCGCGCCCACCAGGGTGACGCTGAGGGGCATGGCGGTCACGTCGGCCTGGGTGCCCGCGAGGGCTCCGGCGTCGCCGGAGAGTCCGACCTGCCCGCCGGTGGCCATGACGACGACCGCGGCGAGGACGGCGACGAAGGCGCCGGATCCGCCCGGCAGGTCGGCCGCGCCCGCGGCCCACAGGCCGAGGGCGGCGGTGACGCCCATCGCGAGGTAGCCGGCGACGACGGCGACGAGACCGGCCGCGACGCCGCGGGCGAGGTGCCCGGTGGCGTCGGTGGGCGCGGTCCGGCCGGGTGGGGTGGGGAGCCGAGTGCTCACCCTGCCCACGCTAGTACCGGCGGGTGCTGTCCGCTTGCGGACGGCACCCGTTCCGCGCACACAATGGGCGCGGAACGGAAGAAAGGGAAAAACGTGACTTCCCACCCGCCGTCCGATCGGCCCTCGGTACCTCCCACCGGCCCGCCCTCGGGTCCCCTCTCGGGTCCCAACACGCGCCCGGGCCAGGCCGCGCCCCCACCGCCCTCCGGCCCTCCGCACGACAGTTCGGGCGGGGGCGGCCGTGGTGGCGGCAGTGGCGGTGGCGGGAGCGGAGGCTCCGGCGGCCGTTCGGGTGGCGGCGCGACCGGCGGCGGTGGCGGTCAGGGCCCGTGGTGGCGTTCCGTCCCCAAGGTGGCCTCCCTGACCGCGGTCCTGGTGGCGGCCGTCGCACTCGTCGTCGTGCTCACCCAGCGGGACAGCGGCGACGGTTCGAACCAGGCCGGCTCCGGAGGCGGTGAGGTGTTCCTGCAGAACGCCTCCGCGAGCGGCCCCGCCCCCTTCACCCGCTCGACTGCGCGGACGAGCGGCGCGGGCGTCTCGCCCCCGGCACTGCCCAGTGCGACCGGCACGGACGCGAACGCCACGCGCAGCGTGTCGGGTTCGGCACCCGGCCTGTACGGCGGCACGCACCGCGTCGCGAGCTGCGACGTCGAGGCCCAGGTCCGCTTCCTCGCCGAAGAGCCCGCCAAGAACGCGGCCTTCGCCTCGGTGATCGGCATCAGGTCCGCCGAAGTGCCGGGCTACCTGCGCTCCCTGACGCCGGTCCAGCTCCGGGTGGACACGCGGGTGACCAACCACGGCTTCCGGGGCGGCTCCCCCGCCCCGTTCCAGTCGGTCCTCCAGGCCGGCACGGCGGTCCTGGTCGACGACCACGGGGTGCCACGGGTGCGCTGCGCCTGCGGCAACCCGCTGACCCCGCCGGTCGCCCAGAAGGCACCGAAGCAGGTCGGCGCCGCGTGGCCGGGCTACCGGAGCAGCAACGTCGTGGTCGTGAAGCCGTCCGTCACGGTGATCAACGTCTTCGTGATCTACGACGTGCACAGCGACACCTGGATCGCCCGCCCGTCGGGCGACACGGGCCGCCACGACAAGCACACGACGCCTCCGCCGCAGCCCTCGAAGTCCCCTTCGACGTCGCCTTCCTCGTCCTCGTCGTCCCCGTCCACGTCGCCGTCGTCACCGGTGCCGTGCGTCACGGTCACGGGTACGCAGACCCCGACGCCCAGCAACGGCGTGACGCCCTCGCCGTGCCCCCTGCCGGTCACCTCCACGACCACGCCGCCGCCCTCGACGTCGAGTTCCCCCGTGACCCCGTCCTCGTCGGCGCCGTCCACCGTGTCCTCGGGCCCGGAGTCGCCGGCCACGGACCAGACCACGGTGACGGAGTCCGCGAGCGAGTCGGCCGACCAGCCGGCGAACCAGTCCGCCGGCTCGACGTCGTCGCACCCCGGCCTCGTCGGATCACCGCCCGCTCCGGGCGCGTCCGGAGCTCAGCCGGCGGCCTGAGCTCCCCGCCAGGGCACGCCCGGCAGGCACCCGCCCCCGAGATCCACCGCCGCCGCCGTACTCCCCCGTCCGGGTACGGAGGCGGCGGCATGGCGGGGCGGGCGCGGGGTCGGGCTCGGGATCCGATGCCCGGCGTCCCGGGTCCGGACCACGGGAGTCGGGGTCCGGCGCCCGGCGTCCTGGAGCCGATGCCCCGGAGCGGGCATCGGGTCGCGCGGCGCCCGGATCCGACAGCGCAACGCCCGGATCCCCGCCCGCAGGACCCGCAGCCGGCGCCCGAGGTCCCACGGCGGCGCGATCCGCTCCTCCGCGCGCCGCTGCCACGCTCGTTCCTCGCGATCGGTGACGTCACCTGGCATGCTCCCCGCTCCTCTCCCCTGGGCCTTCCAGGCCACTGACGGGGAGTCTGTAGGCTTATTGGCCCGGACAGCAGAGCCAATGAGGAGTGATTGGCATGGCAGAGGGTCGAGGGGTCCGTACCGTGGTCGCCGTGTCGGACCGCACGGTGAGCGGCCGCCAGCTGGCGGCCCTGCTCACCCCGCCGGAGCAGGGTCGCTTCGGCTATCGCGAGCTGGCCCGGGCGGTACGGGAGACGCTGCTCGACGGGCGGGTCGCGCTGCGGATGCGGCTGCCCGCCGAACGCGAGCTGGCCGGGGCGCTCGGAGTGAGCCGGACGACGGTCACCGCCGCGTACGACCTGCTGCGGGAGAGCGGATACGCGCACAGCCGGCAGGGCGCCGGGACCTGGACCACGCTGCCCGAAGGGCAGACACCGATCGGTCCCGCCGCGATCCACGGGGACGGCGAGTCCGTGATCGACCTGGCGCTCGCCGCACCCGAGGCGCCCGCGGGGGTGCTCGCCGAGGCGCTCGCGACCGCGTCCGCCGAGCTGCCCCGGTACGCGGCGTCGCAGGGCTACCACCCGTACGGGCTGCCCGAGCTGCGTGCGGCCGTCGCCGACCGGTACACCGCGCGCGGCCTGCCCACCCGGCCCGAGCAGATCCTCGTCACCACGGGCGCCCAGCAGGCACTCGCCCTCGCCCTCGCCCTGCTCGGCGGGCCCGGCGACCGGGTGCTGGCCGAGAACCCCTCGTACACCAACGCCCTGGACGCCATGCGCGGACACCGGATGCGCATCACGCCCGTCCCGGTGACCGAGGCCGGCTGGGACAGCGGGCTGATCGACGCGGCGCTGCGCCAGACCGCGCCGCGGCTCGCGTACCTGATCCCCGACTTCCACAATCCGACCGGCCGGCTCATGCCGGACGAGCAGCGCCGGGAGATCGCCCGGGCGGCGCGGGCCACCGGGACCTGGCTGCTGGTGGACGAGACGCTCTCCGACATCGCCCTGGACGTGCCGGCGCCCCGGCCCTTCGCGGCCTCGGCCGGTCCCGGCGCCGGTGAGCAGATCATCAGCGTCGGCTCGCTCAGCAAGAGCTGCTGGGGCGGGCTGCGGGTCGGCTGGGCACGGGCCTCGTCGCGGGTGGTGACGGAGCTGGCGCGGGTGCGGATCACCCACGACCTCGCGGGCTCGGTCCTCGACCAGCTGCTGGCCGTCGCCCTGATGGACCGGATCGACCCGCTGCTGCCGGGCCGGGCGGCGGAGCTGCGGCGGCGCCGGGAGGCCCTGGTGGCGGCGCTCGCCCGGCACGTGCCGGAGTGGCACTGGACGCTGCCGCCGGGCGGGCTGTGCCTCTGGATCGACCTCGGCCGGCCCATCGCCTCGCAGCTCGCGGCGCGCGCCCTGCGGCACGGCGTGCGGGTCGAGGGCGGGGCCCGGTTCGGGGTGGACCCGGGCACCCATGAGCACCGGCTGCGGATCCCCTTCGCGCTGCCCGGCGAGGTGTACGGGCCGGCGGCCGAACGGCTCGCGGCGGCCCTGGAGGGCGCGCCGGCCCGGATCGCGGACCCCGGTCTGCCGGACTGGGTGGCCTGAGCGCCGCCGCGCCGCCGGGCGCCCGCCGGGCCCGGGCCCCCGCCCGGGTACCGACAGCCCCGCCCCGCCCGCACCGATAATCGGATGCCCGGGGCAACGGCCCTTGTGTACGGTCGATCGGGTGGAACCACTGACCGACAAAGAGATCCGCTCGTCCTTCGTGAACTGCACGAAGGGTGAGGCGGCCCGGATGAAGCTCCCGCTCGACTTCGCCGAACTGCCCTGGGAGGACCTGGACTTCCTCGGCTGGGTCGATCCGGGCGCGCCGCTGCGCGCCCATCTCGTCGTGCCGCGCCCCGGGGGCCCGGTCGGCATCACGCTGCGCGTGCCCGCCGTCGGCCGCACGAGCGCGATGAAGTCCAGCATGTGCCAGCTCTGTCTGACCGCGCACGCCTCCTCGGGCGTGACCCTGCTGGTCGCGCCCCTGGCGGGCGCGCGCGGACGCGAGGGCAACACGGTGGGGACGTACATCTGCGCCGACCTCGCCTGCCCGCTCTACGCACGGGGCAAGCTGCAGCCGAAGCTGCGCGGCCGCCGCCACGAGGAGTCCCTGACCGTGGACGAGCAGGTCGACCGGATGATGGGCAACCTGGACGCCTTCGTGAACCGGGTGACGGCCGGCTGACGACGGCGGAAGGTGCCGGCGCTCACGCGGGTGCCGCGGCCGAGCCGGCCGTGGGAGCACCGCACGGGGTCCCGCGGACCGCGGCCCGGCGGTGAGGGCCTTCCGCCGGGGCCCTCACCGCATCGGCGGGAGCCGGTCAGCGCCCGAGCGCCGCGAGGCCCTTGCGCAGGTCCTCGCGGTCCATGACCGGTGTGTAGTCGATCTTCGCGTGGAGCTGCATGAAGAACGGCTCCGAGATCTTCGGCATCAGCGAGGCGTCGTCCATGTCGAAGAACACGTACGCCGTCCGACAGCCGTCGCCGACCGTGAAGTAGGCGGCTTCGGGCCGGAGCTCCGCCAGGGCGTTCTCGACCGTCTTCTCCAGGGTCCCCTGCTGGATGGCCTCGTTCGAAGCGGCGGTCTCCATCTGGATTCTCAGCATCATGCGCATGATGGGGCCTTTCCCGGCCGGGCAGGCACGCCGTTCGATGCGCCCTCGGTGCCCGGACGCGCTCCCCTCCAGCGTCCTCCCTGCCCCGCTCCCGCTCCACTCGGCGTGCCGCCGCCGCACGGCGGGGGCGGCACGCCATCGAGTCGCCGACGATCGGTCGGCGGTCAGCGGAAGGCCTGCTCGCCGGTGAGGGCCTTGCCGATGACCAGGGAGTGCACCTCGCTGGTGCCCTCGTAGGTGAGGACCGACTCCAGGTTGTTGGCGTGGCGCAGCACCGGGTACTCCAGGGTGATGCCGTTGGCGCCGAGGATCGTGCGGCACTCGCGGGCGATGGCGATGGCCTCGCGCACGTTGTTCAGCTTGCCGACGCTGATCTGCTCGGGGGTCAGCGTGCCCGCGTCCTTGAGGCGCCCGAGGTGAAGGGCGAGCAGCATGCCCTTGCCGAGCTCCACGGACATGTCGGCGAGCTTCTGCTGGGTCAGCTGGTAGGACGAGAGGGGCCGGGCGAAGACCGTGCGGTCGCCGGCGTAGGAGATGGCCGCCTCCAGGCAGTCGCGGGCGGCGCCGAGGGCGCCGAAGACGATGCCGAAGCGGGCCTCGTTGAGGCAGCCGAGCGGGCCGGACAGGCCGCGGGCCCCGGGGAGCATCGCGTCGGCGGGCAGGCGCACGTCCTCCAGGACGAGTTCGCTGGTGACGCTGGCGCGCAGGGACAGCTTCCGCTTGATCTCGGGGGCGCTGAAGCCGGGGGTGTCGGTGGGCACGACGAAACCACGGACGCCGTCCTCGGTGCGGGCCCAGACGACGGCGACGTCGGCGACGGATCCGTTGGTGATCCACATCTTGGTGCCGTTGAGCACCCAGTCGGCGCCGTCCCGCTTGGCGTTGGTCCGCATGGCGCCCGGGTCGGAGCCGGCGTCGGGCTCGGTGAGGCCGAAGCAGCCGATGTACTCGCCGGCCGCCATCCCCGGCAGCCAGCGCTGCTTCTGCTCCTCGGAGCCGAACTTCCGGATCGCGTACATGGCGAGCGAGCCCTGGACGGAGACGAGCGAGCGCAGGCCGGAGTCGACGGCCTCCAGCTCCATGCACGCGAGGCCGTACGCGACGGAGCCGGTGCCCGCGCAGCCGTAGCCCTCCAGGTGCATGCCGAGGACGCCGAGGCCGCCGAGGGTGCGGGCGAGTTCACGGGCCGGGATCTCCCCGGTCTCGAACCATTCGGCGACGTGCGGGCGCAGTTCGCGGTCGGCGAGCGCCCGTACGGTGCGGCGGATCTCCCGCTCCTCGTCGGTGAGCAGTCCGTCGACCGCGAGCAGGTCGAGCGGGTGGACGGGCGCGGACTGCGGCGAACGCGACGGCTGCGGCGACGACTTCACGGACGGCCTCCTGGCGACTGTGGCAACTCGGCGAGCCGAAGCGTAGCCCCAGATTGGATATTGGATCCAGTATTGAATATCCGATCTCGGGTGCGTACGGTCCGCTGGGATCCGGTCGCCGACGCAGCGCCGACGCAAGGAGAGCCGCATGCACACGGAACAGTCCGAGGTCCGGCCCGGGGCGGCCACGGCCGGCGCCCTGTCCGGGATCGTGGTCGCCGACTTCGGCCGGGTGCTGGCCGGCCCGTACATGACGATGCTCCTGGCGGACCTCGGCGCCGAGGTCGTGAAGATCGAACGCCCCGGCTCGGGGGACGACACCCGCGCCTGGGGCCCGCCGTTCGCCGACGGCCAGGCCACCTACTTCCTCGGGGTGAACCGCAACAAGCGTTCCGTGGCGCTCGACCTGACCGATCCGGCCGACCTGGCGACGGCCCGGGCGCTCGTGGACCGCGCCGACGTGCTCGTCGAGAACTTCCGCCCCGGCACCATGGACAAGCTCGGCCTCGGCTACGAACAGGTCCGGACGGCCAATCCCGGCCTGGTCTACTGCTCCGTCACCGGCTTCGGCTCCGCCGAGGGCGCCGCACTGCCCGGCTACGACCTGCTGGTGCAGGCCATGGGCGGGCTGATGAGCGTCACCGGCGAACCCGGCGGCCCCGGCACCAAGGCGGGCGTCGCGCTCGTCGACGTGATCACCGGTCTGCACGCCGGCATGGGCGTGCTCGCCGCCCTCCGCCACCGCGAGCGCACCGGCGAGGGCCAGCGGCTGGAGGTGTCCCTGCTGGGCTCCCTGCTCTCGGCGCTCACCAACCAGGCCGCGGCCCATCTCGCCGCGGGCGTCGTTCCGCGCGCCCTGGGCAACCGGCACCCCAGCATCACCCCGTACGAGGTCTTCGAGGCGAGCGACCGCCCACTCGTCCTGGCCGTCGGCAACGACCGCCAGTTCCGGACCCTGTGCGCCCGGATCGGCAGCCCGGGGCTCGCCGACGACCCGCGCTTCGCCACCAACGCGGCCCGGGTCGCGCACCGCGAGGAGCTGGCGGCGGCGCTGTCCGGGCCGCTCGCGCGGCGCACCGCCGACGCCTGGTTCGAGGAGCTGACGGCCGCAGGGGTGCCCTGCGGCCCGATCAACGACCTCGCCGGCGCCTTCGCGCTCGCCGACCGGCTCGGCCTGCGGCCGCGAGTCCCCCACGAGGCGGCGGGGCCCGGTCAGGTCGCCCATCCGATCGCCTTCGACGCCACCCCCGCCGTCTACCGCTCCGCTCCTCCGCGCCTCGGCGAGCACACCGCCGAGGTCCTGGCCGAACTCGGGCGTCACGCAGGCCGTGGCGAGCACCGGCGGGGCGGGGGCACCGGCACCTGAGCAGCCCGGCCCGCGGTCGTCCACAGGCCCGGACGGCCTGTCGGCGACCCGTAGGAAGATGAACGCCACGCATTCGAGGGAAAGGGCACAGCGATGAGCAGCGCCGTGGAGAGGAGGCGGCCGCCGACCGCCCAGCAGTTCGTCCTGGAGGAGCTGCGACGCGCCATCACGACCGGCGAGTTGCGGCCCGGCGGCCCGATCCGGCAGGACACCCTCGCGGCGCGGCTCGACGTGAGCCGGGTCCCGCTGCGCGAGGCGCTGAAGACGCTGGAGGCCGAGGGCCTGGTGGTGCACCACGTCCACCGGGGCTATTTCGTCGCCGAGTTGTCCCTCGACGACCTCGAGGAGATCTACCGGATCCGCCGACTCCTGGAGACGGAGGCGGTCCGCGCGGCCCTCGGGCGCATGCCGGACGACCTGATCGGGTCGCTGGAGCAGATCCAGGAGGAGGTGGAGCGGGCCTCTCTCTCAGGAGACGTGACCGCGACGGCGGAGGCCAACCGGCGCTTCCACTTCACCCTGATCGAGGCCTGCGGGATGCCGCGCCTGGTGCGCCTGATCGCCACCCTGTGGGACGCCACCGACGCGTACCGCTCGCTCTATTACACGGACACCACGCACCGGGAACTCGCGGTCCACGAGCACCGGGCGGTCATCGCGGCCCTCGGCGAGGCCGACGAGGCCGCGGCGGTCCGCCGGCTCGACGAGCACCGGGACCACGCCGTCGCCGCGCTGCGCGAGGTGCTCGACCTGAGGTGACCCCCGGTCCCGGCGGATCGCGGGCGGCCCGCCCAGGGCCGCGGGCGCACCGGCGGGAGCGAGGGCGTACCGCCGGGAGCACGGGCGTGGCGCCGGGGGCGCGGGTCCACCGCCGGGAGCACGGGCGTGGCGCCGGGGGCGCGGGCGTGGCGCCGGGGGCACGGGTCCACCGCCGGAGGCGCGGGTGGGCGTGGTCGCGGGTGCGGGTCCGCGCGGTCGCGGGTGCGGGTCCGCGCGGTCGCGGGTGCGGGTCCGCGCGGTCGCGGGTGCGGGTCCGCGCGGTCGCGGGTGCGGGTGCGGGGTCGGGGCGGTCGGCCGACCATGGTGAAGACGTTCCCTTCCGGAAGGCGCCGACGATGTGCAGCAGCCGTGACACCCTTCGTGGCAGCCCCTCCTCCGTCCTTGACGTCCTGGTCGTCGGCGCGGGGCCCGTCGGGCTCACCGCCGCGGCCGAGCTGCGCCGGCACGGCACCGCGGTGCGGATCGTCGACCGGCTGCCGGAGCGACTGCCGTACGCCAAGGCGGTCGGCATCCAGCCGCGCACCCTGGAGGTCTGGGACCGGATGGGCTGTGTGCGGGCGGCGCTGGAGGCCGCCGTGCCGATGCGCGGGCAGCTGCTCTACCGCGACGGCAGGGAAGAGGCACGGATCGAGCTGGCACTGCCTGACGACGTGCCGTACCGCTTCGCCGCGCTGCCGCAGTACGAGACGGAGCGGATCCTGGAGGAGTTGCTCGCCCGCCTCGGGTCCCGGATCGAACGCCGCACGGAGCTGGTCGGGTTCGAGCAGGACGAGGACGGGGTGACCGCCCGGCTCGTCCGCACCGGCGACGGCGGGCAGCCGGCCGAGGAGGAGGTCCGCTGCCGCTATCTGGTGGGCTGCGACGGCGCGCACAGCGCCGTGCGCAAGGGACTCGGGCTCTCCTTCGAGGGCGGGGCGTTCCCCGAGGAGTACATGCTGGGCGACGTGGAGGTGGACTGGGACCTGCCGGCCGGGTACGGCGTACGGTCCACGCGCCACGGCCCGGACGGCGCACCGGACGACATCCTCGTGTGCATCCCGCTGCCGGGCCGCGGCCGGTACCGCGTGTCGATGCGGGTGCCGCCCGAACTGTCCGCCGCGCAACGGGTCGAGAGCGCCGCCGATGGCGTGGCGCACGGCCTGGAGACCGGCCGGGGGCCGCAACTCGCGGACATCCAGGCGGTGCTGGACCGGCTCTCCCCACAGCCCGTCACGGCCTCCGCGCTGCGCTGGTCCTCGGTGTTCCGGATCAGCCATCGACTTGTCGACCGGTACGGGGAGGGGCGGGTGTTCGTCGCCGGGGACGCGGCGCACATCCATCCGCCGACCGGCGCCCAGGGCATGAACACCGGTATCCAGGACGCCTACAACCTGGCCTGGAAGCTGTCCCTCGCCGTCGCGGGCGCGGCGAGCCCGGAGCTGCTCGCCAGTTACGACGCGGAGCGCCGCCCCGTGGGCGAGGAGGTCGTCGGCCGGACCGTGCGGCACGCGACGGCCGGCGGCGTGCAGACCGACCCCGAGGAGCCGGTCACCCTGATGCTGCGCGAGGCCCAACTGCTCGTCGGCTACCGCGGCAGTCCCGCCGTGGGTCCGCCCGATCCCTCCCTCGGCGGCGCCGGGCCGCAGCCTGGCGACCGGGCGCCCGACTGCGGGGGCCTCGCCGACGCCCTGACCTCCTATCCGCTGCGCCTGTACGACCTGTTGCGGGACCGCGGACACGTGCTGCTGCTGTACGGGGACGGATCCGTGGACGGTGCCGCGGCCGACGGCCTCGCCGAACTCGCGCGGCAGGCCGCCGAGTCCACCGGAGGCGCGGTGACGACCTGTCTCCTGCTCCCGGGCGACGGGGAGAGCGTGCCGTCCGCCGCCGCCGCGCCTCCCCCGGCGCCCGTGTACCGCGACGCCCGCGGGGAGTTCGCCCTGCGGTACGCCGTGCAGGAGCCGACGGCCTTCCTCGTACGGCCGGACGGCTATCTCGGCGCACGGCTGCGGCCGCCCGGTACGGCGGCACTCGACGCCTACCTGGCGGGCGTGTTCCGTGCCTGAGGTCCCCCCGGGGCCATGGCCCCCGACCCGTCGGACGACGCCCCGGACGCCCGGCCGACGGGGCGCGCGGGACCGGCCACGACGACGCGCCGCGCGGTCACGGGAACCCGGTCACGGACTCCCGTCCTTCGCCCGACATCCATGAGGGATCATGGACAAAGGAGCCGAGAAGGGACGGGACGAACGATGAGGCACCGCAGTGTCGCCGATCTGATGACACCGACCGCGGTCGCGGTGCAGCCGGGCACTCCCTTCAAGGAGATCGCCCGGCTGCTCGACGAGTACGGCATCACCGCCGTGCCCGTGGTCGACGAGGCGAACCGGCCGGTGGGAGTGGTCTCGGAGGCGGACCTGCTCAGACGTCACACCGCCAAGGACGGCCCCAGCACCGCCGAGGCCATGATGTCCAGCCCGGTGGTCGTCGCCCGCCCGTCCTGGACGGCGGTGGAGGCGGCGCGGCTCATGGAGCGGCACCGGGTGAAGCGGCTGCCGGTGGTGGACGCGGACGGAACGCTGATCGGCGTGCTGAGCCGCAGCGATCTGCTCCAGCTCTTCCTGCGGCGCGACCGCGCGATCCAGGAGGAGATCCTCGAGGACGTCGTCACGCGCATCCTCGGTCTCTCCCCCGCGTCCCTGCACATCGACGTGGCCGAGGGCAGGGTGACGCTCAGCGGCACCCTGCCGCGCCGGAGCATCGCACCGATCTTCCTCCGGCTCTGCGAGGACGTGGACGGGGTGGTGGAGGTGGTCGACCGGCTCTCCTACGAGGACGAGACGGCGGCCGCGGCGGGGGCGAAGGCGCCCGGGGCGGGGCCGAAGGTGGCCGGGGCGGGGGCGAACGAGGCGAGGGGCGCGCGGGAGGGGACGCCGGGGCACGGGAACCAGACGGCACACGGGGACCAGGCGGCACTCTGAGAAGGCGCGGACCCGGCTCCCCGGGGCCTACGGCCCCGGCCCGCCGGCGCGCGTGCGCCGGCGGGCCGGGTACCGGTCGGCGGTCGTCACTCGACCGCCTCCGGCCAGCCGTATCCGGGGCCGGTGCGCCGCGGCACGGTGCCGGCGCCGACGGCCTCCATCTCCCGGTTGGCCTCCCTCATCAGCTGTCCGGCCAGATCCTTCATGGCCCGGCCGACGGCGAGGTCGTCCCCGATCGCGGGTACGTCCACGTCCGTCGGGTTGCAGCGGGCGGAGCCGTGACCGATGAGCCTCGACGTGCCCGTGTCCAGGTGCGCCTCGGCCTTCGTCCTGCCGCCCTCCTCGACCAGGTCCACGCCGACCTTCCACTCCAGGTGCCGTGTCATGGTCTGCCTCCTCGTGCCCGCGGCCACGCGGAAACGCCGCGCGGCCCTTCTCCTTTCAGCATCCCGCTACGCGCCCCTCGGCGCCACGGATGCCACCGGGGCGGCGGGGCACTCATGCTCCGAGGTCGCCCGCTCCGCGGACGTCGACCGGAACCCGTGGGTCCGCGGGGTCCGGGACCTCCGCGGGGGCGGGGGTGTCCGGACTGCGAGCTTCCCTTCGCTTCGCTCGGGAAGGTCGCCGCCACGTCCGGACACCCCCGCCCCCGCTCCGGCCCCGGACCCCTTCCCGCCGTCGTCGGCGTCAGCCGTCGGGCGCGAGGTCATCGGCCCGACGGGGCCCGCGTCAGGCCTCCGGTCCCGGGAGGAGGGCTTCGAGCGGGGGCACCCGCGGCGGGCCATGTCGGGGACTAGGACGACTGGGGCCGACGGGGCTGACGGGGCTGACGGGATCAGAACCAGTGCAGGCAGTGCGGGATGCGGTCGGCGCGGAAGAGGAGGTCCGCGAGGGCGGCCGCGCCCGGGCGATGGGCGCGGACGTGTCCGGCACGCACGAGGGTGCTGGGGGTGGTGCCGCCGAGGTAGACCGATCCGAGGTCGCTCACGTCCAGGGACAGGTCGGGCTCGCGGTCGGTCGGCGCGCAGTCGGCCTTGCCGTCGCGGACCGTGAGCAGATAGCGGCCGCGCTCGCCGAGGAACGGGTCGTCCACGTCGAGCACGAGCTCCCCGTCCGCGAACCAGCCACGCGCGGTGAGTGCCCGTGGGACGTCCAGGAGGCGCACCCAGAGCCAGTCGGTGTGGTGGCCCACCTGTCCGGCACGGAAGTCCGCGAGCTGCCAGCGCAGCGGGTGCTCGGGCGGGACGTGCTTGAACACGACCTGACCGACCAGGTCGTGGCCGAGGACGAACCGGGCCAGGGCGGTGATGACCGCGTCGTCGCGGGCGATGATCTCGTCCACCGTCAGGGTGTCGGGCTCTCCGAGCGAGTAGCTCGCGTACCCGTCCGGGACGCCGTGCGCGTCGCGGTGGACGGCGACGTAGCGCGGTGCCGGGGAGATCGGGGGCTGCCCGGCGCCCGAGGCCCACCAGGCGTGCGGCCGGGACAGTGCGCCGGGCTGGGCGCGGCGGTAGCGGTCGTAGACCTCTTCCAGGATCTCGCCGCATTCGGCGCGCCGGAGCAGTTCGACCGTGCCGGCCTTCGCGTCGTCCGCATCCGCGCCCGGGCCGCCGGACGGCCCGTCGGCCGCTCGGCGCACCCTGGGCAGCGCGAGGGCGGCCTGGTGACGCGGGACCGTCAGCCGGCCGGTGTACGTCGCCGGGCCGTAGCCGAACCTGCGGTAGATCAAGGCCTCGGAGGCCAGCAGCACGGAGAGGAACTCCCCTCGCTCGCGCAGCTCGACGAGCTGATGCCGCATCATCGCGGACAGCACGCCCCGGCGTCGGTGCGAGGGCAGCACGCCGACGGCGGTGACCCCGGCGGCCGGGGCGAGGATCTCGCCGGGCAGGGTGAGTTCGAAGGAGTAGGCGCCGGCTGTGCCTACGGACCGCCCGTCGTCCGTCGTGGCGAGCAGGTTGCGGTCCATTTCGAGCGCGGCCCACCAGACACCTCCCCCTGCCTCGTCCGGGGTCTCCGGGAAACGTCCGAAGGCGGCGTGGAGCGTGTCGACGAAGGCGTCGTGGTCCTGGTCGGTCGTGGAACGGATCCGCATGACTGGCTCTGCCTCCCCAAGCTCGCCGGGCGCCGCGCCCCGTGGCGCCCGGCCCCAGTGGAGCGGTGCCCCGTACCCGGGGTCAACCGAATTGCGCCGCGTGCCGGCGTTCCCGCCCGCACCCCGCCGCGTGGTGGCAGCGCGTCAGGTCCCCCCGGGCCCCTGCAGACCCCGTACGAAGTCGGCGATGTCGGGCGCCACCCGCTCCGGGCGCTCCCAGTACGGCACGTGGCCGACCCCCTCGTAGACGATCAGCCGGGAGCCGGGGACGGCGTCGAGGATCACCTGCTGCTCCTCCCGCGTCAGCAAGGGGTCCTGGTCCCCCCAGACCACCAGCGTGGGCACGAGGATCCCGGCCAGGGTGGCCCTCAGATCGGTCTCCAGCAGGCCGCGCAGCGTCTCCCGCCACACATGGGCCGGAGCCTTCAGGCTCTCGTCGACCACGGTCTCCAGGAAGCCGCGTCCGACGGGCTCCGCCGTCATGCCCGCACTGAAGTTCTCGGCGAAGGCACGGTCCACCGGGTCCTGCAGGCCGCGGACGGTCTCCCACAGCTCCGTGACGGCCGGCTTGCCGGCGAGTTCGGCCGGCACCCCGAGGAGCACGAGCCCCACCACCCGGTCGGGGTAGCGCCCGGCCACGATCCGCGCCTGGATCCCGCCGCTGGAGCCGCCGACGAGCACGGCGCGGCCGATCCCCACGGCGTCCATGAAGGCCACGAGATCGAGGGCGAGGTCCTCGGGGAGATAGCCGTCGGGCGGCTTGTCGGCCTCGCCGTGGCCGCGCTGGGTGGGGGCGTACACGTGCAGCGACGGCGGGAGGCCACGCAGCAGCGGTTCGAAGGTCCACCACGAGTCGGCGTAGCCGTGGACGAGGACGACCTTCGCGCCGTCGGGGCTGCCCGTCTCGGCGTACGGGAGCACGAGCCCGTCCCGCAGCTCCGCTCGGTGTACGGCGATGCCGGACGCCATGGCGCCCCTCCTCGTCTCCGCCCCTGGCCTCTTCGCCCTCGCCTCCCAGCGTAAGGAGGGACGGTGGCCTGCGCGCGACGGTCGGAATGTGGCACGGTGGGGCCATGCCGGTTCCCGTGATCCTCGACTGCGATCCCGGTCACGACGACGCCTTCAACATCCTGCTGGCCGCCGCGCACCCCGCGATCGAGCTGCTCGCGATCACGACCGTCGCGGGGAACCAGACGGTCGGGAAGACCACGCTCAACGCCCGCCGGGTCTGTTCCGCGGCCGGCATCCGGGGGGTGCCGGTCGCGGCGGGCCGCGACCGGCCCCTGCACGGACCCCGCCGGGTCGCCGAGGACATCCACGGCGGCTCGGGCCTGGACGGTCCCCGCTTCGGACAGGAGGAACCGGACGTCCCGCTGGACCCGCGCGGCGCGCTCACCCTGCTGAGGGACATCCTGCTCACGCATCCCACGCCGGTGACGCTCGTGCCGACCGGCCCGCTCACCAACGTCGCGGCCTTCCTGCTCGCGTACCCCGAGCTCGCCGGGCGGATCGAGCGGATCGTGCTCATGGGCGGCTCGACCGGACGCGGCAACACGACTCCCGCGGCGGAGTTCAACATCCTGTGCGACCCGGAGGCGGCGGACATCGTCTTCCGCAGCGGACGGCCGGTCACGATGTTCGGCCTCAACGCCACCCATCAGGTGCGGGCCACCCCCGAGGTCGTCGCCCGGATCGCCGCGCTCGGCACCCCGCTCAGCGCGCTCTGCGTCGACCTGCTGACCTACTTCGCGTCCACCTACCGCGAGGTGTTCGGTTTCGACGCGCCCCCGCTGCACGACCCGCTCACCGTCGCGCACCTGATCGACCCGTCCCTGACGGAGCTGGTGCGGGCGGCGGTGACGGTGGAGCTGGCGGGCACCTACACGCGCGGCGCGACGATCGTGGACCTCCACGGTGTCACGGGCCGGCCCGCCGACACCGAGGTCGCGGTGCACGTCGACGCCGAGGGGTTCTGGCGGCTGATCGTGGAGGCCGTGCGGGTGCTCGGCGACGGCGCCGGAGCACTCTGAACCGGCGCCGCGAGGGGCGTTTCCCGCCGCCGGACCGCCCGGCGCCGCGAGGGGCGTTTCCCGCCGCCGGACCGCCCGGCGCCGCGAGGGGCGTTTCCCGCCGCCGGGCCGCCTCCCACTCGGTGGGAGGCGGCCCGGGGCGGGCGGGACCGGCGCGGGTGATGCGCCGCTCCCGCCTGCTACCTCGTGAAGCCGTAGTCGAGCAGCTTCTTCACGTCGGTCGCCCGGTTCGCCTCGTTCGGCGAGCCGAGCACCGCGCCGATGACCGTCTTGTTGCCACGGGTGGCCGCGAAGACGAGGCAGTACCTGGCCTGCGGACCCGAACCCGTCTTGACGCCGATCGCGCCGCTGTACGTGCTCAGCAGCTTGTTCGTGTTGGTCCACGACATGTTCCGGTAACCGCCGGTCCTGGTGGTCACCCGCTGGGTCGTGCTCTTCGTCTTGACGATGGTGCGGAACGTGGAGTTCTTCATCGCACTGCTCGCGATCTTCGTCAGGTCGCGCGGGGTCGAGTAGTTCGACCCGTTGCTTATCCCGTCGAACGAGTCGAAGTGCGTGTTCCTCAGGCCCAGCTTCCGGGCCTCGTCGTTCATCTTCCCGATGAACGACTTCACCCGGGCCGCCCGCGTGGAGCCGGTGCCGAACTTGTCGGCCAGCGCGTAGGCGGCGTCACACCCCGACGGCAGCATGAGCCCGTAGAGGAGCTGCCGGACCGTCACCTTGTCCCCGACGATGAGCCGGGCCGAGGAGGCGTTCCTGGAGACGATGTAGTCGCTGTAGGCCTTGTCTATCGTGACCTTCGCGTCGAGGTTGAGGTGCGGCTGGGCCAGCACCACCTTCGCCGTCATGATCTTCGTGGTGGAGCCGGTCGACCGGCGGGTGTCCGCGGCCTTGCCGAAGAGCGTCGCGCCCGTCATGTTGTTCATGACGAAGCCGCCCGGGGCGGTGATGGACGGGGCGGGCGCCGTCGCGGCCTGCGCCTGGCCGGCGAAGAGGCCGCCGCCCAGGACGGCCGAGGTCGTGATCGCGACGATCACGGCACGGCGCCGCACGCCTGCTGTCTTGTCTGTCAAAGTGTTCTGCCCTTGGTCGAGTCGTGTGTGCGCCGGGCCGCACAGGCCCGGCGCACACACGATTCGCGAGGGGACCGAAGGGTTGTACGCCCCGGGCCGTGATGTTGCTCGCAGTCCGGCGGCGCCCCGGGGTCCGCGGCCGAACGCACAGGTCGGGCGTGGTGCGGCGGCGGAACCGTCAACAGGGGTACTTGTCCTGGCCGGTACCGCAGACCGGGCCGGGGTCCTCGTCGATCCAGATCATGAAGAGGGCCAGCAGCACGAGGGTGATCGTGGCGCCGATCGCCCAATACCTGTTCTGCCGGCGCACGGCATCCGGGTCGCGTGTGTCGTCGCCTTCGCGGCCCTCGTCGGCGTCCATCCGGTCCCCTCCACGACGTGCCCCCCACGACGTGCCTCGCGACGGCGCGTCCTGCCGCGGCCGACCTGTGACGTCTTGCCGCTCCTGGAGGGAGCGGAGGCGTTCACCCGGGGTGACGCGCCTGGGCCACGGCGGGGTTCCCGCCCCTCGCGGCGGCGTACCCCTCGCCCCGGCGCCCGTCGGGTCCACGGAGGCAGCGGGTGGGCTACGAGTGGACGGTCGGCAAGCGCGAACACGGCTGGGACGCGGGCTGACCGAGGCCGTCTGCGAGAGTCGGGCTGCTCGTGCCGCGACCGCAGCCGAGGTCCAGAGCCAGACCGAGACGTCCTCCATCGGGTGGAGCAGCAGAAGGTTCATGGGACGCGGGCCCTCGCAGACGGTCTTCGGCCCCCCCTGGCCGGTCGACCCAGGACCGTTCGGCCCCAGCGAGATGCCTCTCCTGTGGGCCAGACTGGTGGTGTCGGATCCGGGAGGTCTCCATGGATACCCAGCCGAGCGCTACCGCGACAGCCGAGCCTCTCCTGCTCGACGCGGCTCTGCCCGTGTTCCGGTTCTCCCGCCTGGAGTGCGCCGTGATGGCGGCCGCGCCGGACGTCGTGTACCGCGCGGCCCGCGATCTGGACATGCTGTCCATCCACGCGCCGCTGTTCGACGTGGT
This sequence comes from Streptomyces sp. NPDC101191, assembly GCF_044767915.1. Taxonomy (NCBI): domain Bacteria; kingdom Bacillati; phylum Actinomycetota; class Actinomycetes; order Kitasatosporales; family Streptomycetaceae; genus Streptomyces; species Streptomyces sp. NPDC101191. Next base: position 743,516 of record NZ_JBIWOU010000002.1, read on the forward strand.
CATGTGGGCGCGTGGAGTGCCGGACCGAGTGCGCCGTCGGCCCGTGGCCACGCCACCTTCGATGCGGGTGTCCGACCTGTTCGACTCCACCGCAACCGACACCACCGCGACCGGTGATCAGGGGGGCCCGGAGGTCAGACCCTGGGTTGCCCTCGGGGAGCGCGCGGGGCGCGAGATCGTCTTCGGGGCGGTCGGCAAGGTGTGGAAGCCCACCATCGAGTGGCGCCGAGTCGAACCGGGTGACTACGTGGACTTCGAGGAGCCCGGCTGGGCCAAGCTGGCCGCCGCTTTCGTCGTCCACCCCTACGGGGCACGCCGGTCCCTCCTGACTTACGAAGCGCGTACCGCTTGCACCGACCCGGCTTCCACCGCGCGGTTCGGCCGCTACTGGACGCTGGTTTCCCCGGGCGTCGGCATCGTGCTGCGCGGAGCGCTGCGGGCGATCGAAGCGGCAGCGGAAACCGGCGCAGGAAGCGCCTGAGGAGATGAGTCCTGATGCGTACTGTGATCGTGTACGAGAGTCTGTTCGGCAACACGCGCGAGATCGCTGACGCGATCGGAGAGGGCCTGAAGGAAGCGCACCCGGACGCCGAGGTCGAGTGCGTGCCAGTGGCCGACGCGCTGCCGGAGCGCATCGGCCCCACCGACCTGCTGGTCGTCGGCGGGCCGACCCATATGCGGGGCATGACCACCGGGATGAGCCGGAAGATGGGGTTGAAGGCCGAGCAGCAGGAGGCCGGGAAGGAGGAGCGCCCCTTCACCCCCGAGGAGGGCGCCGAAGGCCCCGGAGTCCGCAACTGGTTCCACGACACGCTCCCGAAGGCCCACACCGGCACCCATGCCGCCGCCGCCTTCGACACCAGGGCGGACATGCGCCTGGCCGGCGCCGCCGCCGGCGGCATCGCACGCCGGCTGCGCAGCCATGGCTACGAACTCGTCGCGGAACCCGAGGGGTTCATCATCGAGGACACCGAAGGGCCGCTGCGCGCAGGCGAACGGGATCGCGCAAAGGCGTGGGGCGCGGCCCTCCAGGTCGCTTGACCGGCCCACGCAGGAACGCCACTGGCAAGCACGGGGGTGGTCACGGGCCGTGATCGTCGGCCAGGGCACGACACGGCCGTTCCACGCCACCCGGCCCGTGCGGCAGGCCTCCTGGCGGAGTGAATGCCGGTCCGGTGAGTTCGGGGAGCGGTGAAGGGCTGGAGCTGGTCGGCTGTCCTTCGCGGGGAGGCCGATGTGCTGAGTGAGGGCGGGCGCGAGGTCGAGGAGGCGAAGGGTGCTGATGGTGGCGCCCTTGAGGGCCTCGGCGCCGGAGGCGACGAGAGTCACCGAGAACAGGGCGCACTCGTTGAAGCGCGTCGTGCCGCCGTCGGCGTCATCGCGGGAGCCTTCGTGGACGTCGTCGCGGACCTCCCAGCGGACCGACACGCTTCACACGGGCCGAACAGAGCCGTAAGGGGGCCATCCGGCCCTCCTCTCTCCTCGCGGAACGAGGCCAGACTGGAGTGGACACCGACGCGGAGGCCCCCGATGAACACTCGGAAGCGGCCTGGAGATCTTCACCTCTCTGGGAGAACGTGATGCCCGCCTCGCGCTACACCGTCAGCGACGTCATGACCCACACCACCATAGCCATCGGGCGTGACGCGCCGTACAAGGAGATCGTCGCGCTCATGGACCAGTGGAAGGTGAGTGCCCTGCCCGTTCTTGAGGGGGAGGGACGGGTGATCGGGGTCGTGTCGGAGGCCGATCTGCTGCCGAAGGAGGAGTTCCGCACGGATGAGCCCCGCCCGGACGAGTTCGCCGCGGCGTCCAAGGCCGGAGCCGTACGGGCCGGGGAACTCATGTCCAGCCCGGCCGTGAGCGTCCATCCTGACGCGACGCTCGCCGAAGCGGCACGGATCATGGCGACCCGGAAGGTGAAGCGTCTGCCCGTGGTCAACGGCGTCGGCATGTTGGAGGGCGTGGTCAGCCGGAGCGATCTGCTGAAGGTGTTCCTCCGGACGGACGCCGAGATCGAGGAGGACATCCGCCACTCCGTCCTCGGCGAGCCGGCCGCCCCCGTGGGACTCGAGGTGACGGTCGCGGACGGTGTGGCCACGATCCGTGGGTCGCTCTCCGACCGGTCGCTGGTGCCGCTGGTCGCCCGCGCCGTGCGGGCTGTGGAGGGCGTCGTCGACGTCCGCATGGAACTCGGTGCCCCTTGAGACGCTCCGTGACGGACAATCCTCGTGGGGGCGGGCACGTACCGACGTACCGACCGACCACGGGGGTCGCCATGACCGATCTGCCGGCAGCCACCGCACCCACGCGGGTCTTCCTCGTCGACGCCGCCGGGCCGAAGCCCCGAGGCCGTTCCGCGGCGTGGTCCAGTGAGCGGAAGAGCATCACCGCGACGGTGATGAGCAGCCCCCAGAACAGCACCATCCCGGCCGACATGGCGAACCAGCCCCATCCGCTCAGGCCGTCGCCGTACCAGAACATCATCGCCACTCACGCTCCCGACGGCGGACCGGCAGGAGCCGGACACTCCTGCCCGCGCCCAGTCCGTCACCCCCACCGTGCCCGGCCCGGGACTCCCCGCACAGGGCCGACCGGCCCATGCCGTGGGGCCGCACGGTCACGGAAGGGAACGAGTGGCCCCTGGGGACGGGATCCAGGCAGCCGGAGTGTGGGAACAGCGGGGTTGACGCCGCCGCACGGATCAGCGCCGGGAGGTCACCATGGTCCGGAAAGCGGGAGGCCGGCCGGTCGCGGATACACCGCAGCCGTGGCAGATGCTGATCCTCGCCACCACCGGGTTCACGCTCAGCTTCTGGGCCTGGGCGCTGCTGGCCCCCTCGGCCCACGGCTCCGGGACGACCTCGCGCTCAGCTCCTTCCAGCAGTCGCTGGTGGTCGCCGTGCCCGTGGTGGTCGGCGCGCTCGGCCGGATCCCGGCCGGGGCGCTGACGGACCGCTGGGGGGCACGCCGCGTCTTCCCCCTCATCGCGGGGCTGACGATCCTCCCCGTTCTGTACCTGGGGCACCTGGCCGACTCGCTGGCCGAGGTGCTCGCCGGCGGCTTCCTCCTCGGGCTCGGGGGCACGGCCTTCGCCGTCGGCGTGCCGTTCGTCAATGCCTGGTACCCACCCGCGCGGCGGGGCGTCGCCCTCGGAATCTTCGGTATCGGCACCGGTGGAACGGCCCTGTCGGCGTTCACCACCGTCCAGCTCGCCGACGCCGTCGGACGGGCCTTCCCGTTCGACCTCGTGGCCGCCTGCCTCGCCGTGTACGCCGGCGTGGCCCGGCTCCTGCTCCGCGACAAGCCAGGGCGCGCGACGGCGGCAGGTTCCCTGTTCTCGCGCACGGCGCTGGCCGTGCGTACAACAGCCACCTGGCAGCTGGCCTTCCTCTACGCCGTCTCCTTCGGCGGGTTCGTCGCCTTCAGCGTCTACCTGCCGACCTATCTCACCCGGGCCTACGAGCTCGGCCGCTCCGACGCGGCACTGAGAACCGCGGGGTTCGTCCTCCTCGCCGTGGCGATGCGGCCCGTGGGCGGCTGGCTGTCGGACCGCACCCACCCCGTCCCCGTACTGACGGCCTCGTACGGGCTCGTTTCGGTGTGCGCCCTGGTCGCGGCGTTCGAGGCGGACCTGGTCCCGGTGGGAACGGCGGCCTTCTTCGGCATGGCCGCCGGCCTGGGAGCCGGGTCCGGGGCCGTCTTCGCGCTCGTCGCACGTCTGGTCCCGGCCGAGCGGGTCGGCTCGGTGACCGGAGTGGTCGGTGCGGCGGGTGGTCTCGGAGGCTTCTTCCCGCCTCTCGTGATGGGAGCGGTCGACAGCGTCGCTCACGACTACACGTGGGGGTTCGTCCTCCTCTCCATCACCGCGACGGCCGCGGGTGCCCTGGCCGCCACCACTGTCCGCAGACGCGGGCGCGCCGCCGCGGACGTCTGACGACGGCGGACACCTGCCCGCGCCGACGGGCAGCGCTGAACATCCACGTCGGCTGTCCGCCCAGGCGATCAGCGTTGATCCTGACGAAGTGCTCCGCCGCGGGCAGCCAGGCGCCGTCATGGACCGCGCTGCCCAGCACAAGCCCTTCGCCCGGCGAAGGCCACTGCCTGTCGGAGGTCGCGGGCAGCGCCTGCGTCTCCACGTGGTGTCCGTTCAGGCGCAATCGCCGGCCGATGCGGTCGGCGATCTCCTGCGGGGAGTGGTGCTCGGACGCGCGGAGGACCCAAACGAAGACCATGGCAACTCACCGCTCCGCGCCGGGAGACCGGTACCGGACCTGACCGGCTCTGGCCAGGGCATCCAGTGTTTCCTCGACGGTCAGGAGAACCGTCGTCTCGAACGAGCTGAGCGCGCCGCCTCCGGTGATCGCCAGCGCAACGGCCGTCATGGACACGTTGTCCGGAGCCTCCCACAGGTTGTAGCCGTCGTGAGTGCCGAAGGCATACCAGAAGCCGTGGAGCTGTCCGCCGACAGACTCGATATACGATCGAGCCGCCTCTGCGCGGTCCTCGGGGTGCCCGATCAGCCTCGCCCAGGTCTCCGGCGTGTAGCTGAACCTCGAAAGATAAAGCGGCATCGGGTCTCTCCTTCGTTTCCCCCACGGATGCCCGCGCTGGGGCGGAGAGCCGCCGGACAGGCCCCCAGATCCCCCGAACAGCGGGCACGATGACCGGCACAACCGACCCTTGACAGCGGGTGTGCGGCCTGAGCCGTGCGCCCTGGCCACCGCGCCTTCCTCAGCGGGCGCCGCCCGCGCCCCCCGTCAGCTGGTGGAGCAGCCGTGACGGGCTGCAGAGGCTGCGGCGAAGGACGTGAGGAGCTCGTTCAGCGCCTCGCGCTTCGGGCCGTCGAGCGAGGCGGGCCTGCCGTCGGCCCCCTTGGGCGGTGTGACCTTGACGTACGCGGTGCCGAGGGCGCCCGGGCAGACGCGGGAGCGGGTGCCGATGCCGACGACACTGCCGGAGTAGCGGGTGTCGAGGTACGTCTCCCCCGGCACCCCGCAACGGACCGTACACGTTCCCTCTGCGCTGTTGACAGGTCCTTGACGCGCACCCGATCGCTCTCTTTCCTGCCGACATCCGGCAACCCCGCCTCGCGACTGACCTCGCCGCGAGCCCGGTGGTGGTGCGCTTGAAAGGGGACCCTGACGCATCGTCCGTGCGGCGCATGGACCGCTCCTCCGCGCGTCGCTGGGCGAGACACCCAAGGCACTGGAGAGCGGCCTCTCCAGCGTCACGCGCGTGGGATAGCCGCACGCGGCCAGGTGGCGCGGCACGACCTCCTGCAAGGCCCGGTCTCCGTCACGGCCTGGACGAAAGGCGCGCGACGAGGAGCGCGGCGAGGCCCGCCCACGGCAGGTGCGCCGGTCCGGAGATGCTCCAGCTGACCGCGGCCAGCACCGAGACCGTCACCAGAAAGGTGAGCAGACCTCGCCGCTCCCGCAAGAACGCCCCCTCATGCCGAGCGCTGCCCGGAGCCCTGAGCTCGCGCACCGCCGTACGGATGACGAGGAGCGCGATGACTAGGTCGCGCCGAGCAGGGCCGCCCCCAGGCCGTCACCGGTCAACGCGGTCGGCCTCCGGGGGCGCCGGTCTGGTAGATGTCGGGGATGCCGTCGGCGTCCTCGTCGAGTTCCTCCTCTTCCCACAGCCGCTTGTAGATGCGGTTGCGGCGGCGCAGGAGGACCGCTGCGAGCGTCGCGGCGATGAGGGAGCCGACGAGGACGGCGGCCTTGACGTGTTCGGCCTCGGCCGGGTCGGGGAAGGCGAGTTCGCCGATGAGGAGGGCGACGGTGAAGCCGATGCCGGCCAGGGTGGCGAGACCGAAGACGTCGGCCCAGGCGAGGTCGGGGTTGAGCTGGGCGCGGGTGAAGCGAGCCGCGAGGTATGTGCCCAGGAAGATGCCGAGGATCTTGCCGACGACGAGGCCGATCAACACGGCGAGGGGTTCGGGATCGGTGAAGACGTGGCCGAGGGCCTCGCCCGAGACACTCACGCCCGCGGCGAAGAGGGCGAAGAGCGGAACGGCGACGCCGGCGGAGAAGGGGTGGACGAGGTGGGAGACGCGTCCGCCCGGTGACGCTTCCTCGCCCTTGTCGCGGGTGGTGCGCAGGATGAGGCCCATGGCGACGCCGGCGACGGTGGCATGGACGCCGGAGTCGTACATCAGTGCCCAGATGGCGATGCCGAGGGGCACGTACCAGTACCAGCCGCGGACGCGGAAGCGCTGGAGGACGTAGAAGAGGACCAGGCCGGCGAACGCCCCTCCGAGGGCCCAGAAGTTGAGGTCGCTGGTGAAGAAGATCGCGATGATGAGGATGGCACCGAGGTCGTCGACGACGGCGAGGGTGAGCAGGAACGCCCGTAGGGCGGAGGGCAGATGGGTGCTGATGACCGCGAGGACGGCGAGGGCGAAGGCGATGTCGGTGGCCATGGGCACGGCCCAGCCGTCGAGGCTGCCGCCGCCCGCCGTGGCGGTGAGCGTGTAGAGGGCCGCCGGCACGGCCATGCCGCACAGTGCTGCGACCACAGGCAGGGCCGCGGTGGCGGGGGTGCGCAGCTCGCCGACGACGAGTTCGCGTTTCAGCTCGATGCCGGCCACCAGGAAGAAGACGGCCAGAAGCCCGTCCGCGGTCCAGTGCCCGACGGAGAGGTCGAGGCCGAGGGCGGGTATCCCGAAGTGGAAGTCCCGTATCGAATCGTAGGCAGCGCTCCACGGGCTGTTCGACCAGACGAGCGCGACGATCGCGGCTGCGAGCAGGACGAGACCGCCCACGGTCTCGGTGCGCAGGGCCTCGGCGATCGCCTGGCGCTCGGGCCAGGGGAGGATTCCGAAGACGGTCCTGCGGGGCGGGCGTGCCTGAGTCATGGGGAGGAATCCTCCGGGGCATGTCGACAGGTGGGCACGCAGGCCCCACGGACGCCGACCAGACTTCCCGGCACACCAGCATCGTTTTCTTGATGCGTTCTTCACACCCTATCGGGCGACCGGGCGTCCGGCCAGGCGTCTCTCACCTGGGAGAACAGGGTGAGGGCGAGAGTTCGGCTCCCGCTTGACGACGGGGCGAGGAGGTACCGACCAGGAATGCCGATGACGGCGAGCAGCAAGGCCCGCCCGGGCCAAGGTGAAGACGGGCCCGGGGACGACCGGCTGGGCGACGGTCCGTGTCTGGCCGGTCCCGCCCCTTGATGCCGAAACCGCGCCCCTGCGTGGGGTCGGCGACGGAGCGGTGGAGCGCTCAGAGGGCCGTCCCGGGCCAGCCGAGGAGGCGGGCGCCGATGACAGCGGTCTGGAGGGTGTAGCGACTGGCCGGATCGGCGGCGTCGACGCCTGTGAGGCGGTGGATGCGGTCCAGACGATAGGTTACGGCCCGCACCGACAGGTTGAGGTGGCGGGCGGCCTGGGTGGTGACACATCCGGAGTCGAAGAACGCGGTCAACGTGTCGAGCAGGGGCTCCGCGCCGCCGCGCGCCGACGTCAGGGGCCCGAGGACGCTGCTGACGAGGTCCTCCATGGCCTGCCGGTCCCGCGTGAGGACCGGGTAGACGAGAAGGTCGGCGGCGTGCAGAACGGGGGCGTCGAGGTCGAGGCGGTCGGCGAGGTCGAGGGCGCCGAGAGCTTCCTCGTAGGAGTGGACGACACCGCGCGGGCCGGGCTGGGGCCGGCCGACCGCCACCTGGCCACCGCCCGTGGCGGCGAACGCCTGCTTGGCGAAGTAGGTCAGGACGTCGGCCTGGTCGCCCGGGGCGACGCACACGATCCGGCCGCCTTTGGTCGTGAGCAGAATGTGCCGGTCGTCGAACCTCCCGATCAGCGACCGTTCGACCTGCTGCGGTATGGGATCGGCCTCGCTGTACGCCTGCGGGCCGCGAGCGACGGCGACCGCGTGCGCCTGCGACAGACGCAGTCCGAACCGTTCCGCGCGCTCGGCTATGCGTCCGATGTCGCTGCGCCCGTACAGCAGATCGTCGATGAACTCCCGGCGTTCCGCCTCCTCCTGCCGCACCGCCAGGCGTTGGGCACGCTCGAAGCCGCCGGCGTAGGCGTCGACGGACTGCTCGACGACGGTGAGCAGGTCGAGGGCCGTCCGTCGGGCCAGCGGCTGCTCGGGCCAGGCGGCGCGGACCGCCTCCAGGTGCCGTCCGATGAGGGCGCGAAGAGGAAGTCCCTCGCGCGCGGCCCGCTCCCCGGCTTCCCTGCGACGTTCGAGCTCTTCCCGGTTCAGCCGCCGCCCGCTCGCCGCGACGTCAGCGAACAGCTCTTCGTACTCCTCCATGTTTCCGTCCTTCATCCGCCCGTCCCGGGCGGTTGCTGTCGGCCTCGCCGCCGGGCGAGCTCGAACATCCCGAGGAGCGCGGTGGCCGCGTTCAGAGGGAAGGCGACGGCTTCGGCGCCGGCGGTGATACCCCAGGCGCGGCTCATGCTCGCCGCCAGGGCCAGGCACAGCAGCAGCGTGGGGAGGGTCCGGCGCCACAGGGGCAGCTCGGCCATCCACCACACGCGTACGCACAGCACGATGGTGAAGAGCAGGAAGCCGAGCGCGAAGAAGGCGATCAGGATCAGGGAAAGAGGCATGACCGGTCCTTCGGGGCAGGCGGAAGACTGTGCCGACCAGACTTCCCGGCTCACCGGCGCACGATCTTACTGGTCAGGGCAGTTGTGTGAAGGCCTCGACGGCGCGGGTCTTGCCCGTGACGAGGATGTCGTCGCCCTTCTCGACGACCGTCTCAGCGGTCGCGTGCCGGGCGATGGCCGCTCCCGCCTCCGTACTCCCGCCGGCCGTGCGACCACGGCATTAAGAGAGCGTAAAGACTGCCGAAGTCCGGCAGTGAACGCATGCGCGGTTCCCTGCCACGATGGCCCGGACGGCAGAACAAGCCCGGCAGCCGAAGGAGCGGGGACATGGTGTGGTTTCTCGGTCTCGGCATCGGGGGGCTGGTGCTGCTGGTCCTGTCCCTGGTCTTCGACGGGGTGTTGGAGGGGGTCCTCGACGGGCTCGGCGGGGGGCTGGACGGAGTTCTGTCGTTGCCGGTGATCGCCGGGTTCGTGTCGGCTCTCGGTTTCACGGGGGCGATCGTGCTCGGCACCACCGGTACGGGGGCGGGGGCCGCCGCCGGTGCGGGCGTGGTCACGGGGGTCGGCGTGGCCTGGCTGACATGGAGGTTCAGCCGGGCGTTGATGCGCGACGGTTCCGCGCCCGCACCGCGGGGCGAGGACCTGACGGGGACGTCGGGTGCGGTGGTGACGGGGATCCCCGCCGGCGGTTACGGCGAGGTGCTGCTGCATCTCGCGGGCCAGCCGGTGAAGTACGCGGCGAAGGCCGACGTGCCCGTCGCACGCGGCACCGACGTGTGGGTCGAGTCGGTGCTCTCGCCGACGTCGGTGACCGTCCGTCCCGTCGAACGCTGACCACTCGTCGGCTGCTGTTCTTCATCGTTCGTTTCTGATCGAAGGGGGTTTCGTCATGAGCCCTGTCCTCACCTCTGTGGTGGGCATCGTCGTCCTGGTCGTCCTGCTCGGCCTCGTCGTCATCACGCGGTACAAGGTCGCCGGCCCCAGCGAGGCGTTCATCATCACTGGTCGGCGCGGAAAGAAGACCACCGACCCGGCCACCGGTCGGGAGTACACCGACAACAGCGGCCAGAAGGTCGTGGTCGGCGGCGGGGTCTTCGTCGTGCCGTTCGTGCAGCAGAAGTTCAGCCTCGACCTGTCGAGCCGGCACATCCCCGTGGCGGTGCGCGGTGCCGTCACCCTGCGGGGCGTCAAGGCGAATCTGGAGGGTGTGGCGATCGTCAAGGTCGGGGGTACCGAGGACTCGATCCGGGCCGCCGCCCAGCGGTTCCTGATGCAGCAGGACGGCATCGTGGGCTTCACCCAGGAGGTGCTGTCCGGCGCGCTGCGGTCGATCGTCGGCCGGATGTCGGTGGAGGACATCATCCGCGACCGCGCCGCCTTCGCGGGTCAGGTCGCCGAGGAGGCCGAGGCGAGCCTCTCCGGCCAGGGCCTGGTGCTCGACGCCTTCCAGATCCAGGACATCACCACCGAAGGCTCCTACCTCGAGGACCTCGGCCGCCCCGAGGCCGCCCGCGCCAAGCAGGAGGCCGACATCGCCGAGGCCGTCGCCCGGCGGGCCGCCGAGCAGGCACGGCTGAAGGCCGAGGAGGAAATCGCCGTCGCGCAGCGGACCCTCTACCTGAAGCAGGCCGAGATCAAGGCCCAGACGGACGAGGCCTCCGCCCAGGCCAACGCGGCCGGTCCGATGGCCGAGGCCGCCCGGCAGCAGGACATCCTCTCCGAGCAGGAGAAGGTCGCCGCCCGCCAGGCCGCGCTGACGGACCGGCAGCTGGACACCCAGGTCCGCAAGCCCGCCGACGCCGCCCGCTACCAGGCCGAGCAGGAGGCGGAGGCCCGTCGCATCGCCCTGGTGAAGGAGGCGGAGGCCGCCGCCGAGCGGGCCCGGCTGACCGGTGAGGGCGAGAAGGCCCAGCGCGCCGCCCTCGCCGACGCCGTACGCATCGAGGGTGAGGCCGAGGCCGCCGCCATCGGTGCCAAGGGCGCAGCGGAAGCCGAGGCCATGCGCAAGAAGGCCGACGCCTTCGGCCAGTACGGCGACGCCGCCGTCCTGCAGATGCTCGTCGAGGTCCTCCCGCAGGTCGTCGCCAAGGCCGCCGAACCCCTCGCCGCCGTCGACAAGATGACCGTCATCTCCACCGACGGCGCCAGCCAGTTGACCCGCACCGTCACCGACAACGTCGCCCAGGGCATGGAACTGCTCTCCTCCGCCACCGGCGTCGACCTCGCCTCGCTCCTCCAGGGCATCGCCCAGAAGAAGTCCACGCCCGAAGCCGCTGTGGCTCCCACATCGCCCAGCGCGCCGGTCGAGATCACCGACTGAGATACCGGTCCGACGGGGGACGGCATGCGCAAGAGCTTCACGTTGTCCACGTGTCGCAGTGGTCGCTCCGGAAGACCTCTGCGTGGCGGCGCTCCGCTGCACTCTGCAGAAGCACACGGGCTGGGGTTCCGCTGAGTGCCTGGTCGTTCTTCCTGCCCGCGCTCCTGCGGAGTCGGAGCGCGGACCTCGATGTCCACTTTCGTGCTGTGGGCGCCCCGCGGTCGTGGCTGCGGCGACGACCCTGGCCCCTGGGCGCCCCGGCCTTCATACGGCGGCGCACCGGAGTGGATGATCAGGCAGTCACGCATCGAGTCACGGGGGGGACGTGATCACAGTACCGAGTCAGGGGTGGACGGCGCCGGGTGCCGCCGGGCAGATGGTGGTCTGTGGTGACGACGGGCTGGCCCGCCGGCTCGCGGTCGAGCTGCGCGAGGTGTACGGCCGAAGGGTGATCCTCGTGGTCCCCGCCGACGAAGCGGAGGGGGGACGGCCGACCGGAACACAGCCGAGCCCGACACCTCGAGCGGTGCCATGGTCCTTCCCGTACACGTGGTGGCCGCACCGGCTCCCACGACGGCGGCACTTCTCCGTGCCGGCGTGGACCGGGCGGCAGCTCTGGCGCTGCTGTACGAGGACGACGAGACGAACCTGCGGGCCGCCCTCGCCGCACGCCGGCTCAACCCCGGGCTGCGGCTGGTCGTCCGCATGTACAACCGCAAGCTCGGCCACCACCTGGAAGAACTCCTCGACCAGGCCGCCCTCGTGGCAGCGCCCGGCGGCGACCGCAGCGTCCTCGACGCGTCGACGACCGTGCTCTCCGACGCGGACACCGCCGCCCCTGCGCTCGTGGCCACGGCGATCGCCGACACCAACAGGGTCATTCAGGCGGACGGTCTCCTGCTGCGGGCTGCCGAGCGCCCAGCGCCCGGCAGGGGCGAGGTTCCCGACCCGGGCCTGTGCACCCTGGCGTTGCTCTCGTCCACCGCTACCGACCCGGTCGGCAGCGAGGGCTCGGAGGCGAGCGGCGCGCAGGGTCCGGAGCTGCTGCCCGACGACCGGGCCGCCCGGGGCTCGGCGGGCCGCGGCACCGTCGTCCTCGAAGCCGTCCGGCGCGCGGGGCCCGCACTGCCGCCGCGCCGACTCGCCCGACGCGGCGCCCCGCTCGGGGAAGTGTTCTCCGCCCGCCTGCGCTGGTCACTCGCCGGCATCGTCGCCGCGGTCCTCGCCCTCACCGCCACCACCGCGGTGCTGACCGACGCCGACCCCGTCCACGCGGCCTACCTGACCCTGCTCGACCTGTTCTCGATCAATGACCCCGCCCTGGAGGAATCGTCCACACGACAGATCCTCCAGCTGCTTTCCGGCCTGGTCGGTCTCGCCCTTCTCCCCCTGCTCGTCGCCGGCGCCCTGGAAGCACTCGGCGTCTTCCGCACCACCGGCGCGCTGCGGCGCCCACCGCGCGGCCTCTCCGGCCACATCGTGCTCCTCGGCCTGGGTAAGGTCGGCGCCCGCGTCCTCGCCCGGCTGCGAGAACTGGACATCCCCGTCGTCTGCGTGGAGCAGGACCCGGACGCCCGCGGCATTCCCCTCGCGCGCGACCTCGGCGTCCCCGTGGTCCTCGGGGACGTCACCGAGAGCGGCGTCCTTGACGCGGCCCGCGTCCACCGTGCCGACGCCCTGCTCGCCCTGACCAGCTCCGACACCACCAATCTGGAAGCGACACTCGCCGCCCGATCGCTGAGGAACGACCTCCGCGTCGCGCTCCGGCTGTACGACGACGACTTCGCCGCCGCCGTCTACCGCACCCTGCGCTCCGCCCATCCGGCGGCCGTCACCCGCAGCCGCAGCGTCACCCACCTCGCCGCGCCCGCCTTCGCCGGCGCCATGATGGGCCGCCAGGTCCTCGGCGCCATATCCGTCGAACGCAAGGTCCTCCTCTTCGCCGCCCTTCTCGTCGCCGGGCACCCCCAGCTCGAAGGCCGAACCGTCGCCGAAGCCTTCCGGCCCGGCGCCTGGCGCGTCCTCGCCCTCGACACCGCCCGGCCTGAATCCCGCTCTCCGGACCTCGCCAACACCGGCCACGACGGTGACCACCAGTCCCTCCTCTGGGATCTCCACCCGGGCCACGTCCTGCACCCCGCAGACCGCGTCGTCGTCGCCACCACGCGCCGCGGACTGGCCGAACTCCTCGCGAATTCACCGGACAGTCGTACGGCGGGCACCGGAAACCGATAGCGGCGTCTGCAGACGCCGACGCGACCATCGGTATCCCCCCAGCCGGGACACCCGTCGTCGCCACGCGCATGCGGGTCGCCCGCTCCTGGTGCTGCTGGGTGAAGAGAACGAGTCGCACTTTCCTGCCGCTCGCAAGGTGGCCGGCAACAGCCTTGAGGAGCGCTGCCGCGGAACGCAGCGTCCAGGGCCCTTGCGGTAGGGAATCGGCCGCTACCGACGGTGACGCACCCGTGCGCGACCCCACCCCCCACGCCGATAATTGCGCCATCATGCACACATACAGAGAGCACGCAGCAGAAGCCGACCTTGACAGGAGGTCAGGAAAGTCGGCAACAGGTCGGCATCCGTACCGCGCGAAACCGCCCCTGGGCGCTGCGAACCGCGAAGACCAATAGCCCCCTCCCCCTTTCTGACCTGCGAAAAGCCTGTTCAGTCACATGCCTGCCAGTCTCACCAGGAGGTATCCGTGAGGATGCTGATCAACGTGCCCTAGTTTGGTGCGGCCGCAGGTCAGGGCCATGCTGTGGAGCCGTTGGTCAGCAAACTCCCAGCATGAGTCAGGAGCGGTGTCCGTGGCGACCAAACTCATCCGTGGGATGGGCAGTTTCTTCAAAACCTGCAGCTGCAAACGGCAGGGCGGATGCGCACACCCCTACGCTATCCGGTTCCGCGACGGAACGGGGCGGCAGTGCGAGGAGTCGGGCTATCCGACGCAGGACGACGCCCTCGACCGACTCACGCAGGTCTACAGGGAGAAGCGCAGCACTCCTGTGCAGCAGTCCGAGATGAAGCGCACGCTGGGAAAGCAGCGTTTCGGGGAGTACGCAGGCGCCTGGTTGCCGCGCCAGCGACATTACGCGCCCGGCACGGTACGCACGGTCAAGCAATTGCTCGATCGTCAGATACTCCCGACCCTCGAGTCCCGCCGGATCCACAGCTTCTCGTCGACCGTCGTCGACGACTTCATCATGTCGATGGAGGAGCGCAAGGTCGGCCTGGCCACCCAGCAGAACGCCTTCGACACCCTCAAGAAGATCCTCCGGGACGCCCACCACAGGGGCGGGATAGCCGACGATCCCCTCCGGGGTGTTGTCCCGCCGGAGTACATCCCCACTCGGATCACCATCCCCACCGTGGAGGAGATCCACTCCCTCAAGGAGGTCGCCTCCAAGGCCCTTGTCGTTGTCATCGACCTGATGTCCGGGTGTGGGCACCGGAACGGCGAAGCGTTCGCAGCCAACCTCGAAGGGATGGTCGCTGATGACGTGTACCGCATCACCGAGCAGATCGAAGGGAGGACCCGCCAGCGGGCGCCACTCAAGCACCGCAAGGCTGGCGACTTCCGCGAGGTCCCCATGCCGACGACGGCCCGGGAATCCCTCCTCAGGTATGCACACGACGTCGGCACGGACCAGAACGGGTTCTTGCTGCGCACTCAGCGCAGCCCCTACTGGGCATACTCGACGCTCGACTACCAGTGGAGCGCAGCCAGGAAGCGAGCAGGCATCACACGGAAGCTGAACCCGTACTCCCTACGCCACTTCTTCGCTTCGAACTGCCTGTCCAGGGGAATCCCCATCACCGACGTGGCCGAGTGGATGGGGCACTCGAACATCAACATGACGTATCGCATCTACCGTCACCTGATGCCAGCATCCATCGGCCGTGCGGCCAAGGTTCTTGAGGCCGGACTCTAACGGAAAGCCAGAAGGGGCCGGGCTTTCCACCCGGCCCCTCCTTCACGAGACCTTCTGTTGCTGCGCCCACCGTTCAAGGTCCTCGATCTTGAACTTGAGCCGCCCTCCGAAGTAGTAGCGAGGGATGCCGTACCTCCGTGAATCGCGGTACATCCAACGCTGAGACATGTCCAAATATTCGGCCGCTTCAGCGATCCCAAGGAACCGGCAACCCATAGGGCACCTCATCTCTCACCAGTGATTCGGCCTCGATGGTAAGGAGCTAAAGCGGCCGCCCCTAATAAGGGAAGACAGTCGCAACGTGCCGTTCGTGTTACTTTCGGCGCTCTGCCCCGCGGTAAGCGAGCAAATGCGGGACAGAATCGTCGTGGCTGGCTACAGGGGGAGAAACGGGCTGGGCTTGCCGTGCCAGGAGATGCGCAATGCATCGCGGGCTCGGGTGGTGGCGACGAAGAGCTGGTTGCGGCTCTTCTTGAGCTCACGTTCGTACCGCGTGGGGTCGGTCTTCTCGTACTGCTCAACGAGGGCGGTGCGCGGAAGAATGCCGTCGCTCGCGCCGATGATCGCGAGCTTCTGGTATTCAAGCCCCTTGAACCGGTGCATCGTGCCGATGTGGACCTCACCGCCGCCCTGCGGGCCGTCCTTGGTGAGGGTGGCGGTGGTGATGCCGTGCTTCATCTCCAGGTCGGTGGCGACTCGGCCGGCCATCTCGCCGTCGGCGACGCAGACGGCCATGGTGCCGCTCGGGTCGCGTACGGTGCCGTCCGCGGCAGGCTGGGTGATGTCCGCGCGCCATTGCTTGAGGGCCTCGGCGAGCTGGGTAATCTCGTCGGTCCAGTCGGCGCAGGCGACGTACTCGGGGGCCGGGCCGTGCAGCAGGGAGTGGTAGCCGTCGAGGGTGTCGGTTCCGTCGTCGAGGTCGTCGTAAGTCGCCCCGCTGACGACCTTGGCGGCCTGGTCGAGGATCTCCTGGGTGGTGCGGTAGCTGAGCGTCAGCTTCGACGCGCGGCCGCGGATGTGGATTCCGACGGTGGAGAGGGTGACCTGCCGGTCGTAGATCCGCTGGTGGGTGTCGCTGGCGATGAAGAGGTCGCCCTCGCCGGAGGCCACCATGGCGCGCAGCATCTTCCAGTGGGCGGGGCTGAGGTCCTGGGCCTCGTCGATGACGATGTGCTGGTAGCGATGGCGCAGGTAGCGCATCGCGGAGCTGTTGTCGTCGAGGTGGACCAGGTCGCCGCCGCCGATGTCCGCCTTGCGCTCGGCACGGGCCTTGATCTTGTGGGCCCGTTCCATCTCGTAGCGGGCTGCCCGTTCGGCAGCCTGGGCCCAGGTCTCCCGGCCCATGCCGTTGAGACGCAGGGTGAACTGGTCGAGCAGCTTCCAGATGGCGGCACGCTCGGGGCGGCTCAGCGCGCGCCCCATGCCGGCGCGACGGGCCTTGAAGTAGTCCTGGCGGGTCGCGAGGGACTGGCCGAGGACGATCTGCTCCCATTCGTCGAAGAGGAACTCGGCGCCCCAGCGCTGCTCGTCGTGCTCGAAGAGGACTTCGCGCAGGACGTCCAGGGCCCTGTCGTCGGTGATCAGGCTGCGTTGCGAGCCGGGCGCGGTGTTCTCGTTGAGGACGCTCTGCGCGAGCTGGTCTATGTGCTTGATGTCGACGCGGCCGAGCAGTGCCGGGTCCATGAGCGAGGTGAGCCGGGAGCGCAGGTCGGCCGTGAGGTTCTTGGTGTAGGTGGTCAGCAGGATCGGCTTGTTGTGGCCGGGCGGCAGAGCGGCGGCGAGGCGGGCCACGCGGTGCAGCGCGACGATGGTCTTGCCGGTGCCGGGGCCGCCGCTGACGCGGGCGGCGCCGCCGTAGTTCCGCTCGACGATCTTGCGCTGGGTGGGGTGGAGGTAGACCTTCCAGGCGCGGAAGTCGCCCTCGGCGAGGACGTTGCGGATGTCGTCGTCGACCGTGGTGACCGCGGTACGGGTGAGGGCCGCCGCCATGTCGTCCTCGAAGCCCGGTTCGAGTTCGGTGGCTGCGGGCTGGGTGATCTCACGCTCGACCTCGTCCACGGACATGCCGGAGCCGAGGCCGGTGAGGACCTCGGCGGTCAGGCGCGGGGCGCCGGCGATGAGCTGGTCAAGTTCCTCGTCGGTCGTGACGGTGAGGGCGAGGTCGATGAGCGCGTCGGCGACACCGAGTCGGCGCAGGTCTTCGGGGGCGCAGCCGACGAGGAGCGGTTCCGCGGGGACGGCAGGTTCCGGCGTCACGACGAGTGCTGGCGTGGGCTCGACCGGCACGTCCTGCACGGTCTGCTCGTCCGGAGCCGGAGTGAGCTGGAGTCCCGCACGCTGCAGGACGCTCTGGCCGACGACGCCGAGGTCGACGAACTCGATCTCACCGGTGATCCGGTTGATGGCGACGGTGAGTTCCTCGTAGACGTCCTTGCGGTGGCGGACGGCGACGATCAGCCACTGCGGGATGTCATCGGCGCCGACACCGGCCCGGGCGAGAAGCGCCCGGTACGAACGGTCGATCTTGGCGCGGAAGATCCGGCCGTCGCCCTTGAGGGGCTTGAGGTCGAGGCTGGGGTGGTCGGGGTCGAGGCGGAACTGGTGACAGAAGTCGTAGAACTTCGTCTTAACCGACGACTCCATCTTGTAGAGCTCATTTTCGGCCTTCTGGTAGAGGCTGAGGCGTGCGGTCATCGTGCGGCACCCTGTTCTTCGGAGTCGGGGCGGGTGGTGGCGTCGGGGAGCTCGGTCAGCAGGGCGTCGAGATCGGCGAGCCATTCGTCGGCCGAGCGGATGGTGAACCCGGCGTCGCGGTAAGCGCGCCAGGTCTTGTCGCTCTCCTCGTCCTCGTGGTCGTACGGCTCGGCCATGACGGCGATCCGCTGGTCGTCGTGGTCCCAGGCGAAGTCGGCGAGCCAGCCGCGTTCACCGAGTTCGTAGCCGTAGGCGGGTGCTGCCTTGCCGCCGTCGGCCAGGACGTGGGCGAGGCGGGTGAGGGGGGCGTCGGGTTCGTCCTCGTCGAGGTACTGGAGGATCTCCCGGTCCCACAGCAGGTCCCGCAGCTTCGCTTCGAGCGGGGTGGCGTCGGGTGCCTCCACTGCAGGGGTCTGCGGCGCGGGTGTGCCGGTGCCGTACTGCACGACCAGGGATTCGAGTTCACCGAGGCCGCCGAAGGCTTTGAGGACCGAGGTGTCGCACTTCGCCGCAGTGGCCGTGGTCAGCTGAACACCGTCGCCGCCGTCGTGGGCGAGGAACTGCAGGATGTTGGACCACTGGAGCCAAGAGCGCCAGCGTGCCTTGTGTTCGGGCGTGCCGAGCTGGTCGGTTGCCGTGTCGTCGAGGCAGACCAAGGCGGACCAGTGGCCGGTGGCGCCGTCGACGAGGAAGGCGACGGGAAGGCCGGACTGTTCGCTGGTCTGGAACAGATTGAGCGTGCCGGTGCCCTGGACGGGGGCCGGGTCGATGCCGTCGGTGCGACCCCAGGCGTCGAGAAGACAGTCGAGCGACTGACGGGTCTGGTCGGGGGTGCCGTTGCCGACCAGGATCTCCTGGCCGGTTCCGAGGAGTCCGCCGACCACAGCCGATGCCCGCCTGCCCCAGGCTGCGTCGTCCGGACTGCGCAGGTAGGAGAGGAGCATGGTCATCGGGTCGGCGAAGGCGGTGGTGACGAGATCGTCGCCGCCACGATCGGCGTAGAGCTGCTTGGCGATGTCCTGGGCACTGTGCGGGTAGGGCGGCCATACCGGCTCGGCCGCCTCCCGTCCCGAGGAAGCCTGTGCCGTGCCGGTCTGCCGCTCGAAGGCGTCGAGGTCGTCCCAGGTGAGCTGGAAGACGATGCGCCCGTCGGCCCGGAGCCGGTTGCGTTTGTCTGCATCGCCGGCGAGCCGGTTGTGCTGGCGGGTGGCGTGGTAGCGGTGCCCGTCGAGGTAGACGGTGATCTTCTGCTTGGGGCCCTCGGTGCGTTCGAAGGTGAAGTCGGTACGGGTGAACCCCTCGTTGCGCTGGGCGGTCAGACGCCAGCCGTGAACGGTGCCGACCTCGTCGAGACGCAGGTAGGCACTGTTGTCGCCGCTCTCCTCCAGGACGGCGTCGCCGCGCGGGCCGGCCCACCTGCGCAGGGCGTTGAGGAAGCGTGCCTCGAGGTCGGACTCAACCTGTCCGTCGAGGCCGATCTGGTCGGTGTTGCCGACCGGCTTGGTGCTCCAGGCGTCGGTGTCGGTGCCAAGGAGTTCGTCGAGGATCTCCCGGGCGGCCTGGCGGGAGACCCGGTCGATGTACTGCTCGTCGGCGTAGCGGTACAGGCAGCGGTGGCAGGCCGGCACGGCCTCCCCGTTGCAGGGGCACTCGTCGAGCAGCTGGCGCGCGCCCTCGAGCACCTGCCGGAAGGCTGCCGGGTCGGTGAGCCGGTCGAGGTAGCCGGTGCCGTGCGGGAGGCGGTCGTACAGGACTAGGAAGTGCCGCTTCTCCGCGGTCTCACGGTCCGGCATGGTGGCGAGGGTGGTGTCGAGGTGCTGGGGGTCGCCGCCGAAGGCTTCGTCCACGCCAAGGCGCAGGGCCGCCTGGAAGGAGTGGACCCGCTCCTCGACGAGGACGGTCGCGGCAGGCAGCAGGATCCGCAGCGCTTCGGTCTCCAGTTCGTGGGCGAGCAGGACGGGTTCCTGGGCCACGCCCTGCTTGCCGCGCCGCAGCGGGCACCAAGGGGTGTGGTGCTTGACTTCGCGCTGACGGTTGGCGGAGTTGTCGACGGCGTCGCGGTCGTCGTCGAAGACCGGCCGGCCGTCGGCGGTCGCGGCTCCACAGGCGGTGCACACGTGGAACGGGGCGATGCGCACGGGCCGCCCGGCGAGCTGGTCGTTCTCCTGGGCTCCGATGCTGAGCGGTCCGGCGTTGACGCGGCGGATGACGGCGTGGCGGGTGTAGTCGACGCCGAAGATCTCCTTGGTGTGCCGCCAGGACTTGCCCGGGGCGAAGTCCTTGGGGGCGATGTCGACCATATCCACGACGGTGTAGAAGCGGCGGTCGCGGTCGTCGCTCTCGTCTCCGATCCTGGCGTCCTCGCGCTTGTCGCGGGCGGTGACGACGCTGGGCTGGACGATCTGCCACAGGCTGCCGGAGTCGGCGATGCCCGCCTCCCCGCAGCGCGGGCAGGGAGTGATGTCGTGCTCGGCGTTCTCGGTGCGGACGTAGCCGCAGGAGGGGCAGAAGCGCCAGTGGCGCCAGTCCTGGTCCCGGCCGGTGACGATGTCGATGCCGGTGATCCGGTGCTTGTAGCCCTCGGCATAGAAGGTGTTGCCGGGGGCGAGTTCGGACAGGGCGAAGCTGCGCGGCCGTCCGTAGGAGAACGGCTTCGACTTGTAGCTGTCCCGCCCCTCGGGTGTCGTGCCCTCGGGCCAGTAGACGGTGGCCTCCAGGGTGGTCGTGGCGTCGATGAGGGCGTAGTTGGGCAGCAGGCCAAGGTCGCACAGCACGGTCTGGGCCGGCTGACGCTGACGCGTGGCTCCCTGCTTCGAGAGGGCGCCCAGCTCGGCCTCCAGCTCCGCCTTCGTACGTGCCTGCTCGTCGTCGCCTTCCTTGAGCTCGTCGATGGCCGAGCGGATCGTACGGATACGGGTGCGCAGTTTCTGGTTCTCGCGCTCCCACTTCCGCTCGGCCTTCTCGATCGCGCTGCGAATGCCCCGGACCGCGTACTGCTTCAGCTCCTCCTGAGCGGTCTCGCTCACGCCGGTCGGGAACAGCGCGAGGAAGTCCGCGACGAGCTCCTCGCCGTGGGCGAGTGCGGCGTCGGTGAAGTCGGCGAGATAGCCGGAGGGGCCGAAGAGTTCGTCGACACGGCGCGACAGGGCGGCCAGCGGCTTGCCGTCCTCGCGCAGCAGTCGGCCGCGTGCGGCGAGATCGAGGAGGTGGGCGGTGTACTGGCGGCGCAGGATCTCGATGGCCGACAGGTAGGAGCCCGGCGGCACGATCCGCCCGTCGATCATGTCCCGCGGCCGGTCGAGGAAGTACAGGTCGCGGCGGGAACGGTCGGGGATGGTGAGGAGGAAGGCGTTGCCGGTACGGCGCCCCGCCCGGCCTGCCTGCTGGGCATAGTTCGCCGGCCGGCGCGGCAGGGCGCCGAGGACGACGGCGGACAGGTCGCCGATGTCGATGCCCATCTCCAAGGTGGGCGTGCAGGACAGCACGTTGGGGTCGTTGAACCCCTCCCCCTTGCGGAAGGCCTCCTCGACACGCTCGCGCTTGGCACGGGAGAGCAGGCCGGTGTGTTCGGCGGTGATGACCTGGTAGGTGCCGGCTCTCCGGTACAGGCTTCGGTAGTAGTCGTGGCGGTAGTCGCGGTCCCGGTCGTGCCGGTCCACGGTCTCCAGCCACCGGTCGCCCGCGACGAGGCGTCCGGACGAGCAGCGGTACGACTGGCAGGGCTGCCCGTGGTACTGCGCCAGCAGCGAGGGGTGAACGGTCTGCTCCCAGAAGCACTTAGGGCAGCGCACATACGACACGTTGACCTGGGCCTCGGACAACAGCTGCAGGCGGACGGCGCCCGGCTGGAGGCCGTAGACGCGGACGGCCGTGTCACGTGGGGTGCGCACCGAGAGCAGCCCGGCGTCGGTGAGCTGGGGCAGCAACCGCACCCAGAACTCGTCGGCCTGCTCACGGGTCATGCTGAAGCAGCGCTGAGCCCATGACTGATACCAGGACAGACGCCCGGCGGCGAAGTCGAACTCGCTCTTCTGCTTGGGCCGGGCGAGCAGGAAACTCGGCGCAGAGACGCCCCGGGGAAAGGCCTTCATACCGCGCGGACGGCCACCCCAGATGTAGTAGCGGCTCGTGCCCGCCTCATCGAGGAACTTGTCCAGCCAGCGGTGCCCGACGGCTCCCCGCGTACGAAGCCGCTCCAGAAGGCCGCGCAGGAACGCCAGGTACCTGGCGTCGTCGTGCGCCGTGAGGGCGAGCCCATGGTGGGTGGACTCCTCATGGACGGCACGTACGATCGCGACGGCCGCCCGCTCGTCGGGGATGCCCACCCAGGCGGCAGCCGTGCGGGTCAGTTCGAGGGTACGGCCGTTGCGGGAACGGTGGCCGAACTCCATCACGGCCTCGAACGCGAACCGCTCACCGATCAGGTCCCAGGTCCTCTTGTCCCCACCGCGTCCCTTGCCCGACAGCAGCCGCGCGACACCCGCGTCGTCGTGCAGGTCCGGCGGGACGACGGCGGCGAGCGTTTCACGGTCCGTGGTGGACACGACGACATCGGCGACGAGGTCGTTCAGCGCGGTGGAGCGCTGCTCGCTCAGATGCTTGGTGAACAGGGCCCGCAAAGAGAAGGTGTACGAACGGGAGGCAACAAAACCGGCCCGGTGCGCGGCGTCCTGCACCGAGTCGTTGAACATCAGCGTCTTCGTCTCACGCTGCTCCTTGTCCATCTCCCCGCCGGTGAAGAGCTGGGTGATGGACGCGGCCGCGAGCGCGGCGGCTCCCGTACCGAGGAAGCGGATGGCGTTGTGCGTGCCACACGCCGGGCACCAGTCGTCCTTGGCGGCCCTTTCCGCGGTGTCCCCAAGCTGGACGAGAACGAAGACCGAATCGGGACCTGCGGGCTGCGGGTTTCCCTCGTCGTCGTAATCGTCCTGGGGGTCGGGCAGGCGCAGGCGGCGGGAAGAACCGTCGAGCACCATGAGCACGCCCGCCCCGCCGGTGGTCAGCGACCTCTGCTCCGCCCGGTCCATGGCGGTACGGCCGTTTCCTTCGCGAGCCTCGTTGTCCGTGGCCGCCACCAGGGTGCGCACCTTGGACTTGTTGGCCGTGACGGAGGCCCGGCGAATCTTGTGGGCCTCGAAGCTCAGCTCCTCCAGGTCCGACTCGGGAGCGAGGGCCGACCAGCCGGAGCGCCCGCACTCGCGGCAGTACACCGCGGGCAGGAAGACCTTCGTGTCGCGGGAGGTGGTCGTATCGGGTGTCGTACGCAGCCGACTCTCCGCCCCGACCGTGTCCCAGGCGAACTCGGCCTTCGGCCAAGGCAGTACACCCCGGAGCATGCGCGTGACGGACCGCGCCCACTGATGCACCTCGACCTGGATGAGGGGGCGGCTGATCCCGGCCGGCGCGTCCGGGTCGCGCGCCACGGACAGCAGGGCGACGAGGCGGGCGAGCGCCGCCGCCGCTACCTGTGGCCGCGTCGTGATCGCCTCGTCCCAGCTCTTCGCCCCACTGCGGCGCATCACGTCGAGCACCTCGTCGTAGGTGCACGCCGTGCCGTCGAAGGCCTTCAGGACCGCATACGTCAGACGGTTGCGCTTGAGCTCGGCACCGAGGACCACCGGATCGGCGGTACGGCGTCCGGTGACGGCCTCGGCGAGATCCGCGAGCGCCTTCGGGCCGGATGCCGGATCCGGCAGGGCGGTCAGCGCCTCCGGGGGTGCGGCCTGTCCGGGAAGGAACTTCGCGTCCGTGATCGACTCGTCGAGCATGAACTCGTCGACCGTCAGCCGGTTCTCGCCGACGATCGCGTCTTCGGTGAACTCGGTGCCGAAGACGTTGCCGGCTACGGAAAGGAGCTGCAGCACTCCGTCGGCGTCGGAGCCGGAGGCGAGGGTCGCGGAGGTGGCGACGGGAGTGATCGTACCCAGCGGCTTGTCGGGCTGGTTCGCGCCGACGGCGATGGCGAGGCGGCGCAGCAGCATGGCGACGTCAGTGCCCTGGGCGCCGTCGTACGTGTGGAACTCGTCGACGACCACGTAGCGGATGTCGCTGCCGTCCCACAGCGGCGCGTCGGCGGCACGCTGCAGGAGCAGGTCGAGCATCTTGTAATTGGTGATCAGGATGTCCGGCGGCGACAGCCGCATGTCCTGTCGGCGCGTGTAGACCCGGTCGTAGTGCGTCGCAGCCTTGTCCCCGATGTACAGGCCGGCACGTACGCCGCTCAACTCGTCGTAATCGGTGAGCAGTCCGTTGATACGCGCTGCCTGGTCGGTGGCCAGGGCGTTCATCGGGTAGAGGAAGATCGCCTTGACCCCGCTGTTCCCGGCCGCGCGCTCCCGGGCGCAGTGGTCGAGCACGGGGTAGAGGAACGACTCAGTCTTGCCGGAGCCCGTACCCGTCGTGACCAGCGTGGGCTCAGGTACATGCCCATCCTTCGAGGTGAGCCGGGCGAAGGCACGCGCCTGATGCGCGTACGGCGTCCAGCCGTCCGTACGCACCCAGTCCAGGTGCTGCTCCCAGCCGTCGTCGGCCGGGGTGAAGGGGGTGCGGAGCCGAAGGTACGGGCCGCGGAACATGCCCGTCGTCTCGTCCCCGAGGAAAGCGTGCAGCGCCTTGCGGACACCCTCGTCGGCAAGGCCGTACGTCGTGGACAGGTACTGGAGCAGGCTCTCCTTGAGTCCCTGTGCTTCGAGGGTCGGCCTCACCGGGTCGGAACCTCCATCTTCTCCGGGTCCCAAAGCCCCTTTCTCACGGCTTCGTCGAGACGCTGCTTGAAGTAGGCGTGGGCTTCACGCATCTCGCGCTCGCGGTCGGCCTTGTAGAAGGGGGCGGTGTAGCCGTCGGGGACGGGACTGGCGTCGGGTGCGACCAGATGCTCCACTAGGGCTTTCCAATGCTCGCCGGTCTGCCCAGTGCCGAAAACCCACCTGTCTGAAGCAAGTTGCCGCCCGTTCGCGTCGAAGTACATCTGCTCTTCACGGGCGGATAGCACGTCGAGGCGTGCTTGGTACGCCGCGATCAGTGCGTCTGCGGGGAGCCCCATCCACACAGCGGCCAGCGCGTCGAGCTCAACGAGCGCGGCGCGGCGTTCGAACTCCGTGCGCAGTGGTGTGCTCCACGACCAGCGGGGCTCCATCGCGTTCAGTGGGCGCAGCCCCGTCCACGGAATTGCCCACTCCTCGCAAAGCCATGAGAAACGGAACTCCGACTCCCACAGGTCAGCGTAGGCACTTGATAGACAGTTCAGGCGGGCCGACCTGATGGCTAGGGCCCTCGCCAGCGGGTGGTCCGGAGACGGAGCGGGAAGCCGCTGGGCACCGGCCTCGTAGAGGTCCTTCATTCCGAAGGCACGCAGCATATAGTCCAGAGGAATCGCCGACCAGAAACCGGAGACCAGCAGCAGATGCTGGCGATTTCGAAAGGCAAGACTGTGGACACCGTGAACATGGGTGGGACCTGGAGGAATGATCCCGGCTTGCAGAACCCTCTCCGTCTTCCCGTCGTTCCGGCGCCGGAAGGCCAAGCGGTAGTGGCGGGCATGCGGCTGCCCCTGCCACTCCTTCCATACCATAGCCATGGACTCGAACCTGTCCCGATCGCATGACCTGGCCATCTTGGTGGCGGGAATGAAGTCGGCCGGGATTGTGGTCAGGTCGATCCGCACCCCCTCTGATTTCAGTTCGGGGTCTTCCTTGCAGAAGGGTGTTCCAGGACCGATGTGTGGGCCGTGCAGGATCGCTTCATCCCAGGAAGCTGGACGCTGGCTTCGGTAGTTGACGTATCCCGCAGTGCGGTCGCGCTCTTCGTCGTAGCCACGGCTCATACTGATCTCGTCACGGGAAAGCCGGATGGGGTACTTCGCCATCAGAGCGACCGCATTCTGCTCACTTTGCGTCAGCGGATACATCATCTCCGCCTCCGCCGCCGGGAACTCGCCGCCTTGCTGCTCACTCCACAGGGCGAGAGTATCTGCGTTCACGTTGATGATCCGCGCCCGGTGGGGCCGGGTGTCGTACTGCCCGTCCAGCCTTAGACCCGGTTCCGGACCAGATCCATCGTGCCGTAGGGAATCTGTGAGCACATCGGCCCTGTAGAGGAAGCTCAGGTGCTTGAAGTTGACCTCATGACGAGGGCCGTAAATGTTGACTGCAAAGTCCTTCTTATCTCCAACAGGTCGCGGGAAGGCCCAATTCGAGACGTTCACAAAGGCTCCGTGCACACGCAGCCGGCGATACGCTTCCGCACGGGTGCGACGGTTCTGCTTCCCTTTCAGATGACCATCGGGGTGTACGAGCCCGATGGCACCTGTCGCGGCCGCATGGTCCCAGCATTGGCTCATGAAGCGCGTGTGCAGGTGCGCCGGTGTTCCCGCGAGAGTCGGGTACACGACCGCACTGGAGTAGAAGCTCGCCAGTGCCGTGTCCGTGGCCGCGTCTCGGAGTACCCGGATGCGCCACTCGGGCACCTGCAAGACACGATCGCGCAACTCTGCCTCACGCTCCTTGGTAAGGCTCTCCTGCAGCGTCAGGTCGGGTTCGAACTCGGAGAAACTGGCTGTACGGTTGAACTTGATCTCCACCCAAGGCGGGTTCCCGACCTGGAGGTCGAAACCCCCCGCCTCACTCGCGAATACAGCCGCAAAGTCCAGCTCCCAGTGCAGGAACCCCTGTTCCTTCGCAATATCCCGCACCACCCGCATCCACGGATACCGCGTCTCCACGGCCTTTCGAGCATCGTCCATGCCCATCTCGCCCTGGATGGCCCCTTCTAGGACCTTCAGCTCCTCCAGGGAGTCAACGGACGTGGCGAATGTTTCCTCCGGGACCGACCCCGTACCAACCATGGATTCCAGGAAGTCAAGCCAGTCGTCCAGGTCCTTCAGAGCGATGACGGGGCGGCGCTGCGCCTTCCCACCCCCCTTCTTCGGCGCCGACGGCTTGCGACGCATCTTGACCAGCCTCTTCTCGACCAGTTCCCTCTCGTCCGCGCGCTCTCCGAAGGTCAACTGGTCCCCGTTCAGCGCGAACAGCAACCCACTCTCGACGTACTGAGGTTCAGGCGCAGGTTCCACTTCGCCCACCTGCGGCACCCCCGACGACAACAGCGCATCAACTGTCACCACCGGCAGCGTCTCGTACTCCGCGTCCGTCCCATCAAGCAGACCCACGCGGTCCAGCGGCCAGAAACACAGCGCACACCACGCGTCCATGACCTGCTTGAGTCGCCAGTACGGAGAACCTTCTGCCTCGAACAAGTCCTGGAAGACCTGCTCCTTGGTCAGCGGCAAGAAGCCCCCGCCCGCGTTCCCCTCGTCACGGCGTAGGAACGCGTACTCCTCCGCATCCTCCTCCCGCCCAGCCCCCCACACGTCAATAGTGCGGGCAATCTCGCGCTCACTCAGTTCCATCCGCTTGGCGACGAGCTGCCACAGGAACTCCACCCGCTTGGCCGCCTCCTGTAGCCGCGCAAGCTGGCTCCCTTTGCCGCCCGTCGCCTTCGGTTTGGCGCCTACCGCTTTTCGCCACTCAATAAGTCTGTCGAGTTCCGGCTTGGCCGACTGCCCGATGAGCTGGCCCGCAGGATTTCCTGGTTTGGCCAAGGTGACCGCGCCCCACCCCGGCGTGGGCAGCAAGAACTGGTGCACCGCCCCTTCGGGCAGCGCCTGCTCTGCGCCGTCACCCTCCGTATCGCGGAACGGCAGCCTGACCGGCGTCGTACCGCCGACGATCGGCTCCTTCTTGATGCGGTCCGCCTCGTACACCCAACGCCGCGCCCCGATCAGCGAGTTGCCGCGCCGCAGGTGCAGTCCGAACCATGGTGCGCGCATCCCGGGGTGCATGGTGTTCAGCCACAGCGACACCTCGGCGAGCTCGACGCCCGTCGCGTTCAGGTCGATGCCGTACGCGTTGTGCAGCGCGATGTACGCCTTGACCTTCTGCTTCACGTCCAGCGCCTTCGACGTGTCCAGGCTGACGCCGAGCTCCTCCTGCCGCCGCTTGAGGTACTCGTCGGCGACCTGGTTGATCGCCTCGTTGAGGAACGCACCCGAGCCGAGCGCGGGCTCGCAGATCGTGTACTTCAGGAGGTCGCTCGCCCGCGTCTCGTCCGTGAGTCGGTGCTTGAGAGCCAGTTCGACGGTGACCTTCGTCAACGACTCCGGCGTGTAGTACGAGGCAGACGTCTCGCGGTCACGTCCGGCCAGCCGGTAGACGTACTCGCCCACCGCGTACTTCTTCGGCCCGCGAAGGCCGTGCTGTTCCGCGTCCTGGGTGGAGTAGACGACCCAGGTGTTCTCCTGGTAGTCGCCCAGCCGGTCCGCGGGAACCAGCCACGAGCCCTTCTCCGGATCGCCGTACTGCTTGCCGCCCCGTTTCTCTCCCGGCTTGGCAACCTCGGCAAGTTCCTCCTCGGCGATGATGCCGGTGTAGGACATCAGGCCCTCGTAGACGGCGCCGAGCTGGTTGATGCCGAGGTTGCGGTAGGAGATGAAGCCGCCCTGCCTGCCCTTCTGGCCGGCCTCCTTCATGGTCAGCAGGCGCAGCACCTGGTGCAGGGCCTCGTTACGCAGCCGCAGGTCCAGCCAGCGCGGCGGCTCGCCCCCATCCTCGTCCCAGCGGGGGTCCAGGACGCCGCTGCCGATGAGGGTAATCGCCTTGGGGTCGAACAGCTCGCTGCGCAACGGCTCGAAGCGCAGGCCGCGCTGTTCGCTGCGCTCGGCAGCAGGCTTGTCGTCGTCCGCTTCGGTGCCGTGCGGGTGGTGTCCGTAGTTGACCTTGTTGAAAAGGACGTCGAGGGAGGCATGGAGGTGGAAACCTCCGCGGCTGTCCTCGTCGACCAGCTTGCGCTCGCGCGCGACCAGCTCGCGCAGCCGGGCGATCGAGTAGCCGGCCTCGTAAGTGGAGTCGTCGGCGGGCAGGATGCCCAGTTCGGGGCGGGCCTCCGCGTACAGGAGGAAGAGGATGCGGTACAGGTAGCGCAGGGATTCGCGGGTGAGCTGCTTGGCGAACGGGCCTTTCTTGAGGTCCTCGATCTGCCGTGGCTTGACCTTCGCCTCTCGCAGGCGGGCGAGTACTTCGTTCGCGATGATCTCGACCGACTGCTGGAGTCCCTTGCGCAGCTCAGAGTTGACGCCGACGGCGTTGTCCCGGGACGCCTTCAGCAGCTCGTCAATGCGCCGGCCCTTGCCGTCGGTGCGGGGCGCGAGCATGTCGTGGGAGAAAAGGGCGGAGAGGAGGGAGAGTTCGCCCGCCTTGGCCGTGTCGTTGCGGGCGAGGGCCGCGTCCAGACTGGCGGCGAGGTAGCGGCCTTCGGCCCAGGCGTTGCGGTCGGCGAGGACGAGCACGCCGCCGCACAGCAACAGGACGAAGCGAGGCGCGTCGCCGCCGGGCTCGTGGAGTTCGCTCTGGAAGAGCCAGCCCGCCAGCTTCTCGCCGAGCTCGATTAGACCGTCGGTGGTCTTGAGGGAGCGGAGGACCCGCCCGGCCTCGTCGGGGTCGAGGGCGTCGTCGAGGGAGGCGGTCCAGCCGCAGTCTAGGGCGACGATGCCGTCTCCGTGCCAGGCGACCTGAAGCTCATACTCCTTGCCGGCGTTGTGCACAGTGATCGGCTCGGGCCGCTCGCCGTAGCCGAGGGCTTCGAGGACATTGGTGTGCCAGGTTGTGATGCGCTCGGCCCACTCCCCCGTCGGGTCGTCGTAGGTGCTGCCGGGCTCTTCCTGCTGGGCACGGGAGCTCAGGAAGGGGCGCACGGTGGCCAGGTAGTCGCCGCGGAGCCGGGGCAGGAGTTCACGCGGGGTGGACTGGGGATCGTGCGGGTCGGTCTCGCGGCCGGTCCACAGGGTGAACAGGCCCTCGTCGCCCGCCTTGCCCTTCTTGAGGGTGTTCTCCAGCTCCTCGCTGAAGTAGTGGGCGGAAAGGTATTCGCCTCGGTTGGCGAAGGAGTCGTAGGTGTAGCTCATCGTGCGGACTCCTCGGCGGGCGCGGTGGTGGTGGTGTGAAGGGGTTCGAGGACACAGAGAACCCGCAGCATTGGGTCGCCGTCGGTCCGCAGGCGGCGTACGAGGTCGCGGCGGCGGGCGGCCGTGTCGTACACCTGCTTGATGCGGTGCTGCTGGTTGCCGACGGCGATCAGGGCACCCTGTTCCCAGACCTGCACCCGGTCCTCGTACGGGGCGAGGTAGGAGTCGACCTGCTTGTCGTAGTCGGCGCGGCGCTCGCGCAGGTGGGCCTCGGCCGCGTCGACGGCCGCGGGGACGAGTTCCTGGAGGAGGTCGGGGGCGACAGGCTGGGCGCGGCCGGGCATGTCGGGGCCGACGCCGCAGGCGGCGAGGAACGCCGAGTCCATGCGCCAGACGCGAGGGCTGCCCGCGGCGAGCCCGGTGACGGCCATCCACTCCACGACCGTCGGCTTGCCCGCCACGTTGGAGTAGACGCCCTGAAGGAGGTAGACCGGGCCGCTGAGGGCTTCGGGCAGGGTGGCGTCGATCCGCTTGGCCTTGACCGGGTCGGGTCGGTAGGCGAGGACGAACGCCTCGTCGTACTTGAGCTTGGCGAGGACCTTGTCCGTCACCCAGTCGAGCACGGGGTGGATGTCGGAGACGTAGGAGACGTTGGGCCACTGAGAGGTGGGCTGGTCGGTCTTGCCCTGCTTGGCGTTGCGGGCGGCCTCCAGTCGGTCGGCGGCGTACTCCTTGTCGAAGGTGACGCTCAGCGTGCCGTCGTACTTGGACGTCGTGAGGATCTTCTCCTGCTCCAGGTACGACTTCGGCAACGCCCGGAAGCGGTACTGCAGGTCGTCGGGCGGAGTGAACTCGATTCGGCCATGGGTCGTCTCGGGCTTCCAGCCGAGGGCCGCGCGCTCGGCCTCCGGGTAGATGAGGTCAATCGCGGCGTGGAAGTACGCCTTGGTGTCGGTGAAGACGTGGGGTACGTCGGCCTCGGGCACCGGCGCCGTGCCGAGAGTGGCGGGAGCGGCCGTGGGGTCGGCGAGCCGGGCGTTGGCGCCGGCGAGGAGTCCCGCAAGGACCCCGCCGGACTCCTGCTGGGACTGCTTGATGGAGCGCTCGACGGTGCCGCCCTTGATGAGGTCGCGGGTGAGGCGGTCCTCTTCCTTCTTGTCGTTGTAGAGGCCGGTGACGGCTTCGGCGCTGCCCTCGCCGGTCTCGATCTCGTGTGCCTGGGCCTCGCGCCGCAGCAGGCGGGCGCCGACGAGCCGGTCGTCGAGCGTGAGCATCTCGCCGTTCTCCTCGTCGCGCCGCCAGGGCACGTCGGCGGTGAGGGTGAGGGCGCGGAACTCGGGGCTGATCGCCTGTCCGTAGCGGTCGATGCGACCGTTGCGCTGCTCGATGCGGATGAGGGACCAGGGCAGGTCGTAGTGGACGAGGTCGTGGCACTGGTGGTGCAGGTTGACGCCCTCGGAGGCGATGTCGCCGGTGAACAGCAGCCGTACCGGCTCTTCGAGCCGGCCGAAGCGGTCGACGATCTCCTGCTGTTGCTGGTCGTTGGTGGTGTCGCCGTGCATGACCTCGACGGCTCCGCCGTACGCTTTCCAGGGACGCGTCGCGTCGGCCTTCGCCTCGTTCTTCTTGAAGCCGAGCCGGGCCGGGACTTCCTGGGCCAGCCAGTCCAGGGTGTGGACCCGCTCGGAGAAGATCACGACGCGGCGCTCGGAGCGCGGACCGACGCCGAGTTCCCTCAGGGTGCGCACGAGCGCGTCGAGCTTGGCGGAGTCCTGGTCGGTGAAGTCCGCGACCAGCGCCTCCAGCTCCGCGAGCGCCTTGCTCTCGGCGGCGAGCGCGGCGCGGCGCTCGGGAGTGTCCGCCGCGGCCTTGACCTTGCCCTTCGTCGGGTCGTCCAGGTAGGCACGGCGGTTCGCAAGGGATTTCCGCAGGGCGACGTGAGAGGAGAGGAACGCCTTGAGGAAGTTGTAGCCGACCAGCGGATCGGCACAGACCGACGAACGGGCGAGGTCTCCCGGGGTCCACTCGCTCGCGAGCTTCTCCAGGACGGCGACCTCCTTCGGTGTCGCCGGGGCCGGTACCGGCAGGGAGTCGCCGCGCTCGGCCCAGGGCTTGCCCTTGAGGCTGTCGCGTACCTCGCGGTCGGTCTTGGTACGCCTGATGTAGAGGTGGTCGAGGTCGGCGACCTTGTAGTTCTTGGGGTCGGCGATGGCCGCCGGATCGAGCATCCGGATCAGCTCGGCGAATGATTCGGCGTCGCCGTTGTGGGGAGTGGCGGAGGCCAGGATCAGCGCATCGGTCTGCTCGGCGAGGCGGCGGGCGAGACGGTTGTTGCGGGTGCCCTTGTTCACGAGGTTGTGCGACTCGTCGATGACCACCGCGTCCCAGGTGATGCTCTCCAGGTGGTGGGCGTACGTCGCCGACTTGAGGGTGTCGACGGAGACGATGACACGCTTGAAGTGGGCGAACGGGTTCCGGCCTGCCGGAATCTCCTGCTGGATGCGCTGGATGCCGGTGGAGTCCAGGCGTACGAGCGGCAGGGAGAAGCGGGTCCACAGCTCGCGCTGGAACTGCTCCAGCACGTGGGCGGGTGTGACCACGAGGATGCGCTCGCCGCGCCCCCGCCGGATCAGCTCTGAGAGCGTGATGCCGATCTCCAGCGTCTTGCCCAGACCGACCACGTCGGCGATCAGCAGCCGGGGCTGCGGGTTGCGCATGGACAGCGCCAGCTCGGCGGGGCGCAGCTGGTGCTGCTGCCGGTCCATGAGGAAGGAGTCGGCGAGGGCGATGCCGTGCTCGGTCTGCGGCAGCGCGGTCTTGCGGATGACCGCCTCCAGGTGGAGGCGGGCTTTGGCGTGCTTGGAGGTGTCGTCGGGCCTGAGCTGCGTCTTGCGCGGGTCGAGCACCTCGATCACGTCAAGCCCGGAGTAGAAGATCGCATCCGTGCCACGGACGAACGAGGAAACGCCGCTGACCTCGACCATAAGTCCGTCGTGGGACTCCGAGACGGACTTCACGAGCCACTGCTCGTGGCGGATGCGCACCTGGGCGCCAGGGGCGAAGGCCGGCCTGGCACCGGCTGGGTATGCCGACTGCGCCGGAGCAGCGTCGCGCCCTTCAGGAACCTCGGACTGCATCGCCGTGGTCACGTGGTGCTCCTCTGTGGACTGTGTGCTCGTGATGTGCGGTGTGGTCGTGCGGGGCTGGCCTGAGGCGACCGAGGTGGTGAGTCAGGCGTCGGCAGATCCAGGGGCGGCGCCGCTCGCTGCTTCTATCGCCCCTGGACCGGCCTCGCCGGTAGAAGGGTGGAAAAGCGGTTCAGCGCTTCGGCCAGGCGAGCGCGGGCCCCACCGCGTAGCGCTGGCGCAGCTCCTCGGCGACCCTCCGGGAAGCGGGAGGACGGCCCCTCTGCGGAGTGGGCGCAGCCGGACTTCCGCTCGCGGGCTCGGGTACCTGCACGGACACAGGGGGGAGTGGGCTCACGGTGTCGCTCGCGGCTGGTGAGTCCTGACCGGGTTCACCGCCGGGTGGCGAGACAGAGATCTCTTCCACAGCAATCGCGGGCTCTTCGCGCAGCAGTTTCTCGAGCGAGTCGAGCCGGTCCAGCATCGGTCCGTCAGGCTGCGGCAGCACCATCGTGGAATGGTCCTTCGCCGTGGTCTCCTGGATCAGAGCGCGCCGTGCACGAGCTGGACTCGTACCCAGCTGACGCATGAGATCGGCGCACTGCCGGGTCACCTCCTCCAGGGAGGGACGGTCGTCCGCCTTGTGCGCCAGCATGCCCGCCACGATCGGGGCCAGCTCATCGGGCAGCCCGGACAGATCGGGGCCGATCTCGGGGTTGACCACCTGCGCGGCGACCGCCTCCCACCGGGCGCCGTCGTACGGGTAGTGCTCGGTCGCCGCGTACAGAAGTACGGTGCCCAGGCCATACACGTCAGCGGCCTGTGTCACGTCGACCTCGCCCAGTGCCTGCTCAGGCGGCATGCAGCGAACCGTACCGATGACCATGCCAGCCTGCGTGAGCGTTCCCTTGGACGCTCCGACGAAAGCGCCGAGGCCGAAGTCGATGATCACCGGACCGAAGTCGCCGAGGATGACGTTCTGCGCCTTCAGGTCGCGGTGCACCAAGCCAGCGGCGTGCACAGCGGCAAGCCCCTCAGCCAGCAGCGCGCCGAGGCTCGCCACGAGCGGCGCGGACAGTGGACCCTGGTCCCGCACGACTTCGGAAAGCGGGCGGCCGGGGACATAGTCCATGGCCAGCCAGGGCTGCTCGGCAAACGGGTTTGCCTCGATGAAACGGGCCACACGGCCCGTACCCGAGATCGTGCGGGCGATCGCCGCCTCGCGTTCGAACCGGGCGCGTGTGTGCGGGTCCGTACGGTCAGGCCGGATCACCTTCACGGCGACCGGTTCACCAGCGACCGAGTAGGCGAGGTACACCTCCCCCATCCCACCCGCGCCGAGCCGGCGCTCGACGAGGTACGGACCGATACGCGACGGCAGAGGCGCGCTGCTCACCGCACACCCCCTGACTCCCGCAACCACAGCACAACCTCACCCGGCGCCTGACCCCACTCCGCCGCAGA
This sequence comes from Streptomyces sp. NPDC101191, assembly GCF_044767915.1. Lineage (NCBI taxonomy): Bacteria > Bacillati > Actinomycetota > Actinomycetes > Kitasatosporales > Streptomycetaceae > Streptomyces > Streptomyces sp. NPDC101191. The sequence continues at coordinate 777,579 of NZ_JBIWOU010000002.1, forward strand.
AGGAGCAGAGCACAGGGGCAGGGACACCGACGAATTACGCCCTCAGCCTACCGATCGGCCTCCCACGGGAGAAAGTGATCACATCTGACTGGTCCGATCTTCCCGGCTCCGTGTCCGAAATCAGGCCACTACGGAGAGGTGACAAGGCTACTCGTCCTCGCCGCTCATCTCGCCGTCGAGGTCCTCAGCCGTAATGGTGCGCCGGTACTGCGGGTGGTCCTTGTCCATCTGAAGGGCCGCGTGAAGGGGGATCGGGTAGCGGGTGCGGTGCTTCCAGGCGAGGGCCTGGTGACAGAGCCTGGCGGTCACCATCATCAGTTCTCGGCGGTGGTCAGTGTTCACGGTGATCGGGAAGATCTCGGTCGCGGTCATGGCGTAGTAGTTCGCCTTGATCTCGTTCTTACCCTTGTTCCACGGCAGTGCGCCGTAGCGGGTCTTCTTCGAGCCCTGTCTGCCGGCACCGTTCCCGTCGAACTGGTGGGTGGTGTTGACCAGCAGCCAGGTGCACTGCTCTCCGAGATCAGGGTCGATCCGGAAGACTTGGGTCGTGCGTTCCTTGGTCTTGATCTCGCTGTCGTCCTCGTCGGTGATGGTCACCTGCACCGGACGGGGGACCTCCTCGTCGGTGGTGTTGAGGCGAATCACGGCGATCGGCCGGTACCTGGGGGCGATGGTGGAACCCGGGAGCCAGGTGGTGTTGGGCTCGGGCGGCTGGCCCTGGGTCCTGTTGTTCAGGCCCTTCCACAGCCGCCGGCAGGCGACGCCGTCCACGGTGACCGTGTACGGGTTGCTGCCCAGGTAGTCGGCAAGGTCTTCCAGCGCCTGGTCGATGACTTTGGCGGTGCTGGAGTAGCCGGCGAAGTTGTCCATGAATTCCGTCATCTTCCCAGCCGGGTAATCGGCGGCGTGGAAGGCGGCTTCGGCCAGGTGGTACGGCCTCCAAGTGCGGTCGGTGTAGGACCATCCGTGGAGCGTCCACGCACCATCCGACACGGTAGGTGGCTTAAGGACACTCGCGGAGACAGAGATCCTGGCGTCCCTCTCGCCCGGCCTGCGCGACTGCCTGCGGACATGAACGCCGCAGTGCGCTACCCCGTCGGCGGGCAGCTCGCCGATGGGCTTGATCAGAACGCGGGAGATCCGCCGGTCGATGAACCCGAGATTGCGGTAGAGATCCATGAGGCAGGACAGACTCTGGTGGTCCATGCCGGTGGACTTGTCGATGCCGGTCTGGACAGCACTGTCGATGTACTGGACCACCAGACCCATCTTGGCGAGGATCCGGTGCGTCTGGTGCTTCGCGTCTTCGCTGTCCTTCGGCCTCGGCGGAGAGCCCTTCTTCCCGTCGCCGTACTCGGTTTCCGCCCAGACACCGACGATCTCTCCTGACGCCGCCTTCAAGGAGACCAGGTCGGCCGTGTGCGCGGTCCTGCCGGCCGCGGATCCGTGCTGGAGGAATTCGGGAACGTGGTGGAAGACGACGCTGACCCGGGTGCCGTGCAGGGTGACGCTCTTGCCTTCGGCGGGGTTGAGGCTGGCGGGGTCGAGTCCGTAGGCGCGAGCGAGTGCGTTGATCATCCGCTGACGGATTTCGTCGGTCGCCCACAGGCAGACGATGCGCAGGCGTTCGAGGCCCATGGCGTCCAGGGAGCGGGTGACGTCAAGCGGGTCCATGAGGACTTCGTCCTTCTTGGCCTGCTTGAAGTTGCCGCCCTCAAAGAAGCCATACAAGGGTTGGCAGTTGTCGCCGAGGGTGGTCTGGATGTGGTCGTACAGCCCCCGGTAGTAGTCCATCCCGACACCCGAGCCGACGGGGAAGTAGAAGTTCTTGGCCATGATGGGCCGCACTGTGCCCAGTGGCCGAGGGGCGGGTCTGTCCTCACCGTTCTCCTGGGCCTGCTGGCGGGCCAGCCTGTCGGCCTGGATCTGCCGGTCGACCTCGTGGAGGACGGAGCGGCCCATGCCGAGTCGGGAGAGAGCTTGCAGGGCAAGCCGGTTGACGTTGCGCAGGCGTCCCCGGCCGTCGAGTTCGACCTCGACCAGGGGCCGGTCCGCGCGGTCTTGCTGGGCGAGGACGGTGCGGGCGAAGTCCATGGAGCTGCTGATACGGGTCGCCGAAGCGGAGACGAGGATCAGGGGGTCCTTCACGTTGGGCCCGGTCTTCATCCGCAGCCGCACCCGCGGCAGGGAGAATCGAGTTCCGGTCTCATCCGGCCATGGGTCGTCCCATGCGACGAGGCCACCCGCCGTGTCGGGGCGAAGCCCGACAAACAGGCCGTCGACTGCCCAGGGTTCGCTCGCGATCCGGCGGGCGAGGTCCCAGGCGACCGTCTCGTAGACCCAGCCGGGGGCGTCGGGCTGCCCACTGGGCGAGTGCAGCAGGTAATCGGCGAGCGAGCGCTGCTCCTGGGGGGTTGAGGCGAACTTCTCCGCGATGCTGACCGGCTGGTTCAGGTCGATGTCATCGACGTCTTCGCCCGTCGCCAGCCCGTACAGCAGGGTGAATACGTCACGGACCGTGTCCTCGTCGATGGGGTCGCGGCTGGCCAGGACGGCTCGTTTGGCGTCGAGCCAGACGTACCCGCCGGTGAGTGCGCGAAGGGCCGTCGTCGCGACGGAGTGCGGGGCCTGGACCTCGTCCCGCCCGGCCCGTCGGCGGTAGGCGTTGTCGAAGACACCCCACAGCTTGACGCCGGCCGGGCCGCAGTCGCGGATGTGGACGGTGGTGTCCTTGAGAAGACTGGGCGTGGCCCGGACGGCGAGGAGGTCGAGACGCTGGGTCGCCTTGGGCGGTCGGGAGGACATGCGGACGAGTTCTCCTTCGGAGGTCATGCGGCCGGGTCGATTCCGGCGTAGGCGAGGAAGGCGGCGAGGGCTTCGCGGTAGATGTCGTTCATGCGGCGGCGTTCGTCCTCGTCCCAGTTGGTGTGCATCCGCTGGAGGATGCTGGCGAGGTCGGCCTGCCACGAGTCGCGGTGGAAGGCGTAGTCCACGAGGTGCAGGGTCATGTCCGTTCCGCCGCGCCGTGCTCGTCCAGCGAGCTGGATCATGTCCACGACCATGCCTGCGACGATCTCCTCCTGAATGACCTTGTGGGTCGACCCGAAACCGGGCGCGGAGCGCATGATCAGGCTGAGGCGTCTCCACGCCTCGGTGCGTGCTGCTGTGAGAGCGGCGACGGGGTCGTCACTCGGCTCTTTCGGCAAGCTGTTGAGGCCGGCGGCGTTGACCGAGGCGTACATTTCCGGAGGATCGCTCAAGAGTGCTAGCGGGCGGGTGCACAGGTAGACGGGGGTGATCGCCGACTTGGTGCCGATGACGATGTTCAGGCCGCGGGCGATGCGTGCCATGGGGACGATGAGGATCTTCCCCTTGCTGGGGAAGGTCTCGAACTCCTCGGGTGTCAGTTCGACGATGCCGGCGGGCAGCGGCGGCAGGTCGCTGCGGCGTTCCTTGTCCGGTGGGACGGCGACGCACAAGCCGCCGGTGTAGTTGCCGGAGTTGTAGATGCCCAGGGCGATGTAGCGGCAGTGCAGGTAGGAGTTGACCACCACGGCGGCGTGGGCGCGGTCCTTGTCCTCCTTCTCCAAGCGTTCAAGCTCGGGGTGGATGCGGGTGTCGTACAGGCTCTCGCCAAGCACTTTGAGGGCGGCGGCCTTGAGGTTCTGGGGGAGCCCGGAGATCTGGATGGGGTTGTTGAGGGAGTCGGTGATGGTGTGCTTCTTCGCGCGGATACTGTCCGGCGCGGCGTCGGTCATCCACCACTTCACGGTGCTGTGGATGTGCTCACGGACGGCCTGCGGGAAGTACGCGGTCGCTGACAGGCCCATAACGGGCCGCTCCACGCCGGCGAGAGCGAGGGAGACAATGCTGCCCAGCTGGGCGGTGTAGGTGTGCGGGTCTCCGGTGATGCTCTGGGAGGTGAGCTCGCCGGTCTTGGCCGGGTCGTCCAGGCCGGTGACGCGGTAGCCGAACAGAGCTCGGCCGAGCATGCCGAACGGAAGGATGTTGGCTCCGATGCCTCGTTCGAGGCGTTCGGCGAGGGCACGGGCCGAGGCCAGGCCGCTGGAGCGAAGTTGGGCCGTCTTGCCCGTGAGGTCGTTGAGGGTGTCGTCGAGCTCGGACAGCCAGGTACGGACGATAAGCAGTTCGACGGCTTCGGCGCGGTCGTGCTCGTTCTTGACGATGTCGCTGAGGAGTTCGTCAAGGCGGTGCTGGGCGTGGGTGAGCAGATCGGTACCGCGGTGGCCGAGAAGCTCGCCAAGGACGCCGCGAGCTTCCTGGTAGTGGTCTTCCAGCTCCACGGTGCTGAGCGGGTCGGCGAGCGGGTCCTGGCCGGGCTTGGGCGGCCTGAGCGCGTTGAGCTTGTCGAACAGCTCCTGCGGGATCTCGTGTTCGCTGGTGATGCCTGATTCGGGGAACAGCAGGTGGATCAGGCGGCGGTCCCGGCCTCCGGAGATGTGCCATCCGGTGCTGTTCATACCCACCCGGTCACCGACGGGGCCACCGTCGCCCTCGTAGTGCCGCAGGTGGAGCTGGCCCTCACAGACGGCGGCCAGCAGAAACTCGGTGAGGTAGCGGGCGTAGGTGACTGGCGGGACGAGTTCCTTGACTGTGGCGGGCGGCTGTTTGCCCAGCTCGTCGTGGAGCTGCTGGAGCGGGATCTTCTTGTCAAGGCGGGAGTCCAGGACCAGCTCGCTGGAGCACTTCCCGATGGCCGTGGACTGGAACTGGTCGATCTCGTCGATGAGGGTGGCATGGCAGCGGCGCAGCAGGAATTCGGCCACGCTCAGGCCATCGGTGGGCCGATCGTCGAGGGTGATGCCAATGGGCATCCGTCCCATCATGAAGTTGTGGTGGTTGGTCACCACCACGAAGGCGGTACACGCGTTGTGGTGCTGTTGGTACTTCCCGCACACCGGCACGAACGGGCAGCGTCGAGTTCCCTTGGCCGGAGGCAGAGGGTAGAGACTCATGCACGATTCCGAGCCGGCCGGGTAGGGGTGTGTGGACTCGGTGAAGCGGTTCAGCGAGCAGCCGTAGGAGAGTTGGCTGATCTTCCACCGGATCTTGGCCGACTGCTCGGCGATCGAGCCCTCAATGCGGGAGGCGACCTTCATGGCTCGCTCGTGCAGTCCGTAGGGAGACATCAGGGGCGTACACGTCTCGGGGTGGCCAAGGAATGCGAGGTCCTGGCTGATGTCCCACGCTGCCGCGAGGGTCGCCTCGACAGTGGGCAGGACGATCGCGAGGGTCAGCCTGTTGATGGCGAACCACGAGGCCATGACGCGGACCAGGACGCTCTTCCCGGTACCGGTGGGGGCGTTGAAAATCTCGGTGGCACCGGCGCAGAGCCGGATCACCTCCTTGGGAGAGATCGTGTCCGTGGTGTTGAGCTGGCCAAAGAGCGCTTTGAGCACCTGGTGCAGGTGCCGGCCTTCGGGCTTGAGCCGCTGATCCAGCTGCCTGGCGAGGTCGAGAAGGTCGCTGGCAGGGATCTCGACGTTTGGCGTGTGGGCGGCGGTGTACACCTGCGTCGGGCTCTGGCACGGGTCAGTTTCGGAGCTACCCGCGAACGTGGGAAGAACAGCACGGCCCTGAATCTCTCCAATGCCCCCGGCGTAGAGCTTGCGGGTCATCCACACCCCGGATGTGGCGGGTGGCGCGGGCTTGGGGCGGGGGTGATCCCTGTGTACCCGCTTCAGGGTGCGGTCCACATAGCCCAGGAGATCGTCGCCCACCCGGGATGAGGCAGCTTCGGTCACGGCCGGTTCACCGACTGGAACGAACTGGGGGGCTTGCCCGGCAGGGGGCGCGGCCAGGCGTTTACGAGCGGCCTGCACAAAGGCTGGAGCGCTGGCGAACTCACTCGGAGCGTTGACAAGAACGTCGGCGATGCGTTGCTTCTCCTCGTGTGGGAGGCCCGCCCAGGCCGACCACTTGTCGTACTGGCCGGACAGAAGGAACGCGGCGTACCTGAACCTCGCGGTGGGCTGCCCGTGCTCGTCGGGCGGATCGGGGAAGTAGTGGGCGGCGAGCGCCAGCGCACAGAAGACGGCTGCGTCGTCCTTACGGAGCTTGCTCGTCAGGCCCATCGGACTCCTGCCTTCCTGCAGATCTTCTCGCCCATGTCACCCGCGGTGGCCACGCTCAGGCGGAACTCCTCGCACACCCCGCGCAGCAGAGGTAGGGAGGCTTCGCGGTGGTCGGGGACGACAATCCACTCCGCTCCCCCGGCATCGCCGCCATCAGCCTGGATCTTCTTCGCCAGCAGCTTCTCCGACGTGAAGTCCTTGATGTCGAGCAGGAAGGACTCCGTCTCGCCGTTGTGGTGCCACACATCCACGTGCAGGTCATAGGCATCCTGGTAGGGCCACACGGTGACCGCGCCGGGGCAATCGGCCCCGACACCCAAGGCGGCGGGACTCATGTAGGGCTCCGGGGCGGCGGTAAAGCCGCGCGAGCGTAGCGCGTCGTACAAGGCGATCTCGACGAGGCCAGGGACGGTGGTGTAGCGCCACGGCCCGCGCGTCAGCGCGAGATACCCGGCGGCTGGCAGTGGCTGCGGCACTGGCCCTCGCAGGTCGGGGGCGAGGACAGACGCCGCTCCGGTGGGGGCCGGGGGCGGGGCGCCGGGGATCAGCGACGGTGGCTTCCCAGCATCCGGGATCTTGAAGGTGTAGGAGGCTCCCATGAGTTCCGCGTGCGGCCTGTAGAAGCAGCGGACCCTGCCGGTGACAGATTTGCGGGAACGGTGCTGGGTGACCTTCATCGGCCAGCGGCACACGGGGCAGGCGAACCACCACTGCTCGTAGAGCGCGGCGAAGCTGATGGGCCGGTAGAACTGGCCGACAATGCTGGGCAGGTTCAGCCGCCGCACCTCCGCCTCGGTCCCGGCCGGCATCCGAGACAGGTCGGAACGGCCCTTGGTGTACGCCTCTTGGGTCCCGCGCTTCCGCAGCCCCGAGTAGACGGTGACCTGGTCCATCTCCTGTTCAAGTTCTGCGATGGATGTGGACCTGCCGTCCCGGGTGGCCTTGTGGACGGCTCGCGTGACCTCCCGCTGTTCTTGGTCCAGGTCGTACAGGTCCTCTTCGAACAGGCCGTCGTCATTGATGAGGTGAACGCCGGCCATCTCCTCCGGTGGAACCCCGTCGGGGAGGAGACGGGCGAGGTCGCCAGTCAGCATCTGCAGGAAGGCGTCGAAGGGGAGCGGCTGGCCGGGACCACGGGCGGCGAGAACTTCCCCGTGGCCTTCCATCAGAGTGCGCAGACGGCCTTCGGGGGACTGGTCGGCGCTCGTGAGGGCCTTGGCTGACATGGCCGCCGCCCGCATCACCATCTGCCGGATTGCGTCATGGCTGATCGACTCGGACATCGAGATGGGCATCACGCGCAGCACGATAGACCTGGGGTACGACAGTCGGGCGGCGATCTGGGGAGTTACAGTGGATCTGGGGCGTTGATCTGGACATCGGGGTACACGCTCTGATAATCAGCGCGGTATGCGTTGATGTGCTGTCTTCCGGCTTCGGTGATCCGCCACCGGTACTCGAGGACGAACGTCCCGCGCCCTTTCTCAGTGCGAATGGCGAAAGAGTCGATGTAGCCCCGGCTCGGTTTGCCGTTGGGGCGATAGCCGGTACCGAGGTAGTACTTGGACTTGCCTCCCATCACGTCCTCGGGCAGCCCGCCGGGGCCGGCGGCGGCGACCCTTGCCAGATTTCCCCACAGCCACTCCGAGAGCAGATGCTTGGGACGGCACGGCGCGGGAGAAATACCAAGCCCGGCACGGGCGCATGCGCGGCCCGCACGAGTCAGTTCCACCAGGACGCGGGCAACGAGACCGACCTCCGGAACCTCGATCCGGTCTTCAGTGATCTTCAGAAGTCCTCTGCGGGCAAGGGCATGCAGGGTGGCTCCGGCTCCAGCGTCGAGGCAGCCCTCCTCGCGGAGGCGTCTCTGAATCGTGGTGTACTCGGCAAACGGAAGCTCGGCCTTGATCGAAAACGGCAACTTGCGCCATGCGGACGCTGGCCCTGGGTCCTGATAGGTGGACCGGGCGGCCCTGGCTCGGCGCTCCGCTTCCTGGTCTTCACGAAAGCAGGCAAGCAAGTAGCTACGCTGACGGCTATTCAGACCATCCCACATCGCCTCGGCCTTCTTCCGCAGGGTGAATCACACGCAGAGCCATCGTCGCGACCACGCCAGCGGCTGGCGCGCCCAGACGATGTTCCTACGCCTCAGAGCCATGCCGAAATGTGCCGCCTCCGCGCCGCCGTTCGGGCCGCGCGGGTCTGGCGTTAGTGGCACGCCAGCCAGGCTACGGCAGCCCAGTGACAGCCCTCGGGCAACACGACTTGGCTCTCCGGCTGGGGCTCAGCCACCGCGGTCGCCTCCTTGCGCGCTCGTCAGTCGCTCCCGTCGGCGTGCGACAGCACACCTTCCGTTCTCGGGATGGGAACGTAGCCGCCGTCGACTGGAATCTTCGCAATGATCTTCCCGAGTTCGGCCAGGGGGTCCTTGCCGAGCAGCGCAGGGTTAGCCTCGAGCATCAACTCGACGCATTCCCCAATGCGCTGAGGCGTAAGCTCGTCCGTCGCCCTCAGCTCCACCGGACCGTCCTCCCCCTCGTCCACGACCCGGGCGTTGCGCACCAGCCGTAGCTGCTCGTCGCTGTAAAGCCTGGCCATCACTGCCTCAGCGAGCCGCTTCCGCGCATCCGAGGCGCTCATGGTCGTCCGCTGATCGCCTGAAACAGCGACAACTTCCTGCAGGTCCTCCGCGGTCTCAGCCCGGCGGTCACTCGTGCGGCTTCGTACCACGCTGCTCCACTTCGCTTTCACGGACGGGAGCGCCTGGTCGGTCCACTTCGCCTTCACTACCGGAAGCGCTTGTTCGTTCCACCACTTCCTGACGTGCGGCGCGGCCTTCTCCGCCAATCTGAGGCCAATCTGGACGAGCACCTCGGCGAGGACTTCCGCGTTCTCTCGACGCTGCTGCGCTCGGGCCTCCGACTCGTGCCGGTCAGAGTCGAGCCAACCCTGCGGGTACATCGCCAACGGATCCGGCTCGTCTTCCTTCAAGAAGATCTCGGCTTGACCCACCTGATTGGTGTCGGGGTCACGTGTCATGCCGCGATGAGCGCCTTCGGTCTTCCTCGACTGCGTGAAACGCGCGCCCTTCCGGACTCTGACAATGGCCTCGTACTCGTCGTACTCGCTGCTGTCCATGCCCCACCGTCGACCTGCGGGATGCCCTGCGTCCACCACCCGCAGAGTGTGACTGTCCGAGTGCATCGCTAGGCTCCCGCCATGACCAGCGATCTCGGATTCACCTGTACGTGCTGCGGCAGCCACCACGGCGAGCTGCCGATGAACTACTCCGCCGCCGCCCCCTACGTCTGGGACCCGAGTTTCGCCGACGCCCCCGACTGCCTGCTCTCCTCGGATCAGTGCGTCATCAAGGCGCAGCACTACTTCGTCAAGGGCCTGATCGAGATACCGGTCATCGGCAGCGACGAGGTGTTCTCCTGGGGTGTCTGGGTCTCCCTCAGCAGTGAGAACTTCTCCCGGGCAGCCGACCTGTGGGACACGCCCGGGCGCGAGTCGGAGAAGCCGTACTTCGGCTGGCTCACCACCGAGCTGCCGTTCTACTCCCCCAGCACCATCAACCTGAAGACCCACGTGCACACCCGCCCGATCGGCGAGCGGCCCCTGGTCGAGCTCGAACCGACCGAGCACCCGCTCGCTGTCGAGCAGCGCACCGGCATCACCGGCGACCGCGTCCGCGAAATCGCCGAAGCCCTGTTGCACGGCACCGGCCACGAATCCGGATGACGGCCGAGGCAGCGCTGACCTAGCGTTCCGTGCATGACATCCCCGGACGGCGACATCGACGGCAAGCCCTGCGTGACCATCCGCTGCCAGGACAACTCGTCCGTGGGCGTGACGTTCTGCGACCGGTTCAGCTTCGACCAGGACTCCGTTCACTTCGCCATCGAAGCCTGGGCGCCCGGTCTGACCGCCCGTGTCAACGAGGTGGTCGCCTGGATCTGGGACAACGACCTCACCACGTTCCTGGAGGAGCTGGCAGCGGGCTACCGGGGCTGGGATGGCGAACGGACCTGGCACACCATGGACCGCGACCTCGCCGTCTCAGCCGTCTTCCGCTCCGGCGGATACATCGGCCTGACTTGGACCATTCGCCCCTGGCGGAGCGCGGCGGGCGACTGGAGCACTTCGGTCACCACGTGGCTGGAGGCCGGCGAGCAGATGTCATCCCTCGCATCCGATGTCCGGCACTTCCTCGCCGGGGAGCGCACCGTCCCACCGCCAGGTCAATGACGTCCGGGTCTGCCACCTGAAACGCGACACGGCAGCGATCACGACGACGAGGAAGGCGGGTTCAGCAACATGGTCGGCTCTTGGGACGTAGCTCATGCTCTGCGTGGCGGGATACGCGACAGACGGCAGGCCTGGGACTTTGTCCGAAGCTTCGCTGCAGCTTGGTCGGCGCCGCTGGGTGAGGACTCCGGCGCCCAAGGACCGGAGTTGGAGCAGGCTGAGGCAGCCCTCGGGCTCCGCTTGCCAGTGGCGCTGCGCGAGGGCTACTCGCTTCTCGGCGCGACACGGCACGACCTCACGGGCAACCAGGATCCGCTGCTGCCACCCTCCGAGCTCTTCGTGCACGACGAATTCGGAGGAGTCCTGGTCTTCCGTAGCGAGAACCAAGGATGTGCCTTCTGGGGCGTCCGTCTTCGGGACCTCGATCAGGACGATCCGCCGGTGTTCGTGCAGTCGCGGGATGGCTGGATCCCCTTCTTGGAGCGGGTCTCCCTCGCCTGGGTCGAGCTTGTCCTCAGCGAGACGCTGTTCAGCGACGGCCGGCTCTACAACGCGTGTGAACTGCCCGCGGAGCTGATCCGTGAGCTACCGCGGCTGTTCACGCACGCCGAGCTGCCCGACTACCCGATGTGGACAGGGGTCGAGGAAGCACCCGTGCGCTGGTTCTCTGCACCTGGAAAGCTCCTGCGGTTGGACGGGCAGGGTGACCACAGCTGGCTGCACGTTCGGGGAAGGACAGCCGCCGACCTGGAGTCGATCTACGCGACCGTCCCCGGGCAATGGGCATGCGGGTACTCCCCGCTCCCCGAACCCGACGAGCTGCCCTTCTGAGTGAGTGATCGCAGGGGAAACATCGTGCTCAGTCTCGGCAGCCTGCGCGCTGCCTCGTCCTCGCAGCGCACGTCCCACCGCTCACCAAGCGGCCCGGAGCTTCCCTCGTCGTCGCTCTGCTCGGCGTCGACGGCCTCGTAGAAGGCTTCGCCGCACTCGTCGTCGACGCCGGTCAGGATCCCGTACGCCTCCATGGCGACATAGTCGAGAGACTCCCAGTCCGGCCAATCGTCGTTCCACATCTCCCGCGGACGGCCCACCAGGCGCTGGACCTCCGGGGTGTCGGCCAGGGCATCGGGGTTTGCCACTGCTTGAGAGAATGCTTCCCGGCCGAGACTCACTATCCACAGGCCGAAGTAGCAGAACCCGTCGTCCGAACACCAGCCGCCGAAGATCCGGTCCGCGGCTGCCCACAGGTCCCACGTGAACGCTTCGTGCGTCACCTCGTCCAAGCGCACCTGGAACTGCACGACCTCTGCCGGCGACCTTCGCGACAGTTCGCCACGCAGCCACACAAGCCGTTCGTCCGGTCCCCGCTCCTGCCGCCGGCACTCTTCGATGAGCTCCCAGAATGAATCGATGTCCACGGCGGCACTGTGCCAGGCACCTCTGACAACACCCGGCCCAGGGACTATGTTCGAGCGGTGGAGAACCCGGAGATCATCATCAAGCTCACCCCGGACGAGGCGCTGGTCCTGTCGGACTGGCTGGAGCAGGTGCAGATGACGGACCTCAGCCATCTCGTCGACGATGCGGCGGTCTGGGCGCCCCTTCACCGTATTGCCGGAGCACTCGACAAGTCGCTGCCCGGGATCTTTGCGATGGACTACGCCGAACGTCTGGACGCGGCCCGCCGCAGGCTTCGCCCCGCTCCGGACGACGACACCGATGATCACGAGGGGGCGGACGCATGAGCCCGCTCGCGGAAATGACCGAGCGCGAATACTTCGCCAGCGTCGGCCAACGTCCCGGCATGTTCGTCGGCAAGCCCTCCCTCCACATGCCGACCGCGTTCCTGACCGGCTATGACCAGCATGCGCTGCGGCACGGGGGCACGGGCTCACCGGCTGGCACGACTGGCTCGTCGCCTGTCGGGGACATGACTGCAGCCACGCCTGGCCCGGCCAGGTTCTCCATGACGCCTTCCCGAACGGCTGGGACGACGCCTTGAACCTCCCCCTGAGGGTGAGCAACACGCGATCAAGCCCCTGCGCGAGCTCCTAGACGAGTTCGCAGTCGAGCGCGAAGCACCCAGGACGCGCAGTTCTCAGATTGGCTGACCCTTAGGCTGCACCGCGTCTCACTCAAGATGGCCCACCGCTGACCACGACCTCGCCATGATCACCTTCACTGAGACGGGACACGAGCTCCTCGTCGCCGAACCGCGCGTCCACAATGAGATCAAGAACGGGTATGGCCAGGTGTCGATGGTCCGCCAGAAGATCGAAACCCGCGTGGCCCCCTCGCTCGACCGGTGGCAGCAGTCTCCAGGACCTCATCAGTGTGAGCGTCGAACTACGCGAGCGGTATCGGCTTCACTTCGCTCCGCAGGAGGCTCGACACTGCCCTCGGCGGCCGGCTCGTATTCCACGCCTTCGCCGCACTCGCGGGTGACATCCGCGAACTCGTCGTCGGGGGAACCCGTCCGCTGGCCTTGCCCGCCCCGGGCAGGGCCAGCGGGCGCCCCGTCGCCGAGGCAGTCATCCGAGCCGCCTGCTACTTCCTGTCAGACCCCGGCCGCTCTATCACCTCGATCGCCAACCTGCTCGGTGTCTCTCCGGGAACTGTGCGGGTCATCCCGGACTACGATCAACGCATGACCGCGACGCCCACCCACGTCTACGTGGTGACGCACAGCGCCACTCAGGTCGGGAAGGTCGGGATTGCTGACTTGGACTCGTCGCGGATCGCTCAACACCGGAGCCAGGGTTGGCACCTGTACCGCGCAGTGCTGCTCCCCTCCCGGGAGGCCGCACGGCAAGTGGAACGGTCCGTCTTTCGGCAGTTGAAAATCGACGGAGTGAGCGCACGCATGCCGGCAGACCGCATGCCGCAGGGCGGCCAGAGTGAAACCGTGAACCTCGACGACGTGTCTGCGGCGGACCTGTGGGACCGGGTGGTTGCGGCAGCCAGCGACGTGCAAGCCCAAGCGGACATGTCCCGCGTGGTTCTGTTCCTCGCCCGCATGGACGGCGTCCGCGTCCTAGTCGTCGGGACAGACCAGCCGCTCGGGCCCTCCAAGCGGAGCCCCGAGTGCGCTATCGGGGAGGAACTCGCCGCCAACGGATGGCTGGTGTACGCAGCGAACATGACCGCCGCCGCGTCGGACGCCGCCTTGCGCGGCCTTAGGGAATGGGCAACCACGGCCGGTATATCCGAGGCCGAGGCGATGCGCACGGCCAACTGGCCCGTGCCGCTGCTCCGCAAAACCTACCTGCTGAAGGGGTCAGCAGACGAGGAGTTCAAGCAAGCACGCATAGCGGTAGGGGTGCCGCTGCACCCGATCTTCGACGACGCTCCGGAGGCGGACAGGGCCTGACCGAGGTGGTGGCGCGGATCCAGTAACGACCTTGACCAAGGCCACCTGCCCACCTCCACCACACGGTCGGCAGTGTCGATACAGGGGGACTACTGCCTCCGCGGCTGTGATCTCCGCACTCTCCGCCCAAGGGTTGTCAGATACGCGTGGCACGATGCCTGGCATGAGCCCGACACCCCAGCTGACGCAGATGGCCCTGGCCGAGCGCGGCTTCCGCGGCTTCGTGCCGTTCCGTGAACTGCCCGACAGCAACGTCCCCACCGGGCACGGAATCTACGTGGTGATCCGCACGGACACCGCACCCCCGTCGTTCCTCCCCACCAGCCCTGCCGGACGCCTCAAAGGCCGCGACCCGTCCGTGTCGACCGACAAGCTCGGCGATGCCTGGGTGGACGGGGCAACGGTCGTGTACATAGGCAAGGCCGCGGGGCAGAACGGGCTGAATCAGCGGCTTAGCGACTACCAGCGCCACGGCGACGGTCTGCTGGCCGGCCATTGGGGCGGTCGCTACATCTGGCAGCTGGTCGACTCGGCTGCGCTACTCGTCGCTTGGCGGCCGACGACCGAGGACGACGCGGGTGAGGCTGAGCAGGACCTGATCGACGAGTTCAAAGAACTTCACGGAGGAGCTCTGCCCTTCGCTAACCTCAGGAACAACGGCCGAAAGGCACCGGAGACGGACACCGACATCGACTAGTCGGGATTTTAGTGACCTCGCCGCGGCGGCCGTCGTTCACAACGGCGGCCTCGGCGGCGACGCGGCGGGCCCGGTGGGCCCGGTGGTGGCCCAAGTCCTCAAGGCCGTCCGCTGACCCGTCTGCCGATGTCGTGGAAGTCGTTTCGCCCTCGGGCGGCATGCATCAGCCGTCGGTCCTCGCCGCCGTGCGCAGCACCCGTTGCTCCGCAGCGTCCACGTCGAAACGTCCCGCCAGGTCACCGCCGCGGCTGCGTACGGCGGCACGGACCAAGGCCAGGTAGTACACGGCAGTGGCACACGGCGTCCATTGGCCGGCGGGCTTGCTCAGCAGGAACGAGAATACGGAATCGGGGTCGGCAGACACGAAGGCGTACTCTTCGTGCACCCACTTGTCCTTGACTCCGCGGCTCCATCGCCGACGCAGCGCCTCCTCGTCCAGGTCGTGGACTTCCGCACTGAAGAAGGCCGCCCACTGATTGTTGCGGAGATCCAGGCCGAAGCCGAGAAGTTCGAGGTCGAGGCTGTCCTTAGCCTCAATCGCCAGTTGATCGCGCAGAGCGCGCCGCGCCACTGCATGCAAGCTGAGCTGCCCGTCCGGACCCAGGTCATCTTTGACCCCCATGCCCACGTTCGCCGAGGAGTTCCAGCGCGAGCCGTTCGGTCCGGCCACGTGGCGGCTGCGGCGCGAGAACAACATCCTGCCGTCCACGCCGGTCCGCACGGCTACGTGGACCCCGAAGCCGCAGGACAGGAACGACGGGGCACCGACGGGGTCCTGACTCTCCAGGTACTGCCGGCGCAGAGTCAGCCCGTTCTCCTGCGGGCGGTCGAGGTTGAGGGCCGTGGCCAGGAAGTCGAAGTAGTCCGCGTCCAGAAGCGAGAGCGTGACGATCGGCGACTCGCCGATGTCCGAGCGGGTCGTGGTCAGGGCTTCGACGGCGAAGCGGCGGGAATTCCATCTGTGCGCCAGGCCCTCCGCCTGCTTGCGCCGCTCTTCGCCCTCGATCGCCCGCCGCCAACCGGCGATCTCCTCGGGCAACGTCACGCGCACCGGCGCATAACGGATGCGGACGTTCTCCTCTTCGATGGCACGGGTTCCATCACCTTCGTAGATATGGCAGTCCGTCGGATGGCCGAACAGCAGGAAGGAGTCACGCCGCCCCGGGCGGATCCCGCTGTCGTGCCTCGGCCCGGTGAGCCATGACGACACGGCGGGCGACGCTGCTGTGGGCGCGGAAGCAGGCCGGGTCAGGATCGTGTGCACCAGCTGCCGCAGGCCCTGCTCGTACTCATCCGGCGTCATCTCTCTACGGAAGTCCAAGTACTTCCGTTCGCCGATAAAGGTGGGGATCCACGTCATCTCCCCCCAGAGAACGGGAATGACCCGCGTGTGGCCGTCCGCAGTGGCCGCCTCGAACTCCCTGCGCGCCCACTCGGAAGCGAGCCACCCTGGACTGACCACAGCCACCATCACGTCGGCCTTCGCTAGCCCGTCCCGCAAGCCTGTGGTGACATCCTGCCCAGCGGACAGCTCCCAGCGGTCGAGCCATACCCGAAGTCCTCGCCGGCGAAGGTCTTCTGCCAACGTGATCGCCCACTGCCCGTCCTCATGCGCGTACGAGATGAACACGTCATAGTGCTCCGGGTTCGGGAAGAACGGCTGCTCGGCCGCGTCTGACGTGGTGAGGGTGACCTCGCCGTCGCTTCCGCCGAGCCGCGCGCTGAGGTACTCGGACATCCTCTGCCGCACCTGGGCCAGGTCGATGAAGCGACCACCGCCGACGGTCCCGAGAACCGACACCGCGTGCGTCAGCGCCTCGGTGAACTGGCTTCCCTCCTGCGATTCGTAGCTCATGGATACGCTGAGCACTGCCAGCTCGCTCCCGGGCCGAGAAGAGCTGACGAGCTGCCATGAGGGGTCATGGCCGACGTTCGGATGGCCGGCGCACGTGTCCAAGAGGAGCAGCAGATGCCCGACGTCGCTAAGGAGCACGCCGCTCAATGCCTCCTCGGCGAGCAAGGTGGTGCCCGCGTCCTCCGACCGACTGTCCGAAGCGAGCAAACGCAGTCGCCCGCCCGCGCGCTCGGCTGTTCCGGCGAAGTACACGACGACCACGTCCGCGGAGCTCAGTGAGGCTTCGGCACTCCAGGAGCGCAGGCCTTGTACCAGCTCGGCGCGTTGAGGATCTTCGGCTAGTTCGAGCAGTACGTGGGTGTAGCCAAGGCCCTCGAAGAGGTCGTGCATGCGCACGATGGCCCGCCGTACGCCAGGCAGGTCGGGCAGCGACGGGTCCTCATGGCGCGAAACGCCGATGGTGACGAGGAAGCGGCGCCCCACCGTGGCCGGGCCGGGCGGGGCCGGGTTCCGCGCCGTGGACTGCGTCGAAGGCTTCGGAGCCAGGTCGTCCACCGGCGGCCGTGCGTGTGGTGTGGCCAGGGCCCTTCGCCTGCCCTGCCGCCGGCGTACGAGGTTGTGCACCTCCGCCCAGTGACCTGCTCCGGTCGGCAGGGCGAGCGTTCCGTCGGGGTCCCGCACAGCGGCAGCGAAGCGGGCGCCGCTCGCCGGGACGTTGCGGTCCACGTATGCCGAAACCGTGGCGATGATCTCGTCGGCCTCGTCCCGCCGGATGGTGCTCAGCAGGCGCTCCCGTACGCCCGGAAGGAACTCGTAGGCCTGGTTCAGCGCCTCGTCCGGGTGGACACCGCCGACTTTGCGCAGCAGGCCGCTGTAGACGATCTCCGCCAGGTCAGACATGGGACTCGACGGCAGCATCGCGGACTGAACGGTCCGCATCACCCCGAGATTGAGCGGGGCGGCGGCGAGATAGGCGGCGAGGCGCAGGACATCCGGCTGTGCCTGGGCCTGGAAGTCTTCGAGCAGGATGCTCCGGTCGGATGCGTCGAGGCCCCTCGGTGCGTAGACGCGGTGGTCCGATGATCGGGGCATGGAGGGCAGCAGGAGGGCCGCTCCGTCGAACGCGGCGGGTTGTGCGATCGCGTGTGCCCAGGGCCCCAGCCATTCTGGGGTGACGCCCAGTACCGGTACCGGGATGTGGTGCCCTGCGACGGGCGGGCGCAGTCCGTAGCCCGTGAAGAGCAAACGGGAAGTGGGGCTGCCCGCCTCGGTGGTGCGAAACCGCCCCGGCTCGGTTGCCAGGGCGGTCCGTGCCCACACGTTCTCGGGGAGGGTCTGGAGCACGGCTGTCGGGCCGTGGTCCGCCCATGTCCGCAGCGCCCTGAGCATCGGGCCGGTGTGCCAGGCAGGTGCCACGCCGTCCGTGAGGACCAGGATCACCGTGCGACCGGTCGGATCGACGAGCGACCTCGTCGAGCGCAGCGGCTGCGGCGACGTCAGTGAACCGGTTCCCGTTCCGATTCCTGGGCAACCGTCGCCGCTGGGAGCCAGATGGTGCAGCCGGACATCGCGGAACGCGCCGAGCTGGAGGAGCAACGTGCACAGCTCACGGGCGAGGGGCTCCCAGAGGACGGCGCCCTCACCGTAGGAGTCCAGGACGATCCGAACATCGAGCCATCGGTCCGCGGCCGGTGCGAGCACCGGGACCCAGTGATCGTGGTCGGCGATCCTGCTGACGGTGGCGTTCTCGTCCAGGACGGTCCGGATCCTTGAGGGGACGCGCCGTTTGAGCGGGCGCAGGGCACGCGCCAGCTCACGACGGCCCGGCAGCGCCGGCGGCCCTGTGACGCGGACCGGCGAAGCCCATTCGATCTGCGGTTCCTCCTCTTCGGCCTGGGAGGAGCGCCTGGGTACGTACAACCGCGTCGACTCGGAATCGGAGCGGTCGCCGTGACCGGCCTCCGATGACTCCTGTTCGGGGCCGTCTCGTAGGGCGGACGGCGTCGAACCTTTTCCGGATGGCACGACGGTCGATCCGGTTCGATCCGACTCCTCGGGCAAGTGCGCTGCCAGCCAGATGAGTTCGGCTACCTCGCGAGGCGTGGGAGGCTGCTCTGCGGGACACAAATCGGCGAGCAACGCGCCGAGCCGCTCGATCACGGTTGCGCCGGAACCGTCGTATCGAGGTGTTGGAAGACCAGTTCGCTGAGCCGATCGAGGCTCGGCGCACCGTCACCCGCCGTACGGCTCACCAGGTAGACGGCGTTCAGGAGCTGGTCGGTGGCCAGCTCGCCCGAGGCGGCGTGGCTGAGGAACCGGTCGATGACTGCATCGACGTCCTCCGCTGCGGTGGGGAGATGCGCCTTCACGATCGTCCGCAGCCGTTCGCCGCTGTCAACAGCGGGCAGATTGAGCCGGACACAGCGGCGAAGGAAGGCGGGTGGGAACTCGCGTTCGCCGTTGCTCGTCAGGATGACGACGGGGAAGGTACGGCAGCGCACCTGCCCGCTCTCCACCGTGACGGGTTCGCCGTCGTCCGCCGGGCGGACCCGGACCGTGGGAAGTCTGTCGGCCACCCGGGAGAGCTCCGGGATCTCGAACATGCCTTCCTCAAAGACGTCGAGGAGGTCGTTCGGCAGATCGATGTCGCTCTTGTCGATCTCGTCGATGAGCAGGACGCGCGGCAACGCGTACGGCGCCAGCGCCGTCCCGAGGGGCCCGAGCCGCAGGTAGCGCCCGATGTCCGTGGAGCGCTCCTCGTTCCCCTCGGACCCCGGTGGAGCGTCGCCAGTCGCGCGAGTGACGCCGGCGTCCTCGAGACGGCCCAGGGAGTCGTACTGGTAGAGACCGTCGCGCAGCCCTGACTTACTGTTGATCGGCCAGCGAAGCACCGTGCCCAGTCTCAGTTCACGGGCGATCGCGTAGGCCAGCGTGGACTTGCCCACGCCGGGATCGCCCGTCACCAGCAGCGGGCGGCGCAGGTAGAGGGCCGTGTTCACCGCCTCGACCGTATGCTCCTCGGCCTTGTACGCGTCGGCCCTCGGCAGTCGCCGGTCCCCGTGGGCCTCGACGCTCCGGTCGAAAGGCGTCACCTCACCTGTGTGCTCGAAGTCCCGCCACGGCGGTGGGGCAGGCAGGCGGTCGATGCCGTCGTGCGGCTCGCGGACACCTTGATAGATCCGCCACTCGCTCATCGGGAGGGTCCTTCCTGGGCCGGGGCCAAAGGCGATCGGGGAAGTTGGCGCCGCGGGTCGTCCCACAGCAGAACGATGTCGCCACCGAGGTGCCCCTCCCGCTTCGGGGGCTTCTCCGCATCGACACGCAACCGGCGGATCCGCTCGGGCAGATCGTCCCGTCGCACGTCGTCCAAGGAGGCGCACAGCTCGGTGAAGAATCCGCTGCCGGGGCAGGACCCGAGGCCGGGCGCCCCGCACGTGCCGCCGTCGGCTCGCTCGCAGGCCACGCTGCCCCGTCGCCACATCATCATCGGTACTCCGGACGCGACGGCCACCTGGTAGGCGTCCGAGACGGGTGGGGACTGCGGCGTACCCGCGAGCGCGAGCACACCCAACGCCAGGTCGTCGTCGAACGAGGCGTCAAGCGCGGCCTGATGCTGGTCGCCGCGGCCGCACACGCACACCACCATGTCGCCGACCGCCTTGCCGTCCAGTTCCCGCCAGCGCTCCGCCCACACCGCGTGCAACGACGGCGCCTCGTGTCGCTCCAGCGGCCGGACGACCACCCGCTGCTTGCGACCGAGCGAGAACCATGGCAACTGCGGCCACAGCTCAAGATCGGCGAAGCCCTCGTCGATCGCCTCCACCGGCAGGATCAACTCGATCAGACCCGGGCTGGTCGCCCCACCCATGATCTCGATCTGCTCGGGCAGCAGCTCCGCCAGATGCTTCACCGCATGGTCCAGGGCGAGCGCCTCCGACTCCGGGGCGGCCGGGCGGATGTCGTGCGCCGAGCGGTATCGCCACACCATGACGTGGTACAACCGTCGATCCCGCAGGGAGTGCCGAATCCTGCCGATGATCGAAGGCTCGCCTTCCGGCCCACTCTGCTCGGCCAGACGTCGTTGCATGGCGTCCCCGAGTCCCAGCCTGCCCGCCGTGATCAGCACTCGGTCGCGCAGCTGCTGGGCGACGCCTGTCCAGGCCTGCCCCGCGGCAGCGCCCCGGCGGGCGAGGTCCGCGGTGAAAGCCAGCTCGTAGGGAAGCCCTCTGTCCTCAGGAGGCATCAGGGCGGTCAGCTCGGTGAAGACGTCACGATGGTCCAGCAGCGGGTATCGCGTAGGCGGGAGGGTGCCTTCGACCGCCGCTGCGAAGAACGCCGCGAGATGGCCGGTCGTGGCGGAGTGGGTCCTTTCCACCGGCTCCTTTGGCAACTGGGATATAAGCGCCAGGATTTGTCGCTCTTCCGTGGCGTTGAGCTCAAGGTCGAAGCCCTCGTCGTGCCCGACCGCGTCATGCGCGATGACGCGGTCGGACAGACGGGACCATCGGTCGTCCTGGCCGTGAAAGGTGTCGTGTGCCCGGATGAGGTCGCGGTAGACGTCCGGGTCCAGCAGCCTCAGGGCGCTCGTGGGGGTTCCCAGACCCCCCATGGACGTGTTCTGCAGCCTGGTCGCCTTGACGATCGCGCAGACACCACCAGACTCGTGGTTCAGCACCGGGCCACCGGACAGCCCCTTGTTGATCTCGCCGCCCACCAGCTCCAGCATCTTGCCGCCCGCCGGTTTCGTGCTGCCCCCGCTGAGGAGGGCGGCGGAACGCTCGGACGCGCTGCCGCGCTCGTAGATGTCGGAGAAGCCGGCCGCGGTCAGGCTGGCGTCACGCGAGGGCGTCATGGTGTCGAGCCAGACGCACGGGTGACCCGAAGGAGCGTCGAGCAGCCGTACGACAGCCAGATCCGGATATGGCCACAGCTCCCTGCCCCTGGGCGGGGCCGAAGCGGTCAGCACGATGCCCTCGAACTCCGTGTCCATCCAGAAGACGGGCACCCGAGCCCCTGGCTGGGCCCCCGCCACATGGGCGCAGGTCACGACGTAACTCGGGGCGACGAAGAAACCCGCGCCCTGCGTCACACCGTGAACGCGCACGCGACAGGAGCCCAGGTGCTCCTGAAGCCGGGACAGGGGGGTGGGCCTGCGCACCGCGGACGGCCTCAGCCCTGGACCGGCGGCACCGGTGGCATGGCCGGCGGCTGAACCGGCTGCGGCGGCACGACCGGTGTCGCGGGCAGCCCCTGGCCGCTCCAGGTCAACGTCACCTTGAACGCCGCCTTGCCGCTGCCGCCGACCACCGCAGCGACGATGCCGCTCTCACCGACAGCCAACTCCAGACCGAACTCGACACTGATCTCGTCGGGGCGGGCCGAAGCCACGGCATTGCGCACATTGGAGGCAACGGTCTGGAGCGCCTCCTGGAAGCCGTCGAGCTTCTCCGCGATCTGCTCTCCGAGGCCCGAGTCGCTCGGTCCCTCCTCCTCGTCGACCGTTGCCCAGATGACCCTCTCGTCCGGCATCTGCAAGCGCACGAGCTGTGACATGACTCCCCTTCAACTGCACTGCTCAACGCGTCACATCGTACGAGCCGTGTGTGGAATCCGAAGACCGATTACCGAATCACTCGTCGGGCCCTGAAGTGAGGTTCCTGGCAGGTGTCCGCTGCACGAGCGTCCCCATGTCCAGGGCGCCGATCATGACCATTGCCCTGGCCTATAACCAAGTGCACGCCGATGCCGCCGGATGTTCCTCCGGCCAGGGCTATCGGGCGAGCGTGACTATCTGCTCCCCGCTCCTGCGGGGGTCCTTGCGCAGCCCGTCGGGCAGCCAGTCCAGGACCAGCAGGACGCACAGCGGGAGGGCCTGGAATGCCGGCTGCTGTGCAGCGAGGCGCGGTGCCGGCTCGAGGCTGAGGGCGCCGACATCCTTCCCGTGCCGCGCACCGGTGTCGAGCAAGCTGTCAATCTGCGCCGTGAGTCCTGCTGTCCTGTGCGGCCGGAGTCGTGAGCGTACCGATGCAGGTAGGAGGATCGGGCGCGTGGATCAGTACGACAGCTCTCAGCCTCACCAAAAGACGGGATCCAGATCGCCTTACGACAGCCAGGTCATGATCGTAGGAAATGGCCACGTCCAGGGGAGTGCGACCGTCTGAATCAGCGAGTTGAGGATCCGCGCCGAACGCCAGCAGCACGGCAACGGTGTGCACCGTCAACGGCTGGCCGCCCTGCAGGGCACCATACCCCTCGGTATCGATTGCGGCGGTCAGCAGCGTCATGTTGCTGAAGACCTCATCAGGGTCGGCGCCGTTGGCGAGCAGGCGGGCCAGGGTTTCCGCATCCTCATGCTCGACCGCATGGTGCGTCGGTGTCCAGTAGTCGCTCATCGAGGCACTCACAGCGATCGAGACGCCCCTATCAGCAATATTCCCCACTGTCGGCAGCCAAATGAGATGACCTCTAACCCCGGTCACCGCCCAGGGGCCGCGTTCCGGTGCCGACTGTGACCCTTGAGTGTTCACAAGCGCGTACGTGCAAGATCAATCCAGTGTCGCATTGGCCCGTATCTCAGTCGGGCCGCGGGCTGCCTCGTCAACACCATGGCCCCTTCTGGGCTTACCTCGACGACACCTCAGGACGACGACTGGCACCTGGCGACGCACGGCCTCGGTCGGAATCCCGGTGGCAGCACGGGGATCGTCTCACTACTTTGCGGCTGACGTCTGAGGCTAGTCTGCCCGCGCCCGTGCGCCACCAGATCCAAAACGGTTCAGTCGGCGGCATGCGGCGCGCCGCAACAGCTAACCTCTCTGCTACAGGCGTCACACTCAGTCGGCTGAGCAAGCGCACGAAATGGCGCCTCGACGATGTCGTGGTGCGGATCGCAAGGACGAGCCAGGGACGGGCAGCGGTCGGCTCCTACAGCGATCGACGCATCAAACAGCACGTCTCATCAGGCGGTCACCGCACGGAAGGCTCCGTCCCATTCACCATGACCACCTCGACACTCGCCCCCCACGACTCCCGGCCCCAGGGCACCCCGGGTTCGAGATCGTCCGGATCCAACTGGTGGCGCATCGGTGCGCACTCGCATCCTTGCGTCGATAATTGCTCCGCAATGCGCGCTTGCAAAGCTCGCTCTCGCGATCCAAACATGACACATCATCAGGAAAGTCAGCATTAGGTCAGCATCAGTACCGCACGGAACCGCTCACAAGCGCCACGGACCGCCAAGATCGACAAACCGGCACACCTGCCATGACCTGCGAAAATGCAGGTGAGCAACCTGCCTGCTAATCTCACCTGGAGGTATCCATGAGGATGCTGATCAATGTTCCGGAGACCGTGGTCGCGGACGCCCTGCGCGGCATCGCCGCAGCGCATCCCGAGCTGACCGTGGACGTGGAGAACCGGGTCGTGCTCCGGCGGGACGCACCGACGGCCGGGCAGGTGGCCCTCGTGTCCGGCGGTGGTTCGGGCCACGAGCCCCTGCACGCCGGTTTCGTGGGTCCGGGGATGCTCGCCGCGGCCTGTCCGGGCGAGGTGTTCACCTCCCCCGTGCCGGACCAGATGGTACGGGCGGCCGCGGCGGTCGACAGCGGCGCCGGCGTGCTGTTCGTGGTGAAGAACTACACCGGCGACGTGCTCAACTTCGAGATGGCCGCCGAGCTGGCCGAGGACGAGGGCGTGCAGATCGCCAAGGTCCTCGTCGACGACGACGTGGCGGTGACCGACAGCCTGTACACCGCCGGGCGGCGCGGCACCGGGGCCACCCTCTTCGTGGAGAAGATCGCGGGCGCGGCCGCCCAAGAGGGCGCACCGCTGGAGCGGGTCGAGGCGGTGGCCCGTCGGGTGAACGAGCGGTCGCGGAGCTTCGGAGTGGCGCTGAGCGCCTGCACGACCCCGGCGAAGGGCTCGCCGACCTTCGATCTGCCGGACGGCGAGCTGGAGTTGGGCATCGGGATCCACGGGGAGCCGGGGCGGGAGCGGCGCCCGATGATGACCTCGCGGGAGATCGCGGACTTCGCGGTGGACGCCGTCCTCGACGATCTGCGCCCGAAGGGACCGGTCCTCGCCCTGGTGAACGGCATGGGGGCGACGCCCCTGCTGGAGCTGTACGGCTTCAACGCCGAGGTGCACCGGGTGCTCGGCGAGCGCGGGGTGCCGGTGGCCCGCACCCTGGTCGGCAACTACGTGACCTCCCTCGACATGGCCGGCTGCTCGGTGACGTTGTGCGAGGCGGACGAGGAACTGCTGCGCCTGTGGGACGCGCCGGTGAGCACCGCGGCGCTGCGCTGGGGACGGTGAGGCGGCGATGAGCGCGCAGAAGGGGACGACGTACGGGGCCGGGTTCTTCCATGACTGGATGACGGCGGCGGCCGCCGCCGTGGACCGGGAGGCCGACCGGCTCACCGAGCTGGACTCGGCGATCGGCGACGCGGATCACGGGGCGAACCTGAAGCGCGGCTTCGCGGCGGTGACCGCGCTCCTGGAGAAGGAGCCGCCGGCCACGCCGGGGGCCGTGCTCGTCACCTCGGGGCGGCAGCTGATCTCCACGGTGGGCGGGGCGTCGGGGCCGCTGTACGGGACGCTGCTGCGGCGCACCGGCAAGGCGCTGGGCGACGCGGAGCGGGTCTCCCGGGCCGAGCTCGCCGAGGCGCTGACGGCCGGGGTGGCGGCGGTGGCCCAGCTGGGCGGCGCGCAGGCGGGCGACAAGACCATGCTGGACGCGCTGCTGCCTGCCGCCGAGGCGCTCGGCAGCTCCTTCGCGGCGGCGCGCGAGGCGGCGGAGGCGGGCGCGCTGGCGACCGTGCCCCTGCGGGCGCGCAAGGGCAGGGCGAGCTACCTCGGCGAGCGGTCCGTGGGGCACCAGGACCCGGGAGCCACCTCGTCGGCGCTGCTGATCGCCGCGCTCGCGGAGGCGGCGGGATGACGGCGCGGGTGGGGATCGTCCTGGTCTCGCACAGCGCTGCCGTCGCGGCGTCGGTGGCCGAGCTGGCCCGGGGTCTGGCGGGCGGCGGTGACACCGCGCAGGTCCGGCCGGCCGGCGGGACGCCGGACGGCGGTCTGGGCACGAGCGCCGAGCTGATCACGGAGGCGGCGAAGGCCGTGGACGAGGGCGTCGGGGTGGCGCTCCTGGTGGACCTCGGCAGCGCGGTCCTGACCGTGAAGGCCCTCCTCGCGGAGGGCGACGAACTCCCCGAGGGCGCACGCCTCGTGGACGCGCCCTTCGTGGAGGGGGCGGTGGCGGCGCTGGTGACGGCGTCGGCGGGCGGTGACCTGGAGGCGGTGACGCAGGCGGCCGGCGAGGCGTACACGTACCGCAAGACCTGACCGTCGCGCCCGCGCGCTCCTCGTCCCGCGTGCCTCCCGGCCCCGCGAACGGCCCTCCGGGGGGCCTCCACCCGGTGGGGGCCTGCGCCCGCGAGGGCCCCACCCCGCGGGGCCCTCCGGCGCGGGGGGCGCTGCGGCCCGGGAGGTCCTCGGGCGCCTGGGCTGTGGTGTCCGGCACATCTGCGGCCGGCGTTTATGCAACTTGTTGCAGAAGGCGGGACCTGTCGTCTACAACAGTTCGTGACGACCCCGCGCGAGGAGACGCCCTATGGCCCCGAAGACCCCGTACCCGCACCTGCTGAGCCCCCTGGACCTCGGGTTCACCACCCTGCCCAACCGGGTGCTCATGGGATCCATGCACGTCGGCCTGGAGGAGGCCGAGCATGGCTTCGAGCGGATGGCCGCCTTCTACGCCGAGCGCGCCCGTGGCGGCGTCGGCCTCATCGTCACCGGCGGCATCGCCCCCAACGAGGCCGGCCGGCCCTGGGACGGCGGCGCCAAGCTGACCACCGCGGAGGAGGTGGCCGAACACCGGCTGATCACCGACGCCGTGCACGCCGAGGGCGGCCGGATCGCGATGCAGATCCTGCACTTCGGCCGGTACGCGTACCACCCCGCCCTGGTCGCTCCGAGCGCGATCCAGGCCCCGATCAGCCCCTTCGTGCCGAACGAGCTCACCGAGGCGGAGGTCGAGCAGACCGTCGAGGACTACGCCCGCTGCGCCGAGCTCGCCAAGGAGGCCGGTTACGACGGCGTCGAGGTGATGGGCTCCGAGGGCTACCTCATCAACGAGTTCATCGCCGCCGCCACCAACCGGCGGACCGACCGCTGGGGCGGCTCGTACGAGAACCGGGTCCGCTTCCCGCTGGAGATCGTGCGCCGCATCCGCGAGCGGGTCGGCGAGGACTTCATCCTGGTCTACCGCCTGTCCATGCTCGACCTGGTCCCCGGCGGCTCCACCCTCGACGAGGTGGTCTCCCTCGCCAAGGAGATCGAGGCGGCGGGCGCCACCATCATCAACACCGGCATCGGCTGGCACGAGGCGCGCATCCCGACGATCGCCACCTCCGTGCCCCGCGGCGCCTACACGTGGGTGACGAAGAAGCTGATGGGCGCGGTCTCCGTTCCCCTCGTCACCAGCAACCGCATCAACACCCCCGAGGTCGCCGAGCAGATCCTCGCCGAGGGCCGCGCCGACCTCGTCTCCATGGCCCGCCCGTTCCTCGCCGACCCGGACTTCGTCGCGAAGGCGGCCGCGGACCGCGCCGAGACCATCAACACCTGCATCGGCTGCAACCAGGCCTGTCTGGACCACACCTTCAGCCTGAAGATCACCTCCTGCCTGGTGAACCCGCGGGCCTGCCACGAGACCGAGCTGGTCCTCTCCCCCACCCGCCTCGCCAAGCGGATCGCCGTCGTCGGCGCGGGCCCGGCCGGCCTCGCCTGCGCGGTCTCGGCGGCCGAACGCGGCCACGCGGTCACGCTGTTCGACGCCGCGTCCGAGGTGGGCGGCCAGCTGAACGTCGCCCGGCAGGTGCCGGGCAAGGAGGAGTTCGACGAGACCCTGCGCTACTTCCGGGTCCAGCTCGCCGAGCGCGGGGTGGAGGTGCGCCTGAACACCCTCGTCACCGCGGCCGACCTGGACGCCTACGACGAGGTCGTGGTCGCCACCGGCGTGACCCCCCGCACCCCCGAGATCGAGGGCGTCGACCACCCGAGCGTGGTCGGCTACCTGGACGTGCTGCGCGACCGCGTGCCCGTCGGCGAGCGGGTCGCGATCCTCGGCGCGGGCGGCATCGGCTTCGACGTCGCCGAGTTCCTCACGGACGGCGGCGAGGGCGCGAGCCAGGACCCCGAGACGTACTTCCGCCAGTGGGGCGTCGACACCTCGTACGAGACGCGCGGCGGTCTGCGCACCCCCGAGCGGCCCCGGCCGCCGCGCCAGGTGCACCTGCTCCAGCGCAAGACCACCAAGGTCGGCGCCGGCCTCGGCAAGACGACCGGCTGGATCCACCGCACCGAGCTGAAGCACCGCGGCGTCACGATGGTCGCGGGCGCGTCGTACGAGCGGATCGACGACGAGGGCCTGCACATCACGATCGACGGCGAGCCGCAGCTGGTCCCGGTCGACACGGTCGTCCTGTGCACCGGCCAGGAGCCGCGCCGCGGTCTGTACGAGGAGCTGATCGGCGCCGGCCGCGCGGCGCACCTGATCGGCGGCGCCGACGTCGCCGCCGAGCTGGACGCCAAGCGGGCCATCGACCAGGGCACGCGGCTCGCCGCGTCCCTTTGAGCGAAGCGGCCGGCCGACCACCCCGTCCCGATGACCATGCGGGTGGTCGGCCCCGCCGAATCTAGGATGCGTCCATGTCCCTCCCGCACGCGATCCTCACGGCGCTGCTCGAGAAGCCGTCCTCCGGCCTCGAACTGACCCGCCGCTTCGACCGGTCGATCGGCTACTTCTGGTCCTCCACGCACCAGCAGATCTACCGGGAGCTCGGGAAACTGGAGCAGGCGGGGCACATCCGTGCCCTGCCCTCCGCCGTGCCCGCGCGGGGGCAGAAGAAGGAGTACGAGGTGCTGCCCGCCGGCCGCGAGGAGCTCGCGGCCTGGGTGGACACCGCCGAGGACCCCAAGCCGCTCCGCTCGGCGCTGCTGCTGCGGATGCGCGCGGCGGCCGTGGTGGGCGGCAGGGGTCTGCGGGAGGAGCTGGAGCGCCATCTGGCTCTGCATCGGCGCCAGTTGGACGAGTACCTGGAGATCGAGTCCCGGGACTTCCCGCCGGAGCGCCGCTCGGCGGAACCGGACCGGCTGCGGCACCTGGTCCTGCGCGGCGGGATCGACCTGGAGCGGTTCTGGGTGCAGTGGCTGACCCATGCGATCGGAGAGCTCGCCGAACTCGGCGAGCTCTCGGAGGGGTGACGCCGGTGCTTCCGGCCGACGGCGCCTGACGCCTCGCCCGGAAGCGCCCACGCGACGCGCACCACCCCGGGCCACCTCACCCACGCACGCGCACCACCCCGGGCCACCTCACCCACGCCACGCGCACCACCACGGGCCACCTCACCCACGCCACGCGCACCACCACGGGCCACCTCACGCGCGGACCACGGACGACGCCCCACGCGACGTCCCAGGTGACGTCACCGCCGCGGGCCGGTTCGCCGCGTCGCGTCGCGTCAGGACGCCGCCGCCTTCCGCCAGGCCGCGTCCCGCAGGAGCCGCAGGCCGTTGAGGCCGACCAGCACGGTGGAGCCCTCGTGGCCCACGACGCCGAGCGGGAGCGGAAGGCGGCCCGCCAGGTCCCAGACGACGAGGACGCCGATGCACACGGCTGCGATGACGAGGTTCTGCACGACCAGGCGGCGGGCCCGGCGGGAGAGTGCCACCACGGCCGGCAGGGCGGCGAGTTCGTCCCGGACGACGACCGCGTCGGCGGTCTCCAGGGCGAGGTCGGAACCGGCCCGGCCCATGGCCACGCCGCTGTGGGCCGCGGCGAGGGCAGGGGCGTCGTTGACGCCGTCGCCGACCATCAGGACCCGGGCGCCGGCCGCCTCCCATTCCCGTACGGCGGCGGCCTTGTCCTGCGGCAGCAGCCCGGACCGCACGTCGGCGAGTCCGGCGTCCCGCGCGACGCGGGCGGCCGCGCCCGCGTTGTCGCCGGTCAGGAGGGTGGGAGCGGCGCCGGTGAGCCGGGTGAGGGCGGCGACGGCCTCGGGGGCGCCGTCGCGCAGCCGGTCGGTGAGTTCCAGGACGGCGGCCCGCTCCCCGTCGACGACGATCTCGACGGCGGTGTCGGCGTGGTCGCCCGCCGCCCGGCGGACGGTCACGTCCCGCCCCCGGACCCGGGCCCGTATTTCCTTCCCCGGCACCGAGGAGAACGCGGTGGCCTCCGGGACGGCGAGGCCGCGGGCGCGGGCCTCGGCCACGACGGCGCGGGCGAGCGGGTGTTCGCTGGGGAGTTCGGCCGCGGCCGCGAGCGCGAGGGCGCCGGGGTCGCCGTGCAGGGCGGTGACGCGGGGCGCGCCTTCGGTGAGCGTGCCGGTCTTGTCGAGGGCGACGCGGTCGACGGCGCCGAGCCGTTCCATGACGACGGCCGACTTCACGAGGACGCCGTGCCGGCCGGCGGTGGCGATGGCGGAGAGCAGCGGTGGCATGGTGGCGAGGACGACCGCGCAGGGCGAGGCCACGATCATGAAGGTCATGGCCCGCAGCAGGGTCTCGGTGAGGGCGGCGCCGAGCACGAGCGGGACGGCGAGGAGCAGGAGGGTGGCGCCCACCACGCCCACGGAGTAACGCTGTTCGATCTTCTCGACGAAGAGCTGCGTGGGTGCCTTCGTGGCGCTCGCCTCCTCGACGAGGGCGACGATCCGGGCGAGGACGGTGGCGCCGGCCTCTTTGTCGACGCGGATCCGCAACGCCCCGGCCCCGTTGAGGGTGCCGGCGTAGACCTCGTCGCCGGGGCCCTTGGCGGCGGGGAGGGGTTCGCCGGTGATGGTGGCCTGGTCGACGTCGCCGGCGCCGGCGAGGACCGTTCCGTCGGCGGGCAGGCGTTCCCCGGGCCGTACGAGGACGGTGTCGCCGACCACGAGGGCGGTGGCCTCGATCGTCTCCTCGCCCGTCGCCGTGAGCCGTACGGCGGTGGTGGGGGCGAGGTCGAGCAGGCCGCGTACGGAGTCGGCGGTGCGGCGGGCGGCGAGGGCTTCGAGGGCGCCGGAGACGGCGAAGACGACGATGAGGAGCCCGCCGTCGAGGAACTGCCCGAGGGCGGCGGCGCCGATCGCCGCGACCACCATCAAGAGGTCGACGTCGAGGGTGCGTGCGCGCAGCGCCCGGAGTCCGGCGAGGCCGGGTTCCCAGCCGCCGGCGGCGTAGCAGAGTGCGTAGAGCGGTGCCCAGGCCCAGGCGGGTGCCCCGGCCAGGTCGAGCGGCAGGGCGCAGAGGAAGGCGAGGGCGGCGAGGGCGGCCCAGCGGACCTCGGGGAGCTCGGTGACGCGGGCCTTGCGGCCGGCGGGCGGCGGAGCGGGGCGCGCCGGTGCGGCGGGGGTGTCGAGGGCCGGGAATGCCATGGGGCACAGCCTTTCGGGAACCGGGGAGAGGGCACGGGGTGCGGACCGTGCCGGCCTCGCCACCATACCCGAATACATGAAGAGCTCTTCATTTATTGACCTGAAATCGCCGCTACGATGAGCCCATGGGACACGGAGTGACAGGCCAGACGACCGCGGCGACCCAGCTCGACGCGGAGTCCGCGGCCACCATCGCCGAGACCCTCCAGGCCCTCGCCACCCCGTCCCGGCTGATGATCCTCACCAAGCTGCGCCAGGGCCCCTGCGGCGTCACCGAACTCGCCGCCGCCGTCGAGATGGAGCAGTCGGCCGTCTCCCACCAGCTGCGCCTGCTGCGCGCGCTCGGCCTGGTGACCGGGGTCCGTCAGGGCCGCCGGATCGAGTACAGCCTCTACGACAACCACGTCGCCCAACTCCTCGACGAGGCCGTCTATCACATCGAGCATCTGCGGCTCGGCACCCGCGACGTGCCCCGCGCGAGCGTGGATACTGGTCAGTCATAGACCGAAGGGATCCACGGGGGTGTGGGTCCACCACGCGAAAGGGCGAGGATGGCCGACGAGTTGGGGCCCCGCAGGACACGTCACGCGGTGGTCGTCGGGGGGAGTCTCGCGGGCCTGCTGGCCGCGCGGGTGCTGAGCGAGCACGCCGAGCGGGTCACGGTCGTCGAACGCGACCGCTACCCCGTGGAGGCTGACGCCCGCCCCGGCGTCCCGCAGGGCCGGCACCTTCACGTACTGATCGAGGGCGGACAGCGCGCCCTCGACGAACTCCTCCCGGGGTTCATGTCCGAGCTCCACGCCCTGGGCGCGCCGAAGGTCGGCGTCCCCGAGGACATGGTCCAGTGGCAGAACGGGCAGTGGTTCGTCCGCACCCCGGCCACGGCGCACTTCTTCACCGGCCCGCGCGACCAGCTCGAATGGCTCGTGAGGCAGCGGGTGTTCGCCGACCCCCGCATCGAGCGCGTCGAGGGCACCGAGGCCGTGGGCCTGATCGGCGACTCCTCCCGGGTGCGGGGCGTGCTGCTGCGCGAGCGCGGCGCCGGCACGTCCAAGGAGCCGTATCCGCTGGAGGCCGATCTGGTCGTGGACGCTTCCGGGCGCTCGACCCGCGCGGCCGACTGGCTGGCCGGGATCGGCGCGGAGGCCCCGCACGAGGAGACCCTGGACACCGGTCTGGCGTACGCCACCCGGATGTACCGCTCCCCCGCCGAGGACCCGTCGGTCGACGCCCGCGGCTACTATCTGGTGCCCAACCCCTCGCACGTGTACAGCGGCGTGGTGCTGCCCCTCGGCGACGGCCGGCACCTGGTCACCCTGTCCGGTCTGCGGGGTGACGAACCGCCCACGGACGAGAAGCTGTTCGAGGAGTACGCGCGCAAGCTGCCGCACCCGGTGATCAGCGAGTGGATGGCCAAGGCCGAGCCGATGTCCCCGGTCTACGGCTTCCGCAAGACCGCCAACATCCGGCGCCGGTACGACCGTCCGGGCCGCCGCCCGGCCGGCTTCCTCGCCACCGGCGACGCGCTGTGCTCCTTCAACCCGATCTACGGGCAGGGCATGGCGGTCGCCGCGCTGAGCGCTCTCGCGCTGCGCAAGGCGCTCGGGGACCCGAAGCGTGCCGCCACCACCCGGCGGGTGCAGCGTGCGCTGCTCGACGCCTCGCAGCAGGCCTGGGACATCTCGGCCGGCGCCGACAAGAAGATGCCGGGCGCGGTCGGCGACGCGGCCCGCCCGGGCGCCGCGGACCGCTTCAAGGGCTGGTACCTGCGCCGGGTGCAGGAACGCGCGGCGGGCAATCCGGCGGTCGGCGCGCCGTTCCGCGCGGCGCTGACCCTGACCGCACCCCTGACGGCCCTCTTCGCGCCGGCGGTCCTCCGCGAGGTGCTGTTCGGCCCGGTGCCCCGGACCCCGGCCGAGCCGCCGCTGCTCCGCGGCGAGGGCCGGGACACGCTCTAGGTGTACTGACCAGCAGCGTTGTCGACACGGCCTCGCGCGGCGAGGGGCGGCGGTGGTCCTGCCACCGCCGCCCCTCGCCCGGGCGGGCGTCCGCCCGTCGGCTTCCGTCAGGTGCCGATCTCGAACGTGGGCGGCTGGAGGCCCGCGAGACAGCCGGTGTCCGGCGCTTCCGGCCTCTCGAAGAACGAGACGGTCATCGTCTGCGCGCACGTCGACTCCGCGAAGACCACGTGGGCGACGTACGGCACCGTGACGACGGTGGACCGGCTGAGCGTGCGTCCGGCGTACGCCCCGTTGCTCGGCGCGGTCTGGGAGTCGAAGCCGCCGGACAGGACGAGGGTCGGGATGTCGCTGTAGGTCCTGGCCCGGATCGAGGGGGCGGCAGGGGGCACGTCCCAGGCCCGGCAGTCCGCGTGCATCCAGCTGAGAAGGGGGGCGTTGGCCAGGACCGAGCGGGGGAACGAGGGGAAGAGACGCCGCCCCGCCCTGATCACGTCGGCCTCGCTCTCGAACGGTGTCCACTCCCTGCAGAACACCCCGAAGACAAGCCCGTGGGAGACCCTCCCGATGGCCTGCGGGCTCAGCTTTCCGCCCGCGTACTGCTCGGCGATCCGCTGCGGGTTGCCGTGGGCCAGCTCGTCGATGGAGCGGGGCACTCCGGCTGCGAGATGGCTGGCGAAGGTCAGCCAGTTCACCAGGAGGCCGCCGTCCAGCGTGACCTTCACGGGCTGCGGTTGGCCCGGCACCGTGACCGTGGTGGTGATCGGTCGGGCCTCCAGCTCGCTGACGAGCCGCTCGAAGGTGGCCTTCAGGTGCGGATAACGGGTGTTGCAGGCGGGCTGGTCCTCGCAGGCCTTGAAGATGCCGTCGAAGCCCTCCCGCGCGGCCTTCCAGGTCACGGCCCCGCCCGCCAGGGACGGGGGCAGGACGCCGTCGATGCCGACCGACCGGATGCCCCGCGGGTGCAGGCGCATGTACTGGAGCGCCAGGTCGGTGCCGTAGGAGATCCCGAACACGTTCCACTGCTCGATGCCCAGCGCCTTGCGCAGGTCGTCGTAGTCGGCGGCGCTCTCGGTGCCGTTGTAGGCGCTGAGATCGGCTCCGCGGCGCACCAGCCGGTCGCGGCACTTCCGCGTCTCCTCGACGTGCAGGCGCCCGGTGGACGGGGCGCCGAAGACGAGATCGAGGGAGTTCGCGACGAACTCGTCGACGTTCGGGCACGTGAGCTCCGGGTCGGCCGAGTAGGTCCCGCGCTGGGACATGAAGATCAGGTCCCGGTCGCGGTTCAGGCCGCCGGCGAGCGCCATGGGGATCTCCGACACCGCGTCGTCGCCGGGTCCGCCGGCGAGCCACACGATCGGGTCGCCCGCGGGCCGCTTCGCGGCCGCCGGGATGATCGCGACGGCGAGGGTGATCTTTCGCCCGCGGCCCCGGTGCCGGTCGCGGATCTCGGGGACGGTGAGCGTTCCGCAGTGCGCGTCCTTCAGGGCGGGGATCGGGTCCGCCGTCCTCGGGCAGGGTCCGGGGACGAAGCGGGAGTGACCCGCCGTCCGGGCGACCGTGCCGAGCGACCCCGCGGGGCCGGATCCGGCGTGGGCGGGTGCCGCGACGAGGCCGGCGGCGAGGAGACCGGCGGTGACCCCGGCCAGCGCGGCCGGGAGCCGTCGCGCGTCGCGCCGGTGGTGGGGAGCCCGGAGGGACGTCCGGTGCGGTCGAAGGGGTGTCATGCGGTCTCCGCGTCAGGGGTGATGGTGAACGGTGCGGGCCGGAGTGCTGCCACGCAGCCGGTGTCGGGCGCGCTCGGACGATCGAGGAAGGAGGCGAGGACGCTCGCCGCGCAGGGCGACTGGGGGACCACCCAGTGGCCGATTCCGGGGATCACGACCGAGGTCGAGCGGGGCAGGGTACGGGCCGCGACCTGGGCCCAGCTCGCGCCCGTCTTCATGTCGAAGCTTCCGGCGAGGACGAGCGCCGGCACCGTGCTGAAGGTGGCCACCCGCTGGATCGCCGTGCGGTCCGGGACGTTCCAGGCCCGGCACAGGTCGTGCTCGAAGGGCAGCTGCGGGGGCTGGGCGAGGACCGAGTCCGGCCACCCCGGGAAGTTCCGGCGCCCCGCCTTCAGGACGTCGCGCTCCGAGAAGCCGGGAGCCCACTCGGCGCACGCGATCGACTGCGTCATGCCGTGGGCGAACCCGCCGATGACGGTCCCCACGTCCACGGCCCGGGCCCGCGCGAAGCGCTCCGGGTTGCCGTGGGCGAGTTCGTCGAGTGCCGCGGGGACGTCGACGGCCTTGACGGTGTTGGCCACGAGGATGTTGACCAGAGCGCCGCCGTCGAGGTCGACCTTGACCGGGTCCCCGCCCGCCGGCGGCTGGGCCATCAGTGTCAGAGGGTGCGCCTCGAGGCGCCGGACCTGCTCGTCCAGCGTGCGCCGGAGGTGCGGATAACGGCTCTTGCACCGAGGCTGGGCCTCGCACGCCGCGAAGATCGCTCCGATCCCCTCCGCGGCGCTGTCCCAGGTCCAGGGCAGGTTCACGACCTTGGGAGGCGCGACCGAGTCGATCGCCACCGAGCGGATGCCCTGGGGGTGGAGCCGCAGGTAGGTGAGGGCCAGGTTGGTGCCGTACGAGTAGCCGTAGACGTTCCACCGGTCGATGCCGAGGGCCGTGCGCAGATCGGCGAAGTCGGCCGCGTTCTCCGTGGTGTTGTAGGAGCTCAGCCGGATTCCGTCGCGCGTGAGGCGGTCACGGCACTCCTCGGCCGCGCGCACGAGGAGCCGCCCGGTCGCCGGGGAGTCGTAGCGCAGCCCCACGGCCGCCACGTTGAAGCGGTCGATCTCCGGGCAGGCGAGGTTCGGCTCCGAGTACCGCGTGCCGCGCTGGGCCATCACGATCAGGTCGTGGTCCCGGTTCACCCCGGAGGAGACGAGGAAGGGGATGCTGTCGAACGCGTCGCCGCCGGGCCCGCCTTCCATGAAGACCACCGGCTCGCCGGCCGGTTCGCCCGAGGCGGCCGGGATGATCGCGACGGCCAGCCGCAGCGTCCGGCCGCCGCCGCGGTGGGACCGGCTCTCGGGCACCTCCAGGAATCCGCACCGCCCGGGAACCGGCTCGGGGGTCTGCGGGCACGGAGCGGGCACGAACCGCGCCGGACCTCCTGGATGGGGCCCGCGGACGGGCGGTGACACCGTGGTGACCGGCGTCGGAGGACTTCCTGCGGCCGGGGAACTTGCCGCCGTCGGACCGGCCGCACCCAGAAGGGTGAGTCCGGCCGCGACGAGCGCGAGGCCGGTGCGCGCGCCTCGGGAACGTCGTCGACCGTACGGGCGCCGGGCGCGCGCTCGTACGGTGGCTTCTTCCGTCATGTATCGGGTCTCTCTGTGGACCACGGCCGCCCCTGCCGGGGCGACACCGCGTGGCTCGGCCCGCCACGGCGTGGTCCGGGCGGGCACTGTGCTCGTCAGCCTGCGGTCGTGGTGGGGCTCCCACCACTCGTGGGATCCACTCGGAGCAGTCAGACCCCCGGGGCGGCCGTCAGTACTCCGGCGGCGATGCCGGCGCTCAGGGCGGCGTAGTCGTCGGCGTTCTGTGCCGCGTAGCGCAGGGCGAAGTCGGCGATGGCCTTGTCGAAGACGTCGGAGGAGCCGAGGTAGACCGCGATCGCGATCCGGTCGCCGGTGCGGGCGTGCGCGCGGGCGAGGGCCCGTCCGCACAGTCGCGCGTAGTCGCGGAGCAGCCCCGGCGACATGGTCTCGACCTCCGCGGAACCTTTCATGTCGCGCAACTGGCGCCAGTAGAAATGGCGTTGTTCCGGCCCGGTCATCCAGCCGAGGAAGATGTCGCTGGCGGCCTGGGTGAGCCGCTGGCCGGAGACCACCCGGCGGCCCTGGTGGGTGAAGTGACTGGGGGCCAGGTACTGCTCCAGGACCGACGGGCCCGCCTCCTTGATCTGCAGGAACAGCGGGTCGGCGTCGTCCCGCCCCTCCAGGAGGAGGATGAAGCAGCGGGTGCCGACGCTGCCGACGCCGACCACCTTGCGGGCGGCGTCGACGAAGTGGAAGCGGTCGAGGAGCAGCCGGCGCTCCTCGGAGAGCGAGCTGCGGTAGTCGCTGAAGATCTTGCCGATGCCGACCCGGTCGAGGTCGGTGACCCGTTCGAGGAGCGGCGGGTCCTCGACGATGTGGCGGCCGGTCCCGTCCTTCTCGGTGAGCTTGCCGAAGGCCTGGAGGCTGGTGCGGCGGCGGGCGCGGGCGATCCGGTCCTTGACGCGCGCCCGGTCCGTCCCGCGGAGCAGGGAGGCGAGGTCCTCGACGGCGATCCGCTCGTACCAGACCTGGAGCTCGCCGAGTCCGGCGAGACGGCGCATGGCCGTGCGGTAGGCCTCGGTGGCGACGAGGGCGGCGCGGTGCGCCTTGGCCTTCGTGGAGCCGTTCTGGAGGGCCGCGACAGCTATGGAGGCGGCGAGCCGCTTGACGTCCCATTCGAAGGGCCCCGGCAGCGTCTCGTCGAAGTCGTTGACGTCGAACAGGAGCGTCCGTTCGGGTGAGGCGTACACACCGAAGTTCAGCAGATGGGCGTCGCCGCAGAGCTGCACGGTGAGCCCGGTGCTCCGGGTGGCGGCGAGGTCGGCCGCCATCACGCCGGCCGCGCCGCGCAGGAAGGAGAAGGGCGAGACGGCCATCCGGCCGTAGCGAATGGGGACGAGTTCGGTCAGGCGGTCGACGGACTCGCGCTCCAGCACGGCGAGCGGGTCGGGGCGCTGGGAGGAGGGTATCCAGCGGCCGTGCGAGGACCGGGGGACGCGCTTGCGTGCGGCCCTGCCCCTCTCGGCCCGTTCCGACGCAGTCGTCATCCGGCCTCACCCGCCTCTTCCAGGGCTGCTGCCACCACTGTTCCCGTGCGATCCATTACAAATCGCCCCGCCCGTTTCGGCCACTCTCACCGTCAGGACTTCCCGAATGGTTTAGACCAATGATAGGAATTGATCACCCATACGGGTCGGGCGATCACACCCCGCGACGGTGGAGACACGCATGTTCCTCCGGCCCGCCCGACCCTGGCGGCACCCGTACGACCACGCACGACAGAGAGGGTCCGAGACATGGCCGAGCCCGT
Organism: Streptomyces sp. NPDC101191; assembly: GCF_044767915.1. NCBI lineage: Bacteria > Bacillati > Actinomycetota > Actinomycetes > Kitasatosporales > Streptomycetaceae > Streptomyces > Streptomyces sp. NPDC101191. The sequence goes on from NZ_JBIWOU010000002.1 coordinate 815,327, forward strand.
TCCCGAGCACGGACCTGGGGCGGAGTTTCCGCTCTACCTCCGGGTCGCCCACGCCCTGCGGGACGACCTCACCCAGCACCGCATCTCCCCCGGCACCCGGCTCCCGTCCGAGCGCCATCTGGCGCACCGCTATCACGTGAACCGGCAGACCGTCCGCAGCGCGCTCCAACTCCTGCGCGAGGAACGCCTCGTGGTGACCGACCGGCGCGGCACCTTCGCCGCGTGCGCCGGGCCCGAGGCCCGGGTCGCCGCGCCCACCCCGCGGGTACGGACCTTCCCGGGCGGCCCCCGGGCCGCCGACGCCCTGGTCCGCGCCGCGCTGTCCTGGGAGACACCGCCGGCGGCCCTGGCCGGCCGGCTCTCCCTGGCGCCCGGGGAGCCGACCCTGGTGCACCGTCATGCGGTGCTGACCCCGGCCGGCGTCTCGCTGCAGCGCTCGGTCAGCTGGTTCTCCCGGCCGGCCCTCGTGGAGATCCCGCAACTGGGCCGCTACCGGCCGAGCGGCGAGCGCTACCGGCAGCCGGACCTGCGCCTGCTCTACCACTGGATGCACCAGGCGGGTCTGCGGACCGTCCACCGCGAGTCGATCGGCGTCCCGGCCGCGCCCCCGGAGCGCACCGGGGGTGGAGCGAGCGGCCGCGGACCGGCCGGCGACCCGGCGCGGCTGAGCGTCCACCGCGTCGTGAGCGACCACCACGGGCACGCCCTGGAGGTCACGGACATCGACGTGGCCGCCCGGACCGGAGCCTGGACCTACGAGTTCGGCGGCTGAGCCCCGGACCCGGCGCGAGGGCCTCCGCCAGGGCCCCCGCCGTCCGGCCTGATCCGAAAGAACCGGCCTAGACGATGCCCTCCGCGATCTCCGCCTCCTCGCGGGCGCTGCCGTAGGCCTGCGGTGTGCCGTAGGAGCGGCGGGCGACGTACCACCAGACGCTGGCGAGGATCAGCACGACGGCCAGGGCGATCACGGCGTAGTTCATGGTGTCGACCGTGACGGGGGAACGCTGCGGCAGGCAGAACAGCACGGTCACGACGGCCACCCAGATCACCGCGATCCAGCCGATCGGCCGGCTCCAGCGGCCCAGGTTCCACGGCCCGGGGACGAAGGAACGGCCCGCGCGCAGCCGCAGCAGGATCGGGATGGCGTAGGCGGGGGTGATGCCGATGACGTTGATGGCGGTCACGGCCCCGTAGGCGGTGGCCGAGTACAGCGACGGCAGGGCGAGCAGCGCGGCGACCACGACGGACAGCCAGACGGCCGGGACCGGGGTGTGGGTGCGGCTGCTGACGCGGCGCCAGAGCGAGGAGCCCGGCAGCGCGTTGTCGCGGCTGAAGGCGAAGACCATGCGGCTGGCGGCGGCCACCTCCGCGTTGCCGCAGAAGAGCTGGGCCACGATGACCACGAGCAGCAGGGCCTTGGCTCCGCCCTCGCCGAGCGCGTCCAGCAGGATCTGGGCGGGCGGCACCCCGGTGGCGCTGTTCTGGGTGCCCGCGTAGTCCTGGATCGCGAAGGTCAGGCCGGCGAGCAGCGCGAAACCGGCGATCCAGGAGGCCCAGATGGAGCGGACGATGCCCTTGGCGGCGGCCACGGAGGCGTTGGCGGTCTCCTCCGAGAGGTGGGCGGAGGCGTCGTAGCCGGAGAAGGTGTACTGCGCCAGCAGCAGGCCGACCGCCGCCACGTAGACGGGGTTGGACCAGCCCGTGTCGTTGACGAACTCGGTGAAGACGAACTTCGCCGACTGGTGGTGGTCGGGGACGACGGCGAGCGCGCCGACGATGACGGCGACGCCGGCCAGGTGCCACCAGACGCTCACGGAGTTGAGGACGCTGACCAGGCGCACGCCGTAGAGGTTGAGCACGGCGTGCACGAGCAGGATCGCGAGGAAGATCAGGAAGGTGGACTCCGGCGTGGGGGTGAAGCCCCACTGGAGGTTGAGGAAGGCGCCGGTGAAGAGGGCGGCGCCGTAGTCGATGCCCGCGATGGCGCCGAGCAGGCCGAGCAGGTTGAGCCAGCCCGTGTACCAGCCCCAGCGGCGGCCGCCGAGCCGGTCGGCCATGTAGTAGAGCGCCCCGGAGGTCGGGTAGGCGCTGGTCACCTCGGCGAGGGCGAGGCCCACGCACAGCACGAAGAGGCCGACGCCCGCCCAGCCCCAGAGCATGACGGCCGGGCCGCCGGTGCCGAGCCCGAAGCCGTAGAGCGTCATGCAGCCGGAGAGGATCGAGATGACCGAGAAGCTGATGGCGAAGTTGCCGAAGCCGCCCATCCGGCGGGCCAGGACGGGCTGGTAGCCGAGCTCTCTGAGCCGGGCCTCCTCGTCCCGGGGCGCCGGTGGCGGCTTGCGTATCGCGTCGGTGGGAGCGGTGCGGGACATGCGTTCCTCCGGGGGAAGGGGGGACGGGTAGGTCCGTACGGGGGTCACGGACCGGGAGTGACGTACGGGGGTACGTGCGGGAGCCGGCGCACGGGCTCGGGAACAGGAGGCGGCGGGGCCGCGGCAGCCGTCAGGGGCCGGTGCGGTCCTCGCCGACGCCCAGGCACCGGGCCCGGGCCCGCAGGAAGACCTCCTCGGCGGGGCCGCGCTCGTCGGGGTGGGCGGTGCGGTACGACCAGGGCTGCGGGGTCCAGTAGGGGCCGAGCGCGTCGAACACCCGGGCCGCGTCGGCGAACCCGAGGGACCCGTAGAGGGCGTGGGCCAGGTGGTTGAGGTCCAGCAGGCTGGCCTCGTCCGTGGCGCAGAACAGGAACCAGGAGTCCATCGCGCCGCGGGCGTCGCGCACCGCGTCCTCGGCCACCCAGTGCAGGTCGAGGGCGCGTTCGTGGCCGCGTTCGCGCCGGTAGCGCTCGACGCGCACGTAGAGGGGCAGCGCGTGCAGGGCGGAGCCGACGGGTGCCGAGGAGGCGGCCCACTGGGCGTAGTTGACGGCTTCGGAGAGCGGTCCGGGTCGCCGGGCGTACACGAACTGCAGCATCCGGTGGTGCGCCTCGCGGTTGTACGGGTCGCGCTTCTCGGCCTCGGCGAGCAGCCCCCAGGGCGCGGGCGGCAGCATGGGCGCGGGTGGCACGGCCCGGTGCTCCTCCATGCGCTGCTGGGCGTCGAGGACGGAGAGGGCGAGGCGGCAGACCCAGGGCACGGGGTCGGCGGGGGCGCGCTCGGCGGCCTCCAGGCAGGCGGTCCACGCCTCCTGCCAGAGCTCGCGGGTGCGCGCGTGGGCGGTACGGTGGGCGCGCACCGCGCGTTCGACGACGACCCGCGCGTGCATCACGGCGGCCGCGGCCGAGTCGGGCTCCTCGCCGCGCCAGGCGTCGACGACGTCGGTGCCGGCGGCCACGGCGGCGAGCACCTGGGTACGCCGGGTCCAGGCCGGCCAGTCGATCGTCTCGTCGAGTAATCGGGCCATGGCCACCCAGCGGCCCGTGCGCAGGTCCTGTACGGCACCGCGCAGGGCGTGGTCGTGCCCCGCCGGGTGGTAGACGGGCCGGAAGCCGTGCCCGGCCATCAGGCGGCGGGGTGATGGGTGGACGACATGGTTCCTCGGTGAGTCGGTGACACGGGGGTGGTCAGTCCCCTGGGACGGTGTGGTGCCGACCCGGCCGTTGATCGGCGATCACTATAGAGGTCGCCGGACGTGACCGATCCACTTTTCTCCGTGACCGTAACTATCAAGACAGCGACCGAATTTGATTTCAGGTCCGTGCGAGCTCAGGACCTGACGGCTTCGCCTGGACAGCCTTGACGGGCGGCCCCGGCTGCATCAGGCTGACCGGTTCCACGGTCGGGTACCCGATCAAGGACCGCCAGGAACCACGAACCGCAGGGAGTCGCAGACATGACGGGCCCGGTACTCGCCGTCGACCAGGGCACGTCGGGCACCAAGGCCCTCGTGGTCTGCCCCGAACGCGGGGTGATCGGCGGCGGTTTCGCGCCGGTGCACCCCCGCGCGCTGCCCGGCGGCCTCGTCGAGGTCGACCCCCGTGAGCTGTACGGCTCCGTCGTCACCGCCGGTCGCGCGGCCCTCGCCGAGGCCGGGGAACCCGTGGTCGCCGTGGGCCTGGCCAACCAGGGCGAGACCGTGCTCGCCTGGGACCCCGCGACGGGCGAGCCGCTCACCGACGCGCTCGTCTGGCAGGACCGCAGGGCCGCCCCTCTGTGCGAGGAACTCGGCGCGCACGCCGCCGAGTTGACACGGATCACCGGTCTGCCGCTCGACCCCTACTTCGCCGCTCCCAAGATGGCCTGGATCCGCCGCAGCCTCACCGGCGCGGGGGTCGTCACGACCAGCGACTCCTGGCTCGTGCACCGGCTCACGGGCGCGTTCGTCACCGACGCCGCCACCGCGGGCCGCACCGGACTGCTGGATCTGGACACCGTCGCCTGGTCCGGCACGGCCCTCGACGCCTACGGTCTGGGCGGCGAGCCCCTGCCCGAGGTGGTGGACTGCGACACTCCGGTCGGCACGACCACCGCCTTCGGGCCGCCGATCCCCCTCACCGGTCTCCTGGTCGACCAGCAGGCCGCCCTGCTCGCCCAGGACGTCACCGAACCCGGGGCCGCCAAGTGCACCTACGGCACCGGGGCCTTCCTGCTCGCCCAGACCGGGTCCGCGCCGCGCCGGAGCGACTCCGGCCTGGTCGCCTGCCCCGCCTGGCGGCTCGCCGGCCGCACCAGCTACTGCCTGGACGGGCAGGTGTACACCGCCGCGTCCGCCGTCCGCTGGCTCACCGAGCTCGGGGTGATCGCGGACGCCACCGAACTCGACACGGTGGGCGGGGCCGTACCCGACGCGGGCGGCGTCACCTTCGTCCCCGCGCTCGCCGGTCTCGCCGCTCCCTGGTGGCGCGGCGACGTGCGCGGCGCGCTCACCGGGCTCGGCCTCGACACCGGCCCAGGGCAGCTGGTCCGGGCCCTGTGCGAGGGCATCGCCGCGCAGGTCGTGGAGCTCGCCGGGGCCGCGGCGGCCGACCTGGGCGCCCCGCTCACCACCCTGCGGGTGGACGGTGGGCTGACCCGCTCGGCGCTGCTCATGCAGACGCAGGCCGATCTGCTACAGCGCCCGGTCGAGGTGTCCGCCCTGCCCGACGCCACGGCCCTCGGCGTCGCCGCCGTCGCCCGGCTCGGAAAGGAGCCGGGGCTGGCCGTCCGCGAGGCCGTCCCGGAGTGGAAGCCTTCGGCGGTGTACGAGCCCCGGATCACGGCGGACGAGGCCGCGGAGCGCCTGGACCGGTTCCGAACGGCGGTGGCCGGGCTGCTCTCCGACGGCCGGGGCGCGGCCACGGGCACCGGGGGCTCCGCCGCGTGAGCGTGACCCGACGCGGGCCCCTGCCGGACACCGAGGCACCGGACGGCGCGTACGACGTGACCGTGGTGGGGGCGGGCGTGGTCGGCTGCGCCGTCGCGCGCGAACTGGCCCGCCACTCGCTGCGCGTCGCGCTCGTGGAGGCCGGAGGCGACATCGGCGAGGGCAGCTCCAAGGCCAACACGGCCATCCTGCACACCGGCTTCGACGCCGTACCCGGCTCGCTTGAGGCCCGGCTGGTCCGCGAGGGCAGCCGGCTGCTCGGCGCCTACGCGGCGGAGACCGGCATCCCGGTCGAGCCCGTCGGCGCCCTGCTGGTCGCCTGGGACGAGGAGCAGCTCGCCGCGCTCCCCCGCCTCGCCGACAAGGCCGCGCGCAACGGCCACCACGGCACCCGCCCCCTCTCGGCCGCCGAGCTCTACGCGCGGGAGCCGCACCTGGGCCCCGGGGCGCTCGGTGCCCTCGACGTGCCGGGCGAGTCGATCGTCTGCCCCTGGTCGACCCCGCTCGCGTACGCCACCCAGGCCGTCCGCTCGGGCGTCGACCTGCATCTGGACTGCCCCGTGGAGAAGGTCCGGCTCGGCGGACCCGGCGCCCCGCACCGGCTGGTCACCCCGCGCGGGGTGCTGCACACCCGCTTCCTCGTCAACGCGTGCGGGCTGTACGCGGACGCCTTCGACGCCCTCGTCGGCCGCCACGACTTCACGGTCACCCCGCGCCGCGGACAGCTCGTCGTCTTCGACAAGTTCGCACGCGGGCTGGTCCGGCACATCCTGCTGCCGGTGCCAGGAGCGCTCGGCAAGGGAGTCCTGATCGCCCCGACGGTGTACGGCAACGTGCTGCTCGGGCCGACCGCCGAGGACCTCGACGACAGGACCGCGACCGGATCGACGGCCGAGGGACTCGCCGGGCTGCGCGCGCAGGGCGGCCGGATCCTCCCTCCACTCCTCGACGAGGAGGTGACCGCCGTGTACGCGGGCCTGCGCGCCGCGACCGGCGCCGAGGACTACCGCGTCACCGCCCACCCCGAGCTGCGCTACGTCACCGTCGGAGGCATCCGCTCCACCGGCCTCACCGCCTCGCTCGCGCTGGGCCGGCACACCGTGGAACTCCTCGCCGACGCGGGCCTTGAGCCGGGGGCCGAGCGACCGCTGGCCCCCGTGCGGATGCCGAACCTCGGCGAGGCGTTCCCCCGCCCGTACCGTGACGCCGAGCGGATCGCGCGCGACCCCGCGTACGGCACGATCGTCTGTCACTGCGAACGCGTCACGCTGGGCGAGATCCGGGACGCGCTCGCCTCCCCCGTGCCGCCCGCGTCCCTGGACGGACTGCGCCGCAGGACCCGGGCCAGGGCGGGGCGCTGCCAGGGCTTCTCCTGCGGCGCGACGGTGCGGGCGCTGTTCGAGGAGGGCGCGCGGTGAACCGTACGGTCGACGTCCTGGTGGTCGGGGGCGGTCCCGCGGGCCTGGCCGCGGCCGCCCGGCTCGCCGCGGCGGGCGCGGGCCACGTAGAGGTCCTGGAACGCGAGCGGGCCGCGGGGGGTGTGCCGCGGCACTGCGGGCGGGCGGGCTTCGGCGCGTACACGGGGCCCGGGTACGCCCGGCGGGCCGTGGACGCCGCCGTACGGTCCGGGGCGCGCGTCCGTACCGGGGTGAGCGCGACCGGCTGGGCCGGACCGCTCACGCTGGAGGTCACGGCTCCCACCGGGCTCGAGCTGATCACGGCGCGCGCCGTGCTCCTCGCCACCGGGGCGCGCGAACGCCCGCGCAGCGCGCGCCTGGTGCCGGGCAGCCGACCCGCCGGGGTCCTGAGCACCGGCGAACTCCAGCAGTCGGTGGAGCTGTTCGGGCTGCGCGGGGAGCGGATCGGGCGTCGCGCGGTCGTCGTCGGCGCCGATCCGGTCGCCGGGCACGCGGTCCGCACCCTGCGCCGGGCCGGGATCGACGTGGCGGCGGTCGTCACCGACCGGCCGCGCGGCCCGCGTCTGCCCGCGCCCGTCCTGCGGGGCGCGACCGTGGTCGAACTCGTGGGCCGGGGGCGCCTCTCGGGCGTCGTGGTGCGCGGCGCGGACGGGCGCACCGGCCTGCTGCGCTGCGACACCGTCGTCTTCACCGGAGACTGGCTGCCCGATCACGAACTGGCCCGCGCGGGCCGCGTCCTGCTCGACCCGGGCACCCACGGCCCGTCCGTCGATCCGGAGTACCGCACCTCCGTGCCCGGGGTCTTCGCCGCGGGCAATCTGCTGCGCGGCATCGAGCCCGCCCCGGCGGCCGCGGCGGAGGGCCGACGGGCCGCCGACGCCGCCCTGGCCCATCTGTCGGGGGCCCCTTGGCCCGCGCCCGGCCTCCCTCTGCTCACGGCGGGCGCGCTGCACTGGCTGTGCCCGGGCCGCCTGACCGCACCGGCCCCCACCCTGCTGCTCCGCCCGACGGCCCGCCTGGTCCGGCCGACGCTCACGGTGCGCCAGGACGCCCGGCTCCTCATCGAACGGCGCATCCCGGCCCTGCTGGAACCGCACCGCTCGCTGCGTCACACGGCCACGTGGGCGGGTGAGGCGGATCCCGCGGGAGGGCCCGTGGTGGTCGGCCTCGACGGGCGCGAGCCCGGGCGCGGCGCAGAGCCCGCCGGGACCTGACGGGCGGGGGGCGGCCGGAGGCCCCGTACACGGAGCCGCGTTCTACCGGGGCTGTGGCGAGCCGGGGCGGGCCGGGCGGTGGGGGCAGGACCACGGGCCGGGGGGCCGCCGGCACGGGTCGCCCGACGGTGACAACCCTCGGATAATGAGCCGTATGGCCCAGAGAAGCGCGAAACAGCACCAGCCGCCGACCGTCACGGTCAAGGGGCGGGACATGCGGCTGCGCACCCTGGGGTTCCTGCTGCTGGTCGGCCTGGCCATCTGGTTCATCGCCGTCAACACCGGATCGGTCACCATCCGGCTCTGGGTCCCCACCGTCACGCTGCCGCTCTGGAGCGTCCTGACCGTCACCCTGCTCTTCGGGGTCCTGCTCGGTCTGATCATCGCCCGGCGGCGCGCCCGTCGGTAGCGGGCGGGCGCTACTCGTCGAGCAGCCGGGCGAGGCGGTCCAGGACGCCGGGCCAGCCACGCCCCATGCCGTCGAAGGCCTGGCGCCCCAGGGGCGAGTCGATGTCGAAGCCGGCGTGCGTGAGGAAGAGCCGGGTGCCCCTGCCCTCCGGCTCGAGCCGCCAGGTGACGGTCGTGTCGAGCGAGCCCTCGGCGAAGCGGTAGGCGAACAGGCGCTCGGGGTCCACCTCGGTCACCTCGCAGGGCTGGCTGCCGAAGTTGCCCATGTCGAGTGTGAAGCGGTGCCCCACGACCGGCTTGACGTCGCCGGCGGCCCACCAGCGGGCGTGCAGGACGGGGTCCGTGAGGGCGGCCCAGACGGCGGCCGGCGGATGGGGCAGGAACTTCGCGAGGTCGATCGCGTCGGTCCCGGGGGTGTTGTCGGTCATGTCTCGTTCTCCTCGTCCAGCAGGTCGGCCAGCGCGTCCAGGCGCTGCTTCCAGAAGTGCTCGAAGGGATGCAGCCACTCGCTCACCTCGGCCAGCGGTGCCGGTCGCAGGTGGTAGAAGCGGTGCCGTCCGCGAGGTTCCTCGCGGACGAGGCCGGCGGCCTTGAGCACGGCCAGGTGCTCGGAGACCGCGGGTCTGCCGAGCTCGAACAGTCCGGCCAGCTCCCCGGTGGAGCGCGGGCCGTCCCGCAGGCTTTCCAGCAGTCTGCGGCGCACCGGATTGGCCAGCACGCCGAACACGTCAGTGGGCATACCCTCACGATACGTCGGACATCCCCGACGCGTCAAAGATTTCCGACGCGTTGTGGCGAGCGCACGCGTCAGGGGTGTGCCGCCGCCCGGCGTCCGCCACACTGGCGCCATGCCCGCCAAGCGCAGTGCCGGACTCCTGCTCTTCCGCCGGACCGCGGAGGACCACGTCGAAGTGCTCATCGGCCACATGGGCGGGCCCTTCTGGGCCGCGCACGACGAGGCCGCGTGGTCCATCCCCAAGGGCGAGTACGCGGCCGACGAGCCGCCCGCGGACGCGGCGCGGCGCGAGTTCGAGGAGGAACTCGGAGTGCCCGCCCCGCAGGGCGAATGGATCGACCTCGGCGAAGCCCGGCAGGGAAACGGAAAGCTCGTCACCATCTGGGCGGTGGAGGCGGACCTGGACCCGGAGCGGACGGTGCCGGGCACCTTCAGCATGGAGTGGCCACGGGGCTCGGGCGTGATCCGGGAGTTCCCGGAGATCGACCGGGTGGGCTGGTTCGGCCTCGACGCGGCACGCCCGCTGCTGGTGGCGGGGCAACGGGTGTTCCTGGCACGGCTGGCCGAACGGGTGGGCGCGGACGGGGGCTGACGGGACAGCCGCTCCTGCCGGACATCGCTCTGGCAACCGGCGCCCGACGACAGGCGCCCCGCGCCCGGCGACCGACGACCGACGACCGACCGACGGATCGTCACCGGTCCCAGCGGAGGGGCCGGTACCGCGTGCGTCACAGGTCCCGCGGAAGGTCCGGTTCCCCCTCATTGTCAGACCCGTGCGAGAGGGTGGGGCGAGACCACCTCAAACCAGCCAGAGGGAGCCCGACATGAGGACCGTCACCAGCCGCGAGCGCGCCGCCGCCCAGGCCTACCTGCGTCTTCTCGAGTCCACCCAGGCGGTGCTGTCGGATCCGCGCCTCGAACCCTACGCGGCGGCGATGCTGACGCATCCGATGGCCGAGGCGGACGAGGCGCTACGCGCGGCGGGACTCTCGGGGAACGAGGCCCGGCTGCTGCGCCTGGTGGCGACCCTTCGGGCCTCCCCCACCGCGGAACGGAGCAGGCCCGTGTGACGGCGGGTCCGGGACGCGGGTGAGGGGGCGTACGTGCCGGACGCGGGACGACGACTGCACACCTCCCGCACGCGGGACGAGGGGGGGTATGCATCCCGGACCCGGGACGGCAAGGACACCCCTCCCGGAACCGGGCGACGGCGGCACACCTCCCGCCCGCGGGACGACGGCGGCACCCCTCCCGGACCCGCGCGACGGCGACACACCTCCCGCACCCGACACAAGGCGGTCGCCGTCCGCGTGCGTGGCCGGCGCCACCCGCGGCCGCCCGAAGCGGCGTCGGCGCCCGGGGCTCAGCCCAGCGGCTCCGGGACCGGGTCGTCCAGCCCGGCCGGGGCCAACGGGCCGGGGCGGCGGCCGTGGAGGACGGCGAGGCCGCGCCGGGTGGCCGCGACCACGACCCGGTCGCCGGGGCCCAGGGCGCGGTCGGGCGGGAGCTCCCCGACGGGGACGTATCCGGAGCGGTCGAGCGGGACGCCCGCGTCGCCGCGGGCGATCACGCGCCAGGCCCCGGGGCGGAAGGCCTCGGCCACCGTGCGGCCGTCCAGCAGCGGATGGTCCGCGACGTCGAGCGCCGCGAAGAGCAGCACCCTGCGCTCCACGGGGAGGGCGCCCAGGACCTGACGGCCCATCATGGCCCCGGCGAAGGCGGGCGCCGCGAGGTGCGAGACGCTGCGGCTGCGCGTGAGGGCGCCCGGGTGCACCGTGCGCAGGGTGCGGTAGACCGCGGTGGCGAAGTCGTCGTCGTACAGGCGCAGCGCCACCCGCAGCCCGGGGCTGATCGAGCGGGCGTGCAGCGCGGCCTCCAGGTTGGTGATGTCGACGCTGGTCAGGGCGAGCAGGGCACGGGCGCGATGGATGCGGGCGGCCTCCAGGACGCCCTCCTCCGTGACATCGCCGATGACGGTCGGTACCCGCAGCCGGCGGGCGAGCGCGAGGCCGCGGGCCTCGGGGTCGGCCTCGACGCAGACCACCGGGATGTTCATCTTCCGCAGCCGGGCGAGGACCCGGGTGCCGACCTTGCCCAGGCCGAGGAGCACCACGTGGCCGGAGAGACCGCGCGGCGGCCGGCGCAGCGCCGTCGCGCTGCGGAAGGTGCCGAAGGCCTCCAGGAGCGCCGCGATGACCACGGGGAGCAGGAGCAGTCCGACGAATCCGGCCAGGATCTGCAGCAGTTGACGGCTGGTCGGCTCTCCGACGGCCGGGTCCCCGATCGCGAAGATGTCGAGCAGGATCAGATAGGCGGCGTGCAGCGGGTGGTCGCCCGTGGTGAAGGTGGAGGCAAGGGTCAGCGCCAGGACCGCGGCGAGGACACCGGCGAGGGACCAGCGCAGGCGCCGCGAGAACAGCGAACCGACCGGCAGCCCGGAGGCGCCGAGCCAGCCGGAGGCCTGCGTCGGCCCCTCGTAGGAGACGGTTTCGAGCGCGACGATGCCACGCCCGGTCGCGGCGGCGACCTCCGCGTCGCCCGGCAGCAGGCGCGGGCGCTGGTCGCCGCTCGTCTCGGAGCCCTCGCAGCCGCCCGGGTCGCCGGTGGTGGAGGAGAGCAGGGCGAGCGGACACAGACCCGGGTCGGCGACCTCACCCGGTGCGGGAGGGGTGCGGTCGACCGCGTGCAGCAGCAGTCCGCCGGCCTGGATGACCTTCCGGCCGCCCGCGACGGCAGTGGCCGCGAGGGCCGGAGCGGCGGTGTCGGCGTCGGAGAGGACGGTCGTGCCGGCCTCCGGCTTGTCGGGGTCGAGGCCCGGTTCGACGACGGCCGAGGCCTCGTCCAGGAGTGTGGCCAGGTGCTGGCCGAGCTTGCGGTTGTAGAGCCGGATGACCAGGCGCAGGCGCGGGTTGAGCCGCCGGGCGGTCAGCGCGGCGCGGATGTTGCGCTCGTCGTCCTCGTGGACGAGGGCGAGCGCGGCGGCCCGCTCGACCCCCGCGTCGAGCAGCACGGTGTCGTCGACCTCGGCCGTCTCGACCATCCGGATCCTCCGGCCCTGCTCCGGGCCGCGCCCGTCGCCCGGGCCGGGCGCGCCGGTGCCGCCCGAGCCCGTGGTGCGCGTGACGGCCGCGGTCACCCGGCCGAAGAGCGCCATGGCCCGCCCTGGCCGGTCGGCGGGCCGGTCGGGCGCGCCGCCGGGCGAGGGGACGAGCAGGGTGACGCGCTCCCCGTACATCTCGTTCAGTTCGGCCGCGAGACGATGGGCGAGCACGTCGTCACCACAGACGATCATGTGCTCGATCGAGCCCGCGGGGGCCTCCGAGGTGGCAACGGGCCTGCTCTGGTACGGAAATGAGGACACGTCACCAGGATGCCCTGCCCCACCGACAGACCCGGGACGGGGTATGCCGGGACCGGGACGGGGGGCGCCACGGCGTCGGGCGTCCGCGTCCGTGGATCGCCGGGACCCCGCACGGGAGGGGTGGCACGGCGTCAGGTGTCCGCGTCCGGGATCGCCGGGACCGGGCACACGGGGACACTGGGGGGGGTGGCACGGCGTCAGGTGTCCGCTTCCGGGACCGGGCACATGGGGGACACGGGGGGGGCGGCACGGCGTCAGGGGTCCCGCGTCCGGCGGCTCCCGGCCGCCCGACACGCCGCCGTTCGCCACGGCCGCTACCCCGGTCGGCGCACTTCGATCTGCGGGGCCGGCACCGGCTTCCTACGGTGGCTGAATGATCGTCACGCCAGCTGTCCGTCTTGCCGCCGCAGGCGCCGCGGCGCTGCTGCTCGCGCTTCCGGTCCCGGCGGCCGCCGCCTCCCCCCTGGAGCCGACTCCGCCCTCGCGGTCCTTCGTCGACCCCGCCCGGCTCGACCGGTCCGGCACCCAGGTGCAGCCGCTGCGGGGCGCTCCGGAGGTGCCGTCCCTCTCGGCGTTGTCCTGGGTGGTGGCGGACGCGGTCACGGGCGAGGTGCTCGCCGCGCGCAACGCGCACAAGCCGCTGCCGCCCGCCAGCACGCTGAAGACCTTGTTCGCCCTGACAGCGCTGCCCCACCACGAGGCGGACGAACGCCACACCGTCGCCGACGCCGAACTGACCGGCATCGGCGAGGGCAGCAGCCTGGTCGGCGTGAAGGAGGGCTACACCTACAAGGTGTCGGACCTCTGGAACGGCGTCTTCCTCAGTTCGGGCAACGACGCGGTGCACGTGCTCGCCTCGATGAGCGGCGGCTGGGAGTCGATGACCAAGCAGATGCAGGAGAAGGCCGTGTCGCTCGGGGCCCGCGACACCCACGTGGTCTCGCCCGACGGCTACGACGCGCCGGGCCAGGTCTCGTCCGCGTACGACCTGGCGGTCTTCGGGCGGGCAGGGCTTCAGGACCCGGACTTCGTCCGCTACTGCTCGACCCGGTACGCCGACTTCCCGGCCGGCTCGTGGTCGTACGGCATCGCCAACACCAACCGGCTGCTCACCGGCTCCAACGGGGTGGCGCGCTATCCCGGGCTCATCGGGGTGAAGAACGGCTACACGAGCAACGCCGGCAACACCCTGGTCGCGGCCGCCAGACGTGGCGGGCGGACACTGGTGATCTCGGTGATGAACCCGCAGGCGGGCGGCGGTCTCGCGGTGTACGAGGAGGCCCGGGAGCTGCTCGACTGGGGCTTCGAGGCCTCCGGGCAGGTGCGGCCGGTGGGCTCGCTGCTGCCCGGGAAGGACCCGCGGAAGGCGGCCGGCACCGCACAGGTGCGGGCCGCGGGGAAGACGCAGAGCGCCGGGGAGACGCGCGGCGCGGACCGGACGGAGGGCCCGCTGAAGGCCAAGGCCGGCCCGGAGGTCGGCGCGCCGGCGCGGGCGGTCACGGAGCGGAAGCCGCACGACATGCCGCAGAAGGCCGCCCCCTCGGGCACGGCGGCGGGGCTGCCGCTCGCCCTGGTCGGCGCGGCGCTCGGCGCGGCCCTCTCGCTGTGGCTCTGGCGCCGGTTCGGCGCGAGCGGGAACTGAGTCCCGGGCAGGCCGCGATGCCCGGGCGGCATCGTTCGGCGGGCGCCGTACGGTCCCGCGCCTAGGCTGCCCGGACACCGCGCGGGACAGGCCCGGCGGTCCTCGGGGAGGAGCGGCATGCGGACGAGCACCTGTGCGGCGGAGGTCGCGCGGCGGTTCCGGGAGGTCAACGGCGACCACCCGATGACGGTGGCCGACGACGCCTACGTCAGCGCGCGGTTCACGCCCCTCGAGGTCCTGTGCGCGGAGTCGGGGCGGGACGTGGAGGAGGCGCGGCGGCAGATGCTGGACGGGCTGCTGCCGCTGCCGGGCTATCTGCGGTCTGACGGGGCGGAGATGGTCCCCCGCGATCTGTTCGACCTGGCCGCCCGGGCGGGCGGTCCGGAGCGGCTGCGCGGGTGGTTCGTCGCGCACTGGCCGGACCCGGCCGACGGCGCGGCGGAGTGGGAGGCGTATCTGAGCGGCCGGTACGTCTGTCTGCACCGGGTCGCCCCGGACACGATCCGGCGCAAGGACGAACTGACCGCGGCGATCACCGACGCGCTCGGCGCGCCGCGTCCCGACTCGCCGTTGTGGGCGGCCGCCCTGCACGCCCTGGTGGACGAGCTCGACGCGCTGGAACCGGAGTTCGCGCCCTACGACCGGCTGCGCTTCGGCGGTCCGACCTCGCGGGACACCTGCATCGACGCCGTACGGAACCGCTTCCCGCGCCCGGCGGAGGCGTCCCCGGGCGGCGACGCGCTCAGCTGACGTCGCCGTCGTCGGGGCGCGGACGTTCGTCGCCGGTGAGATGGCGGTGGGACCAGCGCAGCACCAGGCGCATGACACAGGTCAGAGTGAGCACCCAGACGACGGCGAAGGCCCAGATGAGGGCCGCGGACCCGGTGGCGACGGCGCTCACGAAGAGGACGACCGCCACGAGGCCGAGCAGGGCGGCCGCGGGGCCCGTGAGCCGGCCGGACCCGACGGTCCGGCGCTTGCCGAAGCCTGTCGCCGAGGCGCGCCGCCCGGTCCGCAGCCGGGTCCGGTGGCCGGTGGCGAAGGTGTGGGCGAGGGCGGCGTCCTCGTCGAGATCGTGCTCGATCTGCTCGAGGATCCGCCGCTCGCGCGGCGAGAGCTGTGCCCCGTCCATGTCCGGCACCTCCCACCCGTGGGCCCTGGTCGTGCGGCCCCGTCCGTGGCGCTATTCGGCGGTCATCCCGCCGGTGCGCGTCGAACCGCACACCTTCAGTGTGGACTCCCGCAGCGGCGACGGCTCGGCGACGTAGCGCTCCGCGGCCCTGGCCGCCTCGCGGCCGGTGCGCTCCCCCATGAGGACGCACAGCGTGTACACGGTGTCCTCGAACCGCCTGCGGGCCGCCGGGTCGTGCGGCCTGGCCAGGACCAGCCGTTCCTGGCTGCGGTAGCACCGAAGCAGGCGGTCGATCGTGTTGCGGTCGGGGAGCAGCATCCGGTCCTCCTGTACGGCCCTGGCCCCCCGGCTCCACCATCGTGGGGTCACACGCTCACCCGCGCGACCCGCAGCGCCACGCTGGGTGATCGGCGGGATCCCCGCGTGCGCGTCGAGCCGTGATGGCGGAAGGTCGAGACATGAACACCAGTGACCGACTGCACGTGGTCGTCACCGGTGCCACGGGGAACGTGGGGACGAGCCTGGTGCGGGCTCTGGAGCGGGAGCCCCGGGTGGCGTCGGTGCTCGGCCTGTCCCGGCGCCGGCCGGGACTGACCCTGACGAAGACCGAGTGGGCCGAGGTGGACCTCTCGCTGGAGGGGGACGAGCCGCGGCTCGCGCAGTACCTGGCGGACGCGGACGCGGTGGTGCACCTGGCCTGGCGCTTCCAGCCGACGCACGACCCGCTGGCGACGTGGCGGACCAATGTGCTCGGCTCGGTGCGGGTCTTCGACGCGGTGGCCGCGGCGCGCGTCCCGGTCCTGGTGCACGCCTCCTCGGTCGGCGCCTACTCCCCCGGGCCGGGCAACGGCGCGCCGGTGTCGGAGTCCTGGCCGACGCACGGCTGGCCGGGCGCCGCGTACACCCGCGAGAAGGCCTATCTGGAACGGGTCCTGGACACCTTCGAGCGCGACCATCCGCAGACGCGGGTGGTGCGGCTGCGGCCCGGGTTCCTGTTCAAGGAGGAGGCGGCGAGCGAGCAGCGGCGGATCTTCGCGGGCCGCTGGTTCCCGGGCCAGCTGTTCCGTCCCGAACTGCTCCCGCTGCTGCCGGAGCTGGACGGTCTGCGCTTCCAGGTGCTCCACACCGACGACGCGGCCGAGGCGTACCGGCTGGCGCTGCTGCACGACGTCCGGGGCGCGTTCAACGTGGCGGCCGATCCGCCGGTCGACGTGGGCACGCTGGCCGCGCTGTTCGACGCCCGGCCGGTGAAGGTGCCGAACGCGGCGGTCCGGGGCGCGCTCGCGGCGGCCTGGCGGATGCGGGTGGTGCCCGCCTCGCCCGACCTGTTCGACGCGGTCCTCCACCTGCCGGTGATGGCGACGGAGCGGGCGCGGCGCGAGCTGGGCTGGGAGCCGGCCAGGACCTCGGTGGAGGCCCTGGAGGCGTTCCTGCGCGGAGTCAGGGCGGGTGGCGGCGACGCGACGGAGCCCCTGGCCGGGCGCCGCTTCGGCTGAGCCGGAACGCGCCGCACCAAGAGCCGCTCAGGCCCGCGCCGCACCAAGAGCCGCTCAGGCCCGCGCCGCACCAAGAGCCGCTCAGGCCCGCGCCGCACCAAGAGCCGCTCAGGCCCGCGCCGCGCCAAGAGCCGCTCAGGCCCGCGCCGCCGCCCAGTCCACGATGCGCATGGCGGCGCCGGCCGCCTCGCGGCCGCGGCAGTGGGCGCGGTGCCGGTCGAGCAGGGCGTCGATGTCGAGGTGACGGCCGAAGGCGGGGTGGGCGGCGAGCCGGGCGGCGTAGGCCCACAGGGCGGGGTGGGCGGCGACCCGGTCCATGGCGGCGGCGTCGAGGTGCCAGCGGTGGACGGTGTCCAGCTGGACGAGGGTGCCCCAGACGGTCACGTCGGCGGCGGTGAGCGCGTCGCCGAGGACGTACGGGCCGCGGGCGAGGCGCCGCTCCAGCGAGCCGAGCGCGGCGAACAGCACGGTGAGCGGGTCGTGGTGGGCGGCGGTGTCGTCGAGGCCGAGTTCGCCGGCGCGCTGGGCGGCGGCGTTGACGCTGCGCTCGCACAGGTCGGCGACGGCACGGATCTCGTCCTGCCGGTCCTCGGGGAGCAGTTCGGGTCCGTCGCCGCGGAAGCGGAGGGCGAGGTCCCGCAGGATGTCGGGCACGTGGGTGGAGACGATCCGGCCGGTCCAGCCGTCGCTGAGCACGGGGGCGGCGGCCGGCCCCCGGTAGAGGTGGGCGCTGGCCTCGTACAGGGGGCGCAGTGCGGCGTACCCGCCGTCGGGCGTGTCGGCGAGGGCGGGCAGCACGGTCAGCGGCAGGGTGTCGTCGAGACCGAGCAGTCCGTGGGTCACGGCGACGCCGAGACAGCCGGGGTCGGCCGGGGCCAGGTGGAGGCGGTAGCGGTGCGGTACGGCGTAGTGGCCGCTGTGCTCGTCGCGGCCGATGCGGCCACGGAAGACGGGGGCGGTGGCGGCGGGGACGACGGAGGGTACGACGGACATGGTTCTCCCTGGGTGCTCGGTGCTGGGTCGCGATGGCGCGCGACGGCACGACGGCGTCGGCGCGCTCCCGGAGGCAGCAGAGGTACGGGAAGGAACGGACACGGGCAGGCCGGGGGCCGGGCCGCGCGGCGTTCGGGCGGATACGCGGGCGCAGGTCCGGCCGGGCTCGGGGGGCGACGGATTCCGGAGCCCCTCGAAGGCCTGTCGTCAGGCCGCGCTGCAGACCCGCAGCAGGTCGATGTGGCGGCGGGAGGTGAGCGGCAGGGTGCGCGGCAGCCGGCCGGCGTGGGCCGTGTCCGGTGCGGCGGCGGCTCTCATGATTCCCTACCTGTTCACTCGGCTTCTCGTTCACGAGTGTGGGAGCGCCGCCGCCCCTCGTCAAGGGTGCGGACCGGGCGCCTATGCATAATGCGCGTATGCGCATTTCAGCCAGGGCCGACTACGCGGTGCGGGCCGCCCTCCAGCTCGCGGCGGCCCGGGACGCCGGGCCGGTGAAGGCCGAGGCCATCGCCGAGCACCAGGGAATTTCGCACAAGTTCCTGGAGGGAATCCTGGGCGACATGCGCAAGGGCGGTCTGGTGCAGAGCCAGCGGGGCGGCAACGGTGGCTACTGGCTCGCGAAGCCGGCCGAGGACATCTCGGTCGCCGACGTGATCCGCTGCGTCGAGGGTCCGCTGGTGTCGGTACGCGGGGTGCGGCCGCCGGAGCTGTCGTACACGGGGCCGGCCGAGTCGCTGCTCACGCTGTGGGTGGCGCTGCGGGCGAACGTGCGCCAGGTCCTCGACGGGGTGTCGCTGGCCCAGTTGGCCACCGCCGCGCTGCCGCCGGAGATCGTGGCGCTGGCGGAGGACCCGGAGTCCTGGACCAACCCCTGACGGTCCGGCCCCGGTCCACCCGTCTCGCTTTACGAGAATCCAAGGTCCGCGATGTGGACGCCTGTTGGGGCCCGGCCGACCCCTCTGCCACTATCCCTACTATTCCAGTGGGAATACTAGGGATCATGTGAGGTGCCGTGAGAACGCCGAAGAAGTCAGCGATACGCACCGCCTCCGCAGCGGCCCACCGCCCGGCCGACGACGAGATCTGGCCCCGCGTCACCCGGGAGCTCGCCGACGATCTCGCCGTGGACGCCGTGGCCAGGGACCGGGCCGGGAAGGCGCCGTTCGACGAGGTGGCCCGGCTCCAGGAGGCGGGTCTGCCCGCACTGCTCACCGCGCCCGGGACCAGCGGGCGCGGGGCCGACTGGCGGACCGCCTGCGGGGTGATCCGCGAGATCTCCGCCGCCGACGGCTCCGTCGGCGAACTCCTCGCCCACCACTGCGTGCTGTCCTGGACCTCGCGCTTCCTCGGCCCGGCGGCCGGACCGCTCGACCTCGCCGGGCGCGCCGCCGAGGAGCGGTGGCTGCTCGGCGGAGCGGTCGAGCCACCACGCACCGGAACCGGGACCACGGGGCTCACCCTCACCCCGGCCGGCGGCGGCTCGTACGTCCTCGACGGACGGCGCGCCTTCGCCAGTGGCGTGACGGTCGCCGACCGGCTGGTCGTCGGGGCCCGCTGTACGGAGACGGGCGACCTGCTGCTCGTCCTCGTGGACCCGGCGCATCCGGCCGTCCTCACCGACCCGGGCCCCGAGCGGATGGGCCAGCGTCTCGCGGGCGCGGGCACCGTCACGTTCGACCGGGTGACCGTCGATCCCGGGCAGGTCCTCGGTGCGCTCCCCCACGACGAGCACGCCGTCGCCCCGTACTCGACCCTGGCGCCGCTCGCCCTGCGGCTGCTCCTGGTCCACGTCGGGCTCGGCATCGCCGAGGGCGCGCTCGCCGAGGCCCGGGACGTGAGCCGGGCCACCCAGGCCGCCCCGCCGCGCCCGGCCGGCGGCGCCGCCCCCGCCGGAGACGACCCGTACCTGCTGCTGGCCTACGGGGAGTTGGCGACCTCCGCGCACACCGCCGCCGCCGTGGCGGAGCGGGCGACGGACGCCCTGGCGCACGGGCTGCTCGCCGAACGGGCCCTCGACGTCGAGGAACGGGCCGACATCGCCGTCCTCGTCGCCGCGGCCGAGACCGTGGCCAACCGGGCCGCGGTCGACATCACCACCCGCATCCTGCAGCTCGTGGACCCGGCCGCGGCCGCCGACCCGCACGGCGCGGGGTCAGGGTTCGACCGCTTCTGGCGCAACGTCCGGGCGCTCACCGCCCCGGTCTCGCCGGACCACCGGCTGCGGGACATCGGCGACCACTATCTGCACGGCACCCACGCCCGGCTCACCCTCCTGGCGTAACCGGGCACCCCGGCCCGGTCGGCGCAACGGGGCCCGCTCTGCCCGGTTCGGGCCGGACGGCACGGCAGGCCGGGACGTCCGGCCCTGTCCCCGGACGGTCCAAGGGCCCAAGCTTGACGCATCGGCCCGTCGTCCGGCGGGACCGACGACCGGCCGAGGGAGACAGCCTGATGAGTCGTGAGATCGTCGCGGGAGTGGACGGTTCGCCGGAGAGCCTGGCCGCGGCGGACTGGGCCGCCCGCGAGGCGCTGCACCGCGGGCTGCCGCTGCGGCTCGTGCACGCCTGGCGGTGGGAGCCCCTCGACCTGCCGCTGCTCCAGGACCCGACGGAGCAGCAGCAGGCGGCCCGGGGCGTGCTCCGCGAGGCGGAGAGCGCCGTCGCGGAGCGGCACCCGGAGCTCCCCCTGAGCGCCGAGGTGCTCGGCGACACTCCGGTGGCGGCCCTGCTGGGCACCACGAAGCACGCCGAGCTGCTCGTCATCGGCTCGCGCGGGCACGGAGCGGTGGCGGGCTTCCTGCTCGGCTCGTACGGGCAGCAGATCATCGCGGACGCCGAGGTGCCGGTCGTCGCGGTCCGCTCGCGCGACGGCGAGGCGGCCGAACCGCCCGCCGGGCAGATCCTGGTGGGCCAGCACGGCACTCCGGAGGACAGTGCGGCCGCGCTGGGCTTCGCCTTCGGGGCGGCCGCGGCGCGCGGGGCCGGGGTCCAGGCCGTGCGTGCCTGGAGCCTGCCGCCGCTCTTCGCCTACAGCCCGGGCTCGCTGCGGCTCGCCGACGAGGCGGGCGGTCTCGTGCCGTACGAGGAGAAGGCGCTGCGCGAGGCCGTCGCGCCGTGGCGGGAGCGCTACCCGGACGTCCCGGTGACGGAGCACGTGGAGCTGGGCAGCGCCGGGCAGGTGCTGCTCTCGCGGTCCGGGGCGGCGCAGCTGCTCGTGGTGGGGCGGCGGGCCCGGCGCGGGGCGCTCGGGGCGCGCATCGGTTCGGTGGCGCACGCCGCCCTGCACCTCGCGCCGTGCCCGGTGGCAGTGGTGCCGCAGGAGGTTGACGCGCAGGATTGACGAGGAGTGTCGCCTTCTCCGGGGCCGGACAGTAATACCGCCGTCTCTTCCCACCGTCGTCCCGGTGACGCTCCGGAAGCCGGGCGGCCCGGTGGCCCCGTAACGAGAGCGGAGCTCCATGCAGCACGACGCGCACGACGCAGCCGACGCCCGGGACCGCCGCGGTCGGGCCCTTGCCGGCGCCCGCGGCGGCCGGCACCGGCGCGGACCGGGCCGGCCGGGGCCGGCCTTCCGTACGGCGGCGATGGCCACGGGCACGCTGGCGGTGGCCCTCACGGTGGCGACCGGGCTGTACGCGACGGCTCCGGGCGCTCCGTCCGGCCGGGGCGGGCCGTCGGCCGCACCGTCCCTGGCACGGGCGGAGCCGGTCACCGCCGCCCGGGCCGCCGCCCGGCCCGCCACGCTGCCCGAGCAGGCCGCCGGGACCGACGGGCAGTACGTGACGCAGGTGGTGCTGCTGGCCAACGCCGAGCGGAAGAAAGCCGGTTGCGCCCCCCTGCGGTCGGACGCCCGGCTCCAGGAGGCGGCCCAGGGGCACGCCGACGACATGGCGGCCCGGGCCTCCTACGCCCATATCGGCAAGGACGGGCGGGACGCGGGCGACCGGATGGCCGCGGCCGGCTACACCTGGACGTCCTGGGGCGAGAACATCCACCGCGGGCCGGAGTCGCCCGCCCAGGCGGTGGAGGACTGGATGAACAGCCCGGGCCACCGCAAGAACATCCTCAACTGCGCGTTCGAGGACATCGGCGTCGGCGTGAACCTCCGGGCCAACGGCCCGTGGTGGGTGCAGGACTTCGCCACGGGCCGTTGAGCGCCGGCCCAGGCCCTGTCGTCGAACTCCCGTCTGCCCCGCGACGCCGGGAGTTCGACGACCGGACCTAGAGCGGGGTGGCCAGCTCCTGGATCCAGACCGTGCCGTCGGGGCCGGACACCGCGGCGACGCCGGTGTCCCGGTAGCGGCAGTCGAGCATGTTGGCCCGGTGCGGGGCGTCGGCCATCCAGTCGGCGACGACGGAGGAGGGGTCGGACTGCCCGCGGGCGAGGTTCTCGGCCCAGGCGCTCCAGGAGTACCCGCCCGCCGTCATCCGGGTACCGGGATCCGTGCCGTCGGGGCCGCTGTGGCCGTACGAACGGCTCGCCACCATGTCCTTGCCGTACGCGCGGGCCACGGCGGCCAGCTCCGGATCGGCGCGCAGCGGGCCGCAGCCCGCCTCGGCCCGGTGCCGGTTGACCAGTCGGGTCACCCGCTCCTCGGGGCTCGGCTCGGGCGCCCGGGTCCGGGTGGGCGAGGGAGTGGGGGACGGAGGGGGCGTGGTCGGCGTGGGGCGGCTCACCGGGGTCACCTCGGCGGTCGGGGTCACGGCCACCCGCGCGCGTACCTCGGCCTCCGCGTCCCGCTCGCCCGGCAGCAGCAGGATCACGCCGCCGAGCACGGCGACGGCGGCCGCCCCGGCGCCCCAGGCCCGCCAGGCGGGGGCCGCCGGGCCTCCGAAGCCAGGCCCGGCGGCGGGAGCCGGGTCCGCCGGGGCGAGCGGCACCTCCTGCCCCGCCCACGCGACCGTGTCCAGGGCGACGTCCCCGCCACGGCCCGCCCAGACGAGCAGCGGGGGCACCAGGCCGAGCCCGACGAGGAGGCCCTCGGCGGGGGCGAGGCCGCTGCGGGTGGGGGCGCAGCGGCGGCAGCTGTCGAGGTGGCGGGCGAGACGCTTGCGCCACAGCGGGGAGGGGCCGCCGTCCCAGGTGGCGGTCGTCTCGGCCAGATCCGGACAGGGCGGGACCGCGGCGAGGGCACGGACGACCGCGCGGCCGGTCTCCAGGCGGGCCTTCATGCGCTGGACGCGCACGGCGGCGTGCCGCGGCGGGATGTCGAGGGCGGCGGCCAGTTCGGCGCGGGTCAGTTCGCCCGCGGCCTCCAGCCACCACAGGGAGAGGACCTCGCGGTCGTCCTCGTCGAGCCAGCGGGTGGCCTCGGCGACCTCGCGGCGCTGGCCGGTGAGGCCGAGCCGCAGGATGGCGAGGTCGGTGAAGTCGCCGGCCGGATCGGCGAGCTCGGTGGCCTGGTCGAGGCCGGACAACGGCGCCTGCCGGCGTTCCCGCCAGCGGCGCCGTATCCGGTTCATCGCGATGGCGACCAGCCAGGAACGGAACCGGGCGGGGTCGCGCAGGGAGGGCAGCCCGTCGAGGGCGCGGACCATCGTCTCCTGGACGAGGTCGTCCGCGTCGGCGTGCCCGTCGAGGGCGCGGCCGACGATGTTGTAGACGAGCGGCAGGAAGGCCCGTACGAGTTCGTCCCCGGCGCGTGCGTCACCGGCCCGCGCCGCCTCGACCAGCGCGGCGGTGCGGAGCTCCTCGTTCTGCATGTTCTCTGCTTCCCTCGGGTGCTGTCCTGGGTTCTTCCTGGGAGACCCTCGGGAGCAGGGGGGACAACACTTTTTCGCGCGCTACCCCGACAGGTGCGGCAGGATCGGCACGGTCGCCCCGCCTCCTTCGCGTACGGCCGCGACGACGGCGTCGTGCAGGTCGCGGCTCTCCTCCTCCGATCCGCAGGGAACCGGACTGCCCGACATGGTGAACCAGTCGGATGCGCCGCTGTACTGCACGGCCACACGTGCCTCGGCGTCGATGAAGGTGGTGTGCACGGTCAGGTCGCCCGTGAGCACACCGGCCTCGACGGTCAGCACCCCGCCCCGCCCGGTGTAGACACCGGCGGTCGTCCATGATGCCCAGCTCATCCATCCAGATTCACACCCGGACGGCGGATGCGCCACCGACGCGACCGCCCCGGCCGGACGGGTGTCCGGCCGGGGCGGTGCCGCGTCGGTCCGCGATCAGGCGAGGGTGGAGATGGCCTCGTTGAAGGTGGCGGAGGGGCGCATCACGGCCGCGGCCTTGGCCGGGTCGGGCTGGAAGTAGCCGCCGATGTCGGCGGGGGAGCCCTGGACGGCGATCAGCTCGTCGACGATCTTCTGCTCGTTGGCGGCGAGCGTCTCGGCGAGCGGGGCGAAGGCCTTGGCCAGCTCCGCGTCCTCGGTCTGCGCGGCCAGCTCCTGGGCCCAGTAGAAGGCCAGGTAGAAGTGGCTGCCGCGGTTGTCGATACCACCGACGCGACGGGTCGGCGACTTGTCCTCGTTGAGGAAGGTGCCGGTGGCGCGGTCGAGGGTGTCGGCGAGGACCTGGGCGCGGGCGTTGCCCGTGGTGGTGGCCAGGTGCTCGAAGGAGGCGGCCAGCGCGAAGAACTCGCCGAGCGAGTCCCAGCGCAGGTAGTTCTCCTTGACGAGCTGCTGGACGTGCTTCGGGGCGGAGCCGCCGGCGCCGGTCTCGAAGAGGCCGCCGCCCGCCATCAGCGGGACGATCGAGAGCATCTTGGCGCTGGTGCCCAGCTCCAGGATCGGGAAGAGGTCGGTCAGGTAGTCGCGGAGGACGTTGCCGGTGACCGAGATGGTGTCCTCGCCGCGGCGGATGCGCTCCAGGGAGAACTTGGTGGCCTCGACCGGGGAGAGGATCTTGATCTCGAGGCCCTCGGTGTCGTGCTCCGACAGGTACGCGTTGACCTTGGCGATCAGCTGCGCGTCGTGGGCGCGCGACTCGTCCAGCCAGAAGACGGCCGGGGCGCCGGTGGCGCGGGCGCGGGTGACGGCGAGCTTGACCCAGTCCTGGACCGGCAGGTCCTTGGTCTGGCAGGCGCGGAAGATGTCGCCCTCGGCGACCTCCTGCTCCAGGACCACGTTGCCGGCGTCGTCGACGAGGCGGACGGTGCCGGCCGCGGCGATCTCGAAGGTCTTGTCGTGGGAGCCGTACTCCTCGGCCTTCTGCGCCATGAGGCCGACGTTCGGGACGGAACCCATGGTCGACGGGTCGAAGGCGCCGTGGGCGCGGCAGTCCTCGATCACGGCCTGGTAGACGCCGGAGTAGGAGCTGTCCGGGAGGACGGCGAGGGTGTCGGCCTCCTGGCCGTCCGGGCCCCACATGTGGCCGGAGGTGCGGATCATGGCCGGCATCGAGGCGTCGACGATCACGTCGGACGGGACGTGGAGGTTGGTGATGCCCTTGTCGGAGTCGACCATCGCGAGGGCCGGGCCCTCGGCGAGCTCGGCGTCGAAGGAGGCCTTGATCTCGTCGCCGAGGCCGTGCGGGACGGACTCCAGGCCCTTGAGGATGGTGCCCAGGCCGTCGTTCGCGGACAGGCCGGCGGCGGCCAGGACCTCGCCGTACTCGGCGAAGGTCTTCGGGAAGAAGGCGCGCACGACGTGGCCGAAGACGATCGGGTCGGAGACCTTCATCATGGTGGCCTTGAGGTGCACGGAGAAGAGGACGCCCTCGGCCTTGGCCCGGGCGACCTGCTCCGAGAGGAAGGTGCGCAGGGCCGCCGCGCGCATGACGGAGGCGTCGACGACCTCGCCGGCGAGGACCGGGACGGACTCGCGGAGCACGGTGGTGGTGCCGTCGGCGGCCACGTGCTCGATGCGCAGGGAGCCGGGCTCGGAGACGACGGCGGACTTCTCGGTGGAGCGGAAGTCGTTCTGCCCCATGGTGGCGACGTTGGTCTTGGACTCGGAGGTCCAGGCGCCCATGCGGTGGGGGTGGGTCTTGGCGTAGTTCTTGACGGCGCCGGGGGCACGGCGGTCGGAGTTGCCCTCACGCAGGACCGGGTTGACGGCCGAGCCCTTGACCTTGTCGTAGCGGGCGCGGACGTCCTTGTCCTCGTCGGTCCGCGGGTCGTCCGGGTAGTCCGGGAGGGCGTAGCCCTGGGCCTGGAGCTCGGCGATCGCGGCCTTGAGCTGCGGGATCGAGGCCGAGATGTTCGGCAGCTTGATGATGTTGGCCGCGGGCGTCTTGGCCAGCTCGCCGAGCTCGGCGAGGGCGTCCGCGATGCGCTGGCCCTCTTCGAGACGCTCCGGGAAGCTGGCGATGATGCGCCCGGCCAGGGAGATGTCACGCGTCTCGACGTTGATGCCGGCGGTCGAGGCGTAGGCCTGGATCACGGGCAGGAACGAGTAGGTCGCCAGGGCGGGCGCCTCGTCAGTGTGCGTGTAGATGATGGTCGAGTCAGTCACCGGGTGTGCTCCGCTCCACGTCTGCGTCTGCGTCTCAAGATTGCTCGACATCAAGATATCTCGTGATCGGGCTCCTCGGAAAAGGGGTCCTCGGCAATGGTTGGCGCGATCCGGTACGGAGAGGGTCCCGGGTCGAGATCGACGTGGCGGAGCAGCCCCAGCAGGACGAGCGTCACGGCCGCGCCCGTACCGGCGGCGAGGGCCTGGCCGCAGCGGTGGGCGATCCGGGGCAGCTCGGCGGGGACGGCACCGGCGCCGGGCAGACAGTCGGCGAGGAGGTAGCCGCCCGCGGCCAGGCCGCCGACCGCGAGGACGGCGAGCGGCAGCAGGACGAGCAGCCGCTGGTGGGGCAGGCCGCGCCGGGGCGCGGGCCGGACCTTGCCCCGGCGGGCGAGGAGGGCGACGAGCGCGGCGAAGGCCGCGAGCACGAGGAGGTCGGCGGCGATCACGTCGCCGGGCCTTCGGTGGCCGGAGGCGATCCCGTACGCGCCGGCGGCGACGGCCGGCAGGGCCGCGAGGCCGACGGCGATGCCGCGCAGCCGGTGCGGGGCGACGAGGAGGAGGCCCAGGGCGCCGCCGGCGGCGATCACACCGGCTCCGCTGGGGAAGCCGCTCGGGACGGTGGCGCCGGAGGCGTCGACGAGGTGCGGGCCGGGGGCGTACCTCTGGAGGAGTGCCGCGACGACGAGGGTGACGGCGATGGTGCCGAGCGCGGCGCCGGTGAGCGCGTACCGCTTGCGCAGCACGCCGACGGCGACGAGCGCGAGGACCGTCGCGGCCGGGGTGACGGTGCTGAGCCCCTGGAGCGAGGGGTGCTCGCTCAGGAACCGGGCGACGGCGGGATCGGCGAGCCGTCCGGCGGTGACGGCGTCGCCCCAGCGCCGGCCGGTGGCGGTGAGCACGAGCCCGGCGTAGGCGACGGTGAGCAGGAGGACGGCGGCGAGGCAGGTTCGCCGCATGCGTATGCGGACACGGGCGCTGAACGATCCGGCGGCCTCACCGGCGACGGCGGCGTACCACCACGTGTCACCGGCGGCTATGCCCCGCGGGGAGCTGCCGGTACGGGGCCTGTCGAAGGGTGCCATGCATCGATTCGACCCCGGTGCGGGCGTGGACGCCCGCTGGAGACGCCCGAACGGCAGTGGCCGGCCGCGGGTCCAGGAGTGCGTCCGGGATCCGATCGTGAGCAGGATCGCGTCATCAGGGCGAAGCCGACCGTGCCGATCGGCTCGCCGGTGCCGCCGGGCCCCCTCAGGGAGTCGACGAACCGGGTGAGCAGCCCCGTGGCCGTCTCCGGCCGGGCCCGGCCGGAGAGTGCCGGGCGCCGCGCGTAACGGCGCTGGCAGGTGAACATCCAGCGGGTGCGGAGGGTGGCGCTGCCGGCGGTCACGAAGCCGATCCCGGCCACGGGGCTCGGGTACCTGGGGACGACCCCCTGGCCGCCCCCTGTACGGCTCGATGCCGGGGGCGTGATCACGCCACCGCGGTACGGCGGGCGGGGGTGCGTGCGCGACGGCGCGTCCCGTCCAGCACGAAGGCGGTGTCGACCAGGGCGACGTGGCTCAGCGCCTGGGGCATGTTGCCGAGCTGGCGGCCCTCCGCCGGGTCCCATTCCTCCGCGAGCAGACCGACGTCGTTGCGGACGTCCAGGACCCGTTCGAAGACCGTACGGGCCTCGGCCGGGCGGCCGGTGGCGGCGAGGGCGTCGGCGTACCAGAACGTGCAGGCGAGGAAGGCCCCTTCGGCGCCGGCCAGGCCGTCGATCTCGTGCACCTCGCCGTTGGACACCTCGTCGTACCGGCGCAGGAAGCCGCGGTCCTCCAGGCCCGCCATGGCGCGGACGGTGCCGAGCACCCGGGGGTCGTGGGCGGGCAGGAAGCCGAGGCGCGGGATCAGCAGCGCGGTGGCGTCGACGCGGCGGCTGCCGTAGTACTGCGCGAAGGACTGCCGCTCCTCACTCCACCCGAACCGGCATACCTCGTCGCGGAGTTCGGCGCGCAGCGCCTGCCAGCGGCGCACCGAGGTGCGCAGTCCCGCCACCCGGGCGAGGCGCAACGCGCGGTCGGCGGCGACCCAGGCCATCACCTTGGAGTGGACGAACTGGCGCCGGGGGCCGCGGACTTCCCAGATGCCCTCGTCGGGTTCGCGCCAGTGCTTGTCGACGTACTCCAGGAGCGCGGCCATCAGGCTCCACACCTGCCCGTCGATCGCGACACCCGCCCGGACGGCGGAGTAGAGGGTGTTCAGGACCTCGCCGTAGATGTCGAGCTGGAACTGCCCGACGGCCGCGTTGCCGAACCTGACGGGGCGTGAGTTCTCGTAGCCCGGGAGCCAGTCGGCGTAGGTCTCGGGCAGTCGGCGTTGCCCGGCCACCCCGTACAGCGGCTGGAGGTCGGCCGGGTCTCCGGCGACGGTGCGGACCAGCCAGTCGTGCCAGGCGAGGGCTTCCCGGCGATAGCCGCTGCGCAGCAGGCAGGAGAGGGTGAACGTGGAGTCGCGCAGCCAGCAGAAGCGGTAGTCCCAGTTGCGCCGGCCGCCGATGCACTCGGGCAGCGAGGCGGTGGCGGCGGCGATGACCCCGCCGGTCGGCTCGTACGTCAGGGCCTTGAGCACGACGAGCGAGCGGATGACGGCCTCACGGGCGGGGCCCTCGTAACGGAGCCCGGCGGCCCAGTCGTTCCAGAAGGCGAGCGTCCGGTCGAGGGCGGCGGGCGCGTCGGGTGCCGGGGGCGCGGGGGTGTGGGACGGATGCCAGCCGAGGGCGAACGTGACGCGCTGGCCGGCGGCGACGGGGAACGCGAAGGTGGTGCGGTCGGCGGTGACGACGGGTTCGCCCGCGCCCGGACCGCAGTGCAGCCGGGTCGCGTCGGGACCGGCGACCGAGGCGACGGTGCGCGCGTCGAGGGCGTGGGTCCAGGGCACGACGCTGCCGTGGTCGAAGCGGACCGTCAACTCGCCCCGCATGTCGACGCGTCCGGCGATTCCCTCGACGACCCGGACGATCCGGGGGCCGCCCTGACGGGGCGGCATGAAGTCGGTGACCCGGACGGTGCCGGTCAGGGACTCCCAGACGGTGTCGAGCACCAGGGTGTCGCCGCGGTAACCCCGCCGACTGCACGCCCGGTTGCCCACCGGCGCGAGTTTCCAGTGGCCGTGGCCGCCGTCACCGAGGAGGGAGGCGAAGCAGGCGGGCGAGTCGAATCGCGGCACGCACCACCAGTCGACCGAACCGTTCCGCCCGACGAGAGCCGCCGTCTCCAGATCGCCGATGAGGGCGTAGTCCTCAATTCGCCCTGCCATGACCGGATTGTAATCCCCCGAGTTCGCGGTCGCAGAAAATGCCGGGCGCTCCGTGATCGTGACGGGGACCGCGCCGACGGTTCGCGAACCAGATGGATTCACGGAACTCCGCATAACCTTTCCGCCGGAAATGCACGATCGATCGGCATTCCTTGACCGGGGGACGACGGCGGCCGATCATGAAAGGCGTCCGCGGATTTCCGGAGGACCAGCGATGAGCGGTACGAGTCCCACGAGCGGCGAGCCGCACCCGATGCGGCGCGCCACGGACCGCGAGCCGGCGAGCGTGGCCCGCACGGCGAGCCTGGTGGTCGCGGTGCGTCCGGGCGATCCCGACACGACCTGGCTGTTCCCACAGCTGCCCGCCGCCGTACGGGAGATCATCCTGGTCGGAGCGGGTGCGGCGGGCACCGGGCGGACCACGGACGGGGTCCGCGTCCGCCGGCTCGGCCCCTGGAACTGCGCGGCCGGCGACGTCCCGCACGCCGGGCTCCTGGCCGCGACCGGCGACCACATCGTCCTCATCGGCGGCGACGGCAGCATGTCGCCCCGGGAGATCCCGCACTACCTGCACTACCTCGACAGCGGATTCGACTTCGTCAAGGGATCGCGCTTCATCGCGGGCGGGGACACGGCCTCCTATCCGCTGGTCAGACGGCTTGGCCACCGGGCGCTGCTGAGGCTCGCCCGGCAGCTGTACGGGCAACGGCTGACCGATCTCTGGTACGGATTCTGCGCCTTCCGCAGGGAATTCCTCGACCTGCTCGACCTGCGCGAGGACGGGGTGGAACTCGGCGCCGAGATCGTCGCCCACGCCCTGCACTACGGGCTGCGCATCGCCGAGGTCCCGAGTCTCGAACTCCCGCGCCGCCACGGGCCGTCGCACCCCCGGACGATCCGTGACGGCACCCGCATCCTGGGCACCCTCGTCTCCCAGCGCCCGCGCAACGCGCTCCACCGCATCGTGGCGGGCAGCGGTTGACGGCGGGCAAAACGGGTGATAGGGCTGGAAGTCAGTGCATTGCACTTGGCAGTGCGTCCCAGACCCTCGGCAGGGTCGGTTGTCGGAAGAGGCGCGTCATGACCTCCCTCCCCATCAGCCGAGCGCCGGTGGCACCCGTTCCGCATCCGCTGCGACGAGTGACCGACTGGCCCTCCGCCGAGGCGCGCCGCCGTTCACCGTGTGAGCGCTCCCTCCCCGCCCCGGCGCATCCCGCCCGGCGCGCCTCCGACCGCGTACGCGAGGCGGACCGGCGCTGCCGCCGCCACACCGAGAGCCACCGACCCCGTACGGCCGCCCGCCGCAGGCGCTCCCGTGCCGTGCGCACCCGTACCGCGGGCGGCCGACGGCGCTCGACGAGCCCGTCAGGCCCATCGGGCCGAGGTTCGAGCGGGGAACGGGGCGGCGGAGGCCACCACGGGGCGGGTTCGCGAGGCGGCCCCTGCGCTGGATCACGTGAGGGTCCGCCCCCGCGTGGCGCCTGCAGCGGGAAGTCGCCCGAGCCCCGCGGTGCGGACGCCTTCGGCGACCTCACCGCACCCGGGAGCCGTCCCGCCCCGAGGAACCCGGCCACTGCCCCGCACGCCCCGCTGACGGCCGCGCCGCGGCACCGGGCGCTCGTGCCCGCACTGATCCCCGGCTTCCCCCGTACCCCCGCGCGAGCCGTGCGCCGCGCCTTCCCCCGAGGAGGCGAGGCGCGATGACCGACGTCGACGCGCATGCCCCGCTCCCCCGCTCGCTCACCCGGCCCCCGGTCGAGCTCGAGCTGATCATCCCGGCCTTCAACGAGCGCGAGAGGCTGCCGGCCACGGTGGCCACCACCTTGCGGTTCCTCGCCCGCCGCCCCTGGTCGTCCGCCGTGGTCGTGGTCGACAACAACAGCGTGGACGGCACCCCGGACTGCGTGGACCGGTTCGCCTCCTCCGCGATGGGGCGCTCGGTGGGCTTCCACGTGATCGGCTGCGGCGACCGGGGCAAGGGCGCCGCCGTGCGGCGCGGCATCGAGACCTCCGCCGCCCGTTTCATCGGCTTCGCCGACGCCGACAACGCGACCCCCATCGAAACCCTCGACCCGGTCATGGTGCTCCTGCAGGCCGGACACGGCGCCGTGATCGCCTCCCGGCACGCGCCCGGCGCGCACCTCGCCGTCGAGCAGCCGCGGCTGCGCCGCGGCGGCGGAGCGCTGTTCCGCGCCCTCGCGCACCTGACGCTGCCGGACATCGCCGACACCCAGTGCGGCTTCAAGTTCTTCCCCGGTCCGCTCGCCCGGGAGATCGTCCGCGACTGCCACGTCGACGGCTTCGCCTTCGACGTCGAACTCCTCGCCCATGTGGTCAAGGCCGGACACGACGTCGTGGAGGTGCCGGTGGAGTGGACGGACCAGGACGGGTCGACGTTCTCCGCGCGCCGCGACGGGCTGCGCTCCATGACCGATCTGCTGCGGCTCTCCCTGGCCAGGTGACGACGATGAGCGCACCGACCCCCGCCGCCTCCGCCCTCGACCGGCTCGCCCGCCTCGACCTCGCGTTCCTCAACTGGCGCGACCCGTGGCACCCGGACGCCGGCGGCGCGGAGGCGTACGCGCACGAGATCGCCCGCCGCTTCTCGGCGGCCGGCGCGCGCGTCACGTTCGTCTCCTCGCGCTACCCCGGCGCACGGGCCCGGGAGTACCGCGACGGGATGCGGATCGTACGGGGCGGCGGGACCTTCGGCGTGTACGCGTCGGCCGCCGCGCATCTGCTGCGCAACCGGCACGCGTACGACGCCGTCATCGACTTCCAGAACGGCATCCCGTTCTTCTCCCCGCTGTTCACCCCGCGCTGGACGGCCGACCTCTGCGTCATCCACCACGTCCACCAGCGCCAGTTCGACGTCCGCTTCCGCTGGCCGCTGAACTCCCTCGGCCGGCTCCTGGAGAAGCAGGTCAGCCGGCGGGTCTACCGAGGACGGCCGGTCGTCGTGGTCTCCCCCTCCACCCGGGAGGGCGCCCGCCGCGAACTCGGCTTCGGCAACCCGCTGCACATCGTCCCCAACGGACGCCCCACCGACCTTCCCCGCACGCCCGCCGGCACCCGCAGCGGCACCCCGGCGCTGACCGTGGTCAGCCGGCTGGTGCCGCAGAAGCGGGTGGACCTCCTCGTCCGGGCGATGCCCGCGCTGCTGCGCCGGATCCCCGAGCTGCGCCTCGACGTCTGCGGCGACGGCCCCGAACTGCCCGCCCTGCGCGCCCTCGTGCACACCCTCGGGGTGGGGCCCGCCGTCACCTTCCACGGACACGTGAGCAACGCCCGCAAGGAGGAGCTGTTCCACCACGCCTGGCTGACGGTCGTGCCCTCGGTGGCCGAGGGCTGGGGCCTCACCGTGATCGAGGCCAACGCCGTCGGCACCCCCGCCCTCGCCTTCGACGTACCGGGGCTGCGCGACGCCATCCAGCCCGGCGTCAACGGGTACCTGCTCGACCCGTCGGCCGACCTCGCCGACGGCGTCGCCGACGCCCTCGCCGAACTGGCCGACCCGGCCGCCCGCGAGCGGACCGCGGCCCGCTGCCGGGCCTGGGCGGCCGCGTTCTCCTGGGACGCGAGCGCCGAACGGCTCGCGCAGGTAGTCCTGGAGGAACTGCACCGCATCCACCGGCACCGACGGTCCCGGCGCGCGGCCAACGACCTCGCCGTGGTCACCCGCTTCACCGCGCGCGACACCGCCGCGACCGAGCGGGCGGTCCGCGAGGCACTCCGCCGGACCGACGCCTGGCACCGGGACGGAAACACCTTCCAGGTGCTCCTGCACGGCTGCGACGAGGTCCAGGCCCTGGGCGCGCTGGCGCGGCTCGGGGTCGACGACGCAACGGTCACCCTGGCCGGCGCCCGGGACGTCCTGGTGGGCGGGTCGTCCCGGCGCCTCGGGGCCCCTGATCCCCTGCCCGACACCGCGCCCCCGGCCGAGGAGTCCGCGCCCGCGACGAGTTCCGTGCGCTCTCCGGGCCGCCCGTCGCCGGCCGAGGAGCCCCGGCCCGCGCGGAGCGCCTCACGCTTCCCGGCCACCACGTCGGCCGCCGAGCCCGCCCCGCGCCCGGCGCCCGCGCCCCTCTCCCGGCCCGCACCCGCCGGCGAGGTCCGGCCATGAGTTCCGCCGAGTCGGTGACCCGGCGCACGCCCGTCCTGCCGGACGAGGTGACGGCCGTTCACGGCGCGCGGTGGATAGCGACCGCCGCGGTGGCGGTCGGCGTGCTCAACTACGCGTACGCGCTGGTCCTGACCCGGCTGCTGGACGTCGCCGACTACGCGGTCTTCGCCGCCGGGCAGGGGCTCCTGGTCTGCACGGCGGCGATCGCCGTCGTGACCGTGCCATGGATGCTGGCGCAGGCACTCGCGCGAGCCCGGTCCGAGGCCGAGCGAGCCGAGGCGGTCCGGTTCGCGGTCGTCACCGGCGTGGCCGGCGGCCTCCTCGCCGCGCTCGTGGTCGCGCTCGTCTCCGTGCAGTTCGCGAGCATGGAGACCGCCCTCGTCATCGCGGCCGGCACCTTCCTCATCTACGTGACCCGCGTCAGCGCGGGCTGGCTGCAGGGCACCGAGCGGCTGCGCACCCTGGGCGTCGTCACGACCGCCGAGGCGGTGCTCAAGACGGCGGTGGGGCTGCTGTTCGTCGCCGCCCTGGGCCTGGGCGAGACGGGTGCGCTCGCGGCGTTCGGCATCGGTGTGCTGCCGTTCCTGATCTACCGGCCGCGCGGCTTCCGCGGTGGCCGCGGGCGCCCGTGGCTGGAGACCACGGCCAACCGCGGGCTGTGGCGCCGGGCCGTCGGGGTGGCCTCGCTGCAGGGCGTGGTGGCGCTGATGGCGGCCGTGGACGTGATCCTCGTGGCGATGCTGCCCACCGACCGTGCGGAGGCCGCGAGTTATCAGGCCGCGGTGATGCTGGGCCGGGTGCCGCTGTTCCTCGCGGGCGCCGTCTCCATCGCCTTCCTGCCGGCGCTCTCGCGCCGCCGGGCGGACGCGCCGCTCGTGGGAGACGCGCTGCGGATGTACCTGACGGTGGCGGTGCCGCTGTCCGCGGTCGCCGCCACCGCGCCCGGATCGGTCCTCACGCGGGTCTTCCCGTCCGGATACGGCGAGGTCGGCGTGCTGCTCTCGCTCACGGCCGTGACCGGTCTCGCGCTCGGCGCGCTCGCCCTGCTCGTGACGTTCTGCCAGGCCGTCAACGACTACGCCTGTCTGAAGCCGCTGCTCGTCGGCCTGTCCGTGTACGTGGCGGGGCTGGCGTACGGCTGGACCGCGCACGGCGTGGTCGGCATGGCGGTCGGCGGCCTGGTCGGCACGCTGGTGGCGATGCTGCTCCTCGCGGTCCGGCATGCGCGCGTCCACGGTTTCGGGCTGCGGCGCGTGCTCCTCGGCCCCCGGCCGCTGCTGGTGCTCGCGCTGGCCGGCGGGCTCGTCCTGCTGCGGGCCTTCCCGGTGGCGTGGTTCTGCGTCGCCGTCGTGGTCACGGGACTCGCCCTGCGGTGGTTCTTCGGGCGGCACAGCGACCCCACCGGCCGTGACCCGGCCCCGGACGCCGGGGAGGCCCGTTCCTCGGGCGCGCCCGGCCGAGGTCCCGCCGGAGGAGCCGCCGCGGCCGTGCCGCCCGACGAGGAACGGTCCGTACGCCTGCTCGTGGACGCCGTCTGGCACGGCCGGACCCGCCCGGCCACCGACGCCGAACTGGCGGGCGCGCTCGCCGTGGCCCGGCGCAACCAGGTGGAGGGCGTCCTCGCGCGCACCTACCCCGACCGGCTCGCGGCCACCCGAGCCGAGGTGGCCGCGGCGACCGCGCTCTTCCGGCGCAATCTCTTCGAGTCGACGCGCCTGCTGCGGAGCAAGGGCATCCCCACGGTGCTCATCAAGGCGGATCTGTCGGGCGACTACGTGTACGGGAACTTCGACCTCGTCGTCCCGTACGGGCGCTGGGAGCAGGCGCAGGAGGCACTCGCGGGCTGGTACGTGCGCCGTGAACGCTACTGGCTGGAGCGCTCCTCGAAGGTGCTGCTCGACCCGGTGAGCGGCCCCGCGGCCCATCTGCACACCGCCGTCTCGTGGTTCGGGGTCCCGGTGGTGCCCACCGACCGGCTGTTCGCGCGGGCGCTGCCCGTCGACGGGGCCGGCACCACCCCGGGCGTCGCCCTGGTGAACGGCAGCCGCCCCGACTGGCTCGTCCCCTGCCCGGCCGACCGGCTGCGCATCTGGCTCGCCCACGCGCTGTTCCAGAACCTGACCCTCGACCTCTCCGAGCTGCTCGCCCTGCGCGCCCTGCTGAGCCCCGACACCGTCGCCGAGGCACACCGCGAGGCCGCCCGCGAGGGCTGGGCGTCCGGCAGCGGGCGGGCGCTGGAGGCGGCGCTCGCCGCGATGGCGCGGCTCGACCGGGGGGAGCCGGTGCCGCTGCCGCTGCCGCTGTCCGTGGGGACCTCCCTGCGGGTCGGTGCGGAGCACTCGGGTCATCTTCTCGGCCAGGGGCGGGTGCGGGTCGCGGCCCGCGAGGCGTCGCTGCGGGTACCGCTCGTGGTGGCCAAGCACGTTCGGAGGAGCGAGTCATGAGCCGCCCGATGAGTGGACGCGACACAGGCGCGCGGCGGGCGCCGCTGCTCGTGGCGGTCTCCGGACCCGACCACACCGGGAAGTCCTCGCTGGTGCGCGCCCTCTCCGGGCGGCTGCGCCGACGCGGGTTCGCGGTGGTGACGGTCCACTGTTACGGCTGTGTGTTCTGCCGCTGGTTCCCGGTTCCCCCACGGGTGAGGGAAGAGGGGGAACCGGGCGGGACGGGGGCGGGTGAGTGGGTACGGCGGTCCGCGCGTCCCGAGCGCCGGGGATCGTGGTTCCGCCGTGCCCACGCCGTCGTCGACGCGGGCGAGCTTGCGCTGCGGATCGGGGCCGCCCGGCTGGGCGTCACGGTCCTGGCCGGTGGCCGGCCCGCCGTCGTGGTGACCGACCGCGGTCCGCTGGACGGGCTGGTGAAGTTCGACCTGCCGCCGGGCCGCGGCGCCGCCGAGCGCTTCGCCCGGATCGCCGAGCGCTACGACCTGACACTCCTCCCGGAGACCCTGCCGGCCACGCTGAACGGGCGCGGCTGGGAGACCGCGGCGGGCTCGCCGGCCGCCTGGTGGGCGCGGCACCGTGCCTGGGCGGCCCGACTGCCCCGGGTGTCCCGGATCGACGGCGAGGGTCCGCCCGAGTCGGTCGCCGCGACGGCCCTGGAGCGCGTCCTCGCCGCCGTACCGCCGTCGCCGGAGGCCGCACGGCGCGGCTCATCGCGCTATCACGAGCGGGAACTCCCCCCGTCCACCGTCCCCGAGCGGCAGAAGCGGGTCGTCGTCTCCATCTACGACGACGCCGAGAACTCCGACTACCGCGGCGGCGGCGCGCTCGTCGTGGAGAAGCTGGCGCGGCGCCTCGCGGAGCACTACCAGGTGACCGTGGTGACGGCGGGCCGCAAGGCCGGCTCCGCGGAGCGCCACGGCATCCGTTACGTGACGCTGCCGGTGTGCCGGGCCGGGCCGCGCGCCGGGCAGCTGCTGTTCCTGGCGCTGCTGCCCCTGGTGGCCCGGCGGATCCGGCACGACGTGTGGCTGGAGAGCTTCACCCCGCCGTTCTCGACCAGCTTCCTTCCGCTGGTGTCCCGCTCCCCCGTCGTCGGCATCGACCAGGGCCGCAGCGCCGAGGCGCTCTGGCGCCGCTACCACCTGCCGTTCTTCCTGGTCGAGCGGATCGGGCTGCGCTGCTACCGGCACATCGTGGTGCTGAACGAGGCGGATGCCTCGGCGGTGCGCCGGCTCAGCCCGCGGGCCTCGGTGCACGTGATCGCCAACGGCGTGGAGCAGCGCCGTCTCGACGACGCCCGGCTCGGCAGCGGGGACTCCATCCTCTTCCTGGGGCGGATCGACACCTGGATCAAGGGACTCGATCTGCTCCTGGACGCCTACGGCAGCGCCCGGCCTCCGATGGAGCTCGTCCTGGCCGGCCGGGGCACCGCCACCGAGGAGCACCGGCTCGATCAGCTCCTGGCGGAGCGGGGCGACGGAGTGCGCTGGGTGGGGTACGCGGACGAGGAGCTGAAGCAGCGCCTGCTGCGGGACAGCGCCTTCCTGGTGGTGCCCTCGCGCCACGAGACCTTCGGCCTGGTCGCGCTGGAGGGCATGTCGTACGGGAAGCCGGTGCTCCACTTCGACCTGCCGGCGCTGCGCTGGATGCGCGGCGGCGGCGACGTGGCCGTACCGCCCTTCGACGCGGCGGCGTTCGGGGAGCGGATGACCGCGCTGGCCTCCGACCCGGTGCTGCGCGAACGTCTGGGGCGGCAGGCGGGGCTGGCCGCGCAGCACTACACGTGGGACGAGATGACGGGCGCCTATCTGGCACTGACCCGCCGCCTCGTCGACCGGCCGGCCGCGCGCCGGCGGCCGCGGAAGGACCGGAGAGTGCCATGGCAGTCGACCCGCTGACCGCGCTGTCCCGCTCCGGCGCGCTGCTGGTGCTCTCACCGCATCCGGACGACGCCGTGCTGTCCTGCGGCGCGCTGCTCGGACAGCTGCCCGACCGGTCGGCCGTGACGGTGATGACGGTCTTCACCGAGGCCGCGCCGCCGCCGCACACGCTGTCGGCCCGCCAGTTCCTGCGGCAGACGGGGGCGGCGAACGCCGAGGAGCTGTACGTGGAGCGACGGGCGGAGGACCAGGCGGTGCTCAAGCAGCTCGGCGTGGACCGCTTCCACGGCGGATTCGTGGACGGTCTGTTCCGCCGCCTGCCCGCGCCGAAGCGCTGCCGCCGGCTGGCGGCCCGGCTGCTCCCCGAGCTCGACCACGTCTATCCCACCTACCGGCTCCATCTGTCGCGCGGCCGGGTCTCGGCCCGGGACGCGGAGACCGTCCGGCAGGTGACCGACACCGTACGGGAGCTGCTGCCGCGCGGCCGCGGGCTGCTGCTGGCGCCGCTCGGGGTGGGCGGGCACGCCGATCACGTCCTGGTGCGTACGGCCGCCGCGCGCAGCGGACTGCCCGTCGTCTACTACAGCGACTTCCCCTACAACCTGCAGGCCGCCCCCGACCCGGACTTCACCACCGGACTCCGGGCGACCGAGGCGTCCTGGGACCGCGGCCTCGACACGAAGGCCGAACTGATCCGGGGCTACCGCACCCAGGTGAGCGCCCTCTTCCCCGACGGCGTGATCCCGCGCGTCCCCGAGGTGTACCTGCTGCCCGCCGGAGTGCCCGACGGCGCGGCCCGCCCGCCCGGAGGTGCGACATGACCGTCCCCGGCGCCTCCGTCGCGCCCGCGGCCGAACGGCCGGAGGAGCGGCCCGGCCCGGCGCGCCGCCTGTCGGTGGAGTCGGTGCCGACGGCGGCGTACGCCCTGGTCGCGGCGGTCCTGACGGTGCTTCTCCGACTGATCCAGGTGGGCCGGGCGAGCGACCTGTTCGTGGACGAACTGATCTACCAGGAGCTGGGGCGCAGCGCGGAGCGGGGCGGCTTCCCCAGCACGTCCGACGGTCTGTTCTTCCTGCATCCTCCCGGCTTCTTCTATCTGGAGGCCGGCTGGATGCGCCTGTTCGGCGAGCACCAGGACGTCATCGCGCAGGTCCACTCGCTGCGGGTGCTCAACGCGCTGCTCGCCGGGGTGACGGCGGCCCTCGTCGTGTTCCTGGTCGCGCGGGTGCGGTCGCGCA
Source organism: Streptomyces sp. NPDC101191 (assembly GCF_044767915.1). Lineage (NCBI taxonomy): Bacteria > Bacillati > Actinomycetota > Actinomycetes > Kitasatosporales > Streptomycetaceae > Streptomyces > Streptomyces sp. NPDC101191. The sequence goes on from NZ_JBIWOU010000002.1 coordinate 854,406, forward strand.
CGGCCGGTCTGGTGGCCGGACTGGTCTTCGCGCTCGACCAGTTCTGCATCCGGCAGAACAACTGGGTGCTCCTGGAGACCGCGACGATGATGTGGGTGATCGCGGGCTTCCTGGTGCTGCTGCCCCTGTGCCGGGCGGAGCCGCCGGGCCGGCCGCGGCTGCGGGCGGTGGCCGGCGGGCTGCTGCTCGGCCTCGCGGTGCTGACGAAGGACCACTCGGCGCTGATCACGGTGCTGCCGCTGCTCCTGGCGCTGGCGCTGGGCTGGGGGCCGCCGCGCCGGCTGACCGCGCTCGCCGCATCGGCCGCCGTGGTGCCCTACACGGTGTACGTGACCCTCGTCGTGGGCTTCGGGCACTGGGAGTCGTTCTGGGACCAGAAGACGCACGGCCTGGACCGGCTGCTCGGCATCGTGCAGGAAACCGGCTTCAACGCACCGGGCCGGCCGTCGCTCGCGGGCCGGCTCACCGCGGAACTGCCCGAATTCGCCATCACCTACCTGCTGCTTCTGCTGACCCCGGTGGCGCTGTTCCTGCTGCTGCGCCGGAAGGAGCCGGTCTACCGGCTGCTGGCCCTCTTCGAGGCCTGCGCGATCGTCACGCTGGCCTACGCGCTCGGCATCGGCACCCTGGAGGAGCAGGCGCTGTACCTGTTGTTCGTGCCGAACCTGGTGGCGCTGGCCGTGACGGTACCGGTGCCCCGGCGGAGCCCCGCGCTGCGGGCGGGCGTCGTCGCCGTGCTCGTGGCGGTGCTCGCCGTGCCGGCGGGCGTCTACGCCCGGGACCGCGGGACCCCTGATGACGGGTTCGTCGGCATGCAGGCGTACCTGCGGCAGCACGTGCCCGCCGGCAGCGGCATCGTGACCGTCGACGGGCAGCGGACGGCCGGCGTCACCTACTGGACCTTCGAGGACGACTACCGGCTCGGCCACTGGGTCACGCCCGGTGAACGGGCCGCGCACCAGGCCCGCTACGTCATCGTGCCGTGGAAGGTGATCGAGGAGGGCTACGGCCGCTCGCCCCTGTCCGAGGTGCGCGACCTCATCCACGGCGCACGGCTGCTGTACGCCTTCCAGGGTCCCACGTACGGGACGCTGGCCCTGTACGAGCTGCCGCCGCCCCAGCCGTCGGCCGGCCCGCGATGAGCACCACCCCGCGCCGGCCGCGCGTCCTGCTCCTGACCAGCAGCCCGCTGGACGGGGCGGACGGGGCCGACGTACGGCTCGCCTCCGACGTGCTCGGAGCGCTGCCGGACATCGAGTTCACCTGGTTCACGCAATGGCCGCACCGGCGTGGCCGTCCGCCGCCGAACGGGCACGGCGGGCACGCGGTGCGCATCCTCTCCCGGGACGGGGTGCCGCACGTGTCCGAGCGGGTGCAGTCGGCGCTCGCCGGCGGGGTGCACGCACGCCGCTGCGACCTGGTGCACGCGTTCCTGACGATCGGGCGGACCTTCCCGGCCTTCTCGTGGCTGCGTCCGCTGCTGCTGGGGGCCCGCCCGGTGGTGCACACGGTGCCCGGGGTGATGGACGCGCGGCTGCTGCCGCGGACCCGGCCGCTGGGCACCACGATCGCCCTGTCGGAGTCGATGGCCCGCCGGCTGCGGGCGGCGCACTTCGGCGACGTACGGGTGATCCCGCCGATGATCCCGCTGGAGGAATGGCCGCCCCGGCCCCGTCCGCCGGGCCTGCCCGTGGTCCTCTATGCCGGGCACCACGACGCGCAGGGCGGGGCGGAGGCCGCGATCGACGCGGCGGCGGAGGCCGTGCGGGCGGGCGTCCGGTTCCGGCTGGTGCTGGCGATGCGCGGGCGGCCCGGGCAGGACCTGCACGCCCTGGAGGAGGCGCTGCGGGAGCGGGCCGCGGCGCAGGGTCTGGTCGACACCGAGGTCCTGGGCTACGTGGACGACATGCGGGCGCTGATCACCTCGGCGCACGTCTTCCTGTTCCCACCGTCGGCGATCGGCGGGAAGGCCGACATCCCCCTGACGGTCCTCCAGGCCCTCGCCACCGGCCGGCCGGTGATCCTCAGCGATCTGCCGCAGTTCGCCGACTTCGGCAACGCGGTGCTGCGGGCGCCCGCGGGGGACGCCCGCCGCACGGGTCAGCAACTGGTGTGGCTGCTGGGCCAGCCGCGCTCCTGGGACGTACTCGCCGAGCGGGGCCGGGCCACCGTGGAGAAGCAGTTCGGCCCCGAGCGGTTCGCCGCACAGTACGCGTCGCTGTACCGGGAGCTGCTGTCGTGAGGCCGGTCCGGCTGCCCGTGGTGCTCGGACTGCTCGCCGTACTGACCCTCGTGGCGGCCGCGTTCGGGCCCCTGCGCCCGGACGGACAGCCGCCGGCCCCGCTGTTCGGCACGCTCCAGACCGACCCGGAGCGGGCGGAGACGGAGTACGCGCACGGGCTGCGGATCGCCCATCTCCAGGTGGACTGGAGCCGGTTCGAGCCGGAGCAGGGACGGTACGACGAGGCGTACGCGCGGCAGGTGCGCGAGCGGCTGCAGTCGTTCCGGGACGCCGGCCTGCGGGTGGAGGCGGGACTGGGACTCAACCACCCGCCGGACTGGCTCCGGGACGCCTACCCCGAGTCGGTGTGGGAGAACCAGCACGGCGAGCGCTCCACGAGCACCCCGAACATCGTGTTCAGCGAACCGGTGCGGGCCGAGGTCGCCTCGTACGTGCGGCAGGTGAAGGAGCGGATCGGCCTGGACGACGTGTGGGCGGTCCGGCTCGGGATCGACGAGAACGGCGAGTTCGGCTATCCGCGGGCGGTCTCGGACGGGCGCGCCGGCGGCGAGTTCTGGGCGTACGACCGGCACGCCCAGGCGGCGAGCCCGTACCCCGGCTGGCGGCCCGGCGAGCACACGTACCGGGGCGCGCCGTTCACGGAACGCCAGGTGCGGCGCTGGTACGACTGGTACCTGGCCTCCCTCGCCGACGCGGTGAACTGGCAGATCGACCTGTACGCCGGGCTCGGCCACCGCGGCCCGCTGAAGGTGCTCGTACCGGGGGCCGGTTTCTATCCCTCCGACCGGGAGGCGGCCGTGGCCGCGTACCTGGACGGCCGCACGCGGGGGGCGCGCCTGATCGGCCAGGGCGTCGGCTTCTTCGCGACGCTCGGGCTCGTCCAGCACCGGGACCAGGTGCAGATCGTCACCACCGCCCTGGTCGACGGCACCGGGCGCCCCGTCGACAGTGGCTGCGCCTCCGGTGACGCGGGGAAGGTGGCCACCGCCCCCGACGCGACCCTGCGGTCCTGGTCGTCGGCCCGCTGGGTGGTCGCGGTGGCCCGGGCGGAGGGCTTCCGGCACGTGGCCGGGGAGAGCGCGGGCCCTCAGGTGGCGGCGTACCGGCCGGGCACTATGGAGGCGGCGTTCCGCCAGGTCGACACGTGCGGTCTGGAGGACCTGATGTGGGCCTTCGACCACCATCTCTACGACGGGACGCCCGGTTCCTCGCTCGAGACGTACGCGGAGCTGATCAGGGGCCGGGACGCCGGGCGGTGAGCAGCAGCACCCCGGTGTCCCCGTACTCGGGCAGGGTGCGGTCCTTGGCGAGGCGGGAGATCCGCAGGTCGGCGGTGCGGGGCCCGAAGACGGCGCGCAGCGCGGACTCGTCGACCGGGCAGGCCGGCCAGACCGGTCCGTGGCCGATGCGGTAGCTCGGCATGCGCTCCATGAAGGCGGCGACGAGCCCGCCGCCGGGCCGCACCGCGCGGGCGAAGGCCGCGCACAGGGCGGTGAACTCGCCGAAGTCCTCCGTGACGCTCTCCGCGACGAAGTTCATCGACGCCGCGTCGTAGTGCCCGTCGACGAGGTCGCCGGCGTCGCCCTGCACCACGTGGACCCGGGTGAGGGCCTCGGTGAGGGTGGGCGGCAGGCCCGGGTCGAGGGCGCGGGCCAGTGCGTAGAAGGGCTCCCAGCTGTCCTCGGGGCCGTAGGTCAGCTGGCGTCGCAGATAGGCACGACTGGCGGCCCCGGGTTCCAGGGCCTCGACGCGGCGGGCGGCGCCGGTGGCCAGCATCAGGGGGTAGAGGTTGGGGCCCGCGCCGAGTTCGAGGGTCCGGGCGAGGGAGCCCGGGGCGAACTGCCGGAAGAAGGCGCAGTGGTGGTGGATGACGCCTCGGTCGCACGGGTGCATCTGGCGGTAGTTCTCGGCCAGGTACTCCGCGACGGGCCACGCGTTCCAGTCCGCGTCACGGTTCCTGCGCACCGCCCGCCGGGTGGTGGCCATCATGCCTCCGGGGAGCGGCCGGCCGGGACGGCGCCGGGCTGGGCGGCGGTGCGGCGCTGAAGCGCGAAGCGCGCCGACAGGGCGGTGACCGTGTCGTTGAGCTGCTCGATCTCCTCGTCGGTGTTGGCGGCGGTGATCTGGACGCGGAAGCCCACCCGGTCGCGCGGCACGAGGGGATAACTGGCGAGCGTCACGTAGATGCCCCGGTCCCACAGGAACGCGGCGACCGCCTCCAGCTCCGAGGCGTCGCCGAGCGGGATCTCGATGATCGGCAGCCCGTCGGTGTTGGGGGTGGCGATGCCGAGGCCACGGACGTGGTCGAGGACGCGGGCGGTCTTGCGGTGCAGGTCGGCCCGGATGGCGTCGCCGCGCTCGTCGTTGACGTCGAGTCCGGCGAGGGCGGTGGCGAGCGAGGCGGTCGGCGAGGGGCCGGAGTAGAGGTAGGGGGCTGCCGCGACCTTGAGGTGGTCCTTGAGGCGGCTGGGCAGGGCGAGGAAGGCGAGCAGCGAGGAGTAGGCCTTGGAGAAGCCGCCGACGAGGACGATGCCGTCGTAGGTCTCGCCGAGGTGGCGCACGATGCTGTTGCCGCGGGAGCCGTACGGGCTGGTCTCCCCCGGTCCGCGTTCGCCGATGACGCCGAAGCCGTGGGCGTCGTCGATGTACAGCAGGGCGCCGTGCTCACGGCAGATCCGGGCGGTGGCGCGCAGGTCCGGGAAGTTGCCGGTCATGCTGTTGACACCGTCCATGCAGACGAGCCGGGCGCGGCCGCGGGGCGCCTCGCGCAGCAGCGTGTCGAGCTCCCAGGGCTCGTCGACCCGGAAGCGGTGCAGCTCCGCGCCCTGTCCCCGGGCGACGACGCAACCGTCGTAGATGGTGCGGTGGGCCTGGGACTCGACGAAGATCTGGCCGCCTGCGGCCAGCAGCGGGATGACCGACTGGTGGATGAGGGTGATGGTCGGCAGCAGCAGGGTGTCGGGGGCGCCGAGGAGTTCGGTGAGGCGTTCTTCGATGCGCGGGTAGAGCCGGGGGCTGCCGATGAGCCGGGACCAGCTGGGATGGGTGCCCCAGGTGCGCACCTGGGGATCGATGGCGGCCATGATCTCGGGGTCGAGGTCGAAGCCGAGGTAGTTGCAGGAGGCGAAGTCGATCAGCCAGTGGTCGTCGACGCGGAGCCTGCGGCCGTCGATCTCGTCGATGACGGCGTCGCACATGGGGCTGGTGCGCTTGAGCCGCTCCAGGTCCCGCCAGCGCATGTCGAGCTTGGAGGCGCGGGGGGCCCGGGGTTCCGTGGCGGGTGCGCCGGCGCGGGCGGCCCTGGCGGTGCGGACGGTCCTGGCGGTACGGGCCTGCCCGCCGGCCGGCCGGTGCAGGAAGGTCTCCGCCTGGTGCGCGGTGAGGGGGCGGGCGAACAGGTAGCCCTGACCGAAGCGGCAGCCCATGTCGGCGAGGAGGGCGCGCTGGTCCTCGTTCTCAATGCCCTCGGCGACGACCTGGAGCCCGAGGACGTCGGCGATGCGCACGATGCCCTCGACGAGGGCGACCTGCTGGCGGTCGGTGGTGATGTCATCGATGAACGACTTGTCGACCTTCAGCACGTCGATGGGGAACTCGCGCAGGTAGCTGAGGGAGGAGTACCCGGTGCCGAAGTCGTCGATGGCGATGGACACCCCGAGGTCCTTCAGGGCCCGCATGGTGGAGCCGATCTGCTCGTCGCCGTGCATGAGGACGGACTCGGTGAGCTCCAGGACCAGGGAGTCGGGGGCGAGCCCGGAGGAGCCCAGGGTGCGCCGGACCACGTCGAGCAGGCCGGGGTCGCGGAACTGGCGCGCGGAGACGTTGACGTTGGCGCACAGCGGCGGCGTCCGGCGGTGGGCGCGCTGCCAGCGGGAGATGTCATGGGCCGCGTGGTCGAGCACCCAGGCGCCGAGCGGCATGATGTGGCCGCTCTCCTCGGCGATGGTGATGAACTGTTCGGGCGGGACCATGCCCCGGCGCGCGTGCGGCCAGCGGATCAGGGCCTCGAAGCCGGCCAGAGAAGCGTCGTCGACCTCCACGATGGGCTGGTAGCGCACGGCGAAGGAGTGGTCGGCGATCGCGTTGTCCATGCCGGCCTGGAGCTCGTGGCGGGCGACGAGCCGGGAGTGCAGCTCGGGCCGGAAGCGCCGCCACCGCTTCTTGCCGGCGGCCTTGGCGGCGTACAGGGCGAGGTCGGCGTGGCCGAGGAGTTCCTCGGCGTGGGCGCTGTCGAGGACGGTGGCGACACCGACGCTGGTCGAGACGGACACGGCGCCGTCGGTGAGCTGGAAGGGCTGGCTGAGGGTGTTCACGATCTCGGCGGCCAGCACCTCGGCGTCGCCGGGCTCGCGCGCGCCCTCGATGAGCACGGCGAACTCGTCGCCGCCTAGCCTGGCGGCGGTGTCGGTGAGCCGGAGCACGGAGGTCAGCCGGCGGGCGACGGCGACGAGGAGCTCGTCGCCGACGGAGTGGCCCATGGTGTCGTTGACGACCTTGAAGTCGTCGAGGTCGACGAAGAGCATGCAGGTGAGGGTGGCCTCGCGGCGGCCGCGCAGCAGGGCCCGCTCGATCCGCTCCAGGAGCAGCACCCGGTTGGGCAGCCCGGTGAGCGAGTCGTGGAAGGCGCGGTGGGTGAGCTCCCGCTCCAGTTTGCGCTGTTCGGTGACGTCCCGGAGGGTCAGCACGAGGCCGTGGACGGTCTGCTCGTCCCGCAGGTTGCTGCACCGGACCTCGACCTCCAGGTCGGCGGCGCCGCCGTGCAGCAGCTTCCAGTCGTCGCGGGCGTCCACGTTCCCCCGGGCGCGGACCCCGGAGAGGATCCGCAGGGCGCTGACGGAGTCGCCCGGGGCGAGGAGTTCGGTCAGCGGGGTGCCGGGCAGCAGCGAGTGACCGAACATGCTCTCCGCGGACGGACTGGCGTATCGGATGGTGTCGTCGTCGTCGACGATGAGGATGACGTCGGACGTGTTGTGCACCAGGGTGCGGAAGTAGGCCTCGCTGGTGCGGCGACTGACCTCCTCGCTCAGACCGAAGCGTTCCAGGGCGAGCGCGGCCTGGGAGGCGAGGGACTGGGCGGGGGCTGAGATCTCGGACAGCTTCTTCTCCGTCCCGGCGAGGAGGAGCGCGCCGAGCAGCTGCTCGCCGGCGGCCGGTGCCTGGAGGGCGAGCGGGCAGAACAGGGCGTGCGTCTCGGGCGCGACCGCGGCCGCGACGGCGGGGTCGAGCGCGCCGACCGGGAGGAGTCGGCTGCCGTCGGCGAGGAGCTCGGGCCAGGGGACGCCGTCGGATCCGTTGGCCCCGGGCCCGGTGACCTCGACGGCCTGGAGGTTCCAGGGCCGGCGGCCGGTGGGCACCGCGGCCAGCCGGCCGCGGCGGTCACGGGTGAGGAGCATCGTGTGGTGCGGGGTGCCGGCGCCGAAGAGCGTGGCGGCGGCGGTCTCGACGGCGGCCGCGACCTCGCGCGGGCTCAGCGCCGCCACCAGGGACGCGGCCGCGACCCGCAGGCTGCGCTCGCGGGCCTCGGCCTTGCGGTGGTCGGCCATCATGCCCCACAGGCGGATCAGGACCAGCAGGAACATGAGTGCGGAGAAGATCGCGATGATGCCGATGTCCCGGTCGGGGTCCTGACGCAGCGACTGGAAGAGCAGCAGCGCCGGGGCGATGAGGGACGCCATGGCGAGGAGGAAGAGCCGCCGCTCGGCGATCCGCGGCGCGGGCTCGGGCGCGAGGTCGGTGAGCCCGGTCATCGAGGGGTGCAGGGCGGCGAGGCCCCAGGCGGTGAAGAAGACCACCCAGCCCAGGTCCCAGGGGGTGCCGACCTGCCAGGTGCCGTCCAGTTGCTTGACGCCGTAGACGACGTCGGAGAAGAGGATGCCGCAGGTGCCCAGGGTGAGCAGCTGGACGGAACGGGAGCGCAGCCCGCCGGGTACGAGCAACCGGGCCAGCATGGCCAGCATCAGGACGTCGCCCAGGGGGTACGCGATCGAGATGGCGCGCTCGACCCACGTCATGTCCGGGGAGACGGCGAGCGGATTGATCAGGTTGACCCAGGCCAGCAGCGCGAGGCCGGAGGTGAGGATCAGCGCGTCGAGCGCCACGGCCAGGTCGCGGCCCGCGGCCCGGCGGCGGATGAAGCCGTAGAGCCCGATCGCGAAGAGGGGGTACGTGACGAGGTAGAAGGCGTCGGCGAGGGAGGGGAACGGCCGGTTCTGGTGGAAGAAGGCCTCCAGCGCGTTGTACGTGGTGTCGCCCGCGACGAAGGTGAAGTTGGCGGCCGCGAGCACCAGCCAGGGCCAGCGGCGGGCGGGCCGGTGCAGGTGCACGCCGGTGAGGATGGCGGCGACGCCGCTGAGACCGATGAGCGCCCACAGGACCGTGTGGCGGGACGGCACTTCCAGATAGGCGACGGTGACACCGGCGACGAACAGCAGGTAAAGAAGAGTCCAGCGGCGCAGTGGCCCGGACAGCTGTCGCAGCGGCATCCTCGACCGCCCCCTCACGCACGTTCCGGGTATTCGTCCAGTCTGTCGGGTACACCGAGCCGTCGCACCCGCGCGTACCGGGGGTGAGGGGCTGGACACGAACGGCGCACGGAGGGGGCGACGGGGAGGGCTCCCTGGCCTGGTCGGCAGGGCTCCCGGAGGGTCGAGCGGGACCGGGGCGAGCGGGACCGGGGCGAGCGTGGCGGGGTCGAGCAGGACCGGGTCGAGCGGGACCGGGGCGAGCAGGACCGGGGCGAGCAGGACCGGGGCGAGCGGGACCCATCCGGGAAGCGGTCGACGGCGGGCGGTGGCCGCTAGCGGGCGAGTTCGCCCATCGGTCCCCAACCCTGCTGCGGCACCTCGACGTTGATGATCTCGGGCGTGGCGGCGATGGCCTCGCCCATGACCTCGAGACCGGCCTTGAAGTGGGCGGAGGCGACGTGCGCCGCCCCGGCCTCGGCGTCGGCGAAGGCCTCCAGGAGGACGTACTGACAGGGGTCGTCCACGCTGCGCGACCAGTCGAAGAAGAGGTTGCCGGGCTCCTCGCGGGTGGCGTTGGTGAAGTCGGCGACGCGGTCGAGCCAGGTGTCCGCGTACTCGGGGCGGGCGGTGAAACGCACGGCGATGAAGATCATGCGTCCACGGTGCGCCGGTCCGGGCGCGCGGGCCAGCCGGCCGGGTCAGGATTCCGGCAGGGTCGGAATCGGGACGGCGGCGGCCGTGAGAGCGGCGGCGCCGTCCGGCAGGGCCTCGGCGAGCAGCGGGAGGGCACGGGCGAGGGCGGCCCGGACCTCGCCGTGGCGCCGCCGGAAGTCGGTGGTCGGCAGGGAGACGGACAGCGCGTGCACGCTGCCGTCCCGGCGCCCCGGGAGCGCCGTCGCGAGGCAGGTGTACGCGGGGTCCGCCTCACCCACGGAGACGGCGAAGCCCCGGTCGCGCACCCGGGCCAGCTCGGCCTCGAAGAGCTCGGGGCTGGTGATCGTGCGGTCGGTGAACCGTGCCATGCCGTGGGTGTCCAGGTAGCGCCGGCGCAGCGCCCGGGGCAGCCCGGCGAGCAGGGCCTTGCCGTGGGCGGTCGCATGGGCGCGCGCCTCGGGCCCGGGGGCGAAGGGGTGGGCGGTGTCGGTGACCGGTGCGGTGGTGTCGACGACCGTGATCCGGCCGTCGCGGTAGGCGGTGAAGTAGGCCTCGGCGCCGGAGGCGCGCCGCAGCTGGGCGAGCAGTCCGGCCACGGGCGCGCCGAGCCCGTGGTGCCGTTGGTACGCACGGTGCAGCGCGGGCACGCGGGGGCCGGGGGCGTATCCCTCGGAGGTCCGTACGAGAAGGCCGCGGGTGATCAGCGGGCCGGTGAGGTGGTAGACGGTCGACAGGGCGCAGCCGAGCGTCCGGGCCAGCGCTTTCGCCCCGACGGGCCGGTCGGCGTCGGCCACGGCGTCGAGGAGGGCGAGCGCGCGGTCGACGGACCGGGGGCCCGCGGACCGGGAGTTCGCCTGCTCGGGATCTGCCTGCTCAGGGCCTGCCTGCTCAGGTCCTGCCTGCTCAGGACCCGATTGTCGAGGGCCCGCTTGTCGAGGGCCAGCCTGCGGGAGGTCTGCTTGCCGAGGGCCTGCCTGCGGGAGGTCTGCCTGCCGAGGGCCTGCCTGCGGGAGGTCTGCCTGCCGAGGCCGAGGGCCTGCACGCCGCGAGTCGGGGGAGGAAAGCGGCGTCTCAGGGGAGGACGGAGGCACCTGTGGGGAGGACGGGGACACCCGGTCACCTTAGTTCGCCGGGGATGAGAGGAGCGTCACCATATGAATAAAAGGGATCATCTGGAACTATCACCGCCATTCGGCGTAACGTCGAGGGATACCCCGTTCGACGGAGGGCACCGCCGCCCCCTCACGGGCGTCCTCTGACTCCTCACCGCCCTGGGAGGGTGTGTGCGCCGCTCCACGACCGACCACGCTGCCGCGGGCCCCCACGGGCGCCGCGGCCACATACGCAAGGCGGCGATCGCGACCGGTGCGGTCGCGGCCGTCGCGGGCGGACTGTACGTGGCAGGGCTCGTCGCCACCGGCGACGACATCTCCGACGGCACGCGCGTCAACGGCATCGACATCGGCGGCCTGAGCCGCGCCGAGGCCGCCGCCCGGCTCACCGCCGCGGCCCCCGCCTCCTGGAAGGACCCGGTGCGGGTCACGATCGGTGGCACGGCCACCACGGTCGACCCCGCCACGGCGGGGCTCACGGTCGACGTGGCGGCGACGGCGGACCGGGCGGCCGACCCCTCCCGCGACCCGTTCACGGTCATCGGCCGGCTGTTCTCGTCGGAGGACCGTGACATCGAGCCGGTCGTGTCCTTCGACGACGCCAAGGCACGCGCGGCGGTCGCCGCGCAGGCGAAGCAGCACGACCGTACGGCCCGCGAGGGCGCCGTGGCCTTCAAGAACGGCAGGACGGTCGTGACCGAGCCGCGCGACGGCCGGAAGCTGGACACGGCGAAGGCCGTCGACGCGCTGCGCGCCGCCTACCCCGGCACCGGCGGTGCGGGCCCCGTGGTGCTGCCGGTGTCCGTGACCCAGCCGACGGTGAAGGCGGCGGAGGTCGACCGCTTCGTGAAGGAGTTCGCGACCCCGGCCATGTCGGGCCCCGTCACGCTCACCTCGGGCGACAAGCGGCTCGCCATCCCGGCGGCGACCCTCGGCGAGCACCTGAACGTGAAGGCCCACGGCGGCCGGCTCACCTCCTCACTGGACGCCCGCACCCTGATGCACGACCCTGCGGTGTCCCGTCCGCTCGACTCGCTCAGCGGTGCGCCCGTCGAGGCGAGCCTCGGGGTCCGCGACGGCAAGGTCGTCGTGGAGCGCGACGGACGCCCCGGCCGCGAGGTGTCGCCCGACGCCCTCGGGCGCGCGGTGGAGCCGCTGCTCACCAAGCAGGGCGCGGCGGCCCGCACCGCGCCGGTGCCCGCCAAGCTGACCCAGCCGCAGCTGACGGCGGAGAGCCTGGCGGCGCTGGGGATCACCGAGCAGATGTCGACGTTCACGGTGCACTTCCCGGCCGCCCCGTACCGCACGACCAACATCGGCCGGGCCGTCGAGCTGATCAACGGCTCCGTGGTCCAGCCGGGCGCGGTGTGGAGCTTCAACCGCACGGTCGGCGAGCGCACCGAGGCGAACGGCTTCGTCGACGGCACGATGATCATGGACGGCCAGTACCAGAAGGCCCCGGGCGGCGGCGTGTCCGCGGTCGCCACCACGGTCTACAACGCGCTGTTCTTCGCCGGCGTCAAGCCGATCGAGCACGGCGCCCACTCGTTCTACATCGAGCGCTACCCGGCCGGCCGGGAGGCGACCGTGGCCTGGGGCACGCTCGACCTGCGCTTCCGCAACGACTCGGGCCACCCGATCTACATCAAGGCGAGCTCGACGGACTCGTCGGTGACCGTCAGCTTCCTCGGCACGAAGAAGTACGACACGGTCGAGGCGGTCGCCGGCCCGCGCACCAACATCACGCCGCCGAAGGAACGCAAGGACCCGAGCGACAAGTGCGAGGTCCAGGAGCCCCTGGAGGGCTTCGACATCAAGGTGGACCGGGTCTTCAAGAACGGCGGCGTCGAGGTGAAGCGCGAGACGTTCGGCACGCACTACACGCCACGGGACAAGGTGACGTGCGTGAAGCCCGAGCAGCCGGACGCGGGCCAGGACGGCGCGGCACGGTCGCGGTGACCCGGTAGCCCGGCCACCCCGGCGGTCCGCCGCTCCCTCGGCACGCGGAAGGGCCCCTCTCCTCGAGAGGGGCCCTTCCGCGTCCTGGTGTCCTTACGTGCTCACGCGTGGCGTGCGGGGCGGTGGTGCTGGGGTGTCTTACGTGCTCACGCGGGGCGGGGGGTGCGGGGAGCGACGGGATCAGACGTCGGCTCAGACGTCGGCGCGGACGGACGCGTCCACCGGAGCCGGGGCGGCGGTCTCCGCGACGTCGGAGAGGTCGCGGTGACGGGTCTCGCGGGCGCAGGCGATGGCGACGACCGTGAGGAGCGCGGCGGCGATGACGTAGAGGGCGATCGGGGTCGAGCTGTCGTAGTCGGCGAGCAGCGCGGTGGCGATGAGCGGCGCGGGGGCGCCGGCGGCGACCGAGGAGAACTGGGCGCCGATGGAGGCGCCGGAGTAGCGCATCCGGGTCGCGAACATCTCGGAGAAGAAGGCCGCCTGGGGGGCGTACATCGCGCCGTGCAGGACGAGGCCGACGGTGACGGCGAGCAGCAGGCTGCCGAAGGTCCCCTGGTCGATGAGGGCGAAGAAGGGGAACATCCAGAGCCCCACGCCGATCGCGCCGATCAGGTAGACGGGCCGGCGGCCGAGCCGGTCGGACAGCGCGCCCCAGAGGGGGATGACGGCGAAGTGGACGGCCGAGCCGACGAGGACGGCGTTGAGGGCGGTCTGCTTGGAGAGGCCGACCTGGGTGGTGGCGTACACGAGGATGAAGGCCGTGATGACGTAGTACGAGATGTTCTCGGCCATGCGGGCGCCCATGGCGACGAGAACGTCGCGCCAGTGGTTCTTGAGTACGGCGACCAGGGGCATCTTCTCGGCCTGGTCGGCGGTGGCCTTGCGCTCCTCGGCGGCGGCGAGGGCGGCCTTGAAGACGGGCGACTCGTCGACGGAGAGCCGGATCCACAGGCCGACCATTACGAGGACGCCGGACAACAGGAACGGGATCCGCCATCCCCAGGCCCCGAAGGCGGACTCGGAGAGCAGCGCGGTGAGTGCCGACAGCACACCGGTGGCGAGCAGCTGCCCGGCAGGCGCTCCGGTCTGCGGCCACGAGGCCCAGAACCCGCGCCGTTCGGCGTCCCCGTGCTCGGACACCAGCAGCACGGCGCCGCCCCACTCACCGCCCAGTGCGAAGCCCTGCACGAGCCGCAGCGCGGTCAGCAGCAGCGGAGCCGCGGACCCCACGGTCGCGTGCGTGGGCAGCAACCCGATGGCGAAGGTCGCCCCACCCATCAGCAGCAGGCTGAGCACCAGCAGCTTCTTCCGCCCGAGCCGGTCGCCGTAGTGTCCGAACACGAGCGCGCCCAGCGGCCGCGCGGCGAAGCCGACGGCATACGTCAGGAACGAGAGCAGCGTTCCGACCAGCGGATCCGACTCGGGAAAGAACAGCTTGTTGAACACCAGCGCGGCGGCCGACCCGTAGAGGAAGAAGTCGTACCACTCGATGGTGGTGCCGATGAGACTGGCGGCGACGATGCGCTTGAGGGAGCCGGGGGGCGTGGGAGCGTGTGTTGCGGCGGCCATGTGCACCACTTCCGAGCGGGTGAGGGGGACGTGTTCGTGTCGCCACACCGTAGGAACGGGCAGGTCAGGCGCGTATGTGGTGGGACACCATAGTTCGGGGCGCGGTCATCCGCCCGGTCACCATGTCAGGCAGGAGAGGGCCCGACAAGGGCCGCTGAACGCCCCCCACACGACAGAAACCTGGTCCGGGAGCTGACGCACCCGTCGCCTGGGGCGTTCTCGATGGTTCAGCACCCCGCGTGCCTACTCGGATTGACACCACGGGGTCAGGCTCGTTCCCCGCTCGACCCACTCCGCGAAGAACACGGGTCGACCGGCCCGTCTCAGGGGGAGGATCTGGTCGCAGGTGGCGCGGCCGTCGAACCACATTTCGCCGCGGTGAGGGCCCGTGACGACGAGGAGGGTGGAGAAGCCGCAGCCGCCCTCCTGGAGGTACACCGCACCGGCCGTCTTACGTTCCTCCAGAACCCCGCACTCGTCGTCCCACTCCTCCCATGCCTCCGTGTCCTCGCGGGGCGGCTCGCGCTCGTCGAGGTCGTCGTCGGCGGCGCGGTAGGAATCGGGGTGCGGGAACGGCTGGGTCAGTAGGTCGTAGTTGGTGTGGGTGTCGCCGTACCAGCCCCAGCCCTGCGGGCCGCGCCACAGCCGGTTGAACCCACTTTCGGGGTTTCCCTGCCGCAGGAGGTGCTCGCGGTACTCGGACGGAAACGTGATCCCCAGCTCCCCCTCCGCCTCCCGCAGGTCCGTCTCGCTGAGCCTTCGTTCCACCGGGAAACCGTCGCGCCGCATGACTTCCGGGTCGAAGAACCCCCGGCGACGGCCCCCCAGGAGGCGGAGGTACTCCGCCCTCCAGTCGATCTTCATGCCGCGAGTTTAGAGACCATGCGCGGGTGAGGACGGTCCCGCCCGGTTCAGCGGGTTCGTCACGGCCCGGATCTCTCCGTGTCGGACAGCCCTGAGCGCGAGAATCGGTCGACGCCCCCCGAGGCGGCCGGAGGCCGGCTGGCGGGTGCCCTCGCCGAGCCCTCCAGAAGGTGATCCGGGTCACTTCATGTCACAGGGGGCGGTGGTCCGGTGTCTTGTGTCCGATCGCCTGATGCTGAGGAGGAAGCCATGTCCGACAGGAACGGCACGAAGCACCGCGTCGTGGTTCTGGGCGCCGGTTACGCCGGGGCCTACGTCGCCGGGACCCTGGCGCGGCGGCTGGCGCCGTCGGAGGTCGAGGTCACCGTGGTGAACGCCGAGCCGGACTTCGTACAGCGGTTGCGGCTGCACCAGCTCGCGGCCGGCCAGGAGATCGCGACCCCGCGGCTCGCCGATGTCTTCGCGGGAACCGGGATCCGACTGCTCGTGGCCCACGTCACCGGCATCGAACCCGAGCGCCGGGTCGTCACGGTAACCAGCACCGACGGTGAGGTCGGCTACGACACGCTCGTCTACGCACTCGGCAGTCACGGCGGCGACCACGGTGTCCCCGGCGCCGCGGAGCACGCCTTCGACGTGGCCGCCCGGCCCTCCGCGCTGCGGCTGCGGGAGCGCCTGGACGGTCTGGAGGCGCGGGGTGAGGACGGGAAGGTGGTGGTCGTCGGCGACGGGCTGACCGGGATCGAGACCGCGACCGAGGTCGCCGAGTCCCGGCCCGGCCTGTCGGTGACGCTGATCGCCCGCGGCGAACTGGCCGCTCCTCTCTCCGCCGGGGCCCGCGACCACGTGCGCCGGGCCTGTTCCAGGCTCGGCGTCACCGTCCTGGAGCACACCAGCGTGCAATCCGTCGAAGCGGGGCGGGTCCTCTGCTCGGACGGCACCGTCCTGCCGTCCGACGCGACCGTGTGGACGGCCGGGTTCGCGGTCGCCCCGATCGCCGCCGCCGCCGGTCTTCAGGTCACCGACGACGGCCGGATCGTCGTCGACCGCACCATGCGCTCGGTGTCGCACCCGCACGTGTACGCCGTCGGCGACAGCGCCCACGCCCTCGGCGACAACGGCCTTCCCCTTCCCATGTCCTGTGCCTCCGCCGGCTACACCGGCCGACAGGCGACGGCCGCGATCGTGGCCCGCCTGACCGGCGGCAGGGTCAAGCAGACCGGGCTGGAGTACGTGGGCAACCACATCAGCCTGGGGCGGCGCGACGGCATCCTGCAGATGGTCGACCACAACGCCCAGGCGAAGCCCACGTACCTGGGCGGCCGGAAAGCCGCGCGGATCAAGGCCGGCATCCTCGGCATGTCGCTGTGGACCACCTCCCACCCCACCTTCGGCCTCCCCACCCGAAGGCGGCGCCTGCCCGGGACGCCGAAATCGAACGACCAGGCGACGACCCGTCCAGTAGGAAGCGGAGAAGCCGCCCGCGGCTGACCCGTCCCGTCATACCTGCCAGGAGACAGGCCCTGAGATGACCGACCACACCACCGACCTGGCGACGCAGGCGTTCACCGCCCACCGGAACCTGCTGTTCACCGTCGCCTACGAGATGCTCGGCTCGGCGGCCGACGCCGAGGACGTACTTCAGGAAACCTGGCTGCGCTGGGCCACCGTGGACCTCGGACGGGTGAGCGACCGGCGGGCCTACCTGGTGCGGATCACGACGCGCCAGGCACTCAACCGGCTGCGCACCGTGAAGCGACGCCGCGAGTCCTACGTCGGCCAGTGGCTGCCCGAGCCGCTGATCACCTCGTCGGACGTGACCGAGGACCTCGAACTCGCCGAGAGCATGTCGATGGCGATGATGCTCGTCCTGGAAAGCCTCGCTCCGACCGAGCGGGCGGTGTTCGTGCTGCGCGAGGTCTTCGAGGTCGGCTACGACGAGATCGCGGAGGCCGTCGACAAGAGCCCCGAAGCGGTCCGCCAGATCGCGCACCGCGCCCGCAAGCACGTCCAAGCCCGCCGCCCCCGCACCACGGCATCGCCCAGCGAGGCCCAGGCAGCACTGGAGTCGTTCCGGCGCGCCATCGAGACCGGCAACCCCCAGGACCTCCTGGATGTCCTCGCCCCCGACGTCGTACTGCTCAGCGACGGCGGCGGCCTCAAGAAGGCGGCCCTGCACCCGGTCGTCGGCGCCCAGAAGATCGTCCGCTTCTACCTCGGCGGCACGGCCAAGCTCCAGGCCGCCGTCGCCTGGGTACCCACCGTCGTCAACGGCAGCCCCGCGCTCGCCGCCTACCTGGACGGCGCACTCGACGGCGTCATGGCCGTCCGCGTCGAGAACACCCGCATCACCGGCCTCTACTTCGTCCGCAACCCCGAAAAGCTCACCCATCTCGACTCCGAGACCCCGCTCACCCGCTAGGGGCCGAACACCCCGGCGCCCCGCCGACCGCAGCACAGGCCCCGGCGCCTGTACGCGGACCGGCGCTGCGACTTCGCCAAGTACCGCCGCCTGCTGCGGAAGCGCGGCATTGAACCGCGCCCGACGCTGCGTCGCCCACCTTCCACGGGCAGAAGCCTCGGGCCGGCGGCTCCACTTCTCGCCTTCCGATACGCGGCCCGCTCGCTGAGCTTCCACCGGGATCCGGCGGGCCATGGGGAGCAGAGAAAGCAGGGATCGCCCTGATGCGACAGCCGTGGCCCCCCGACAGTGGGTGAGTGACCACAGCGGGGCTGGAACCTCGGGGCCCAGCTCGATCGGGAGGCCGGTCGCACCAGCCGGCTGGGGGCTATTCCTCCGCGGTGACGTCGGTGATGACCGCACCGCAGTGGCCCTCGATGACCGAGTCGAATCGAAGGTGAGAGATGCGGCTCTGAGCGGTGAAGGTATAGGTCGCCACTCTCCAGTTCGGGTTGGCCTTGTCGGGCGTGCCGGCGTTGATCAACCGCTCTGAATCCGGGCCCGCTCCGGAGACGGTGAAGCGCAGGCTCTTGGTCGTGTCACAGCCCGTCCACGTCTCCGTTCCGTAACGGAAAGTGACGGAGATGGCGCGTCCGGGAGTGGTCGGAAGAGCCTGGGAGATGCCTCCCATGCTGCTTCCGTTGAGGCTGACCGCCTGGGAGGCGGAGCCGGTCTTCGCCCACT
The DNA here is from genome assembly GCF_044767915.1 of Streptomyces sp. NPDC101191. Lineage (NCBI taxonomy): Bacteria > Bacillati > Actinomycetota > Actinomycetes > Kitasatosporales > Streptomycetaceae > Streptomyces > Streptomyces sp. NPDC101191. The sequence goes on from NZ_JBIWOU010000002.1 coordinate 872,415, forward strand.
CCGCGGACTCCACGTCCACCGTCCCGGTAACGGTCCACCCGGGGATGGTGGAACCCCCCGGGCCCACGCCCAGGTAGCCGCTCGCGAGCTGCGGCTGGTTGAACGAGGGGTTGGTCAGCGGCAGGTACTGGTGGTCGGGTGCGGCGTGAGCGGGAACCGCAGCGGTCGCTGTGAAGGCCGACGCAGCCGCGGCTGCGATGAGCCCGTGCTTGATGGTCTGGATGGACGGCATCAGTGTCTCTCCGTTCCCCCAGCTGTTCATCGCCACGATGGCGGCGCTGGGCACGTTCTGGGTGAGGCGGACGTATCCTTGCCACGTCGTCACCCTCCGTGAACGCGACAGGTCACGCTGTCATCCGAAAGAAGGCCTACCGCAAACGGTGCAGTCACCCGCCACCGTCTCCCCGCCCTCCACGTCTCCGCCTCCGCGGCTTCACCCCACCGCAGCCCCTCCTTCATCACCGGCTGAGTGATCACTTCGCAGCCGAGCCGGTGGGCCTGGGCTCAGTAGGCCGTTCCGTCGGCGTGCCGACCGGGCGAGCTGGTCAGCGAGCTGATGGTGTTGTGCTTGGCCCAGCCGCCGGTCGCCGAGCCGTCGGGGCTTCGGTTGATGGACACGCCGTCGGAGTTGGCCTGGCTTGAGGTATAGGTCATCGACTGGACCGTGGCTCCGGTCGGATCCCGAAGGATGACCTGGTCGCCGCCGTTGGACAGGTTGAGGTCGCCGGTGCTGGCTCCTACTGCCGTGATGCCGGCGGGGATCGCGGAGCTCGCGCCGAAGACGGTGATGGCCTTGCCGGGCTGCAGCGTCGTGCCGGCCGCGAACGTGTGCCGTACCGCCGAGCCGTCCCGGATCGTCCAGCCGGAGATGTCGGCTGCCGTGCCGCCGGTATTGACGATCTCTACGGCCTCGCCGGCGGTGCTGCTGCCGGGTTCGTTGGCCAGCACCTCGTTGACGATGACGTTGGCGTGTCCGCCGCCGCCGCCGGCGGTGACGGTGACGTTCTGGGTCGTGGTGCGGGTGGCACCCCCGTTGTCCGTCACGGTCAGCGAGACCGGGTAGGTGCCGGCCGATGCATAGGTCACGGTCGGGTTGGTCGCCGTGGAGGTCTGGCCGTTGCCGAAGTCCCAGCTGCGGCTGACGACGGCGCCGTCGGGATCGGTGCTGCCGTCGGTGAAGGTGCAGGTGAGAGCCGCACAGGAGTGGGTGTACGAGGCCGTGGGCTGCTGGTTCGAGCCGCCGCCACCGCCGATGACGAAGTTGTAGCGGGCCAGCACCGGGTAGTGGTCGCTGGTAGTCGTCGCGTAGTTCGGGATGTAGGGCTGGGGCTGGAAGGCGGTCGACGAGCCGGCGACGTACTTGGCCTGCACCTCGTTGGTGGTGAGCTGGTGGTCGATGAAGTCCGGGTAGCCCGCCGTCGACGACACGCCCGCCAGCGACAAGGCCCGCGTCGGGAACGTGTAGCGCGCCGCGTCGTTCACGAAGTTGGCGTACGGCGACGCCTTCCCGGACGTGATGGAGGTGTCGACGTCGTCGTTCCAGTCACCGACGACGAAGACGTTCTGCGTGGGGTAGGTCGTGTCGAGATAGGACTTGAGGGCCTGCGACGCGGGGTTGCGCAGGTTCCATGCATCCTGGGCGGAACCGGACTTCGCGTGCAGGACGATGAAGACGAGGTCACGGGTGACACCGTCGAACGTGCCGCGCAACGTGAACTCCACCGGCGGGCGGCCGGCGAAGTTGCTGTTCTGTTCGGTCAGAATCACCTTCGCGCTCACCAGGGTGGCCATGCTGGAGCGCCAGACGAGGGCGACCTTCTGCTCGGTGTTGCCGAAGTCCGAGTAGTACTGCGCGCCGTTCGTCACGATCGGGTCGTTGGCCACCACCCCGGTGTACCCGGGCATGCCGGCCACGAGGGTGTCGAACGCCGAGGTGCTGACGACCTCGGAGAGGCCCCACACGTCCATGTCGGCGCCCGCCATGACCTCGCGGACGTTCTGCTGCTGCAGCGCCTCGTCGGTCGGGCCGAAGTCCGGCGCCCCGAACCACTCGACGTTCCAGTTGCCGACGTCGAGCTGCGTCGGCGATCCCTGCGACGGGATCGCGGGGGCGGCGTTGGCCACGGGGGCGGTGGTGAGCATTGCCAGCGACGTGGCGGCGGCCAGGCAGGCGATGCCGAGCGCGGCGGTGCGGCGGGGGCGTCTGGCAGGTATCGGACGGGACGACATGAAGGTGCCTTTCGCGAGCGGTTGGGGACGGTTCGCGGAGCACCGCACCGGGGCCTGTGGGGGGACACGCCGTGGCGGCAGGGCAGTTCTATGCGGGCCGGATTGCGCGCGGGGGACCGGAGGGTTTCCTCCGGATGTCACTTCTACGCGCGTTGCACAGTGTGCACCGGGCGCGGGTGGGGCGCCATATCTCCGACAAGGAGCTTCTGTGAGGCGCCCCGCGGCCGGCACCGGGACCCACCCCCGAGGTCTTCGCCGCCCCCGAGGCCGCGACCCGACTCACGACGTGCGCCGCCGAAGCGGCGCGCCGCTACCGTCGGTGCCGATGACGTGAGCTGGCAGCCTCCGATTCAGTCGTTGAAGCCCCCGGCTCCTCCGTGAGAACCAGCGCTTCTGATCTCTGTGCTGGTCGAGTGCTGACGGGCACCCGTGGGACGCAGTTCGCGTTCGAGGGCGGACAGGGCGAACGCGTGGGCGGAGGTGTGCTGCCAGCGGGAGCGTCCGAACATCACGTCTTCGGAGAGCCCGCTCAGCATGGCCACGGCCCGGATGGTGAACTCGGGGATGTCCACGTCGGCGAAGTGCCCCCGCTCCCGGCCCTCACGAAGGATGGCTTCCAGGCGCTCGTCCCAGCCGTCCAGCAGCTCGGTGAGGATCTGCCGGCCTGCCGCGTCGTGGCGCTGGGCCAGTACCTGCGTCCACAGCGCGTAGCGCTCGTCGCCTTGATCGGTGGGCAGGTAGAAGCGGACGAACAGGTCCAGCTTCTCGGCAGGAGACGCGGCCTGGTCGGCGGCCTGCTGGAACCGGGTCCAGAGGTCCTCCTGGCTCCACGCGAGGACTTCGAGCAGGAGCCGGTCCTTCTTGCCGAAGTGGTAGAGGATGTGCCCGGTGCTCATGCCGGCCCGCGCGGCGATGTCCGACATCCGCAGGGCCGCCGTGCCCTTCTCGGCGATGACGCTGATGGCGGCCCGCATCGCCCGCCCCCGCGCGTCGTCCCCGCTGGGCTGACGCTTCCTCTCGATCGGGACCCGTGCCGCGGGCGGCGAGGCGGCGCCGGCCTCCGCGCCCGCCGACCCGATCACGCCCTTCGACGGGGAGAGGCGGTCGGGGAGCGCGGGCCCGGTCTCTGACGTCGGCATGAGCTCACTTTCGGTTCCGATGATCCGGGTCACCAGTCTAGGTTCCGAGAATCTAGACCGTTAGTCTAGACTGAAAATCTAGTCAGTGCGATGGGGTGTGTGACGGCCTGCTGTGGGCAGGTCGCCCCGACGGCCAGCGGCCCGCCTGCCCTACTCACCAGCCAGGAGACACCCACATGACGCGCGGATTCGATGTCGTGGAGACCTGTATCGCCGACCTGCGGACAGCGCTGGAGAAGGGCGAGACGACCGCCGTCGGCCTGCTCGACGCCTACCTCGCGCGGATCGACGCGTACGACCGGCCCGGCACGGCCACCGCCCTGAACGCGATGGTCGTCATGAACCCGCACGCCCGCGCGGAAGCGGAGGCCTCCGACGCCCGCCGCGCCCGCGGCGAGACGCTGGGCCCGCTGGACGGCATCCCGTACACCGCCAAGGACAGCTACCTCGCCGAAGGGCTCACGGCCGCGTCCGGTTCCCCGGCGTTCGAGCACCTCGTCGCCCAGCGCGACGCCTTCGCCATCGAGCGGCTGCGCGCGGGCGGCGCGGTCCTCATCGGCCTGACCAACATGCCGCCGATGGCGAACGGCGGCATGCAGCGTGGCGTGTACGGCCGCGCCGAGAGCCCGTACAGCGCGGACTGGCTCACCAGCGCCTACGGCTCCGGCTCCTCCAACGGCTCCGGCACGGCGACGGCGGCGTGCTTCGGCGCGTTCGGCCTCGGCGAGGAGACCTGGTCCTCGGGCCGTGCCCCCGCCTCGAACAACGCCCTGTGCGCCTACACCCCCAGCCGCGGCGTGATCTCGGTCCGCGGCAACTGGCCCCTCGTACCCACCATGGACGTCGTCGTCCCGCACACCCGCACCATGGCCGACCTGCTCGAACTGCTCGACGTCATCGTCGCCGACGACCCGGACACGCGCGGGGACCTGTGGCGTGCCCAGCCGTGGGTGCCGCTGCCCTCCCCGTCGCAGGTCCGCCCCGCCTCCTACCCGGCCCTCGCACCCGCCGACGCCGAGGCCGCGTCCGACGCACTCGCCGGCAAGCGCGTCGGCGTGCCCCGGATGTACATCAACGCGGACCCGGCCGCCGGAACGAACCCCGACGGGGGCATCGGCGGCCAGACCGGGCAGCGCATCGACACGCGCCCCTCCGTGATCGCGCTGTGGGAAGCCGCGCGCCACGACCTGGAGGCGGCCGGCGCCGAGGTGGTCGAGGTCGACTTCCCCGTGGTGTCCAACTACGAGTCCGACCGCCCCGGCGCGCCCTCGCTGCTCACCCGCGGACTGGTCAGCCGCGAGTACCTCACCTTCGAGATCGAGGACCTGTCCGCCTGGGCCTGGGACGACTTCCTGCGCGCCAACGGCGACCCGGCGCTCTCCACCCTGGCCGACGTCGACGGCACCCGCATATGGCCCAAGCAGGAGGGCGAACTGCCCGACCGCTACGAAGGCTTCGACGACACCATCGGCGACTACCCCCGCCTCGTGCGGGAGCGCCCGTACGCGTCCCTCACCGACATGCCGCACCTCGAGCAGGGGCTGCGCGGGCTGGAGGAGACGCGCCGCGTCGACCTGGAGCTGTGGATGGACGAATCGGGCCTGGACGCGGTGCTCTTCCCCGCGGTCGCCGACGTGGGCCCCGCGGACATGGACGTCAACGTGGCGTCCGCCGACCTCGGCTGGCGCAACGGCGTCTGGGTCGCGAACGGCAACCTGGTCCCCCGCCACCTCGGCATCCCGACCGTGACCGTGCCCATGGGCACCATGACGGACACCGGCATGCCCGTCGGACTGACCTTCGCGGGCCGCGCCTACGACGACAACGCCCTGCTCGCCCTCGCCGCGGCATTCGAGAAGACCGGCGACCGGCGCACCGCACCGCCGCGCACGCCGCGGCTGTCCGCAGAGTGACCTGACGGAGGCCTGCGGGCGGACGCGGCAGCCGGCGGAGGAAGCGGTCCGCCGGCGGAGCTGTGCCGCACCTCCGCCCGGCGCGACGAGGAGAAGCGGGCGAGCCGGTGAGCCGTGTCGCCCGCCTCGGCCAGCCGGTGAGCCGTGGCGCCCGCCTCAGGCCGAGCTGACGCCGCTACGGGCCAGGGCGAACACCCCGACGACGATCAGCGCGATGCCCGCGAGCTGGGGAAGCAGCCACCAGCCGGTCCGGAGGTGCTCCCCGTAGAGCAGCACGCCGAGGGTCAGGCTCACCGTGGCGTCGCCGAGGGTGAGGGCGGGCTGCGAGGCGACGAGCGGTCCGCCCTGCATGGCGTGCTCGAGCAGCAGCACGGCCGCGACTCCGGCGACGCAGAAGGCGTAGGTCTGCCAGGACGTCAGGAAGGCGCCGAGACCGCCGTCTCCGAGGATGTGCATGGACGTCTTCATCAGGGCGGCGGTCAGCGCGTAGCAGATCGCGGTCGCGGCGCCGAGGCAGCCCGCGCGCGCCCGGCCCGGCGGCCGGCGCAGCCCGGCCGCCGCGAGGACCACCACGGCGACGGCGCAGGCGACGAGCGCCGGCACCCAGCGGTCCAGCTCGACACGGGTACGGTTCCCGGAGGGCGAGGCGGCCAGCAGTGCCGCGCCGAGCCCGCACACCACGGCGGCGACGGCCGCCCACAGCCACCCGGACAGGCGCTCGCGGGCCAGTACGGAGGCGATCAGCAGGGCGAGCGGCAGTTCCAGCACGAACAGCGGTTGCACGAGGGACAGCGCACCCGTCGCCAGGGCCGCGGCCTGCCCCACCCCCGCGACGATCACGGCGAGGATCCCGGCGAGCCACACCGGACGCCGCACCAGGTCCAGGATCAGCCCGGGCCGGAAGGAGTCCGACCGGGGCACGGTCAGCGCGGCACGCCGCTGGAGGACGGTGGCCAGCGCATTGCTGAACGCGGCACACATGGCGAAGAGAACCGGCAGGACGACGCCCATACCGGCACATTCTCCGCGAACCGCCACCCATCGAACGACGACACCAGGGTGGTGTCGCGCTCTCGTGTCCCGGGCGACCTCCACCGGTCACACCGAGCGGCTCGCTGGACGCGGGCCCGGGCGGGACCCCCTGGCGGCCGTGCTCAGAGGCCGCCGTCCAGGAACGCCCGGAACTCGGTGCTCGACATCGGCCCGCTGCCGTGCGCCACCGCCTGGCCGTCCTTCAGCAGGGCGTACGACGGCGCTCCGGTGATCCCGTAGCGCTCGGTCGCGGCCGGGCAGCGGGTGATGTCGGCACGGACGACCGTGAGGCGGCCCGCGTACTCGTCGGCGATGCCGCCCACGACGAGGTCCGTGGCCCGGCAGGGCTCGATCGCCTTGGGCCATGTCCCGATGAAGTACGCGAGGACCGGCGCGTCGCTCATCCTGAGGATGAAATCGAACTCCGCGTCCTCACGGGGTTGGTGCACCCGCTTCACCATGGAAGATCCCGACCTCGCGTTCCGTCATTGCGTCATTCGGTCCCCATCATCCCTCACGCGGTGCTGCAGAACGTCCGGCGGCGGCTCGGCGCCGGTCCGCGAAACACGTGACGGAGGAGGCGCTGCCACGGAAGGCGGGGCCAGAAGATCGACAACCAGGGGCCGGAGATGCACGAAGGGTGCCTGCCCGGAAGATCCGGGCAGGCACCCTCGAGGGTGTCTCAGCTCATACGGCAGGTGTCACCGGCCGGCGGCTCCCTCACCACCAGGCCCTGCTTCACCGGCGCCCTTCCTCTCCAGCTCCTCGGCTCGCGCTTCCAGCACTGCCGCGATGTCGTCCCAGTCGGGACCGAAGTTGTAGAGGTCGGCGCCCGCTTCACGCAGGAGATCCGGGTCGTCGGGACGCTGCAGGCAGGCGAGGCGGTACGACAGGTTGCGTGCCCAGGGGGGCAGCGCCATCCAGTCGGCCTCGATCACCGTGTTCAGCATCGCCAGGATCTCGCCGGCGTCCGCGAACGTCACGCACTCGACGAATCGCCTCTCGGCTTCGCGAATGGTGTCGGCGTCACCTCGTGAAATGGCCTCGACCATCTCGTCTGCCAGCACCGTGAGCCTAGACACTTCTCATCCTCAGTTGTTGTGCCAGTAGGTCGCCACACGCATCACGCCGTCGTGTGCGGTGTACCCGATCCGATAGCCGACGTCGTAGCCGCGCACCATCACACTACGTGTGAGTTCCTTGGTTCCCTTGCCGAGGGCGGGAATCGTTCCCCCCTCGTTTCGGAAGGCATGGACGTCGTTGACGATAGCCTGCTCGATCTCGTCCGGTGTCAGGTCCGTGTCCCGCTCCAGGGAGTTCTCCTGAGGAGTGCCCTCCTTGTGCGGTCGGTAGTAGCCGTGGCCCGTGTTGAACTGCCACTGCTCACCGTTGGAGGTCTCCGCCGTACGACGGAGATCCCTGCCCGACTTTCCGTTGTCGCTGTAGGACCCGAGGGTGCAGTTGTGGACCAGCAGCGGCGTGGTCCCCGCCAGCACGTAGTACGTGTGGGTGTTGGAGACCGTCAGGTTGTGGACCGTCGCGCCCGGGGCCGTCCAGCGCTTGATCGCGCTCACCTGGACGTGCGTGCCCGAGCTCGTCCGGAGCCACTGGCCCGCCTTCAGGCCGGTGGCGTCGACCCACTCACCCAGTTCGGGGACCCAGAACGGGTGGGCATCGGTCGCCGTGACCTGGGCCGTCTTCGACCCCGCGCTGCCGTCGGTGTCGATGGTGACGGTGACCAGGTTCTTGAGACCGTGGCCCTTGATCGCGGCGGTGACCGTCTCGATCCGGGTCTCCCCGGTCTTCGGGTCGGTCGCGACGACCTTGTCGCCGGCCTTGACCTTCTCGATCCGCTTGGTCGAGCCGTCGGCCATCTTCACCTTCGTGCCGGGCACGAAGCTGTTGTTGACGGGGCAGGAGCCGCTGCCTTCCTCGACCTTGCCGGAGCCTCCGCTTCCGCTGGATCCGCCCTTGCCACGGGAGGAACCGCCGGAGGAGCCGCCGGGCTTGCTCAGGTTGGCCTTGCCACCGCCGCCCTTGCCGCCGCCCTTGCCACCTGCGTGAGAGGAGGCCTTGGGCGCGGCCTTGGCCTGCGCCTTCTTCTGGACCGGGTTACCGGTCTTCTTCTTCGCGGCAGCAGCTCTGTCGGCCGTTCTCTTCGCCTGCTCGGCGGCCTTCTTCTTGGCTCTTTGGGCGGCTTCCTTCTTCGCCTTCTCGATGGCCAGCTTCTTGGCCCGTAGCGCGGCTGCCTCGGCGGCCTTGGCCGCCTTCAGGACGGCCTCGGCCGCCCGCTTGGCCGCCTTGAACGCCTGGATGGCGTCGATGGTGCGGTTGATCGCCTTCAGGACCGACGGGATCTTGCCCAGCTTCGTCCACGGAATGGCGTCCAGGATGATGCTGCCGCACGACCACATGTCACCGCCGAAGCAGGCCATGGCGTCGTTGATGCCGATGAAGTCCTTCAGGGTCTCCCACGCGACCGCGAGGATCACCGAGGTGAGGGATTTGCCCTGCATCGCCTCGGCCTGCGCGACCTGCGCGGCGGACAGACCCGCGCCCGCGAGGGCCGCCGCCCGCTCGGAAGCGGTCAGGCTGATGGACAGACCCGTCGGGTCGGCCATCGTCACCGGGTTGTTGTGGGCGTACGCGTACCCGTTGGACTGCAGGACGTCGTCCAGGTCCAGGATCGGGTCGGCCGACAGGAAGCGCCCGACCAGCGGGTCGTAGAGACGGGCGCCCAGCGGCAGGAATCCGGAGGCGTCGTCCCTGGTCTTCCCCAGGTATCCGCGGTGGGTCTGGAGGTTCTGACCCACCGTGTCGGCGCCGCGCTGGTTGCCGAACGGGTCCTGCTTGCGCACCCGGACCGGCATGCCGCTGTAGAGGGCGACCTCCGCGTAGACACTGCCCTGGTGGTCCATCGCCAGGGCGACCAGGGCATCGCCGCCGGTGCCGTTGGCGTAGCGCAGTACAGCCCCACCGGGGGCGGAGTAGGTGCGCTCGCTGCGGACCAGGACGCCGCCCTGCTGAACGGTGACCTGGGACTCGCCCAGGTCCAGCGTGGCCTGCTTGCCCTGGATGGTCAGCAGACGCTCACCGTCCGCGCCGTAGACGTGGCGGGTGTCGTTCTGTGCCAGCCACTGCTGGGCGGCCTGGGCCGCGTCACAGGTGCCGAGCACGATCGCGGTGCCGTTCACGTTCGCCGCGCCCTGCACCGCGAGGCACAGGCCGGAGGCGACATGGGTCAGCTGACCCGAGGCGTTGCGCTTGAGCTGCTGCGCTGCGGAACCGTTGCACTTCTGCAGCTGGGCGGCCGAACCCGCCGTGTTGGCGGCAGGCTGGACGCACCAGGTGTCGTACACCTCGAGCGTGCCGAGGTTGGCGTCCGCCTGACCCGGTGCCGGGTCGAAGTGCCACGCCTGTGCCACGGTGCCGTTGCAGCCGTACAGCTGGATCGCGTTGCCCGCTGCCGCCAGACCGGACTTGAGGTCGATGCACTTCTGGCCGAGACCCACGTACGGGGTCCTGCCGTTCGAGCCCTGACCGTTGATCCGGTCGACCTTGCCGTCGTAAGTCCAGGTCAGATCCTGCTTGTCACCGTTCTGGATCGAGGTGACGGACTTGGTCTCGCCGGTCAGCTCGTAGACGCGCTGCGCCTCAGCGGTCACCTGGGCGCCGGCGGGGGTGGTGTACTTCTTCGCCACCTTGGTCAGCGTGTGAGGCTGGTCCTTGGCGACGCCCTTGCCGTACTCGTAGGTGCTGACGGCGTCCTTGTTGACGTCGCCGGTGAGGTCCTTCTCGGTCAGCTTGGTGCGGTTGCCGAGGAGGTCGTACTCGTACTCCTGCCAGTAGCCGGAGCCGTCCTGCCCCGAGGCGACGTTCAGGGTGCCGTCGGTGTTCTTCGGGGTGGTGCAGGTCGCCTGGTCCTTGGAGGTCCAGGCCGACTTCAGCTGGCCCAGCGGGTCATAGGCGAAGCACTGGCGCTCCTCGATCCCGACGGACTTCTCCTGGATCGAGGTGACGTTGCCGGCCGGGTCGTAGGTGTACCCACGGTTCGAGACCAGGTTCCCGCCCACGAGGCTGGCGGTGTTCTGCTCCCGGTAGACCGACTGCTCCTTGAGCTCACCGCTGCCTTCGTCGAACGAGCTCTGCGTCCACACCCGGTAGGGCTGCGTGCCGAGCGTCGAACGGAGGACCTGGCCGTACGGCGAGTAGACGGTCTCCGAGCTGTACCAGTCCTTGCCGGAGATGGAGAGCGGCTTGCCGTCCTTGTTGTACCGGACGACCATCCTCTCGGCCGCCAGCTTTCCGACCGCGGGAAGCTGTGCCTCGTCGAGCTGGCCCGTGTCCGAATACGTGTAGCCGTACGTGTAGTCCTTGGCGAAGCCCCATGTGTCGACGAGCGACTGCGGGAGCGACAGGGTCGTCGAGGTCGGCTGGTAGTCCTTCGTGTAGCCGTTGACCTTCTGGGTGTACGGCAGACCGTCCGTGTAGCGCGTGGCGGTCGCGGGCATGCCCTTGCCGCCGGGGACGGTGTCGTACGTGAAGTCGGCCAGCAGGGTGCCGCCGGCGTCGTTCAGACGCTGCTGAGTCGGGCGCGACAGTTCGTCGTAGCCGTTCCACACCTTGACTCCGCGCGCGTTCAGCGTGCTCTGCACGCGTCCGCGGGCGTCGTACTCCGTGCGCGTGGTGCCCGTGTCAGGGTCCGTCGCGGTCTCCGTGCGACCGAGGTGGTCGTACGTCCACGACCAGGGGTGCGTCGGATCGGCGGAGTTGGTCGCCTTCACCATCTGGCCCCGCGTGTCGTACTGGTACGACATCGACGTGTAGCCCTTGGGCGCGGCCGGATTGAAGGTGTCCACGCGTGCGGTGCGCCCCAGCGCGTCGGTGTAGACGCGGTAGGAGGAGACGCCCGCGGGGTTGACGACCTTGGACCAGTCCTGGCCGTACTCGTAGCGGATGGCCCGCTCCGGGTACGCCTTCGAGGACGTCTCCTTGGTGACAGGGTCCACGTACTTCATGTACGGGGTCTCCTGCACGACGCGGCCGAGACCGTCGTAGGTGTAGCGGGTGATGTTGGGGATCGCGGTGTCGGCGAGCGGGGTGAAGAGCTCGCCGGGCTGGGCTTCCCTGGTCAGGTAGGCGTTGTTGGTCTGCCACACCTCACCGGAGCTGTTGTAGAGGGTGTCCGTGACGAGGTAGCCGGCGCCGTTGTCGGCCTCTTCCATCGACTGGCGCTCACGGCCGAGACCGTCGTAGAGCGTCACCGAGGTCTCGACCCGGTCCTCGTAGCCACGCGCGTACGTGGTGACGAACGGAGGCTTGCGGATCTTGAGCGACGAGTCGTTCGGGTCCGTCTCCTCGGCGGGGATGGTGTACTCGGCCCGGAAGTCCGGAACGGCACCCGCGGCCGGGGTACGGCCGGGCGCCCACGCCTCGGCGAGACGACCCAGCGGGTCGAACTTCGCCTCGCTCACCAGTCCGTTGGCGTCGGTGGTCCTGAGCGTGGTCGCACGCCCCGGCTCGAGCTCCTGCACCTGCGAGTGTCCGAGCGAGTTGCTCTCGGTGACCTTGAAGACCTGGCCGGCGGGCGGGTCGAAGGCGACCGTGGAGGTCTTCTGATCGGGGTTGGTCTGCCGGACGACACGGCCGATGGCGTCGAAGCCGGTCGTGCCGTTGGTCTGGAAGCCGGTGCCGTCTCCCTTCAGCGACCACGATTCCGTGGCGAGGCCACGCGACGTGTCGGCGAGGGCCGCACCGTAGGTGCCGCCGTCGTACGCCGTGCGGTTGGCCCCGGTCAGGGTCGTGAGGTCGGTCCAGTTCGCGTTCGCGCAGGTCGTCGGCGAGACGAGGACCTGCTTCGAGAGGCCGATGAGGTTCTTGGTGGTGTGGTGCACGTACTCGGACTTGGTGCAGGACTCGTCACCGGTCCGCCCCGTGTCGCCCAGCGACTCCACCAGGGTCGGCAGGCCGTACGTCGACTCGTAGGTCGTCTTCGTCCGGACCTCGCGGACCGTGCGCGGGTCGTCCTCGTTCGTGCCCGAGGACTTCGTGTACGCGATCTCCTCGGGCTCCGTGACGCGCCAGGCCTTCAGCGGGTCCAGGCCGTCGTCGCGGTTGCGCCGGGCCAGTTCGGTGGCCTCGGGGATCGTGGTGCTCCGGGTCAGCCAGTCGGTGTCGGCGTCCGTCGCGTTCGTGTAGCTGAGTTCCTCGGAGACGCGGCCGGCGAAGGCCTCACGGTCGTAGACCGTCGAGCCGTCCGACGCCTTGATCACGTTGCCGTGGACGTCCTTGACCGGGACGGTGTCGCCCATGCCGCGGAAGTAGCGGGTGACGGCCTTGGACTGCTTGCTGCCGATCGCCGGGTCCTCGACACCCGTGATGACGGTGGTCTGCTCGGCGCCGGCGAACTGCGACCACGTCCGGGTCGACTTCTTGGTGAACTCGGCGTCGGCGAACTTCCAGGCCGGGTTCTTGTACTCGTACGCCGTCTTGGTCGCGTACGCGCCGTCGACGTTCGGGAGCTCCTCGATCGACTGGACCACGTACTTGTGGAACCAGTCGATGTCCTCGACCTCGGGGTCCGGGTTCCAGAACGACGGGTAGCAGAACTCGCTGTTCGCCTTGAGGCCGGCCTTGTCCGTCTTCAGCGGCAGACCGGCGCCCGAGAGGCACTTGCCGGTGATCGGCTTGTACGTGACGACGGTCTCGCCGCCGTACTCGTTGATGACACGCGCGATGCGCAGCCGGGAGAAGCCCGGGCGCTGCGGGTTGACCGCCTTCACGCGGTTCGGCATGTCCTCGCTGTTGGACTCGAAGCGGACCGGGTTCAGCGAGACGCTCGCGTCGGTGGAGCCGTTGCGGGCGTAGCCGGTGCGCTGGATGGACTCCAGCCACAGTGCCGTGTTCGGGCCGGTCTTCAGCTCCGCGAAGGACTGCTTGAGCTGGTACTCGTCGACGACCTGGCGGGCGGTGGTGTCGGTCCGGCGCTGCGCCGAGGTCGTGATCTTGTCGAGGCGCTTGCGGGTCCAGAAGGTCGGGCCGGCGTTCCAGCACTTCTTGCCGGACTCGCAGCGCAGGTCGGCCGGGGTGTCGAACCAGGGCCGGTACTGGCCGGGGTCCTTCGACTTGAAGTTGTCGTCGGTGCAGGTGACCGAGCCGACGGTGTAGCAGCGCTCCGCGACGGTGAAGCCGATGCGGGCCGGGGCCGTGGCGCTGAAGATGTTGTCCTTGCGCTGGCCGTAATAGATGTGCGACAGGTATCCGTCGCGGTCGTAGACGACCGGAGCCTTGAAGTTGAAGTTCCGGGCGTAGTAGTTCTGGTCCTTCTTCCACCACAGCGACATGGCGTTGCCGTGGACGTCCTCGACGTAGTCGAGGCCCCAGCGCCAGCCCTGGGTGCAGAAGGAGTTCTTCCAGTCGTTGGTGGTCGAGCCCTTGTAGCAGTCCTCGCCCGGGTGGTTGCCGTAGACCGGGACCGTCAGGACGGAGTCCGTGGTCGGGTCGTCGGCGGCGGTGCCGTTGTCGGACCAGTTCGGGAGCTTGTTCAGACCGAAGTGGTAGCGGGTGCCGTCCTTGGTGGTGACGACCCAGTACTCACCGTCCTTGGCGCCGTTGCCGGTGGCCTGGCCGGTGATCCGCTCGACCTTCGAGCCGTCGCCGTTGGCCGTGAACCACTTGCCCTTCGCCTCGTCCCAGACCAGCTCGGTGGTCGTGCCGCCGAGGGAGAGCGTGGCGTTGTCCGAGCCCCAGCACAGGTCCGCGGTCTTGTGCGTGGAGTTGTTGGAGCCGGCCTTCTTCGAGTCCTGACGGCAGTTGACGTACGTACGCGTGATCGAGCCCGCGTTGTAGTCCCAGCCGTCACCGATCCACGAAGCCTGGTTGTTCGACGACGAGGTACGGCCGTCGACCGACTGCGAGGAGTAGGACAGGTTGACCTTCGGCATGAGACCGCCGGCGGTCTCCGGGGTCTGCACCTGGTACGAGTACGTGAACGCACCGGACGAGGAGCCGGAGGACCAGGAGCCGGAGGACAGCAGCGGCGAGGCCGTGAAGTCGCCCTGTACCGAGGAGCCGGTGTCGAGCATGCCGACCGCCGAGCCGCCCGCCGCGTTCGCGACCGGCTGCACGCCGTCACGGTACGAGGCCTTCGTCGGCGTGGCCGTGAAGCCCTCGCCCAGCAGGCTCGCCACCGGCACGGTGCCGGTGATGATCTTGCGGGTCGCGGAGTTCTTCGCCGCGGTCGTCCTGGTCGGCGCGTCCTTCGCGGGCACCGTCTCGACGGTGGAGCTCAGGCGCTCGAACTTGTCCGTGTCGTCCTTGCCGGACATCGGGGTCGCCCCCGCGTCGTCGGCGCAGTCGCCCGTGGTCGGCGACGAGTAGACGCACTCGGGCAGCAGCACCAGACCGAAGCGGTCGGCGGCCTGCGGCCCGTAGAGGTCGGCGAACCCGGTGGTGTCGACCGTCAGCGCGACCTCGGCGGCCGGGTCGACCGTCGTCGGCGGGGTCACCTTCATGACCAGACCGGAGACACCCGCGTCCTGCGAGGTGGTCGGCGGCGCGAGGTCGACCTTCCAGTCACCGGCGACGGCGGCCGGATCGGCTCCCTCGGGCACACCGAGGGCGATCGGCAGACCGTTGGTGACGGGGACGGTGGTGCCCGGCGTGGTGCTCGCCGACAGCGTCGCGTTACCCGTGCCCGACGTCCACGCGGCGGTGGCCTTCGGGTCGTAGTTGTCGACCGGGACCTCGGGCGCCGTGCTCAGCGTCTTCTGCGCCTCGGCGTCACCGTCGAGTTCGGTGCTCTTGGGGATGTCCGGGAGGTCGACCGTGGTGGTCTGCTCCTCGCGGTTCATGCCCGGGCCCGGGATGGCGAGCGCCTGCCCGCCGAGGCTCGTCACGGTCAGTGTCGAGGACAACAAAAGGACGGTGGCCGTGCGGCTTCGCCGCCGGCGCCGTCGTTGTGACTCCGTCATGGCTGGGCGTCCCCGCCCCAGCCATGACAGCGGACCTGAAGCACGCATGCGCGTCGACTCCCACCCTGGCAATTCAGACATCGTGTGAGGTGCGGAAACACCAAAAAGCACACGCCTCGATCAGGCGCGTGCGTGCGTACTTTGTTTCATGAGCAGCAAAAAGAGCAAGGTCGGCGGTTTCCGGTTGCGCACGTGCGAAGTGAAGTGGGTCACGCCCAGTTCGCCGCAGACGATCACCGGTGCTGATCTTTGCGATACATAAGTCAAACCGGACATCGACTGCTGCGAAGTACCCCAAATCCCCGCAAGGGGGGCCCGGGTGACGAGAGGTCAAGCCCTTCTCTACAGCGAGTAACGGTCTTATAAAATTCTCATGTGTGGACGCCCTGTGACGACTGTGTGATCGTGTGTCCGCTCTCTGCCCCGCGGCCTGCCGTCTGGGGCTGGTTGTGCTGTCCTCCATCCATCTGGTTCACACGGGAGTAGACCGCCGTGTCCGCGCCGCCTTATCTCAGCCCCTTCGTGCGCACGCGCACGCGGCTGTCCTTGACCATCGGCCTCGTACTGGCCGCCCTCACCGCTGCCCTTTTGCCCTGGTGGCAGCCCGATTCCGCGCCCGTGACGGCCGGTGGCAAGGCCACCGAAGCCAAGCAGGCCTCGACCGGCCCCAAGGACGAGGCCGCCGCAAGGGCCGAGGCCGTTCGCACGGGCAAGAAGGTCCTCGTCGACACGGCCACCACGGCCACCTCCCTGACCTGGGCCCTGCCCAACGGGCAGATGCGTTCGCAGACGCACGCGCTTCCCCAGCGGGCGAAGAACGCCGCCGGCAAGTGGGCACCCGTCGACAACAAGCTCACGCGCTCCGCCAAGGCGCCCCGCGGGCTCGGCGTTTCGCCCGCGAACGCCGTGTACCCGGTGCGCTTCGCCAGCGGCACCGAGCAGGCGTCCCGTGCGGACCGTTCGTTCGCCCGCGCCGAGACTCCGGGTCAGTCGCTGCTCGCCGAGGTGGAGTTCGGTGGGCACACCATCGCCTACACCTGGCCCGGCGCCCTGCCCGAGCCGGTGCTCGACGGCCCGCGTGCCCTCTACTCCGAGGTCCTGCCCGGCGTCGACCTGCTGCTCGTCGCGCGCGAGGAGGGCGGCTTCGCCCAGGTCCTCGTCGTGAAGACGCCGGAAGCGGCGAAGCAGGAGGCACTCAAGTCCGTCTCGTACGGGCTGCGCTCCGCCACCGCGACCTTCCAGCACGACACCAAGGCCAACCGCGTCCTGGTGCTCGACAAGGCCGGCAAGGAGATCGGGTCCATCCCGACCCCGTTCGCCTGGGACTCCAGCGGCCGTGACCCCGAGCTGCCCGAAGGCACCGTCGCCCGCACGGCGACCGCCACGTCGGCCGACGTGCTCAAGCTGTCGGGTCTGACCGGTATCGAGCCGGGTGCCAAGTCCGCACAGCTGCCCGTCGAGCTGGAGGGTGACAAGACCGGGACGGCCCGCCTCGCGCTGAACGTCGCGGCCACCAAGCTCCTCGACGACAAGCAGGTGAAGTTCCCGCTCTTCGTCGACCCGACGATGAACTCCGGCTGGCAGTCCTGGACGACGGCGTACCGCCCGTACCCGAACTCCAGCTTCTACAACGGCACCAACTTCTCCTCCGGCACCTCCGACGCCCGCGTGGGCTACGAGTCGGACACCGGCGGTCTAGGCCGTTCGTTCTGGCGCATGAACTTCGACCCCAAGATGAAGGGCGCCACCGTCACCTCGGCGGCCTTCAAGGTCCTGAACAACCACTCCTGGTCCTGCACCACACGTGAGTTCAAGTTCTACCTGACCGGCGGCATCTCCACCGGTACGACGTGGAACGCGCAGCCGTCCTGGACCACGCACCTGCAGTCGAAGTCCTTCGCGCACGGCTGGTCCTCGACCTCCTGCCCGGACGACTACGAGACGTTCAACAACTCCGCCGTCGTCTCCGCCGCGCAGCAGGCCGCCACCGGCGGCTGGTCCAACATCACCTTCGGCATGCGTGCGACCAGCGAGTCGGACACGCAGACCTGGCGCAAGTTCCGCGCCACCTCCGCCACG
This sequence comes from Streptomyces sp. NPDC101191, assembly GCF_044767915.1. NCBI lineage: Bacteria > Bacillati > Actinomycetota > Actinomycetes > Kitasatosporales > Streptomycetaceae > Streptomyces > Streptomyces sp. NPDC101191. The sequence continues at coordinate 889,779 of NZ_JBIWOU010000002.1, forward strand.
CTGGAGGTGGACTACAACCGTCCGCCGAACGAGCCCACCAGCGGCACCTCCACCCCGGGTGGCGCCTGTGTGCTCGGCCCGGGCGCCGGTGTCACGGTCGGCAAGACCAACATCGTCCTCAAGGCCTACGCCTCGGACGGCGACGGGAACCTCAAGGGCCTGCGCTTCAAGTTCTGGAAGGCCGGCACGACCGTCCCGGCCGGCACCCTGGTGACCAACCTCTCCTCCGGGTGGGCCTCGACGACGATCGCGTCGACCACCCTCGAGGACAAGGCCACCTATTACTGGGCCGTACGTGCCGAGGACGCCGTCGGCGCCGTCTCCTCCTACTTCCCGGCCAACACCGCGGAGAACTGTGCCCTCACCGTCGACGGTTCGGCCCCGCCGCCGCCCACCGTCGACGAGGACACCACCCCGTTCAAGCGCGCCACCTCCGACGGCGCCACCTGGGCGAGCGTGAAGTTCGGCGAAACCGGCAACCTCTCCATCACCTCGCCCGGGGCCGCGAAGTTCCGCTGGGGCTGGGAGGGCATGTCCTACACGGACGTCGCCGCGGTCAACGGCGCCCTGACCCTCACGGGTCTCAAGCCGCCGCACGCCGGCCCGAACTGGATGCACCTGTTCGCCCTGGACGCCGCCGGAAACGTCAGCGCCCGCACCGACTACGCCACCTACATCCCGCCCCGCGACTCCGCGGACGGCCCCGGTGACGTCGGCGGCGACGGGATCGCCGACCTGATGATCATCGATGCCAACGGCAACCTGTTCTCCTACCCGGGCAGCCCGGGCGGAGAACTCTACGGCGGCCTGATCGGCTCCTACACCAAGGGCGCCGACGGCAAGGCGGTCCTCGCGCCGAAGACCCCGTGGTGGAACGGCACCAAGGCCGCGCTGATCTCCCACTACCAGGACGTCTACCCCGGCGACGGCACGACCGACCTGTTCGCGGTCGACCCCGACGGCACGTTCTACCTCTACCCGGGCGACGGCTACGGCACCTTCAACGTCGACGACCGCCTGAAGGTCCGCCTTCCCTCCAACGCCCCGGCACCGTCGACGTGGACCGAGATGAAGGCCGTCGGCGACATCACCGGTGACAAGCTCACCGACGTCGCCGTCACCACCGGCACCCAGTTCTGGATCCTCTCCGGCTACACCGGGGCCAGCTTCCAGACCGCCACGCTCATGGAGGGCACCGCCTGGGGCCCCCGCGACATCGTCAACATCGCGGACATCGACCTGGACGGCGCCCCCGACCTGCTGTGGCGGAGCCTGGACTCCGGCACCATCTACATCCGCCACGGCAAGCCGGGCCCGGTCGCCGGCAGTGTCGACCTGAACTCCATCAAGGTCGCCGCGAACTCCCGTGAGGGCGTGGACACGTCGTACGGCAGCAACTGGACGACCACCAACATCACGGCGGTCATCGGCATCCCGGACGTCAACGGCGACAAGATCCCCGACCTCTGGGTCCGCTACGGCAGCGACGGGACGATGAAGGTCTACTACCCGTCCGCCACCAACACGAATGCGGCTGCCAAGACAGTCCTGTCGTCCAACTGGGCGGCCATCAAGTCCTTCGGGTGATCCCGGAGGATCCAGGACGGTCCGACCGTTTCCGCAGGGTGAGCCCCCGGCGCCGCGAGGCGCCGGGGGCTCACCCCTTTCCCGCGGCCCGGCCCCCGCGCCCGGTGTCAGTCACGTGACGTGGCCGGCGGCCGCCTCGCGGTGGTGGCCCCCCTCAGCCCACGTCGAGCGCGTTGCGCAGGCCCAGGCGGTAGCGCAGGCGGTCGTGGCGTTTGAGGCCCTCCAGTTCCGGGGCGCGGAAGAGGGGCTGTACGGTGCAGCGCGCTGCGGGCGAGTCCGTTCGGTCGAGGAGGGCGTTGACGGCCTGGCGGGCGGAGGCGTTGGCGCCCTCCATCGTGGCCAGGTCGATGTCGACGGCGACGTAGTCGCCGGCCAGGAAGAGGTTGGGGATCCTGGTGGCGGCCTTCGGGCGGTTGTGGAACGTGCCGACCGGGTGCACGAGGAGCTGGTCCTCGTTGGTGGGGTTCGGGGTGCCGAGGCCGTCGACGCCCGGGTCGAGGAACCAGGAGTGCAGCGCGCTGTCCTTCAGGACCGTGCGGCCCGTGTCGTTGAACGCGGCCTTCAGCTGCGCCCACACCTCCCGGGCGACCTCGGTGCGGGTGCACTGCTTGGCCGTCTTGCCGTAGAGGATGCCGGGCCGGTCCCATTCCGAGATGTCCACGGAGAGGCAGTCGACGGCGGCTCCGTCGCCGTAGTCGGCGGAGAAGTCGCGGGACGGCCAGTGGCGCGCCTGCTGGATCGCCGTCAGGGACCAGGGGGAGTCGATGCAGTTGGCGTGGCCGGCGAGCAGCGGCGCGTGTTCGGTGAGGTAGAACTGGATGCCGGTCATCCAGTCCGTCTCCAGCCGGTCGCACCGTGCCAGCTGCGGGTCCGCCGCCCGGAGCGCCGCACCCCAGGTCCGCCGGGCGTGCTCGACCGGCATCGCGGAGACGTAGTGGTCGGCGGTCACCGTGCGGCGGACCCCTTGCGGATCCTCGGCGACGACCGCGCCGATCCGCCCCGATGCGGAGTCGTAGGCGAGCTCCCGCACGGTCCAGCCGATCCGGAACTCCACACCGAGGCCGGTCAGATGAGCTGCCCAGGGGTCGATCCAGGCCTCGTTGGTGGGCAGGTTCAGGATCCGGTCGAGGGGCCCGTCGGCGCCACGCCCCAGGGCGTTGAAGGCGAAGGCCTCCAGGAGGGTGGCGACGGTACGGGTGCTGGCCTCCTCGGCCTTGGTGGCGACGATGTTGCGGGTCAGCCCGACGGCCAGGATGCGCTGGTAGTCGTAGCTCATCCGGTCGGCCCGCAGGAACTCCCACCAGGGCGTCCGCTCCCATGTGTCGTCGCGGCGCTCGTCGCAGCTGGTGAGGAAGACGAGGAAGCGGTCGACGAAGTACGCGGCCTCGTGGAGCGGGATGGAGCGGGCGGTGTCGAGGAGGGCGGTCAGCGCGCGGCGGATCTCGTCGAGGGTGAGTTCGGCGGGCCGGTGACCGGGCCACGGGAGCGGGATGCGCAGGTCCTCGCGGCCGGTGCGGGCGAACGACATCTCGGCGGGGGCGACGAGGTTGTCCCAGACGCCGTTGGCGTTCCCGGGGAAGGGGATGCGCCGCATCGTGTCGGGGAGGTTGTGGTAGATGCCGGGGATGAACCGGAAGCCGTGCTCGGCGGGGAGCGGGCGCCGGCTGCCGCGCGCGCTGTCCGGTACGTCCATGGAGCGGGCCTTGCCGCCCAGGGCCCGGCGCTCGTAGACGGTGACGCGGAAGCCGCGTTCGGCCAGTTCGTGGGCGGCGGTCAGGCCGGCGACCCCACCGCCGAGCACCGCCACGGACGGCGCCGAGGCCGACTCCCCGGCCGGCTCCGCGGCGACGGCCGGTACGGCGCCGAGGGCGACCGTCCCGACGGCGACCGCTCCGGTCGCGGCGGCCGCGCCCGCCACGAAGGTGCGCCGTGAGCTGCCCGTACGGTCCATGCCCCAACCCCTTTACCGGCGGTAACCCGATGTCCGACGCAGGAGCATAGGGCCCCTCCCCCGGAACCCGGAAGGTGAGTGCGGGCCCCCGTCGCACATGGCGCGATCCGGTCCCCCGTCCGCTCCGCCCCCGCCCACGCCCACGGAACGGTCGCCGGGCGAGGGGCGGCCCGCGGTGCAAGGCTGAAGGCGCACCGGACCCGTGAAAGGGAATGCGACATGATCACCACGGACTTCGTCCCCGGCTCTCCCTGCTGGCTCGACCTCGGCGCCCCCGACGTCCGGGCCGCCGCGGCGTTCTACGCCGGCGTCCTCGGCTGGGCGTACGAATCCTCGGGCGACGGGAAGGCCGCGGAAGGCGGGATGTTCCGGAAGGACGGCAAGGTCGTCGCCGGTCTCGGCCCCCTCACCGAGGAGGGCGCCCGCTCCGCCTGGATGGTCTACTACAGCGTCCCCGACGCCGATGCCACGACACGGGCCGTCGAGCGCGCCGGCGGCACGGTCCGGGTGGCGCCGAAGGACTACGGCGAGGCGGGTCGGATGGCCCAGTACAGCGACCCCCTGGGGGGACAGTTCGCCGTGTGGCAGCCGGGCACCGTGAAGGGCGCGGAACGGGTGGACGAGCCCGGTTCGCTGTTCTGGACGGAGCTGTACACGCCCGACGTCGCGGCGGCCAAGCGGTTCTACGGCGGTGTCCTCGGCTGGTGGTTCAGCGACATGGAGCTGCCGGGCGGCGGGGGCACGTACTCCCTCGTCACCCCGGCCGGACAGCCCGGGGAACGTATGCACGGCGGGCTCATGCAGATGCCCGCGGAGAACCTCACCCTGGCGCGGGGACACGCGTACTGGCACCCGGTGTTCCATGTCGACGACTGCGACGCCGCGGTCGGCCGGGTGACCGCGAACGGCGGCAGCGTGCAGATGGGGCCGGAGGACGCGGAAGGGGTCGGCCGTCTCGCCGTGTGCCTGGACCCGTCGAATGCCGACTTCGTGGTCCTCACCCCGAGCCGCGACTGAACCCGCCACGGGAGGCGGCCGGCCGCCCGACAGGGCGGACGCGGCGGCGGGCCGCCTGTCTGCGGCGACGACGTCGCCGGTCACGGTGCGTCAGCCCGGCCGGCCCGGGTGGGAGGGTCCGGCTCCGGGCCGGCTCCTCCGCGGGGCGTCATGGGCGGCGAGCGCGGCGTGCAACGTGAGCAGGTCGGCTCCCGGGGCCGGATCGAGGCCCGTGAGGTCCGTCGCCTTGCGCAGGCGGTAGTCCACCGTGTTCGGGTGGACCTGCAGCCGGGCGGCGGCCCGGCGCCGGTCGAGTCCGCACGCGAGGAACGTGCGCAGCGTGTCCAGCAGTTCGGGACGCGCGTCCAGTGGGTCCAGCAGCGCCGCCAGCCCGTCCCTGGCCGGGCTCGGTCTGCTGAGCTGGTACTCCAGGAGCAGGTCGTCGAGCAGATACAGTCCGGGCCCCCGCCCCGCTCCCTCGGCCACCTCGCGCACCTCGCCGGCCAGTCGGGCCGCTCGGGCCACGCCCTCCGGTGCGGCGACGGCCGCCGCCACGAGCAGCTCGGCGCCGCACAACCGCCCGAGCTGTGCGACGAGTCGGGCGAGCCGGTCCCGGTCCGCCGCGCCGAAGTCGGCGGCCGGCGCCTCGTGCGGCATCAGGACCAGACCGCCGTCGGCGGAGAGCACGGACAGCGGGACGCCGGTGCTGTGCCGCTGCAACTCGTTGCGGAAACGGCGGAGTTTGCGGCGCACCACGACGGGCCGGTGCACGCCGGGCAGCAGCTCGTCCGGGTGCGGCTCCATGCGGATGCTCAGCACCAGGTAGCTGGGCGGCAGCCGGATGCCGGCGCGGTCGGCCGCGGCCCGCGGGCTGCCGCCCTCCAGTAGCCGGGAGAGCAGCGACTGCAGGGCGACCTGCTCGTCGCCGAGTGCCGCCTGGCGCTCCTGCACGTACCCGGCGGCCACCGAGCTGCTCACCAGCCGCAGGTAGCCCAGCAGGCGTCGCTGGATCAGCAACACGTCGGCCAGGTCGCCCGGTCGGGCGGCCGCGAGGACATGGGCGGCGCACTCCTCGGCGCCGAGGTGGTAGGCGCCGACGACCGCCTCCAGGGGTACGCCCTCGTCGGCCCGCCGGGCGGCCGACTCGCGCATGGCGGCCTGTTCGGCGTCCCCCGGCAGCTCGCCCGTGCGCAGCACCTCGGCGAAGGCGCGGATGCCGCGCTCCACCTGCTTGGTGATCTCCCCGCGCAACTGTTCCGAGGGCAGCGTCCCGTAGACGGGCAGCTGTTCCACGAGGCGCGCCATGACGGCGGACTCCATGTCCGCCGTGGCCGCCAGCAGACGTTGGCTGACGGGTACGCCGCCGATCTGCGGCGCCCGGCACCCCGCGCCGCCCTCCACCCCGTTGGACACGGTCACAATCCACCTCGCGAATCTCTGTCGTCCGCTCCGGGGACGCGGTCCCGCACGGCCGCGATGATGGTCGGCGGAAGTCCCCTACCGGTTGGTAACACGTCCGGTCGGTGGACCACCAGCCGGGGACGGTTCGCGGCCGCGCCGTCCGCCGGGCCCCCGCGCCCCCCGCTCCGGCCGGAGACACGGGTGCGAGGGGCCCGCGCATGTCCGCTCACCCCCCGCCACGAATCGAGGAAAGCCATGTCCAGGACGGCCGTTCGCATGATCGCCGTAGCCGTCGCCACCGCGGCGGCCATGACCGCCGCACCGGCGGCCTCCGCCGCCGCTGCCGAGGCCACGACGTACGAGGCGACGGGCGCGGCCGGCGACCCCTTCTACCGCTACGACGGCGCCGAACCCCTGGCCTCGTACGCCCCGGGCACGGTCCTGAAGACCCGGACGCTCCCGTACCACCTGCTCGGGATCCCCACCCCGGTGAAGGCGGTCCAGCTGCTCTACCGCAGCACCGACGCCCTGGGCCGCCCGTCCGCCAACGTGACCACGGTGGTGCGCAGCCCCACGGGCGACGGCACCCGGGCGGTGTCCTACCAGTCGTTCTACGACTCCCTCGACCCCGAGGACGGTCCGTCCCGGGCCGTCGCCGGCGACGTCAGCCTGGGCGGCCTGATCCCCCACGTGGAAGTGGCCCTGGTGGCACCGCTGCTGGCGAAGGGTTACGACGTCGTCATCCCGGACACCGAGGGGCAGCGTGCCGACTTCGCCGCCGGACCCGAGTACGCGACGAACACCCTGGACTCGATCCGTGCCGCGACGAGGTCCCCGGAGACGGGACTGGACTCCGCCACCCGGTTCGGGCTCATGGGGTATTCGGGCGGCGCCATCGCGACCGGCTGGGCCGCGGCCCTCGCGCCCGGCTACGCACCCGACGTCGACCGCAGGCTGGTCGGCTTCGCCGAGGGCGGTCTGCTCGTGGCCCCGGCGCACAACCTGAAGTACGTGGACGGTTCGCTCACGTGGTCCGGCGTCATCCCCATGGCGGTCATCGGCGTGGCCCGCTCCTACGACATCGATCTCAAGCAGTACCTCAACAGCTACGGCCTGAAGGTGTACGCGGAGCTCGAACACGGCTCCATCACCGACGCGCTCGGCCACTACCCCGGCCTGACGTGGAAGAAGATGGCGAAGGCCGAGTACGCGGACCCGAACTCCGTGCCCGAGTTCGTCGAGGCGGTCAACCGGGTGAACCTCGGCTCGGCCGCCACCCCGACCGCCCCCGGCTTCATCGCCCAGGGCAACGCGGGCGTCCTGGAAGGGACCTTCGGCAACCCGCCGGGCATCGGCACGGGTGACGGCGTCATGGTCGCCGGTGATGTGCGGACGCTCGCCCGGCAGTACTGCGCCACCGGCAACACGGCCATCTCGTACCGCCAGTACGACCTGCTCAGCCACTTCGGCGCCCCGCTGGTCTGGGCGCCCGCCGCGCTCGAGTGGCTCGACGGGCGCTTCGCCGACCGGCCGGCCCCGTCCGACTGCGGCCGTATCCCCGCGGGCAACTCGCTCGCGCCGGAACGGCCCGCGCCGCGGTCCTGACGACGGCGCCGAGGTCCTGCCGCGGCCGGTCCGCGGCAGGACCTCGCGCGCACGCCCGCACGTCGGCCGACCGGCGTGCGCCTCAGCGGTGCCGCAGCGAGCCCGGCCACCAGACCACGGGACCGATGTCCCGGACGAGGGCCGGGACCAGGAGCGACCGGACCACGAGGGTGTCGAGCAGGACGCCGAAGGCCACGATGAAGGCGATCTGGACCAGGAACGCGAGCGGGATGACGCCGAGCGCGGCGAAGGTGGCGGCGAGGACGACACCGGCCGAGGTGATGACCCCGCCCGTGGCGACCAGCCCCCGGCGGACACCCTCGCGCGTGCCGTGCAGCGCCGTCTCCTCGCGCACCCGGGACATCAGGAAGATGTTGTAGTCGACGCCGAGGGCGACCAGGAAGACGAAGCCGTACAGGGGGACGGACGAGTCGGTGCCGGTGAATCCGAAGACGTGCTCGAACACGAGGGCGGAGACACCCAGGGTGGCCAGGAAGTTCAGCCCGACCGTCGCCACCAGGAGCACGGGCAGCAGCAGGGAGCGCAGCAGGCCGACCAGGATCACCAGGATGATCACGAGCACGACCGGGACGATGAGCATCCGGTCCCGTTCGGCGGTGAGCTGCGTGTCGTACTGCTGGGCGGTGTAGCCGCCGACCACGGCATCGGCGTCCGGTACGGCGTGGAGGGCGGTGCGCAGCCGGGCGACGGTGTCCTTGGCGGCGTCGGAGTCGGCGGCGTCCGTGAGGGTGACGTCGATCCGGACCCGCCCGTCCGCGACGAGCGGCTGTGCGGTGCCGGGCGCGGCGAAGAGGGTCGCGGAGTCGACTCCGTCGACGCCCTCGGCGGTGGTGCGCACCGTCTCGGCGGGGGCGGCGTCGGCGATGACGACGGCGGGGTTGCCCGCGCCGCCGGGGAAGTGCTCGCCAAGGCGCGCCTGGGCGGCGACGGAGGGGGCGTCCTTGACGAAGATCTCGTCGAGCGGGACACCCTTCGAGTCGAGCGTGACGGAGAAGGCGGCGCAGGCCAGCAGCGCGGCGAGCGAGCCGGCCCACACCTTGCGCGGCGCGCGGTCGACGAGGGCCGCGACCTTGCGCCAGACGGGGTGGGCGGCGTCTCCGGTGGTCGCCTTGGGGCGGGCCGGCCAGTAGGCGGCCCGGCCGAGCAGGACCAGGGCGGCGGGCAGGAACGTCAGTGCGCTGATGACGGCGCAGGCGATGCCGATGGCGCCGACGGGGCCGAGGGCGCGGTTGTTGGTGAGGTCGCTGAGGAGGAGGGCGAGCAGCCCGAGCGCGACGGTGGCGGCGCTCGCCACGATCGGTCCGAAGGACTGCCGCAGAGCGGCGCGCATGGCCGGGAACCGGTCCCCGTCGCGCGCGCCGAGCTCCTCCCGGTAGCGGGCGGCGAGCAGCAGGGCGTAATCCGTGGCGGCGCCGATGACGAGGATGGAGAGGATGCCCTGGACCTGCCCGTCGACGCGCACGATGTCGTGGTCGGCCAGCACGTACACGACGGCACAGGCCAGGCCCAGGGCGAACACCGCACCGACGATGATCAGCAGCGGGAGCAGGACGCTCCGGTACACCAGGAGCAGGATCACCAGGACGGTCACGAGGGCGACGACGAGGAGCAGTCCGTCGATGCCGGCGAAGGCGTCCTTGAGGTCCGCCTGCGTGGCGGCGGGGCCGCCCAGCCACGCCACGGTTCCCGGCACGGCGGACGCCGCCGCGTCGACCCGCTCCAGTGTCGCGGGCAGCGCGTCGCCGAGGTCGGGACGGAGCTGGACGATGCCCCGCAGGGCCTCGCCGTCCTGGGAGGGGAAGGCCGGGGAGGGGGCGCCGACCACGCCCTCCACGCCTTGGAGGGTCGACAGGGCCCGGGTGGCGGCGGCCTGCGCCGACGGGTCGAGGCGGCCGCCGGCCTCCGCGGTCCAGACGACCAGGGCGGGAAGGGTCTCTTCCTGGCGGAACGCCTCCTGGGCGCGCAGGACCCGGGTCGACTCCGCGCTGCGGGGCAGGAAGGCGGCCTGGTCGTTGGTCGCCACCTCGCCGAGCTTGCCGGCGTAGGGGCCGAGCCCGCCGCCGACGGCCAGCCAGACGACGAGCATCAGCAGCGGCAGCAGTCTGCTCGCCCACCGCAGAGGTGCGGACATGGAAACTCCCCGGGCATCTCTCGACAGTAAACAATCTCAACGATCGAGATAAATTGAAGCACGAAGCTCCGGGAGCTCGAGCCTCCGGGGTCGGAGGGGTGCCGGCGCTCCCGTCGACCACCCTGCCTTCCGCACGCCGGTACGCCGCGGATGCAGTCGGCGGGAAAAAGGAAGGTGGTGGCCGGCGGCCGCTCAGCGGCGGGGGACGCGCAGCTCGCCGAGTTCGTCGTTCAGCGCGTCGAAGTACCGCAGGACGACCGCGAGTTCGTCCTCCGTGAACCGGCCGCGCGCCCGGTCCGCCGCCTGGGCGAGGGGCATGAAGTAGGCCCGGGCCACCGACTTGGCGCCCGGGACGTAATGGATGCGTACCACCCGCCGGTCGCCCTCCGCGCGGCTGCGCCGGATGTGACCGGCCTTCTCCAGCCGGTCGAGGCAGGCCGTCACGGCGCCCGAGGTCAGGCCGAGGTGCTCCCTGACGAGTCCCGGAGTGGCCGTGTCGGGGTTGTCTAGCACGAAGGAGAGGGCGTGGATGTCCGTGGGGTGCAGTCCCTGGGTGACGGCGAAGCCGTGGACGAGCCGGTTCATCTCCCCGATCGTCCGACGCAGGGCCACCCCGAACTTCTGCAGCTCGACGCCGCTTTCGTCCGCAGCCCCGGCCTTCTCCGTATGCCCTTCACCCACGCGCCCAGCATAGGTGGAAGCGGAGGGAAAGACGGAATCGGCCGCCCTCCGGCTACCCGCCCCGCGACCGCGGGCCGTACCGCCACCGCCGCCCACTGCCCCGTACGGCGGGACCGCCACGCCGCCCCCGCCGGCCCGCCGCCCCCGGAACGCCGGACCGCCACCGCCGGCCAGCACCGACGGACCGCCACCGCCGCCCATCACCGCTGCCCCCTACGGCGGGACCGCCACGCGGCCCGCGCCGGACCGCCACCCCCCGACCTGCACCCCCGGACCGCCACCCCCCGGACCGCCGGACCGCCACCGCCGGAGCCGCCGTCCCCTTCAGCCCCGCCCGACGGGTGCGGCCGCACGAAGGCCCGTAGGTTGGGGAGTGGAGCAGCCGGGGGCAGAAAGGGGTGCCTGCGGTGGCATCGCGGATCGATCACGAGGCGCTCTTCATCGCCACGCCGAGCCCCTACCTGGTGCTGGGGCCGGATCTGGTGATCATCGACGTGAACCGGGCCTACCTGGACGCCACCGGACGCACCCGGGAGGACCTGCTCGGCCGGCACGTCTTCAGCGCCTTCCCGGACAACCCCGCGGACCCCGGCGCCGACGGCGTGCAGAACCTCAACGCCTCCCTGCGCCGGGTCCTGACCAGCCGCAAGCAGGACACCATGGCCCTGCAGAAGTACGACATCCCGGTCATGGGGCAGCCTGGCGTCTTCGAGGAGCGCTGGTGGTCGCCGGTGAACACCCCCGTCCTGGATCCGGACGGGCAGGTGCTCTACATCATCCACCGGGTCGAGGACCTCACCGCGTTCGTCAAGGCCCACCAGGCCACCGCCCCCTCGGGCCCGCCGGTGAACCGGCACCTGAAGGAGACGGAGGCACTGGAGGCCGAGCTGTACGTACGGGCCCGCGAGCTGCAGCGGCTGAACGAGGAACTGCGCCAGGCGCACACCCGTGAGCGCGAGGTCGCCGTCACCCTGCAGGAAGCGATGCTCCACGCTCCCGACCTCGCCCACCACGCCCACGACGTGGCCGTGCGCTACCTGCCCGCCACCGGCTCCCTGAACGTGTGCGGCGACTGGTACGACGTCGTCGACATCTCGCCCGACTGCCTCGCCCTCGCCGTCGGTGACGTCATCGGGCACGGCCTGCAGGCCGCGGCCGTCATGGGGATGCTCCGCAGCGCCCTGTCCGCGGCCGTCCGCGCCCTGGAACGGCCCGCCCAGGCCCTGGAGGTCCTCGGCCTGTACGCCCGCTCCGTGGAGGGCGCCCTCGGCACCACCGCGGCCCAGACGCTCGTCGACAGCCGCAGCCTCCTGATCACGTACAGCATCGCCGGCCATCCCCCGCCCGTCCTGGTGCACCCGGGCCACGGCTGCCTGCTGCTCGACGGGGCCACCGACCCGCCGCTGGGCGCCCGCCCTCAGCACGTGCCCCGTCCCCAGGCCAGCCTCTCCTACCGCCCCGGCGACACCCTCGTCCTGTACACGGACGGGCTCATCGAGCGCCGGGGCGAAGACATCGACACCGGACTGCGCCGGCTGACCGACGTGATCGTCGAGTGCGACCGCCTCGACACCGAGGACTTCGCCGACACGATCCTGGAGCGCCTCGACGTCGCCGGCGGTGGCCGGGACGACATCGCGCTCGTCGTCGCCCGGCTCTGATCAGACCGTGTCGGTCCGCGCCGCGGCCCGCCGCGCGGCCGGGGGAACCGGGGCGGCACCGGGGGCGATGACGATCACCTCGTCGGCCTCGCTCCACGTCCTGGTGTACGCCTTCGGCGGGTTGATCCGTACGCCGTAGTGCGGGGGCTCCCCCGCCCGCAGGGCGGAGCGGTACCCGATCGCGCACCCGCCGCGGCGCGAGGCAGCCTCGGACAGCGTGGCGAACGACGCCCGGCGCCCCGGCCGGACGAAGTCGGCGGCCGGGCAGAGGCGGATCGTGTGGCCGTCGGGGCTGAACAACTCCTCGAAGACGGCCGCGAGTCGGGGGTTCTGCGAGATCTGCGTCATGAGCAGGCCGATCACCTTGCCGCTCACGACGAAGTCGGCGCCCGGAGCGACCGGGGCGATGAGCCGGTTGCGGTCGTCGACCATCTCCGTGATCACGGGCACCCGCACACCGGTCGCCCGCTCCCGGGCCCTGAGGTGGAGCAGAGTGACCAGGGCACGGTCGTCCGGGTCGTCCTGCCCGGGCCGGCGGTCGGGGCCGAGGACGATCACCCCGTAGTAGCCGGCCAGGTCGAGCGCCTCGACGCTCTCGCGCGATGTGGGGTCGCCCGGCCGGTGGACGACCGTGAGGCCGTCGCCCGCCGCCCGGTCGGCGGCACGCAACCCCGCCACCGTGGCGGCCTTGCGTTCCGCCACCACGTCGAGGGCGGAGCCCGGCGGCGCCGACCGGGCGAGCTGCTCCACGATCCGGCCGGCCCTGCGGTTCCAGCCGAGCAGCAGCAGGCGCTCCGGCCCCCCTGCCCGTGACGGGGGTGCGTCGACGAGTGCCGTGGGGTCGTAGGGATGGGCGACCTGCTCCACGCGCGTCGATCCGGTGTCGCGGGCGATGACGACCAGGTGGTCGCCGTCGGCCAGCCGCAGTCCGCCGGGCGGGCCGAGGGCGAGGTCGCCGTTCGCGTGCGAGACGCCGACGGCGGTGGATACGGGGCAGGCCGCGGCCGCCTCCCTGAAGGTCCGGCCGGTCAGTGCCGGGTCCCGCACGGTGGAGAACTCGTCGCCCGCGTAGTCCAGGAGTTCCTGGTGGACGAGGGAGAGGCCGGGGTGGCGGGCGCACTGCACGAGCAGGCGGGCGGAGACGTCGTCGATCTCCAGGACGGTGGCCCCGGGGCCGCCCGCGAGGCGGGCCGCCGCGAGGTAGCGGTCGTCGCGCACGGCCGCCACGACCGGTACCTCGCGGCCCTCGCCGACGACCGCGCGCAGCGAGAGCAGGGTCTTCACCACCTCGGCGTCCTCGTCGGGGGCGTCGCGCGGCAGGACCACGACCGCGGCGGCGGTGGCCGGGCTGACCCGGGCCAGCGTGGCGGGGTCGGTGGGGCGGCCGCTGCGGAGGACCACGCGCGTGCGGCCGGTGTCGCCGACGTCGGCCCGTAAGTCCTCCTCCATCTCGGCGGGATCGCGGTCCGCGAGGACCACCACGACTCCCGAGCGCCGGACGGCGTTCGCGGCGACCAGCTCGGAGACGACCGTCGGCAACTGCTCGGACCAGCCGAGGACCACCGTGTGCCCGGTCTCCAGGACGGTGGAGTGGCCACGGCGCAGGGCGATCAGCCGGTCGGTGATGCCCGCGGTGATGAGACTGACCAGGGTGGACACGTAGAAGAGGGCGACCAGGGCGAGGAGGACCGACAGCACGACCCGCAGCGGCGGCCCCACCTCGCCGCCGAGCCGCATGGTCTGGCCGGTGCTGCGCCACACCGCGGCGATCTTCGACCCCATGGTGAGCGGAGCCCGCCGGTCGGTCCAGACGAGGGCCGCGCTGACGGGGATCACCACCGCCAGGCAGGCGAGGGCGAGCCAGCCGACGAGGGCGTACGTGCCGCGGGCCAGGGTGCTGTCGAACCAGTACCGGAAGCGGGCCTCGACGCTGCCGGGCCGGTCGCCCGGACGATGCCGGTCGCCCGGACGCCCACGAAGGACGGGGGGCCGCCGGGCGGGGGGCCGGGGGCGTTCCGGCATGGCGGCCCGCTGCCGGGGAACGCCCGTATCTCCTGCTTTGCGCACATCGGAAGCGTGCCGGGCGGCCACGCGCGCCGGGGCCGCGTCGCCGCGGATTCATCCCTTCGTGATCGTCTGCGCGGAGTCCGTACGAGCGGCGCGCCACCCCCATGAGCAACGAAAGGTTGCGCATCCCGGCGGACAGTCTTACCGTTATATGCAACCAAAGGTTGCGAGAGACCGGGAGAGCGACATGGCGAGCGGCACGGAGCGCGGCAGCATCGAGCGGGAGATCCACATCGACGCGGGACCCGAGGTGGTCTACGAGGTCATCAGCCGGCCCGAGCATCTGCGGGAGTGGTGGCCGGACGAAGCGGAGTTCAAGCCGGTGCCCGGTGCCTCAGGAGCCATCACGTTCGGCCACGGCACCTCGGCGGAGGCGACGGTCGTCCCGCTCACCGTGGTCGAGGCGGACCCGCCCCGGCGCTTCTCCTTCCGGTGGGTCCACGACCAGGGCGAGGCCGCGACGCCGGCCAACTCGCTTCTGGTGACCTTCGACCTGATCCCGGCGGGCGAGGGCACGCTGGTGCGCTTCACCGAGACGGGGTTCCGGGAGAAGGGCTGGGAGGCCGCCGTGCTGGAAGAGCAGTACCGCGAGCACGTGACCGGCTGGGACCACTTCCTGCCGCGCCTCGTCGCCTACGTCGCGCGGGTGGTGTCGAAGCCGTGAGCGCCACCGTCGACGACGAGCTCTGGACCGCGGTCGGCGACCCGACCCGGCGGCGGATGCTCGACCTGCTGCTGGCCGGCGGCGGGACGGCGACCACCCTGAGCGAGCAGCTGCCCATCACCCGGCAGGCGGTCGCCAAGCACCTCGGCGTACTGCACCGGGTCGGCCTGGTCCAGGTGACGCCGTCCGGACGCGAGCGCCGCTACGAGGTGGACGAAGCCCAACTCGCCCGCGCCGTGGCGCAACTGGCAGCGGTCGGGGCCGCCTGGGACGCCCGGCTCCAGCGCATCAAGCGCATCGCCGAGGCGATCCAGCGCAGCCGGGAGAGCTGATCCCGAACCACGCGCCTCCCCGTCCCGACGAGCGGAGGACAACCACGCCCGCACGCGGGCGCCCATCCGAGAAAGAGGTGGCGAGATGATGGACATCCTGCACAGGATCGGAGTCCTGTCGGCCCCCGACGCCGTCTACGCGGCCCTGACCACGGTCGAAGGGCTGGCGGACTGGTGGACCGAGAACACCGAGGGCGACACCGGGATCGGCGGAGTGATCCGCTTCCGGTTCGAGGCCGGCGGCTTCGACATGAAGGTCCTGGAGGCCCGGCCCGACGAGCGGGTGGTCTGGGAGGTCGTGGACGGCCCGGAGGAGTGGATCGGCACCCGGGTCCGCTTCGACCTCAAGGAGGAGGACGGCTTCACGATCGTCCTGTTCCGGCACGAGGGCTGGAAGGAGCCGGTGGAGTTCATGTACCACTGCAGCACCAAGTGGGCGATCTTCCTGATGAGCCTCAAGCGGCTGGTCGAGACCGGCAAGGGCGAACCCGCGCCGCGCGACGTCAGGATCGGCAACTGGCACTGAGGCGCTCCGAGCCCGTGAGGCCCCCTCGCCGTTCGCCGGCGGGGGCCTCACGGGTGTTCCGCCCGACCGGGCGAAGCCCGGCACCGGCGTGGCGATGAGTCCGGCGTCCCCGGCGGGTCTACCTCTTGACGGAGACAACCAACGCGTCGGGAGTACGTCATGGGCCTCATCCACATCGAGATGTTCACGACCCTCGATCTCGTCGGGCAGGCGCCCGGCGGGCCCGAGGAGGACCCGTCGGGGTTCCCGTTCGGCGGCTGGCAGGCGCCGCTGCTGGACGAGGTCGCCGGGGCGCAGATCGACGCCGCGTACGAGGGCACGGACGCCCTCCTCCTCGGCCGGCGCACGTACGACATCTTCGCCGCCTACTGGCCGCACCAGAAGGGCGGCGAGGACGGCGACATCGCCGACCTCTTCAACAGCGTCCCCAAGTACGTGGCCTCGCGCGGCCGGCCCGACCTCTCGTGGGCCGGGTCCACGCAGCTCGGCCCGGACCTGGCCGGGGCGGTGCGCGAGATCCGGGACCGGCACGAGAACGTGAAGGTCGTCGGGAGTCTGAACCTGGTCCAGAGCCTCCTGCGGGAGAAGCTCTTCGACCGCATCGACCTCTGGGTGCACCCGATCGTGCTCGGTGTCGGCAAGAAGCTGTTCGAGGACGGCACGGTGCCCACCAACCTCACGCTCCTCGAACCCCCGGTCGCCAGCGCGAAGGGCACCGTCTACCTGCGCTACGGGCTCGCCGAGGGCACACCCGCCACGGGGGACATGAGCGCGCCAAATCGCGGACTCGGCGACGAGGCCTGAGCCACCCGCCCGGAGCGGGCCCGCCCCCCGAGCCGGGCGGGCCCGCTCCGGCATGCCCCCACGCCCCCTTACCGGCCCCTGACTCCCCACCGCCCCAAGCGCCCCCACACCCTCCTCCCGCGCCCTGCCCCCGCCCCTGCCCCTCCACCGCGCCACGTCCCCCTCGCCCGCCCCTGACGTCCCACCGCGCCTCGCCCCCCACCGCGCCTCGCCCCCCACCGCGCCTCGCCCGCCACCGCCCGTCCCCCGCCGGGCCGCCCCGACGCCGCTCGCACCACCGGCCGAAGAGCGGTCCGGCGCAGTCGTCCCCCGCTCGCGGGTGTTCCGGCGCACGCGGGCGAACACGGCCGGCGCACGCGGGCGATCAGGGCCGACTCTCCGGGCGCGCGGGTCCGCGCTCACACATGCGTGTGACAGGGGCCCGCCGGGCCGCGCACGGCAGAGGGCCTGGTAGCGAGGAAAGAGCGGCGGGCGGCGACCTCCAAGATCGGCCGAACGGCGCAGTCTCCGGAATTGCCTCCACGAAAACAGACATGTACGGACATACGATTTTGCCGAGTTTTCCGGGAGTTTCGCTTTTGTCGGCTCTTCCGATCGGCATTCCGGCCGTTCACGCCAACCCGGTGTGAGGCCCTTTCCGCTTCTCATTCCTGGAGAAACACATGCGCGTTGCCGTCACCGGTGGCGGTGGTTTCCTTGGGTCGCATCTGTGCGAAGCGCTTCTGCGGCGCGGCGACTCGGTGGTGTGCCTCGACGACTTCTCGACGGGCGACCCCGAGAACATCGCCCCGCTCCTGTCCCACCCGGGCTTCGCCTTCCAGCACACCGACGTGAGCGAGTCGATGGACGTCGCGGGCCACATCGACGCCGTGGCCCACCTCGCGTCCCCCGCCTCGCCGCCCGACTACCTGCGCCGCCCCCTGGAGACCCTGGCGGTCGGCAGTCGCGGCACGGAGAACGCCCTGCGGCTGGCCCTGCTGCACGACGCGCGCTTCATCCTCGCGTCGACCAGCGAGATCTACGGCGACCCCCTGGTGCACCCTCAGGAGGAGGCGTACTGGGGCAACGTCAACTCCATCGGCCCGCGCAGCGTCTACGACGAGGCGAAACGATACGCCGAGGCGGTCTCCGCGGCCTACCGCCGCACCTACGACGTCAATGTCGGCATCGCGCGCATCTTCAACACCTACGGACCCCGCATGCGCCCGCACGACGGCCGGGTGGTGTCGAGCTTCATCACCCAGGCCCTGACCGGGGAACCCCTGACGATCTACGGCGACGGAAAGCAGACCCGGAGCTTCTGCTACGTCGACGATCTGATCCGCGGGCTGGTGGCGCTCCTCGACTCCACCGAGATGGGTCCGTTCAACCTGGGCAACCCGGTCGAGCGCACCGTCTCCGAACTCGCGGAGACCGTCCTGGCGATGACGGGATCGACCTCCGAGGTGAAGCACCACCCGCTGCCGGTGGACGATCCCGTCCGCCGCCGGCCGGTGATCACCCGGGCGCAGGAGGTCCTCGGCTGGCAGCCGGAGATCGACATCACCGAAGGCCTGCGCAGGACCGTCGCGTACTTCGCCGCCCGGCCGGACCGGCTCGGCGCCTCGGCCGCCGCCATCCGCGGCGGCCAGGACATGACGGTGCCGCTCGCCGCCGTGACCGGCACGCCCACGGCGGCGCAGACGATCCCCGGGCCGGCGGTCGCCGCCGCCGGCATGACCTCCGCGACGGCCTCCCGCCCGGCCGGCTCGGGCGGCTGACCTCCGGTCACGCCACGCCTCCCCCGCGGTGCCCGCCGCGCACCGTCCCGCCGCCCCACCCCCGCGGTGCCCGCCGCGCACCGTCCCGCCACGCCTCCCGCGGCCACCGGCGGCCGCGGGTTCCCGTCGCCGTCTCCGTATCCACCGCCCCCGCAGACGCACCGCCTTGGAGAACTCGCCGTCATGACGTCGTTGGAGCAAGGTCCCGCGCCGGGAACCGGCACCGTCCGGGATCTCCCACCCCTCGCCCCCGCCCCCGGCTCACCGGAGGAATGGGAGGCGCTGGGTGCGGAGATCCGAGCCCTCTCCGGCGGCTCCGTGGCCTCCATCGGCCCCGACGGCCCGGTGCTCGCCGGCCCGCCGCGGCGGCTGAGGACACTCCCGTCGAGCTTCGTGCGGGCCTTCTCCCGCTTCGACCGTGTCGTCGTCGTCCTGCTGTCCCTCGGCTGGCTGGTCAGTCTGGTCTGGTTCTGGACCTGGTGGCTCCAGCCCTCCCACCGCATCGGCTGGCTCGGCCTCCTCGTCAACAGTGCCCTGCTGGTCTATCTGACCTATCTGCCGGTGCACTTCCTCGTCGCCCTGATCCGGATGCGCCGCTTCGATCCGGCCGTACGGGTGCCCTCGCTCCGCACGGCCTTCGTCGTCACCCGCGCCCCGTCCGAGACCTGGGACATCGCCCGCACCACCCTGGAGGCGATGCTCGACCAGGACTTCCCGTACGACTACGACGTCTGGCTGTGCGACGAGGACCCGACCACCGAGATCCTCGACTGGTGCCGGGCCCACGGCGTCTCCGTCTCGTGCCGTCGCGGCCGCGCCGACTACCACCGCGCCGAATGGCCACGACGCACCCGCTGCAAGGAAGGCAATCTGGCCTTCTTCTACGACCACTGGGGCTACGCCCGGTACGACGTGGTGGCCCAGCTCGACTGCGACCACGTCCCCGGCCCCCGGTACCTCACCGAGGTCGTCCGCCCCTTCGCCGACCCGGCCGTCGGCTACGTCGCCGCGCCCAGCGTGTGCGACTCCAACGCCGCCGAATCCTGGGCGGCCCGCGGCCGGCTCCAGCGCGAGGCCATGTTCCACGGGCCCGTACAGCTGGGCCACTCGGGCGGTCTCGCTCCGGTGTGCATCGGCTCGCACTACGCCGTCCGCACCCAGGCCCTGCGGGACATCGGCGGCCTCGGGCCCGAACTCGCCGAGGACTTCTCGACCACATTCCTGCTCAACTCCGCGGGCTGGGACGGCGCGTTCGCGATCGACGCCGAGGCGCACGGCGAGGGTCCGATCACCTTCGGCGCGATGATCACCCAGGAGTTCCAGTGGTCCCGCAGCCTGGCCGTGATGCTGCTGGGGATGCTGCCCCGCCACCTCGGCCGGATGCCCCTCAAGCTGCGCGTCCGCTTCGGCGCCGCGCTGATGTACTACCCGCTGCTGGCCGCCGCCACGGTCATGGGCATCCTGCTGCCGCCGATCGCCGCGGTCACCGGTACGCCCTGGATCAACGTCAACTACGGTGAGTTCCTGGCGCACTTCTGGGGCATGTCCGTCTGGCTGATCCTGCTGACGCTGCTCTGTCGCCGCCGCGGACTGCTGCGCCCCCACGACGCCCCGGTCCTCAGCTGGGAGATCTGGCTGTTCGGTCTGTCCCGCTGGCCCTACGTGGCCTGGGGCGTGCTCGCCGCGGTACTGCAGAAGCTGCGGCCCCGTCAGATCACCTTCAAGGTCACGCCGAAGAAGCGCGACGGCCTGGAGCCGCTGCCCCTGCGCACCGTCGCCCCGTACCTGCTGATCACGACCTTCCTGTCGGGCTCCGCGCTCGTCGGCCAGTTCACCGGCCCCGCCGTGGGCTACGTCTTCCTCTGTCTCCTCGGCGCCGCCTCGTACGCCGCCGTGACGCTCGTGATCGGCACGCTGCACGTCAAGGAGACCGCGCGCGCGACCGGCGCCCCGTTCCTCCGGGCACTGCGCACGGCCGCGCTGCCGCTCTTCTGCGGGCTGCTGTGCCTGCTCCCCCTCGGGCTCGCGGTCACCGTCTTCCCCACCTACCTCACCGGCTTCTACGCATGGTGACGGTCCGGCCCGCGTGGCCGGTCGAGAAATGAGGTTCCCCGTGCCCCGTACCGTCCTCGTCACCGGCGGCGCCGGATTCATCGGCAGCCACACCTGCGTCGAACTGCTCGGCGCCGGCCATGAGGTCGTCGTCCTCGACGACCACTCCAACAGCTCCCCCGAGGCCCTCGAACGCGTCGCCAAGATCGCGGGCCGACCGATCGCGGCGGCCCACGTCGCGGATGTGCGGGACCGCAGGGCCCTGGACGCGGTCTTCGAGGCCCACCCGATCGACGCGGTGATCCACTTCGCCGCGAAGAAGGCCGTCGGTGAGTCGGTGCGCATTCCGCTCACGTACTACGACATCAACGTCGGGGGCACCACGGCCCTGGTCTCGGCCATGCACGCCCACGGGGTGCACCGGCTGGTGTTCTCGTCGTCCTGCTCGGTCTACGGCGACACGACGGAGGTCCCGCTGACCGAGGAGTCCCCGGCCGCGCCGACGAACCCGTACGCCACCAGCAAGTGGACCTGCGAGCGCATCCTCGCGGACATGTGCCGGCACCTGCCCGAGCTGCGGGTGCTGGCCCTGCGGTACTTCAACCCCACCGGCGCCCACCCCACCGGTCTGCTCGGCGAGGACCCGCACGGCGTGCCCGACAACCTCATGCCGTACCTCACCCAGATCGCCGTGGGCCGCCGCGACGAGCTGAGCGTGTTCGGCGACGACTACCCGACGCCCGACGGCACCGGGATCCGCGACTACATCCACGTCGCGGACGTCGCCGAGGGGCACCGTGCGGCCCTCGACCACATCGACGACGAACCCGGCATGCGGGTCTTCAACCTCGGCACCGGGCGCGGCGCGTCCGTCCTGGACCTCCTGCGCACGTTCGAGGAGGTGTCCGGGCGGTCGATCCCGCACCGCGTCACGGGGCGCCGCCCCGGCGACGTCGCGGAGCTCGTCGCGGATCCCTCGAAGGTCACCGCGGCCTGGGGCTGGACCGCCCGGCACGACCTGGCCGCGATGTGCCGCGACGCCTGGCACTTCCAGCAGCAGAACCCGCGCGGCTACGCCCCCTGACCGTGCGCACGCCCGCCCGCCCCCTCCATCCCCCATCCAGACAGGAGCACATCGCATGCGGTTGACCGTTATCGGCACGGGATATCTGGGAGCCGTGCACGCCGCCTGCATGGCCGAGATCGGACACGACGTCCTCGGCGTGGACGTCGACCCCGCCAAGGTGGCCGACCTCGCCGCAGGCCGGCCCCCCTTCTACGAGCCGGGATTCGAGGACGTCCTGACCCGGGCACTCGACTCCGGACGGCTGCGCTTCACCACCGACCTGCGTGAGGCGGCGGTGCACGGCGAGGTGCACTTCATCTGCGTCGGGACGCCGCAGCAGGCCGGGTCCCAGGCCGCCGACCTGCGGTACGTCGACGCCGTCGTCGACGGACTGGCTCCTCATCTGTCCGCGCCCTGCCTGATCGTCGGCAAGTCCACGGTCCCGGTGGGCACGACCGCCCGCCTGGCCGCCCGCGTCGCCCGGCTGGCGCCTCCGGGCGCGCGGGCGGAGCTGGCCTGGAACCCCGAGTTCCTGCGGGAGGGTTTCGCCGTCGACGACACGCTCCGACCGGACCGGATCGTCGTCGGCGTGACCGGCCCGGAGGCGGACGAGACGCTGCGCCGCGTCTACGCCCCCATGCTGGCGGCAGGCGTCCCTTACCTCGTCACCGACCCGAGCACGGCGGAGCTGGTCAAGGTCGCGGCCAACTCCTTCCTCGCCACGAAGATCTCCTTCATCAACGCGATGGCCGAGGTCTGCGACGCCACGGGCGCGGACGTCGTCACGCTCGCCGACGCCCTGGGCCACGACACCCGGATCGGGCGGCGCTTCCTGAACGCCGGCCTCGGCTTCGGCGGCGGCTGCCTGCCCAAGGACATCCGCGCGTTCTCCGCCCGCGCACGGGAGCTCGGCGTCGGACCGGCGGTGGCGTTCCTCGACGAGGTCGACGAGATCAACCGGCGGCAGCGGAGCCGGACCGTCGCCCTCGCCGAGCGGATGCTCGACGGTGACCTGACCGGCCGGCGGGTGACGGTGCTCGGCGCCACGTTCAAGCCGGACAGCGACGACGTCCGGGACTCGCCGGCCCTGGCCGTCGCGCTCGAGCTGCACCGACGGGGCGCCCAGGTCCGGGTCCACGACCCCGAGGGCGCGGCGAAGGCCGGACTCGCCCACCCGGAGCTGCACTGCGGCACGGACCTGCTGACGGCGTGCCGGGGCGCGGAGCTGGTGCTGCACCTGACCGAGTGGAGCGAGTACCGGGAGCTGGATCCGGTGAAGCTGGCCCGCCTGGTCCGCACCCCGCTGCTGATCGACGGGCGCAACGCGCTCCCGCACGACGAGTGGCGCGCGGCCGGCTGGACGGTGAAGGGGCTGGGCCGCCCGGCCGCGCCGCCGGAGGCGCAGCGGTCCGCCGCGTCGGCGCCGGAATCCCTGCGCGCCCTCATCGTCTCGCCGGCGGCCGCCGGTCCGGAGGCCTCGGCGGTGCCGGTCGGTCCCGCCGCCCGGACGTAGTTCGGATACGCGCCGCACGACGTGACGCTGCCCGGCCCACCGGTCCCCCGACCGGCGAGCCGGGCAGCGTCACGTCGTGCCCGGCCGCCCCCGCGACGCGCGGCGCCCGGGTCAGTCGGTGGTGCGGGGCTGGACGGCCCCGACCACCGGCGTCCGCGGCACGTCGTTGCCGAAGTAGTCCATGGGTCCCGGGTCGATGCCGAGGGTCCGCGGATCGAGGCCGAGGGGCACCTGGCCCTCGCAGCGGGGCACCAGGTTCTCGGCCCCGGCTCCGTCCGTGACCGGGGCCGTCAGACCGCTCAGGCACGGGTCGTCGCTGAGGCCGGTCGGTCCGCCGTCCAGCGTCTCCTGGCCCGAGGCGGTGCGCCAGCCGTCCAGGGACGTGTAGCGGTTCAGGCCCCACTCCACGGCCCAACCGCCGGTGCTGTAGTAGTCGTTGCCCTGGAGCTTGACGGTGGCCCGGCCGTACGACGACTCCGTCGAGACCAGGGGGCCGCCGTCGGTGGCGAAGATGTTGTTGGCGACGCGTACGCCCGCCATGCCGTCGCGCAGCCGCAGGGCCGGGGGCCGGACTCCCGCGGCGGCCGCGGATCCGAGGCTCCGGGTGCGCATCACGACGGTGTTGTGGTGGATGTCCAGGCTCTTCATGCGGGTTCCGTAGGCGACGATGCCGCCGTATTCCGGAAGCTTTCTGGCGTCGTCCCAACTCATGTTGAAGCGGACGACGTTGTTCTTGTGGGCACCCGTCGGCATACCGGAGTAGACCAGGAAGCCGGGGCCGTCGTTGCCGTAGGCGAGGTTGTACTGCATGACGGACGAGGACACGTTGTTGTCGAGGCCGAACCCGCCGCCGTCGACCCGTGAGCCGGTGCGGTTGTGGTAGGACCTGTTGCGTTCGAGGACCACGCGCGAGGAGTCGTAGACCCAGATGCCCTCGGGCCCCTCCTCCGCGTCGGCGGCGGACTTGGCGCCGTTGTCGTGGGCCACCGAGTTCACGACCTTCGCGTCGAGCACGCTGCCCAGCGAGATCCCGCTGCCCGTGTTGCGCTCGTCGCTCCGCGGGTCACCGGAGTTGGCGTACGCCCGGACGCCGTCGATCCGGAGCCCCGTGTGGGCGTAGGCGGGACGTTCGGCGCGGAACTGCGGCCCGTAGACGACGAGTCCGCTCTCCAGGTTGTCGTGCAGGGAGACGTCGGCGATCCGTACGTCGCTGAAACCGGCGACGGCGTCGTCGTCGGCGCCGACGCTGATCCCGTTCTGGAAGCCGCGCGCCTCCACGTTCGTGATCGTGACGTGACTGAGCCGGCGGTTGTCCGACAGGCTGTTGCGGAGGGCGATGCCGACCCCCTCGCGCCGCGAGGTGCGGTCGCCGACCAGCGCGATGCCCCTGATGTCCACGCCGGCGGTGTTGCGCACCGTGATGCCGGACGTCCCTCTCGGGGCGATCGTCGCCCGGCCGACGCCGTACGAGTCGATCACGACGGGCTTCGTTCCGCTGCCCGCCTCTCCCTCGTCCACGGTGATGCTGCCGGCGAACCGCTCGCCGCCCTTGAGCCGCAGGCGGTCGCCCGGCTGGAACCGTGCGCCGTCGGCGTGGTCGAGGGTCCGCCACGGCTTGTCCGGGGACATCCCGTCGTTCCTGTCGTCGCCGTCGGCGCTGACGTAGAACGTGAAGGGACCTCCGCCGGCCGGGCGGGCCGGCCGGTAGACCCCGGGTACGTCGCAGCCGGTGAGCGACAGAAGCACCGCGGCCGAGACTGCGGCAGCGGCCCTCAACGTCCGGCTCCGGTTCTCCGCGTTCACGCATACCCCTTAAGGACTGTTTTCACCTGACATGCCCCCACAGGCGGACAGACTGCCAGAAGGGGGACACGCGAAACGCCGACGACGACACGGCAACCGAGTCACGTCCGGGGTGTCGGTCGGCATCGCCCGGCGGAGCTGCGGCGATTCACGGGGGGTTCCGTGGTGCGGACGCCCGCCACAGGTCCACGGTGCGCCGACGTCGCGGTCCGGCCGGGAAGCCGCGGACGTGTCCGCTCGCCGCCGCCCGGTCGGACCCGTGCTCGGCCTCGCCGCGGTTTCCGGTCGCTGTGCGCGGGCGCCTACCGGACGGGCTGCTGCTGGGTGACGCAGTGGATGCCGCCGCCGCCCGTGCCGAGGCGGTCGATGTTCAGCTGCTCGATGACGCGGTCCGGGTAGAGCCTGGCCAGGGTGGCGCGGGCGGCCGCGTCGGCCTGGGTGTCCCCGAACTGGCCGGAGATGACGGCCCCGTTGCACAGGTAGTAGTTGGCGTAGGAGGCGAGGAAGTCCCGGTTGGTGGAGCGGATCTTGTAGTAGTCCGGGCCCTGGAGCCTGCTCACCGCCATCGGGGCGCCGGTGGACGTCGTGGCGGCGGACAGGACGCTGTACTGCTGTCGGGCGTCGCGCGCGTAGGCGTCCGTGTCGGTGGACAGCGGCATCTGCACGAGCGCCTTGCCGGGGGCGAGGAAGCGGGACGTGGCGTCGACGTGGTCGTCGGTGATGTCCTGGCCGCGGACGCCGTCGAACCAGATGACCTTCGTGGCGCCGTAGGCGGCGCACATCGCCTCCTCGATCTGCCGCTCGGTCATCCCGGGGTTGCGGTTGCTGTTCACCAGGCTGCTGCGGGTGGCCATGAGGGTGCCGGCGCCGTCCTGCTCGACGGCGCCGCCCTCGCCGACCAGGTCGGCGTAGGTGAAGGGGACGCCGGCGTAGGAGGCGATCCGCTCGGCCACGAGGGCGTCCCTGGCGTGGGTCTGCTTGCCGCCCCAGCCGTTGAAATTGAGGCCGACCGCGTCGAGGCCGCCGCTGCCGTCGGTGCGGAAGACGGGACCGGTGTCGCGCATCCAGCAGTCGTCCACGGGGATGGAGCTGATGACGGTCACCGTGGAGCCGCACAGCGAGCGGGCCTTGGCCGCGCTGCCCGAGTTGGCGCACATCACGACCGGCTCGTACTTCGCGATCGTCCGGGCGATCAGGGCGATGTCCGCCTGGACACCGCTCAGCTTGCCGCCCCAGATCGAGGTGCTGTCCGGCCAGGCCATCCAGGTGCGGGTGTGGCGGACGTCCTCGATCGGGACGGCGAAGGCGCCCGCCACGGCGCTCCGGTCCGCCGGTGACGCGGCGCCGGCGCGCGCCTCCGTGGCGGCCAGGGCCGTTCCGACCGCGGCCAGTCCGGCGAGCTTCAGGAACCGGCGCCTGCCCGTCCCCGCGGTGTCGGCGGGGTGGCTCTCGGCGTGATCGTTCACGTGTACCTCCTGGGTCAACTTCCCGCGGTACGTCCGCGGTTGGCACGAAAACTAGAACTGACCGAGCGCTCGGTCAATATTTTGGACGCGTACGGTCCCCGAACCGGCGGACACCCTGGCGCGGCGATCCCCGGGAAGCGCCGAACCCCCAGGTGGCGGGCGGGAGGCCTGATTAGAGTGAGGCCATGGCTGCATCCGCGAAGGACCCCCGGAACCTCACCGCTCCCCCGCCCAGGACGGGCACGACAGCGCGGACCCGCTCCTCGGCCAAGGGCGAGCAGACCCGCGCGCGGCTGATCGCGGCGGCCCGCACCCTGCTGGCGGGCGAGATGAGCGAGCGGTTCACCACGCGCAACGTGGCGGCCCTGTGCGGGGTGTCCCACGGAATGTGCCACTACCACTTCCAGGACCGGACCGATCTGATCCTGGCGGTCATCACGGACATCCGCCCCGAGTGGATCTCCCCGCTGGAGGAGACGGTCGCCGCCCCCGGCACCTTCGCCGAACGCGCCGAACGCGTGCTGGACCTGCTCGGCAGGCCCGAGGGGACGGACCTGGCCCACCTCCATTCCGCGCTGCACTGGCACGCGTTGAACGACGACCGGGTGCGCGAGTCCCTGGAGGCCGAGTACCGGCGCTGGCGCGCCTGTTTCGTCGCGCTGTTCCAGGTGCTGGCGGACGAGCGCGGCGGGGACCTCGACCCGCGCCCGCTCGGCGAGGCCGTCGCCGCGGCCGTCGACGGACTGGCCGCCCTGGACTCCCTGGACTCGGAGGTCGACACCGGGTCCGTCCTGCGGGTCCTGGTCCGCACGCTCGCCGCCGGGGCCTGACCCGGCCCCGCCCGCTACAGCGCCCGGCGGGCAGCCGCGATCCGCTCGGGGTCCCAGCCGGGCCTCGGTACGGAGTCCAGGAGGAGCCGGGTGTACGGGTGCCGGGGTGCGGCGAGCACCTCGGCGGTGGCCCCGGCCTCGAGGACGGCGCCGTGCCGCATCACGACGACCTCGTCGGTGACGCAGCGGACCACGCCGAGGTCGTGGGTGATGAACAGGTAGCCGATCGAGGTCTGTTCCCGGATGTCCGCGAGCAGGTTCAGGATCTGCGCCTGCACCGACACGTCGAGGGCCGCGACCGCCTCGTCCAGCACGAGCACGGCCGGCTCCACGGCCAGGGCCCGCGCGATGGCCACGCGTTGGCGCTGTCCGCCGGAGAGCTGACGCGGCAGCGCCTCGGCGGCGTGCGTCCCGAGGCCGACCTGGTCGAGCAGTTCCCGGATCCGTCCGGTGTGGTCCCGGTCCGGGAAATGCAGGCGCAGGGTCTCCCGCAGGGCCGCCTCGACGCTCGTCCGCGGGTCGAGCGACAGGAGCGGGTCCTGGAAGACCATCTGGACCTCGCGGGCGCGGGCGAGCCGGTGTGCCCGGCCCCGGCCCCTCACGGTCCGGGACCGGCCGCGGACGAGGACCTCGCCCTCGTCCGCCCGCTCCAGGCCGACGACGATCCGGGCCGTGGTGGTCTTGCCGGAGCCGGACTCGCCCACGATGCCCAGGGACCCGCCGGGCGGCAGGGCGAAGGACACGTCGTCCACGGCCCGTACGGCCCCGAAGGTCCTGCGCAGTCCCTTGACCACCAGGACGTTCTCGGCGGTCCCGGCGCTCTCGCCGTGCCGCACGTTCTCGACGATCTCGGCGTTCTCAGGCATCGACCGCCGTCCTTCCGAGCCGGTCACTGTGGTGGCAGGCCGCCAGGTGTTCGGGAAGGCCCGGGGCGGGGAGCGGCGGCGGGGCCTGCCGGTCGCACAGCTCGGTGGCCAGCGCGCAGCGGGCGGCGAAGGCGCACCCGGTCAGCGCCACCCGGAGGTCGGGCGGATGGCCGTCGATCGCGGCGAGCCGGCCCCCGGGGTCCTCCATGCGCGGGGTGGACGCGAGAAGTGCCGCCGTATAGGGGTGCCGGGGGCGCTCGAAGATCTCGTCGGCGGGTCCGCTCTCGGCGATCCGTCCGGCGTACATCACGTACACGCGGTCGCTGATCGCCGCCGCGAGGTCGAGGTCGTGGGTGACGAAGAGCAGTCCGGTGCCGAAGCGC
The DNA here is from genome assembly GCF_044767915.1 of Streptomyces sp. NPDC101191. Taxonomy (NCBI): domain Bacteria; kingdom Bacillati; phylum Actinomycetota; class Actinomycetes; order Kitasatosporales; family Streptomycetaceae; genus Streptomyces; species Streptomyces sp. NPDC101191. The sequence goes on from NZ_JBIWOU010000002.1 coordinate 917,945, forward strand.
TCGCGCAGCCTGCCGAGCAGCGCGATGACCTCGGCCTGCGTGGTGACGTCCAGGGCGGTGGTGGGCTCGTCGGCGAGGAGCAGGGCCGGGTCGCCCATCAGCGCGGCGGCGATCATGACGCGTTGCAGCATGCCGCCGGACACCTGGCCGGGATACCTCGTCAGGGCGGAGGCCTCCAGGCCCACCGCCTCCAGGAGCTCGACGGCCCGGGCCCGTGCCTGAGCCGGCGTCATGGTCCTGGTCAGGCAGACGCTCTCGGTGAGGAAGTCCCCGATGCGCCGCAGCGGGTTGATGGCCGCCCGCGGGTCCTGGAAGATCATCGCCACGGTGCCCGTGCGCAGCGCGCGCAGCCGGTCGGCGTCCAGGGTGAGGACGTCGTGACCGTCGACGAGGACGGTCCCTTCGGTGACGGCCCCCGGCGGCAGCAGCCGCAGGGCGCTGCGCGAGGTGAGGCTCTTGCCCGAGCCGGACTCGCCGACGAGCGCGACGGTCTCGCCGACGGCGACGGTGAGGTCGATCCCGTCCAGGACGGGGCGCGCGGTACCGGGCAGGTCGATCCGGAGACCGCGTATCTCCAGTGCCGGCTGGTCGGATGTGTTCATCGGTCTCTCCTGGCGACGCGGTCGGCCCAGCGTTCCCCGGCCACGTTGAACGCGACCACCGTCAGGACGATGAGGACACAGGGCAGGATCGCGGACAGCGGGTAGCCGTGCTGGACGGCGGTCTGCCCGTCGAAGACCATGCGGCCCCAGTCGGGCGTGAGGGCCGGAACGCCGAGGCCCAGGAAGGACAGGCCGGCGAGGTCCATGAGGGCGTAGCCGAAGTTGATGGTGGACTGGGCGAGGACGACGGGGGCGATGTTGGGCAGGACGTGGCGCAGACAGATCTGGAGCGCGGAGTGGCCCTGGACCTGATAGGCGCTCACGTAGGGGCGTTCGCGCTCGGTGAGGACCAGGGAGCGCGTCAGCCGGCTGACATAGGGCAGGTAGGCGACGGCGAGCGCGATGACCGGCGCCGACAGTCCCTCGCCGTAGGTCGAGATGACGAGGATCGCCAGCAGCATGCCGGGGAAGGCGAAGACCAGCTCGGTGCCGCGGGAGAGGAGCGAGTCGAGCCAGCCGCCGCGCCAGGCCGCGGCCATGCCCACCACGATCCCCGCCACGGTGGAGAAGAGGACGACTCCCAGCGGGCCCAGCAGCGAGGTTCGGGCGCCGAGCAGCAGGCGCGACAGGGTGTCGCGGCCGGCCGCGTCCACGCCGAGCAGATGCTCGGCGGAGGGTCCGGCGAGCGCGTTGCCGAGGTCGACGGCGTTGGGGTCGTACGGCACGACGAGCGGGGCCAGCAGCGCTCCGGCCACGACGAGGACGACGAAGCCCACGCAGCACAGATGGAGGGGGGACCGCGCCGTACGGATCCTCGCGAGGCCGGGTCGGCGGGTGAGGACTGCGGTCATGCGGAGGACCTCCTCGATCCGAGGGTGATCCGCGGGTCGACCAGCGGCAGCAGGAGGTCGACGATGAGGTTCACGATCATGAACAGGGCGACGATGATCAGGGAGATGGCCTGGACCGTCGGGAAGTCCTTGGTGGAGGTGGACAGTTCCAGCAGCTGACCGATGCCGCCGATGCTGAAGGCGGTCTCCACGAGGATCGTGCAGACCAGCAGCGTCGAGACGATCAGGCCACCGGTGGTCAGGACGGTCCCCAGCGAGTTCCGGAACACGTGCCGGCGGATGACCTGACGCTCGGGGACGCCCCGGCTGCGGGCCACGGTGACGTGCTCGCTGTCGAGGGCCTCCAGCATGGCCGAACGGGTGACCCGCGCGAGCATGCCGATCAGGTACAGGGCGAGAGCGATCGCGGGGAGGGTGAGGTGCCGGACCTGGTCGAGGAAGCCCTCTCCCGCGCCCCCGCTCGGGAACCAGCCGAGCTTCACCGCGAACAGCGCCTGCAGGAGCACCGCGGCCACGAAGGAGGGGGTGCCGACGGCGAACGTGGTGGTGACCAGGACGGCGGAGTCGGTGGCCCCGCCGCGCACGGCCGCGATCCGGCCGAGCAGCAGACCGACGGCCACGACCACGACCAACGACATGGCGATCAGCAGCAGCGTCGTGGGCAGCCGGTCGGCCAGCAGCCGGGAGACGTCCGTTCGGTAGGTGATCGACCGCCCGAAGTCGCCCTGCACCATGTCCCCGAGCCAGCGCAAATAGCGGACGGAGAACGGGTCGTCCAGGTGGTACTGGGCGTTGATCGCGGCCAGCGCCTCGGGCGAGGCCGAGCGGCCCGAGAGCAGGAAGCTCGCGGGGCTGCCCGGCGCCAGGTACATCGCGCCGAAGACGACGAACGACGCGCACAGCAGGGTGGCGGTCATCTCCGCCAGCCTGCGTACGGCGAATCTCGTGAAGCTCACGGCGCGGCCCCCACGTCGGCGGCCCACGGGTAGTACATGTACGAGATCGTGGTCGGGGCGCCGGTGATCCTCTTGTTGAGGAAGACGGCGGTGGGCCACTCGGCGACGGGGATCCACAGCAGCTGCTCGGCGGCGTGCTTCTGCAGCTCCGCCTCGATCGCCAGGCGCTTGTCCGGGTCGTACTCGGCCGCGGCCCGCTCGATGCCCGCGTCGTACGTCCTGTCGCTGTAGCCCGCGAAGTTCAGGTACGCGCCCGTCCTGAAGTTCGTGAGCAGGTCCAGCGGGTCGGTGATCGAGTCGTAGTAGGTGAGCGGGAACATGTCGATGCCCTCGCGCGCCTCGGGGTCGGTGAACAGAGCCGTGAAGGCGTTGGGCGCGATGGTCTTGAGCCTGATGTCCAGACCGATCCGGGCCCCGGCGGCCTGGACGGCCGTGGCGAGGAGCGAGACGTCCTGGCCGATCGAGCTGGTGGCGACGGTGAGCGTCTTCCCGGTGGCGCCGGCCTCCTTGATCAGCGCCTTGGCCTTCTCGATGTCGGGCCGGACCGGCGGGAGGCCGCCGAGGGCGTTCTTCCGGGTCTGTTCCGAGGCGCCCGCCCAGGCCGCGCGGGTCGTGAGCGAGTGGGTGACGGTACCGGCCCCGCCGAGGCCGGCCGCGACGAATCCGGACCGGTCCAGCGCCAGGGACAGCGCGCGGCGGACCCGCAGGTCGCCGAGGGGGCCCTTCATGTCGGTGATGCTGACGTTGACCGTGCTGAGGCCCTCGCCGAAGTAGAGCTTGCCCACGCCGCTGTTCCTGAGGCGGTCGTAGCTCTCGGTCGGGATCAGGTAGCCGCCGTCGGCGTCACCGCTGAGCATGGCGTTGGTACGGGCGGAGGGGTCGGTCATGAAACGGAACAGGACCTTGCCCGACTTGGCCTTCCTGCCCCAGTAGCCGTCGAACCGGTCGAGCTCGACGGACTGTCCCTTGTTCCAGGTGCCCAGCTCGAACGGGCCGGTGCAGGCGAGGCCCCCGGTGGTGCCGTAGTCCTTGCCGGCCGCCTCGACCCCGGCCTGGGAGGCGACGACGCCGGCCGCGGTGGCCATGTACTGGGGGAACTGGGAGTCGGGCTTCCTGAGCTTGACGGTGACCTGGAGCGGACCGGTCTTCCTGACGGAGGCGACGTTCTGGAAGACCTGTGCCCATGCGGCGGCGTTGTCCGGGTCGGTCTGCCGGCCCAGGCTGAAGACCACGTCGTCGGCGGTCATCACCTTGCCGTCGTGGAAACGCACTCCGGGTCGCAGGTCGTAGACCCAGGTCGTGGCGTCGGGGCTCGACGCCTTCCGTGCGAGGCCGGGCTCGAGGGTGAGTCCGGGCGTCCAGCGCATCAGGCTCTCGCAGACATTGGACAGGATGGTGTTCTGCGGGTAGTCGAAGGCGACCGTGTAGTCGAGGGTGGGCGGCTCGGCGTAGACGGCCCAGCTGAAGGAGTCGATCTCGCCCCTCGCGGCGGGCGTACCCGGGGAGAGGGTCAGGCCACCGGAGCCGCTTCCGCCGCTCCTGGGCGGCCCCGAACAGGCCGCGACCAGGGCCGCGGAGGTCAGGAGGGCGGCCGCGGCGGCGAGGCGCCGGGCGGCCGGCCCGCCGCGCCGCCCGCCGGCGCGTCTCCTCCTGAGGGGTACGGGTGTGATCATCGTCGCGCTCTCTTTCCGTACGGGGTGTGCGTACGTGATGGGGGAGGCTGCCGGACCGGGGGGACGGTCCGGTAGGAGCGGGCGGGTCCGGTGCGGGTTACGCGCCCGGGCGGGCGACGGGGACCTGCTGCGTGATGCAGTGCACTCCCCCGCCGCCGAACGCGATCGCGGCGGCGCTCACGCCGACGACCTTGCGGCCCGGGTAGGCCGCGGCGATCACCGCGAGGGCTTCGTCGTCCTGGGGCACGCCGGCCACCGGGACGACGACGCCGCCGTTGGCGACGTAGTAGTTCAGGTAGGAGACCTCCACCTCGCGGCCGGCCACGTCCGCGTACGCGACCTGCGGGACGTCGACGATCTCGAAGGGCCGGCCCTCGGCGTCGGTCGAGACCTCCAGAACGGCGCGGTTGGCCCGCATCCGGGCGTAGTCGGGGTGCGCGGCGTCGTCGGGGAGGGACACGACGACCTTGCCGGGGGAGGCGAACGCGCACACACCGTCGACGTGACCGTCCGTCTCGGTGTCGAGCAGTCCGCCGTACGGAAGCCACACCACCTTCTCGACGCCCAGCTGGGCCTTCAGCTCGGCCTCGATCTCGTCCCGGTTCATGCCGGGATTCCGGTTGGGGTGCAGCAGACACTGCTCGGTCGTGATCAGGGTTCCCTCGCCGTCGACGGTGATCGCCCCGCCCTCCAGGATCATCCCGGACGGGATGCGCTCCACGGCGAGGTGCTCCAGGAGCAGGGCGCTGACGCGGTCGTCGGAGTCGTAGGGGTGGTGCTTGCGTCCCCAGGCGTTGAAGCGGAAGTCGACGCCGGCCCGGTGACCGTCGCCGTCGAGGACGAACAGCGGCGCGGAGTCGCGGAACCAGGAGTCGTCGAGGGGGAGCTCCACGACGGTGATCTCCGCGCCGCAGCGGGCCCGGGCGTCCTCGCCGTGGCCCGGCGGGGCGACCATCGTCACCGGCTCGAACTCGGCGATGGCCCGGGCGACGTTGGCGTACTCCTCCTTGACGTCGTTCAGCACGTCGCCCCACAGGTCGGATCGGGTGGGCCAGGCCATCAGGCAGCCCTCGTGCTCGGACCACTCGGCGGGCATACGGAATGCGGTCATCTGAGATCTCTCTTCTCTCGCCAGAGGTACAGGTCCGCGGTGGGCGCGTCGGCGCAAGGCCGAATCGAGCCGAGGACGGGTACGTGGTGGACTGGAATCTTCCTCTCGACTGAAAATTCAGTCAAGAGATGGGACAAGGTCGTTCACTCGCGGAATGGGAGAGGTGGGCAGGACCGGGGAGGTGTCATGGTTGCGTTCCCGCACCCCGAAGGGATGGCGACGGCGGCGAGTCGCGCACCGTCCTCACGGACGGCCTCGGCCTGGATCCCGGTGACCACACCCACCGCGCCGGGCAGCAGGCCGTCGGGGCCGAGGACCGAGGAGCGTCCGCACTCGAGGGCCTCGGCCCGGCGGACCCCGCCACAGGCCGCCTCACGGACGGATGTCCGCGACCAGCACGCTCGGTCGCCTCGGGGATGGCCTCACTCTGGCACTGACTGAAAAAACAGTCAAGGTTGGGAGCCCCGGGCTCGCCAAACGGTAGGGCCGGGTCCGCGGCAGGCCGCGGCAACCAGTCAGAAGGTGGGGGCGGGTCCGCGGCAGGCCTCGGCCGCCGTCAGAAGCCACCAGACGGTGGGGACGGATGGCGGCCGGTGACGCGGAGAGCCGCCACACCCGGGTTCAGCGAAGTCCGGCCAGCTCCGCGTCGATCGCGCCGCGCATCAGGGCACGCGCGTGGTCGATCTGGATCCCGCCGCCGAGCCAGCGCATGCTGAGCCCTTCCAGGAGAGCGGTGAGCCTCTCCCCCGCCGAGGCGAGCGCCGCCGCACTCGCCATGGGCTGCACCTGACCGAGCAGGGCCGCGACTTCCTGGGTCCAGATCAGCGTGGCCCTGGCCAGGTCCTCCCGCAGCAGCTCGTCGAAGACGGCGCTGGCCCGGAGTTCGCCCCAGGCCGCGCTGTTCTCCCTCACCTCGACGGTGTCCTGGAGCTCCAGGAGGAGCGTCTCCTCGAGTTCTTCCCGCGGGCTCAGCGGAGGCGCTCCCGGGTCCCGTTCCGTGGTGTAGCGCTCCGCGCGGTCGTTGATGTACTCCAGCGTGCGGCGCAGGATCCCCGAGCGGTCCTTGAAGTAGTAGTAGATGAGGGCCGTGGAGACCCCCGCCTCCCCGGCGAGCTCCTCCACGCGCAGCCCGCGGATGCCGCGTCGGGCGATCACCCGCGCAGCCGCTTCCAGGATCTGATCACTGCGGGACGCCATGCCCGCACTCTACCGGGCCCCTTTCGGCACCCATCCGCCCCGTCACCGGCAGGGCCCGGCACCCGGGCGGCTGGGCGGCTGCGCGGCCGGGCGGCTGGGCGGCGGGGCGGCCGGGCGGCTGCGCGGCTGGGCGGCGGGGCGGCTGCGCGGACGAGTGCCCGGCGGTTCATCCCTCGCGGCGGTGCTGCTCCAGAGCGATCGTGACGGCGCCCCCCTCCGGAGCCACCTCGACCAGGCGGGCGAGCACGATCTCCTTCCGGTCCGCGCTGCGCACACAGAAGGGGCGTTCGCCGGCGAGCTCGGCGAAGGGCAGTGCCGTCACCGGCCGCCTCTCGATCCCGCGCACGCAGTCGGCCACGCCCAGCTCGTCCCCGGTCGCGACGAAGGCGTCGCTCTCCTCGGGCAGGACGAACGAGTCGGCGCCGCGGGCGAGGTACCAGGACGCCGTGTCCGCGGGGACGACCTTGCCCGCTCCGAGGTCGAACTCGTAGGAGGTGTCGGGCGAGGTCAGTTCGACGTTCGCGTAACCGGGTGCGTAGGGGACCGCCGTTCCGGCAGGGGGCGAGGCGGGGCCGGACGGCCCGACGGTGACGGTCGGGGGAGCCGACGGCGATCGTCCGGCGTCCGGCGACTCCGGCTCGCCCTCCGGGTAGTCGAGGTAGTAGACCGCCGCCCCGCCCAGCAGCAGCGCGACGAGCACGAGAAGGGCGACGAGCGGCCCGCGCGTGCCCGGTCGGCTCGACCTGCGCGACGGCGACGGCGACCGCGGCGCCGGCGCCGCGTCGGCGTCCTCGCCCGGGCGCGGGCCGGGGCCGCCGGCGGGAACCGGGCCCCCGAGGCCGACGGGGAGCACGGCCCGACGGCCGGGCGGCTCGTAGGGAAGCGCGGTCGCCGAGGCGGTGACGGTGGCCTGGACGTGCGTCGGCGCCCGGCCGGCGTCGTGCCGGGTGATCTCGTCGCCGACCTGGTGGGGCAGCCAGCCCTCGGCGAACTCGGGCCGCCCGCCGACCACGGGATGGGCGTGGACGGCAGCGATCAGTTCGCCGGTGGTCGGGCGGTCCTCGGGCCGCTTGGCCAGACAGCGCCCGAGCAGGTCGCGCAGCTCGGCCGGGACCCGGACGAGGTCGGGCCGCTCGTGCACCACTCGGTACAGGGCCGCGGACTCCGGCCCTTCGCCGAAGGGCGGCGCGCCGCATGCCACGTACACGGCGAGGGCGCCGAGGGCGAAGACGTCGGTCGCCGCGGTCGCCTGGAGGCCGAGTGCCTGCTCGGGTGCCATGAAGGCGGCGGTCCCGATCCGCAGCCCGGTCCCGGTCAGCGCGGCGGCGTCCGCCGCCCGCGCGATCCCGAAGTCGATCACCTTCGGGCCGTCGGCGGCCACCAGCACGTTGGCCGGCTTGAGGTCCCGGTGGACGACGCCCACCCCGTGGATTCCCTGGAGTGCCTCGGCGATGCCCGCCACGAGCAACAGCACCGTGCGGACGGGCAGCGGGCCGTGCCGCCGGACCACCTGCTGGAGGGTGGGCCCGGGGACGTAGGCCGTCGCCAGCCACGGCGTACGGGCGTCCACGCCGAAGTCGACCACCTGCGCGGTGAACAGCCCGTGGATCCGGGAGGCGCTGGCCACCTCCTGGGCGAAGCGCTCACGGAACTCGGGGTCCGCGGCGAACTCCTCGCGCACGGCCTTCAGGGCGATGGGACGCCCTCCCGGGGTGTAGGCCAGGTACACGACGCCCATGCCCCCGGCGCCCAGCCGGGCGTGGAGGCGGTAGCCACCTATCTCCCAGGGGTCGTCGGAGGACAGCGCCGTCGGGGCGGGCTGGACACCCGGAAGCTGAGCGGACATGTGAGGGCTCTTTCGGCGAGGTGGACGGGACTCACGCGGAGTGATGCGCTCCGCATCGTGGCCCTAACTAAAGTTTCAGTCAACATGAGACCATGGCTCACGCAGACCACAGAAGGGACCACGCGGTGACGGACCGCAGAGCGGCGATCCTGGAGGCGGCCGCCCGCCTCATCGCGCGGCGCGGGGTGCGCGGGCTCCGCATGGACGAGCTGGCGACCGAGGCCGGCGTGTCCACGGCCCTCGTCTACTACCACTTCAAGGACCGGGCCGGCATCCTGCGGCACACCCTGGGGTTCCTGACCGACCGGGCCCGGCGGTACAGCACCGCGCGGGACGGACACGAGCCGACCGAGCCCCTCGACAGCCTGGAGGAGAGCCTGCTTCTGGAGTTCCAGGACCGTGCCGACCTGCGGGAGAACGGCATCGCCTGGGGCGAGCTGCGCGCCGGCGCGATCTTCGAACCCGAACTGCGCGGGCCGGTGGCCGAGGCGGGCGGGTCCTGGATCCGCGAGGTCACGGACCTCCTCGCGCACGCCCGCCCGGCCGCCGCCGGCACGGACCTGGCCTCCTCCGCCGAGCGTCTGACCGCGCTCCGCGAGGGACTCAGCGCGCGTCACCTCAGCGGCGCGCTGCATCCGGAGCATGCCCGCACACTGATGAAGGAGGCGATCGCGATCGAGATCGCCCACCTGGACCAGGCTTCGCCCCCGGGCGTACGGCAGCACCCTCCGCCCCGAGAGTGCCTGAATCGACGGCCCCAGTGAATTTGACTGAAATTCCAGTCAGTGTCATCGTGCTGGACACGAGGCCGTGCCGCCTGATGCGGCTACCGGCGTCCGCGGCGCCGGCCAGGCACTCTTGTCCACAGGACGCGCATCGCGCCCTGCGCGCGTCTCCCCCTCGCGCCGCGGCCGGCCGCCTCCGTCCTGTCAGTCCATGATCGGAGCCCCACGTGACCTTCCTTCCCTCCCGACGCGCCGCCCTGCGCTCCCTCGCCGGAATCGGCGCGGTCGTCCTCGGCGGCTCCGCCTGCGGCCCCTCGGATCCCGGCCCGGCCGGCGCGGCGAGCAGCTCGGGCCCGGGCACCGGCAAGGGCGGGGAGCGCCGGCTGGGCGCCGAGTGGGAGAGCCACACCCGTACCTTCATGTCCTGGCCCGCCCTGGACTCCGTCTGGGCCGAGGACCTGCCGTATGTACGTGAGGACATCGCGCGGATCGCGCGGGCGGTGGCGGAGTACGAAGAGGTCGTCCTGATGGCCAGGCCGTCGCAGCTCAAGGCCGCGCAGCGGGCGTGCGGCTCCCAGGTCGAGGTGATCCCCCTGGAGGTCGACGACCTCTGGGCCCGCGACACGGTGCCGGTCTTCGTGGAGGAGGACGGCGAGGTCGTCGGCGTCGACTTCAACTTCAACGGCTGGGGCGACAAGCAGCAGCACGAGAACGACGCCCTGGTCGGCGAGACCCTGCTGGCGAAGTACCGGATCCCCCGCGTCGAGGCCCCGCTCGTCGCCGAGGGCGGCTCCTTCGAGACCGACGGCGAGGGCACCCTCCTCATCACCGAGAGCTCGATCGTCAACGACAACCGCAACCGCGGGAAGAGCCGGGACCAGATCGAGGACGAGCTCATCGAGACCCTCGGCGTGGACAAGGTGGTCTGGCTGGCGGGCGTCCGCGGCGAGGACATCACCGACGCCCACGTCGACAGCCTCGTCCGCTTCACCGCCCCCGGTGTGGTCCTGCTCGACCAGGCCTTCCCCGGCACACCCCCGGACTCGTGGTCGCGCTCCGCCGACCAGGCCCGCGCCGTGCTGAGCAAGGCCACCGACGCCCGCGGCCGCCGCTTCGAGATCGTCGACCTCCCCCAGCCCGACCTCGACAGGATCACCGGCGAGGGCGACGACTTCGTCTCCACGTACGCCAACTTCTACATCGCCAACGACGCGGTCTTCATGCCCAGGTTCGGCGACGCGAAGGCCGACAGCCGGGCGAAGAGCATCCTCCAGGAGCACTTCCCGAAGCGGGACGTCGTCCCGGTCCGGATCGACACCATCGCCTCCGGAGGCGGCGGCATCCACTGCTCCACCCACGACCAGCCCGGCAAGCCGGCCGCCTGACCTCACGCGACACATCGGAGCCGCCGCGTCCGTGTCCTCGGCCGGCCGTTCGGCACCCGGCAGGTACGACGTCAGGGCCATCGTCCGACGGGCGTCGACGTCATCTGAACTGAAAATTCAGTCAATCATGAGACACTGCTCGAACCGCAGGCGCTGCGGACGACCAGAGGGGGCGACATGACGACGGACCGCCGCACGGCAATCCTGGAAGGGGCCGCCCGCGTCATAGCCCGGCGGGGCGTCCGCGGACTGAGGGTGGAGGAGCTGGCGGCGGAGGCCGGGGTGTCGACCGCCCTGGTCTACTACCACTTCAAGGACCGGGCGGGCATCCTGCGCCACACGCTGGAGTTCATCAGCGACCGCGCCGAGCGCTACACCGCCGACGAGGAGGGACCCACGGGGCCGTTCGACCCACGCCAGGAGCTGGAGCGGTCCATGCTCCTCGAGTTCCAGGATCGCCCCGAGGTCCGCGAGAACAGCACGGCGTGGGGCGAACTGCGCGCCAGCGCGGTCTTCGAGCCGGAGCTCCGCTCGGAGTTGGCCCGCGCCGGACTGACCTGGGTCCACGAGGTCGCGGCGCTACTGGGACAGGCGTGCCCCCAGGTGCCCGCCCCGGTGCTCACGGCATCCGCGGAACGCCTGACGGCGCTCCTCGAAGGGCTCAGCACCCGCTGGCTGAGCGGCGCCCTGACCTCGGCCCGCGCCCGCGAGCTCATGCGGGACGCCGTCGCCGTCGAGATCGGCCACCTCGCGCGCCGGTGGGCCGTCCCCGAGGACGCCTCCTGGTACGGCGGGCACCCCTGAGGGGCGTCCGCCCTCCAGGCAACGACGGGGTCCGACGACAGGACCTAGGAACGGGTACCGGTGATGACGTAGTAGTCGAGGAGGCCCTGCTCCCAGGCGTGCCGGAAGTTCCTCGGCCAGGTGCCGGGCTTCCACTGGGCGGACAGCCAGTGGTCCCAACCGGGCCAGACCGAGGCGCCGATGGACTCGCAGCGCACGTCGGCCATCCCCGACCGGGCCAGGGCCTCGGTCAGTTCGGAGGGCGGGCGGGCGATGTCCAGACCGTCCGCGAAGGTGTCGAGCAGCTCGGCCAGCCGGGGGGCGGCCGCAGGGTCCGGGGCGAAGAAGCTGGTCACCGCGGCCCGCCCGCCGGGCCGTAGCACCCGGGCCGTCTCCGCCGCGAAGAGCGCCAGGTCGTCGAAGTGCTGGGCGGCCTCCACGCTGTAGACGAGGTCGAACTCGGCGTCCTCGAACGGCATCCGCTCGGCGGACCCGCGCACCAGCCGCAGCCGCTCGGAGCCGGCGCCGTCCAGCAGGCGCGCGTTCGCCCGGCGGGCCCGCTCCAGCTGCTGGGGGTGGATGTCCATCCCGGTGACCCGGGCGGGCCCGTACTCCTCCAGCGCCAGCGCACAGCCCACGCCCAGCCCGCACCCGACCTCCAGCAGCTCCGCCCCGCCGACGGGGCCCGCCGAGCCGAGCACCCGCCGGTAAAGGTCCTGCTGGCTGCGGATCCTGTCGTCCACGGTGGGCGGGCCGTCGAGGTCCTCGGGGCGCCAGTACCCGAAGTTGATGAAGCCGCCCGCGAAGACGGGAACGGCGCTGAGGTCGGCGGGGCCGTACGTCTCCTGTACAGCGGCCCGCATGCCGTCGGACCGGTCGGCCTGGGTCATGAGCACACCTCCGGGCCCAGTGTGTCGGGGTGGTGACGTTCTGTCGACGGCGCACCGGTGCCCGGCGCGTCGGACGTGCGCCACGTGCCGGCCGCCTCCCGGATCCACGAGGCCGCGGCTCGGCCGGATCCCGTCGGCCTTGGTGGCCGATTCCGGTACGAGATCGGGACGTTGCCGTCACGTCGCGGGGCTGGACCTCATGGCCGGGAAGTGGCTCAGTAGGAGCAGCCCCGTCGTCCCGGGCGGCTTCCGTGCCGACGCGGCCTGTTCCCATCGCGCAGCAGGTGACCACAGGGGGAGTTCGCGCCATGAGTGACGGCAGAGGTGAGCCGGACGTACCTCGTCCGGAGGACGACGCGGCGGCACACGCACACGGGACGAGCACGGATCCCTCGGCGGCGGACCGCCTCGGGGGCGAGCAGACGGCGAGCCCGTCCCACGGGACGACTCCGGGCCACGACGGCGGCTTCACCGACCCGGCCCCGGGCGGGGACGGCAGCGGCATCATCGTCCAGGGAGGGCGGACGGCTCACGGCCCCCAGGACCCGACGCGGGCGATCGGCCCCAAGCAGGACGACCCCCGCGCCATCGGACCCAAGCAAGACGACCCCCGCGCCATCGGACCCAAGCAAGACGACCCCCGCGCCATCGGACCCAAGCAAGACGACCCCCGGGCGGTGGGCCGCGGCATCATCGTGCAGGGTGGGCGTACCGGGCACCCGGGCACGATGGCGCGTCAGAAGCGGGACCGGAAGAAGATGAAGACCATGGCGCTCGTCATCGGGGGCGTCATGGTGGTCGCCGCGGGTGGGGCGATCGTGGGACGGCAGTGGGGTCATGACCCGGCCACCGTCCTGCCGCAGGCAGCGGCGACGCCCGCCGCCTCCGCTTCGGCCGAGCCGTCCGGCGCGGTCACCCCCACCCCGACGTCCGGTAGCGGCAGCCCGTCCCCCACCGCCGGCGAGAGCACTCCGGCCACGCAGGCGGACTCACCGACGCCCGCCGCCTCCGACCGGCCCACCCGAGGTGACAGCAGCCCCTCGCCGGTCCCCAGGACCCCTTCCGCGCGGCCGACCCGGTCGAGCCCGCCCGCTCCGGCTGCGGCGCCCGTGCTGTCCCTGGGACCGACCCGTGTCCAGGAGTACTGCGCGAACGGCGAGTGGCCGGACGCTCTGGTCATCCGGAACAGCGGCGGCGGCGAACTGAACTGGTCGGTCGGCCCGTTGCCTTCCGGGGTCACGCTCAGCACGGGCAGTGGGTCCCTTGCCGCCGACGCCTCGCAGGAGATCACGCTGGGCGGGCGCGCCGAGCAGCAGCCCGCGAACGGCAGGTTCACGATCGGCTTCTCCAGCAACGGCGGCAGCGGCCAGGTGACCGTCGTCTGCGCCTGACGGGAAACGGCGCCCCCGCCTGAGGCGTGGGCGCCGTCGCGTGTCCGCCGCGCCCTGTCGCCGCCGCCGCCCGCGTGCGCGGACCGCCGTCCTTCTCGTTCCGGCCCGCGGAAAATACCGGCGCGCCGATTCGACCGGTCCTGTTACGGTGACGCCGGCTCGCAGGGTGCGGGCCGTCTGACCGGGCCCGCGTGCCCCCAGGAAGAGTGTTTGATGCCCCGGACCGCGCCGAGCGCGCCTCGCCGCACCGCGTAACACCGTCCGTTCCCTCTCCGCCGTGTCGTGGAATCCGCGGCTGCGTGCCGCCCTCCCGCGTGGCGACCGGACGTGAGCCTCCGGTGCCTCGAACCGCCCGTACCCCCACGCCTTCCTGTCCTGCGCGTGGTGTGTCCGTGCGTCCTCGGTCGTCGAGACCGCTCGGCCTGCTCTTGCTGTCGTTTCCCTCTTCCCAGCAAGGAGCACCCGGGTGTCCAGCAACTCCGGCAACACCTCCGCTCGCCAGAGCGACCCGTACAACACCCTGAAGATCGGCACCTTCACCTGCGCGTGGTGCGGTCTGACCGTGTCGGCCGCCGCCGACGGCGGCCTCCGCGACCACTGTCCGTCCTGTCTCCACTCATTGCACGTCACCGACCACGTCGAAGGCGGGGCCACTGACTGCCACGGACGGATGTCGCCGATCGCGATCGCCGTGCTGCGCACCGGCGACTGGATGCTCGTCCACCGCTGCGTGCGCTGCGACGAGCTCACCTCGCACCCCGTGCGTTCTGACGACAACCAGCTCGTCCTGATGCGCATGGCCGTCCGTCCGCTCGCTCAGCCGCCGTTCCCGCTCGAAGCGCTCGGCGCGCTGTGACTCCGGGCCGTGAAGGAGAACGCTCACATGCCCCGACGCAACACCTCCCGCTCGCGGTCGGCGGACCGGCGCCGGCCGCAGCGCCACAAGGACGTGCTCCACGAGCAGGGCGAGGACCGCTCGCGTACCTTCCGGTGCGCCGGCTGCCGTCTGGACGTGCCCCTGGACGCACCGGGCACCGGACACCGGAACCACTGCCCGCAGTGCCTCGTCAGCCTGCACGTCGACGCCCGGATGCCGGGCGACCGCGCCTCCGCCTGCCGGGGACGCATGGAGCCGCTGTCGCTGTCCGCCCGGGCGGACGGGGAGTGGATGCTCATCCACCACTGCCTGAGCTGCGGCGAGCTCAGCGTCAACCGCATCGCCGGTGACGACAACCCGCTGCCCCTGCTGCGTCTGGCTCTCAGGCCGCTGAGGGAGAGGAGCACGCAGCTCGCCCACCGCGTGCTGCTGACGCTGTGAGCGCAGCGGGCCACGGGACCGTGGGCCCCCTCCACGGTCCCGTGGCCCGCACGCGCCGCGCGCGCCGGCGCACGTCCGTCGGCGCCCGCCCTCTCCAGGGTGCCCCCGCCCTCTGTCCGGCGTGCGGCGCCCCGGCCTAGGGTCCCTTCCATGGGTCACCCTGTGCGCACCGACGACGGCCGGCTCCTGGTGGCCGAGGAATGGGGGGACCCCGCGGGGACCCCGGTGATGCTCCTCCACGGGACACCCGGTACGCGCCTCGGCACCCTGCTGCCGGGGCTGGTCGAGGAGCACCCCGGGTTCCGGTTCCTGGCCTACGACCGGCCCGGCTACGGGGAGTCCGAACGCGCGCCGGGCCGCCGGGTCGGCGACGCGGCCGGGGACGCGGCCGCGGTCGCCGACGCGTTCGGCGTGGAACGGTTCGCGGTGGTCGGCCGGTCCGGTGGTGGCCCGCACGCGCTCGCGTGTGCGGCGCTGCTTCCGGACCGGGTCCGGGCGGCCGCCGTCCTGGTGGGGCTCGCGCCCCCGGACGCGGCCGGTCTGGACTGGCACGCGGACATGACCCCGTTCAACGTCCACGAGTACGGTCTGGCCCGCGCACATCTGGACGGGCGGGACCCCGGCGGGCTCGAACGGGATCTCGCCGCCCGCGCCGTCGCCGTGCGGCGGGACCCGGTGCGACTCCTCGACGACCTGGGCGCCGACCTCTCGCCCCACGACCGGCCGGTCGTGGCGGACCCCCGCGTCCGGACCGTGCTGCTGCGCACCTACCGGGAGGCGCTGCGGGTCTCGCACCACGGGTGGCTGGACGACTGCCTGGCCTTCGTGCGGCCGTGGGGCTTCGACGTCTCCTCCGTCACCGCGCCGGTGCTGCTGTGGCACGGTCTCGACGACGCCTTCTCACCGGTGGCGCACACCCGTTGGCTGGCCGGCCGCATCCCCGGCGCCGAGCCCGTCCTCGTACCCGACGCCGGTCACTTCGCCGCGCAGTACGCGCTGCCCGACGTGCTGCGCTGGCTGGACGGTCAGGTCACCGGACGCTGATACGAGGTCGAGCGGGCGCCCTTGAGGGCGTCGAGTATCCGCTCGTGGCTGTCCCCGACGACATCGACGACGCGGACCCTGAGGTGGAGCGCGTCGACCTCGTCGACGAAGCGCTGGGAGAAGGCACCGAGCATCGCCGTCTCGTACGAGCCGGTGCCCACCAGCGGGAAGTTCCCCATGGTGACCAGCTGGAAATCCTCGCCGACGGTGAGTCCGGCCCCGGTCAGCACGCCCGCCGCGCCCTGGACGTCCGTCCACGGGGAGACGACGGGCTGCTCCCCCTCGCCCCGCAGCACGACCTGGCACTCGTACGTCTCGACGACCACCGTGTGCGACCCGCCGTTGAGCAGCCCGACCTGCCACTCGGGAACGCCGCCCCGCAGGTGCCCGGTCTTCCAGTCCGCGCGCCAGCCGAGCAACGGCCTTACGGTGCGCGCGTACTGGGCCCGGGCGAGGACCGCACCGGCCGCGACGGCGAGCAGGCTGCCGAGCGGCTCCATGTCCAGCAGCTGCAGCCGCCACGGCCATTCGGCCCGTGCCGCCTCCGTCATGTTCGCCCGGACGATCTCCCAGCCGAGCACCGCCGTCAGGACGACGAGCAGCATGATCGGCACCGTGAAGAGCAACGGGCTGCGGCGCACCCGCCGTTGGGCATCCGATGCGAATCCCGGCCGACGACGCCTGAACCTGACCACTGCCACTCCCCCGGTTCGCGAACAAGGGTCCCCCGACCGCACGGACGGCCGGGGGACCTCGGCTGGGATCATGGTGCCCGAAGCGGGTGCGACCGACCAGGGGCCCGTCCTCGGGATCAGGCCGGACACCGCGAGCCCTGCACGCTCCGGGGCGCGGCCGGGCAGACGGGTGCCTCCGGAGGGTCGCCACGAGCACCCGCGGGTCGCGTCCCGGCCCGTGCCGGTCTCCGCAGCGTGGGGCGCCGCGCGCCGGTCGCCGGAGCGACCGCCAACGGCCCGGACATGACCGGACGGGGCCGGATGAGGTACGAAGGGCCTCGTGAGTGATCAGTCCTTCGACGCGACCGTCCGCGTGTTCATCGCCCTCGCCCCGCCCGACGAGGCGAAGGAGGAGCTGGCGGCGGCGCTGCGCCCCGCCTACGACGCGTACCCCGGGCTGCGCTGGAACCGCATCGAGGACTGGCACATCACCCTGGCCTTCCTCGGTGAACTCCCCGTCGCGGCCGTCCCGCCGCTGCGGGACCCGCTCGCCGTCCTCGCGGCGACCCGCCGGCCACTTGAGCTGGCCCTGAACGGGGGCGGCCACTTCGACGAGCGGGTCCTGTGGAGCGGCATCGACGGCGACCTCGACGGCCTGCACCTCCTCGCGACGGACGTCCGGGCCCTCGTGAAGGAGTGCGGCATCCCCTTCGAGGGGCGGCCGCTGCGCCCGCACCTGACCCTGGCCCGTGCCCGCCGCGGCGACGCGACCGCGATAGCCGACGCGGCCGCGGGTCTGGCCGGCTTCTCCGGCCGCCGCTGGCCCACGGCCCGCCTGCACCTGGTCGGCAGCAACTTCGGCCGCGGCCCGGCCCCGATCCGCTACCGGGACATCGCGTCGTGGCCGTTCGCGGGGGCGGGCGGCTGAGCAGGGACGGATGCCCGGTCACGCGCCGGGTCCGCCCGCACGACGCGTGCGGGCGGCCGGACCGGGTAGTCGCAGCGGACGGAAGGGAGGCGGGGTCGATGAGCACGGTGCACGAGACGATCAAGGTGGCGGCCCCCCTGCGCGCGGTCTACGGGCAGTGGACCCGGTTCGAGGAGTTCCCCCGCTTCATGGACGGTGTCGAGGAGGTCCGGCAGATCGACGCCCGCCGCTGCCACTGGCGCACCCGGGTGGGCGGCGTGTCCCGGGAGTTCGACACCGAGATCGTCGACCAACTGCCGGACGAGCGGATCTCATGGCGCACGGTGGGCGGCGACGTGCACCAGAAGGGCGTCGTGACGTTCCAGCGCCTCGACGACCTGCACACCCAGGTCAGCTTGGCCATGGACGTCGAGCCGCAGGGAATCGTGGAGAAGGCCGGTGCCGCGCTCGGCATGCTGGAGGACCGGGTCCGGGACGACCTGGAGCGCTTCCGGCGGTTCGTCGAGGACGGCAGTGCCGCGGATCCCGGCTGGCGCGGTCGGCTCCGTCCGGCCGACAGCACGGGCGAGCCGCCGCCGGCCGCCGCGCCGCCGCCCCCGCCCGAACGGCCGGGCCCCTATCCCGGCCCGCTCCCGGACGACCCGAGCGACGCACCGCGCGCCTGACGGCGCCGTCCGACGGCACCTGACCGTGCGTACGGCGCGGCGGCCGCGCCGCCGACCGGCCGGGCGACGATGCCGACGGGGCCCACGGCGCCGGCCTCCTGGCCGGGGCGAGAATCACCCACGGTCCGGCGGCCGCCTGCGCCACGCGCGCGGAGGAGAGGCGTACGGTCGGGCAGGGCGCCATCTCGGTCTCGACTGCCGCTCGCGGTGCTGCGCGGGTGCGCCGGTCCCGCGGAGGAGCCGCCGGGAGGACCGGCGTCGGAGCCGAGCACCGCCGTCCCGCGTCGCCGAGCACCGCCGCCCCGCGTCACGGACGCCCGAGTCACGCAGAGGAGCCGCCGAGATGGCCGAGCGCGTCGTCCGAGCGGAGGACGTCACCTTGTGCACCGAGTCCTTCGGCGACCCCGCGGATCCGCCCCTCCTGCTGGTCATGGGCACAGGGGCCTCGATGCTCTGGTGGGAGGAGGGCTTCTGCCGGATGCTGGCCGAGGGCGGGCGCTTCGTGATCCGTTACGACCATCGCGACACCGGACGGTCGGTCACGTACGAGCCGGGGCGTCCGGGCTACACCGGGGTGGACCTCGCCGAGGACGCCGTCCGGGTGCTCGACGCGTACGGGATCCCCGCCGCCCATGTCGTGGGGGTCTCGGCCGGAGGGGGCCTCGCGCAGGTGCTCGCGCTGGGGCACGCGGACCGGGTCCTGTCGCTCGTCCTGATCAGCACGTCCGCCGCCGTTCCCGGTGTCGACCACGAGCTCCCTCCGCCGGAGGAGGCGTTCCTGCGGTTCGTCTCGGAGGCGCGCGTCGACTGGGACGACACCGACTCGGTGGTCGCGTACCTGGTCGCCTCCGCGCGCGTGCTCGCCGGGGGCTGGAGGCCGTTCGACGAGAGTGCCGCCCGGAGTCTGGTGCGCCGGGACGTCGGGCGTGCGCGCGACGTCGGCGCCCTGCGCAACCATGACGCGCTCCCCGAGGGCGCGCTCCCGAAGGGGTCCCTCGCCTCGATCTGCGTGCCCACGCTGGTGATCCACGGGACCGCCGATCCGCTGTTCCCCCTGCCGCACGGTGAGGCACTCGCGGAAGGGATTCCCGGGGGCAGGCTCCTCGTCCTGGAAGGCGCCGGGCACGGGGTCGAGCGGGCCGACTGGGCCGTGATCGTCCCGGCGGTCCTCGACCACACGACGGGAGGGGCCCGTCAGGGTTAGGCCGTGGGCGTCCCGACGCGCGGTCGACGAGGGCCCGTGCGCGCGGTCGGCGCCGCCCCGTGAAGAGGGCGACGCCGACCGCGTGCCGTTCACCGCTCACGCGGTGGTGCCGGTCACATCCGGGCGTAGGCGCCCTGGGCCGTGACCGTGTCGAAGGCCAGCCGGACCGCGGTGCCCGGGTCCGCCGGGACCGGGGTGTCGGCGGAGCGCAGTGCGGTCAGCTCGGTGTCCGACAGGGCCCGGCGGACGAGCCGGAACTCGTCCAGCGAGCCGTGCAGGCGGTCCACGGTGCCGCCGTCGGGGCGGGCGCCGAGGAGGAAGCCGCGGACGTCGAAGCCGTCGTCGTACGTCACCGAGCCGGCCGGGGCCTGCTTCGTGGCGGCGGTGCCGTCGACGGACAGGGTCAGGCTGCCGCCCTGGCGGCGCAGGACCACCAGGCGCCAGGTGTCGTCGCCGAAGACGGTGCCCTGCGGGGCGACGACGTCCAGTGTGGTGGTCGCCGCGTCCGTCTGGAGCAGGGCCGTGACCTTGTTCTGGGCGGGTACGGCGCGGATCCACAGCTGGCGCTCGCCGCTGCCCACGCCGTAGGCCCAGGCGAGCACGGGGGTGGTGTTGTCCGCGGACGTGAAGCGCACCCAGGTGGACAGGGTGAAGTCGCCCGCGCCGAGGGCCTTCGCGTCGCCGTAGGGCAGTTCCACGGCGTCGTCGACGCCGTCGAGGGTGAGCGCCCGGCCGTACTTGGCGCCGGTGGACGTGGGCGTCGCGCCGCCTCGGACGTACGCGTGCCCGCAGTGCGCGCCCGCGTCGGGCGTGGCCCGGGTGGTCGCGTCGTCGAGGGGGCGCGTCACGAGGTGCTGTTCGGTGTTGCCGGGCTCCATGGACCACCACAGGTCGGGGTCCTTGGGTGCGGCCCAGCCGCCGGCCGGGGTGTCCAGGATGTCGGCGATGTCGGCGGTGCTCAGGGCGCGCCGGTAGTAGCGGAAGTCGTCGAGTTCGCCGGTCAGGACGTCCGTGCCGGTCGGCTTCGAGCCGATGCGGAAGCCCTCGGGGTTGACGACGCCGTCCGTGAAGGAGCCGGTGAGGCCGTCGGCGGTGACCACGTGCGCACCGGCGGCGCCCGCGTCGGAGCCGTCGACGCCCATCGTCAGGCGGGAGCCGGGGGCCTGGCCGGCGGTCCGGGTGAGGGTGAGCAGGTGCCACCGGTTGTCGCCGAAGGCCCTGCGGTCGGTCTCGCCGGCCTGCTGGGTGTCGGGGAGGTCCATCTCGACCGCTCCGCCGGCGGTCTCGGCCCGGACCGTCAGCTTGTCGAGGCCGGGCTTCGCGCGCACCCACAGGGACGGTTTGCCGGAGGTGGAGCCGTACGCCCACATCAGCGCGGAGTCCTTGGTGGCGCTCGTGGCGACGTAGCGGAACCACAGGACGAAGGTGAAGTCGCCGGTGCCGTTGTCGAGGGCGGGCACGAACGGCACCTCCACGCCGGGCAGCCCGGCGTCGACGACGAGGGCGCCGCTGCCGATCCGGCCACCGGTCACGGCGCTCTCGGAGGAGGTGGTGCCGAGGAGGGTGCCGTCGGCGCAGTGGCCGGAGACGTCGTCCTGGATGCGGGTGGTGCGCAGCGCGGCCGTGTCCGCGGTGTCGACGACCTGGAACGGCAGGTGCGCGGCGAGCCGGTCGGCGGCCACGCCCGCGGCGCCCGCCCCGCGGAGCAGGGCGCGCTGGTCGTCGGGAAGCGCGGTTTTGTAGAGCCGGAACTCGTCGAGGACGCCGGTGAATCCGTCGGCGGGCGCGCCGGGCGGGTCCTCGACGGGCTTGTCACCGATGCGGATGCCGAGCCCGGTCGCGTCGGTGCGCGGCCCGGAGAGCGCTCCGGAGACCTGGCCCTGCTGGACGCCGGTCCGGCCGTCCACGTCGAGGGTGACGGTGCCGCCGCTGCGGACCAGGGTGAGGTGGTGCCACTGACCGTCGCCGAAGGCGGGTCTCGCCGGGTCCGGTCCGGCCAGGCCGGCCGTGGCGGTGCCGCCGGTGCCTTGCACCCAGGCGAGGATCCGGTTCTGGCCGGGCTGCACCCGCACCCAGACCTGCGGCTTGGCCGAGCCCACGCCGTACGCCCAGAACAGCGCCTGCTGCGGGGTGCTCGTCGTGGCGTCGTACCGGAAGAAGAGGGAGTACGTGACGTCGCCCGCGCCCGGGTCGAGCGACGGGGTGTACGGCAGGTCCGCGCGGCCGTCGACGCCGTCGAGGACGAGGCCCTGCCCGAAGGAGGTCGAGGGGCCCGTGGACGGGTAGACCGCGCCGGAGCCGAGGGCGGCGCCGGTCGAGAGGTAGCCGTCGTTGGCCTCCGCGGTGGTGTCCGGGGTCGTCCGGCCGGCGGCCGGGGTGGGCTGCGGCAAGGCGGAGCCCTGGTGGGTGACCGAGGCCGGGAGCTGGAGGTCGGCGGCGCGGAAGCGGTTGAAGTGGATGTTCTCGGCGGAGAAGCTGGGGCCGCCCTCGTAGAGCAGGCCGAACTCGCCCTCGGACAGCTCGGCGAGGTCGGAGTAGCCCGCCCGGTCCGTCGCCGCGGTGCTCACCAGACCGCCGGGCGCGTTCGTCCAGGTCGCGCCCCTGTCGGTGGAGTACCGGATCCGCATCTCCTGGCGGTTGGCCGGGTGCGCCGGGGCGGACATGAGCAGCAGGTCGCCGGGGGTCTGCCGGTAGGTCCGGGCCGGGGCGAGGACCGAGCCGTTCACGTCGGGGCCGGTCCAGCCGGCGGTGAGACCGAGTTTGGGCACGGTGGCGCCGCCGTCGGCGCTGACGGTGTGCATCCGGTGGCCCGCGGGGTACGGGCTGCGGGCGCTGATGTACACCTCGCCGCCGGGGAGTTCGGCCACCGCGGGCTCGCCGGGCTTGGCGGTGGGGTTGCCGCCGGCGTCCTCGGCGTAGGAGTTGACGGTGGGGCTGCGCTGCCAGGTCGCCCCGTGGTCGTCGCTGTAGAGGATGCCGACGCGGGCGTCGGTGCCGCTGGGCCGCTCGTACGCGCCGACGAGGAGGCGTCCGGCGTGCGGGCCCTCCTGCAGCTGGATGCCGTGGCTCGGTCCGGTGCCGAACCAGCCGGTGCCGTTGGTGGTGAGGCGCGGGGCCGGCTGGGGGGCGCCCCAGGTGAGGCCGTCGTCGGAGCTCTTCTGGACCCACGACTTGCGGTACTCGCCGTTCGTGGGAACGGCCTTCTCCGAGTTGGAGAGGAGGAAGACGTCCCCGGTGCGGAGATCGGCGATCGGCGAGGCGTTGCCGCGGACGTACGGAGCCTCGGGGTCGGTCTCGCTGCCGGAGAGCACCACGCGGACCGGGCCCCAGGTGCGGCCGTCGTTGGTGGAGCGGCGGACGACGGTGTCGATGGGGCCCCGGTCGGCGCAGGAGGGCGAGGTGCGCGCCTCGGCGAACGCCAGCAGCGTCCCGGGCTTCGTGCGCACGAGCGTCGGTATCCGGAAGCAGCCGTAGCCGGCCGTGCCCGAGCGGAAGAGGATCTGCTGGGTGCCGATGCGGTTGGCGTCGGACGGCGCCGCTCCGCTCGCGGTGGCGGGCGGTGCGGCCGCGAGGCCGAGGAGGGAGCCGAGGGAGGTCAGCGAGGCGAGGAGTGCCCCGGCGCGCAGCCAGGGCCGTGATCGTGTTCTCATCATGATCCGAGCTAATCAGGCGTCAGATCATGCTGGTCACCGCCCCCTTGTGGCATCCGCTCCGCCCGCGCTTCAGGCGGAGTGCTCCCACCCGGCGTTCGCCGGGAGGCCACCGCCCGGACAACCGCGCCGCCCGGGACCGCGGCGGGGCGGGGCGGCGGCGGGGCGGGGCCGCCGGCGGCTTGGTGACGGGCGGGGGTGCACGCCGTCCGGTGGTCGGCCGACGTGCCGTCGGGGAGCATGGAGGGGAGGGCGACGGAGCCCCGGGCGCGTGCCGTGAGGCCCGCGGTGACGCGAGACGTTTCCCGGGTCTTTACGCGAGTGGAGCTTCAACGATGGCATGTTCACGCCTACTCTTCGGCTGCACCGCCCCCTGTCACCCCCCTCAACCGGAGGTAGCCGTGCCCGGCGCGCCCTCACATCGCCGCACCGCTCTTCTTTCCGCCCTCGGCCTCGCGGCCGCGTCGATCGGCCTCTGGGCCGGATTCGGCGGTACGTCGTCCGCGGCGCAGGCCGCGGCGACGGTCCCCACGCCCGACCACGTGGTGGTCGTCGTCTTCGAGAACCACGCCTACAGCCAGGTCATCGGCAGCTCCAGCGCGCCGTACATCAACTCGTTGAAGTCCGGCGGCGCCAACCTGACCGGGTCGTACGCCGAGACCCACCCGAGCCAGCCGAACTACTTCGCGCTGTTCTCCGGCTCCACCCAGGGCATCACCGGCGACAGCTGCTACACGCCCGGCTTCTCCTCCGCGCCCAACCTGGCCTCGGAGCTCATCGCCGCGGGCAAGACCTGGGCGAGCTACAACGAGACGCTGCCCAGCCAGGGTTCGACCACGTGCAGCAGCGGCAAGTACGCCCGCAAGCACAACCCCTGGTTCGGCTTCTCCAACGTCCCGACCTCGTCGGCGTACACCTTCGCGCAGTTCCCGACCGACTTCACCACGCTGCCTCAGGTGTCCTTCGTCGTCCCGAACCTGTGCAGCGACATGCACGACTGCTCGGTCGGCACCGGCGACACCTGGCTGAAGAACAACCTCGGCTCCTACGCGACCTGGGCGAAGACCCACAACAGCCTGCTCGTCGTCACGTTCGACGAGGACAACCGGCTCGCCGGCAACAGGATCCCGACCGTCCTCTACGGCCAGCCGGTGACCCCCGGCGCGACGTCCTCCACGACGTACAACCACTACAACCTGCTGCGCACGCTGGAGGACATGTACGGCACGGCGCACGCCGGCCAGGCCGCCGGCGCGACCCCGATCACGGGCATCTGGGCCTCGTGACGCGTCCGTAGCGGACGCTCGCGGCACCTCCGCGACGGCCGCGCCCGCCGCCCGGGGCCCCGGTCCCGGGCGGCGGTCCGCGACCACCCCCACGCCTCCGAGGGAAGGCCCGCATGACCCTGCGCACCAAACTGCTCGTCCTGCTCACGGCGCTCGTGGTCCTCGGCGGCGTGGCCACCGCCTCGCTGCTGCACGCCGCGGACCGGGCAGCGGAGAAGGACCGCCCCCAGGCCGGCGGCCCGGCGGTCACGACCGGCCGGGTGTCGCTCGCCTCCGGCGCCACCCGCCGGATCGTCTTCCGCAACATGGCCTGGGGCCCGCACCGGGACGAACTGGTCACGGTCCAGGCCGCCGCCCCGACCGGTCCGCGCACCGCGTCCGGGGTCCGGTGCCTGCGCTTCCACGCGGCCGGGGGCACCGGGATCTGTCTGCAGGCGGAGCACGGGGCGGTGGACGACACCTACCGGGCGGTGGTCCTCGACTCCGGCCTCCAGGAGCGGGCGCACTACCCGCTGCCCGGCATCCCCACCCGCGCGAGGGTCTCGCCCTCGGGCCGGCTCGTGGCCTGGACGGTGTTCGTCGGCGGCGACTCCTACGCGGGCGCGGACTTCTCCACGCGCACAGCGGTCCTCGACACCCGGACCGGCCGTCTCACCAAGTCCCTGGAGGAGTTCCGGGTGCTGAAGGACGGCAGGGTGCACCGCGCCACCGACATCAACTTCTGGGGCGTCACCTACGCGCGCGACGACCGGCACTTCTACGCCACGATGGCGACCGGTGGCCGGACCTACCTCGTACGGGGCGATCTCGCGGAGCGGACCGTGACCACCCTCCACGCGAACGTCGAGTGCCCCTCGCTGTCACCGGACGAGACCCGCGTCGTCTACAAGAAGCGGGTGACGGGCGCGCCCGCCGACGCGCCCTGGCGGCTGTACGCGCTGGACCTGGCGACGATGCGGGAGACGCCGCTCGCCGAGACGCGCAGCGTCGACGACCAGGCGGTCTGGCTGGACGGCCGTACGGTCGCCTACGCGCTGCCGGGTGACTTCGGCGCCGACCTGTACACGGTCCCGGCCGACGGCTCGGGGGCGGCGACCCGCCTCCTGGGCGCGGGGCTCGCCCCCGCGCTCCTCGGCTGAGAGTCCCGCGTCCGGCTCAGCCGGCGTTCTCCATGCCCGGCCGCAGGCGCTCGAGGAGCGCGTAGAGCGTGCCGCTCTCGGCCGGGGTGAGGGTGTCGAGCGCGCCGTGTGTGGTCTGCATCTCCTCGCGGAGGCGCCGGACGGTCTCGCGGCCGTCGTCCGTCACGACCACGTTCTTCACGCGCCGGTCGTGGGGAGCGGGCTCGCGGCGGACGAGGCCGCGGGCCTCCAGACGGTCGACGATCCCGGTCACGTTGGACGCGTCGCACACGAGGAGGGTGGCGAGGGCGCGCATGGGCAACGGGCCGTCGAGCTGCGCGAGGAGCTTCGCCTGGGTGGGGGTGAGTCCGTTGCGGGTGGCGGCGGCCGCGAAGTCGCGCCACTGGGCCGTGCCGATGGCTGCGAGCAGCTCCAGGAGCTGGGGCTTGGTCGGGATCGCCGGGGTGGTCGCGCTCATGCCTGGAGCGTACTCAAGGTGCTTCACATTATCAATTGTTTACTTGACTGCCTCAAGTATCTCCGCCTAACGTCTCGAAGTACTTGATGACATCAAACATCTAGTCCCTGAAGCACCGAGAAGGTCCGCCCCCTCATGAGCAACACCACTCCGCCCTCCGCCGGGCAGCGCCGCGAGACGGTCGTCGTCTTCGCGCTCAGCCTGGCCGCCATGGTCGTGTCGATGATGCAGACCCTGCCGGTCCCGATCCTCGGCCTCATCCGTGCCGACCTCGGCACCTCGGCCGCGAACGTCAGCTGGGTCACCACCGCCACGCTGCTGTCCGCCGCCGTCTTCACCCCGCTGCTCGGCCGCTTCGGCGACCAGCACGGCAAGAAGCCCACCCTCGTGGCCGTGCTCGGCGTGATGGTCGTCGGATCGGTCGTCGCGGCCCTCGCGACCTCCCTCCCGCTGCTCATCCTCGGCCGCGTCCTGCAGGGCGCCGCCACGGCGATCTTCCCGCTCGCCCTGTCCGTGCTGCGCGAGGAGGTCCGCCCGCAGAAGCTGCCCGGCGCGATGTCCCTGGTCAGCGGCACCCTCGCGTTCGGCAGCGGCCTCGCGCTCGTCGCCACCGGCCTGCTCACCTCGGGTTCGGACGCCGACTACCGCTCCGCCTTCTGGATGGCGACCGGTTTCGCCGCCCTCGCCCTCCTCGCCGTGGTCTTCCTGGTCCCCGCCACCCGCCACAAGACCGGCGGGCGCACGGACTTCCTGGGTGCCCTGACCCTCGGCCTCACCCTGCTGCTGCTCCTGCTGCCCATCTCGCAGGGCCACGAGTGGGGCTGGACCTCCGCCCGCACGCTGGGCAGCTTCGCCGGCGCCGCCGTCATGACCGTCGTCTGGGTCTTCACCGAACTCAAGGTCCGCGAGCCGCTCGTCGACATGCGCATGTTCGTGCACCGGCCGGTGCTGATGGCCAACCTCGCCGGCGTGCTCGTCGGCTTCGGGATGTTCGCCAACTTCCTCGGCGTCTCGTACCTGGTCCAGATGCCCGAGGCCCTCACCGGCTACGGCTTCGGCGCGTCCATCCTGCGCGCCTCGGTGGAGTTCCTGCTGCCGGGCGCCATCGTCTCGCTGCTCGCCTCCCCCGTCGGCGGCCAGCTCGTCCGTCATCGCGGTCCCCGGGCGGCCCTGGCCCTCGCGGCGGTCCTGGGCGCCGTCGGCTTCGGCTGGCTCGCCCTCGACCACGGGCACACCGCTTCGGTGATCGGCGCGGGTGTCGTCGTCGGCGCGGCCGTCAGCTTCGGCTACGCGGCGATGCCCGCCGTGATCATGGCGAGCGTCCCGCACCACCAGAGCGGCATAGCCAACGGCATCAACTCCATCTCCCGCTCCACCGGCAGCGCCATCGGCAGCGCCGTGGTCACGACGATCCTCGCCTCGAAGACCGTCGAGCACCTGCCGGCCGGCGTCCCGGCCCTACCCGCGGAGTCCGGCTTCACCCTGACGTTCGGCGTGGGCGCCGTGGCCTTCGCCCTCGTCGCGGTCATCGCCCGCTTCGGGCTGCGCGCCCGCCAGAAGGCCCCGGCCGCGGTGCCGGCCGCGCCGGTGGTGGCGAAGACCGCCGAACCGGCGGCCTGACGCGGCACGCGGACCCACGACCGGGGGCCGGGGCGGTCTCCACCGCCCCGGCCCCCGGTCGTGTCCCGGACCGGTCAGACCTGCTCGTCCTCGGGGATGCTGACCAGCCAGCGCGTGTCCTGGCGCGGGCGGAGGTAGAGGGCCCAGTAGAGGGTCGCCACCGCCGTGATGCCGCCGGTCCACAGCAGGTACTCGGTGTCCTGCATGAAGAGGACGTACGCGAGGACGCCGATGAGCAGCACCGGAACGGCCGGCCACAGCGGCATCCGCCACGCCCCGACCTCACGGTGCGCGCCCCGGCGGCTGGACAGCGCCGCCACCGCGACCAGCAGGTACATGCCGGTGACGGAGACGCCGGTGACGCCGTAGAGGGTGTCCAGGTTGACGAAGCACAGGGCCGCGCCGGGCACGCCCACGATCAGGGTGGCCACCCACGGGGAGCCGAAGCGGCCCAGGCGGGACAGCGCGTTGTTGACCGGCTCCGGCCAGGCCTTGTCGCGGGCGGAGGCGAAGAGCACCCGGGAGTTCTGGATGACCATGACGATGCCCGCGTTGATGATGGCCAGCGCCACGCACAGGCTGATGAAGGTGCCCACGGCGGAGTTGGACCAGGCGGTGATCATGCCGCTGATGTCGCCGCCGGTCAGGGTCTCCAGGTCGCCCGCGCCGAGGGTGATGGCGACGACGGGGACCAGGATGACGGCCGTGGAGATGGCCAGGGTGGCGAGCACCGTGCGGGCCACGTTCCGGCGCGGGTTCTCCAGCTCCTCGGAGAGGTAGACGGCCGTCGAGAAGCCCTGGGTGACGAAGAGGGCGATGGCCAGGCCGGAGACGACCAGGGCTCCGGTGACGAGCGAGTGCGTGCCGCCCTCGGCCGCCACCTCGCCGTGCGTCAGCGCGCCCAGGCCGCGCTGCGAGTGGGCGAAGCCGAGGACCGCGACGATGCCGGCCGCGACGACCTCGAGGACGAGGAAGATGCCGGTGATCCAGGCGTTGGCCCGCAGGTCGAGCAGACCGGCGAGCGTGGCGAGGAGCATGACGCCGGCGCCCGCGATCGGGGCGGGGATGTGCACCAGGGGCGCGAGGTAGTCCGCGGTGCCCATGGCGATCACCGGCGGCACGATCATCACGACCAGCAGCGACAGCACGAAGACCAGCCAGCCGGCGAGCCGACCCGTGAGGGTGGAGACGATGGCGTACTCGCCGCCCGCGCTGGGGATGAGGGTGCCCAGCTCGGAGTAGCAGAACGCCACGCCGATACAGAGCAGCGAGCCGATGGCGATGGTCAGGGCGGTGAACGTGCCGACCGATCCGAACAGGTCCGGGACGACCACGAAGAGGGTCGAGGCGGGCGTCACGCACGACAGCGTGAGCAGGGTGCCGCCCACGACACCGATCGAGCGCTTGAGCTTCTGCGGCACGGGGCCGGTCTGAGGGGCCAGCGCGTGCGGTGCGCTGAGGGTGTCGGTCATCAGGCGGTTCCGATCGGTGCGTGCGGTGTTTCCGAGCGGGAGCGGTATCGCCTCCGAGGCGGCCGGTGATCAGGTGGTTCCGTGGCTCCCGGGCCTGAATGGAAGCCCGGACGGATCCGCAGGTCAATGGCCTGACTGCTGCGGAATCCGTCGCTCCGGCACGCGGCGGCGGGGCGGCCGGGCGTCAAGAACGCGTCAATACCCCGGAAACGCTCCATGCGGGAACCGCAGCCGGCCGGGGAGGACTTTTCCCTCGCTTTACCCGTCGCACCCCTGGCATCGGCCCGTCATCCACCTTCCGAGACGGGCCCCGTTCCCGGTCCGGTATGCGCCGGCCGTGCGGCCGGGCGGACCCGTCAGGCCGGAGGATCGGCGGCGACCTGCCACGATCGGCCCGCATTGGCACCCTCTGGACGGGTCGCCACCCGTCGCGGCCCGGTCCCATAATGCGCGGGGACTTAATGCGCGGGGACTCCTCTGATGCGCGGGGACTCCTTCACGACCACGGCCCAGGAGGGCGCGATGACGATTCCGTTCCAGGTTCGGGTCCAGGCGGCGGTCGTACGGGGGGCCTACGCGCTGCCCGGGCCACTGCGGCGACTGCTCGCGGGCGCGCCCGTGCGTCGGGACGGGCAGGAACTCGCCCTCGACGCGCAGCTCCTTCTGCGCCTGCAGCGGCTCTCCGGCGAGCAGCTGGTCAGTCCGCGCGGAGTCCCCCACTCCCGGGCGTCCCTCGACCTGGGGCGGCACCTGGTGAGCGGCCCGCCGATCGAGCCGGTGGGCACGCGGGACGTGGCGATCCCCAGGGAGTACGGAGACCTGCCGGCGACCCTGTACACGCCGGCCGGACTCGACGGGCCGTCCGGACTCCTCGTCTTCTTCCACGGCGGGGGCTGGGTGGTGGGCAGCCGGGCCAGCCACGACAACACGGCGCGCTTCCTCGCCCAGCGGGCGGGCGTCCGCGTGCTGTCCGTGGAGTACCGGCTGGCCCCGGAGCACGTCTTCCCGGCCGCCGTCGACGACGCCCTCGCCGCCTTCGACTTCGCCCACGCGAAGGCCGGGGACCTCGGCGTCGACCCGGCGCGGATCGCCGTCGGCGGGGACAGCGCGGGCGGAAACCTGGCCGCGGTCACCGCCCAGCTGGCGACCCGGCGCGGCGGACCGGCACCCGCCTTCCAGCTCCTCTTCTACCCCGCGACCGACGCCACCCGGCACCGGCGCTCCCGGAAGCTCTTCGCCGACGGCTTCTTCCTCACCAGCGCGCACATGGACTGGTTCTCCGGCCACTACGCCCCCGACGGCGTCGACCGCGCCGACCCCCGGCTCTCGCCCCTCCTCGCCGACGACCTCTCCGGCCTGCCGCCCGCCTACGTCGCCACCGCGGGCTTCGACCCGCTCCGGGACGAGGGCGAGGCCTACGCGCGGGCCCTGTCCGAGGCGGGGGTGACCGTCGCGCTGAGCCGCCAGCCCGACCTCGTCCACGGATACGTGAACTTCCTGGGCATCGGCCGCCGCTTCCGGGAGGCCACCGCCGAGGCCGCGGGCGCGCTGCGGCTGGCCCTGAGCGCGCGCTGACCGGGCCGGGCGACCGCCTTCACGCGACGCGCGAGCCGATCTCCCCGCGCCGGGTCCGGGAGCCGTACGGCAGGGACGAGCCGTACGGCACGGACGCACTGACGGTCACGCTCCCGGCCCTCCGCCGGAGGTGTCGCACAGCGCCCGGTCCACGAGGTCACTGGCGGCCTTGTGCTGGCGAAGTGTCCTGTTCAGGTCGTTGAAGCTGGTGGACATGGAGACGGTGACCGTGCGCCCGCCGTCGTCGGTGGCGCCGTTGAGGGTGATGTAGCCGGCTTCGCCTCCTTCGTGGCTCCAGTAGCTGCCGCCACAGCTCAGCGGGCGGTTGACCAGGCCGAGGCCGTAGCGTCCGCGGGGCCAGAAGGTCTCGAGCCGCTTGTCGACCGGGACGGTGCGGCGCATGTCGGCCAGACGCGCCGGGGACAGCAGACTGCCGCCCAGCAGTCCCCTGAAGAAGCGGTTGACGTCCGCCGTGGTGGAGACGTAGCCGCCGAGGTCGGGGACGATCTGCTCGGTGACGTCGATCCGTTCGCCGGAGGCGAAGACCTGGTAGCCGTCGGCGTGCGGGCGCCGTAGGGTGGGCGTGTTGCCCGCCAGGTAGGTGCGGGTCGTTCCGAGCGGCTTCAGGATCCGGCTCTCGATCTCCGCCGGCCAGGGGCGGCCGGCGGCCTTCTCGACGATCATGCCCAGGACGACGTAGCCGGTGTTGGAGTAGCCCCAGCCGCCGCCCGGCGGGAAGTCCGGACGGTGCCTCATCGCCCGGGCCACGATCTGCTCGGCGCTGTAGGTGTCGTAGCGGTGCCGGTAGTACTGCTGTGGGGTGTCGAAGCCGGGCAGGTCGTCATGGAGGCCGCTGGTGTTCTGCAGGAGCTGCCGCACGGTGATCTTGCGTCCGTCGTTGCCGTTGCCGGCGATCAGGCCGGGCAGCCGTCGGTCGACCGTGTCGTCCAGCGACAGCCTGCCCTCGTCGACGAGCTGCAGGACCACCGTGGCCATGAGCGCCTTGCCGGTGCTGGCCATCCGGAAGTAGCCGTCGCGGGGGACGGGGCGGTTCGTGCCCGCCACGGCGACGCCGGCGGCGGCGACCAGATCCCGGCCGCCGGCGGTGGTCACCCTCGCCTGGACGCCGGTGATCCCCAGCGCGTGGAGGGCGTCGGTGTCGCGGCGCAGGTCGTCGGACCGGTAACCGGTGGCGGAGGAGGCGGGCGCGCCGTCGGCGCCCGGCTGGACGGCTGTGGCCACTCCCGCCACGCAGAGGGCGACCGCCGCAACGGCGGCCGGCCGGCCCGCGATCCGTCGGCGGCGCTGCGGGGAAGGGCGGTGCTGCGGCGCGGAGGCCGCGATCGGTGATCTCATGCGTCCCACGCTAGGGAGGGCACGGGACACAACTCGCTACCCCAGGAACCCTTTTGAGAGCTACAGCTGACTGTAGTGCCGCGGCGCGGCCCGGCCCGTACAGTGACGCGTCCGAGGGGCAGCTCCCCAGCCCGTACGACGGACGAAGGCGAGACCGTGCACGGAGTGATCGGCGGGACCCTCGCACGGTCGGCCCGGACCGCGCGAAGCGGGCGCTATCTGCTCGGCACCCTCATGACCGCGACGGTGACGCTCGTGGCGGCGCCCCTGCTGTGTCTCCCCGCGCTGGCGACACCGTGGGCGGAACACCACCGCCGGCGTGCGGGGGTGCTGCTGGACCGGCCGCTGGGACCGCGCCCGCGCGCGCTCCGCCGCGACCTGGCGTGGCTCGCGATCCAGGTGGCCATCGGCGTTCCGGCGGGCGGCGTCGCCCTGCTGGGCCTGGGCAATCTGCTCCTCACCCTGGTCGTCGGCGTGGCGTGGTGGGCGTTTCCCCCGTCGGATCCGCCGCGGCTGCTCCTGCTCGGCGACCCGGTCGACGGCTGGGTTCCCGCGCTGACGCTCAACCTGGCGCAGTTCCTGCTCCTCGCGGCGCTGGCGGGCCTCGCCCTGCCGCCGCTCGCCCGGGCGCACGCGCGGTGCTGCCTGGCGGTCCTGGCACCCTCTCCCACGGAACGCCTGGCCGCGCGCGTCACCGAGTTGACCCGGACGCGCGCCGACGTCCTCCAGGCGCACGGCGCGGAACTCCGCCGGATCGAACGCGACCTGCACGACGGAACCCAGGCCCGGCTGGTGGCGATCGCCATCCGCCTCGCCGTGGCCGGGCAGAGCCTTCCCCAGGACCCCGACGCGGCCGCCGCCCTCGTCCGACAGGCCCGGGCCGAGACCGAGGAGGCCATGACCGAGCTGCGCTCCGTCATCCGTGCGGTCTACCCCCCGGTCCTCGCCGACCAGGGCCTGCGCGGCGCGCTCGGCACCCTGGCCACCCGGGCCGGCGTGCCGACCCGCATCGACGTCGGCGAACTGGGTGAGGTCCCCGCCGCGGTCGAGGCGGTCGCCTACTTCGCCGTCACCGAGGCGCTGGCGAACGTCGCCCGGCACAGCGGGGCCAGCCGGGCCGCCGTCCGTGTCGCCCGCGAGGGCATGAACCTGTCCGCGGCGATCACCGACGACGGCACCGGCGGGGCGGACGCGGACCGGGGCAGCGGGCTGGACGGAATACGGCGCCGCGCGGCCGCCCTGGACGGCACCCTGAGGATCAGCAGCCCGCCGGGCGGGCCGACCGTCGTCACCGTGGAGCTGCCGTGCGCGTAGTCATCGCCGAGGACAACGTCCTGCTGGCCGCCGGGCTCGAACTCCTGCTGAGCTCCCAGGGCTTCGACGTCGTCGCGATCACGGGCGACGGCCCCGGCCTGCTCGCCGCCGTCGAGACCCACCGACCGGACATCGCCGTCGTCGACGTACGGCTGCCCCCGGCCTTCCGCGACGAGGGGATCCGCGCCGCCCTCCGCGCCCGCCGCGACCACCCGGGGCTTCCGGTGCTGGTCCTGTCCCAGTACGTCGAGCACGCGTACGCCGGACGCCTCCTGGCGGACACCGGTGGCGGCATCGGCTACCTGCTCAAGGACCGGGTGAGCCGCGTCGACGAATTCACCGACGCCCTGCGCCGGGTGGCCGCCGGCGGGACGGCGATGGACCCCGAGGTCATCGCCCAGCTGCTGGCCGTCCGCGGCGATCCCGTCGACGCCCTCACCCCCCGCGAACGCGAGGTCCTGGCCCTGATGGCCGAAGGGCACGACAACGCCGGCATCGCCCAGCGGCTCTTCGTCACCGACAACGCCGTCCACAAGCACATCGGCAACGTCTTCCACAAGCTCGGGCTGTCGGCCGGCGACAGCGGCCACCGCCGGGTCCGCGCCGTCCTCGCCCACCTCCGTCGCCACGGCGGGACCGGATCCCCCGGCGGCTGAGTCAGCCCCGCCCCTCGGTGGAGGCCCGACCCGGTGCCGCGGAGCCCCCGACGGCCCCCCGGACCGTGTCGCGGAGCCAGCGTTGGGCCGGGTCGGCGTCCAGGCGGGCATGCCAGCAGAGGCGGACGTCGAGGGCCGGGAGCGGCGCGGGGACGGGGAACCAGCGCAGGTTCAGGGACCGCGCGTGATGCTCGGCGAGGCGCTGCGGTACGAGCCCGACGTACGGGGTCGAGGCGACCAGGAGCAGCGCGAGGGCGGACGTCGGGACGACGGCGGCGACCTGCCGGGTGAGGCCCTCGGCGTCGAGGGCCTGGTCCAGGGGCCCGCGGGCGTGTCCGCGGCGGGAGGCCGATACGTGCGGGTGGACGCACAGCTGGGCGAGGGTCGGGGCGCGGCGGCGGCCGAGCGGACTGTCGGCACGGACGACGCCGACCATCCGGTCGCGGTAGAGGGGCGCCGTGCGAAGGTCGGGGGCCGTCACGTCGCCGACGCCGACGTCGAGATCGAGGGAGCCGTCGCGGAGGTCCTCGGCGCTCTCGCTGCCCTCGGCGACGAACCGCAGCACCACGCCCGGGGCGACGGCGGCCGTGGCCTCGACGGCCTGGGGCGCGAGGGTCGCGGCCACTCCGTCGTTGATGCGGACCGTGAACGTGCGGTGGAGGTCGCCGACCGCGAACGCGCGGTCCGCGCTGATCAGCGCCGAGGCCTCGTCGAGCAGCGACCGCACCCGGGGTGCGGCACGCAGGGCGAACGGCGTCGGGGCCATGCCGCGGCCCGCCCGGACCAGGATCGGGTCGTTCATCGCCCGGCGGAGCCGGCCGAGTGCCCGGCTGGTGGCCGGGATCGACAGATGCAGGCGCTCGGCCGCCGCCGTGACGCTGTGCTCGCGCAGGAGCGCGTCGAACACGCGCAGCAGGTTCAGATCGAGCTGCTCGGATCCCATGGACACACACTCCCCGTCGTGGCGCGGACTCCCCTGTTGCACTGTACGCAAGTTGTCTTTGCCGAAGTTGCGTAGCGTGCACAGGGCTTCGCTCTCTAGCGTCCTCGTCATGCCTCTGAAACCGACGCCTCTCCGGCGGATCTCCCCGGCCCGCCCCCGATCCGCCTCGCGCACCGTCTCCCCCGCCGCCCCGGCCGGCGGACCCGCTGCCGTGCCACCCGGGCTGCTCGCCGTCATGTGCGCCTGTGTCGTCCTCGCCGTGGGCATGGTCGCGGCCGTCAACCTGGCCGTACCCCTGCTCTCCGCGAGCGAGTTGCGGCCGTCGTCCTCGGCGCTGATCTGGATCGTCGACACCTACGTGGTCTTCTTCGCCTGCCTCGTGATCCCCGGCGGAGCCGCCGGGGACCGGTTCGGGCGCAAGGGCGTCCTGCTGGCGGGGCTGCTGCTGTTCGCGGCGGGCGCCCTGCTGTCCGCGACGGCTCCGGACACCGCGCTGCTGCTCGTGGGGCGCGCGGTCACGGGCGTGGGCGCGGCCGCCGTGCTGCCCAACACGCTGGCCGTCCTGTTGCACGCCGTCCCCGCCGAGCGCAGGGGCGTCACCATCGCGACCTGGGCGTCGATGACCGGCTTCGGCGGGGTCGTCGGGAACGTGGGCGGCGGCGCACTGCTGGCCGGCGGGTCCTGGCGGTGGCTGTTCGCCGCGGCCGTGCCGGTGGCGGGCGTCCTCGCGGCGCTGGTGGGGCGGGTCGCGCCGGTGTCACCCCGCAACGACCGCCGGCTCGACCTGCCCGGCACGGTGCTGCTCGTCGGCGCCTCCGTGGCGCTGCTCGTCGGGATCGTCCAGGGCCCCGAGTCGGGCTGGGGCAGCGCCGTCGTCGTCACCGGATTCGGCTGCTCCGGCGTGCTGTTCGCGCTGTGGACCCTGGTCGAGCTGAGGAGTCGTCACCCCCTGCTCGATCCGCGGCTCTTCCGCTCCCCCGCCCTGCGCAGCGCGTGTCTGGGCATGACGGCGGTCTTCTTCGGCATGTTCGCGCTGTTCTACGTCAACGCCTCGTTCCTGCAGTACGCCAAGGGCTTCGGCGTCCTCGCGACCGGTCTCGGGATCCTCCCGCTGATCCTTCCGCTCGTCCTGGGCGCGCGGCACTCCGGACGCCTCTCCTCGCGGTTCGGCCTCGACGCCGTGCTCGCGGCGGCCTTCGCGTGCGTCGGCTGCGGACTTCTGGGGCTGTCGACGTGCGGGGACGCGACGCCCTACGCGGGGTACGCCGCGTGGCTCGTGCTCACCGGGGTCGGTCTCACGCTCGCGCTGCCCACCCTGTCCGCGGCCATCGCCGTCGCGCTGCCCCCGCACCAGGCGGGTGTCGCGGCCGGACTGCAGGCCACCACACGGGAGTTCGGCAGTGCCCTCGGGGTGGCCGTCATCGGCACCGTGCTCACCTCGCGGTTCGCCGCCGCGCTCCCGCGGGACATCCGGGCGGGCCACGATCCGCACACCGTGGCCCAGGCCCTCGCCGTCACCTCGCCGGTCCGCGCCCCCGAGGTCGTGGGGGCGTTCGTGAGCGCCGCGGGGACGGCGCTGCGGGTGGTCGGCGCGTCCGTCCTCATGCTGGGCACGCTCGTCGTCCTCGAGGCGCTGCTCGTCCGCCGCCGTCGCGCCCGCTCCTGACGCCGACGACGCCGGTCGGTCACCGGTCCTGGTCGTGTGGCCGGTCGGCCGCACGGCCCGGTCCCGTGGTCACACGTCCTGGATGCGCCGGAAGGGCCGCTCGGCCTCCAGCGCGAACGCGAGCTCCAGGAGCGTGCGTTCGTCGCCCGGCCGCGCGGAGAACATGACGCCGATGGGCAGCCCGTCCTCGGTCGTGCGCTCCGCCGGCAGCGACAGCGACGGTGTGCCGACCACGTTGTTGACCGGAGTGAACGCGACGTACGCGAGGATCCGCTCGACCAGCGTCGTGTACGGGACGTCCGGGCTGAGGCGGCCGAGCTCCGGCGTGGTGTGGGCGAGCACGGGCGACAGGATGAGGTCGAGACCGCGGAACCCGGCCGCGTACGCCTCCACCGTGCGCTTCAGCCGCCGCACCACGCCCGGGGTGCCCCGCCAGTTCTCCAGGTACGTCTCGCGCAGCCCGCGGCTGAGGCCGTCCATGCGGTGCCGGTCGAAGCCGGTGCCGAGGGTGCGGCCCGTCACGCCGAGCAGGAAGGACAGCATCCCCCAGTACGTGAGGAAGTCGTCGGTGAAGCGGGGGTCGATGGCCAGTTCCACCGGCTGCACGGTGTGCCCGAGGCCCTCCAGCCGCTGCGCGGTCTCCGTGACGGCCGCCCGGGTGACGTCGTCGGAGCGGACGCCGTTCGGCGAGTCCAGCAGGAGGCCGATCCGCAGGCGCCGCTCCGAGGGGCCCTCGACCAGGCCGAGCGGCGGCAGCTTCGGGTTGCGCCAGTGCGTCTCGGCGGCGGCGAGGAAGGCCGCGGTGTCCCGTACGGAACGGCTCACGACGCCGTCCGTGACGAGGTCGAGCGGGAGTTGACGGCTCTGCGCGTTCGGGACGACCCGGCCGCGGGTCGGCTTGAGGCCGACGAGTCCGCAGCAGGCGGCGGGGATCCGGATGGAACCGCCGCCGTCGTTGGCGTGCGCGATCGGCACCGCGCCGGCGGCGACCAGGGCCGCGCTGCCGCCGGACGAACCGCCGGCCGACCAGCCGGTGTTCCACGGGTTGCGCACCGGCTCGGCGTTCTCGTACTCCGTGGTCGGGCTGAAGCCGAACTCGGGCAGCCGGGTCTTGCCGAGCACCGTGACGCCGCTGCTCAGGAGCTGCCGGGCGAACGGCGCGTGCCGGCGCGCGGCCCTCGGCGTGAAGGCGGCGCTGCCGTGGCCGGTCGGCAGCCCGCGGTAGTCGGTGTTGTCCTTGACGAAGGTCGGCACGCCGGCGAGGGCGCCGCCCGCCGGCCCCTCCTCGTACGGCGCGGGCGCGTCGAGGTGCACCTGCACCGCGTGCAGCCGTTCCTCGACCGCGCGCACGCGCGCGGCCGCGTCGCGGGCGACCTCGGCGGCGCCGACCTCACGGCGCCGGATCGCCGCGGCGAGGCCGACGGCGTCGTGCTCCCCCAGGGCGTCGTCCCGGAAGGCGTGCACCTTCGTCAGTTCCTCGGAAGTCGTCACCGCTGTCTCAGCCCCCGCCGCCGTGTGAAGAGTGGGATCCCCATCATTGCCTACCGTCGAGTAACACGCGAGGGGTTCGCGCGCTTCCTATGATCACCGGAGATCACCACAGATCGTCGGAGACACCAGGGTGCACCCGGGCGAACGACGACCACGATCGGTCGCGGAGGTCCGGCCCTGTCGGTCCGGCCCTCCGCGACCGGCGACCCAGGGGAGGCTCGACCAGCATGGCGGACCAGCGCGTGTACCTCGTGACCGGCGGCGGAACCGGCATCGGCGCCGCGACCGCCCGGCTGCTGACGGCGGCGGGGCACCGGGTGGCGGTCTCCGGGCGCCGGCCGGAGCCCCTGCACCTGGTCGCCGCCGAGACCGGCGCGCTCGCCGTCCCCTCGGACATCGGCGAGCCCGACGCCGTACGCGCCCTCGTCGACGCGACGCTCGACGCGTACGGGCGGCTGGACGGCCTCGTCCTCAACGCGGGGATCGGCCGCGGCGGCGGGGTGGGCGAGGTGAGCCTGGAGGACTGGGACGAGGTCATGCGGACCAACCTCACCGGCCCCTTCCACCTG
Source organism: Streptomyces sp. NPDC101191 (assembly GCF_044767915.1). Lineage (NCBI taxonomy): Bacteria > Bacillati > Actinomycetota > Actinomycetes > Kitasatosporales > Streptomycetaceae > Streptomyces > Streptomyces sp. NPDC101191. The sequence continues at coordinate 956,382 of NZ_JBIWOU010000002.1, forward strand.
TTGCGCGCCGCGCTTCCGCACCTCCTCGACGCCCGGGGCGCCGTCGTCGCGGTCGCCTCGGTCTCCGCGTTGCGCAACGGCGTCGGCAGCGCCGCCTACGCCACCTCCAAGGCCGCGCTGCTCCAGCTGTGCCGCTCGCTCGCCGTCGACTACGGCGGCGCGGGACTGCGCGCCAACACCGTGTGCCCGAGCTGGGTGCGCACCGACATGGCGGACCGGCGGATGAACCGCTTCGCCGAGGAGGCCGGCCTCGGGGAGGACGGCCTCGACGCGGCGTACGACGAGGTCACCCGGGCCCTGCCGGCCGGACGGCCCGGCGAGCCGCGCGAGGTGGCCGAGGCGATCGCCTGGCTCCTCTCCCCCGCAGCCTCCTTCGTCAACGGGGCGGTCCTCACCGTCGACGGCGGCGCGACCACCCTGGACCCGGGCACGCTGGGCTTCGCGTTCCACATGGAGCCGCGCGCCCCGCGGGCCTGACGGCCCCGGGCTCCGGGCGACGGCCGGCGCACTACGCCGCGGTGCGCCGCTCGTCCGCGTTCGCCCGCTGGTGCCACAGGCAGGAGACGACCACGACCAGCGGCCACAGCGACTGCATGAAGGTCACCAGGCGTTCGGCGATGCCCGCGGCACCGCGGGCATCGGCCTCGAAGACGAACCAGAGCGCCGCGAAACCCATCGAGCCCGTCGCCGCGAGAGCCGGACCGCGCCGCAGCGCCCAGGGCGCGGGGCGACGGGCGCCCCGGCCCGTGGCCAGGACCGGCCACAGGGCGAGCAGCGCGAAGCCCGTCGCGGCGATGGAGCCGTGCCGCAGCGAGCCGCCGCTGCTGGGGGTGGGAAACAGCGCCACGACCAGGGCCGTCAGCCCTCCGGCGGCGAGCGCGGCGCGGCCCACGGGGGCGGCGGCGCGCAGCCCCCAGGCGGTGCCGAGATGGCACACGCCCAGGGCGAGCAGCGCGCCGGTCATCACCCAGAACCCGGCGGCGCCGTAGGCCGCCAGGACGCTGATCGTCTGTCGGACGGCGTCGTAGGACGGCCCCTGGAGCGCGGCCGCGGTCGTCCAGCCGCCGACCAGCACCACGGGGGCGCAGCCCGACGGCACGAGGGCCCACAGCGGAACGGGTCGCATCGGATCACCGTAGGCGGGTGATCGCCGGTCGGCGACGCAGCACGCCGGGCCCGCCCGACGCGGGCCGGGGAATGGGACCGCCGTCGCCCGGGACGGCATCACCGGGCCGGCGAACGGGCGGCCGCCGGCCGGGACGGCATCACCGGGCCGGGGAACGGGGCCGCCAACGGCCCGGACGGCATCACCGCGGGCCGGGGAACGGGCGCCCCCGCCGGGGCGGCATCACCGCGGGCCGGGGAACGGGGCCGCCACCGGACGCGAAAGCCTCGCCCTCGGCCGGGAACGCCTCCCGGGCCGGGAGCCGGCGCACCGCCGGACGCGAACGCCTCCGCCGCGGGCCGCGGAACGGGACCGGCACCCGCGCTCACCGCGCGCCGAAGACCTGCGTCCAGTAGGGGCCGCCGGACGTGTGGATGCCGATGCCGATCTCGCGGAAGTCGCAGTTGAGGATGTTCGCCCGGTGGCCGGGGCTGTTCATCCAGGAGTCCATCACCTCGGCCGGTGTGCGCTGGCCCTTCGCGATGTTCTCGCCGTACGTCGACCAGCGGTACCCGGCGGCGGTGACGCGCTCGCCGGGGCCGTCGCCGTCCGGGTTGGTGTGGTCGAAGAAGTCACGGGCGGCCATGTCGTCGGAGTGGCCCTGCGCGGCGCGGGTCAGCAGGGAGTTCTCGGTCAGCGGCCCGCAGCCGGCGCGCGCCCGCTCGGCGTTGACCAGGTCGACGACCTCGCGGGAGTCGGAGGTGTCGCCGGAGCCGCTGGAAGAGGCGGTGGGCTTCGGGCGGGGCGCGGGGGTCGTGGTGCGCGGCGGGGACGGCTTCTTCGTCGTCGGGGTGGGCGTCGGCCTGGGCGGGGTCGGCCGGGCGGAGCGGCTCGCGGTGGGGGTCGGCGAGGCGGAGGGCGAGGTCGTGGTGGTCTGCGGCTGCGTGTCCACGGCGTACGTGTCGGGGGCCGCGGCCTGCGTCACGTCGACCGCGTCCGGGTCACCGCCCTCGGGGCCGGTGAGGAAGTGGAAGGTCCCGCCGGCGACGGCCACCATCGCGAGGCCCGCGGCGGCCACGGCCCGGCGGCGTCCCCGCTTGCGCTGCTCCTCCTTGCGGCGGGCGCCCCGGGTGCCGCCCGTGGCGGCCTGCCCGCCCGGCCTGGCGGCGTGCCGGGCCCGCGCGGAGCCGGGCCGGGGTCCGGCCGCGCGGGGCGCGGTCGCGGCGGCGAGCTGCGGCGCGAGTCCCGCGCTCTCGCGGACGCGACCGAGCAGCAGCGCCGCCGGGGGGACGAGGAGCAGTCCGACGAGCAGCCCCTCGGCGGGCACCAGGCCCTGCCACAGGCCGCCGCAGTGCGGGCAGCCGTGGGCGTGCCGGGCTATGCGCTTGCGCCACAGCGCGGAGGGCCGGCCGTCCCAGGTGCCGAGCCCGGAGGCGAGCGTGGGGCACAGGGGCCGGGCGGACAGCGCGCGGACGACCACGCGGGAGGTCTCCAGGCGCTCCTTCATGCGCTGCACCCGCACCGCGGTGTGCTCGGGCGACAGTTCCAGCGCGGCCGCGACCTCGTGGCGGGTCAGCTCGCCGGCGCACTCCAGCCACCACAGGGACAGCAGGGCGGCGTCCTCGGGCTCCATCCAGCGGGTCGCCTCGGCCGTCTCGCGCCGCTGGCCGGACAGCTGCAGCCGGGCGACGGTGAGGTCGACGAAGTCGGCGCCGGGCTGGGCGAGGTCGCGGGCGTCGTCGAGGGCACCGGTGGTCCGGCCGGCCTGCTGCCGGTGCCAGTGGGTGCGGAGGGTGTTCATGGCGATGGCGACGAGCCAGGACCGGAAGCTGTCCGGGGAACGCAGTCCGCCGAGCCCGTCGAGCGCCCGCAGCATGGTCTCCTGGACGACGTCGTCCACGTCGTGGTGCCCGTTCATCGCCCGGCCCACGATGTTGTAGACGAGCGGCAGCCAGGAGGCGACGAGCCGGTCCTGCGCCTCCGCGTCGCCGCTCTGCGCGGCCCTGACGAGCTCGGTGCCGTTCGGTACTGCCATCCCCTGCGTCATGCTGTTCGTCCTGCCTGTTGCCGATGCCCAACACCTGGGAGATCGGGGGGTGGGCGCACGATAACGGAAATCTCCGAAGAGGTTTTCGAGAACTCCGTCGGACGTTCGGACGGGGCGCGCCGCCGGCTTGCCTTCGCGTGCACTCCGACGCCTGGCGTGGGGCCGTCGACGAGCCGAGGGCAAGGGGGCTTCCCTGCGGTACGTCTGCAGTACGTCGAACCGGGCCGGACCGGGGAGCGGCTCACCACCCCGCGGGCGATCCCGCTGACCGGCCCGCGGAGGTGGGAGCGGTACGAGGCAGCCGTGCCGGCCACGCCCGTGGAGTCCGTGCGCACGCACCCGTGGTGCCCACGGGCATGCCTGTGACGTCCGTGGGCACGCCGTACGCGCCCGTGGTGCCGGGCGTGCTCAGGACCGCGCGGGGTGCCCGCCCGCCAGTCGGCGCACGTGGGCGGTGAAGGCGTCCAGGAGGTGCCGGGCGGTGGAGTCGGTGAGAGCGGAGGTGCGGTACTGGAGGACTCCCTGGACGCCGTCGGGGTCGAACTCGACGATCAGGGCCACCTCGAACTTGGCCTGCGGATGGTGGACGCGCACCCGCCGGCAGTCCAGGCCCGGCAGGTCCAGGGGGTGCGGGCCGTCCATGCTCAGGTAGATCTGCGGGAAGTACCGGGGGCGCGGCCGCGCCTCGCGCAGCAGATGACCGGCGACGGCTCCGAAGGGGACGTCCTGGTCGGCGAGCGCCGTCGTCAGCTCACGGCCGCTCGTGCGGAGCAGCTCGCGGTCCGGGCGCCCCGGGCGCCCGTCGGCACGCAGCAGGATGGTGTTCACGAAGCAGCCGACGACGTTCTCGGAACCCGGCGTCCAACGACCCGCCGCGACGCACCCGAGGAGGAACTCCTCCAGGCCGAGCACCTCCCCCACCGCCCGCTGGTAGGCGCCGGTCAGGAGCATCGGCACGGTGACCCGGGCCGCGGTCGCGGCGCGGGCCAGGCCCGGCACCACGCCCGCGTCCTCGGTGAGGACGAGCCGCCGGGACCGCCCCGGGCCGTCCTCCAGGGCGGGCAGGGCCCGCACCGGCAGCGCGCCGACCCGCTCGGCGACGGCGCGGGCACGGGCGGTCGTGTCCGCCGGCGCGGGCGGGGTCACCGGCGCGGGCGCCCCGGTGGGGGCCGCGCCGGACCGAAGGGCCTCCAGGGTGCGCAGGAACACCCGCAGCGACGCGCCGTCCGCGACCAGGTGGTGCCAGACCAGGAGCAGCACGCGCCGCCCCGGCGCGACCGAGAGCAGCAGACAGCGGCTCATCGGCCCACCGGCCAGGGACGGCCCGGTGAGCGACTCGCGCTCCACCGTGCCGTCCAGCTCGTCCGCGCCGACCGTCCACCGCTCCACCGGGACCGCGTGGGCGCCGAACACCATCTCCGGGACCCGGTCCCGTACCCGTACCGCCGCGGTGAACGCCGGGTGGGCGGCGATCGCCTGCTCCACGGTGGCGGCGAAGGCGTCCTCCTCGAGGGGGCCGAGGATCTCGTAGCACGCGTGCTCGATGTAGAGGGTGGGCTCTGCGGACACCTGTTCGTGCATCCAGATGGCCAGTTGGGCCGGGCTCAGCGGCGCGGTCCGCCGCTCCGTCGCCTCGGGCCGCACCTCAGGCCACCGGGCGGCTCGGGTCGGCCGCGAGCGCCGCGAGGGCGTCACGGTGCATCGCCCAGACCCGTTCGAGGCCGGCCTCGTCCCACTGGCCGGTGTCGCCGGTGACGTCGATCCGGAGGTCGTCGTCCACCGCGTCGAGCACCACGTCCACGACGAGGGGGTAGCTCGTCTTGTCCCACATGCGGGTGCCGTCGACCCTGATCCGTCCGCCCGCCCCGCCGCGGTCGCCCGGACCGTGCGGTCCGCCCGTGCCGCCGTCGGACAGGCCGGCCCACAGATGGAAGTGGGCGAAGTTCAGGATGACGTCGAAGAGCGGGCCGCCCGCCTGGTCGCGGATCTCCTGGAGGGGGAACCGCCGGTGTTCGAGGGCGCCGCGTTCGGCGTCGAAGGCCTGCCGGGTCAGGTCCTCCCAGGTCGCTCCGGTCAGCCGGGCGGAGACCGGGAGGATGTTGAGGAACAGGCCCACCAGCCGGTCGGCCCCCGCGGCCTCGGGACGGCCGTTGACCGGCAGGCCCGCCACGGGCCGCTCGGTGTCGCCGAGTTCGCCGACCACCGCGAGATGGGCGGCCACCACCAGGCTCTTCAACGGCACCCTGAGACGGGCCGAGACCGCGGTGAGCGCTTCGCGGAGCCCGGTCGGCACCGACCGCGCGATCCGCAGACGCCCGGCGCTCGGCGCGACGCCGGGCCGGGCCAGCAGGGTCGGCCGGAGGTCAGCGGTACGGGCGCGCCAGAACGCGCGGGTCTCCGCGGACTCCCGCGCTCGCTCCTCCAGACGGACGAACTCCTCGTACCTCAGGGCCGGCCGGCGCGGCGCCGGGTCCTCGCCGGCGAGGACCCGGGCGTAGGCGTCCATCAGGTCGGTCAGGAAGACGGTGTCGCTCCAGCCGTCCATGATCGCGTGGTGGAAGCCGTAGACCAGCCAGAAGCAGTCCTCGTCACGGGCGGCGGCGTACACGCGCATCAGCGGGGCCCGCTCCACGTCGAAGGGCCGCCCGGCCTCGGCGGCGAGCCGCTCCAGTTCGCGTTCGAACGTCTCCTCGTCCAGGCCCCGCAGGTCCACCGCCGTCAGCGGCAGGGCCGGGGCGCTCTCCACCACCTGGTGGGGTCCGCCCTCCGCGCCGATGTCGAAGCGGGTGCGCAGCACCTCGTGGGTGCGGGCCGTCCGGTCGAGGGCGGTACGCAGAGCCGCCTCGTCGAGCCGGGCGCCGACGCGGTGGGCCATGACGTCGTGGTACAGCGACTGGTCCGCGCTCGCCACCGCCTCGAAGATCAGGCCGAGCTGGAGCCGGGTGGCGGGGTAGGACGCCTCGGCCCCCTCGGGGAGCGCGGCCGGCCCACCGCTCGACGGTGCGTCGCCCGGGTGCTCCGCCTGGGGCACGGGCTCCTCGGCCCCGTCGACGGGCACGGGCTCCGTGTCGGGCGGGCACACCTCGCGCAGCACGGGATTGTGGAACATGGCGCCCAGGGACACCGTCACGCCGAGTTCCTCGGCGTCGGCGACGGCGCGGATGGCGAGCATGGAGTCGCCGCCGAGCGCGAAGAAGTCGTCGTCGGGGCCGACCCGGGGCACGCCGAGGACCTTCGCCCAGACCTCGGCCAGGATCGCCTGGTTGCGGCCGGCGGGCACCTCACCGCCCCGCTCGGCCTGGGCGTCGGACGAGGCCGACGAGTCCGGCGCGTCCGACGAGGCCGGCGTGTCCAGCCTGTCCAGCGTGTCCGGAGCGTCCAGCCTGTCCGGCGCGTCCCGCGTGTCCGGCGCGTCCTGTGCCTGCAGCGCGTCCGGCGTGTCCCGTGCACCCGCACCCGCCGGGTCCGGCACGGGCTTCCGACCGGTCAGGGCGCGGCGGTCCAGCTTCCCCGAAGGGCCGAGCCCCAGCTCCGCGGTGAACACCACGCGGGACGGCACGAGATGGGCCGGCAGGCGTTCGCCGAGCGCGGCCCGGAGACGGGCCGGGTCCCGGCCCGCGTCCTCGTCGGCGACGACGTACGCGACGAGCTGCTTGCCGCCGTCGGCGTGCTCCTCGGCGACGACGGCGGCCTCGCGCACGTCGGGCAGCCCGAGCAGCGCCAGCTCGACCTCCTTCGGCTCGATGCGGAAGCCGCGCACCTTCACCTGGTCGTCGGTGCGCCCCAGGTACTCGACGGCGCCGTCGAGGCGCAGCCTGCCGAGGTCGCCCGTGCGGTACATGCGGGCGCCGGGCGCATCGCCCCAGGGATCGGGCAGGAAGGCGGCCGCGGTCGCGCCGGGCCGACCGGCGTAGCCGCGGGTCACGCCGCTGCCCGCGACGAAGAGCTGGCCCTGCTCGCCGTCCGGCACCGGCCGCAGCTCCTCGTCCAGGACGTACACGCGCACGCCGGCCAGCGGGCGTCCGATCGGCAGCCGGTCCCCGGACGCGTCGTCCGGGGTGACGGAGCGGGCGGTGGCGAAGGTGGTGGTCTCGGTCGGCCCGTAGCCGTTGACCAGGACGGCGCGGCGGTCCTGCCCGGCGGCATGGCGCAGGAACTCCCCGGCCCGGGAGGGCGAGAGCACGTCACCGCCGACGACGACCTGGCCGACGCCGTCGAAGACCTCGACCTTGCCCCGTACGAGCTCGTGGAAGAGGGCCGGGGTGAGGAACAGGGTGCTGACGCCGTGCTCACGCACGACCTCCGGCAGGGCCTCGACGGCCTGGTAGGTCGTACCCGGAAGGACGAGGGCCGAGCCGTGCAGGAGCGCGCCCCAGATCTCGAAGGCCGAGGCGTCGAAGGAGGTCGGTGACAGCTGCAGGAACGTCTCCTGCGGGCCGAAGCGGACGTAGTCCTGCCCCTGGACGAGCCCGAGGGCGTTGGCGTGGGTGACGACCACGCCCTTCGGCCGCCCGGTGGAGCCGGAGGTGTAGATGACATACGCGGCGGCGTCCGCCGGTACGGCCACGGGCGCGAGCGGCTCCTCCTCGGCGTCGGTCGCGCCCGCGACCGGCACCACCGGTACGTCGCCGGGCGGTGCGGTCCCCGGCTCCGTCACGACCGCCACGGCGCCGGAGTCGCGCAGCATGAAGTCGATGCGCTCACGGGGGTACTCCGGGGCCACGGGCACGAACGCGGCCCCCGCCTTGAGCACTCCGAGCATCGCGACGATCAGTTCGACCGAGCGCTCCAGGTGGACCGCCACCCGGTCCTCCGGCCGGATGCCCAGGCGGGTGAGCCGGACGGCGAGGGCGTCGGCGCGCCGCCGCAGCTCCGCGTAGCCGATCCGGTCCGGGCCGGCGATCAGGGCGGTGCGCTCGGGCGAGCGGGTCACCACGGCGTCGAACACACCGTGCAGGGAGAGGTCTGGCATGACGTACGTGCCCTTCCTTGAGGCCCGAGCGGTGGCCGGGCGGCCGAGTCGTGACGGGTGGGGCGCCAGGTCGTGTCTTTCGGATCAGGCCGGATCAGGCCGATCAGGGGGCGTCAGACGCGCGTGCCGGACACCACGGGCCCGGCCTGATCCGAAAGACGCGGCCTGGCCGCGGGGGGCGCCGGGGCGCAGGACGACCGGGAGGTGGGCCGGTCCGGAGACGAAGGCCGAGTAGACCGGGCTCGGCGGGCCCGCCGGCTCGATCTCCGTGACCGACTCGCGCAACGCGTCGAGCAGAGCGCCGAGTTCGATACGGGCCAGATGGGCGCCGAGGCAGAAGTGCGGGCCGTGCGCGAAGGTGACGTGGCGGTTGGGGGTGCGGCCCGGGTCGAAGGTGTCGGGCGCGGTGAACACCCGCTCGTCGCGGTTGGCCGAGCCCAGCCAGACGCTGACCACGTCACCGGCGGCGACGGTGTGCCCGTGCAGGTCGACGTCGCGCGTGGCCGTACGGCCGGCGTGGAGCAGCGGCGAGGTCCAGCGCAGGATCTCCTCCACCGCGCCTTCGGTCCCGACCTCGCCGTCCCGCAGCCGGCGCCACTGCTCGGGGCGCTGGGCGAGGGCGTGGACACCGCCGACCATGGAGAGGCGGGTGGTCTCGTCGCCGCCGAGGATCAGGCTGTAGCAGTTGAGGACGAGTTCGTCCTCGCTGAGCCGGCGTGCCCCGACCTCGGCGCGGGCGAGCAGCGAGATGGCGTCGAGCGCGGGGCCGCCGCCCCGTCTGCGGGCCAGCTTCGCGAAGAACATGAGGATCTCGGCCTGGGCGAGGCGCGCCTCCAGCGTGGCGGGCACCGGCTCGTGGGAGCCGAGCGCGACGCTGGTCTGCCGGAGGATGAAGGCCCGGTCCCGCTCCGGTACGCCGAGCAGGTCGCAGATGGCGGAGAGCGGGATGTGGGCGGCGATGTCGTCGGCCATGTCGACCGGCTCGCCGGCCGCGCCGCGTGCGGCGGCCTCCCGCACCACGCGGCGGGCGGTGGCGCGGATCCGCTCGCCGATCTCGGCGAGCGCGCGGGGCGTGAAGGCCTTGCGCATCTCGGCCCGCAGCTCGGTGTGCCACGGTGCGTCGCTGACGACGAGCATGCGGTTGCCCGCCGAGTCGCCGTCGGCGAGCAGCGTGGTGAGCATGTTGCCGCGCGCGGAGGAGAATCCGGCCGTGTCGCGCAGGACGGCGACCGCGTCCGCGTGCCGGCTCACCACCCAGAAGCCGCGTTCCGCGCCGGCCGGGGCCGGGTGCCAGGCGAGCGGCGCCTCCGTGCGGAGCCGGGCGAAGACCGGCCCGAGTTCCTGTGCGGCGTGGCGGCGCGGGTCGGTGAGGTCGACGCCGTCGAGGGCGGCGGCCGGGAGGACGGTGGGGGTGCTCATGAGCGGCCTATCGCTTCCCTGACGCTGCGCGGGCGGATGTCGGGCCAGTGCGCGTCGACCCAGCGCTCGCAGGCCTCGGCGTCCCCCGCGTACCCGGCCTCGTGCCAGCCGTCGGGGGCGGTGAAGTGGGCGGGCACGATGGCGTGCTGCTCCTCGTCGTTCACGAGTACGCGGTGCGAGGCTGTCGGTGTCATCGGGCGTCTCCGCTGTCGTCGTGGGGGTACGGGGCGGCCGGGACCGGGTGGCGCCGGCGGGTGTCGGTGAGCGCCCGGTCGAAGTGTCCGCGCAGGCCGGTGCCGCCCGCCTGCTGGAAGAAGTGGCCGCCCGGGACGAGTTCGAGGGCGAAGTCGCCGGCGGCGGTCCTGGACCAGGCGGACACGTCGTCGGGTCCGGCGAGCGGGTCCTCGGTGCCCCCGACGGCGAGGACCGGGCAGTGGACCGTACGCGCGTAGCCGGCGGCCAGGTGGTCGTGACCGAGCCGCAGGTCGGCCCGGATCACCGGCAGGAACAGTTCGGCGAACCGCGGGTCGGCCAGCGCCTCGGGCACGGTGCCGTCCAGGCCGAGCGCCTCGATCAGATCGGGGTCGGAGCGCCGGTGCAGGGGCACCTCGCCGGGGCGGGCGGTGCCGTCGGCGGTGCGGGAGGCGGCGGCCACCAGCAGCCGGGGCGCGACGCCCCGCTCCTCCAGCCGCACGGCGGCGGCGTGGGCGAGGTGCGCGCCGAGGCTGTGGCCGAGCAGCAGTGGCCGCTCGCCGGGCGCGAACTCCATGAAAGCGTCGCCGAGTTCGGTGGCGAGCTCGGTGAGGGAGGCCGGCATGGGGGTGCGCTGACGGCGGCCCCGGAGCGGGTACTGGGCCACCAGGGGGCGCCATCCGGGACCGAGTTCGGCGATCCACTCGCGCATGGAGTGGATGTTGCCGCCGGCGAACGGGAAGAGCAGCGCGTACGGTCCGGCCGGCGTGCCGGGCGCGGCCGGCGTCAGGTCGTACCAGCCTCCGGGCAGCTCTCTCATCCGTCCACCTCCGTGCCGGACTCCCGCCGCTCCTGCTCCTGCTCCCGCCGCTCCTGGGCCGCGGCCATGCCGGTGACCGGGCGCCAGGCGAGGGCCACGAGCAGCAGCAGGCTCGCACCCGCGAGCAGGAAGGGGGTCCGTACGCCGAACCGGTCGGCGACGAAGCCCGCGAGCAGCGCGCCGAGCGGGGCCGTGCCGGTGCCGAAGAGGCGGTAGACGCCGTTCACACGGCCGAGGACCTCGGGCGGGACGGCCGTCTGGCGGAAGGAGACGGTCAGGGTCTGGTAGATGACGGCGCCGAAGGTCATCAGCAGGAACGCCGCCCCGGCGAGCACGGGTGTCGCGGTGACCCCGAGCAGGAACGCGGAGGCTCCGGTCAGGACGAGTCCGGCGAGCGCCGCCGGGAAGAGCCCGAACCGGGTGCGGGCGCGGGCCGCGAGGGTGCCGCCCAGCACGCCGCCGAGGGCACCGGCGGCCAGGAAGAAGCCGTAGGCGCCCGGGCGCAGGCCGAGCCGGTCGAGCACGTACAGGACCAGGACGGCGCTCATGCCGGCGACGAAGAAGTTGATGGTGCCGAGCATTCCGGCAAGGGTGAGCAGCAGCCGCTCGCCGCGCAGATAGCGGTAGCCGTCCTTGATCATGGCGCCCCAGCCCGGGGTCGCACCGGGGGCGGCGGTGCGCGGGATGGCCGCCGGACGGACCGCGAGCAGCAGCAGGACGCCGCCGAGGAAGCTGGCGGCGTCGAGCACGAAGGGCAGGGCCATGCCGACGGCGAAGAGCAGACCGCCGACGGGCTGGCCCACGGAGTCCCGGCAGACCAGTTGGGCGGCGTGCTGCCGCCCGTACGCGGCGGTCATGCGGTCCTTGCGGACCACCTGGGGCAGGAAGGACTGGGCGGTGACGACGAAGAACACCTCGCACACGCCGAGCAGCAGGGCGACCGCGCAGATCAGCACCAGGCCGACGAGGTCGGCGAGGACGGCGAGGCCGAGCAGGCCGATGAGCACGAAGCGGAACAGGTCGACGGTGACGAGCAGCCGCTTGCGGTTCCACCGGTCGGCGGCGATGCCGGCGAGCGGGGAGGCGAGCAGCGGCAGCGTGCCCGCGACCGTGACCAGGGAGAGGAGCTGCGGGTCGGTGGTGTACGAGACGGCGAGCAGCGGCAGGGCGGTGAGGCGCATGCCGTCGCCGAGCGCGGACACCGCGGAGGACGCCCAGAGCCGGCGGTAGTCGCCCCAGCCCTGGGGTCCGAAGGCCGGGTCCGTGCCGGTGCGTACCCGGGTGTCGTCTCCGGGTGCCGGTGCGCTCACGCGTCCTCCTCGGCGTCGGGGCCGAGCCGGACGGCCCGGACGGTGACGGCCCGCTCGGGCGACTGCCGGTCCGGGGCCGCGTGCAGGCGCTGGACGCCGTCCTCGGCGGGCGGCAGCTCCTCGGTCGCCTCGGCGGGCGCGTCCTCGAAGCCGGCGAAGCGGTAGGCGATCTCCATCACCCGGTTGCGGTCCGTGGGCCGGAAGTCGGCGACGACGCCGGTGCCGTTGCGGGCCGCCTGGTCGAGGAGGTTGCGCAGGATGAGCGAGCCCGCGCCGAAGGACACGACCCGGCAGGAGGTGGCGAGCAGTTTGAGGTGCCATCGGGGGGTGTCGGTGCGCAGCAGGACGACGCCGACGGCGCCGTGCGAGCCGAAGCGGTCCTTCATGGTGACGGCGAGGACCTCGTGGCCCGGTTCGGCGATGAAACGGACGAGGTCGTCGTGCGCGTAGTGGACGCCGGTGGCGTTCATCTGGCTGGTGCGCAGGGTCAGTTCGGACAGGCGGTGCAGGTCGTCCTCGGTGGCCCGGGCGATGCTCATCTCGATCTCCAGGGACCGGAGGAACTCCTCGTCGGGCCCGTCGAACGCCTCCCGTGCCCGGTCCCTCGCCATCCCGGCCTGGTACATGCGGCGCCGCCCGGCCGCGTCGGCGGTGACGACGTCGGGGGTGAACTCGGGCCGTTCGCCGAGACGTTCGAGGTCCTCGGGCGTGTAGACCCGCACCTCGGGGAGGCGGGCGGCCATCTCGGCCCGCTCGTGCTCCGTGTCGTCGACGAAGGCGAGGGCCCCGGTGGCGAAGCCGAGCCGTTCGGCGATGTCCTTCACGGCGTCCGGCTTTCGGCCCCAGCCGATCCGGGCGCACACGAAGTACTCGGCCACGCCCAGGCGTTCGAGGTGCGGCCAGGCCTGGTCGTGGTCGTTTCGGCTGGCGACGGCGTGCAGGATGCCCCGTCGGTCCAGTGCGTCGAGCAGATCGCGCACGCCGGGGCGCAGCACGGGCAGGTCACCCTCCAGGACGGTGCCCTGCCACAGGGTCCCGTCGAGGTCCCAGACGAGGCACTTCACCGGCGGTGCGGCGGCGGCCGTCGCCCCGCGGTCCTTGTCCGCCGTGTCGGTCACCGTCACGGTCACACCTCCCACAGAGTCGCGGCCCACGCGGCCACGGGGCTGTTGTTGAGCACCAGGACGAGTCCGCCCGGGGCGACTTCGCCCTTGGTAAGCAGGTCCCGGAGGTTGAGCACGACGTCCATGGCGCCGAGGTGCCCGTAGCGGGCCAGGTTGTCGCGGCACACGCCGTGGACGGGGAGGCCGAGCAGCGCCTCGTAGAAGTCGAAGGCGGAGGCGGTGACGTTCTGCATGAGGACGGTGGCGACGGCGGTGCGCGGCACACCGGCGTCGGCGAGCACCTCGTCGACCAGGCGGCCGAGGCGTTCCCGGCTGTGCAGGGCGAGTTCGAAGCGGTAGCGGTCGGGTGAGGCGCACTCCTCGCGCCACTCGTACCAGGGGGCCTGCTTGTAGTCGACCTGGAAGAGGTCGTGGAAGGTGCCGTCCGTCTCGGCGCGGTGGGCCCGCAGTACGGGGCGGCCGCCGCGCTCGACCGTGAGGGCGAACGCGCCGTCGCCGGTGACCGTCACCGGGGGCCGGATGCGGTCGACGCCCGTGGGCCGGCTGGCGTGGGTGACGAGCACCTGACGGCGGGCCGGGTCGGCGCGGAGCAGGTCGGCGGCGAGCCCCCAGGCGGCGCTGGAGCCGGTGCAGCCGAGGCCGTCGAGGGTGAAGGCGAAGGCCCCCGGGAGGCCGGCGGCGGCCTGGGCGTGGCAGGCGTCGGAGCCGAGCAGCACGTCGGGCGAGCGGGCCCCCACGTGCAGCAGGACGTCGGGGCGGGCACCGTGGGCGGTGACGAACTCGGTCGTGGCGCGGGCGGCGAGCACGCCCGCGCTCTCCTCGATGACGCCGACCGTGTCGATGCCGCAGGCGGTGAGGAAGTCCCGTCCGGCGGCGTCCAGTTCGGGCGCCTCGGGCAGGTCGTCGGGGGTGACGAAGCGCTCGGGCAGCACGCAGTGGATGCGGCCGAGGCCGATCGGCACGTCGACGGCGGTCATGCGTACACCCCCATGGCCTGTTCGGCCAGTTGCAGCTGGCAGATCTCGTTGCTGCCCTCGATGATCTCCATGAGCTTGGCGTCGCGGAGGGCGCGGGCGACCGGGTGCCCGTCCCGCGCCCCGGCCGAGGCGAGCACCTGGGCTGCGGCCGAGGCGGCCGAGGCGGCGGCGGTCGCGCCGACGTGCTTGGCGACGAGCGCCGCGTCGAACATCTCGGGCACCCCCTCGCTCCAGCTGCGCGAGGCGTGCTCGCAGAGCCGCAGCAGGGACTGTTCGGCGGCGCGCGTCTCGCCGAGGTGCCGGGCCACCAGCTGGTGCCGGTACAGCGGCTGTCCGAACTGTTCGCGGACCCGGGCGTGCCGTACGGCCTCACGCAGGCAGGAGCGGATCATGCCGAGGCAGCCCCAGGCGATCGACAGCCGTCCGGCGGCGAGCACCGACTGGCCGACGAAGCTCAGGGGAGCTCCGGCGCCCGGCAGCAGGTGGGACCGGTCGAGCACGACCCCGTCGAAGCGGAGGTCGGCGTGGCCGGCGGCCCGGCAGCCACTGGGGTCGGGCCGGCGCGTGACGGTGAGCCCGGGGGTGTCCGTCGGGACGAGGACCATGGCGGTGCCGTCGCCGTGGCGGCCGAAGACGAGGACGAGGTCGGCGTAGGTGCCGCCGGTCGTCCAGACCTTGGCGCCGTCGACGCGCACGGTGGCGCCCTGGTCGACGACGGTGGTGCGCATCGCGCCGAGGTCGCTGCCGGCGCCGGCCTCGCTGAACGCGACGGCGGCGGTGGCACCCGTGGCGAGCCGCGGCAGGAAGCGCTCCCGCTGCTCGGCGTCGCCCCACCGGGTCAGCGCCCAGGCGACCATGGCCTGGGAGGTCATGAGGGAGCGGACGGAGGCGCACAGGGTGCCCGCGTGCGCGGTCAGCCGGCCGTGGGCGAGCGGGTCGAGGCCGAGGCCGCCCCACTTCCCGGGCACTTCGGCGCACAGCACACCGGCCGCGGCCAGGGCCCGTACGACCTCGTCCGGAATGGCTCCGGCCCGGTCCCAGGCGTCGGCGTGCGGGGCCACGAGACGGGTCAGCAGCTCCTCGGGGCTCTCGTCCGCCGGCGCGGCGCCGGTGGTCACGGTTCCTGCCTGAGGGTGGTGACGAGTGCGGCGACGGCGGAGGCCGAGCGGAAGTTGTCCAGCTTCAGCAGGGAGCCGGTGACGCTCACCCCGTAGGTCTGCTCCACATGGGTCACCAGGTGCATGGCGAAGAGGGAGGTGACCGCTCCGGTGGCGAACAGGTCGTCCGCCGCGCCCAGTTCGAGCCCGGTGCGCTCCTTGACGAAGCCGAGGACCTCGGTCTCGATCCGCGTGGTGGTGTCGGCGCTCATGCGATCCCCGTTCCGTATGCGTGGAAGCCCGATCCGGTCTTGCGTCCGAACCGGCCCTGTTCGACCTTCTCCAGGAGGAGCCGGCACGGGCGGTACCCGTCGTCTCCGGTGCGCTCGTGCAGGACGTGGAGGGTGTCCACGACGTTGTCCAGACCGATGAGGTCCCCGGTCGCGAGCGGTCCGGTGCGATGGCCGAGGCAGCTCGTGAAGAGCGCGTCGACCTCCTCGGGTGTGGCCAGGCCCTCCTGGACGATGGCGGCGGCCTCGTTGATCATGCGCTGGAGGACGCGGTTGACGACGAACCCGGGCCCGTCGCCGACCACGACCGGCTTGCGGCCGAGGGCGGTCAGCAGGTCGAGCGCCCGTTCCAGGACCCCGGGTGCGGTGCGGGGTCCGCGCACCACCTCCACGCCCTCGATGAGGTAGGGCGGGTTCATGAAGTGGGCGCCGAGCACGTCGGCGGGCCGGACGGCGGCCGTGGCCAGCTCGTCCACGGGGATGGCCGAGGTGTTGGTGAGCAGCGGGGTGCCCGGGGCGACGGCGGCCGACACCGCGGCGAGCACCTCGGCCTTGGTCCCCGGCCGTTCGACGACGCACTCCACGACCGCGTCCGCGCCGGCCGCGGCCTTCGGGTCGGCTTCGACCACGAGGAGTTCGTCGACGGGCGCCCCGTCGGGCAGCTTGCCCAGCATCTGCGCCATGCGCAGGTTCTGCCGCACCACGCCCGCGGCGCGGTCCCTGGCCCCGGCGCTGTCGTCCACGAGCACGACCCCGAGGCCGTGGCCCACGGCCAGGGTGGCCAGGCCCGTGCCCATGGTGCCCGCGCCGATCACCGCAAGCTTCCGCTCGCTCATCGTCCCTCTCCCTTCAGCTCGGTCAGCCTGGCGCCGATCGTCGGCCGGTACTCCGGCCGGTCTGCGAGATGACGCAGGCTCCGGGCCAGCGCCTGTGGTGTCACGGCGGCGGTCCGGCCCTCGGCGGCCAGCCAGTCCCGCCACCCGGCGGCCTCGACGGTGACGTGCGCGTCCTCGCCCTGAGTGCCGTGGGAGGTGCCGTGGTCCGCCGTCTCCTCGGTACGGATCAGGGCCACGGCCGCGAGGGTCTCGTCGGCGCTGTCCAGGGCGAGTCCGGCCACGGCCGCGTGCCACTCCCGTACGGGCGCCTCCGTCGTGGTCAGGCCCTCGGCGGCGAGCCCGCCGATCAGGGTCCGCAGCGTCATCGGTTCGGCGTCCACGAGGTGGTAGGCGCGGCCGAGGCTGTCGGGGCGGCGCGCCAGGGACACGACGGCGCGGGCCACGGCGTCCACGGGGGCCAGGAACAGGGGCCGGTCGTCGGCGGGGCGCAGGCCGGTGGCCAGGCTGCCGGCGAGCATCCGCCAGGTCATGTCCTTCGGGTTGCACGCCCCGGTCTCCGAGTCGCCGAGGACGAGCCCGGGCCGGAAGACGCGGACCCGCATGCCGTCCCGCTCGGCCCGCTCGACGAGCCGCTCGCAGACCCACTTGCTCGCGCCGTAGCCGCCGGACTCCGCCGACAGCGGCTGGCCGCGCTCCTCCTTGACGGTGCGGCGCGGTGCGCCGGTCGGGGTGGCGGCGGCCAGGCTGGAGACGTACGTGAGGTCGGGGACGCCGTTCGCGCGCATCCAGCGCAGCAGTTCGGCGGTGGCGAGGACGTTGGCCTCGCGCAGCGAGCGGTAGGGCTCGGTGAACACGACCCGGGCGGCGCAATGCACGACGCGGCCGACGCGTGCGGCGGCGTCGGGCACGCGGTCGAGGACGGCGGCTCCCCCGGTGAGGTCGCCGACGACGACCCGCACGCGGTCCGGGTCGGGCTCGGGCAGCGCGTAGGCGGCGGCCGTCGCGCGCAGCCGCCGCCAGGCGTCCGCCTCGTCGCGGGCCCGGACCAGGCAGTAGACGGGACCCTCGTCCGTCGCGCACAGCTCGCGCAGCAGGAAGGCGCCGATGAAGCCGGTGGCGCCGGTGAGCAGCACGGCGTCGCCGGGGCGCTGCGGCAGGGCGTCGCCGAGCGGCAGTTCCAGGTCGGCGTCGATGAGGGCGCCGTCGCCGTCGAGGTCCTCGCCACCCGTGCCCTGTCCGGACAACTGACTGCGGACGGCCTCGGCGACCCGGCGGACGGTGGCGCGGGTGCCGCCGACCCGGTGCAGGTTGAGCCGGACGTCATGGCGCCGGCCGATCTCCAGGGCCATGCGGGTGGCGAGCAGCGAGGTGCCGCCGAGCGTGTCGAACTCGTCGGCCACGCCCACCGGGGCGATGCCGAACAACTCCTCCC
Organism: Streptomyces sp. NPDC101191; assembly: GCF_044767915.1. Lineage (NCBI taxonomy): Bacteria > Bacillati > Actinomycetota > Actinomycetes > Kitasatosporales > Streptomycetaceae > Streptomyces > Streptomyces sp. NPDC101191. Next base: position 974,003 of record NZ_JBIWOU010000002.1, read on the forward strand.
ACAGTGCGACGAGTTCTGCCTCCAGGGCGTCGGAGGCGGGCACCGGGGCGCCCAGCCGGCCCGGCCTGGGGTCCGCGGCCACGCCCGGGCCCCGATCCGTCCGTGGCGCGCTCGTGTCCCCGGGGCGGCCGCGCAGGACGTCGCCGAGCCGGTCGAGGGCCCAGAGCCGGCGCCGCTCGAAGGCGTAGGTGGGCAGCGGCACCCGGCGGGCGCCGGGGGCGGCGACGGCGGCCCAGTCGACGTCGACGCCCTCGACCCAGGCGGCGGTGAGCGCCGCGTCGACGGCTTCGGCCCCGTCCTCCCCGTCACCGGTCACGTGCCGGCCGGGGCCGGCCGTTCCGGGTCCGACGACCACCAGGTAGGTGTCGGCGGGCACCGTGTCCGGCACCTCGGGAGCCGTGCGCGTGCCCGGGCCGAGGGCCGTGAGCAGCTCCTCGGTCACGGCCGCGGCCCGGGGCGTCGGCGCGGTGGTGACGACGAGCGCGGTCAGCGGGCGGGCCAGCACGGTACGGGCCCGGGGCGGCCGCGGCAGCCGCAGGGCGGCGGCCAGTTGCCCGGGGGCGGCGGCGACGACCCGGCGGTGCGCGAAGTGCCGGCGCCCGACCCGCAGGGTGTGGGCGATGTCGGTGACCTCGTGCGCTCCCTCGTCGAGGGTGTCGGCGAGCTGCCGGCACAGCGTGTCGAGCGCGGTGCGGCTCCGGGCCGACACCGTGAGGCGGACGAGCCCGGGGGCGGTGTCGGGCCGTGCGGTGCCGGGCCGCGCCGGGGCGGGGGCGCGCAGCACGACGGCCGCGTTGGTGCCGCCCTGCCCCATCGAGTGGACCAGGACCCTGCGCTCCGGATCCTCGCTGGTCCGCGGTTCGGTGTCGATCCGCAGGGAGCTTCCGGCCAGGACCCCGGGGTCCCGGGGGCCGGTGAACTGCGGGTGCGGGGGCAGCTGTCCGGTGTGTGCGACGTGCACCGCCTTGACGAGCCCCGCGATGCCCGCGGCCGCCCCGCAGTGCCCGACGTTGGTCTTGACGGAGCCGAGCCCGGCGAAGCCGGTACGTCCGCTCGGGCTGCGCAGCGCCTCGGCCAGGCCGAGGAGTTCCACGTGGTCGCCGAGGGGCGTGCCCGAGCCGTGCGCCTCGACGTAGGCGAGCCGGTCCGGGTCGGTGCCTGCCGCGTCGAGGGCGGCCCTGACCACGTCGGCGACGCCACGCGGGCTCGGCGCGGTGAACCCGGGCCGGTCCGCGCCGTCGTTGTCGACGGCGCTGCCCTCGACGACCGCCCAGATGTGGTCGCCGTCGGCGAGGGCGTCCTGCAGCCGTCGCAGCACGACCACGCCGACGCCCGCGCCCGTGGCCGTACCGCTCGACTTGGCGTCGAAGGAGCGGCAGTAGCCGTCCTCGGAGGCGATGCCACCGGGCTCGTGGCGATAGCCGGCCTCGGGAACCGCGCCTCCGCTGCCGCCGGCGAGCGCGATGTCGCAGTCGCCGGCGAGCAGCGCGTTCACGGCCTGGTGCACGGCCGTGAGGGAGGAGGAGCAGGCCGTCTGGACGGCGACGGCGGGCCCGCGCAGGCCGAGCCGGTGGGCGACCCGGGCGGGCATGAAGTCGAAGAGGCTGCCGCGGCGGATGTCGCCGTCGGCGACGGCGACGAAGCCGTGCTCGCGCACCTTGGCCAGATAGAGGGCCATGGCGTACGTGCTGAAGCTGGCGCCCGCGTACACGCCGACGAGCGGACCGTCGTCGCGCGGCGGGTGTCCGGCGTGCTCCAGGGCCTCCCAGCACACCTCCAGGAAGATCCGCTGGTGCGGGTCGATCAGCTCGGCCTCGGCCGGGGAGATCCCGAAGAAGCCGGCGTCGAAGTCGGTGAGACCGGGCAGCCGGACACCCACGCGTACGTAGTCGGGTGCGTCGTGGACCGACGGGTCCACGGCGGCCTCGCGCAGCTCGTCGTCGGTGAACTCGCGCAGGGACACGTGCCCTTCGGCCAGGTTGTGCCAGAACTCCGCCGGGCCCCGCGCGTCGGGGAACCGGGCGCCCACACCGACGATCGCGATGTCGGTCTCGCTGGTCATTCGCTCGCCTTCCGGTTGCTGGTGCGCTGCGGTGTGGTCCGCCGGCGCCGTGCGGCAAGTCGGCTCCGGTCGCCTCCCCCGCCGCCAGGGGTCGCCTGGGCGGGGACGGTCGCCGGAGGGGTGGACGGTCCTCGGAGCAGGGCGGCCTGTGACCGCACGGTGGCGTGCCGGAACAGGTCGCCGACCTCCAGCGGCCGGGCGGTCAGGGCCCGCAGCCGCTCCAGCAGCCGGATGAGCAGCAGGGAACTGCCGCCGGCTTCGAAGAACGCCTGGTCCAGGGGGACTTCGGGGACGCGGAGCAGGTCCTGCCAGGCCTGCCGGACCTGCTCGACGAGGCTGCCTCCCGCGCCCGCCGAACCCGCTTCGGGCACCGTCCGGGGAGCCGGGCCGGCGCCGAGCAGGGCGCGCAGGGCAGCCCGGTCGGCCTTGCCGGTACGGGCGACCGGGATGCGGTCCAGGGCGAGCAGCTGGTCGGGGACGAGCTGGGCGGGCAGGAGCGCGCCCAGCCGCTCGCGGACGGCGGCCCGGTCGGTGAGGGTCGAGTCGAGGACGACGAAGGCGGCCAGCTCCCCGTCCTGGCCGAGGACCTCGGCCTGCCGGACGCCCGGAAGCCCGAGCAGTGCGTGGCGCAGCTCGCCGGGCTCGACGCGGAAGCCGCGCACCTTGACCTGGTCGTCGGCCCGCCCGCGCAGGTGGATCCGGCCGTCGGCGTCGGCGAAGGCCAGGTCGCCCGTGCGGTAGCGGCGTTCGCCGGACGGGTCGGTGCGGAAGGCCTCGCGGGTCGTGTCCGGCCGGTTGAGATAGCCGGCGGTGACCTGCGGTCCGCCGATCCACAGGATGCCGGTGGCGCCGGCCGGCACGGGGCGGTGCTCCTCGTCGAGGATCACGGCGGTGACCCCGGGCAGCGGCCGCCCGACGGGCGGCGCCTCGTACTCGTCGGGGCCGATGCGGTGGGTGAGGACGCCGACCGTGGTCTCCGTGGGCCCGTAGTGGTTGAGGACGAGGGTGTCCGGGTCGCGCAGCGCGGCCAGTTCCCTGGCCAGCGAGGCGGGGACGGCCTCGCCACCGAGCACGATCGCGCGAAGCCCGGCGATCGCGTCCCGCAGCGGGGTGCGCAGCAGGGCACCGAGATGCGAGGGGGTGAACTTGACGACCTCCACGCGGTGTTCTCGCAGGAGCCGGGCGAGCGCGGCGCCGTCGAGCGCCTGCCGCTGGTCGGCGATCACGACGCCGCCGCCGGTGGCGAGGGCCCCGTGCAGGACGGTGACCGCGAAGTCGGTGTCCATGGGAGTCGCCAACAGGGTGCGCCGGCAGGCGAGTTCGGGGTGGGCGGCGTGCAGCCCGGACAGGTACGCGGCGAGATTGCCGTGGGTGACCCGCACCCCCTTCGGCCGTCCGGTGGTCCCGGAGGTGTACAGCACGTAGGCGAGATCGTCGGGGGTGACCTGGACGGGCTCGGTCCCGGCGTCCGCTCCGCCGGGGCCGTCTGCCGGGACGAGCGGCACGCCGGCCCCGCAGGCGCCCAGGGCGAGGGCGCCCGTCCCGTCGACGACGGCGGCCCGGGCAGCCGTGTCCTCGATCAGGAAGGCGAGCCGCGAGGCGGGCTGGTCCACCGCGACGGGGCAGTACGCGGCGCCCGCGCGCAGCACGCCGAGCCAGGCAGCCAGGGCCAGCGGGCCCCGGGAGACCACCACGGGCACCACGTCGCCGGCGCCGATGCCGCGCGCCCGCAGCCGGGCGGCGATCGACCAGGCCCAGGCGTCGAGCGTCCCCCGGGGCACGCGCACGCCCTGGTGGACCACGGCCGTGTCCTCGGGCGGTCCGGGCAGCGGGCCGGTGACGAGGGAGAGCGGCGCGTGCGGGGCACGGCCGGTCACGGCGACCGCGTCGCCGTGCCACAGCGGCCCGTCGGCGGCGCGCTCCAGCTCCGTCAGGCAGTCCCGCAGGTCGTCGGCGACACCGCGCACCGTGGCGGCGTCGAACAGGGCCGAGGCGTAGTCGAGTGCGAGGAGCGGACCGTCCGGCCGGTCCTGGAGGTCGAGGGTCAGTTCGTACTTGGTGTGCCGGTGCCCGGACGGCAGCCAGGAGCAGCTCAGGCCGGGGCCGAGCGCCGGCGCGGCGGGCTCGCCCTCGCCGACGCTGATCTGCACCGGAGTCAGCGGCGGGCGGCTCAGGTCCCGGCCCGGGTGCAGCGCGGAGGCCAGGGCGTCGAAGGGTACGTCGGCGTCCCGGAAGGCCGCGAGGGACGCGGCGCGCACCCGTCGCAGCAGCTCCCGCCAGGATCCGGCGCCACGGGTGTCGACCCGTACGACGACGGTGTTGACCAGCATGGACACCTGGTCGGCGGCAGCGCTGTCACGGCCGCCCCACGGTGTGGAGAAGAGGAAGTCCCGCTGCCCGGACCGCCGGCCGAGGGCGACCGCCAGCACGGTGGCCGCCACCATGAAGGGGGTGACCCCCTCCGACCGGGCGAGCTCCCGCAGCAGGCCGGGCCGGACTCCGTCGAGCGGCACGGGACACGTGGCCCCCGCGGTGTCCTGGACGGGACCGCGCGGCCGGTCGTGAGGAAGGAGGACGTCGACGGGCGCGCCGCGCAGGCGTTCGGTCGCGGTCCGCACGGCCTCCGGGGTGTCCGCGGCGGCGGGGTGGGTGTGCGGGGCCGGAGCCGGCAGCCCGGGCGCCGAGCCCTTTACCCGGGCCCGGTAGACCGCGCCCAGCTCCGTCGTGAGGACGCGCAGCGACTGGGCGTCCACCGCGATGTGATGGGCGCACAGCACGACCACGGCCCCGTCGTCGGTGCCGATGACCTCCGCCCGTACCGGTGCTTCCGCTCCCAGGTCGAACGGGGTGCGGCACAGTTCCTCCGTCCGCTCGCGCACCCGCCGCGCGGCCTCGGGCCCGGCGGCCGTCAGGTCGAGGCGGGTGACCACGGGGCCGGGCCGCCCGGTCGTGTAGGTGACCTCGCCCCCCTCGGCGTCGAGGGTGAAGCGGGCCCGGAGCAGCGGGTGGCGGTCGAGGACGTGCTGGAGCGCGTCGGCGAGCAGCCCCCGGTCGAGGCCGGGGCCGCGCACGGCGAGGACGCAGGGCACGAGGTAGGCGGTGCGCAGTTGGGGCACCTGGTTGAGGAACCACAGCCGGCGTTGTACGGGGTTGGCGGGCTGCGGCCCGCCCCCGGCGGCCACCGCGACGGACCGGGCCGACCCGGCCGGCGCCGTGAGCAGGCGGGCGAGGCCGGCCGGCGTGGGGTCGGCGAGGAAGTCGCGCAGGGGCAGTTCCGCGCCCCGATCGCGGGACGCGGCGGTGACCAGGCGCGCGGCGCCCATCGACGCCCCTCCGAGCATGAAGAAGTCGGCGTCGGGGGCGAGTCCGGGGCGGGGCGGCGGCTCGGGCAGGTGCTCCAGGAACAGGGCGGCCGCCCGTTCGAGACCTTCCTCCCGTACGCCTGCCGGCTCGTCGCCGCCCGGAAGCGGCCGCCGCGCCGTGTCGGGGAGTTCCCCCAGGGCCCTCAGGTCGACCTTGCCGTTGGTGTTGAGGGGCAGGGCCTCCACCAGCCACAGAGCGGAAGGCAGGACGGCCGCCGGCAGCCAGCGGCGCAGTTCCGCGAGGACGTCGGCGCGTGCGGGCGGGGTGCCCGGCTCCGCTTCGAGGTAGCCGACCAGCCGGTCCGGGCCCTCCAGGACCACGGCCGCGGCGCGCACGCCGGGACATCGTTCCAGCAGGGTGCGGATCTCGCCGGTCTCGACGCGGTTGCCGCGGATCTTCACCTGGTGGTCGTCGCGGCCGAGGTACACGAGTTCGCCGTCGGCCCGCCGCAGGCCGCGGTCACCGGTGCGGTACATGCGTGCGCCGGGGACGTCCGCCCACGGGTCGGGCAGGAAGCGGGCGGCGCTCAGGGCGGGGCGGCCGAGGTAGCCGGTGCCGACGCCCGCGCCGGCGATGAAGAGCTCGCCGGGCGCGCCGTCCGGCACCGGTTCGAGGTCGGCGTCGAGGACGTACACCCGGGTGCCGGGCAGCGGCACGCCGATCCCCGGCTCGCCCGGTGCCTCGGGGTCGACGAGGCCGGTGGTGGTCGTGGCGGGGACCTCGGCGACGCCCCAGACGTTGTGCACGGCGCAGCCGAGCCGGTCGCGGAACTCCGCGGCGAGCTCCCGGGTGAGCAGCTCGCCGCCGCAGGAGACGGAGCGGAGCCGGGTCGCGGTGCCCGGCGCCAGGCCCGCGACGGCCGCCTTCAGTGCGCTGGGCGTCATGGTGGCAAGGTCGACGTCGGCCAGGTCCGGGCCCAGCAGCGCGGGATCGCGGCGCTGGGCGTCGGTGGCGAGGGTCAGCCGCGCCGCGGTGATCAGGGCGGTACCGATCACCATCGTCGCCGCGTCGAAGGCGACCGAGACGCTGCACAGCAGGGAGTCGGCCGGGGTGAGCTGGTCGAACCAGGCCCAGCGCAGGGCGCTGTGCAGCAGCGCGTCGTGGTCGACCAGCACGCCCTTGGGGCGGCCGGTGCTGCCGGAGGTGTAGAGGACGCAGCCCGCGTCCGCTCCGGTGAGGGCCGTGTCGAAGGGCTCGGCCGCGATGCCGCGCAGGCGGTCGACGTCGATCGGTGTGACGTCCGCGCCGAGGCCGCGTGCCGTCACGAGGCCGCCCGCGTCGACGAGGACGGTGCGTGCGGCGCTGTCCTCACCGAGGAAGGCGACACGGCCGGCGGGCAGGTCGATGTCGACGGGCAGGTAGGCCGCCCCGGCGCGCAGGACGCCGAGCCAGGCGGCCACGAGACCGGCGCTGCGGGTGGTGACGACGGGCACGATGTCGCCCCGTCCGAGGCCCTCGGCGCGCAGCCGGGCGGCCACCGACCAGGCCCAGGCGTCGATCTCCGACCAGGAGGTGAGGGCGCCCCCGCAGCGGACGCCGGAGGATTCCGGCGCGGCGGCGAGCCGTTCGGCCACCAGGCCGAGGAAGCTGACGTCGCTCATCCCCGGCCGCCGTCCGCCCGCGGCTCGCCGCCGCCGTCGGCCCGGTCCCGGGCGTCGCCACCGCCGTCGGTCCGGTTCGGAGTGCGGCCGCCGTCGGTCCGGTTCGGAGTGCCGCCGCCATCGGTGCGGTACGGAGTGCCGCCGCCGTCGGTCCGGTTCGGAGTGCCGCCGCCGTCGGTCCGGGGGCCGCTGCCCCCGTCTCCGCCGGACCGCGGGTCCCGGGCGCCGGTGAACAGCTCACGGGTGGCCGTCACGGACGCCCGCACCAGGTCGTAGGCCCGGTCGGGTTCGTTGAAGGGACCGACCTCGACGGCGAGGAGCGCGTCGCGGCCCCGGACGTCGGCGACGAGTTCGCCCGCGAAGGCGGCCAGGTCGGCGACGCCCGTACCAGGCGCCAGATGCTCGTGGAACTTGCCGTTGGAGTCCGAGAAGTCGATGCTGTCGACGCGTCCGGCCAGCTGACCCAGCTCGCTCGCCGGGGTGCCGCGGACGACCATGTGGGAGGTGTCCACGTTGGCGAGCAGCGCCGGCGAACCGACGTCGGCGAGCATCCGGGCGAGACTGTGGGGGTCGTTGACGAAGGAGTTCTCCAGCGGTTCGAGCTCGATGCTGAGCACGGTGCCGCGGCGCTCGGCGTAGGCGCACAACTCCCGCAGGGTGTCCACCTCCAGCCGCCACTGCAGGGCGTTGGGCCACATGCCGCGCCAGACCCATTCGCCGAGCAGCACCTTCATGCGTCGGGCGCCGAGCTCGACGGTGAGGTCGAGCTGCCGCTTGGCCCACTCCAGGTTGAACTCCCGTACGGCGTCGCGCGGGTCGCTCAGGCCGAAGGCGTGGCAGCCGGTGATGAGGATGGGCGTGCCGGCCTTCTCCGCGTCCTCGCGCAGCTGCCGGCGCCGCTCCTCGGGCATGCCGTGGGCCTCTTCGGTGACGCTGATCCACTCGGCCCCGGCCTCGGCGGCGGCCCGCCAGGCGTCGCCGCCTTTCCAACGGCTGCCGCTGAACGCCTGGTTGGCGAGCAGGCCGATGCTGGGCGTCCAGGTCACGTCGGTGTCCGTCATCGCGCTCTCACTTCCCTGCCGTCGGCGCGGTGCGCCTGCGGTGATCCGCCACGAGGTCGATCGGGGGCCGGGCCGGGCCGGCCGGTCGCGCGCCCGGGACGCGCAGCCGCGCCAGCACGGCGTCGGGGGCTTCGAGGGCCGCGCCGAGCAGGCCGAGGAAGGTGTCTCGGACGCCTTCCGCCGTGGCCCGGTCGTAGTGTGCGGTGGCGTGGCCGAGGGTGCCGGTGAAGCGTCCGCCGGAGTCCTCGACGACCACGGTCAGGTCGAGGGCGGCGGCCTGCGTGGGCAGCGCCAGGGACGACACCGGGAGTTCTCTGCCGCCCACCCGGGGAGGGGTGTTGAGCATGACGAACCCCACCTGCACGAGCGGGCTGCCCGTGCGGTCGGCCGCGCCGAGGGCGGTGGCGAGCTGTCCCAGCGTGACGTCCGCGTGCCGCAGCAGGTCGCGGAACTCGGCGCGCATGTCGCCCCAGGCCTCCGTGACGGTCCGGCCGGGCCGGTTGTCGCATCGCAGCGGCACCGTGTTGACGAAGAACCCGGCGGTGCGGTCGAGCCGTGGGTCCGGCCGGTTGACGAGGATCGTGCCGAGCAGGAACCGCTGTTCGCCGCTCCAGCGCCGTACGGTCTCCTGGAAGACGGTGAGGAGGAGGAGGTACGGGGTGATGCGGGCCTCCCGGGCCCGCTGCCGCACGCGGTCGGCGAGCTCGGCGTCCAGCTCGAAGCCGAGTTCCTCCCCGGCGTCCCCGCGGTCTTCCGCGGGGCCTCCCCCGGGCCGGTCCCGGAGGGCGGTGGGCGCGCCGAGCCGGAGCCGGGTGGGCAGCCCGCGGAGCCGCTCGGCGCGCGCGGCCACGCGCTCGCGGTGCTCGGGGGTCGCGTGGACCGCCCGCTCCCAGCGGGCGAAGTCGGTGTACTGGAGCTCGACTTCGGGGAGTTCCGGCTCGGATCCGGTGAGGACGGCGTCGTACACGGACCACAGCTCGTCGAAGAGCAGGGCGAGCGACCAGCCGTCGACGGCGATGTGGTGCAGGCAGACGAGGAGCAGGTCGCCGTCGGGCAGTCCCTGCCACAGGGCGACCCGCAGCGGCGGCTCCTCTTCGAGGAGGAACGGTTCGGCAGCCCTCTCGCGGACCTCGCGGTGGGCTCGTTCGGTGGCGTCGGGCGCGCCGGACAGATCGGTCGCCGCGACGGTCACGGTCGTGGACGCGTCGACGACCTGGACGGGTGCCCCGTCCCGCACCGGGAAACGGGTGCGCAGGATGTCGTGCCGGGCGACCAGGGTGTCCACGGCGCGCCGCAGCGCCGGGAGGTCCAGCGGCTCGGGGCACGGCAGGACCAGGGGCACGTGGTACGCGGTCGAGCGGGGCTGGGCCCGGTGGATGAACCAGAGGCCTTCCTGCGCGCTCGACAGAGGGGCCTCCCCGGTCTCGCGGCGTTCGAGCGTGGGCGGCCGGCCGGTGCCGGTGCTCATCGGGCGGTGTCCGCGGGACCGGCGGCCCCGGCGTCGGCCAGCTCGGCGAGGGTCTCGGCGAAGAGCAGGTCGGCGGGGTTGAGGTCGATGCCGCCGCGGGCCCGCAGGCGTGAGGTGGCCTGGAGGGCGAGGATCGAATTTCCGCCGAGTTCGAGGAAGTTGTCGTCGGGGCCGACCCGGTCGAGGCGCAGGAGCTCGCCGAGGACGGCGTACAGCTCTATGAGCGGGCCGGCACCGTGGGAGGACGGCGGGCCGTCCGGGCCCTCGGGGTCGCCGTCGGGGTGCCCGGCCGCGGCGTGCCCGGCCGCCTCCTCCGCTCTCTCCAGGAGGCGGGCGCGGTCGGTCTTGCCGTTGGCGTTGAGCGGGATGTCGGCCACGACGAGCCAGCGGGTCGGCACCATGTAGCCGGGCAGGCGCTCGCCGAGCAGCTCGGCCAGGCGCGCGGTGAGTCCTTCGGTGTGCGCGGGGTCGGTCGGCAGGACGAAGGCGACGAGGGCGCCGCCGGCCGCGTCGCCGGTCTTCTCGACGACGGCGGCGGAGACGAGGCCGGTGGCGAGGAGCGCCCGCTCGATCTCGGCGGGCTCGATGCGGAAGCCGCGCAGCTTCACCTGGCGGTCGAGCCGCCCGACGAACTCCAGTTCGCCGTCGTCGAGCAGGCGGACGAGGTCACCGCTGCGGTAGGCGCGGTCGCCGTCGTCGAGCACCACGAAGCGTTCGTCGGTGAGCTCGGGGGCGTCGAGGTAGCCGGCCGCCACCTGCGGCCCGGAGATGTGGAGCTCCCCCGTGCCGCCCGGTGCCACCGGGCGCCCGCGGTCGTCCAGGACGCGCAGCCGGGTCTCCTGGACGGGCGCGCCGAGCGGGACGCGGCTGCGGTCGGTCAGGTTCTCGCCGGTACAGAGGAAGGCGGTCGCGAAGGTGGTGGTCTCCGTGGGCCCGTAGACGTGCACGAGCCGCCGGGGCGGCTTGTGGTCCAGGACCCGGCGCGCCCGCTCGATGTCGAGCGCCTCGCCGCCGACGAGAACGTTGTCGACGGAGTGGAAGGCGTCGGGGGCCTCGCGGGCGATGCTGTCGAAGAGCGAGGTGGTGAGGAACATGCTGGTGACCTTGGCGCCCGCGAGCAGCTCGGCCCACTCCTGCATGGGCAGGTTCATGACATCGGGGAGCACCACGATCGTCGCCCCGGCGGCGAGGGTGTTCCACACCTCGAACGTCGTGGCGTCGAAGGCGGGATTGGCCAGCGCCGCGACCCGGTCACCGGGCCGGACCCGGCAGTACTCGGGGGCGTGCGTGAACGAGCGCACGGCGCCGTGGGTGATCACGGCCCCCTTGGGCCGGCCGGTGGACCCCGAGGTGTAGCCCACGTAGAGAGGGGTGTCCGCGTCCACGCCGGGGAGGTCCGGGACCGGGGCGTCCGGCGCGGCGGTCGGCACCTGCACCCGCACCGGCCCCTCCGGGAGCGCGGCCGGGTCGTCACCCGCCACGACCGCGACGGGCCGTGCCTCGCCCACGAGGAGCTCGAGGCGGGCCCGCGGTGCGTGGAGGTCGAGCGGCACATAGGCGGCACCCAGCCGGGCCACCCCCAGCAGAGCGACCACGAGCCGGGCGGACCTCGGCAGGGCGACCGCCACCCGGTCCCCGGGGCGGACGCCCCGCGCGGCCAGCGCGGCGGCCGTCCAGCCGGACCGCTGCCAGAGCTCGGCATAGGTCAGCGCGGTGCCGTCGGCGTCGACCACCGCGACCTCCGCGGGCCGCTCGGCCGCATGCCCGGAAACAGTCCCATGAACAGGAATGAATGGCGCGCCAAAACGTCGATCCACGGCTCCCCCTCCGGCTTGTCGCTCTCCGCCACGCGAACTTTGATCATTCTCATCACAGCGGGCGAGGCAGAGTCAATGGACGTTTTCCGGACAGGAATTGAATCATTATTCCAACAAGGATGTTTCATTCTATTCGTCAGCGGTGCGTGATGACTGAATTCGTTTTCATTCCGGGCTGGAGGGCGGCCGGGGCGCAGGCCGCCGGGGAGACGGGGCCCTGCACGGCGGCAGTGCCGGGGAATGCCCGCACCCTCGATCCGCACCCTCCGTGATGCGGCCCTGATGTCAATAGGACGAAGGTCCTTCCCCGCACGTCAGGAAATAAGTCATGTTCACGCGCGCATTCCGGCGCACGATTGCCCCGCCGAAATCGCCCCGATGGGCGCCCGCCCGCCCCCTTTCGGCGAAGTGCGGGCATTCGACCGCTCATTGACCGGGGGCCGGAAACGCGAAGTGGTGGCCGGGATGCTCCCGACCACCACTCGCTGGTGAACCTGTCGTGTCCGAGGGGGGACTTGAACCCCCACGCCCGATAAAGGGCACTAGCACCTCAAGCTAGCGCGTCTGCCATTCCGCCACCCGGACAGGTGTGTCGTCCTCCGCGGGGCTGCCCGCGGCGACAGGGATCAATCTACCAGGGATTCGAGCTGCCGTTCACCACGTTTCCCGTGGTCAGCGAGGTATGGAGGACCCGGAGCAGCTGCCGGGACCGCGCCCGGAGGCCACCGGACCGACCCGCGCCGCCCGGCCTCCGCGCGTCCCGGCTACTTGGGCGGCAGGCCCGCCGCGAAGGCCCGGCCGCGCTCGACCCACTCGGCGAGGGCGGCGTCCTCCGCGACGGCGGCCGCGTCCACCACGACCCACCCCCGCATCGGGCGTCCGGTCATGTCGAACAGCCGTGCCCCCGGCCGGGAGAGCGCGTCGTCGGTGGCGTCCGGACCGACGCGGACCATGAGGTCGTCCCCGGTCACGCCCACGGCCATGTTCCCGGCGCAGAGGAACGCGATCCCCCCGAACATGCGCTTCTCCGTGATCGCCGGATCCCCGGCCAGACGCGCGCGGATCCGCTCCGCGAGACCCTCGTCGAATGCCATGGGACGTCTCCGTGGTCAGCGCCCCGACGGGGCTGTTCGCGGGGCGGCGGTGGTGCCCCCGAGTCTGGCCGACGCCGCCCGTGGCCGCCACTCACGGCGCCCGGGCGCGCGTCGGCCTGCCGGCCCCCCGGTCGCCGACGCCCGTAGTGCCCGTTTGCCATACTGCTGCGATGCCGTCGACGCCACGCCCCGCGCAGCAGCCCGGCCCCGAGAGCGGCGCGCCGTTCGTGCGCTACCAGGCAACGGTCCGCAGCCCGCGCGGACACTTCCCGGGGATCTTCGCCCTGGCCAACACCCTGGCCCGGGACGGCCGGCTCAGCGAGGATCAGTACCGGTTCTGGCGGGCCGCGAACGACTGGTACGACGCCGCGTACCCCGACCCCTCCGCCACCGACCCCACGGTCTACGACGAGGCCCGCCACCCCGGCGCCGTGGCCTGGTTCAAGGCCACGGCCACCCATCTCCTCGACCGGGTCCCCGGCTACCTGGACCTGCTCGCCGCGCACGGCGTGCCGTGCGTACGGGTCGAGTCGGCGGACCCGGGCCGGATCGTCTACGAGGACGACGTGCAGGTCGTGGTCGTGCCGTGGGGCCGGGCACCCGCCCCGGTCCCCACCGGCGCCGGCCCGCGCCGACGCCCCGTCACCCCATCACCCCGGAAGGCGGGTTCCCCCCGGGAGACGGATGCCGAACTCGTCCCGCAGGACCTTGAGGACCTCGGAACCGTCCGCGAGCTCCCGCTCGGTGAGTGAGCCGTCGGGGGCCGTCTCGGTGAACCGGCGCCCGGTGAGCGAGAGATGGGTGTCCGGGGTGGTGCGCTGGACGTAGACGCCGCGGGCGAAGGGCGAGCGCGGGTTGGTCGCGATGTGCCAGTTGATGACCTCGTAGTCGGGCGCCTCGAACGGTTCGACCGTGAAGGAGTACTGGTCCTCCCACTCCCCCTCCGCCATCAGGTACGCCTGGAGCTTCCACAGCTCCAGCGGCCCCTCGTGGGGCTCGTGCACGAGGCGGTGGCGGCGGGGCGCGTCGTGGAGTTCGACGCCGGCGGCCAGCGGGATCGGTTCGAGGAGCGAGCCGATGCTGCCGAAGCCCGCGTCGGTCACGTACGGCACGGGCTCCCCCGGCACCTCGGTCAGCATGAGCATGTGCGTGCGGGGCCGGACCTCCCCCTCCCGGGCCCCGACGAGGACGCGCGCGGTGAGCAGCGTGACCCGGAAGCCGATGGCGGTGAGGGCCGCCGCGAGCAGGGTGTTGTGCTCGTAGCAGTAGCCTCCGCGCGCGCCGTGGACGAGCTTGGCCTCCAGGTCGGAGAGGGCGAGCGAGGGCGCGGCGCCCAGGACGGGGTCGAGGTTCTCGAAGGGGATGCCCTCGATGTGCGCGCGGTGGACGGAGCGCAGCACGTCCAGGGTGGGGTGCGTGTCGCCGGGCCGGCCGATGCGGGTGAGGTAGGCGTGGAGGTCGATGCTCATGGCCCCACCGTACGCAGGCACCCGCGGCGCCCGCCTCGGCCTGACGCCCGGTCCGGGACCCCGTGGGACCTACGCCTTTCGTCCCGGCCCGCCCGCACGCGGCGGGCGGGCCGGACGCTCGGGTCCGGCGGCCCGGGCGGTGCCCCCGGATCCCGTGGGTCGTGGCTATGCCGCCGGGGTCCCGTAGACCTTGAACTCCCAGAGGGAGTAGCCGTACGGCGTGGCCCGCCCGGTGCCGTGGACCCGGACGTAACGAGCGGTGCCGGAGACGGTCAGGTCGTCGGTGGCGCCGTCTCCGGTCGTGGTGGCGTAGAGGTCGGTCCAGGTGGTGCCGTCCAGGGAGCCCTGCACACGGTAGGCGCGGGCGTAGGCGGCCTCCCAGTCGAGCCGGACGCGCGAGAGCGCGACGGGGGAGCCGAGGTCGACGCGGAGCCACTGCGGGTCGACGCCCTCGACTGAGGCCCAGCGGGTGCTCCCGGACCCGTCGACGGCCTTGCCGGGTTCGAGTCCGGCGGCCTCCGTCGACGAGGCGGCGACCGGGCGCCCCTGGGAGAGCAGGGTCTCGGTTCCGTCGGCGGACCGGGTGGTGCCGGTGACGGCGGCGGAGGCGCCGGAGATGTTCCCCGCCGCGTCGCGGGCCCTGACGGTGAAGCCGTACGCCGTGTTCGGGGCGAGGCCGGTGACGGTGGTGGCGGTGCCGGTGACCGTGCCGACGAGAGTCCCACCCCGGTGGACGTCGTAGCCGGTGACGCCGACGTCGTCGGTGGCGGCGTCCCAGGCGAGGGAGACGCTTCCGGCGGTGCTGCCCGTGACGCGCAGGCCGCCGGGTGCCGTCGGTGCCTGCGTGTCCGGGGCGGGTCCGCCGCCGGTGAGCTGGTAGGCCCGCAGGTTCTTCAGGAGCAGGTAGGTGTCGCGCAGGGACCCGGAAGTGTCGCCCAGCGAACGGTAGATGCCCCACTTGGGCCGGACGCGGTCGGCGAGGAAGGTGTCGACGCCGGTCCTGGTGGCGTCCACCACCGTGGTGCCTGCGCTCTTGACCACCCAGCGCACCGAACCGGCCGTGCCGTCGCCGATCTTCATCTCGTACTCGATGTCGATCCACTTGTTCTGCAGCGGCTCCAGCTCGGTCCGGCCGACCAGGACGTCGCCGTCGAAGATCTTGTGCTCGATGGTCTGCTTGCCGTTCACGCGGCGCAGCGAGGTGACGGTGATCGGCGAGGTGCCCGTGCCCGGCTGCTTGGTCTGCATGATGTGCGTGAAGGTCGAGGTGGCCATCAGCGAGCTGGGGATGTACATCGAGTACGTCACCCGCCAGGTCTCGCCGGGCCGCCACTCCAGGAAGCTGGACGACGAGGTGCGGTTGCCGGTGACCTCCTGGCGCTGCCGGTCGGTGGCGGTGTCGCGATCCACCATGTGCATGTCAAATCGGTAGGCGTCTCCGGCGACCTTGATGTGGGGCGCACCCCCGGGATGGGAGTCCGCCCGGTCGTCCTCGACCGTCTCGAACGCGCCCAGGCCGTCCCCGGCCACGTCCGGCGCCCACCGGAGCGTCCAGGCGGCCGCCGCTCCGGCGGTGGACGAGGGGGAGACCAGGCCGAGCAGGGTCAGGGCGAGCGCCGCCAGGGCCGCGAACGCGACCGGGATCACACGTCGGCGTGTCATGTACCGCCTCCGGAGGGGGAGTTGGGGCCGATGTCGTTGGTGCGCGCCATACTGCCCGCCCGGCAGTCGTCAGTAAAGGTTCCTGACAGTTCTGGCCGCAGACCGACCCCGGACCTCAGACCTCCAGCTCGACGTCGGTGAGCGGGTACGCCACACAGGAGTGCGCGTAACCGGACCGCGCGTCGGACAGGCGCGGCCTGGCCTCCTCGGCGCTGTGCACCGTGCCCTTGACCACCCGTACGCGGCACAGGCTGCACTCGCCGGACCGGCACCCGGCCTCGGGGCGGATGCCCTGGTCCTCCAGGGCATCGAGGAGCGGCCGGTCGCGGCGGGTGCGGAAGGACCGTCCGGCGGCGGTGACGGTCACCTCGGCGGCCGGGTCGACGCCGGCCGGCCAGTGCGGCCGGCCGGCCGGATCGGCCGGGGCCCCGTTGGCCTCGAAACGGATCCGGCGCCGGGGATGGCCGAGTTCGGCGAGCCGGCCGAGGGCGTACGGGTAGAGGGCCTGCGGCCCGCACACGTAGACCATGCGTCCGTCGAGCGGCCCGGCGAGCGTCCTGATCAGAGCGGAGGTGAGGAATCCGGTCGGTCCTGACCAGCCGGCGTCCGGTTCCGGAGCGGCGACGACGTGGTCGACGCGGATCCGGGGGTGGTGCGCGGCGATCGCGTCCAGTTCCTCGCGGAAGAGGATGTCGCCGGCCGAGCGGGAGCCGTAGAGGAGGTGGAAGCGGCGTTCGAGCCCGTGGTCGAGGATGTCGCGGATCATGCTCATGGCCGGAACGACGCCGGAGCCGCCCGCGAGGAAGACGACGTCCTCGCCGTGGAAGAGCGGGTTGTGGTGGAAGGTGCCCTGCGGCCCGCTGGTCGTCAGGGTGTCGCCGGGCCGCACGGTGTCGGCGAGGTGGTTGCTGATCCGCCCGCCGGGGACCCGGCGCACCGTCAGGTCCCAGTGGTCGCGACGGGCGGGGCTGGAGGAGATCGCGTACGGCCGGCTGGTGCCGTCCGCGTGGACGGCGACGTACTGCCCGGCCAGGAACGGCGGCAGGTCGGAGCCGTCGGTGCGGCGCAGCCGGAAGGTGACCGTGCTGGGGGTCTCCCGGACGACGGCGTCGACCGTGAGGGTCAGGCGCGCGGGGTGGTGGACGTCGCGGAGCCGGCGGGTGCGTCCGGCGTGGTCGGCGGTGTCGGCGGGGCGGCCGTCGATCTCGGCCCGGACGGCCTCGTACCCGTCGAAGAGCGGGGCGAGGGCGTGGACGGAGCCCGCGCCCGCACCGGTGCGGGCGGCGCGGGCGGAGCCGACGGCGTCCCGGCCGGCGCCCGCGGACCCGCCGTGGGCCGTGGCACGGGCGACGCCCGTGTCGCGACCGGCACCGGCCTTCAGCAGGCGGCGGGCGACGCGGTAGCCGGACTCCAGCGTCGGCTGGAAGCCGCCGGACCCGGCCCAGGATCCGGCGAGATGGAGCCCGGGCACCCCCGGGTCGCGCAGGCTGTCGCGGAACAACC
Organism: Streptomyces sp. NPDC101191; assembly: GCF_044767915.1. Lineage (NCBI taxonomy): Bacteria > Bacillati > Actinomycetota > Actinomycetes > Kitasatosporales > Streptomycetaceae > Streptomyces > Streptomyces sp. NPDC101191. Next base: position 991,103 of record NZ_JBIWOU010000002.1, read on the forward strand.
AGCTCTCGGTGCGGTCCTGGTCGTACCCGTAGATCGCGCCGCCCGGATGCCCGAGGTAGCGGGCCAGGGTGAGCGGGGTGGCGACGTCCACCTCCTCGATGGCGTCCCGGATGCCGGGGGCGACGGCCCCGACGCGGTCGAGCAGGGTCTCCGCGTAGGCGAACTTGGTGCGCGCGTACGCGGCGGGCGGGATCCGCTCCCAGACGTCCCCGTACTGCAGGGTCGTGAGGCTGACGTGCGTCGCGCCGCTCGGGGCGAAGCCGATCGGCGCGACGTCGTACGACGAGACGCAGATCCCGCGGGCGGGCTCCAGGGTGCGCCAGGAGGCGTAGGTGCGTGCGTCGTCGAGGTCGGCGTTGACGAAGGTGGTGCTCGCGGTGAAGCCGAGTTCGGCGGGGGTGGCGTCGAGGCCCATGTGGAGGACGAAGCCGGAGACTCCCACGCGGCGGCTCGCCAGGTCGGCGCGGACCCGGGCCGGTACGACGGCCTCGTCGAGCATGCCGTACGTGACGGGCAGGGAGGCGTTGGAGACGACGTCACGGGCCGAGACCTCCTCGCCACCGGCGAACCGGACCCCGACGACCCGCCCGCGCTCGGTCAGGAGGGCCTCCGCCTCGGTGTGGAAGCGGGCCTCGCCGCCGGCCGCGAGGAAGGAGTCGAGCAGGGCCGTGGACAGGGCCTGGGAACCGCCCCTGATGTGCCAGGGCTTGAACTCCAGGTAGGCGAAGAGGACGAGGGCCAGGTCCTGGAAGGCGAGCCGGGACGGCGGCTGCCCGAGGTAGGTCCAGTAGGTGGCGAGCACGGACTTGAGGCCGGGGTCGTCGAAGTGCTCGTCGAGGACGTCGCCGAGCGGGCGCAGCCCCTGGCGGAAGAGCAGCGGGTCGATCCGGTCGGCGGGCAGGCCTCGCATGGCGGCGACCTGCCAGAAGGCCACGTCCCCGACCAGCCGGAGGAATCGTTCGACGCGGTGCCGGTTGCCGGGGAAGGCCGCTTCGAGGGCGTCGACCGCGCCGGCCCGGTCAGCGGGCACCGTGACGTCGTACCGGCCGGGGACGACGGCCCGGTAGAGGTCGCGCTCCTCGACGAAGTCGAGCTTTCCGGCGACCCCGAGGTCGTCGAGGAGACCGCGCAGGGTGAAGGCCTGCCCTTCGGCCCCGATGCCGGACAACTGGTGCAGGGCCACCTCGAATTCGTACCGCCCGCGCCGGAAGGAGGTGGCACAGCCGCCGGGGACGTTGTGCCGCTCGACGAGCAGGGTGCGCACTCCGGCCCGCTGGAGGGTGACGGCGGCGGCGAGTCCGGCGTTCCCGGCACCGATGACGACCGCGTCGACATCGGGGCTCACGCCCCGGCCGCCTCTCCGGCCTCCCGGGCGATCCGGTCGAACTGGGCGCCCATGGCCGCGGCGAGGGCCTGCGCGGCGGAGAGCGGGCGGACCATGACGGTGAAGTCGTCGATCCTGCCGTCCTCGTCGAAGTGGAGGAAGTCGCAGCCCTGGATCCGGCGCCCGCCGACGGTCGCGGTGAAGACGAGCGCGTGGTCGCGGCCGTCCGGGTCCGCGATCTCGCGGACGTACGTGAAGTCCTCGAAGACGCGCATCACGCCGCGGAGGATCGCGGCGGTGATGGCCTTGCCGGGGTACGGCTTGAAGGCGACCGGGCTGGTGAAGACGACGTTCTCGGCGAGCAGCGCCTCGATGGCGGCCTCGTCACGGGCCTCGACGGCCTGGCGGAACGGGTGCATGATCCATCCTCGCGTTACTCAATTAATTGAATAGGTGATGAGGAGAGTAGGGCGAGAGGGGGGCGATGTCCAGGGGCCTCCCCGCGAAACCGCCCCCGGCGTGGGATTTCTCGTGTGCCCGGCCACGAGCGGGCACCCTCGGCACGTAGGCTCACGGCGGCGCGGCACATGCGACAAGGAGGACCCATGAACGCCACCGAGGAAGGCCGGCAGCGGCTGGACGAGGCCGACGTCCTCAACGCCAAGCGGACTCTCGTCCAGCTCCTGGAGCGGGCGGGGGTCTACTCGGGTGACGCCGAGGAGCTCATCGGGCTGGTCGAGGCCGGAGCGCTCGCCCTGGCCCACGAGGAGCTCGGCACCCTCGCGCGGAACGCCCCCGGCGAGAAGGGCGAGCCCTACACGTCCGGCTGGCTCGACGGCGCCGGCACCGCCGCGGACGAGCTCGGCGCCCTCGCCGAACGGAGCCTGAGCCGGGCGGTCCGCTCCGAGACGCCGGGCGCGGACACGGAACCGCGCACGCGGGTCGGCCGGATGGAGCTGGAGCGGGCGAAGGTGGTGGTCCTGCCGCTCTACCTCTCCTTCACCACCGTCTCCGACCTCGACCCGGAGGTCTCCGAACAGGTCCTCACGGCCGTCCTCGGCACGATGAGCGCCCGTCAGCGGGCCGGATACGCGGGCCGGCTCACCCGGTTCGCCGCGACGCACCGCGACCGGGTGGAGCGGATGTACGCGGAGTACGGCCCCGGCAGCCCGATCGCCATCCACGGCCGCTACTCCCTGCTCCACTCCCCCGCCAGCATCGCCGTCCTGGAACGCCTGACCACCGTGCCGGACCCGCTGCGCGAGGAGTGGGACGCGGCCGAACTCCCGCCCGCTTGGCTGGGGGGCCTGACGACGGCGTGGGAGACGGCGGCATGACGGACCGGGGTGCGCCGATGAGCCGCCGCACCACACGGCCCGCCTTACCGGCCGTCGCGTTCGTGGACACGGACCGGATCGACTTCGTCGAGCACCCTCCCCCGCCGCTGACCCCCGAGGAGGGCCACGCGGTGGACCGCCTCTGGACGGAGACGGCGGCCCGCAACCCGGCGACCTTCGACGGCCCGCTCGTGGCGAGCCTGGGCCTCGACCGCCCGGCACCCGGCCTCGTGTCGGTGCGCTGGGCCAGGACGACCTACCGCTACCGGGCCCTGCGCCGGCTGCGCCCGCCCTCCGCGGTCCCGGGGTCCGTCTTCGTGACGGTGCTGCTGCCGACAGAGGAGGGCCTCGTGGTGGGCCGCGGCTCCCCCGCCACCGCCGCCCCGGGCCGCTGGACCCTGCCGGGCGGCGCGGCGGAACCGCCACCGGAGGGGCGACCACTGGACCTCGCGGCGCTCCGCGCGCACGCCGTCCGGGAGCTGGCCGAGGAACTCGGCATCCGCGCGCCGGAGTCGGAGCTGCGCCTGGGCGCGCTCACCCGCGGCGCCCGCTTCGGCAGCCTCGGCTTCCACTTCCTGGCCCGGCCGGTACCCGCCGAACTGGTACGCCGTCACCATGCGCGCCTCGCCGCTGCGGAGTCGGCCCACGGCGCCGGACCGGAACTGGACGCGCTCGCGTTCGTCCCCGCGGCGGACCGCCCGGAGGCCGTCCTCGCCCGGTGCGCCGACTACCTCCCTCAGCTGCTCGACCGCCACTTCGCCCGCACGGACTGAGGGGGTGCCGGCAGGGGGTGCTCCTCACGCCTTCCGCCGACGAGCCGCGGCCGGCCCCCCTTCGGCCCCCGGCCTGCGCCGGGCCCCCGGCGGTCAGCGCTCCGGGCGCAGACTGCCGGCAGGCAGGCCCAGTTCGCGTTCGGCGACGCGGACGGTGAGCGTGTCGAGGACCGGGTGGATCGACGAGGCGTCCTCGTCGGCGTTGGCGTAGGAGTCGAGTCCGTCGATCGTGACGAGGAGCACCACGCAGGCGGCCGCCGGATCGTCGGTGTCGAAGTCGCCGGTGCGGACGCCGTCCTCGATGAGGGCGGTGAGCGCCGCGCGCATGATCGCCTCCTGTTCGGCGACGACGGCCCGCAGGTTCGGGCGGTAGCGCGCGAGATGGCGGGCGTTGAGCCAGAGGCGGCCCAGGTCGGCGAAGTCGGCGTCGCCGATACGGGCGAGGAAGCGGGCGAGGCGGCGGACCGGGGGCAGTCCGTCGTCGTCGGCCGGGAGCAGGGCGCCCCGCTCGCGGGTGACGGCGCGGGCGAAGGCCTCGCACAGCAGCAGGTCGATCGTGGCGAAGTAGTGGCCGATGAGGCCGGGCCGTACACCCAGCTCGGCGGCGACCTGCTGGGTGGTGACCCGTTCCAGCCCGTGCTCCAGGGCGAGGCGGGCGGCGGCGTCCAGGATCTCGGCCCGACGCTCGGCGGGCGGTTTGCGGGTGCGCTTGCTCCGGGGGGTTGACGTCACACGGAACAGACTATTGGATGGCGCACCAACAAGCTATTGGTTACCTAACCAATAAAGCTCCGCGCATTTCCCGGCCCCTCCCCCGGCCCCTCCCCCGGCCCCTCCTCCCTGGACAAGGACCCCAGCCATGGCACCCACTCCCGCGCCCCACGACGTGGTCCGCGCCGCCGACGGAGCGGCCGGCGGTGTCGACCGCGCCGGTCGGGTCGAGACCCGCGGCATCGACTGCGTGCCCGACGCCGAACGGCACGGCTCGCCCCGCGAGCTCTTCGCGATCTGGGCCGCCCCCAACGTCAGCTACCTGAGCTTCGTGGTCGGCGCCACGCTCGTCCTGATCGGCCTGCCCCTCGTCGAGGCCCTGGCCGTGATCGTCGGGGGAAACCTCCTCTGGCTGCTCACCGGCTTCGTCGCGATCAGCGGCCCCGCCTCGGGCACCACCGGTTCGGTCGTCTCCCGGGCGATCTACGGTGTCCTCGGCAACAAGATCGTCGTGGCCCTCACCGGCTGGCTGATCTCCGCCCTCTATCTCGCGCTCAACTGGTCCGCCGCCTCCGTCGCGGGCATCGGCCTCGCGGGCCGGCTCGGCCTGCCGGAGTCCACCGCCCTCGACGCCGTGGTGATCTGTCTGATCGCCGGCGTCACCGTCCTCATCGCGATCTACGGCCACGCCACCATCGTGCGCCTCTACTCGGCCCTGACCGTGCTGCTCACCGGTGTCTTCCTCGTCGTCTCGGCGCTCGTCGTCGCCCACGCCGACTGGTCCTACGCGCCCGCCGAGCCGCTCACCGGCGCGGCCCACGCCGTCGCCCTCGCGTCCGGCTTCACCCTCGTCGCCTCCGCGCCCCTCTCGTACGCCAACAGCCCCGACCTCGCCCGCTACCTGCCCCGCGACAGCAGCGCCACGGCGATCACCCTGTGGACGGCGGCCGGAGCCTTCCTGCCCAGCGTCCTGTTCACCGCCGTCGGCGCGCTCGCGGCCACGAGCCTCGACATGAGCGACCCGCAGGGCGCCCTCGAAGGCCTGATGCCCGGCTGGTTCGCGCCCCTCTTCGTCCTCGGGGTCGTCGTGAACACGATGGCCAACAACGGCATGACCGCCTACAGCGCGGGCCTCTCGGTGCAGTCGATCGGCATCCGGCTCCCCCGCGTGGCAGCGGTCCTGGTCGTCGGTGTCATCGGCACGGCCATGACGCTCTTCGCGATCCTCGTCTTCGACTTCCTCACCGCCGTCAACGCCATGATGGAGCTCGTCGTGATCGTCACCGGCCCCTGCATGGCCGTGTACGCGACCGACGTCCTGCTGCGCCGCAACCGCTACGACGGCCTCGCGCTGCACGACCAGCGCCGGACGGGACCGTACTGGTACCGCGGCGGCGTCAACACGGCCGGCGCCCTGGCCACCCTCCTCGGCGCCACCGCGGCCGCGCTCTGCGCGAGCTCCACCTTCTGGGCGGGCTCCGTCTCCGCGGGCCTCGACGGCCTCAACCTGGCCGTCCCGGTCGGTGTCCTCGGCTCTGCGGCCCTGTACTGGGCGCTGTCCCGGGCCTTCGGAACCCTGCCCGCCCCGTCGCCCGCGAACGCCCCGGCAGCCGCACCCGCACCCGCGTGCGACTGACGTCCGGCCGCCGCGCCCTCCCCGTACCGCCGCACCTCAGGAGCCGGACCCGTGACCGAGCCTGACCCCGTACCGTCCGCACCCGCCGTGTCCCCCGCACCCTCCCTGTTCGTTGCGCCCTCCGCCCCGGCGTCCGCCACGCCGTCGGCTCCGGCGTCCGCCTCCGCGCCCTTCCCCCGCCCCGAGCACCGGCCGCACGTGGCCGTCGCCGACTCCGATCCGCGTCGGCGCGGGTACGACCGGGGCCGACAGCTCGTCCCGGCCCTGCACGGCGCGCTGGAGACGTACGACCGGCTCTTCGCCCTGGGCGGCATCCGGCCGGAGACCGTCCGCGACGACGCCCGCCGGGCGCTCGACGCCGTCGACGCCTTCCGTCCCGCGCTGCGCGAGCAGATCCAGGGGATCGCCGCGGGAGCCGGCGTCGAGGCGTGGCGGATCGCGGCGCTCAACGCCCGTACCGAGATCCTCGCCCGCTCCACCGCCGTACCTCCGGGTGAGTGCTCGACGATCGTCCGCGCGGCCCGCACGCCCGACGGCGCCGGCCGCACCCACGTCGGCGTCCAGACCTGGGACTGGCACGTCGAGCTGAGCCCGTACTGGCACACCGTGGAGTCGGCCGGCGGGACCCACCGCTACGCCGGCCTCACCGAGCACGGCATCCTCGCCAAGATCGGCGTCAACAGCGCCGGGCTCGCCCTGCACTTCAACATCCTCGGGCACGAGGACGACCGGGCCGGAGGGATCCCCGTGCACGTGCTCGCGGCGCTCGTCCTGGAGGAGGCCGGAAGCGTCGCCCACGCGAGGGAGCTCGTCGAGTCCGCGCCGCTCACCTCGTCCGGTTCCTTCATGCTCTTCGACGCCGACAGCGCCGTGCTGCTCGACCTGAGCCCCGTCGGGGTCTTCGAGGCACCCCGGGTGGCTCCGGACACCCATCTGCGCACCAACCACTTCCTCACCGAGGTCCCGGCGGCGCGCGAGAAGACCCGGCTCTACCAGCCGGACTCCGGGGAGCGCTTCGGCTTCCTCCGCGAGCGCCTTGGCCGCGCCGGGGACCACGGGCGGGACGGCGGCGCGGGCGAGGCCGGCGGTGCGGGACAGGACGGCGGCGCGGGACAGGACGGCGGCGCAGGACAGGACGGAGCCGGACCCGTGGCCGGGTTCGCGGCCGGCCCCCGCGACGGCGCCCGCGCCCTCCCACCGGTACCCGTGACCGTCGAAGGGCTGCCGCGGGAGCTGGTCACAGGTCCGGGCGAGCCGCCCGTCACCTGCGTCCCCGACCTGGCGGCGCCGCCGGGACGCCGCTGGGCGAGCCTCGCGACGGTCGTGCTCGACCCGGCCACCCGCACGGCGCGGGTGCTGGACGGCACGCCCGCCGAGCAGTTCAGCCGACCCTGGATTCCGCTCCGGGCCTGACCCGCGGCGCCGTGACGGCGAGACCGCCGACGAGGGCGGCGAGCAGGAGGGCGCCCGCGCCCCACCAGAGGCTGGTGGCGTACGCGTCGACCAGGCGGCCCGAGACGCTGTCCCCGTCGGACATGAGCGCGGTGCCGAAGACGGCCACGCCGACCGCCGCACCCAGCTGCCCGACGGCCGCGACCGCCCCGGCGCTGCCGCCCGTCCCCGCGGGCACCGGCCCCGCCGGGGCGCCGGTGGCGAGGTCGTACAGCGGCGGAAGGGCGAGACCGGTACCGACGCCGACGAGCAGCAGGGTGGGCAGCACGACCGGCAGGTAGGCGCCGCTGATCGGGGCGACCGCGAGGACGGCGAGCCCCGCGCCCGTCAGGACCGTGCCCGTCACGACCAGGATCCGGGGCGCGGTGGGCGAGGTCGCCCGGGCGGCGATCAGCGTCGCCGCCAGGAGGGCGGCGACGACCAGCGGCAGCACTCCCAGTCCGGCCGTCACGAAGGTCTGGCCCAGCACGTAATGGAGCCGGAACGACACCGCTCCGTAGAGGGCGAACGTGCCGATGCCCAGCAGGACCAGGACACCCAGCGAGCCGGCCCGGCGCGGGTCCTTGAGCGCGTGTGCGGGAAGGAGCCGGGCGGCCGAACCACCCTGCGACCCGAGGAAGGCGGCGCCCAGCACGAGGCCCGCCGCGAGGGGCACCAGGGTCGTCGGCTCGGCCCAGCCGTACTGGCCGACCCCGCCGAGTCCGTAGCAGAGGGCGCCGAGTCCGAGGGTGCCCAGCACCACCCCGGCGGGATCGAAGCGGGCACCGGCCGGAGCGGCGGGTTCGGACACCAGGGTCAGCGTGCCGATCAGGGCGACGACCGCGAAGGGGATCGCGCCGTAGAAGGCCACCCGCCAGCTGAGCAGCTCGGTCATCATCCCGCCGGCGAGCATCCCGAGGGCGGCCCCGCCGCCGACGGCACCGGTGAAGACACCGAAGGCCGTACGGCGCTCCTTGGCGTCGGTGAAGCCGGCGGCCACGAGGGAGAGCGCCGCCGGCGTGAGCAGCGCGGCGCAGACCCCCTGGAGGAGCCAGGCCACGACGAGCAGCGCCGACGAGGGCGCCGTCCCGGCGAGCAGGCAGGCGACCGTGATTCCGGACAGGCCGATGACCAGCACCCTGCGGCGGCCGACGAGATCGGAGAGGTGCCCGCCGAACAGCGCCAGGGCGCCGAGGGAGACCGCGTAGGACCGGAACATCCAGTTGACCGTGTCCATGTCCAGTGCGAGGTCGGCCTGGACGACCGGCACGACCTGGCCGAGGACCGAGCCCTGCATCACCACGAGCAGCTGCACCAGGACCGCCACCCCGAGTCCCCACCAGCGCCGGGGGTTCGGGGTCGGGTCGGGGACGAGGTGCGCCGGGGTGGTGTCCCCTGACCACACGTCTCCGGCCGCGGCCCCCTGCCCGAGCGGCGGACCGAAGCCCTCCCCCGCGCCGCCGGCCGCGGGCGCGGTGGGCGCGTAGGCGGGCGGCGGCGGTACGGGCTGCCCCTGCTGCCGGGCGAGGGCGACCCGGGGATCGACCTGGGCGGGCACGGCGGGCGGCGCGTCCCGCAAGGGAGGCGCGAAGTCGAGCAACTGGGCCGCACGCCGCCCGAGTTGGGCCAGTACGGAGCCGGGCAGCCACTCCCTGGTGTCGTCCGGCACCGCGGTCTCGGCGATCTCCCGCGGCGTGGGCCGCCGGGTCGGGTCCTTCTCCAGACAGGCCCGTACGAGGCCGACCAGCGGGTCCGGTACGCCGGTCAGGTCCGCCTCCTCCTCGGCCACACGGAAGAGATGGGCGTTCAGACCGGTGTCGGTGGCGCCGAAGAGCATGCGACCGGTCGCCGCGTACACGAGCACGGCGCCGAGGCAGAAGACGTCGCTGGCGGGGGTCAGTTCCAGCCCTCGGACCTGCTCGGGCGACATGAAGCCGGGCGAGCCGATGAGCATCCCGGTGTGGGTGTGCAGGCTGTCGCCGGTCAGGCTGTCCATGGCACGCGCGATGCCGAAGTCGATGACACGGGGCCCGTCCACGGTGACGAGCACGTTCGACGGCTTGAGGTCCCGGTGGATGATTCCGGCGGCGTGGACCGTCTGCAGGGCGAGGGCGAGCCGGTTGGCCAGCGCGCGCACGGAGTGCTCGGGCAGCGGGCCGAAGTCCTCGGCGACCACGGTGTGCAGGTCGGGCCCGGGAATGTACTGGGTCGCCACCCAGGGCACGGCCGCCCCGGGGTCGGCGTCGAGCACGTCCGCCGTCCAACTGCTCCCGACCCGCCGTGCGGCGGCCACCTCTCGCGCGAAACGCCGCCGGAACTCGGCGTTCCCGGCGTACTCGGCCTGCACGACCTTCACGGCGACGGTGCGTCCCGCCTCGGAGCGCCCGAGATAGACCAGGCCCATGCCGCCTGCTCCCAGGCGGGCGATGAGCCGGTACGGGCCGATGCGAGGGGGATCTTCCGCGGTCAACTGGTCCACGAGAAGGGAAGATATCCGAACCGGCCGCACCGATCCGGTGCCTTGACCCGATCGGGACCGCCGCGCACGAGGCCTCCCCACCCGAACCGCTGCCCCGCGGGCCGGCCCCTCCCTGGTCGCGGACAGCGGGCCGGTGACATGATCGGCGGGGACGACAGCGCGACGGGGCAGCGGATCGGGAGCGGCAGCGTGCGGAACCTCGACTACGACGACGTGAAGAGCGCGACCGCACGGGTCGCCGGGCAGGTCCGACCGGTGACCGTCGCGCCGGCGGTGCCGGCCGAGCGGGCGGCCCCGGCTACGAGCTGTTCTTCGCGCTGGAGTTCCTCCAGCACACCGGGACGTTCAAGGCGCGGGGCGCGCAGAACTTCCTGCTGGCGCACCGGGAGGCCGGGACCCTGCCCGCGGCCGGGGTGACGATCGCCTCCGGCGGCAACGCGGGCCTCGCGTGCGCCTGGGCGGCGCGTCAGCAGGGCGTCCGGGCCACCGTCTTCCTGCCCGAGACGGCGCCGAGGCTGAAGGTCGAGCGGCTCCTCGGCTACGGCGCGGACGTGCGCCTCGCCGGTACGGAGTACGCCGAGGCGCTGGCCGCCTGCGAGGACTTCGCGGCGGAGAGCGGGGCGCTGGCCTCGCACGCGTACGACCACGCGCTCATCGCCGCCGGGGCGGGCACCCTCATGGAGGAGATCCACCAGCGGCTGCCCGACCTCGACACACTGGTGGTCTCGGTGGGCGGAGGAGGCCTGTTCGCGGGGGTCGCCACGGCCGCGCGGCAGCACGGCGTGCGGACGGTCGCCGTGGAGCCGGAGCACTGCCGGGCGCTGCACGCCGCGCTGGAGGCGGGGGCTCCGGTCGACGTCACCGTCGCATCGGTCGCCGCCGACGCGCTCGGCGCCCGCCGGGTCTCCGCCGCCGCCCTGCACGCCGCCCGTGAGGAGGGCGTCCGCTCCGTCCTCGTCCCGGACGCGGAGATCGTGCGGGCCCGCCAGGCGCTGTGGGACGAGCACCGGCTGGTCGTCGAACACGCCGCCGCCACCGCCTTCGCGGCCCTCACCGCGCCCGCCCCCGCCTACCGGCCCGCGCCGGGCGAGAAGGTCTGCGTGGTCCTCTGCGGCGCCAACACCGACCCCAGGGACCTGGTCCGCTAGTCCGAGGCGCGCCCCCTCGGTGGACGTGGCGGGCGAGGGCAGCAGACACTCGGCCCATGACGCCATCCCCGGATACCGCACCCGCCGGTGCTCCCGCCCCCGTCGCCGCCCCCGTCGCCTTCGCCACGCTGAAGATCCGTGTCAGCGCCCTCGTCTACTGCGGGGACGAGGTCGCGCTCATCCGGCGGGACCGGCCCGGGTCCGTGCACTACTCGACCCCGGGAGGCAACGTCGAGCCCGGCGAGGACCTCCGTGACGCGCTCGCCCGTGAGCTCGCGGAGGAGCTGGGACTGGACGTCGGGCAGGCCGACGGGGGCGAGCTGGTGTGGACCGTGGACCAGCGGGTGAGCCGGCCCGGGCCCACTCCGCCGCCGCGGAAACTTCACCTGATCCACCGTCTGCGGGTCACCCCGGCGGTCCGGGAGGGGCTGGCCACCGTGGAGTACGACGAGCTGCCGGACGGCGGGCACGAGGCGGGGCACATCGTGTGGATCGACCACCGAGCGACCGCGCACCTGCCGCTCTTCCCGCCCATCGGCCCCCACCTGGCGCACCTCGGCCCGTACGACCCGGTCACCGACGCGGCCCTCCCGGCGGTCACCGACGCCACCTACCGGTGGGTGTAGCCCGGCGGAGCGGGTGTGCGGGTCGGCGGGTGGCGGCCCCGGTCGGGGGAATGTGGGGGCAGGGGCGTGGGCGGGCGGTGCCGGGGTGGTACGTCGATGGCCATGCAGCCTGGCTCGGCCCCCTCGGTCGCCCCCTTCCTCCGTACGGCCGCCGCCTACGCGTGGCGTGTGCTCGTCGTCGGCGGACTCGTCTACGCGCTGTTCGCGGTGCTCGGGAGGTTCCACGAGATCGGTGTGGCCGTCTTCCTCGGCCTGGTGGTCACCGCCCTGCTGCGGCCCGTCGCCGACGTCGTCGCCAAGGGCCTGCCGCGCCCGCTGGCGGTGGCACTGACGCTCCTCGGCGGCATCGCGCTCGTCCTCGGCGTCCTCGCACTGGTCGGCGAGGCGGTGGCGGGTGAGCGGACGACACTGGTGCGCGAGTTCCGGGAGGGGATCGGGCGCATCGAGGACTGGCTGGAGCGGCCGCCGTTCCGGCTCAACCCGCGGGCGCTGTCCGACGTCCAGTCGCGGATCGGGGACTTCCTGTCGAGCCACCGCTCGACGCTGGTCAGCGAGGCCGTGAGCGGCGCGCACCGGCTGGTCGCCGTGCTGACCACGCTCGCCCTCGCGCTGTTCAGTTCCGTGTTCTTCATCCACTCCGGGGACCGGCAGTGGGCCTGGTTCCGGGACCAGCTGCCGACCTCCGTCAGGGTCCGGGCGGACGTCGGCGGGCAGGCGGCCTGGCGCACGTTCACGGGCTACACGCACGGGATCGTGCTCGTGGCCGCGACGAACGCGGTACTCGTGGGCATCGCCCTGTGGCTGCTCGGGGTGCCGCTCGCGGTGCCGCTCGCCCTGCTGGAGTTCATGGCGGCGTTCATCCCGCTGATCGGGTCCCCCATCGCGCTGGCGGTCGCCGCCGTCGTCGCCCTGGCGGCGAAGGGGCCGCTCGTGGCGGGGATCGTGATCGCGCTGATCGTGGTGATCGGCCAGATCGAGGGCCATCTGCTGCACCCGTTGGTGATGAGCTGGGCCGTGCGGCTGCACCCGCTGGTGGTCGCGATCTCGGTCATCGCGGGTTCGATCGCGGCCGGGATCGTCGGCGCGGTGGTGGCCGTACCCCTCGTGTCGGTGGTCTGGGCGGTCCACACGTCCCTCCGCGAGGCCCGCGCGGCGGAGCGGGCCCTCGCCGGAGGCCCGTCGGACGCGGCCCCGGCCGACGGCGGGAAGGCCGCAAACGGGGAGAGCGCGGTGGGGGAGAGCGCGGACGGGGAGAGCGCGGTGGGTGGCGAGGGCACGACCGGCCGTGCGGGTCCGTCCGACGGGGCGGGGGCGTCGGACGGTCAGGATCCGTCAGGCGGCGGAGGTTCGTCAGGCGGGAGCGGTCCGTCGGGCGGTCAGGATCCGTCCGGTGCAGGTCCGTCCGACGGAGCAGGTCCGTCCGACGGAGCAGGTCCGTCCGACGGAGCAGGTCCGTCCGACGGTCAGGATCCGTCAGGCGGCGGAGGTTCGTCAGGCGGGAGCGGTCCGTCGGGCGGTCAGGATCCGTCCGGTGCAGGTCCGTCCGACGGAGCGGGTCCGTCCGGCGGTCAGGATCCGTCAGGTGGCGGGGGTTCGGCGGCGTGAGGTGGCGATGCTGAGGACGTTGGCGGTGACGACGGCGCCGATGGCCGCCCCGTCCGCCCGGCCGAGGCTCTGGCCGAGGCCGATCCAGCCCACCACCGCCGCGAGGACCGGGTTGACGCTCATGAAGAGGCCGAAGGCCGCGGGCGGGACGTGGCGGAGGGTGAAGAGGTCGACGAGGTACGGGACGGCCGACGCGAGGACGCCGGCCGCGACGGCGTAGCCGAGGGACGCGGCGGTCGGCGGGTGGCGCAGCGCGACGACCAGGCCGACGGGCAGGAACATCAGCGCGGACAGACCCGCGGCGGCGGCGCTGCCCTGCGCGCCGGGGATCCGGCTGCCGACGGTCCTGTTGAGCAGGATGTACGAGGCCCAGCAGACGGCTCCGAGGAGGCCGAAGCCCATGCCGACGTAGTCGGTGGTGGGCTGCGGGCGCATGAGGGTGACGACGCCGGCCGCGGCGAGCACCGCGCAGCAGGCGTCGACGCGGCGGCGGGTCGCGGCGAGGGCGAGGGCCAGCGGGCCGAGGAACTCCAGGGTGACGGCGAGCCCGAGGCCCACCCGGTCGATGGCCGTGTAGAGGGAGAGGTTCATCGTGCCGAAGACGACCGCCAGCAGGACCACCGGCCGCCACTGGCGCCGGGTGAACGAGCGCAGCCGGGGCCGGCCGATGGCGAGGAGGACGATCGCGGCGACGTACTGGCGGACGGCGACCACTCCGACGGGGCCGAGCACCGGGAAGGCGAGGGAACCGGTGGCGGCGCCCACCTGGTTGGACAGGCCGCTGCCGAGCATGGCGACCACCCCGGCGGAGGACGTGCGGTGCGAGGTCTCGGCGGGGGTGGGCGCCGTGGCGGTGGCGGGAGCTGCGGACATGGCCCGATCGTCCTCGGCGCCCGAGCTTGCACAAAATGCATGACCGGAAGGGTTCTATACGCTTGACGCATGCAACTGGAACTGCGGCAGCTGCGCTGTCTGGTCGCGATCGTCGACGAGGGGACCTTCACGGACGCGGCTCTCACCCTCGGTGTCTCCCAGGCGGCGGTGTCGCGGACCCTTGCGTCGCTCGAACAGGTCCTGGGCGTGCGTCTGTTGCGCCGCACCTCCCGCTCGGTGACGCCGACCGCGGCGGGCATACGGGTGGTGGCCCACGCCCGGCGGGTGCTGGACGCGGCGGACGAACTGGTCCGGGAGGCCGGCTCCGGGGAGCGGGCGCTGCGGATCGGCTACGCCTGGTCGGCGCTGGGGCGGCACACGCCGGCGTTCCAGCGGGGGTGGGCCGCGGCGCATCCGGGCACGGAGCTCCAGTTGGTCCGGGTGAACTCGCCGACCGCCGGGCTGGCCGAGGGGTCCTGCGATCTCGCGGTGCTGCGCAGGCCGCTGGAGGACCGGCGCTTCGACTCGGCGATCATCGGCCTGGAGCGGCGGCTGTGCGCGATGGCCGCCGACGAGCCGCTGGCCAGGCGCCGTTCGGTCCGTCTCGCCGATCTCAGCGGACACACGCTGCTGATCGACCGGCGCACGGGCACCACGACGCCGGAGCTGTGGCCGCCGGACTCCCGGCCGGCCACGGAGGAGATCCACGACGTCGACGACTGGCTCACCGCGATCTCCACGGGCCGCCGTATCGGCATGAGCGCGGAGGCCACCGCCAGCCAGTACCGCCGGCCCGGGGTCGTCTACCGCCCCGTGCGTGACGCCGAGCCGGTCGCGGTGCGGCTCGCCTGGTGGCGGGACGACCCGCACCCCGCGGCCCCGGCCGTGATCGAGCTGCTGACCGGGCTCTACCGCGCGGGGTGAGGCGGGTGCGCCGCTCCGGGCCCTGGCGGCGGGGTCGTCAGAGGGCATCGCCGGCGCGCAGGTCCGCGATGTCGGCCGGCCCGTAGCCCAGCTCCGTCAGGATGCGCTCGGTGTGCTCGCCGACGGCGGGGACGGGGTCCATGCGCGGGCTCGTGCCGGACAGGTCGGCCGGCGGCAGCAGTGCCGGGATCCGGGCACCCCCGGGTATGCCGACGTCCCGCCAGCGCCCGCGGGCGTCGAGGACGGGGTGTGCCAGGAACTCGGTCATGTCGTTGACCCCCGCGTTGGCGATGCCCGCCTCGTCGAGGAGCTTCGTCGCGGCGCCGCTGTCGAGGCGGGTGAACCGCTCGGCCACGAGGGCGTCGAGCTCCTCGCGGTGGGCGACCCGGTCGGAACCGGTGGCGAACCGCGGGTCCGCGGCGAGCTCCGGCCGCTCCAGGAAGCGCTCGCACAGCGCGCCCCACTCGCGCTCGTTCTGGATGGAGAACAGCACGTCCTTGCCGTCGGCCGCGGTGAAGGCGCCGTAGGGGGCGATGGTGGCGTGCCTGGTACCGATCCGCGGGGGCTGGGTGCCGCCGAACCGCGTGTAGTAGGCGGGCTGGTGCATCCATTCGGCGAGCGCCTCGAACAGGGAGACCTCGACGGCGCGGGCGACTCCGGTGGTGGCGCGGGTGAACAGGGCGGTGAGGATGCCGGTGTACAGGTACATGCCGGCGGCGATGTCGGCGACGGACACCCCGGCGCGGGCCGTGCCGTGCTCGTTGCCGGTCAGCGAGACGAGTCCGGTCTGGCACTGGACCAGCAGGTCGTACGCCTTGCGGTCGGCCCACGGCCCGCTCGTGCCGTAGCCGGAGAGTCCCGCCGCGATCAGCGAAGGGAAGCGCTCGGCGAGCGCGTCGGGGGCGAGGCCGAGGCGGGCGGCGGCGCCCGGCGCGAGATTCTGCACGAACACGTCCGCCTCGGCGAGCAGCCGCTCCAGGACCTCGCGCCCCGCGGGCGTCTTCAGGTCGAGTGTGATCGACTCCTTGGAGCGGTTGAGCCACACGAAGTAGCTGGACTCGCCGTGCACGGTCGTGTCGTAGCGACGTGCGAAGTCGCCGTCGCCCGGCCGCTCGATCTTGATCACCCGGGCGCCGAGATCGGCCAGCTGGCGCGTGGCGAAGGGTGCCGCCACCGCCTGTTCGAGGCTGACGACGGTGATGCCGGACAGCGGCAGGTCCGGGGGAAGACCGGTCATCGGGCGACCTCCTGGGGCCGTGGTGTTCGCCGGGGTGCGCCGGCGGGTGTCCTTCGGATCTTGCCGGGCTCGCGGTGTCCGGTCCCTGATCCGGCCTGATCCGAAAGACACGACCTGCGCGGGGGTGCGGTCAGCGTATGACGGCGCTCGACAGGGCGTGCAGGCGGAGGGCCAGCTGGATCTCCAGGGAGCGCGCCGGTGACTGCCAGTCGGGTCCGAGGAGACGCCCGATCCGCTCGACGCGCTGGGCCACGGTGTTCACATGGACGTGGAGGTCGTCCTTGGTGCGGGCCGGGCTCATGCCGCTGGCGAAGTAGGCGTCCATCGTGCGCACGAGGTCCGTACCCCGCCGCCGGTCGTAGGCGACGACCTGGCCGATGGTGCGCTCGACGAAGCCCTCGATGTCGCGGGTGTCGGCGAGCAGCAGGCCGAGGAAGCCGAGGTCCTCGGCTGCCGCGCCCTCGCCCTGCCGGTGCAGCAGGCGCAGCGCGTCGAGGCAGCGGCGCGCCTCCTCGTAGGCGGGTCCCACCCGCTCGGGGTGGGCGAGGGGAGCCGTGACGGGGGCGGAGGCGCCGACGGTCACGGGTTCGTGGAGTGCACCGCCCAGGTGCTTGGCGGTCTGCCGGGCCAGTTCCGCCGCGGACTCGCCGGGGCCGAGGGGAAGCAGCAGGACCGTGCCGCCCTCGCGTGCGGAGGCCAGTCCGTGGCGGGTGGCGGCCAGGTGGGAGGCGGCGGAGCGCAGTCGCTGGCGGTCGGCGCTCTCCCTGCCGCCGGTGTCCGCCTCGGCCCCGGCGTCGGCCCGGTCGATGCGGGCGGCGAGCACGACGTGGGGGGCGTCGGTGTCGGCGCGCAGTCGCGCGGCCCGCTCGCGCAGCAGCCCCGGGTCGCGGTCGGGCGCGTCGAGGAGGTCGTCGAGCAGCTCGCCGCGGACCCGCTGCTCGGCCTCGCCGGCGGAGCGGCGGGCGAGCAGCAGCAGGGAGGTGACGAGGGCGGCACGCTCCAGGGTGCGCAGGTCGACGGGGTCGAGATCGGGCCGCTCGCGCAGGACGAGGGCGCCGAAGGTCTCGCCGCCGGCGGAGACGGCCGCGACCCAGTCGTCGCCGTCACGGCCCGCGTGCCCCTCGGCGATCGTGGCGGGCCCCGGCCGCTCCTCGACGAACTCGACGGCGCCACCGAGCACCTCGGAGACGGCGGCGGCCACGTCGTGCACCCCGCCGCCGCGCAGGACGAGTTCGGTGAGCCGGTCGTGGACCTCGGAGGCCCGCTCGATGACGCCGCTGTGCTCGCGGATGATGTCGTTGGCCCGCTCCAGCTCGGCGAGGGCGGAGCGGGTCTCGGCGAGCAGGTTGGCGGTGTCGATGGCGACGGCGGCGTGCGCGGCGAACGAGCCGAGCAGGGCGACCTGCTCGCGCTCGAAGACCCGGGCCCGCCGGTCGGCGGCGAAGAGCACGCCGATGACCTGGCTGCCGAGGGTGAGCGGCACGCCGAGGATCGCCACGAGTCCCTCGTCGCCGACGGCGCTGTCGATGGACTCGGTGTGCTGGAAGCGCTCGTCGCGGAAGTAGTCGTCGGTGACGTAGGGCCGGGAGGTCTGGGCCACCAGTCCGCCGAGCCCCTCCCCCATGCCCAGCCTGACCTGCTGGAACCGGGCGGAGACGGAACCCTCGGTGACCCGCATGTAGGTGTCGCCCCGCACGGGGTCGTTGAGGCTGAGATAGGCGACCTCGGTGCCGAGCAGGGAGCGGGCGCGCTGCACGATGGCGCGCAGCACGTCGTCGAGGTCGCGCAGGCCCGCGAGGTCGTGGGCGGTCTCGAAGAGCGCCGACAGCTCGGCCTCGCGCCGGCGCCGGCCCTCCAGCTCGGCCCGGACCCGGAGCGCGAGCTGCTTGGCCTGCTCCAGCCCCGCCAGCTCCTCGGGCCCCGCGCCGCCCGCGCGGGCGAGCAGCACGGGGCGGTCGTACGCCTCGGTGGCGGCGCCACGGGCGAGGAGCTCCAGGTAGGCGGCCTGTTCGTGGGTCATGGTCACAGGGATACCTGTCGTACGGGGGGTCGCACCAGCCCTGTGGACAACGTTCGCGGCGCTCAGTGCGCCGTCCAGCCTCCGTCGAGGGCGAGCGAGGTGCCGGTCACGAAGGACGCCTGCGGCGTGCAGAGGTAGAGCACGGCCTCGGCGACCTCCTCGGGTTCGATGAGCCGCTTGAGCGCGGAGTCCTTCAGCAGCACCTCGGACAGCACCCGCTCGGCGGGGATGCCGTGGGCGGCGGCTTGGTCGGCGATCTGGCGCTCGACGAGGGGCGTGCGGACATAGCCGGGGTTGACGCAGTTGGAGGTGACGCCGTGCGGGGCGCCCTCCAGGGCGGCGGTCTTGGAGAGGCCCTCCAGTCCGTGTTTGGCGGCCACGTAGGCCGACTTGTAGGCGGAGGCGCGCAGCCCGTGCACGGAGGAGACGTTCACGATGCGGCCCCAGCCCCGGGCGTACATCTCCGGCAGGGCACCCCTGATCAGGCGGAAGGGCGCCTCCAGCATCACGGTGAGGACCTGGTGGAAGACGTCCGGCGGGAAGTCCTCGATGGGGCGGACGAGCTGGAGCCCCGCGTTGTTCACGAGGATGTCGGCGCCTGCCGCGGCGGCCTCGGCGGCGTCGAGGTCGGTGAGGTCGAGCAGCTGTGCCTCGACCGCGCCGGGCAGCCCGACGGCGGACTCGGACAGCGCGTCGAGCCCTTCGGCGGCCCGGTCGACGGCTCTGACCCGGGCTCCGGCGGCGGCGAGCCGCAGCGCGCAGGCCCGGCCGATGCCACTGGCCGCGCCGGTGACGAGCGCGGTGCGCCCGGAGAGGTCGAGGGTGACGGACCCGGGGGCGGGCCGGGGCGCGGGGGCCTGGGCCGGGACGGGCCCTGATGTGGTGGGGGCGCTCATGCTCCGCACCTTATGAAGCGCCCCACCTCCGACCGATGTGCGTTGAACACATAGTTCAGCCCAGGGTCGTGGGGTCGAACCATGTGGGTTCGTCCTTGAGCGCCTGCTCGATCCGGAAGTACGAGAAGCGCTTCATCTCCGGCAGAGCGTCCAGCGCGAACCAGCCGACCTCCGTGGACTCCTCGTCGTTGACCCGCGCCTCGCCGCCGACGGCCCGGCAGCGGAACGACACGTCCATGAACTGGCACGTGTCGCCGTTGGGGTACACGACCGGCTTCCGCAGGGTCTGCACGAGCACCACCCGCTCCACCTCGCAGCGCACACCCGTCTCCTCGTAGACCTCGCGCACGGCACACGCGGCGGGCTGTTCGCCGGGCTCGACGATGCCGCCCACGATGGCCCACCTTCCGGTGTCCGCCCGCCGACCGAGCAGCACGCGTCCGCTGTCGTCGAAGACGACGGCGGAGACGCCCGGCAGGAAGAGGAGCTGGTGCCCGGCGGAGGCGCGGATGTCTCGGATGAAGTCGGGGGTGCCCATGTACCGACCCTAGATCATCTCGGCGGGGGCCACCCGGGCCCCTCGCGCTCAGGCCGCGCCGGCCCTGCGGGCGCGTACGGACCGGGCGGCCGACCAGCCGAGACCGGCCGCGGCGACCGCGACGAGCAGCGCCTCCGGCAGGGTGCCCATCCGGGTCGCCGGGGTCAGCGAGGACCGCAGCGGCACCTTCTCGACGAGCACGTCGGGCGTGAAGAGCTTCGTCTCCGCCACGATCTTCCCGTCCGGCTCGATGATCGCGCTGACGCCGCTGGTGACGGGGACGACCACGCTGCGACTGTGCTCGACGGCGCGCACCCGGGACATCGCGAGCTGCTGGTAGGTCATCTCGCTGCGGCCGAAGGTGGCGTTGTTGCTGGGCACGGTGATCAGCTGGGCGCCGTGCGTCACGGTGTCGCGCACCGCCCAGTCGAAGGCCGCCTCGTAGCAGGTCGCGAGACCCACCTTCGTGCCGGCGAGGTCGAAGACGCCGACCTTGTTCCCGGGGCCGAAGTCGCGGCGGACCCGGTCGACGTCGCTGTTGAAGAGCCGTACGAAGGACCGCATCGGGATGTACTCGCCGAAGGGCTGCACGTGCCGCTTGTCGTACTCGGCGACCGGGCCCTTGTCCGGGTCCCACTGGACGAGGGTGTTGCGCAGCTTGCCGGTCTCCGGGGCGATGACGGAGCCGATCACGGTCGGCGCGTTCACCTCGCGCACCGCCTCGTCGATCACCTCGTACGCGTCGGGGTTGGCGTACGGGTCGATGTCGGAGGAGTTCTCCGGCCAGAGCACGAAGTCGGGCTGCGGCTCGCGGCCCGCCTTCACCTCCGCGGCCAGCTCGCGGGTGCGGTTGGCGTGGTTGTCGAGGACCGCGCGCCGCTGGGAGTTGAAGTCCAGGCCGAGGCGGGGCACGTTCCCCTGCACGGCGGCGACCGTGGCGGTGCCGTCCTCCGCGGCGTCCGACACCAGCGGCAGGGCCGCGACGGCACCGGTCACCGGGACGAGGACGGCGAGCGCGGCGGCGGCGATCGGACCGCGGGCGGCCGCGCGCCGGGCCCGGACCTGGCGCACCAGCTCGTACAGGCCGAAACCGCAGAGTGCCACCGCGAAGCCCAGGACCGGAGTGCCGCCCACGGCCGCGAGCGGCAGGAAGATCCCGTCGGCCTGGCCGAAGGCGATCTTGCCCCAGGGAAAGCCGCCGAACGGCACGCGCGCGCGTGCCGCCTCGCCGAGGATCCACACGGCGGCGGCGAACACCGGCCAGGCGGGGAGCCGCGACACGGCGGTGATCCCGAGGCCGACGGCCGCGACGAACAGCGCCTCCACGGCGGCGAGCGCCACCCACGGAACCGGGCCGACCTCCTCGCCGGTCCACACGAGCAGCGGCAGCAGGAAGCCGAGCCCCGCCAGATAGCCGAGCCCGAACCCGGCCCGCAGCCGGCGGCCGCGCAGCGTCCAGCCGAGCAGCGCGAACGCGGGCAGGGCGAGCCACCACAGGGGCCGGGGCGGGAAGCTCAGGAACAACAGCACCCCGGACAGCGCGGCGGCACCGGGCCGCAACAGCCGCCGCACCCCACGGGCCCGCTCGGGGGCGGGGACGGACTCGGGCACGTCGGACGGTGCGATGGTGGTGCTCACGTCCGGGAGTCTACGGCGCCCGCCCGAGCCTGCGGCAGCACGGATCAAGGAAGCGCCTCCCCTTGGGAAAGCCGACGACGGGATGGGCCGACGCCTCCCACCCAAGGTGAGCCGACGACGACGGGAAAGGGCCAACCCCTCCCACCCAGGGAAAGCCGACGACGCCGAGAAACGGCCAACACCTCCTCCCAGGGAGAGCCGACGACGACGGGAAGGGGGCCAACACTCCCACCCAGGGAGAGCCGACGACGCCGAAAAGGAGCCAACACCCCCACCCAGGGGAAGCCGACAACGACGGGAAGGGGGCCGGTGGCTCCGCGGGGGTGGGGGTGTCCGGACGTGGCGGCGACCTTCCCGAGCGAAGCGAAGGGAAGCTCGCAGTCCGGACACCCCCACCCCCGCGGAGCCACCGGCCCCCGTGAACACACGGGGTCCCTCCGCGGGACCCACGGGGCGGGCGTGCCCGCCACGGGGCTGGCGTGCCCGCGGACAACGGTCCGGTTACGCGCCTGTCGGCGTGGGCGGCGTGGCGCGGTGAAGGAGGGCGCGGATGACCGTCACGGCCGATTCCGCGTCGTCCACGGTGACCGTGAAGGTGCGCCCGTCGCCGAGCCGCAGCACCAGGCCCTCACCCCGCCGCACGACGACCGCCGTGCCCTTCTCGGGACGCCAGCGGTAGCCCCAGCCGCCCCACTGGCGCGGGGTGACGGACGGCTCGAAGTCGGCGCCGACGACGTGGGAGAGGGGGATGCGCCGGCGCGGCACGCCGATGTGCCCGCAGCGCACCTCCATCGCGCGGGCGTCGACGCGGACCGCGACGTGGACGAAGGCGAGCGTGCCGAAGAGCACGAGGAGGCCGGCGGCGACGCAGCCGATGACGGCCATGAGCAGGGGTGCGATGCCCGAGGTCCAGGGCGACTCGACGGCGAGCGTGATGCCGAGCGCCAGGCAGGCGACTCCGGCGACGGCCGGAAGCCATTGCATCCGGTTGGTCGCTCGTCCGGTCCAGACCGGGGTCACGGGTCCCTCGGGACCCGGTTTCGGGGAGTGGTCCCTCATGGTGACAGCCTAAGCACGTTCCGCCGGGTCGGCGCCTCAGCGGAGCCGTCCGGACACGCTCAGCGCGCGGCGGTCGCCGCTCCGAGGAGGCGGCCTTCCGCGTAGCCGAGCGCGGCCGGCGGGAGTTCGCCCGTACGCCCGCTCAGGAGCACGGTAAGTCCGCCCGTGGGGGCCGCCGCGGGGTCGGCCCCGACGCCGATCCGCCGCAGCGCCTGTGCGGCGACTGCCCCGGCGGAGCCGTGCAAAACGACGGGCGGGTGGTCGGTGCGGCGCAGCGCGTCCCGGATGAGGTCGGCGACGAGTTCGTAGTGGGTGCAGCCGAGGACCACGGCCCGTACGTCCAGGGGGGTGAGCGCGGCCGCGGCCGCGACGGCCCGGCGTACGGCGTCGGCGTCGCCGTGCTCGACGGCGTCGGCGAGTCCGGGACAGGGCACCTCGGTGACCTCGGCGCCGTCCGCGAAGTCGCGGATCAGGCCCCGCTGGTACGGGCTGCCGGTGGTGGCCGGGGTCGCCCAGATGGCGACCTTGCCGCCGCCGACCGCCGCCGGCTTGACGGCCGGGACGGTGCCGATGACGGGGATGTGCGGCTCCAGCGCGGCGCGGAGGGCCGGCAGGGCGTGGACGGTCGCGGTGTTGCAGCCGACGATCAGCGCGGCGGGGCCGTGCGCGGCGGCGGCCCGGGCGACGGCGAGGGCACGCTCGGTGAGGTCCTCCGGCGTGCGGGGGCCCCATGGCATGCCGTCGGGGTCGGAGGAGAGCACCAGATCCACGTCGGGCCGCATGCCGCGGACCGCCGCAGCTGCCGGGAGCAGGCCGATTCCGGAATCCATGAGCGCGATCTTCACCCGGTCACCCTAGCCGACCGCCCTTGATTCCCCGGCGATCTGGGGCAGACTGCGGCGAATGAGCCCCCTTGCCTGGATCGCGATCGCCTCTCTGTCCGTCTGGGGATGGCTGCTGCTCGGCCAGGGCTTCTTCTGGCGTACGGACCAGCGCCTGCCGGCACCGGTCGGCACCGCTCCGGAGCGGTGGCCGGCGGTCGTGGTGGTCGTCCCGGCACGGGACGAGGCCGAGGTGCTGCCACTGAGCCTGCCCTCGCTGCTGGCGCAGGACTATCCGGGGCGGGCGGAGGTGATCCTCGTGGACGACGGGAGCACCGACGGCACGGGCCCCCTGGCCGAGGAGCTCGCGCGACGCCAGGGCGGGCTGCCGCTGACGGTGGCCCGACCGGGCGAGCCGGAGCCGGGCTGGACGGGCAAGCTCTGGGCGCTGCGGCACGGAATGACGCTGGCACGCGCGCGTGGGCCCGAATTCCTCCTCCTGACGGACGCGGACATCGCGCACGAGCCGGACAGTCTGCGCCTGCTCGTCGCGGCGGCGACGGGCCACCGGCTCGATCTGGTGTCGCAGATGGCGCGGCTGCGGGTGACGAGCGGCTGGGAGCGGCTGATCGTGCCGGCCTTCGTCTACTTCTTCTGCCAGCTGTATCCGTTCCGCTGGATCAACCGGCGGCGCCCGCTGGCGACGGCGGCGGCGGGCGGGTGCGTGCTGCTGCGGTCGGAGACGGCGGAGCGGGCCCGGGTGCCGGAGGCGATCCGGCAGGCGGTGATCGACGACGTGTCACTGGCCCGGGCGGTCCGGCGGGCGGGCGGCCGGGTCTGGCTCGGACTCGCGGACCGGGTGGACAGCATCCGCCCGTATCCGCGCCTGGGCGACCTGTGGCGGATGGTCTCGCGGAGCGCGTACACGCAGCTCCGGCACAGCCCGCCGCTGCTCGCGGGTACGGTCGCCGGCCTCGCGCTCGTCTATCTGGCGCCTCCGCTGACGCTGGTGGCCGGGCTGTGGGCGGGGGACGCCCGGGCGGCGTGGGCCGGCGGGCTGGCCTGGGCGGTGATGACGGGCACGTATCTGCCGATGCTCCGCTATTACCGCCAGCCGCCCTGGCTCGCCCCGCTGCTGCCGTTCACCGCCCTGCTCTATCTGCTGATGACCGTGGACTCGGCGGTCCAGCATCACCGGGGCCGGGGTGCGGCGTGGAAGGGGCGCACGTACGCCCGTCCCGAGGCCGCGCCGGACCGGTGAACGGCGTCATCTGACGGCGGGCCGCCACTTCGTCTGCCGGTCGGGGCGCCGTTCCGCACGGTGAGGATGACGGTCGGGGTCCGCCGTCGAAGCCGGGGGCACCTGCTGCTCGGAGAAAACGAAGTCCGCGCCCGAGCGCACCTTTCCCGGGACGAGAAGCAGCGTCGAGGCCCCGACGTCAGGGACGTCCGTTCCCGAACGCCACGTCAATTCCGCCCGGATCTCACGCGCCGTCAGCGGAACATTGGCTCCCTTAAGCATGAACGTCCCGCGACATTGCGGCTCCCGCCGCATCAAGATTCCTTTACGCAGAACAGGGACCGGGCATGCCGGGCACTCTGCGTGACCCGCGGGTAACCCCTCCCGAGCTTGGGTTTTTCAAGATCACCCATCCCCGGGGCGACCGTTTTTGACAGATTCGCTCACATTGCCGTTGGGCGGTCTCAACGAACCCGTCAAACAACCCTCTTATCGGTCTCCCCAACCAGCACATCGTGGGCTTAACTTATGGCCATGACCTCCCCGCGCTCCACCTACGGAGGCGGTTACTACACCGCGCCGTCGTTCCCCGACACCCCCATCTACGACTCCCTCGTCGCAGAGCGGGGCACGCCTCAGATCGCCCCGATCCGAGTGCCCTCCGTGTACGACACCCCCGGCGGCTTCTCCGGAAGCAGCAGCTACCTGCCGGCGCTGCCCGCCGCCCTGCCCGCCCTCCCGGCGGCACCCACCCCGCAGCCCGCACCCGCGTACGGCGGCAACGGCGGCTACGGCTATCCGCAGCCCGCACCGCAGATGGCTCCCGCCGCGCACATGGCCCCGGCCACGCAGCTGATGGCCCCCGTGCCGCTGCAGCAGGCGCCGGCGCCGTACATCCCGCAGCAGCCCGTCGCCCCGCGCGGCTACCCCGGCCCGCAGGCGCCGCAGCCGCAGCGTCCGGCGCCCGCCGGCTACGAGGCGATGCGCCCGGCGGCCCCCCGCCCGGCGCCCGCGTCGTACGACGACCCGTACAACCGCCCCTACCAGGGCCGCGGATACTGATCTTCGGATCGGACGAAGCGACTGGCAGGATGAGGACATGCCGAATCCTGTCTTGCGCTCCGTCCATGTCCACCCGGTCAAAGCACTGCGCGGGTTCTCACCCGCCGAGGCGGAGGTCCAGCCATGGGGACTGGCCGGTGACCGCCGCTGGGCCGTCGTGGACACCGCGGGCAAGGTCGTGACCCAACGCCAGCACGCACGGCTGGCGTTGGCGTCGGCCGCGTTGTCGGGGGACGGCGCGGTCACACTGTCCGCGCCCGGTCGCGAGACGCTGACGGTGGAGGTTCCGCACCCGTCCACCGCGCTCGGCACGATCCCGGTGGACGTCTTCGGCACCGTCGTGGAGGCGGTTCCGGCCGATCCCGCGGCGGACGCGTGGTTCAGCGCCTACCTCGACAGCGAGGTGCGCCTCACGCACATGGACGACCCGGCCCACCGGCGTCCCGTCGACCCGGACTACGCCCTGCCGGGCGAGACCGTGAGCTTCGCCGACGGCTTTCCGCTGCTCGTCACCACGAGCGCCTCGCTCGACGCCCTCAACTCCCTCATCGCCCAGGGCGATCACCCCGACGAGGGCCCGCTGCCCATGAACCGTTTCCGGCCCAACGTGGTCGTCGACGGCACCGCGCCCTGGGCCGAGGACGGCTGGCGGCGGATCTCCATCGGCGACGTCGCCTTCCGCGTCCCCCGGTCCTGCGGCCGCTGCGTGGTCACCACCACCGACCAGGAGACGGCGGAGCGGGGCAAGGAGCCGCTGCGCACCCTGGCCCGGCACCGCAAGGACGGCAACCGGCTGATCTTCGGCCAGAACCTGGTCCCCGAGCACCGCGGGATCATCCGGGTCGGCGACCCCGTCAAAATCCTCGACTGACCTTCCCGGCCCCGCACACCGGCGGGCACACCGCGGACCGCACACCGGGGACCGCACACCGCGGACCGCCCACCGGCCGGAGAAGCCCCGCGCACGCTCACGGACCTGTTCCGCACGTGTCCCGGACGTGCCCCGCACCCGGCCACGGGCCGCACCCCTCCCCGTACCTCGCGGAAATCGGTCCCGACAGGCGCGGAACCCACCCCGGGGGGACACTCGTTGGAAGAACGGCAACCGCCCAAGGGCCCGCGCCGGGCCGTCGACGAGACGAGGGGGTGCGGAGCGTGCGCGCAGCCACCGGAATCTGGCGCTGGCGGCACAATCCCCTGCGCCGGACCACGGACCTGGTCGAGGCCTGGGTGGCGCTGACCGCCGCCGTACTGCTGTGCCTGGCCGTGCCGCTGGCCGGCTGGGCCGCCGTCGTCTCCGCCGACGCCTCGCTCCAGCGTTCCGTGCGGGTGCAGCACCAGGAGCGGGTCGCGACGGTCGCCCGGGTGGTGCGGACCGCCGACACCCCCGCCGGGGAGCGGGCCGCCGAGCTGGCCGGGGAGCAGCGGCTCAGGCCCGCCGTCGTGGCGGACTGGGCCGCGCCGGACGGCAGCCGCAGGACCGGCACCGTGACCACCGACCGGGCGCACGCGCACCCCGGTGACACCTTCCCGCTGTACACCGACCGGAGCGGGCGGGCGGTGACCCCGCCGATGGCCGCCGGAACGGCCCGGGCGCACGCCCTGATCGCGGGACTCACCGTCGCGCTGCTCGTGGGCCTCCTGATAGAGACCGCCCGGCGGGTGGTCGTACACCGACTGGTGCGGCGACGGTACGCACATCTGGACCGCGCCTGGGCCCAGGCCGGTCCCGACTGGGGGCGTACGGGGACGGGCAGCTGACGCCGTGGCGGGGGACGCGGACGACGCGTCAACCCGGCGGCGCCGCGCGCGCTACGGTGGGGCATCGCATCAGGACCCTGGCTCCGAGATCCGGACGCAGGATCCCGGGTCAGCGTCGACGCACGAGGCGGGGGCAGAGCACACCCATGGCACAGGGCACGGTCCAGGTGACGCACACCGGCACGTCGCGGTGGCGGCGCCGCACGGGCGAGTACGCCTCCCTCGCCGCCGCCCTGGAGGCCGCGGGCGACGGGGACGTCCTCACCATGGCCCCGGGCACGTACCGGGAGAACCTCGTGGTCCAGCGGGCCGTCACCCTGCGGGGAGGCGACGGGGCGGTCGGGTCGGTGCGGATCGCGCCCGTGGACGGGGTGCCGCTGACCGTACGGGCCTCGGCCACGCTGCAGGACCTGCACATCGAGGGGCAGGACGCGGCCGCGCCCGCGCTGCTCGTCGAGGACGGCACACCCGAGCTGCTCGACCTGCGGATCGTGACCCGGTCGGCCGCCGGGATCGAGGTGCGGGGCGCCGCGCGGCCCACGGTCCGCCGGGTCACGGTCGACAATCCGGCCGGTGTCGGCATCGCCGTGCTCGACGGCGCGGGCGGCGTCTTCGAGGAGTGCGAGATCGTCTCCGCCGGGCAGGCGGGGGTCTCGGTGCGCGGCGGCGCCCACCCCCGGCTCGAACGCTGCCGGGTGCACCACGCCTCGGGCGCCGGGATCAGCGTCAACGGCGAGGGCAGTGGCCTGGAGGGCATCGGCTGCGAGGTGTACGAGATCAAGGGCACGGGTCTGCAGATCGCTTCCCGGGCAGCCGCGCACCTGAGCGACTCGACCGTGCACCGGACCTCCGCCGACGGCATCACCCTCGACACGGACGCGGTGCTGACGCTGTCCGACTGCGACATCCACGACATCCCCGAGAACGCGGTCGACCTGCGGTCGCGCTCAGTCCTGACGCTGACCCGCTCGACGGTGCGGCGGTTCGGTCGCAACGGCCTGTCCGTGTGGGACCCGGGGACGCGGGTCGACGCCAACCAGTGCGAGATCCACGACAGCACCGGTGACTATCCGGCCGTCTGGGTCAGCGACGGGGCGACCGCCGTGCTCGACGCGTGCCGGGTGCACGACGTGCCCGACGCGCTGTTCGTGCTGGACCGGGGTTCGCGCGCGGACGTCGTCGACAGCGACCTGTCGCAGGTGCGCAACACGGCCGTGTCGGTGAGCGACGGGGCGACCGCCCAGCTGGACGACTGCCGGATCCGGGAGGCGTCCACGGGTGCCTGGTTCCGGGACCACGGCAGCGGCGGCACCCTCGGCGGCTGCACGATCGACGCCGTGCAGACCGGGGTGATCGTCACCAAGGGCGCCGATCCGACCGTCGAGCGCTGCACGGTCACCTCGCCTGCCGAGGCCGGCTTCTACGTGTCGGCGGAGGGCCGCGGCTCCTTCCACAACTGCCGGGTGACGGGCAGCGGCGGCTACGGCTTCCATGTCATGGACGGCTGCCGGACGACGCTGCGCAAGTGCCGCACGGAGCGGTGCGCGCGCGGCGGTTACGAGTTCCCCGAGGAGGGGATGGTCGCCGAGGACTGCACCAGTGACGAGAGCCAGGTGCGCACCCCTCCCGCTCCCGAGCCGGGCAGCGTCCTGACCGCGACGCAGTCGGGCGGGCTGTTGGGCACGGTCCCGGCGCCGCGCACGCCCGCCACGGTGCCGGCCGCCGCGCCGGATCCGGTGGCGGCGCGCTCGTCGCACGAGGTGCTCGGCGAACTCGACGCCCTGGTGGGCCTGGAGAGCGTCAAGCACGAGGTGCGGACCCTCACCAACATGATCGAGGTGGGCCGCCGGCGTCACGAGGCGGGCCTCAAGGTGGTGTCGGCGCGCCGCCACCTCGTGTTCACGGGGAACCCCGGCACGGGCAAGACGACCGTGGCGCGGCTGTACGGCGAGATCCTGGCCGCCCTCGGCGTCCTGGAGCGCGGCCATCTGGTGGAGGTGTCCCGGGTCGACCTCGTCGGCGAGCACATCGGCTCGACGGCGATCCGTACCCAGGAGGCCTTCGAACGGGCCCGCGGCGGCGTGCTGTTCGTCGACGAGGCGTACGCGTTGTCCCCCGAGGACTCGGGGCGGGACTTCGGGCGTGAGGCGATCGACACGCTGGTGAAGCTGATGGAGGACCACCGCGACGCGGTCGTGGTGATCGTCGCCGGCTACACGGCGGAGATGGAGCGCTTCCTGACCGTCAACCCGGGAGTGGCGTCGCGGTTCTCACGGACCATCACGTTCTCCGACTACGTGCCGGAGGAGCTGCTGCGGATCGTCGAGCAGCAGGCGGAGGACCACGAGTACCGGCTGAGCCCCGGCAGCGGCGAGGCCCTGCTGAAGTACTTCACCGCGCTGCCGAAGGGCCCGACGTTCGGCAACGGGCGTACGGCGCGCCAGACCTTCGAGTCGATGGTGGAGCGGCACGCGGGGCGGGTCGCCGCGCTCGCGGATCCGAGCACGGACGACCTGACCCTGCTCTATCCGGAGGACCTTCCCGAACTCCCCTGAGGAGCCTCGTCGTTGTCGCGCTGCCGGGGCAGCGCGGGTGGCGGCAGGCGGTCGAGCAGTGCGGCGCGCGCGGCGGCGAAGGCGGGGTCGGCCTGGTAGTCGGAGTGCCCCAGGATCGGTTCGGGCAGCGGGTGGAGGGGGGTGCGCCCGTACACGACGGGGTCGAGGAGCTCGGGACGGTCGACGGCCGGCCGGTCGTCCTCGGCGGGGACCCGGACGGGGCCGCCGATGGGGTCGGTGGCCCGGTAGAGATTGCTCCAGCAGTGGACGGTGCGGTGCAGTCCGCGCAGCGACTCGGGGCCGAAGTAGGCGGGGAACCAGCGTCCGTAGAGGCGTTCGAGAGGCGAGCCGTAGGTGAGCAGCGCGACCCGGCCGCGGGTGACCGGCGGCAGCTGCCAGACCGCGGCGGCGGCGAGGACGCTGCCCTGGGAGTGCCCGGAGATGACGAGCCGTCCGCCGGTCTGCCGGGTCCAGGAGCTCATCCGCCAGGTGAGGTCGGGGACGGCGCGCTCGGCGTAGCAGGGCGGGGCGAAGGGGTGGGCGGCGCGCGGCCAGAAGGTGCCGACGTCCCACAGGATGCCGATGGTGCGGCGGGCGGAGGGGTCCTTGTAGGCGCGGCGGCCCCAGGTGACGAAGAGCAGGAAGCCGAAGCCGATCATCCAGGAGCCGAGTGCCTGGGCCGCGGTGGCGGCGGAGGCGATCGCGGGGTGGGCGCCGTCGAAGGCGCGCCCGGGAACGTTGCCGCTGGCCCACGCGCCGGCGACGGAGGCCGCGCCGAGCAGGAGGGTGGCGCCGGAGACGACGCCGATGAGGACGGGCGCGGAGTCGGTGAGTCCGGCGCGGGCCCGGCCGGCCGCGATCTGGTCGGTGCGCAGCCGGTCGGGGTCCTCGGCCCCGTAGGCGGTGTCGACGACGGGGCGGAGCCGGCGGGCGGTGAGCACGGCGCGGGCGACGAGCAGTGCGCCGGGCACGAGGAGCAGCAGGAGCAGCACCGGGATGACGGAGGCCTGCCAGCTGAGCAGGACGGGCGGTCCGGTGATGAGCCCGTCCCCGGCGCCGGGGGTGCCGGACCCGTCGAGCCAGTCGGCGACCCGTTGCGCGACGCCGCCGGACATGACGCCGCCGAGGGCGCAGGCCAGCATGGCGGTGGCGGGTCCGCCGAGGCCGAACAGGGCGGTGCGGGGGTCGCGGCGCGGACGGTGGAGGAGCAGGGCGACCACGCCGAGGGCCACGACGAGCGCGCCCTGGGCGAGGGTGAGGAGGCCGAAGACGGCGTCGCCGGGCAGGGTGCCGGTGGTACGCCAGCTCGGGCGGGACCAGGCGGTGTGCACGGCGATGAGGGTGAGCAGCAGCAGAGAGGTGGCGGGCAGCCAGGAGACGAGGGCGCGCTCGATGCGCAGGTCGAGCCGGTTCTCGCTGCGGCCGCGCCGGCACACCACCCAGAGCACGACGATGGCGAGGACCGCGACGGCGCCCTGGAGGACCCGGCCGAGGACTTCGGAGAGCGAGCCGGGGACGGCGCGGTGGTCGTGCCCACCGGTGGCCACGGTGAGGGCGGCGGCGACGGTGAGGAACCCGGCGGTGGTGTGGGCGGCGCGCAGCCGGGCGACGAGCCGGCGCCCGTACCAGAAGCCGGGCCGGCCGAGGGCGGGGCGCTGCTCGACCGGGGTGGTCCCGGTGGGGCTGGTGGCGTCGGCGGCCTCGGTGTCGGACGCGGACCCCTGGGGGTCGGTGGGGTCGGCGTCGTATCCGGTGGGCGGCCGCTGGGCCTCGTAGGCGCTCCAGGTGCGGTTGGACAGGTACCAGAGCAGGCCGACGAGCGCGGTGGGGACGAGGGCGGCGAGGGTGAGGCGGCGGCCGGGCTGGGACCACCAGCCGCCGCGTTCGGCGGAGAGGAAGCCGAGCCAGGAGCGCTGTCCGGCGCAGGGGCCGGAACCCGCGCACTGCCAGGCCGTCAGGTCGAGGGCGACCTCGCAGGCGGCCGCGGTGAGCAGGACGGTGAGGGTGAGCGCGACGAGCCGGACGAGGACGCCGTACAGCCGTACGAGTCCGGCGCGGCCCTCGGTGGGCGGCCGCATCCAGTGGGCGAGGTTGGCGACCATGAACGGCAGGAGCAGCAGCCACAGGGCGCGGGCGCCGTTGCCGGAGGTCAGGTTGGACCAGCAGTACGCCTCGGGGACGGGGCGGTCGGCGTACCGCTCGGGGTGGTCCTCGGCGTCGGCGTCGTCCCGGCAGCGGTACATCGCGGCCGTCCGGTCGCCGGTGACCCGTACCGTGCGCGGGTCGTCGAGCATGTCGGCCGCGGTGGTGCCGCCCACGCCGTGGACGAGCAGTTCGAGCGCCGCGCCCCCGGTCATCGGGTCGGGTGTGGCAGGGGACACTTCGGGGACTCGCTCTCTGAATGGGAGGATCCGGGGTGGGAGGATGCGACGGCAGGCACCAGGATCGCGGACGGCTGTGCCGTACGGCACGGTCCTCACCGAATCCGACGCCCCTCTACCCCTTTACCCCGTTTCATTTCCCTTCGAAAGGACCGGCCCGGCGGTGA
This sequence comes from Streptomyces sp. NPDC101191, assembly GCF_044767915.1. Lineage (NCBI taxonomy): Bacteria > Bacillati > Actinomycetota > Actinomycetes > Kitasatosporales > Streptomycetaceae > Streptomyces > Streptomyces sp. NPDC101191. The sequence continues at coordinate 1,023,345 of NZ_JBIWOU010000002.1, forward strand.
GTGACAATCAGAACCTCCTCGCGGAGCAGCGGCGCGCCCTGATTCTCGACGAGGTCCGCCGGCGCGGAGGGGTCCGGGTCAACGAACTGACCCGGCGTCTCAACGTCTCCGACATGACCGTCCGCCGGGATCTGGACGCGCTGGCCCGGCAGGGCATGCTGGCCAAGGTGCACGGCGGCGCGGTGCCGGTGGTCGAGGCGAGCACCCACGAGCCGGGTTTCGAGGCGAAGTCGGCGCTCGAACTGGGCGCCAAGGAGGAGATCGCCCGGGCCGCCGCGGCGATGGTGCGGCCGGGTACGGCGATCGCCCTGTCGGGCGGCACGACGACGTACGCGCTGGCCCGCCATCTGCTCGACGTGCCGGACCTGACGGTGGTCACGAACTCGGTGCGGGTCGCGGACGTGTTCTACGAGGCGCAGTACGCGGGTTCGGGCGGCGAGGCCCGGCCGGGGGCGGCGACGGTGGTGCTCACGGGCGGGGTGCGGACGCCGTCGGACGCGCTGGTGGGGCCGGTGGCCGACCAGGCGATCCGTTCGCTGCACTTCGACGCGCTGTTCCTCGGGGTGCACGGCGTCTCGGTGGAGGCGGGCCTGTCGACGCCGAACCTGGCGGAGGCGGAGACGAACCGGCGTCTGCTGTGCTCGGCGCGGCGGGTGGTGGTGGTCGCGGACCACACCAAGTGGGGCACGGTGGGCCTGAGTTCGTTCGCGACGCTGGACGAGGTGGACACCCTGGTGACGGACCGGGGGCTGTCCCTGCCGGTGCGCGAGGAGATGGCCGAGCACCTGCCGGGACTCGTGGTGGCGGGCGAGGAGGGCGCGGACGGCGCCACGGAGGAGGCGGAGTGAGCCGTTTCCGGGTGGAGCGCGCCGTGGGCCTGCCGCCCGCGGAGGTGTGGCGGCGGCTCACGGACTGGCCCGCGCACGGCGCCCAGGTGCCGTTCACCCGCACCACGGTGCTGACGGCGGGGCCGTCCGGCGTCGGGACCCGGTTCTCGGCACGGACGGGTCCGGGCCGCCTCGCGTTCGAGGATCCCATGGAAGTGGTGCGGTTCGAGCCGCCCGAGCCGGGCCGGCCGGGCGTGTGCCGGCTGGTGAAGCACGGCCGGGTGGTGCTCGGCTGGGCGATGTTCGAGGTGGCCGGTGAGGGCTCGGGGAGCCGGGTCCGGTGGACGGAGGAGCTGCGGCTGCGGGGCGTGCCCGGGCTCTTCGACCCCGTCCTCGCGGCCGCGGGGCGCGTGGTGTTCGGCCGGGCGCTGGACGGACTGCTGCGCAACTGACGGTTCGTCAACTACGGTGTAAGGGACCACGATCCGTCCGACGGAAGGTACGGCCCATGGCACGCCGACTCCGGCCGGTGGAGCTCGACTTCACCGACTCCGCGCCCCTGCGCCTGGTGTTCAGCACCGAACTGGCCGCTCCGCCCACGGCCGTCTACCGGTCGCTCGCGGTCGAGCTGGCCAGCACGCCCACGTGGTTCACGGCCGTCACGGCCGCGGCGCCGATCGACGGCGGCGCCGGCCGGACGATACGGCTGCGGGGCGGGGTCGAGTTCCGCGAGACGATCCTGGCGACCGACCCGGCCACCCGCTACGCCTACCGGGTCGACGAGACCAACGCGCCCGGCTTGTCGGCCCTTCTGGAGGAGTGGGCCCTCTCCCCCGCCGGGGCCGGCACGCAGGTCCGCTGGACCATGGCGGTCGACGGCAACGGCCCCTGCCGCATGGCGATGCGACTGGCCCGGCCGGGCGTCGGCCGGTCCTTCCGGGGCGCGATGCGCAATCTGGACCGGCGGCTCACTCCGGCCAGACTCCCGTCGCCAGGAACCGGTCGATAGTGGCGGCGTACGGCGCGATGTCGAGGCCCTGGGAGGCCAGCCAGTCGTCGGAGTAGTACTTGTCGAGGTAGCGCTCCCCGCCGTCGCAGATCAGGGTGACGACGCTGCCGCTGCGCCGCTCGGCGACCATCTCCGCGACGATCTTCAGCGCGCTCCACAGGCCGGTGCCCGTGGAGCCGCCCGCCTTGCGGCCGATGGCGCCCTCCAGGGCGCGGACGGCGGCCACGCTCGCCGCGTCCGGCACCTTCATCATGCGGTCGATGGCGCCGGGGACGAAGCTCGGCTCCATGCGGGGCCGGCCGATGCCCTCGATCCGCGAGCCGCAGTCGCTGGCGGCGTCCGGGTCGTGGTGGGTCCAGCCGTCGAAGAAGCAGGAGTTCTCCGGGTCGGCGACGCAGACGCGGGTGTCGTGCTGCATGTAGTGCACGTAGCGGGCGATGGTCGCGGAGGTGCCGCCGGTGCCGGCCGTGGCGACGATCCACGCGGGCTCCGGGTAGCGCTCCAGCTTCAGCTGCTCGTACATCGACTCGGCGATGTTGTTGTTGCCGCGCCAGTCGGTGGCCCGCTCGGCGTACGTGAACTGGTCCATGTAGTGGCCCCCGGTGCGCGCGGCGAGCGCGGCGGCCTCCTCGTACATGGTGCGCGAGTCGTCCACGAAGTGGCACTGGCCGCCGTGGAACTGGATCAGGCGGCACTTCTCGGGGCTGGTCGTGCGGGGCATGACGGCGATGAAGGGGACGCCGATGAGCTTGGCGAAGTACGCCTCGGAGACGGCGGTCGAACCGCTGGAGGCCTCGATGACGGGGGCGCCGGGCCGGATCCAGCCGTTGCAGAGGCCGTAGAGGAACAGCGAGCGGGCGAGCCGGTGCTTGAGGCTGCCGGTGGGGTGGGTCGACTCGTCCTTGAGGTAGAGGTCGATGCCCCAGCTGTCCGGAAGCGGGAAGCGCAGCAGATGGGTGTCGGCCGAGCGGTTGGCGTCGGCGTGGACCTTACGGACGGCTTCCTTGAGCCAGGAGCGGTACTCGGTGTCGCTGCGGTCGACGTCGACGGTGGCCATCGGGCTTGCGGTGCTGGTCATGCGTGCGTGCCTCTTCTCGTGCTGCCCAGGGGGTTGCCCACGGGGGTGCCCACCCTTCGACAATACCGCTCTCACCTGGGCAAACGTTCTCTTTGGGGGGCCATAGGGATCCCTTGCAGACGCCCCGTGGGGATCCCTCGCAGACGGCGTGGGCAGGGGGTGGGCAGGCCGTTTCCGCGCCTTCTTCGGAGCGCGTCCCGCGCGCTCGCGGCGCCGGTCCGGCGAGGACCGGGGCGTCGCCTCCCGGTGCGGCTCCCCGGACGGATCCCGGTGCACGTCGGGCGCTGTTGCGGTGCCGTTCTGGTGCCGCGGCCCCGGGCCCGGCACACTGGGGACAGGCAGCCTGCGCGAAGGGGGCGGAGCACCATGACGGAGCCCGAGTTCACGGCCACCGGGGTACGGATCGACCGCTGGCCGCGGTCGCTCACCCGCGCGGGCGAGGTCCGCATCGAGGACGGCCGCCTGTCCCTGCTGACCAGCTACGGCAGCGAGATCGACAGTGCGCCGCTGGGCACGGTGCGGGCGGGCCGGCCCTGGTTCGCGAAGCCGGACGAGGCGGTGGCGACGGTCAACGGCACGCGCTACCGGATTTCGGGCTCGGGCCGGCTGCTCGACGTCCTGAAGAGGGCGACGACGAAGCCGACGCCACGGCCCTGAACCGACGTCCGGCACGCCCCCGACCTGGGGCGCGTCGCCGCGAGTTGCAGCACTGTCACCCCTGGTTCACCCTGGAACCACCTCACCGAGGGTTTACCGGCGGTGACGCTGCGAACCAGCCACCGTCCTGCTACACCGCATGACAGATCCGAATCTCCGTCTTCTTGACCTACTTCGGGGAGTCGCAGCCGTGATCAGCGAGCCCAGCAGGTATTGCACGGTGGAGCTCCAGGCCCTGCCGTCGCGGATCGGTCAGGTCCGCAGAATCGTTTCGGCGCATCTGCGCCACTGGCAGCTCGACGCCTTGGTCGACCATGCCACGCTCGGTGTCACCGAGCTCCTGACCAACGTTCACCGGCACGCCCAGCCCGACAAGATGTGCACCGTCGAGGTGGAACTGCTGCTCGACCGTCTCACCGTGTCCGTCCGCGACAACGATCCGCGGATACCGGACGTGCCCGAACCCGACGACGCGGACCCCGAGTTCGCCACGTCGGGCCGGGGCCTCGCCATCATCCAGGCGATGAGCGAGAGCTGGGGCGTCCGCCCGCACGGGGACGCCGGGAAGGCGGTCTGGTTCACCCTCCAGGCGCCGCCCTCCCCCGTCGCCGTCGTCCCCCACGCCCTCACGGCGTACGGCGCCACGACCGACGGCCCCCTCGTGGGAGCGGGCCGTGCGGGCGGACCGAGTCTGGTCGACTCGCTGGCGGGCTGACCGCGTCGGACCCCGGATCCGATCCTCCGGATCCACGATCCGACGGGCGGCGCCGTGCCCTCACTCCGTCGCGATGGCCCGCAGCACGTCCAGGCGGGCCGCCCGCCGGGCCGGGCGCCAGGCGGCGACCGCGCCCGCGGCCAGGCCGATCAGCGCGACGGCCGCCAGCTGGACCGGAGGCAGCGCGAAGCTGAACGCGCCGTCCGAGGCGCCGTCGGAGGCGCGCACCAGGACCCAGCCGAGGAAGCCGCCGAGCAGCAGTCCGCCGGTGGTGCCGAAGGCGGCGACCAGCACGGACTCCCAGCGGACCATGGCCCGCAGCTGGGACCTGGTCTGGCCGACCGCGCGCAGCAGGCCGAGCTCGCGGGTGCGCTCGTGGACGGCGAGGGTCAGCGTGTTGGCGATGCCGAGCAGGGCGATCAGCACGGCGAGGGCGAGCAGCGCGTAGACGAGCGTCAGCATCATGTCGATGCCGGCCGCCGAGGACGCCGCGTACTCGTCGCGCGTCTGCACCTCCGGACTGCCGTACCGCGCGGCGACGCCTTCGACGGCCGCCTTGCCCGCGTCGGCCGCGACGCCGTCCCTGAAGCCGACGGCGACGAGCCGGTCGGTGTCCTGGGTACGGTGCGGGGCCCAGGCCTCGCGGGTCACGACGTAGTCGCCGGCCAGGTCGGCTCGTTCGTACACGGCACGGACGGTGAAGATGCGCCGGGTGCCGTCGGTGAAGGCCAGTTCGGCCGTCCGTCCCGGCGTGAGCCCGTAGCGCTCGGCCTCGTCGTCGGCGACCGCGATCCCGTTCGTACCGAGCCCGGCCAGCGAGCCGCGTACGGCCCCGAGGTCGAAGGTGCGGGCCAGCGCGACCGGGTCGGTGACGGTGAGGGCGCGGCCCCGGCCGTCGACCTCCGCGAGCCCCTTGCCGAGCCCCACGGCGGTGTCCACCTCGGGCAGCTCGGCCACGGCGGGGGCGAGGCGCGGGCTGAGCCCACTGCCGCCCGCGCCGAACGACGGCGCGCTGACGGCCACGTCGCCCGCGAAGGAACGGGAGACCGTGTCGTCCATGGTCGCCTTGAGCGAGGCGCCGAAGACGGTGAAGAGCGAGACGACGGCGACACCGATCATGAGCGCCGTGGCGGTGGCCGCGGTCCGGCGGGGGCTGCGCAGCGCGTTGCGGCGCGCGAGCCCGCGGTTGGCGCCGCGCAGCGGACCGCCGAGGACCCGGATCGCGTACGAGGAGGCCACCGGGCCCAGGACGACGAAGGCGGCGAGGGCGAGGACCGCGCCGGTCCCCGCGAGCCACAGCGACGGCGTGGCCAGGACGCCCACCAGGACCAGGCCCACGGCCAGGGCGAGGAGTCCGGCGCCGGCCGCGGTACGGGTGCGGGAGGCGGCCGGGTCGTCGACGGCGGTCTCGCGCAGCGCGGCGAGCGGGGCGGTTCGCCCGGCCCGGACGGCGGGGAGCAGGGCCGAGCCGACGCAGACGGCGAGCCCGACGCCGAACGGCAGGGCCAGCGAGGCCCCGCTGATCACCAGGTCGCCCTCGGGGAAGGCGAAGCCGACGGCCGGGAACAGGGCCTGCAGCCCGGCCGCGATGCCGATGCCGCCGAGGAGTCCGGCCGCGGAGGCGAGGACCGCGACGGCGACGGCCTCGGCCAGCGTCATGGTGACGACCTGGCGGCGGGCGGCGCCCAGAGCGCGCAGCAGGGCGTTCTCACGGGTGCGCTGGGCGACGACGATGGCGAAGGTGTTGTGGATGGAGAAGACGGAGACCAGCAGGGCGACCCCGCTGAACACCAGCAGGAAGGTGGTGAACAGGGTGAGGAAGCGGCCGGAGATCATGTCGTTGCTCTCGTCGGTGGCCTGCTGTCCGGTGATGGCCTCGACGCCCTCGGGGAGGGCGGGGCCGAGCGCGGCGACCAGTTCGCCCTGGGAGGTGCCGGGGCCGGCCCTGACGAGGATGTCCGTCGCCCCTCCGGCCTTCGGGGTCAGGTACTTCTCGGCGTCGGCGCGGGTCAGCCCGGTGTAGGTCACCTGCCCCATGCCGTCCGCACCGCCGAAGGTGGCGAGGCCGACGACGGTGACCCGCAGGGGGTCGGGGGTGCGCAGGACCGTGGTGGAGCCGAGGGTGAGGCCGCCGGTCTCGGCGGCGCCCCGGTTGACGACGACCTCGCCGCTCCTCTGCGGGGCGCGGCCCTCGGCGAGGGCGTACGGATTGAGTTCCGGGTCCTGGATCCAGTTGCCGGCGAGCGTGGGCGGCCCCTTGCCGCCGATCGGCCGGCCGTCGGCGCCGACGAGCTGGCCCGCGCCCTCGACGCGGGGGACGGCGGCGGCCACGCCGGGGACCTTCGCGAGGCGCTCGGCGAGGGCTGCGGCGACGGGGCTGCGGGTGCCCTGGCCCTCCCCCGCGACCGTCACCACGCTCGTGCTGCGCACGACGGCGTCCGTGCCGCTGTTGGCGTTGCCGAAGAGCGTGTCGAAGCTGCCCCGGAGGGTGTCACCCATGACCAGGGTGCCGGTGAGGAACCCGACGCCGAGCAGGACCGCGGCGAAGGTGCCCAGGAAGCGGCGCCGGTGGGCGCGCAGGGAGGCGAGGCCGAGGCGGAGGGTGCTCATGTTCACCGCTCCCCTTCCGTGGTGCCGGCTCCGGAGCCGGCACCGGCTCGGGCGGTGGGGCCGGCCTCGGCCTCGGATCCGGCTCGGGCGGTGGAACCGGCTCGGACGGTGGACCCGGTTTCGGCCGCGGCTCCGACTCGGACGGTGGACCCGGTCGCGGTCCCGGCTCCGGCACTGGCACTGGCACTGGCTCGGACGGTGGACCCGGTCGCGGCGGCGGCGCCGGTGGGCGGGATGTCCTCGCTCCTGCTGTCGAGCGATTTCATCCGGTCCAGGACGAGCTCGGCCGTCGGCCGGAGGAGCCGGTCGACCAGGCGCCCGTCCGCGAGGAACACGACCTCGTCGGCATGGGCGGCGGCCACGGGATCGTGGGTGACCATGACCACCGTCCGGCCCGTCCTCCGTACCGTGTCGCCGAGCAGCCGCAGCACTTCCTCGCCCGAGCGGGAGTCCAGGTTGCCGGTGGGTTCGTCGGCGAAGACGACGTCGGGGCTGCCGGCGAACGCGCGCGCGACGGCGACCCGCTGCTGCTGGCCGCCGGACAGCTCGCTCGGCCGGTGGTGGAGCCGGTCGCGCAGCCCCACCGTGTCGACGACGCTGTCGATCCAGGCCCGGTCCGGGGCGGCGCCCGCCAGGTCCAGGGGCAGGGTGATGTTCTCGGCGACGGTCAGCGTCGGCAGCAGGTTGAAGGCCTGGAAGACGAAGCCGATGCGCTCGCGCCGCAGCAGGGTGAGGCGCCGGTCGTCGAGCGCGGACAGATCGGTGTCTCCGACGAGGGCGGAGCCCGAGGTCAGCGTGTCGAGCCCGGCGGCGCAGTGCATGAGGGTCGACTTGCCGGAGCCCGAGGGACCCATGATCGCGGTGAAGCGGCCGGCCGGGAAGGCGACGCTCACCCCGTCCAGGGCCCTGACCTCGGTGTCCCCGCGGCCGTAGACCTTGACCGCGTCGACGACCCGCGCGGCGGCCGGCAGCTCTGTGGTGGTGGTCATCGGCGGCGCCCCTTGTCATCGGTCCTGCGGCCGAACTGCTCCTCCAGGACGGTCAGCCGCCGCCAGTACTCGTCCTCGTCGATCTCGCCCGCGGCGAAGCGGTGACCGAGCAGCGCGATCGGCGATTGCTCGTCGACGCGTGGGGCGCCGGGGCCGCCGAAGCCGCCAAGGCCACCGTGCCGGCGCCGGCCGAAGCGGCGCAGGGCGGTGACCACGGTGACGATCACGACTGCCCAGACGAGCGGGAAGAAGAGGATCCACGGGCCGGGACCCGCGTGGGCCAGGGTGTTCATCGTCGGTCAGCTCCTCTGGTGGTGGATGCTTCGAGACTCCTCCGACGGGGGCCCCGAGTCGTCGTACGGCCAGCGGCTTCGCGCGTACGCCGGCGGGAGTAGGAAGCCGGCCCGGCACCTGCTCCTCGACGTTGTACCTACTGGTATGTACAGTGATCCACATGAGCGCGAACGCGTCCGAGCGACTGATCGAGGCCACCCGCGAACTGCTGTGGGAGCGGGGTTACGTCGGCACGAGTCCCAAGGCGATCCAGCAGGCGGCCGGGGTGGGCCAGGGCAGCATGTACCACCACTTCGACGGCAAGCCGGACCTCGCCCTCGCCGCGATCCGGCGCTCCGCCGACGAGCTGCGGGCCGCCGCGGAGCGGGTGCTCGGCGGAGAGGGATCGGCGTACGCCCGGATCGAGGCGTATCTGCTGCGCGAGCGCGACGTGCTCCGCGGCTGCCCCGTCGGCCGGCTGACGATGGACCCCGACGTCATCGCGAGCGCCGAGCTGCGCGCCCCGGTCGACGGGACGCTCGACTGGCTGCGCCGCCGGCTCGCCGGAATCGTCCAGGAGGGCCTCGACAGCGGGGAGTTCACCGGTCCGCTGAGCGCGGACGAGCTGGCCTCGACCGTCGTCGCGACGGTCCAGGGCGGCTATGTGCTGGCCCGCGCCTCCGGCTCCCCCGCCGCCTTCGACACCGCCGTGAGCGGTCTGCTCGCCCTGCTCGCCCCCCGTACCGCCCGCTGACGCCCCGAGGAGTCCCGCTCATGCACGCCATGCAGTACGACATCACGCTGCCCACGGACTACGACATGCGGATCATCCGCGAGCGGGTGGCCACCCGGGGGCATCTCCTGGACGCCTTCCCGGGTCTGGGCCTCAAGGCGTACCTCATGAGGGAGCGCGCGGACGGATCCCCGGTCAACCAGTACGCGCCGTTCTACCTGTGGGCCACCGCCGCCGGGATGAACGCGTTCCTCTGGGGCCCCGGGTTCCAGGGCATCGTGAACGACTTCGGCCGGCCGGTCGTCCAGCACTGGACTCCCGTCGCGTACGAGGAGGGCCCGGCGACCGCCGCTCCCGCGCGCACCGCCACCCGGCACCGGCAGCACCTGCCCGAGGGCGCACCGCCCGCCGAGGCGGTCACGGAGGCGCTGGCCCGGCACACCCGCGAGGCGACGGCCGACGGCGTGGTGGCGAGCGCGCTCGCCGTCGACCCGCGCCACTGGGAGCTGCTCACCTTCACGCTGTGGGCGAGCCCGGAGGCGCCGGCCGCGGCGGCCGCGCCGGGCGAACGCTTCCAGGTGCTGCACGTGTCCCAGCCGGGCCGGGCGGGGTTGCCGGCGGGCCGGCTGTGGTGAACGGCGGTGGAGAGGGAGCCGGTGGGGCCGGTGGTGCCGGTTCGGCGCGAGGCGTGGTGGTGACGGCTCGGCGCGAGGCGCGGTGGTGACGGCTCGGCGCGCTCGGCAGGGTTGACGGCTCGGCACACGTGGGCGGCAGGTCAGCGCGCGTGGCCGGCGCCGGGTCGGGCCGGGCCGGGCGGGCAGAGGGTCGGCGCGTGGACGCCTTCGGCTCGGCCCGGGCGGGCAGAGGGTCAGCGCACGTGGCCGGCGATGACGCGGGCGCAGTCCAGGGATTCCGTACGGGAGGTGTCGACCTCCAGGTCGTAGACCACGCCCTCGTGGACGAGCTCCGCCTGCTGCGCGGCCATGCCCGGTGTACGGTCGCCGCGGGCGATCTCGCGGCCGGCGGCGACCGCGCTGTCGCAGCGCACCCCGACCCACAGCACGTCGATGCCGTCGAGGACCTTGCGCCAGCGCTCCTGCGAGGCCGCTCCGCCCAGGAACACCTCGTCGACGACGATCCGGGCGCCGGCCCGGGCCATCGACGCGATGCCCTCCAGCCAGGCCGCCTCCAGGGCACGGAACTCCGCCCCGACGGTCACGCCGCCGTCCTCCCCGAACTCTATGCCGCCGTCCCCGTCCCGCAGCTTCGCGGGCAGCGCGTCCACGAAGTCGTCGACGCCGAAGGCCAGCCACGGGTCCGGGAGCACGGCCTGCAGACAGCGCACCATGCCGGACTTACCGGAGCTGGAGCCGCCGTTGAGAATGATCATTCGGGTCGTCACCGCGCCAGAGTAGGCGGCGCGGTCACGGCTCGCACCGGGATTTCAGCTCACCGGCACCAGGGTCAGATACGCGATGCCCAGCACCGAGCGGTAGCCCAGCCACTGGGAACGCTGGCGGTCGACGCGCGCGCGGGTCTCCGCGGCGAGAGGGTGGTCCGGGTGGGCGGCGAGCCAGACTTCGACGTCGTGCCGGTAGCCCGACTCGAACTCCTCCCACTCCTCCGGGCTCGCCGTCTCGATCCAGGCGGGCCGGAATCCCGCCTCGATCGCGAGGTCAACCAGGCCGTCGAGCGTCAAGTGGTCGTCGACACGGGCACCGGGCCACATCCGGGCGAGTTCGGCATCCGTGGGCGTGTGCTCCCAGAATCCCTCACCGAACAGGACTCGGCCCCCGGGCCGTACCAGACGGCGCAGTTCGCGCAGGACGACGGCGGGGTCGTACGGGAGGTCGGGGTCGCACAGCGCCTGCCCGGAGCCAAGGCACAGGACGGTGTCGGCGGGGCCGCGGGTCGTCCCGAGCCCGGACTCCTCGACGTACACGACCCGCTCCGCGAGCCCGCGTTCGGCGGCGAGGCGGCGGCCGAGGGCGAGGTCGTCACCGTTGATGTCGATACCGAGGCCGCCGGCGCCGGGCGCGGCGTCGAGCACGCGCAGCAGCAACTCGCCCCATCCGCAGCCGATGTCCAGCACCGAGCGGGGCGAGGCGGCGGCGAGCCGCGCGACGACCCGGCCGGCGCGGTCCTCGGAGAGCGGACCGTGGAAGACGAGTCCGGAACCGAGGCGCGGCGGAAGATCGGCGGTGCCGGACGAGCCGGATGATCCGGTGGTGGCGGCGGAAGAGGTCGGGGCGGAGCTCGTCTCGGTCATATGGTCGGACCCTAGTCGGCTGCGGGCGCCCCGCCCAACGCATTTAGCGGATCGTCGAGGACCGGCTGCCAGGCGAGTTCGGCGGCGCCGACCAGGCTGTTGTGGTCCAGGGTGCAGGGGAGGATCGGCACGCCGCCGCTGCGGCCCCACAGGCTGCGGTCGGCGACCACGGCGCGCAGCCGGCCCGGATCGGCGTCCAGGAGCTCGCGGTGAAGGCCGCCGAGGATGATCCGGTCGGGGTTGAGGATGTTGACGAGCCCGGCAAGACCAAGGCCGAGCCGGTCGATCAACTCCTCGGTGGCCGCACGCACTCCGGGGTCGTCCGGGTGGTCCCGGAGCAGGTCGCGGGCCTGCTGGAGGAGGGAGACCTCGGGGCCGGGCGCGCGGCCGGCGACGGTGAGGAAGGCGAGCGGGTCGGTCTCCACGTCGAGGCAGCCGCGGGAGCCGCAGTGGCAGGGACGCCCCTCGGGGTTGACCGTGAGATGGCCGACTTCGAGCGCCAGCCCCGAACTTCCGGTGTGCAGGCGCCCGTCGAGCACGAGCGCGCCGCCGACGCCGCGGTGGCCGGTGGCCACGCACAGCAGGTCCCTGGCGCCGCGGCCGGCGCCGTGGCGGTGCTCGGCGAGGGCCGCGAGGTTGACGTCGTTGCCGGTGAAGGCGGGCCCTTCGATGCCTGCGGCGCGGACCTGCTCGGCGAAGATCTCGCGGACGGGCGCGCCTGCGGGCCAGGCGAGGTGCAGCGGGTTGAGGGCGGTGCCCTCGGGCTCGGCCACGGCTGACGGCGCGGCGAGTCCGGCGCCCACGCAACGGCGCCCGCTGGCGCGCAGCAGCGCGGCCCCGGCCGCGACGACCTCCCCGAGGACCTGCGCGGGGTCGGCGGAGACGGTGACACAGCCGGGTGCGGTGGCCTCGATGGTGCCGCCGAGCCCGACGAGCGCGGCACGGAAGCCGTCGGCGTGGACCTGGGCGGCGAGGGCGACGGGTCCCTTCTCGTGTACGGCGAGGCGGTGCGAGGGACGGCCCTGCGAGCCGGCGGCCGCGCCGGGATTGGAGTCGACCCGGATGAGCCCGAGCGCCTCCAGCTCGGCGGCGACGGCTCCGGCGGTGGCCCGCGTGACCCCGAGCTCGGCGGTCAGCACGGCACGCGTGGGCGCCCTCCCGGTGTGCACCAGCTCCAACGCGGGTCCGAGCGCGCTGCGCCCCCTGTCCAGCCGTGTGCGGGTCGTCGTCGCCTTGCCGTTCATGTGGGCGAGTCTCCCATGATCGGCCCACCCCAGGCTCCGGGCACCCGGCTTTGGCCGGGTCCGGTAGCGGGGGTGGCCGGGTCCGATCGCGCGGGTGGGGAGGCCGGTCACGGGCGATGGACAGGTGCGGTAGCGGGGGTGGCCGGGTCCGATCGCGCGGGCGGGCAGGCCGGTCACGGGCGGCGGGCAGGCCGGTCACGGGCGGTGGACGGGTCCGGTCACGCGCGGTGGCCGAGTCCGATCGCGTGGCGGGCAAGCCGGTCACGGGCGGTGGACGGGTCCGGCAGCGGGGTGGCGGGGTCCGATTGGGCGGGTGGGCGGGTCCGGTCACGGGCAGTGGCCGGAGGTTGTCCCGGGTGAGCGGCCGGGAACCGGGCGCGGTCGGCGGCCGGCAAGGCCGCGGCAGGTGGCTGGGACCGGGCGCTGTGGACGGCCGGGCAGGGCCGCGGCAGGTAGCCGGGACCGGACGCGCTCGACGACCATCGGCAGGGCCCGCGGTGGTAGCGGGGCCGGATGTGCTCGACGGCCGGCAGGACTGCGGCAGGTGGCTGTACCAGACACGCTCGCCGACCGGCAGGACCGGCAACAGGCGGCCGGGCCGGACGCGGTGGATGCCCGGGCGTCGCGTGGTCGACGGCCGGATCCGGTTACGGGAGGACGGGTCCCGCTTGCTGGGACAGGCGGCTCCCGGGAGCGGGGAGGGCCTGCACCCGCGACCGGAAGGTCCATGCGTGCGGGGAGCCGCCCGCCGCCGGGATCGCCGGCTCCCGCGGGAGCGAACCGCCCGCCGCCGGGCCTCTCGGCTCGCCCGCCCCGCCGCGGGCCCCTCGGCTCGGCCGCCTCCCCGCCGGATCACGAAGGCCCAGCCGCGCCGAGGCATGGCCCCTCCGAGACCCAGCCCCGGGCCTCGGCCGCAGGTGCCGGTCGCGGGCAGGGCCCTCCGTACGGACCCCTGGGCAGCCCGCTGTCCCCTCCCCGGGAGCGCGAGCCACGGGCCACCACTGGGCGCCGCAATCCGTGCCGGGCCGACGGCCCGCCCGTACCCCCGCCTTGAATCCGACGCCCCCGCACCCCTATCCTGAGTTTGTGCCGCTACTAAACAAAGTACGGACGGCCGCCGTATCAGGGGGATCCCGCGGAGACACCGCTTCCCTCTCCCTGGCCCGCCTCCGCCTCGCCCTGACCCTGTTCTTCGCTCTCGACGGCTTCCTCTTCGCCGGCTGGGTGGTCCGCATCCCCGCCATCAAGGAGCAGACCGGTGCCTCCGCCGGCGACCTCGGGCTCGCACTGCTCGGGGTGTCCGCGGGTGCGGTGGTCACCATGACCCTGACCGGGCGCCTCTGCAGGCGCTACGGCAGCCATCCGGTCACCGTCGCCACCGCCGTCCTGCTCTCCCTCTCCCTCGCCCTGCCGGCACTGACCCGCTCCCCGCTCGCCCTCGGGCTGGTCCTGCTGCTCTTCGGTGCCGCGTACGGCGGGATCAACGTCGCCATGAACAGCGCCGCCGTCGACCTCGTCGCCGCACTCCGCCGGCCCGTCATGCCGAGCTTCCACGCCGCCTTCAGCCTCGGCGGCATGCTCGGCGCCGGTCTCGGCGGGCTCGTGGCCGGAAGCCTCTCGCCGACCGTGCACCTGATCGCCCTCACGGGCGCCGGGCTGCTCCTGACGGCCGCCGCCGGCCCCGTACTCCTCCGGCACCCCTCACCCGCTCCGCCCGAGCAGCTGCGCGCCGAGGCCCCGGGCGAACGGCCCGCCGGGTCACGCCGGGCCGTTCTCGTCTTCGGCGTGATCGCGCTCTGCACGGCCTACGGGGAGGGCGCGCTCGCCGACTGGGGCGCTCTGCACCTCGCGCAGGACCTGCACGCCCACCCGGGCATCGCCGCGGCCGGGTACTCGCTCTTCGCCCTCACCATGACCGCCGGCCGGCTCTCCGGCACCGCTCTGCTCGAACGGCTCGGCCAGACCCGCACCGTCGTCGTGGGCGGCCTCACCGCCGGCGCGGGCATGCTGCTGGGGGCGCTCGCTCCCACCGTGTGGGCCGCGCTCCTCGGCTTCGCCGTGACCGGCCTCGGGCTCGCCAACATCTTCCCCGTCGCCGTCGCCCGCGCGGGCGCACTGGCCGGTCCGAGCGGCGTCGCGACCGCCTCGACCCTCGGCTACGGCGGCATGCTGCTCGGCCCGCCGTCCATCGGCTTCCTCGCCGACTGGTTCTCGCTGCCCGTGGCCCTCACCACGGTCGCCGTCCTCGCCGCCGGCGCCGCCGCGATGGGCTACGCGTCCCGCAACACCGGCGTGCGCGGCACGAGTTGAGATCGGCCCAGGCACTGGCGCGTCGACCGGGGCGCGCCGGTCCGCGCGAGGCCACCGCACGGGCGGCACGCGATAATCCGACACCATGGACACCTTGAGCATCGACACGCACATCGACGCGCTCGACGCGGCGGGCAAGGCCCTCGCGGACGCCGCCGCCACGGCCGGGCCCGACGCGAAGGTCGTGACCTGCCCCGGCTGGCAGGTCCGCGACCTGCTGCGGCACACCACGATGGTGCACCGCTGGGCCACCGCCCACATCGCCGAGGGCCACGCCTCCCCCCAGCCCGACGGGGGTGAGCCCGACCTCGACGGCGACGAACTCCTCACGCACTTCCGAGAGGGGCACAGCCTGCTGGTCGACGCCCTGCGCGCCGCTCCGGCGGACCTGGACTGCTGGACCTTCCTGCCCGCGCCCTCGCCGGCGGCGTTCTGGGCGCGGCGCCAGGCGCACGAGACGACCGTGCACCGGGCCGACGCCGAGTCCGCGCTCGCCGCGGGCCCCGGCCCGGTCGACCCGGCGATCGCCGCCGACGGCGTCGACGAACTCCTCGCTGCCTTCCACGCCCGGGACCGCAGCCGGGTGCGCTCCGACGTGCCCCGTACGCTCCGGGTCCGCACCACCGACACCGGCGACGTGTGGACCGTACGGCTGTCCCCGGACGCACCGCGGACCGAGCGCAACGCGGACGGGCCGGCCGACTGCGAGATCAGCGGACCCGCCGACCGGCTCTACCTTGCGCTGTGGAACCGCCTGCCGCAGGAGGCCGTGACGGTCACCGGTGACACGTCCCTGGCCCGGCTGTGGCGGGAGAACTCCGGCATCGTCTGGTCGTAGGCGCTCCGGTCCGCCCTCCGGGTGACCGGCTCAGCCCAGCCAGCCAGGGCGCACCAGGCCCGACTCGTAGGCGAGGACGACGAGTTGGGCCCGGTCCCGGGCGCCGAGCTTCACCATGGTGCGGCTCACGTGGGTCTTCGCGGTGAGGGGGCTGACGACCAGGCGGCGGGCGATCTCCTCGTTGGACAGGCCGATGCCGACCAGGGCCATCACCTCCCTTTCCCGCTCGGTGAGTTCGTCGAGACCGCCGGCCCGCGCGGGCGGCTTCGAGCGGGCCGCGAACTCCTCGATGAGCCGCCGGGTCACCCCGGGCGACAACAGCGCGTCACCGGCCACCACCGCGCGCACGGCGCGCAACAGCTCCTCGGGCTCGGTGTCCTTGACGAGGAAGCCGGAGGCGCCGGAGCGGATGGCCTCGAAGACGTACTCGTCGAGTTCGAAGGTCGTCAGCATGACCACCTTGACCGCGCCGAGTTCCGGGTCGGCGGTGATCAGACGGGTGGCCGCGAGACCGTCCAGGTGCGGCATCCGGATGTCCATCAGGACGACGTCGGGGTGCAGTTCGCGGACCTTCGCCGCGGCCTCCTCGCCGTCCGCCGCCTCGCCCGCCACCTCGATGTCCGCCTGCGCGTCCAGGAGCGCGCGGAAGCCGGCCCGTACCAGCGACTGGTCGTCGGCCAGCAGGACCCTGATCAGGGGAGCCGCCGGGTTCACGGGCCTTTCGGGGCTCTCGGGGCTCTCGGGGCTCGCAGGGCTGTCGGGGCTCACGAGGACTCCTCCGGTCGTGCGGCGGGCGGTTCGGCGTTGCGTGGACCGGGCCCCTCCCGCCGTACCGGCGGTTCCTCCGCCCTTGCCGGTGTCTCCCCCGGCCGTGCGGACGGCTCCTGCGGCCGCACGGGGAGCACCGCGTGCACGCGGAAGCCGCCGTCCGGCCGGGTGCCCGCCTCGATCGTGCCACCGAGCGCGGCGGCCCGCTCCCGCATTCCGGCGAGGCCGTTGCCGCTGCCGCCCGCGTCGTCGCCGGTGGCCGGACCCTCGTCGTCGATCCGGAGGTCGAGCGCGGCGGAGCCGTAGCCGAGGACGACCAGGGCCGTCCGCGAACCGGAGTGGCGCACCACGTTGGTCAGGGCCTCCTGCACGATCCGGAAGGCGGCGAGCTCCGTGCCGGGCGGGAGCCGTCGGCGGCGCCCCTCGGTCTCCGTCCGCACCGTCAGCCCCGCCGCGGCGGCCTGGTCGACCAGTTCGGGCAGCCGGTCGAGGCCGGGCGCGGGCGCGCGGGGCGCGTCGCCGGGCGCCCGCAGCGTGTCGAGCACCTGCCGCACCTCGCCCAGGGCCTCCTTGCTGGCCGCCTTGATCGTGGTGAGCGCGGTACGGGCCTGGCCGGGGTCGGAGTCGAGCAGGGCGAGGCCGACACCGGCCTGGACGTTGATCACGGAGAGCGAGTGGGCGAGGACGTCGTGGAGCTCGCGAGCCATCCGCAGCCGCTCCTCGTCGGCCCTGCGGCGCTCCGCGGCGGCCCGCTCGGCACGCTCCCTGGCCCACTGCTCGCGGCGGACCCGGACGAGTTCCGAAGCGGCGAGGATCGCCACGACGAAGCCGGCGACCGGGATCTCCTGCCCCCAGGAGGCGGCACCGTCGCCGTCCGGCGGCAGGTAGCGGTAGAGCCAGTGGGCCAGCACGAGATGCCCCGCCCACAGCAGTCCGAGCGCCCACCAGGCGGCCCGCCGGTGCCCGTGCACGACGGCGGCGAAGCAGGCGACGGCGACGAGGACGAAGACCGGTCCGTACGCGTAGCCCGCCGCGAGGTACCCCAGCGTCACCACCGCCACCCCGAACACCACCGGCACGGGACGGCGGTGCCGCAGGAGCAGCGGCGCGGCACCGAGCAGCAGCAGGACCCGGCCGAGCGTGTCGAGCGCGAGCCGGTCGGGCTGGTTGCGGGCGGCGAAACCGCTCCCGACGAGCACGAAGGCGGTGATCAGGGCCGTGGACCGCCAGGGCAGTCCGCCACCGGGCTCCCGCGCGGCCCACCCCCAGGGGCCCCCGCGCCACGGGCCCCCGCGCCACGGGCCCCCGTGCCCGGACCGGCCGGACACCCCTCGACCGTGCCGGGTCCGGGCGTGCCCGGACCCCGCCCGCCCGTGCGTGCCCGGCCCGGCGTCACCGCGTACGGCGTCGCCCTGCCGGGACTCACCGCGTACGGCCCCACCGCGTACGGCGTCGTGGGCGCTGTCCCCTCGGCGCCACGGCCCCCGGCGTCCCGGGGTTCCGTCCGGCCCGGGGCCCGGAGTCCTGGTCGCCTCTTCGTCCATGCGGCCACGCTAGACGGGGCGTGGTCCCGAGGGCGTCAGCCGGGCGGGGTGGTCGCCCGTACTCCCCCGGGAGTACGGGCGCGGAGGCCGAGGACAGACGGGGTACGCCACGGACGGCCGAGCCGAACGCCCGCGCCGGAACGCCCCGCTTCGCCGAGCGGTACGGCCCGGCCGAGCGGTGACCCCCGCGCCGAGCCCCGCCCTCACGGCTTCGGAAACAGTCCCACGTCCCGCCCCAGCCGTTCCGCCGCCGACGTGAAGAACGCCTCGCGGTCCTCGACGACCCGGTTGAACTGGCCGAAGACCTCGAAGGAGATCAGGCCGAAGAGCTGGGCCCAGGCCGAGACGAGGGCGACGGAGAGGGCCGGCGGGAGGTCGGGGCCCAGGTCGGCGGCCAGGCGGGCCGCTTCGTCGGTGAGCGTGGCCGGGAGCGGCGGCGGGGCGACGCCCTTGTCCCGGTAGGCGGCGCGGGCGATGGAGACGAGGAGCAGACCGGTGCGGGAGGCGGGGCCGACGGTGTCCTGCGGGGCCGTGTAGCCGGGGACCGGCGAGCCGTAGATGAGGGCGTACTCGTGCGGATGGGCGACGGCCCAGGCGCGGACGGCGCGGCAGACCGCGGTCCAGCGGGCGAGGTGGGCGCCGGGGGCAGCGGTCTCGGCGGCGGCGTGGGCCTGTTCGGCGGCGGCGCCGACGGCGTCGTACGCGTCGATGATGAGCGCGGTGAGCAGGTCGTCGCGACTGGGGAAGTACCGGTACAGCGCGGAGGAGACCATGCCGAGCTCCCGGGCGACGGCGCGCAGCGAGAGCTTGGCGGCGCCTTCGGCGGCGAGCTGTCGGCGGGCCTCGTCCTTGATGGCTGCGGTGATCTCGATGCGGGCGCGGGCGCGGGCTCCCTGGACGGTGGTCATGGTGAGCAGTCTGCCACGTTTCGGAGCACCGCACTAAAACGAGAGCGCTGCTCTTGCCCGAGAGCACCGATCCGTGCACACTGTTCTCAAGCGAGAGCACCGCTCACGGTTTGGAGCGACGCTCACCAACAGTCTGCTCCAGGAGGCCCCGATGTCCGCTCAGCCGTCCGACCGCTCCGCCGCCGGCCCCGCTCACGTCATGAAGCCCGGTTGGTTCACGGTCAACGTCCTCAACCGCGCCGTCGCCTGGATGACCCGCCGCGGCATCAGCGTCTGGGGCTCCCGCGTCCTCGCCGTCCGCGGCCGCAAGAGCGGCGAATGGCGCCGCACCCCCGTCAACCTGCTGACGGTGGACGGCGCCCAGTACCTCGTCGCCCCTCGCGGCCACGTCCAGTGGACCCACAACATGCGCGCCGCCGGCGGCGGCGAGCTCCACCTCGGCAAGCACGTCGAGCCGTTCACGGCGGTCGAGATCGCGGACGACGACAAGCCCGTCCTGTTGCGCGCCTACCTCAAGCGCTGGAAGGCCGAGGTCGGCGTGTTCTTCCAGGGCGTCGGGCCGGACTCGACGGACGAGCAGCTGCGGGCCGTCGCGCCCAAGCACCCTGTCTTCCGCATCGTCCTCACCCCCACCGACGCGTGAGGGCGGTACGGATGCCATCCGTACCGCCCTTCAGGAGGCCCTCAGGACCGGTCGCGCGACCGGCCGCTCGACCGGCTCAGGAGGCTTCCGGCACCTGCCGGTCGGCGCCTTCCCCGGCCCCGGCCCTGGGCTCGGCCCCGGGCTCGGCACCGGCCCCGGGCTCGGCACCGGCCACTCCGTCCTCCGCCTCCAGGGCGGCGGCCTCCGCCGCCGCGTCCTCCTTGCTCGGCGCGACGCCGCGGCCTGCCGGGCCCACGCCCGCGGACGTGTCGATCCGGCGGTCCAGCAGGTCGAGGGCGCGGTGCGCCAGGCCGTTGCCACGGACCAGGCCGGCCAGCGTCGTCGATCCCCGTGTGATGTCCGTGAACGCCTTCCACGCGGGCCGCACGCCCGTGATCGTCGCGTGCAGCAGCCCCGGGCGCCGCTCGAACACCGCGAGCATCCGGCGGCCCACGGCCATCTCGACGCCGAGCCCGGCCTTGATGGCGAAGGCGTAGTTGAGCGCCTGCCGGCGCGCGTCGACCGCGTCGCCCGCCTCGGCGATCCGGACCGCCCACTCGCCCGCGAGGCGGCCCGAGCGCAGCGCGAAGGAGATGCCCTCGCGCGTCCAGGGCTCGAGGAGACCGGCCGCGTCGCCGCAGACCAGGACCCGGCCGCGGGAGAGCGGCGAGTCGTCGGTGCGGCAGCGGGTCAGATGCCCGGAGGAGACGGACGGTTCGAAGCCGGCGAGACCCAGCCGCGCGACGAAGTCCTCCAGATAGCGCTTGGTGGCGGCGCCCTCGCCGCGCGCCGAGATGACGCCCACGGTCAGCGTGTCGCCCTTGGGGAACACCCAGCCGTAACTGCCCGGCAGCGGACCCCAGTCGATGAGGACGCGGCCCTTCCAGTCCTCCGCCACCGACGGCGGGACGGGGATCTCCGACTCCAGCCCCAGGTCGACCTGGCCGAGCTTGACCCCGACGTGCGCCCCTATGCGGCTCGCGCTGCCGTCGGCACCGACGACCGCGCGGGCAAGGACCGTCTCGCCGTCGGCGAGGACGACGGCCACCGTGCGGCGGTCCGGAACCGCCGCACCGTGCTGCTCGACGCGGCTGACGGTGACTCCGGTGCGCAGCTCCGCGCCCGCCTTCTGGGCGTGCTCGACGAGCTGGGCGTCGAACTCGGGCCGGTTGATGAGCCCGAACAGCATGCGGCGGGAGCGCCGCGTGCGGGCGAAGCGCCCGTTGTTCTGGAAGGTGACCGCGTGCACGCGGTCCTGGAGGGGCAGTTCGAAGCCGGGCGGCAGCGCGTCGCGCGACGGGCCGATGATGCCGCCGCCACATGTCTTGTAGCGGGGCAGCTCGGCCTTCTCCAGGAGCAGCACCCGGCGTCCGGCCACGGCCGCCGCGTAGGCCGCCGAGGCCCCGGCGGGGCCGGCGCCCACGACGACCACGTCCCACACCGGCCGGCCCTCGTCCGGGCCCACCGCCCCCGCTCCAGCCTCTGCCGCTCCGGCGTCTGCGTTCTCGCTGCTCACGATGTGCTTCTGCTCCTGATCCGACCGGTGGTTCCTGCTCTGCACGCATCCTACGGCTCGGTAGCAGGGCCCGGCCGTGTCGCCCCGCGCCGTAGGATCGGCCATGCGTTCGCCGTACAACCGATACACGGCGTCGTCCTGACAACGTCGCACCCACCAGGAGCGTGCCCATGACCGCGAATCCGATCGCCGAGACCGTCGCATCACTGATGCCCCGCGCCAAGGCGGAGCTGACGGAGCTGGTGGCCTTCCAGTCGGTCGCGGACGAGGCGGTCGCCCCCCGCAGCGAGTGCGTGGCCGCCGCGAACTGGGTGGCCGACGCGCTGCGCGCCGAGGACTTCCAGGGCGTGGCGCTGCTCGACACCCCCGACGGTTCGCAGTCGGTGTACGGCGTGCTGCCCGGCCCGGCCGGCGCCCCGACGGTTCTGCTGTACGCGCACTACGACGTGCAGCCGATGCTCGTCGAGTCGGCGTGGGTGACCCCGCCCTTCCGGCTGACCGAGCGGGAGGACGGGCGCTGGTACGGGCGCGGCGCCGCCGACTGCAAGGGCGGTTTCGTGATGCACCTGCTCGCGCTGCGCGCCCTGAAGGCGAACGGCGGGGTGCCGGTCACCGTCAAGGTGATCGTGGAGGGCTCGGAGGAGCAGGGCACGGGCGGCCTCGAGCGCTACGCGGAAGCCCACCCCGAGCTGCTCGCGGCCGACGCGATCGTCATCGGCGACGCGGGCAACTTCCGGGTCGGCCTGCCGACCGTGACGGCGACCCTGCGCGGCATGACCATGATCCGGGTCACCGTCGACACGCTGCAGGGCAATCTGCACTCGGGGCAGTTCGGCGGTGCCGCGCCGGACGCGCTGGCCGCGCTGATCCGGGTCCTGGACTCGATGCGGGCCGAGGACGGCTCGACGGTCATCGACGGGCTGCCGGCGGACGCGGAGTGGGAGGGCCTGCAGTACCCGGAGGCCGACTTCCGCAAGGACGCGAAGGTCCTCGAGGGGGTGGACCTGCCGGGCAACGGCACGGTCGCCGACCGGATCTGGGCGCGGCCCGCCGTGACCGTCATCGGCATCGACTGCCACCCGGTGGCGGGTGCCACGCCGTCGATCCCGGCGACCGCCCGCGCGCAGATCAGCCTGCGCGTGCCGCCCGGCCAGGACGCGGCGAAGGCCACGGAGCTGCTGTTCGCGCACATCGAGAAGCACACGCCGTGGAACGCCCGGGTCAGCCTGGAGCAGGTCGGCCAGGGCCAGGCCTTCCAGGCGGACACGTCGAGCCCGGCGTACGTCTCGATGGCCGAGGCGATGAAGGTCGCGTACCCGGGCGAGGAGATGCAGACGGCCGGCATGGGCGGCTCGATCCCGCTGTGCAACACGCTGGCCACGCTGTACCCGGAGTCGGAGATCCTGCTGATCGGCCTGAGCGAGCCGGACGCGCAGATCCACGCGGTGAACGAGTCGGTGTCGCCGCAGGAGCTGGAGCGCCTGTCGGTGGCCGAGGCGCACTTCCTGCTCAACTACGCGCGCTCCAAGGCGTAGTTCCCCGGCCGTCACGCTCTGGGCGGAACTCGCCCAGAGCGTAGACGGGCCCCCAGGGGCGGTCCGCGGACGTACGTTCGCGGCATGGACCTCGTAGAGATCACTCCCCGGCTCCACATGCTGCGCTTCTCCGTCGGCCAGGCCTATGTATGGCGGGACGACACGGAGCTGACCCTCGTCGACGCCGGCTGGGCGGGCACGGGCGACGAGATCGTGACGGCGCTGCGCGGCGCGGGTCTCGACCCGTCCCGCATACGCCGGATCGTGCTCACCCACTGCCACCGCGACCATGTCGGCTCGGCGCAGGAGCTGGCCGACCGCTTCGGCGCGGAGATCCTGGCGCACACCCTGGACGCCCCCGTCGTCCGGGGCGAACTCCCGGTCCCCGCACCGGATCTGCTGGACTGGGAGAAGCCCCTGTACGCGCACGGGCTCACCGTCCCCGAGGCGTCGCCGACCAGGGTGGACCGCGAACTCGCGGACGGCGAGGAGCTCGGCTTCGGCGACGGCGCGGTGGCGGTGCACACGCCCGGGCACACGCCCGGTTCGCTCGCGGTCCATCTCCCGCGCCACGGCGTCCTGTTCACGGGCGACACGGTGGCCTCGGTCCCGGACGTCATGTTCGGCGTCTTCCACGTCGACCGCGCCGAGGCCCTGGCCTCCATGCGCCGCCTCGCCGCACTCCGCCCCTCGGTGCTGTGCTGCGGGCACGGGGAACCGGTGACCGAGGACGCGGCGGAGCGGCTGGCCGCGGCCGCCCTGCCCGGACCTGCCTAGACTCCTCAAGATCCCTGGTCGCAGCGGCCGGGGGTATCAGGGGAGGGATCCGATGAGGACAGCGGTCAAGGCCGCGGGCGCACTCGCGGCCGCGGTGCTGCTCTGGAGCGGTATACCGGCGGGCGCGGCACAGGCCGTGGGGGCCGCCGGGAGCCCGGGGGCCGCCGGGAGCGCCGTGGCGACGTCCACGGCGCCGTATCCGGGCGAACTCCGCGTGGTCAGCTGGAACATCTGCGGCGAGGCGGGCAGCCCGCGCGGCTCGGCCGGCTACTGCGCCTACCGCAACGAGCCGGCGGCGAAGACGGAGCAGGTGGCCCAGCTGGTCGCCGAGCAGCAGGCGAACGTCGTGATGCTGCAGGAGGTCTGCGGCTACGACGAGGCGGTTCCGGAGGCCCAGCGGCGACCCAACTGGGCCAAGAGCCACATGGCGTTGCTCAAGACCCGGCTCGGAGCCGGCTGGTCCTTCGCCCATGCGGTGGCCAACCGGGAGTCGGACCTGGACTCGGACTGCCGCGGGACCGCACTGGGCGGCGACGTCGGTGTGCTGCTGGCGGTGAAGGGGACCTTCGACGGCCCCGTGGAGCGGGTCGAGACGGTACCGGCCGAGCTGTCGGCACGCAGACTCCCGCTGCTGTGTGCGCGGATGACCGGCTACGCCGACAAGCTGTGCACCACGCACCTGATCCCGGGCGCGGCGGCGGTCGCCCAGCGTCAGGCCGAGTTCGTACGCGACTACCTCGCGCAGTCCCAGCCGGCCGGCGCGGTGCTCGGCGGCGACTTCAACCGCAGCTCGACCGCGGCGGAGCTCGCGCCCCTCACCGCCACCATGAACCGCTGCGTCAACAGCGACCACACCTACCAGTACTGGGACGCCGCGGCGGCGACTCCGAGCGTGCACCGGCTGGACCACCTGTTCGTGACGAAGCGCACGCAGGGGGCACGGTTCGTGAACTGCGCGGTCGACCGGACGCGTATGGACACGACGCAGAACACGGGCACGGAGGTGACCGACCCGCCCAACGGCTGGTCCGACCACGCACCGGTCATCGGCTACCTGCGCCCGGCCCCGGTGCCCGGGGACATGACCGGCGACGCCCGTCCGGACCTGGTCGCCGTGGACGACGCGGGCCGGCTGCGGCTGTACCCCGGCGACGGCACGGGTGCCCTCGGCTCGTCCACCCAGATCGGAAGCGGCGGTTGGGCCGGCGCGTCCGTCACGCACCGCGGCGACTGGACCGGCGACGGCCTGGAGGACCTGGTCGCCCGGGTCGGCGGTGAGCTGCGCGTGTACGCCAACCGCGGCGGCGGCCTCCTCGCCGCACCGGTGGTCGTCGCCGCCGTGCCGGCGACGGCCCGGGTCGTCGGCGCCGAGGACCACACCCACGACGGTCACCCCGACCTGGTCGTCACCTACGACGACCGGCTGTGGCTGTACGCGGGCGTGCGCGGCGCGACCCCCGGCGTGGCGGCGCCCGTGCAGATCGGCAGCTCCGGCTGGAACGTCATGACGCTCACCGCCCCGGGGGACGCCGACCGCGACGGCCGCACGGACCTGATCGCCCGGGACACCCGCAACGGTGACGTGTGGCTCTACCGGGGCCGGGACGACGGCGGTTTCGGCAGCCGCACCCTGTACGGCCACGGCTACGGCACCGTCAACCGGCCCCTCCTCGCCGGGGCCGCCGACGCGAACGGCGACGGCGTGGCGGACCTGTGGGCCACCACCGACGAGGGCACCGGCACGCTGATGTTCTACGCGGGCGGCACGAACTCCGACGGCGACCCGTCGGACGGTTCGCGCACGACAGTGGGCCTGAGCAGCTGGAACACGATCCGCGCGATCGCCTAGGTACAAAAGAGAGACGGCTTGGCGGCGGACTCGGCGGGCCGGAGCCCTGAGGGCCTGTCCCGGCCACCGGGGCCGGGGCGGGCCGGTCCTCGGGGCCGGGGCGGGCCGGTCCTCGGGGCCGGGGCGGAAGCAGCTCGGCTGCCCGTCCCCGGCCGACCGCTCACCGGCCGGTCGACCGACCGTCCGGCCTCCTGGGCCTCGGCCCACCCACCGCTCCCGGGCCCTCAGCCCACCGGCACGCCCGCCTCCAGGTTGAGCACCGTGCCCTGTTCGCGGGCGCGGAGGGCCCAGTGGAGGCGGGTGAAGCGGACCGGGGGGAGGAGGTCGGCGGCCTCCTCCTCGGTGACGAAGCGCCAGGCGCGGAGTTCGGCGCCGGGGAGGAGCAGCCGGGCGGCGTCGGCGGTGCCGAGTCGCCCGCCGTCGAAGAGGAGGCGGAGGCCGCCGTAGCCCGGCGGCTGGGGGCGTTCCCAGTCGACGAGGAGAAGGCGGGGGACGGTGTCGAGTTCGAGCCCGATCTCCTCGGCGACCTCGCGTATCCCGGCGCGGGCGGGCGCCTCGCCGGGTTCGACCACACCGCCGGGAAACTCCCAGCCGGGCTTGTACGTCGGGTCGACGAGCAGGAAGCGGTCCTGTTCGTCGAAGAGCAGGACGCCGGCCGCCAGGGTCTCGCCAGTGGGTTCGGGGGTCTGGACGATGCCGCAGGGCGCGGCGTGGCCCGCCGCGACGGCTTCGGCGATCGCCCGGGCGGCCTCGGCGGCGGTGAGCGCCGAGGTGTCGACGGCGTACGCGTCGGCGGCCAGCCAGCCGTCGAGGGCGTCGCGGAAGGGGCCGACGTGGTCGAGGCACCAGCGGCGGACGCGTTCGGCCGCCTGGGCGGGGGTCTCTCCCGACATGTCGGCGTAGGCCTCGGAGCCCGGCTCCCCCGCCACCCCGCCACCGGCGCCCGCCTCGGCGGCGAAGGCGGCCCGGCTGTCGATGCGGCTACGCAGGATCGTTTCGTCGGGAGCGAGCACGACGTGCCGCACCTCGATCCTGCGGGCGGCGAGGGCGCCGAAGACCTCGTCCCGGTAGTCCTGCCGGATCAGGGTCATCGGGACGACGAGCACCCCGCCGACCTCGGCGAGCATCGCGGCGGCCGCGTCCACGACCAGACGGCGCCAGATCGGCAGGTCCTGGAAGTCGGTGACCTCCGAGAGACGTTTCTGCGGAAGCAGTCGGCAGACGGCGCCGCCGACCAGTTCGGGGTCGTACAGGGTGCTGTTCGGGATCAGATCGACCAGCTCGCGCGCGGTGCTGGACTTCCCCGCGCCGAACGCACCGTTGATCCAGACGATCACGATTCCCCCTCTTCGGTTGCCCCCAGTGGACTGCCCGCACCACCCTGCCACGGAAACCCTCCGGTGGAAGAGGTCCGGTCGCAGCAGCGGGCAGCGGAACCGGGGCACGCCCCCGGCGCGTAACACATCCCGAGCCGTCGTCGTTGGAAACGGCGAGCACGAGGGGATGCGGAGATGGACCGAACGGTTCTGGAGTGGTTTCCGGCGGGAGGCCCTCGCGGCAGCCTGCCCGCGGAGGAGTTCGCCCACGCGCGGCGGGAGGAGGGCCTCCCCGCGCGCGTGGTGATGGATCTGGCGGCCGACGCCTTCCTGGTGATCGTGGAACAACGGAGGTCGGACACGGTGCCGGGCTGAACGGCGCGCGCGGGCGCCGGGCAGCGGGCGTCCTGAGCAGGACGCAGGGGTGCGGGCCGCGCGGCCCGCACGGTGCCGGGGAGCCGGCGTGGGCCATAGTGCCGGGCAGCGGGCGCCGGACGCCGAGTGCCCGGGGCAGCGCGCGCCGGACGCCGAATGCCCCGGGCAGCGCGCCTCGAACGCCGAATGCCCCGGGCAGCGCGCGTCGGGCACCGTGCGGCGGCTACCCTGCTCGCGATGCGCCCGCCCCGGCGGCCTCAGCCCCGCGGCGTCGCCGCGGCCGCCGCGCCCAGGAGCCCCGCGTCGGTGCCCGTACGCGCCGGAACGACCTGGAGCTCCCGCACGAAGGACAGCGTGGCGTACGAGCGGAGACTGCGGCGGAGCGGCGCGAAGAGGACCTCCCCGGCGCCCGCCACTCCCCCGCCGACGACCGCGATGTCGATCTCCACAAGGGTGGCGGTCGCGGCGATCCCCACCGCCAGGGCCTGGGCCGCGCGCTCGAACGACGCGACGGCCACCGGGTCTCCGGCGCGGGCGGCGACGGCCACCGCGGCGGCGGAGGTGTCGCCGTCGGGGCCTGGGCGCCAGCCGTTGTCCAGGGCGCGACGCGCGATGTGCGGGCCGCTGGCGATCCGCTCCACGCAGCCGCGTCCGCCGCAGGCGCACGGGTCGCCGTCCAGGTCCACGCTGATGTGGCCGATGTGACCGGCGTTGCCGGTGGGGCCGGGATGGACCCGTCCGTCGAGGACGAGACCGCCGCCGACGCCGGTGGAGACGACGAGACACAGCGCGTTGTCGTGGCCGCGCGCCGCACCCTGCCAGTGCTCGGCCGCCGTCATCGCGACGCCGTCGCCGACGAGGGTGACGGGCCGTCCGCCGCTCGCCCGGTGGACCCGCTCGACCAGCGGGAAGTCCCGCCAACCGGGCACGTTGACGGGGCTGACGCTGCCGGCCACCGCGTCGACGGGACCTGCGCTGCCGATGCCGACGGCACCCGCCGAGGCCCACAGCGGCGATCCGGCCAGCTCGTCGAGGACCGCCGTCACCGCCCCCATCACCGTCTCGCCGTCCTCCCGCGCGGGCGTGGGCCGCTGGGTCCGGACGCGGATCCGGCCACCGCCGTCGACCAGCGCTCCGGCGATCTTGGTGCCGCCGATGTCGAGGGCGACGACGAGCTCAGTGTGCATGGGCTCCGGGTCTCTGTGGGGACAGCGTGTGTGGGCTACAGTCTTCCCGCCTCTGACAACGTTGTCCAGGGCCTATGCTCGACAGCAACGAGATCGATACGCAAATGAGCGCGCCAGCGCACACCCGACGGAGGAACCGCACACCGTGGCCGACATCGCCCGCCGCCCCGAACATCGTTACGGCAATCGGCCCACGATGAAGGACGTCGCCGCCCGGGCGGGCGTCGGACTCAAGACCGTCTCACGGGTCGTCAACGGCGAGCCGGGCGTCACGCCCGACACCGAACGGCGGGTCCAGGAGGCCATCGACGCGCTCGGTTTCCGCCGCAACGACAGCGCGCGGGTGCTGCGCAAGGGACGTACGGCTTCGGTGGGTCTGGTCCTGGAGGATCTGGCCGACCCGTTCTACGGTCCGCTCAGCCGCGCCGTCGAGGAGGTCGCCCGGGCGCACGGGGCGCTGCTCATCAACGGCTCCAGCGCCGAGGACCCGGACCGGGAGCAGGAGCTGGCGCTCGCGCTGTGCGCACGGCGCGTGGACGGACTGATCGTCATCCCGGCGGGCGGTGACCACCGTTACCTCGAGCCGGAGATCAGGGCGGGCGTCGCCACCGTCTTCGTCGACCGGCCGGCGGGCGGGATCGACGCGGACGTCGTGCTCTCGGACAGCTTCGGCGGAGCGCGGTCCGGGGTGGCCCACCTGATCGCGCACGGGCACCGCCGGATCGGCTTCATCGGCGACCGGCCCCGTATCCACACGGCGACGGAGCGCCTGCGCGGCTACCGGACCGCGATGGAGGACGCGGGCCTGGACGTGGCCGAGGAGTGGGTGGCGCTCGGCCCGACCGACCCCGAGCGGGTGGCGGAGGCGGTCGGGGCGATGCTCTCCGGGCCCGAGCCGGTGACCGCCCTCTTCGCGGGCAACAACCGCGTGACGGTCACCGCCGTGCGGACCCTCGCGGGCCGGGACCGGCCGGTGGCCCTCGTCGGCTTCGACGACATCGAGCTCGCCGACCTGCTCGGCATCACGGTCATCGCCCAGGACGCGGCCGCGCTCGGCCGGACGGCGGCGGAGCGCCTGTTCCGGCGCCTCGACGGGATCGACGAGGCGCCGGCGACGGTCGTGCTCGGGACCCGGCTGATCGCCCGCGGCTCGGGCGAGATCCCGCCCGCTGGGTGACGGACCCGCGGGCGACGACCGGACGCCCCCCGTACGACGGCCTGACCGGGGATTTTCCCGAGGCCGCCGAGCTGCGCCGGTCCGGCTGCCTGGCCCCGTGACCGGGCCGAGCGTCGACCGGCGGCCGGACGGGGGCCGGACGGGGGCCGGACGGGCCGACATCGCGGACGCCCGTCCGCTCATCCGCCCGCGCAGCCCCCCGTCAGCCCGCTCATCCGCCCGCACAGCCCCCGTCAGCCCGCCCTGCCGCCCCGTCAGCAGACCGGCAGGCCGGGAACAGGCTGGTCGTTGTCGCCGCCCTTGAGGTAGACCACGCTGAAGTACACGTTGGTGTTGCCGCTGTCGTCGTCGGTCCTGGCCCACCAGATGTTGGTCCACTTGCCGTACGTCTCGCGCCGGCCCAGGTCGACCTGGCAGTAGAAGTAGTTCGCGCCGGCGTTCAGGATGCCCATCTCGCCGCCGTCGTGACGGTACGTCTTCTCCGTGCGCCACACCTGGCACTCGTACTTCCCGCCGCCCTGCGAGGTACAGCTGCCGGCCGGGGGTCGGGGTGCCGTACCGCCGCCGGTCGCGGCCGAACCGCCGGTCGTGCTTCCGCCCGTACTCCCCCCGCTGCTGCCGCCGCTGCCGCCGCCCGTCGTCGTGCCGCCCGCGGCGCCGCCCGGCACGGGCGCCTTCGACGGCGTCGAGGGCGAGGGAGTGGGCTTCCCCGACTCCTTCACGTCGTCCTTCTCGGCGTCGGCGGACGCCGAGGGGCTCCCGCTCGCGGTCTTCCGGCTTCCCGGGGCGCCCGGGTCGAGCACCCGCCCGGGGTCGGCGCTCGGGCTCGTCGGCGACTGCCCGCCGGCCAGCTGCCCCTGCTCCGCGCCGCCGTCCCGGTCGAGGAGGGCGTACGTCACGCCACCGCCGGCCAGCAGGACGGCGGCGACCGCGGCGGCGACGAGCGCACCGGAACGCCTGCGTGCCGTCCCGCCGTGCGCACCGGACGCCCGGGTCGGCGCGGACGGTCCGCCGTACCCGGCGGGTCCTGCGGACAACGGGACCGTTCCCGGCCCCTGCACCGGATGCCCGAGGGGCTGCGGCGCCGGCGGTACGGCCGGGCCGAATCCCGGCGGGCCGTGCGGTACGGCGTCGAGCTCGGTCGGCGCCCACGCCTGGGGCGTACCACCGGGCGGCGCGCCCGGGACGGGGGCCCCGGCGACGTGCGGCAGGCTCCCCCCGCCCGGCGCCGGCACGGCCGGGGCCGGTTCGTCGCGCCCCTCGGCCACGGCCGTGAGCAACCGTGCCGCCGTGCGCGCGTCGGGGCGCTGGGCCGGGTCCTTGTGCAGGAGCAGGCGGAGCACCGGGGCGAGGGGGCCCGCGCGGTGCGGTTCGGGCAGGGGCTCGACGACGATGGCGTTGAAGGTCTGCCACGTGGAGGTGCGGCGGAAGGGCGCGCTGCCCTCGACGGCCGCGTAGAGGGTGGCGCCCACCGCCCAGACGTCCGAGGCGGGACCGGGTTGATGGCCCTGGGCGCGCTCGGGGGCGAGGTAGTCGAGCGAGCCGACGATCTCGCCGCTGCGGGTCAGGTGGGTGGCGGAGCCGTCGCCGGGGTCGTCCATGGCCGCGATGCCGAAGTCGGTGAGGACGACGCGCCCGGACCGGTCGAGCAGGATGTTGCCGGGCTTCACGTCTCGGTGGAGCACGCCGACGTCGTGCGCCGCGGCGAGCGCCTCCAGGACGGCGGCGCCGATCCCCGCGGCCTCCCGCGGGTCGAGGGCGCCGCGATCGCCGAGCACACCGTCGAGCGAGGGCCCGTCGACGAGCTCCATGACGATGACCGGGCGGCCCTGATGGTCGGTCACGTCGTGGACGGCGACGACTCCCGGGTGCCGGACCCGGGCCGCGGCCCGGGCCTCGCGCTGCATCCGCAGCCGCAGGTCCTCCAGTTCGGGACCTGACGCGTCGTTGTAGGCGCGCAGTTCCTTGACGGCGACCTCACGGCCGAGGACCTCGTCGACCGCGCGCCAGACGACTCCCATGCCGCCGCGCCCGAGTTGCCGCACCAATCGATAGCGGCCCGCCAGCCGCTCGTACTCCCCCGATGACACCGATGCCCCGTTCCCTGTCGGCTGCGTTGGACGCGTACAGAGTACGGGGCGGCGGATGTGGCCCGTGGGAGCCGTCCGTCTACGGGGCGGTCGCCGTCAGGTCGCCGCGGCGGGGGGCCGCGAAGCGGTCGAGGTCCGCGCGGGTGAGGCCGGTGAGGGCGTCGACCTCGGCGGTGTCGAGGGCGCCGCAGTCGATGCCGCGCAGCAGGTAGGAAGAGAGGGCCTTGGCGGTGGCGGGCTCGTCCATGACGTCGCCGCCGGCCTGGTTCGCGTAGGCGGAGAGGCGCTTGGCGGCGGCCTGGAAGCCCTCGCGGTAGAAGGCGAAGACGGCGGCGTAGCGGGTGGGGATGTGCCCGGGGTGCATGTCCCAGCCCTGGTAGTAGGCGCGGGAGAGGGCGCGCCGGGTGAGGCCGTAGTGGAGCTTCCAGGCCTCGTGGACGTGGGCGGTGGAGCCGACCGGGAGGATGTTGGTGGAACCGTCGGAGACGCGTACGCCGGTGCCGGCGGCGGCGACCTGCATGATCGCCTTGGCGTGGTCGGCGGCCGGGTGGTCGCTGGCCTGGTAGGCGGCGGAGACGCCGAGGCAGGCGCTGTAGTCGAAGGTGCCGTAGTGGAGGCCGGTGGCGCGGCCCTCGGCGGCGTCGATCATGCGGGCGACGGTCGCGGTGCCGTCGGAGGCGAGGATGGCCTGGCTGGTCTCGATCTGGATCTCGAAGCCGAGGCGGCCCTCGTCGAGGCCGTGGGCCTTCTCGAAGGCCTCGACGAGGCGGACGAAGGCGGTGACCTGCTCGGGGTAGGTGACCTTGGGCAGGGTGAGGACGAGGCCGTCGGGCAGGCCGCCGTGCTCCATGAGCCCGGTGAGGAAGACGTCGGTGGTGCGGATGCCGCGGTCGCGTACGGCGGCCTCCATGCACTTCATCCGGATGCCCATGTACGGGGCGGCGCTGAGGTCCGCGTAGGCCTCGGTGATGATCCGCGCGGCGCGGGCGGCGTCGTGGTCCTCGTCCGTGCCGGCGTAGCCGTCCTCGAAGTCGACGCGCAGGTCCTCGATGGGCTCGCGCTCCAGCTTGGCGCGGACGCGGCCGTAGACGTCCTCGGCGAGGTCGTCGGAGAGGCCCAGGACGCCCGCGAAGGTGGCGGCGTCGGGGGCGTGCTCGTCGAGGGCGGCGAGCGCCTGGTCGCCCCAGGAGCGGATGGTGCCGGCGTCGAAGACGTTGCCGGGTACGTAGACGGTGTGGACGGGCTGGCGGGTGCCGGGGTCTCCCGGGTAACGACGGTCCAGCTCGGCGTCCACGGTGGCGAGGGAGGCGCTGATGCCCTCGCTGACCGCGCCCGCGAGGCTCGTCGACACCTTCTCCTGCTGACCCATCCCAGATCCTCCTGTTTTCCGCTGCACGGAATCAACAATCCGTATAGCGAAGTTAGTAGGCTGCCTCCGCTTGCGTCAATGGGTGTCCGTCCCCGGGTGGAACGGCCGGGGGCCGCGCGGTGAAGATCACCACGCGGCCCCCGGGACCGTACGGATGCGCAGGTCGGACGGATCAGCCCTTGCGGGCCTTGACCTCGTCGGTCAGCTGCGGGACGACGTCGAAGAGGTCGCCCACCACGCCGTAGTCGACGAGGTCGAAGATCGGGGCCTCGGCGTCCTTGTTGATGGCGACGATGGTCTTCGAGGTCTGCATACCCGCACGGTGCTGGATCGCACCGGAGATGCCGGAGGCGATGTACAGCTGCGGCGAGACCGACTTGCCGGTCTGGCCCACCTGGTTGGAGTGCGGGTACCAGCCGGCGTCGACGGCGGCGCGGGAGGCACCGACGGCGGCACCGAGCGAGTCGGCGAGCGCCTCGATGATCGCGAAGTTCTCGGCGCCGTTGACACCACGGCCACCGGAGACCACGATCGCGGCCTCGGTCAGCTCGGGGCGGCCGGTCGACTCGCGCGGGGTGCGGGCGGTCACCTTGGTGCCGGTGGCCAGCGCGCCGAAGGAGACCGTGAGGGCCTCGACGGCGCCGGCGGCCGGGGCGGCCTCCACGGGGGCCGAGTTCGGCTTGACCGTGATGACCGGGGTGCCCTTGGAGACACGGGACTTGGTGGTGAACGAGGCGGCGAACGCGGACTGCGTCGCGACCGGGCCCTCGTCACCGGCCTCCAGGTCCACGGCGTCGGTGATGATGCCGGAGCCGATGCGGACGGCGAGGCGCGCGGCGATCTCCTTGCCCTCGGCGGAGGACGGGACCAGGACGGCGGCCAGGGAGCCGGCGGCGGACACGGCCTCGTACGCGGCCTGGAGCGCGTCCACCTTCGGGACGACCAGGAAGTCGGCGAACTCGGGGGCGTCGGCGGTCAGGACGCGGGTGGCGCCGTGCTCGCCGAGGACGGCGGCGGTGTCGCCGGCGCCCTTGCCCAGCGCGACGGCGACCGGCTCGCCGATGCGGCGGGCGAGGGTCAGCAGCTCCAGGGTGGGCTTGCGAACGGCTCCGTCGACGTGGTCGACGTAGACGAGAATCTCAGCCATGGGACTTCAATCTCCTGCGGAAGAAACGGGGACGGCCTGAGGGGACGGCGCGGTTCGCGCGAGCCCTTAGATGAACTTCTGGCTCGCGAGGAACTCGGCGAGCTGCTTGCCGCCCTCGCCCTCGTTCGTGACGATCGTGCCCTTGGTGCGCGCGGGACGCTCGGTGGCCGAGTCGACCTTGGTCCAGGCGCCTTCCAGACCGACCTCTTCGGCCTCGAGGTCGAGGTCCGACAGGTCCAGGGACTCCACCGGCTTCTTCTTGGCGGCCATGATGCCCTTGAAGGACGGGTAGCGGGCCTCGCCCGACTGGTCCGTCACGGAGACGACGGCCGGGAGGGAGGCCTCCAGCTGCTCCGAGGCGGAGTCGCCGTCACGGCGGCCGGTCACGACGCCGTCCTCGATCTTGACCTCGGAGAGCAGCGTGACCTGCGGGACGCCCAGGCGCTCGGCCAGGATCGCCGGGAGGACACCCATGGTGCCGTCGGTGGAGGCCATACCGGCGATGACGACGTCGTAGCCGGTCTTCTCGATGGCCTTGGCGAGCACCAGGGAGGTGCCCATGACGTCGGTGCCGTGCAGGTCGTCGTCCTCGACGTGGACGGCCTTGTCGGCGCCCATGGACAGCGCCTTGCGCAGGGCGTCCTTGGCGTCCTCGGGACCGACCGTGAGGACGGTGACCTCGGCGTCGTCCGCCTCTTCGGCGATCTGCAGGGCCTGCTCGACCGCGTACTCGTCGAGCTCCGAAAGGAGGCCGTCGACGTCGTCGCGGTCGACCGTCAGGTCATCGGCGAACTTCCGGTCGCCAGTGGCGTCCGGCACGTACTTCACACAGACAACGATCCTCAAGCTCACGCCGGCTCTCCTACTGCATCGTCATAACTGGGCTGCGGTGTTGCTCGCAGCATAGGCGCCTGAAGGGCGGGTTTCCGGTCGGGGCGTCCGAAGCCCCGACCGAAATATTACTCGTCAGTACACCCAGTTCGTTACC
This sequence comes from Streptomyces sp. NPDC101191, assembly GCF_044767915.1. Taxonomy (NCBI): domain Bacteria; kingdom Bacillati; phylum Actinomycetota; class Actinomycetes; order Kitasatosporales; family Streptomycetaceae; genus Streptomyces; species Streptomyces sp. NPDC101191. Next base: position 1,058,086 of record NZ_JBIWOU010000002.1, read on the forward strand.
AGTGAGCAAGCGCTCAGCCGTGTGACCTTGCCAACGCCCTGACGAGGGGCGCGTACGGGAACTCTCAGTCGCGCAGCGCGTTGAAGCGTCCCTGGTGGTACAGCAGGGGACGGCCCACGCCGTCCGGGTCGCCCGCGACGACCTGAGCGATGACGATGCGGTGGTCACCGGCCGGTACGCGGGCCACCACCCGGCACACCAGCCAGGCGAGGACGCCGTCGAGCACGGGCACGCCCTCGGGTCCCCGGCTCCAGCGGGTGGGGGCGGCGAAGCGGTCGGTGCCGCTGCGGGCGAAGGTGGCGGCCAGCTCCTGCTGGTGCTCGCCGAGTATGTGCACACCGATGTGCTCGGCCTCGGCCACCACGGGCCAGCTGGAGGACCCGGTGCCCACACCGAAGGAGATCAGCGGCGGATCGGCGGCGACGGAGTTGAGCGAGGTGGCGGTGAAGCCGACCGGCCGGTCCCCGTGCGCGGTGACGACCGCGACGCCGGCGGCGTGCTGCCGGAAGACGGAGCGGAGGAGGTCGGGAGAGCCGGGCCGGGGTGCGCCGACGGAGGGGAGGGAGGGAATCGTCGTGAGCGTGCGGAGCTCGGGCGAGACCGTCATGGAGTTGTCCTTCTGCGGTGGCGGCGGGAGAGGAGTGTCGGGTTCGTCAGACACCCGGACAGCGCGCGCTCGCGTTGCGGGCCAGGTCCACGTGGGCCCGGCCGAAGAGAAGGAGTTCTGAGGGCACTACGCCAGACTGACGATCGTTGACGTGTGCAGTCAAGTGCGTACCGGGATGTGGGAGATGTGTCACCGCGTCAGGGACCGTGCGGCGCACCGGGTCAGACCGCCCGTCCGAGCGCCGCGATGACGTCAGCCCTGCGGGGCTGCCCCGACGCCCGGCGGACGATCCGTCCGGCCCGGTCGAGGACGAGCACCGTGGGCGTCCGGACGATGCCGAGTTCACGGACGAGATCCAGCCGCTCCTCGGCGTCGATCTCGACGTGTCCGACTCCGTCGACCATGGCGGCCACCTCGGCGAGGGTCCTGCGGGTGGCCCGGCAGGGCTGACAGAAGGCGGTGGAGAACTGGACCAGGGTGGCCCGTTCCCCCAGCTCGGCGCCCAGCGCCGCCGCACCCAGGACCTCGGTCATGCCCACTGCCTCCTCGCGTACGTCCACACGGGGTGCAGCGTCCCACGGCACCGTTCGATTCCCGCCACGAACACCGGGAGTGACGAGAATCTCCCCGTACGAAGCCGTCAGGACTGGTCACGAGCCCCCACATGGGGCACGATCTGCCCAAAGCCGAAAACCTACGGCTGCGTAACTTCGCCGGGAGAACCCTCCCCAGGCACAGACGAAGGGGTTCCTCCCAGATGGCAGAGCTCGTCTATCGACCGGTCATCGGCGCCGCCAGGACCATGTTCAAGGCGCTGGACCTGAAGATCGACACTCAGGGTTCGCAGAACATCCCCCGCGTGGGCGGGGCGGTGATCGTGAGCAACCACATCAGCTATCTGGACTTCATCTTCACCGGTCTGGCCGCACTGCCGCAGAAGCGCCTGGTGCGATTCATGGCGAAGGACTCGGTGTTCCGGCACAAGGTCTCCGGCCCCCTGATGCGAGCGATGAAGCACATCCCGGTGGACCGGGCCCAGGGCGAGCACGCCTACGAGCACGCGCTGAAGGCGCTGCGGGCGGGCGAACTCGTCGGCGTCTTCCCCGAGGCGACCATCTCGCAGTCGTTCACGCTCAAGAGCTTCAAGTCGGGTGCCGCCCGCCTCGCCCAGGAGGCCGGGGTGCCGCTGATCCCGATGGCCCTGTGGGGCACCCAGCGGATCTGGACCAAGGGCCGGCCGCGCAACTTCAAGCGCAGCCACATCCCGATCACCATCCGGGTCGGCGAGCCGGTGGAGGCCCCGGCGGACCAGTACGCCGGGGCGATCACCCGGCGGCTGCGCGAGCGGGTCCAGGAGCTCCTGGAGGCCGCTCAGCGCGCGTACCCCGTGCGCCCCAGGGACGCGAGCGACACCTGGTGGGTGCCCGCGCACCTCGGGGGCACGGCGCCGACTCCGGAGGAGATCAAGGCCCGGGAGCAGTAGGCCCCGCCACCCGGGGCGACCGGACCCCGCGGCGAAACGTCTCTCCGGCCGTCACTCCGGGTCGCGGACGGTGATCCGTGCCCCGGGGCTCACCTTCCGCAGCGCCTCGGCGAGCTCCTCGCCCGCCGCGCGCAGCTCGTCCGGCGTCATCGGCTCCAGCGACTCCAGCAGGAAGAGCGCGTCGGTGGTGGCGTCGTCGATGCGGGTACGCGGGCCCTGGCGCCAGTTCCAGCGACGGCAGGTGACACCCGCCTCGTCGCACCAGACCACTTCCCCGGGCTCGGGGTGCTCCACGGTCTCCGCACCACCGGAGACGGTGACGAAGTCCTCCTCGCCGGTGGCCCGGACGAGCCGCATCCCGCCCTGGATCCTGTCGAGGTCCTCGCCCCCGACCGGGATCAGACGGGCCACGCTGACCGCGTTGTAGGCGTCGACGATCCGGTTGATCCGGGGCAGCCCGCCCGCCGCGCCGTCGGCGAGCGCCCGCCTGGCGAGCGCCTCCGCCGAGTTCCGGGTACGGGACGGCTTGGCGCCGAAGGCGGTGTACGCGGCGCGCCAGGCGGCGACGTGCGGGTCCTGGTCCGTGGTCCGGCCGTCGAGGCGCTCGGCGAGCCGGCGGGCCGCCTCGTCGAGCAGCGCCGCGCTGGTGGCGTCGCTGGGCCCGTTGACGAGCCCGCGGGCCTCGACGGCGAGGTGGGTGAAGCCGGGCACGAGGGCGCGGACCTCGTCGGAGACGGTGAGCGTCAGGGTCATGATCCGCCGTTCGGGGTTCGGAGTTCGCCGGGAAAGATCTTCCAGAGGTGGGGCCGGTCGGCAGCCGCCCGCAGGGCGCTCAGCACCACCGGATGCGGTTCAGCATAGAGCACCGGATAGTCCACTTCATTAAACTCCGGACGTACGGGCCAGGCCAGCCGCTCCCCGTCCAGCGAGAACTGCGCGTCGACCCCGGCCTTGTTGCCCCGCGGGTCCTGCCGGGCCCAGCCGGAGCGCCCGGGCAGCTTCACGGCGACGAGGCCGTGCACCATCGGGTCGGCACCGTCCTCGGTGAGCCGCTGATAGCAGAAGGCCGCGGGAAGGGAGCGCGCCCGCAGGAGGGCGGCGAGGGCGTGCGACTTGGAGACGCAGATGCCGTTGCGCGTGGCCAGCACGTCGGAGGCGCGCCAGGGGACGCGGAGATCGCCCGAGTCGGCGGAGTGCGGAATGGTGTCACGCACGAACTCATAGGCGACCTTGACGTATGAGTATGCGTCGGAATGCGCACCCCAGAGCCGGTCGGCGGTCTCCCGCACGAGCGGATGGGTGTGGTCGACCACCTCGTCGGCGGCCAAGTACGCAGTGATGTCGGGGTTCTGCTGGACGAGTTCCATGCGCCCGGAGCATAGGAATGCGACCGGACGGGGTCAATTCTTTTCCGTCCGGTCGCATACTCATGCAATTAGCGAGGAGGCTAGCGCGCCATCTCTTCCTTCAGCGCCTGGAGGAAGGCGTCGACGTCGTCCTCCTTGGTGTCGAAGGAGCACATCCAGCGCACGTCGCCGGCCGACTCGTCCCAGAAGTAGAAGCGGAAGCGCTCCTGGAGGCGGCGGCTGACCTCGTGCGGCAGCCGCGCGAAGACGGCGTTCGCCTGGACCGGATAGAGGATCTCCACGCCGTCCACGCCCCGCACACCGGCCGCGAGGCGCTGGGCCATCGCGTTGGCGTGCCGCGCGTTGCGCAGCCACAGGTCCTTGGCGAGCAGCGCCTCCAGCTGCACCGACACGAAGCGCATCTTGGACGCGAGCTGCATGGACAGCTTGCGCAGGTGCTTCATGTGGCTGACCGCGTCCGGGTTGAGGACGACCACGGCCTCGCCGAAGAGCATGCCGTTCTTCGTGCCGCCGTACGAGATCACGTCGACGCCCACCGCGTTGGTGAACGCGCGCATCGGCACGTCGAGCGACGCGGCCGCGTTGGCTATGCGGGCGCCGTCGAGGTGCACCTTCATGCCCTTGGAATGGGCGTGCTCCACGATGGCCCGGATCTCGTCGACCGTGTAGACGGTGCCGAGCTCCGTGTTCTGGGTGATCGAGACGACCTGGGGCATCGCCCGGTGCTCGTCCTCCCAGCCCCATGCCTGCCGGTCGATCAGCTCGGGGGTGAGCTTGCCGTCCGGGGTGGGCACGGTGAGCAGCTTGAGGCCGCCCATGCGCTCGGGTGCGCCGCCCTCGTCCACGTTGATGTGCGCGCTCTCGGCGCAGATCACCGCGCCCCAGCGGTCGGTGAGCGCCTGCAGCGCGGTCACGTTCGCCCCCGTCCCGTTGAAGACCGGGAAGGCCTCGGCCGAGGGGCCGAAGTGGCTGTGCATGATCCGCTGCAGGTGCTCGGTGTACTGGTCCTCGCCGTAGGCGACCTGGTGGCCGCCGTTGGCGAGGGCGATGGCCGCGAGGACCTCGGGGTGCGCGCCGGCGTAGTTGTCGCTGGCGAAGCCCCGGACCGACGGGTCGTGGTGACGACGGGCGTCGGTCACGGGGCCCAGGGCCGAGGTCACGGCTTGGGGGTCAGCCACAGGCGCTGTCCATTCACTTCCTGCGCGGGCCGGTCCCAGAGTCCGGCGACGGCCTCGGCCAGTTCCGTGACGTCGGTGAAGCCCGCGAACTTCGCATTCGGGCGCTCGGCACGCATGGCGTCGTGCACCAGTGCCTTGATCACCAGGATCGCAGCCGCCGCCTGCGGGCCGTCGTCGCCCCCCAGCTTGCGGAACGAGTCCGCCATGGCGAGCGTCCACGCCTCGGCCGCCGCCTTGCCGGCGTTGTACGCGGCGTTGTTGGCCTGCGGCTTGTGCGCGCCGACCTGGCTGATCAGCGCGTAGCGGCCGCGGCCGCCGCTGCGCAGCAGCCCGTCGTGGAAGGCGAGCGAGGTGTGCTGGACCGTGCGGATCAGGAGCTTCTCCAGGAAGTTCCAGTCCTTGAGGTCGGTCTCGACGAAGGAGCTGCTGCCGCGCCAGCCACCGACGAGGTGGACCAGGCCGTCGATCCGGCCGAACTCCTTCTCGGTCTTGGCGGCCCACTCCTTGGTGGCGTCCAGGTCCAGGAGGTCGACGGTGTCGCCGGTGACCGTGGCGCCGCCGTGCGCGTAGCGGGCCGCGTCCACGGCCTCGACCAGGCGCGCGGGGTCGGCGTCGGAGGCGACGACGGTCGCGCCCGCCTCGGCCAGGCGCAGGAGGGTGGCCCGGCCGGCCGGGCCGGCCGCGCCCGCGACCGCGATGACGGCTCCGTCCAGCGCCCCGCCGTTACCGTTACCGATCATCGTCGCCTCCCGCTCAGTCGCCTGTGCCGCCTCGTTCGGCTCTGCCGTGTCGGTCACGCGGCGGCCTGCCCGGCCCGCGCGGCGCCGGCGGCGGTGATGCCCTTGGTGGAGGCGATCACGGCCTTGAGCTTCTTCGCAAGGGCCTCATAGAACATGCTGAGCGGAAACTCGTCCGGAAGCACGTCGTCCACGAGCTTGCGCGGCGGCAGCGTCAGGTCCAGGGCGTCGGGACCCTTCGCCCAGGTGGAGCCGGGGTGCGGCGCCAGGTAGGTGGAGACCAGCTCGTAGGCCTTGAACCAGTGCACGAGCTTCGGACGGTCGATGCCGTCGCGGTAGAGCGTCTCGATCTCGGCGCAGAGCTGGTTGGTGATCTCCGGAGCGCGCTTCCAGTCGATCTTCAGCTTGTTGTCGGTCCAGCGGATCACGTCGTGCTTGTGCAGGTACGCGAAGAGCAGCTGGCCGCCGAGACCGTCGTAGTTGCGGTTGCGGTCGCCGGAGAGCGGGAAGCGGAACATGCGGTCGAAGAGCACCGCGTACTGCACGTCACGACCGTGCTCGTTGCCCTCGGCCTCGAGCTTCACGGCCTCCTTGAAGGCAGTGAGGTCGCAGCGCAGCTCCTCCAGGCCGTACATCCAGAACGGCTGGCGCTGCTTGATCATGAAGGGGTCGAACGGCAGGTCGCCGTGGCTGTGGGTGCGGTCGTGGACCATGTCCCACAGGACGAAGGCCTTCTCGCAGCGGTCCTGGTCGTCGACCATGGCGGCGATGTCCTCGGGCAGCTCGATGCCCAAGGTGTCGACAGCGGCCTCGGTGACCTTGCGGAAGCGGGCGGCCTCGCGGTCGCAGAAGATGCCACCCCAGCTGAAGCGCTCGGGGGCCTCGCGGACGGCGATGGTCTCCGGGAAGAGGACGGCCGAGTTGGTGTCGTAGCCGGCCGTGAAGTCCTCGAAGGTGATGCCGCAGAACAGCGGGTTGTCGTAGCGGGTGGCCTCCAGCTCGGAGAGCCACTCCGGCCACACCATGCGCAGCACGACCGCTTCGAGGTTGCGGTCCGGGTTGCCGTTCTGGGTGTACATCGGGAAGACGACCAGGTGCTGGAGCCCGTCCTGGCGGTTCGCCGCCGGCTGGAAGGCGAGCAGCGCGTCCAGGAAGTCCGGGACCTCGAAGCCGCCCTTCGCCCACTTGCGCAGGTCGGCGACGAGCGCGTGGTGGTAGTCGGCGTCGTGCGGGAGCAGCGGGGAGAGCTGCTCGACCGCGGCGGCGATGCGCTCGACGGTCTGCTCGGCGTGGGCCAGGGCCGGGGCGCCCTCGGCCGAGAAGTCGATGGAGCCGTCCGCGCTCTGCCAGGGGCGGAGCTCCTCCACGGCATTCTTGAGCTCGGGCCAGGCAGGGTGTTCGATCACCGGAGTGTCGGCGGATATCCCCCCACCGGTCACGTCCTGCACAAGAATTTCCGTCATGCCTCTTCCTCCACAGGAGAACCTCGCGTCAGCACAACGTAACCATGGCCGGATCTCTCCCACAAGGGGGGAAGGAAAAATTCTCCTGTGATACCCCCCATGGGACCGACAATTTTCCTGCGAGGTGGGGTTTGAGGCCGAGAAATACGGTGTTCCGCGCGGCAGCTTCCCGTTTCGTCCCCAGCTACTAGGCTGCGCCCCGAGCCGCGTCCTGGCCCGGCGGAGCCGGACCGGACCCCGACGGAAGCGAGAAGATCTTGAGTTTCCTCACCATCGGTCATCGCGGAGTCATGGGCGTCGCGCCCGAGAACACCCTGCGCTCCTTCGTCCGGGCCGAGCAGGCCGGCATGGACGCCATCGAACTCGACCTCCACCTCAGCAAGGACGGCGCGCTCGTCGTCATGCACGACGCCGACGTGGACCGCACGACGGACGGTACCGGGCCGATCTCCGGCAAGACCCTCGCGGAGCTGCGCCAGCTCGACGCGGGCGACGGGGAGCGGATCCCCGTCTTCGAGGAGGTCCTGGCGGCGGTGCGGGCCCCGATCCAGGCCGAGATCAAGGACGTCGCCGCGGCCCGCGCGCTGGGCGAGGTGATCGGCGCGCGCGATCTGACCGGGCGGGTGGAGGTGCTCTCCTTCCACGACGAGGCGCTCGCCGAGATCCGGGAGCTGGTGCCGGGCGTGCGCACCGCGCTGGTGGCCGACCACCGTCAGTCCGACGTGGTGGACCGCGCGCTGGCCGTCGGCGCCTCGGCGCTCGTCCTGAACATCCGGCACCTCACCCAGGCCACCGTCGAGCGGGCGCACGCGGCGGGCCTGCGGGTGATCGGCTGGGTGGTGAACACCCAGGACGACCTGCGGCTCGTCCGGGCCCTCGGCCTCGACGGGGCGACCACCGACCGCCCGGAGATCCGGCGCACGGGGCGCTTCACGGCCTGAGCGCGGTCGGACGGAAGAGCGGCAGGCCGGTGCGGGCCCGCCGGTACACCGGTACGCGTCGCCCCGGACGCTGCGAACGGACCGGCGGTGCGAACGGACCGGCGGTGCGGACCGGCCGGCGGGGCGGACCGGCCGGCGGTGCGGACGGTCCGCGGGATCGATGCGGCGGGACCGATGGCGCCGGCGGGTCGGCGGCGTCGGTGCGGCCGGGCGTGCGGCCGGGCCGGCAGGTACGGCGGATGCTTCCTCAGGCGAGTTCCTTGACCAGGAGCTCGAACTCCAGGTCGTCGCGCTGCGGCACGCCGAAGCGCTCGTCGCCGTACGGGAAGGGCGTCGTCCGGCCCGTACGGCGGTAACCGCGGCGCTCGTACCAGGCGATGAGCTCCTCGCGCACCGAGATGACGGTCATGTGCATCTCGCGCACGTCCCACAGCTCCCGCACCCGGCGCTCGGCCTCGGTGATGATCTGCCGGCCGAGGCCCGCGCCCTGGAGCTCGGGGCTGACGGCGAACATGCCGAAGTAGGCGGCCTCGCCGCGGTGTTCCAGCTGGCAGCAGGCGACGAGCGCGCCGTCCAGCTCCACCGCCATCAGCCGGCTGCCCGGTGTGGTGATGACCGACGCCACGCCCTCCGCGTCCGTGCGCTGACCCTGCAGGATGTCCGCCTCCGTGGTCCAGCCGGCCCGGCTGGAGTCGCCGCGGTAGGCCGACTCGACGAGCGGGACGAGTGCCGGGACGTCGTCCAGGACGGCGTCGCGGTAGGTGATCCGGCCGGTCTGCTGGGTCGCGGCGGTGTCCATGGCGTGGGGGCTCCCCTCGGGCGCTGGCGATCGGCGGGCGCGATCGGGCACGAGCCTAACGCGCTCCCCGCACTCCCCCCTCGTACACCCGTGCGCGCCCGGATGTTCGCGTGGCCGCGGCGGGCAACGGGCATGCACCCCGGGTCGGGTCCGCGAGGAGGGGGTGTGCGGCGTGCACGGACCGGCTCTGTCCGGGTGGTTGCTGGTGGTGCTCTGCGCGGCGAGCGGTGCGTACTGCCTGCTGCGCGTGCGCGGCAGCGCCGGTGCGGAGCGCAGGGCGGCCGGCGGCGAGGCCGTGATGGGCTTCGGCATGGCAGCCATGGCGCTGCCCGCGGCGGCGCTCACCGAGCCGAGGTGGAGCTGGACGCTGTACGCGGGGGTGTTCGGTCTCGCCGCGCTGCAGGCGCTCGGGTACGCGGTGCGGCACGGTGGGCACCATCTGCACCATCTGGTCGGCTCGCTGGCGATGGTCTACATGGCGGTGGCGATGGCCGCCGCCCCGGTCGCGCACGGGGGACACGGCGCGGGGCACGGCGGCGTCGCCGCCACCGGGGGCATACCCGTGCTGACGGGGGCGCTGCTCGCCTACTACGGGGTCTACGTGCTGCGTTCGGGCGCCCGGCTGGTGCCGGTGGCCGGCCCCGCGGGCCCGGGTGACGCGCCGCGGGCCACGGCCGCGGGCCCCGAGCTGACGCTGGTGTGCCGGCTGTCCATGGCGCTCGCCATGCTGGCGATGCTCCTCACGCTCTGAGGGACCCGTGCTGCGGGACCAAACCGTGGCGTACGTCACTTGCTCCGCAAGGGCATACCCCGGGCTGGTACCGCGCTCATAGGGTGGCGACATGTTGGTCTCCCTCGCGCTGCTCGCGCTCGGCGTCCTGACCGCCGTCGTGGCTCCGCGGCTTCTGCCGCGGGCCGACTGGGCGGAACGGGAACCCGTGGTGGCGCTGTGGGTGTGGCAGTGCGTCGTGGCCACGGTGCTGCTGAGCTTCGCGCTGTCCATGACGTTCAGCGCGGCGGCGGCCTGGCAGGCGGTGCGGGGCCCGGTCTTCGCGTCGGCACCGAGCGCGGTGATCGAGGCCTACGAGCTGGGCACCAATCGTCCGTGGTCGGCCGTGCTCGCCGTCCTCCTCGCGGCCGGAGGGCTGTGGTCCGGGGCGATGCTGGGCCGGGAGATCGGCCAGGCACGGACGCGCCGCAAGCAGCGCCGCTGTGAACTCCTGGTGCGGGCTCCGCTGTTGCCCGGCGAGGAGGTCTCCGGCAGCGGGCGCCTGGTGGTCCTGGAGGGCGAGCGCGCCGACGCCTGGTGGCTGCCCGGCGGGACACCCCGCCTGGTCATCACCACGGCCGCCCTGCGCCGCCTCAAGGGCCGCCAGCTCGACGCGGTGCTGGCACACGAGCAGGGACACGCCCGGGCCCGGCACGACTGGCTGCTGCACTGCGGGGAGGCGCTCGCGGGCGGATTCCCGGGGGTGCCCGTCTTCGCGGCCTTCCGCGGCGAGATGCACCGGCTGGTGGAGCTCGCGGCGGACGACGTGGCCTCGCGCCGCTTCGGGCGTCTGACGGTCGCGCTCGCCCTGGTCGAACTCAACGAGGACCGTGGGGTTTTCGGCCCGGGCCCGGCCCCGGACGGCGACCTCCCGCAGCGGGTGAACCGGCTGCTCACGGCCGCGCCCCGGCTCAGCCCGGGACGCCGGCTGCGCCTGACGGCCGCCGCGTCGCTCGTCCCGGTGATCCCGGTCCTCGTGGCCTTCGTCCCGGCGCTGACCGCGCTCCCGTAAGGAGACACCAGGGCCCGGGCGCACGGCACGGAATGCCCGTCGGGCAGGATCGACGCATGCGCATCTCCGCCGTCGTGTCCGGCGCCCTGACCGTGCTCCTGCTCGTCCTGGTCGCCGTGGGCTGGACGCCACTGCTGTCCTTCGACCGGGACCTCGCCGACGCGCTGCACCGCAGCGCGGTGGCCGAACCCGGCTTCACCCACCTGAACCGGATCCTGACGGACTGGGTCTGGGACCCGTTGACCATGCGCGCGCTCGCCACGGCGGGGGTCCTGGTGCTGTGGTGGCGCCGGGAGCGGCTGCTCGCCCTGTGGGTCGCCGTCACCACCCTGGTCGCCTGGGGCCTCCAGCAGGGCCTCAAGGCCGCCGTGGGACGGGAGCGGCCGCGCTGGCCCGACCCGGTCGACTCGGCGCCGTACGCGGCATTCCCGTCCGGTCACGCGATGGCGGCCACCGTCACCTGCGGGCTGCTGCTGTGGGTGCTCGCGCTGCACTGGCGGGCGTCCTGGCGCGGCTGGGGCACGCTCGCCGGGGTGGCCGTGGTGTCGGTCGTCGGGGTCGGCTGGACCCGGGTCTACCTGGGCGTCCACTGGGCCTCGGACGTACTCGGGGGCTGGCTGCTCGGCTGGTGCTGCGTGGCCGTGGCGATCGTCACGTACCGGCGCTTCGGCGTCGGCGGGAGGGATCGGGACGGAAAGCCCGCCGGAGGCAGAATGGGAGAAACGCGATGAAGCCGCCTGTTCTGGACGATCCCCCGCGTCGCCCAGAACAGACGGCATGTCCCGCCTTCGGCCACGAGGGCACGACGGCAGGACGCGCTGAGTATATTGGCTGCGAGCCAGTCAACGCAGGAGTCCAGCATGTCCCCGCGTAGCGCATCGGTCAATGAAGAGCTTCGGAGACGCTCGCGCGAGCGGATTCTGGCGGCCACGGTGGAGCTGGTGTCCGAGCGGGGATACGAGGCCACGACGCTCGGGGACATCGCCGAGCGGGCCGGTTCGGCGCGCGGGCTGATCTCGTACTACTTCCCCGGCAAGCGGCAGCTGCTGCAGTCGGCCGTGCACCGGCTGATGCACCTCACGCTGGAGGAGGCGCTGGAGCGCGAGCCGCGGACCGAGGACGGCCGGGAGCGGCTGGCGCGGGCGATCGACGCGATCCTGGGGCTGGCGGCGGAGCGGCCGGTCCTCATGCGGACGCACATGGCCGGCATCCTCCAGGCCGAGGGCTTCGTGCAGTGTCCCGAGCAGCAGCGGCTCGCGGCCCTGCTGCGGGACACCGTGGAGCGTTACGGCTCCACCGACGTGGCCCGCGACTATCCGCTGCTGCGGGCCCTGCTCATGGGCGCGGTGTTCGCACAGCTGCTCCCGGGGGCGCCGATGCCGACGGCCCGGCTGCGGGCCGAGCTGTTCCAGCGGTACGGGCTCGGCTGGGAGCTGGGCACGCCGCCGGACGGGGGTCCGCCCGACGGCACGCCGGAGCTCCGTGCGCCGTTACCGGACCGGTCGGTCCGGGTGCCGGATCAGTCGTCGGCGTCCCGGTCGCCGCTGTGGTCGCCGGACGAGGAGCCGCCCGCGCGGTCGAAGTCGTCGAAGTAGTCCGGCTGTGTCTGGACGTTGAGCTCGTCCATCCGGATCCGGGCCGCCTTGTCGGTGCGCTTGTCGGTGAGCTTCAGGACGTCGAAGCCCTTGACGAGGTCGTTCGAGAAGATGTGCCCGTTGTAGTAGTAGGCGGACCAGGAGCCGCCGCCGACGAGGGTGGTCGCGGAGATCGGGCCGCGCTCGAAGTACGCGATCTCCTTCGGCCGCCGGGAGTCGGTGAAGTCCCAGACGGACACGCCGCCCTGGTACCAGGCCTGGACCATGATGTCCTTGCCCTTGACCGGGATCAGCGAGCCGTTGTGGGCGACGCAGTTCTCGGTGTCGGCCTGGTGGCGCGGGATCTTGAAGTAGCTGCGGAAGACGAGCTTGCGCTTGTCCCCCTTGCCGACGATGTCGTAGATGCCGTCCGCGCCGCGGTTCGGGCCGACGGCCTCGTTGCAGGTGGCCGCGCCGCCGCCGCCGAGTTCGTCGGTGAAGACGACCTTGTCGGCCTTCTGGTTGAAGGTCGCGGAGTGCCAGAACGCGAAGTTGACGTTGTCCTGGACCTGGTCGATCACCCGGGGGCGCTCGGGGTTCTTGATGTCGAACAGGATGCCGTCGCCCATGCAGGCGCCGGCGGCGAGGTCCTTGCCGGGGAGCACGGTGATGTCGTGGCAGCCGGTGGTCTTGGAGACCCCGGGGTTGGTGGGCGCGCCGGGGTTGCCGCCGCCGTCCGGGCCGCTGCCCGGGAAGAGGACGGGGAATCCGACGACCTTGGCCTGTTCCGGCGCGTCCCGCGGCACCTTGATGACCGAGATGCCGTCGTGCGGCGGCTGGCAGTCGGGGAACGCGGCACTGGGCGAGTACGAGGAGACGTAGACGTACACGTCCTTGCGCTTGGGCACCAGGGTGTGGGTGTGGGAACCGCAGTTGGTCTCCACGGCGGCGACGTACCTCGGGTTGGCGATGTCGCTGATGTCGAAGATCTTCATGCCCTCCCAGGACGACTTGACCGAGGCCGGCTGGGGAACGCTGGCGCAGGAGTCGTCGCTGCGGGAGGAGTCGGTGGAGAGGAACAGCAGGTTCCCGGAGACGGACACGTCGTTCTGGGAGCCCGGGCACAGCACCTGGGTCACCGTCTTCGGCGCCCTGGGGTCGCTGATGTCGAAGATCCGGAAGCCGTCGTAGTTGCCGGCGAAGGCGTACTTGCCCTGGAAGGCCAGGTCGGAGTTGGTGCCCTTGAGGGCGTCCTTGGGGATGTTGACGAGGTGTTCGATGTTGGGACTGTGGACGATCTCGTCCACGCCGGGTATCTCACCGCTCGCGATCGCGGCGCGGGCGTCGGCCGCCTGCTCCGCGCTGACGGTGCCCTGCACCGAGACGTCGCCCGGGTCGGGTGTGGCGGCCGCGGGTCCGGCGGCGAGCATTCCGATCAGCAGGCCGACGGCGGCGGTCGCCACACCCAGGCCTCTGATCCGTGCACGCGGGGTACTCGTGGTACGCAACGAAGTCACTCCGTCCTCTCTGGATTCCGTTCACAGCTGAACGACGGATGGACCTCGGCAGTATCTTCCTTAGCGTGCACATCTCAACAGATGGCAACACACAAGTCATGAAGATTCTCCGAAAAGTCGCCGTCGCACGAGTGGCCGGAGTTGCTCAAGTGCCCGTGGAGGAAGCCTTGTTGAACCGCCGCCCCCTACGCCGCACCGCCGTCGCCCTGCTGACCGTCGCCGCCGTACTCGCGCTGGGCGCCTGCGAATCGGGGGCGGAAGCGGGCAGCACGGCCCCCGAGGCAGGAGGTCCGAGCGGGCCGGCGATCGTGGCCCCGGGCAGGCCGGGCGAGCCCGCGAAACGCGTCTCCCCGGAGGAGGCGGCCCGGCTCATGCCCGACGAGAAACCGAACGGGTCCGACTTCCGCTACGTCCAGATGATGATCGAGCACCACCGCCAGGCGCTCACCATGACCGCCCTCGCCCCGCAGCGCGCCGCGTCCCCGCAGGTGAAGCTGGTCGCGGCACGGATCGCGGCGGCACAGGGCCCGGAGATCGGCGCGATGCAGGGCTGGCTGAAGAACAACGGCGGTGCGCGCCCGATGGCCGGCCACGACCACCACGGCATGCCCGGCATGGCCACCGAGGCCCAGCTCGCCGAGCTGAAGGCCGCCAAGGGGAAGGCCTTCGACTCGCTCTTCCTGAAGTTGATGATCACCCATCACCAGGGGGCGGTGACCATGGCGGCGGAAGCGCTCAGCCAGGGCAACAACGTCCTGGTGGAGGAGATGGCGAACGACGTCATCGCCCAGCAGACGGCGGAGATCAACCGGATGCGGTCGCTGTAGGGCGGGGAAGCCGTCGGGGGCGTCCAGCGGGGCGGGCGCCCGCGACGGGGAGGGGGCGGACAGCGGGAAAGGGCCTCCGGGGCCGGGGGCGGCGGGCGGGAGCGTCCGTGTGCCGGGGGCGTCTGGCGCGCCGGGGGTCCAGTGCCGGGAGGCGTCCGGCGGGGCGGAAGCGTCCGTGTGCCGGGGGCGTCCGGCGCGCCGGGGGTCCAGTGCCGGGAGGCGTCCGGCGGGGCGGAAGCGTCCGTGTTGCCGGGGGCGTCCAGGGGGGGCGAGGGCGCGTCCGGCGGGGCGGGCCTGACCGTGCACGCTCCCGGCGCGCGCCCCCTCCCCCGCCGGCCCCGCCGGTGCCATGCTGGAGGTCTCCCGGCGGGAAGGGGTGCGTTCGTGTTCCGTGTCGCCGTCGTCGGTTCCGGACCGAGCGGGGTCTACACGGCCCAGGCCCTGATCGGCCAGAGCGCCGTGCCCGACGTACGGGTGGACGTGCTGGACCGGCTGCCCTGTCCGTACGGGCTGGTCCGGTACGGGGTGGCGCCGGACCACGAGAAGATCAAGTCGCTCCAGGGGAACCTGCGCACGGTCCTGGAGGACGAGCGCGTCCGCTTCCTCGGCGACGTGGAGGTGGGGGCGCGCGGGCTCACTCCGGCCCGGCTCCTGGAGCTCTACCACGCGGTCGTGTACTGCGTGGGCGCCGCGCGCGACCGGCGGCTCGGGGTGCCGGGAGAGGAGCTGCGCGGCAGCTTCTCGGCGACGGAGTTCGTCTCCTGGTACAGCGCCCATCCGGACGCCGTCCAGGACGGTTTCGGCCTGGACCGGCCCGGCGCCGTGGTCATCGGCGCGGGGAACGTGGCCGTGGACGTGACCCGGCTCCTGGTCCGGCGACCGGACGAGCTGCGGCCGACCGACATCCCGCAGGGCGCCCTGAGCGCGCTGGCCGCGAGCGGGGTGCGCGACGTGCACATGGTGGCGCGCCGCGGGCCCGGGCAGGCCCGGTTCACCACCAAGGAGCTGCGCGAACTCGGCACGCTCCCGGACACCCGGGTCCTGGTCGACCGGACCGACCTCGCGCTCGACCCGGCGTACGACGATCCGTCCGGACTCCCCGCCGTCAACCGGCGCAACCTCGACGTCGTCCGGAGCTGGTCGGCGGGCGCCGCCCTGGGCGCGCCGACCACGCGCTCGGTCCGGCTGCGGTTCTTCCTCCGGCCCGTGGAGATCCTCGGGGACGCGGACGGGCGGGTCGTGGCTGTGCGCTTCGAGCGCACCGAGCCCGACGGGACCGGCGGGGTGCGGGGCACCGGGCGTTACGAGGAGATCCCCGCCGGCCTCGTGCTGCGGGCGGTCGGCTACCGGGGCGTCCCGCTGTCCGGTCTCCCCTTCGACCCGGCGCGCGGCACCGTTCCGCACGCTGCGGGCCGGGTGCTCCGCGATGGGACGCCGTCGCCGGGTGAGTACGTGGCGGGCTGGATCAAGCGCGGCCCCGCGGGCGTGATCGGCACCAACCGCCCCTGTGCCAAGGAGACCGCCGCCTCCCTGCTGGCCGACGCGGCCGGCCTCACGGACCGCGACGTCGCCCCCGACCCGCTGGTCGCGCTGCGTGCCCTGGGCCACGAGCCGGTGCCCTGGACGGGCTGGCTGATGATCGAGCGCGCCGAGGCGGCCCTGGGCGGCTCACTGGGGCGCGGACCGGTGAAGATCCCGGACTGGGCGGGGCTCCGTGGCGCGGCGCGGGTGGCCTCGGCGCCGGCGGGTCGTCCGATCGGCTGACCCCGGGGTCGACCGGGCGGGGCGGGAGGAGGGGCCGGCGGGTTGACCTGCCGAAGCCGGTCGCGGCACCACGATGGATGACAGAGCGGGACGGCACGGAGCCTCCCGGGAAGCAGACGACCATAGGGAGTCGTCCATTCCTCCTCACCGGCGGCGCTCCCGTCACCGCCCGGGGCGCCCCGGTCGCGGGCATCGACGTGGCCGGGCCCCCTCCGGCGACCCCGACGAGGTTCGCCCGGGCCGGCGCCGCCGTCCCGAACAACTGACGCATCGCGACCGGCCGTCGCCACACCCCGCCCCCTGACGTACCGAGGAGCCCCCATGACCGCCGCCGACCTCCGGCTGCTCGCCTCCGCCCGTCAGGGGGACACGGAGGCCCTGCGCGCCGCGCTCGACGCCGGGGCGCGGGTCGAGGCCCGCGACCAGGAGCTCCGCTCGCCGCTGCTGCTCGCCGCCCTGGGCGACCACGTGGAGGCGGCGCGGGTGCTCGTCGCGGCGGGGGCCGACGTGAACGCGCAGGACTCCCGGCACGACAGCGCGTGGCTGGTGACCGGCGTGACCGGGAGCGTCGCGATGATGCGGGTCCTGCTCGCGGCGGACCCGGCACCCGACCTGACCCTGCGCAACCGCTTCGGCGGGATCAGCCTCATCCCCGCGGCCGAGCGCGGCCATGTGGCCTACGTGGGGGCCCTGCTCCAGGAGACGGCGATCGACGTCGACCACGTCAACGACCTCGGATGGACGGCGCTGCTGGAGGCGGTCATCCTCGGCGACGGCGGGCGCGCCCAGCAGAAGGTGGTGGCCCTGCTGCTCGCGGCGGGCGCGGACCGCGAGCTGGCGGACAGCCGGGGGACCACCGCCCTGGAACACGCCGAACAGCGCGGCTTCGACGAACTCGCCACCCTGCTGCGGGCCCGTTGACCCATCCCCGGGGCGCCCTCGGGCGGAGTCCAGGAGCCGCCCCAGAGCTGCCGCGAGGCGCCCGTACTCCTCGGGTCTGTTGGAGATCTGGGCGCTGATCCGGATGCCTCCGCCGCCCGCCCCTCGACCGCGCCGGTGGCGAAGGGCTCCTGACGTCGCGTTTCCGGACCCCGCCGCGAGCCCGGCACGGTCCGGAAGACCTGCCCCGGTCCGGAAGACCTGCCCTGGTCCGGAAGAGCCGCCCTAGTCCGGGCGTGGCCCGTCGCCCAGACGGTGCGCCTGGGCGGTGGCGGCCTCCAGGACGCTGTCGAGGAGGCCGGGGAAGAGCGCGTCGAGGTCGGCGCGGCGGAGGCTGTTCAGCTTGGCCGTGCCCTGGTAGGTCTGCCGGACGACGCCGCTCTCGCGCAGCACGCGGAAGTGGTGGGTGCTGGTCGACTTCGTCACCGGAAGGGCGAAGTACGAGCAGCTGAACGCCTCGCCCGTGCCCCCGCGCGCCATGGCGCACACGATCCGCAGGCGTACGGGGTCGGACAGCGCGTGCAGCACGGGTCCGAGCCGGATGTCCTCCCGGGCGGGGTGCTCCAGGACCCGGGGACTGGTCGCGGTCGTCACGGCTGCGGCTCCACGCGCTCGGGGGACGGATGCGCCCATTGTACGAGCGTCCCGGCGCCGGACGGGCCCTCCGGGCCGGCCGGGTCCGGGCCGCAACACGCCTCCCACCTGGGGCGGAGGTCACTCCGGGGGCCGTTGTCAGTGGCCGGGTGCAGACTGGCCGGTATCCGCGACAACGGCGTCCTGGAGGTGTCGGCATGACCGACGTGCTACTGACCGTAGGGACCCGCAAGGGTCTGTTCATCGGCCGCGGGCGAGACGGCCGATGGGAGTTCGACGATCCCCACTTCCCTGCGCAGGCGATCTACTCGGTCGGCATCGACACCCGCCGCGGCAGCCCGAGAATCCTGGTCGGCGGGGACAGTTCGCACTGGGGCCCCTCTGTCTTCCACTCCGACGACCTGGGCGCGAGCTGGGCCGAACCGTCCGCGCCCGCGGTCAAGTTCCCTCAGGACACGGGGGCTTCCCTGGAGCGGGTCTGGCAGCTCCACCCGGCACCCGCCCACTCGCCCGACGTCGTGTACGCGGGGACGGAGCCGGCCGCGCTGTTCCGGTCGGCGGACGGCGGCGTGTCCTTCGAGCTGGTCCGTCCGCTGTGGGAGCACCCGACCCGGGACAAGTGGGTGCCCGGCGGCGGCGGCGAGGCGGTGCACACCGTCGTCACCGACGCGCGCGACCCGGAGCTGGTGACCGTCGCGGTGTCGACCGCCGGCGTCTTCCGCTCCCGCGACGGCGGAGCGAGCTGGGCACCCGCCAACCAGGGGGTCTCGGCGGTGTTCCTGCCGGACCCGAACCCGGAGTTCGGCCAGTGCGTGCACAAGATCGCCCAGGACGCGGGCGACCTGGACCGGCTCTATCTCCAGAACCACTGGGGGGTGTTCCGCAGCGACGACGCCGGAAGCCGCTGGACCGACATCGGCGGCGGACTGCCCTCCGACTTCGGTTTCGCCGTCGCCGCGCACCCCCACCGGCCCGACACCGCCTACGTCTTCCCCCTGAACGCGGACTCCGACCGGGTCCCCGCCGAGCGACGCTGCCGGGTCTACCGCACGACGGACGCCGGGGCGACCTGGGAGCCGCTCACGAAGGGCCTCCCGGAAGGCGCCCACTACGGCACGGTGCTGCGCGACGCCCTGTGCACGGACGACGGCGACCCGGCGGGCGTCTACTTCGGCAACCGCAACGGCGAGGTGTACGCGAGCGCCGACGACGGGGACAGCTGGCGGCTCCTCGCCGACCACCTGCCGGACGTCCTGTGCGTACGGGCGGCGGTGATCAGGTGAGCGGGGCCGGCGGGGAGACTGCCGGCCCCGTCCTGACGGGGCGCGCTCGGCGGGGCTGCGCCCGGGGCCGGGACCCGCGCACGGCGGGGCTTGTGCCGCTCGCGCCCGCGACCGCGCACGGGCGAGGCTCGTGGGCGCTCGGGGTGCTGCGGGTCACGGGTTCTACGGTCCTGTGCGGGCCTCCGGCGGCGCCGCGCGAGGGAGGTGCCCGTCCATCGGGAGCCGGTAGAGGGTGAATGCGCGGCCGATCACCGGCTGGGCGACGTTGCGGACGCGGACTCCGCCGGCCGTCATGCCGTGTTCCGTACCGAGGTGTGCGTGACCGTGCACGGCCAGGTCGGCGCCCTCGGAATCGATCGCCTCGGCGAGCAGATAGCTGCCGAGGAACGGGTAGATCTGCAGCGGCTCGCCCGCCAGCGTGTCGGGCACGGGCGAGAAGTGGGTCAGTGCGATGCGCACGGCACACCCGGCCGCCGACAGGTCGCCGAGCGCACCGGCGAGGCGATCGGCGCTGCGCCGGGTCGTCCGGACGAACGCCTTCATCTCGGGTTCCCCGAACTCGCCCGCACTGGCCCCGACGAAGCCTCCGCAGAAGCCCTTCGTGCCGGCGACGCCGACCTTGTGCCCGGCCACGGGAAGCACGGTCGCCGTGCCTTCCAGGACGGTGACGCCCGCGTCCTCCAGGACACGCCCCAGCTCCGCCTCCTGGCCCGAGTGGTAGTCGTGGTTGCCGAGGACGGCCACCACGGGCACACCGGCCTCCGCCACCTCCTCGGACACCACCACGGCCTCCTCGGCCGTACCGTGCCGGGTCAGGTCGCCGGCCAGGAGCAGCAGGTCGGCGCATTCCGGCAGAACGGAGAAGGCAGGCTTCAGGAGGCCTCGGCAGTCCGGGCCCAGATGGATGTCGCCCACGGCCGCGACCCGTACGACCGGGGTCTCCGACGGGGCGGTCATGACAGTTCTTCCAGCCGGTCCGGCGCGTCCGCGCAGGCCACGGCGAGGTCGCCGAGGACCGTGAACCCCGCGAGTTCCCCGCGGGCGAGCCGCAGGATCTCGTCGCGCACGGCGGCCGTGGGCACGGTGCCGGTCAGCAGCACGGCACTGCCCCGCTGCTCCACGTGCACGCCGAGCTCGGCCAGGTCGTCGCCCGCGAGACGCGCGACCAGCCGAGCGAGGCGGTACTCGTCCTCGTAGGCGGCGGAATGCTCACTCATCGTCCGGCTCTCCTCTCGCATCGTCCGGCTCTTCCCTGGCCTCGCCCGGCTCTCCCTTCGCCTCGTTCGCCTCTCCCCCGGCCTCGCCCCGCTGTCCCCTCGCCTCGCCCGCCTCTCCCCTCGCTTCGCCCGGCTCTCCCCTCGGGGCGGCCGCGTCCCCGTCGATCACGTCGAGCAGTTCGAGCAGGTACAGGAAGGCGACCGCCATGGGCTTGTCCTTCGTCTCCGCGCGCACGCGCTCCCAGTCCACGCGTTCACGCAGGCCGCGTGCCACGGGGAGCAGCGCGCCGAAATCGCAGTGGTGCTCGGAAAAGGCCGAGAGCCGCCCGGCCATGAGGTCGGTGGGGTCGATCACGGGCATGTGCACCGAGTCCACCGGCAGGGTCCAGGCGCGGGCGAGGAGCTCGCTGGTGACGGGCCGCCCGGCCAGGGAGAAGATGAGGTCGATCTGCTCGCCCCCGGTGCGGGCCTTCACGAGCCAGTCCTCCGGCGGCTCGACGATGCGCACGCCCCGCCGCTGCAGCAGCCGCGTGACGGTCTCGGCATCCTCCCTGCGCACCGCGAAGTCCGTGTCGTGCTGCAGGCTCACCGGTACGCCGTGCGCGTACACCGCGACGCTGCCCACGAGGGCGAAGGGGCACTCCGAGGTCTTCAGGACGGCGGCGATCTCCTTGGTGGCCTCCAGAATGGCCTGCGTGTGGTCGGCCGGAAGGGAGCCCGACCGGTCGGCACGCGGTGCGGTAGCGACCATGGGATCCGTGCCGTCCTCGTGGCTCTCGGGGGGTGCCCCGGGCATGTCGGGCCCTCCGTGGGGGTGGGTGGCTCCGGGGGGCGGGCCGTCTCCCCGGCCTTGCGTGAGGTTCATGCGTCCTCCGTCCGTCGAGCCCGTCCTGTACCGCCCGGCGTCACTCCGGGCCTGCGGGGGCCTCCCGGGCCCGGCTCGCCGTCACCCACGAGCGGTCCCGGCCGGCAGCTCCGGCGGCACGGCGGGGCGGAGGCCGAAGAGCCCGATCGCCTGAGTGATCTCCAGCAGGCGCACCATCTGGTGGCTGGGTGCCGCGAGCGACACCGGGTGCCCCGACTCCAGGGCCCGCTGCCTGCCATTGAGCAGTTCATTGAGACCCGTGGAATCGCAGAAGGAAGAATTCTGCAGGTCAAGGATGATCTCGGCGCCCCGTGGAGCCCTCGCCACGGCGGTGCGCAGCAGCGCTCGCAACCCCGCCGAGTGGTCCATGTCCATGTCGCCCCTCACCCACACCACGAACGGGTCAGGGGCGGGGCGATCGGCCTTGGAGTGTGGTGTCTCCGTTCCGGACGTCATCACACACCTCCTCGTCAGGATGGCGTCTGCCCTGCACGCGAGATCGCATGCTCACCCGCCCTCCCCGGTGATTGGTCCCGTCGACGGCGGGTAGCCGCCCCTGCGGAGCCCGGACACACGTCGGAGCGGGCTCGGCAGGACTACGCGGCCGAGGAGCTGATTCGCATGGCCGAGGGCAAGAGGATCCGCGGCAAGGCTCAAGAGGGGATGGGCAAGGTCAAGGAGAAGGCCGGAGAGGTCACGGGCAGGGAGGATCTGCGCGCCAAGGGCGCGGGCGACCAGATGGCGGGCAAGGCCAAGCAGGCGGCCGGCAAGGGGGAGCGGAAGATCAAGGGTGCGGCGGAGGAGACAAAGGGCCGGGCCGAGGCGACGAAGGGCCGGATGAAGCGCCACACCTGACGGCGGGAGCGGGACACGGGTCCCGCCTCGCACCATGCCGAGGGTCCGGAGGGCTGCGCCGCCTTCCGGACCCTCGGTCGTGCGGCACCGCCCTGATACGCGGTCCGGCCGGGCTTTCGCGGCGATGTTTCGGGTGGGGGTCTTGTGGAATGCGCACTGGTTATGCGGGGCTCGTTTCTACTTTGGCGGTGAACCGTCACGAACACCAACGGCAGACGCAAGAGGAAAGACCGGGACGAGACCGAGCGCGACGTCGACCTCGATGACGCGCCCGAGGAGGAGATCGAGGAGGAGGACGAACCGGAGGAGGAGATCGAGGACGAAGACGAACCGGAGGAGGAGATCGAGGAGGAAGACGAACCGGAGGAGGAATTCGACGAGGAGGGCGAACCCGAGGAGGGGATCGAGGAAGAGGAAGACGAAGAGGGAGAAGAGCCGGAGGCGAAAATGGATCCCGACGACGAAAATGGTTCCGGGGGTACCGGCGGGGCGGCGAAGGAGTCGTACGACCGCGTGCCGCCCACGGAAGCCCTGCGTGTCGGCGTGGAGCAGCTCACGGCCCTGCTGGGGAGAACCCCCGAGTCCGTGTCCTCCCTGAAGCCGACCGACGAGGGCTGGACCGCACAGATCGAGGTGGTCGAGATCGAAAGAATTCCGGAGACCACCAGCGTTATGGCAAGTTACGAGGTTGCACTGCGCTCGGACGGGCAGTTGCTGGGGTACGAACGCGGCAAGCGGTACACGCGCGCTCAGGTTGATCAGAAGCGCTGAGCATGCCGTTTCCCTCATGACCGAGGGAGGAGAACGTGTCTGTTGTACAGCAGGGTGGCGGAATGCCCGGACAGGGCGGCGGCACCGGAAATCTTTACGACGTGCTGGACCTGATACTCGACCGGGGCCTCGTCATCGACGCCTTCGTCCGGGTGTCCCTCGTCGGGATCGAGATCGCCAAGATCGACGCCCGCGTGGTCGTGGCGAGCGTCGACACCTACCTCCGTTTCGCCGAGGCCTGTAACCGCCTCGACCTGGAAAGCGGCAGGAAGGCCCCGGCGCAGTTGACCGACGTCATGGAGAAGACGGTGGAGGGCGGAGCCAGGGGCAAGTCGAAGGGCGCACTGAGCGGGGCCGTCGAGGCCTTCACGGAGTCCCTCTCCGGTCGGGGCGGCGACGAGAGGGAGGAACAGCCTCGCGAGAGGCGCGATGACGACCGCCGGCGTGAGCGCCGCTCGCGGCGGTCGGAGGACGGCGATTGACGATGGCCCTCTACGTCTATGCCATGACGAAGTCGTCGCACCCGCTCGACCTCGACGGTCTGAAGGGCGTCGGCGATGACGAACCGCCCGTGCGGGCAGTGCGCGGAGACTCACTCTGCGCCGTCGTGAGCGAAGCGCCGGACAACGTGAGCGTGAAGCGCGCCGACATCGAGGCGCACAGGGCGGTGCAGGAGCGCCTGTGGCGTGACGGCCCCACCCTTCCGTTGGGCTTCGGCTTCGTGGCCGAGGACGAGGACGCCGTGCGTGCGGTTCTCGAAGGTGGAGCCGAGCAGTACGCCCAGCGCCTCGACGAACTCACCGACCGGGTGGAGTTCAACGTGAAGGGCATTCAGGAGGAGGAGGCCGTCCTCCGGCAGATCGTCGCCGAGTCGGAGCCGATCCGACAGCTCAACGAGGCCACGCGTGACGGCGGCGGCACCTACGAGCAACGCCTCGAACTCGGGCAGTTGCTCCATGACGAGGTCCAGGCCAGGGAGGCGGCACTCGCCGAATCCGTCCTCGCCGCGCTGCGGCCGCACGCCCGGGCGGAACGCCTGTCGGAGCCCTCCCAGCAGTACCTCCTGAACGCCTCGTTCCTGGTCGACCGGGACCGGACCGACGAATTCACCCAGGCCGTCCAGAAGACGACCGGCGAGCTGCCCGACGGGGTCGAGATCCGGGTCCGTGGACCGCTGCCCCCGTACAGCTTCGCCTGACCCGGGCGTCCGCGCAGGGCACGGAACCGAGGGAGGAGCCGTGGGATTGCTGACGGAGATCCTGATATTGCCCGCAGCCCCGTTCAGAGGGGTCTCGTGGGTGCTGGACAAGGTGTTGCAGGCCGCGGAGCAGGAGTACTACGACCCGGGGCCGGTCCAGGAAGCGCTCGCCGCGCTCGAACGGGAGCGGGAGGCGGGCCGCATCGACGACGAGGAGTTCCAGAAGCGCGAGGAGCCGCTCCTGCAGCGTTTCGAAGAGATCCGGCTGTACCAACTCGGCCGGTCGGGGCCGCAGGGCACGTAGTGGGAGCCCCGGCTGGTACAGGACAGAACACGCCCGGGGCGAGGAGAGAAGCATCATGAACAACGCCAAGATGGGCACCGCACTCATCGGCGGTTACCTGCTGGGACGAACGAAGAAGGGGAAGCTCGCGATCGGGTTGGCGATGGCGCTGGCCGGCTCGCGGATCAAGCCCGCACAACTGGGGAAGTCCCTGGCGCAGTCGCCGATTCTCGGCAATGTGAACCAGCAGGTGCGCGGAGAACTCATGTCGGCGGGAAAGGCCGCCGCCACGACCGTGCTCAACGCCAAGGCCGAGCACCTCGCCGACGCCCTGCACGACCGGACCACGGGCCTGCGCGACGGGCACCGGAAGGGCGAAGGGGACACCCAGGACGACGCGAGGCCGGAGCGGGAGAAGAGCGGGAAGCAGCAGCGCTCGGGCGACGACGACGAGAAGCGGGACCGCGCCGGGAAGGACGCGCCGGGTGACGGCGGGGCCAAGGCCCGGCCGCGGCGCACGGCCTCCGCCGGCCGCAGCGGCTCGGCGGCGAAGAAGTCCGAGGGGACGACGAAGCGGACGACGCAGCGGACGTCCGCGTCCGGGTCGTCGAGGAGCCGTTCAGGAGGCGGCAGGAGGCAGGACGATGACTGACACCAAGGGATCGGAACGGCGGGTCAGGGACGGCGCGGACACCACCGACGCCTCCGACGGATCCGGCACGCAGAAACTGCTGGACCGCAACCCCGGCGCCAACCACCTGGCGGAGGAAGTCGGGTCCTACTTCCAGGCCCGCCTCGACAAGGCGCTCAGCGGTTTCGGCGACCGCATCGGCGACGTGGCGGAGAAGGTGGGCGAGGCGCACATAGGCCCTGGCACCCTGCTCCGCGGCGTCGGCAAGGGCGTCGGGCACATGGCCTCGGAGGCGAAGGACTCGATCATGGACAAGGTGACCTCCGGCAAGTCCGACGAGCCCCGGTCCTCGGCCTCCAACGCGGGCGGCAAGAATCTGACGATCATCGAGGACATCGACGTGGGAGTCCCCGTCGAAGAGGCGTACAACCAATGGACGCAGTTCCAGGAGTTCAGCCGCTTCGCCAAGGGCGTCATCTCCGTCGACCAGGAGGACGAGACGACCACGCACTGGCAGGTGAAGGTCGCCAAGTCGAACCGGGCCTGGACGGGAACCATCACGGAACAGGTCCCCGACGAGCGCATCGCCTGGACCTCGGAGGGCGCCAAGGGCACGACCAGGGGCGTGGTCACCTTCCACTCGCTGGGCGAGAACCTGACCAAGGTCCTGCTGGTCATGGAGTACTACCCCAAGGGCTTCTTCGAGAAGACGGGCAGCCTCGTACGGGCTCAGGGGCGACGTGTCCGGCTCGATCTCAAGGCCTTCCGCACGTTCGTGATGATGAAGGGCGAGGCGACCGGCAGCTGGCGGGGCGAGATCCGGGACGGCGAAGTCGTCGCGGGTCCGGACGAGGAGCAGGGGGAGGACGACGAGGGCCAGGGCCAGGACGAGTACGGGACCGACGACGAAGCGGACGCGTACGAGGACGAGGACGAGGAACTCGGGCCGGAGGACGACGAGGAGAGCGAGGAAGGGCAGCCCGAGGACCGGGAGGACGAGGAGGAGCTGGAGCCCGAGGACCGGGACGACGAGGAGGAGCTGGAGCCCGAGGACCGGGACGAGGAGGACGACGAGTACGCGGAGGACGAGGACGACGAGGACCGGGACGAGGAGGACGCGCCGGAGGATCGGTACGACGACGAGCCCGACGAGGCCGACGAGGCCGACGAGGAAGCGGACGAGGAACCCCGCACCCGTCGGAGCCGCAAGCGCTGACGCCCGGAAAGCGAGGTCGAATCCGTCGTGACCGCATCGGAACCCGCAGGCCCGTCGGTTGCACGCAGCCTGACCCCCTACGGGCAGACACAGAGCGCGAACCTCGCCGACATCCTGGAACGCGTGCTCGACAAGGGCATCGTCATCGTCGGGGACATCCGGATCAACCTGCTCGACATCGAGCTTCTGACCATCAGGCTCCGGCTTCTGGTCGCCTCGGTCGACAAGGCCAAGGAGATCGGCATCGACTGGTGGGAGAACGACCCCGACCTGTCCTCGCGGGCTGAGCCCCGGCGGAAGCTGGAGCAGGAGAACGAGCGTCTGCGCGCCGAGGTCGAGGCGCTCCGCGCGCGGCCCGCGGCCCGCTCCGAACTGCCTGAGGGGTCGGCGCACCGTCGACGCCGGGCGCCGGAGCCGGAGACCGAGCGACGTCGGCCCGCACCCGAACGCAGAAGCGGACGAAGGGAGTCCGAGACCCGGAAGTCCCGTACCCGCCACGCGAAGGCGGACGCGGACGCGGACGCGGACGCGGACGCGGAATTCGAGCACGACTACGCGGGTGAGGACGAGGACGAGCAGGAGACCGAGGCAGAACGACACGGGGATTGACGCCATGGCCGCAGAGTTGAGTTACGCCTACGCCATCCTGCGCCCCGCCGCGGGGCTCACGGGTGATGCCCTGCGCGAGGTCAGCGGCGTCGCTTCGGGAGCGGTACGGCTGGTCGGCGAGGGAGCCGTGGCCGCGGCGGTCGGCTCCGTGCCGGAGGGCGAGTTCTCGGAAGCCGCGCTGAAGCTCCATCTGGAGGACCTGGACTGGCTCGAACAGGTGGCGCGCGCACACCACGGCGTCGTGGAGTTCCTCGCGTCCCGCACCACGGTGCTCCCGCTCCGGCTGGCCACGGTCTACGTGGACGACGACCGGGTGCGCGAGGTGCTGCGCCGGGGGGCGGAGACGTTCACCCGCATGCTGGACCGTTTCGCCCACCACGTGGAGTGGGGGGTCAAGGTCTACGTCGAGACCGCGCGCGATTCCACCGCCCCGGAGGCCACGGAGGCGGACGCCCCCGATCCCGGCCGCGCCTACCTGCGCCGTCGCCGCAGACAGCACGAGGACCGGGGCGCCGCCTGGTCCGCCGCCGAGGAGGCGGTGCGCAGGATCGAGGCCGGGGCCGAGGGGGTCGCCGTGGAACTGGCGCGCCATCGCCCCCAGCAGGGCCAACTGGCCGCCGGCGCCGGGGAGAACGTCGCCAACGACTCCTATCTCGTACCGGCCGAGCGCTCCGACGAGTTCCGTGAGCAGGTACGGCGTGCGACCCGGGATCTGCCCGGTGTACGTGTCGAGATCACCGGACCATGGGCGCCCTACTCGTTCGCGGTGCTGCCGGAGCCCGAGGCGCCGGAGGAGGTGGAGCGGCTGTGAGCGGACACGACGAGAAGGCGCTCGCCCAGCGTCACGTGGCCCTCATCGACCTGCTCGACCGGCTGTTGAGCGGGGGTGTCGTCGTGACCGGCGACCTGGTGCTGTCGATCGCGGAGATCGATCTGGTCCGGATCTCCCTGCGGGCCGTCGTCCTCGCCGTCCGGGAGGACGACCGGTGGGCCCTCCCGGCCCTCGCACCCGGCGCCGTGCGAGGAGAGGAAGGATCCGACGGTGACCGGGCCCACTGACCGCACCGGCCACGCGACCGCCGACCGGCGGCGCGAGGTCGTCGACGCCGCGCGTCGAGCCTTCGCCCTGCTGCCCGCCCGCGCGGACGAGGTGCCGGGCGCCGGGAACCGGGCACGACAGCCCGTGCGCCGGTTCCACGCGGATCCCGAGACGGTCGAGCGGGACCTGGTCACCCTTGTGCTGACGGTCGTCGAGCTTCTGCGACAGCTGATGGAACGCCAGGCCCTGCACCGCGTGGACCAGGGCGACCTCACCGAGGACCAGGAGGAGAGGCTCGGTCTGACCCTGATGCTCCTGCACGACCGGATGACGGAGCTCTGCGACCAGTACGGGCTCACCCTGGAAGACCTCAATCTCGACCTCGGCCCCCTGGGCACCCTGCTGCCTCCCTGACCGGGCCGCGCGGGGGCGGCGGGCGCAGGGCGTTGTCGGTGTGCGCCAGTAGAGTGACGCCCGTGGCAGCACGACCGTTGAACGAAATCGTCGAGGCCGGGTGGGCGCACGCGCTCGCGCCGGTGGCCGAACGCATCGCCGGGATGGGCGACTTCCTGCGCCAGGAGATCGCCGCCGGGCGGACCTATCTCCCGTCGGGGGCGAACGTCCTGAGGGCGTTCCAGCAGCCCTTCGACGAGGTGCGGGTCCTCATCGTCGGCCAGGACCCCTATCCGACCCCCGGTCACGCCGTGGGGCTCAGCTTCTCCGTGGCCCCGGACGTGCACCCGCTGCCGCCGAGCCTGGAGAACATCTTCCGGGAGCTGAACACCGACCTGGGTCTCCCCCGGCCGTCGAACGGCGACCTGACGCCCTGGACCCGGCAGGGCGTGCTGTTGCTCAACAGGGCGCTCACCACCGCCCCGCGGAAACCGGGCGCGCACCGGGACAAGGGGTGGGAGGCGGTCACCGAGCAGGCCATCCGGGCGCTCGCCGCGCGGGGCAAGCCACTCGTGTCCGTGCTGTGGGGCCGTGACGCCCGCAATCTGCGTCCGCTGCTCGGCGACCTGCCGGCCATCGAGTCCTCGCACCCCTCGCCGATGTCGGCGGACCGCGGCTTCTTCGGCTCGCGGCCGTTCAGCCGCACCAACGAACTGCTGCTCCGCCAGGGCGCCCAGCCCGTGGACTGGCAACTGCCGTGACGGGCGCGGAGCCGGGCCTCGTCGTCGGGGTGGACTCCGGCGGCTCGGGGCTGCGGATCGCGCTCGCGCGGGCCGGGGACCTGCGGGTCCTGGAGACCGTCTCCTCCCGTGAACCGGTCCGGACCGGGGCGGGCGGAATCGACGCCGGGCAGCTGGTCGGGCAGGTGCTGCCCGCGGTCGACGCCATGGCCGGACGCGCCGGTGGCGGCCGGATCGCGGCGGTGTGCGTCGGGGCGGCCGGGATGGCGACGCTCGGCGACCGGTTGCGGGCCGAACTGCCCGGGGTGCTCGAACGGACCTGGGGCGTGCGGCGGCTCGCGCTGGCGGCGGACGCCGTCACCGCGTACGCCGGGGCGCTCGGGCAGCGGCCGGGCGCGGTGGTCGCGGGCGGCACCGGGCTGATCGCGATCGGCACCGACCTGTCCGGCTGGCGCCGGGCGGACGGCTGGGGCCATCTGCTGGGCGACTGCGGCAGCGGGGCCTGGATCGGCCGCGCCGGACTGGAGGCGGCGATGCGGGCGTACGACGGACGGCGCGGCGGCTCCCCGGCGTTGCTGGCCCGCACCGAGGAACTGTTCGGCCCTGCGGCCGGGTTGCCCGGGGCGCTCTATCCGCGCACCGACCGGCCGGCCGTCCTGGCCTCGTTCGCCCCGGAGGTGGCGGCCTGCGCGGCCGTCGGCGACCCGGTGGCGCGGGAGATCCTCCGGCGCGCGGGCGGCCATGCGGCGGAAGCGGCGGAGGCCGTCTGCCCGTCCGGGACGGAGGTCGAAGTGGCCCTGACGGGCGGGCTGTTCAAAATGGGCGAGCCGTTGCTCGGTCCGCTGCGCGAGGAGCTCGCCAGGCTTCTTCCGGCGGCGCGCGAGGTCGCCCCGGCGGGAGACCCGCTGGCCGGAGCGGTGACGATCGCCGGAGCGCTGGCGGAGGGCGCGCTCCGCCTGCCGCCGGATCCGCTGCTGCTCCGAGTCACCAGGTAACCGGTGGTTCCGTGCCAGTTCGGACAAACTCGGGCAGAAGTCGCCCGACCGCACCTCAACGAACGCCGCACCGGACAAAACCAGTAGCATGCGGCGCCATGAGCTCCCCCACTGGGCCCAACCCCGGCCTGCCTGTACGAATGCCACGACCCCGCCAGTCCGGGCGCCACCGTCGCCCCGAACCCGTGGCGGCGCCCGAGGGCGCTCCCGCGCTGGTTCTCGCTGTTCCCGGCGTCCCGTCCGCCGCCATACGCTCGCTGGCCGAAGAGGTCGTGAGCATCGCCCGCTCGGAGCTGCCCGGCCTGGAGGCCGTGATCGGCTACCTGGACGGCGACGACGCCGAGTTCCCGACCCTGTCCGCCGTGCTGACGCGGGCCGCGGCCCTGCGCACCGAGCGGTACGAGATCGCCGTGGCCGCCGGCCGCGAGGTCGCCGCCCCCGAGGGCCCGGCGGCGGTCGTGGTCCCGCTGCTCGCGGGCCCTGACAGCGCCCTGACCCGGCGGATCCGCCAGGCGGTCATGGACGCGGGCAACAACGCCGAGCTGACCGATGTGCTCGGCCCGCACCCGCTGCTCGCCGAGGCGCTGCACGTGCGCCTCTCCGAGGCCGGTCTGGCCCGCGCCGACCGTGCCCGGCTCTTCACGGTCGCCACGGCGGCCGACGGCATCATCCTGGCCACGGTCGGCGGCGAGGAGGCCGTGCAGGCCGCCGGGATCACCGGCATGCTGCTGGCCGCGCGCCTCGCGGTGCCGGTGATGGCGGCGGCGCTCGACCAGGAGGGTTCGATCACCGCGATCGCCGAGCAGCTGCGCAACGCCGGTTCGGAGCAGCTCGCGCTCGCCCCGTACCTGATCGGCCCCGAGCTGGCCGAGGGGCTGCTCGACGCGGCGGCGAAGGAGGCGGGCTGCCCGGCCGCCGAGGCGCTGGGCGCGTACCCGGCGATCGGCCGTCTGGCGCTCTCGCAGTACATGGCGTCGCTCGGCATCGCCCCGCAGCAGGGCTCGCCGGTCCACTGACCGTCACGGCAAGGGCCCGCACCGGATTCCTCCGGTGCGGGCCCTTCTCGCGTTCCCCGGGCGCACCCGACGACGGGCCGCACCGCACCGGGCGCACCCTGTGGCGGGGGCGCCGGTTGTCAGCTTCTCCGGCCCCGGGTCATCCGAAGACCACGCAGGAGGCGGCCGGGGCGGGGACGGAGCCGGCCCGCTCGGGGACGCCCTTCTCGGGGTCGACCGTGAACCAGGTGACGTCGCCGGAGCGCTCGTTCGCCGCGTAGAGGTGCCGGCCCGAGGGGGCGAGGGTGAGGTCGCGGGGCCACAGGCCGCCGCAGGGCACCGTGGCGACGAGCCGGGCGGTGTCACCGCTCGGGTCCAGGGCGAGGACGGCGAGCGTGTCGGTGCCGCGTACCGCGGCCCAGAGGAAGCGCCCGTCGGGGGCGGCGACGACCTCGGAGGGGTACGCCGGCCCTGTGGTGCCGTCGGGCACGACGGGGGTCTCGCCGAGCGGCGTGAGGACCCCGTCCGCCGGGCCCCAGCGGCACACCGTGAGGGTGGGCTCCAGCTCGTTGAGGACGTAGGCGTGGGTCCCGGCCGGGTGGAAGACGAGATGGCGCGGACCCGTGCCGGGGCGCAGGGCGGTCACTCCGTGCGGGCGCAGGGCGCCGGTGGCGGGGTCGAGGGCGGATATCGTCACGGAGTCGGT
Source organism: Streptomyces sp. NPDC101191 (assembly GCF_044767915.1). Lineage (NCBI taxonomy): Bacteria > Bacillati > Actinomycetota > Actinomycetes > Kitasatosporales > Streptomycetaceae > Streptomyces > Streptomyces sp. NPDC101191. Next base: position 1,089,453 of record NZ_JBIWOU010000002.1, read on the forward strand.
GCCGAGGTCCACGGCGAGCACCCAGCGCCCGCCCGGGTCGGGCAGCACCTGGTGGGCGTGCGGGCCGGCCTGCCGCTCGGTGACGGGGCCGGAGCCCTCGTGGCGCAGCCGGCCGGTCGGGGCGCCGAGGGTGCCGTCGGCGCCGCGGGGCAGGGCGGAGAGGCTGCCCGAGGTGTAGTTCGCGGTGAGGACGTGCCCGCCGACGACGGCGAGGTGGGTGGGGCCGGACGCCTCCACGGGCGCGGGCGCGCCGAGCGGGCGGGGTGCGGGGCCGGTGACGTCGAAGGCCGCCACGGCGCCCTGGTCGGTCTCGGAGACGGCGTACAGCACGTCCCCGTCGAGCGCGAGGAACGACGGGTCGGCGACGGCGTCGCTCCCACCGGTGACGTGCAGGGCGCCGCTGTCGGCGTCCCACGCGGCGGTGAGCACCCCGGGCCCGCCCGCCGAGGTGAACGAGCCGATGAACGCCCGGGCACGGCGCTGTGCGCCGGCCTGCCCCGTCTGTGTGTCGCCCACGGTGCCTCCCCTGTGCTGCGGCCGGTCACGGCAGACCGGCCCTCGTCCGGCCGACGGTAGCAGGGGGTCTAGACCACGTCGGAGCGTTGAGACGGAGGCGCGGGGTCAGGCCGCGGGGACCAGCGGGGCGCGCGGGGAGGTGCCCAGCGGGGTGGCGAGGTCCACCAGGGCGCGTTCGAGACCGTCGAGGTGCGCCAGGGCGGCCTCCGCGCCCGGGTGGTGGGGCCGCAGACCGGGCGTGGCCGGCTCGGGCCGGGCCGGGGCCCCCGGCGGGACCAGGGCGTGGACGGCCGCCTCGACACGCCATGCGGCGGCCGCGAGGCGGGCGTCGTGGGAGGCGTCGGGGTCGGCCGCGACCGCCGCGAGGCCGCGGATCTCGCGGGCGCAGTCGTCGAGCAGGGCAAGGACCCGGCGGGCCCGGGCCTTGCGGGCCCGGAGCGGGCTCAGCGGATGGACGAGCGGCGCGAGGGTGAGCCGGGCGCGCGCCAGGAGGAGGTCGAGCTCGGCCGCGAGCGGCGCCGGATCGGCGTGCGGGTCGCCCGCGAGGCGGCGGGCCGCGGCGGTGGTGCAGGCGTGCACGCAGGTCACGGCGCGCTGGATCCAGGCGTTGGTGGCCGCGTGGGTGGTCACCGGCAGGAGCGCGACGCCGACGGCCGCGCCGAGGGCGCCGACCGCGGTCTCCTCGAAGCGGAGCAACAGGAGCCCCGGGTGCAGGACGCCGAGCAACCCGTACAGGAGTCCCGCCATGACGGTCACGAAGAACATCATCCAGCTGTACGAGAGCGGGGCGGTGTAGAAGATCCCGAAGACGCAGGCGGCCACGAGCACGGCCGTGGGCGCGGCGGCGCCCTCCAGCGGCAGGGCGACGAGCAGTCCGGCGGCGATGCCGGTCACGGTGCCGACGACCCGGCGGAAGCCGCGCACCAGGGTCTCGCCGCGCGAGGCGGTGTTGACGAAGATCCACCAGGCGGTGCCGACGGCCCAGTACCAGCGGTCCTGCGACAGGATCTGGCCGGCCGCGAGAGCCACGGCGCAGGCGGCGGTGGCCTGGAAGGCCTGGCGGGTGGTGGGCCGGGCGAGCCCAATGCCGGGCAGCGGCGCGGGCGCGGCGGGCGGCGGGACGCGCCGCTCGATGCACCAGGCGACGAAGCGCACCGCACTAGCCGCGCCGAGCGCGAGCAGCACGGCGGTGAACAGCTCCGGCAGCTGCGCGGGCAGCGCGTGCAGGAACTGCGTCACGAAGAACTGCATGAAGGCGAAGATGCCGAGCGCGTGCCCGCGCGGCCCCCAGCGGCGGGCGTACACCCCGGCGAAGACGACGAGCAGCCACGCGAGGTCGCGCAGCATCGGCAGCCCGTGCAGGGCGGTCGCGAGGGCGAGGACGGGAAAGCCGGCGAGCGGCAGCAGCGTGGTGGTGACGGCCTGGCGGCGCACGGTGGGGTCGCCCACGGTGAACAGGGCCAGCAGCGCGGCGAGCCCCGCGGTGATCGATGCCGTCAGGGACAGCCCGGCCAGTTCGGCCGCGGCGACGGCCAGGGCGACACCGAGCACGGCGCGCGTGGCGACCCTCAGCCGGACCTTGCCCGGGTCGGGGGCCACGCACATCCCGCGCAGGATCCTGACGCCTGCCACCAGGCCCTTCTTCACGACGGTCGTTCCGCCCCCGCTGCCGTACACACACCCTCTTCGTCGTCGTGGCCGTCCCGGCCGCATCCGTATGGCTTCGGACATGGCGATGGCGCCGCGGGTCCGGGGCCGGCCACCCTGCCGGTCCGGCGCGTGCGCGGCGCCATCTGTCCAACTCTTCCAAGAGGAAAGCATTGTTCCGCCCACTGGCTCAACCGACGGGCGAGAGGCTGGACCATTGGTACAGTCGAGACGGCGAGGCTACGACCAGAGGAGGGCCAACGGACCATGGCGGTGGACGAGCTGGACACCCGCATCCTGCGGCTCCTCATCGAGCAGCCGCGCACATCCGTGCGCGAGTACGCACGGATCCTCGGCGTGGCCCGCGGCACCGTGCAGGCGAGGATCGACCGCCTCGAACGGGACGGCGTGATCACCGCCACCGGTCCGGTGCTCTCCCCCGCCGCGCTCGGGCACCCGGTGCTCGCCTTCGTGCACATCGAGGTCACCCAGGGCCACCTGGACGACGTGGGGGACGCGCTGGCGGGCGTCCCGGAGATCGTCGAGGCCTTCTCCATCACGGGCGGCGGCGACCTCCTGACCCGCGTCGTGGCACGGGACGCCGGACACCTGGAGGACGTGATCCAGCGGTTGATCCAGCTGCCCGGCGTGGTCCGCACCCGTACGGAGATCGCGCTGCGCGAGCGGGTGCCGCACCGCCTGCTGCCGCTCGTCGAAGCCGTGGGGCGAAGGGCCCGCTGAACCGGGCCGACGCCTCGGGGAAACCGGCGAGCGGCGCCGGAGCGGCCGCGCGGCGCCCGGCGTTCATAGGTTCCTCCAGGCCGCTCGGCAGGTGCCAGGACGATGCGCCACAGTTGATTGCAGATGAGATGCCACCGGGCCTAATGTGGCGCACATGCAGTCCTACACCATCGGACAGGCCGCGCGCCTGCTGGGCGTCAGCCCGGACACCGCGCGCCGCTGGGCCGACGCCGGCCGGGTCGCGACCCATCGCGACGAGGGCGGCCGCCGGCTCATCGACGGCCGTGCCCTGGCCGCGTTCTCCATCGAGATCGCCCAGGGCGGCACCGGGGACGACGAGGAGCCGTACACCTCGGCCCGCAACGCCTTCCCCGGCATCGTGACCGCCGTCAAGCTCGGCGACATCGCCGCCCAGGTCGAGATCCAGGCGGGCCCGCACCGGCTCGTCTCGCTGCTCACCCGTGAGGCGGTGGAAGAGCTGGGCCTCGAGGTCGGCATGCAGGCCACGGCCCGCGTGAAATCGACCAGCGTCCACATCGACCGCGTCTGAGCGACCCGCGCCCCGCTCCGCTCGCGGGGTGCGCCCGCCCGCTCCGGACACCCGCGGCGCACCGCCCGGTCCGCCGGGCCCCGGCCGCTCGGCCCGCAGGGACGCCTCGGGCCTCCCGAACGCGATCCCGCGTGCCCCGTCCCCGTAACCGGCGCCGCCGTTCCGTCACCGGCCGCGCCGGGCCCCTTCGTCCAAGGAGTTCCCCCGATGTCCCTCCTGCCCACCCGCACCGGACGCCGCGCCCTCGTCGCGGCCGTGACGGCCGGTCTGCTGCTGCCGCTCGCGGCCTGCTCGAACGACGACGGCACCGCGAAGGACGGCGGCTCGCCGGCCGCCGGCGCCTCCGCGAAGAAGACCGAGCTGACGGTCCTCGCGGCGGCTTCCCTCACCGACGTCTTCAAGACGGCCGGCGCCGCCTACGAGACGTCCCACCCGGGGACGAAGATCACGTTCTCCTTCGCCGGCTCGCAGGAGCTCGTCGCCCAGGTCGCGCAGGGTGCCCCCGCCGACGCCCTGGTCACCGCCGACACCAAGAGCATGGACAAGGTGAGGGCCGACACCGGCGCCCCGACGGTCATCGCGAAGAACCGGCTGGTCATCGCCACCGCCGAGGGCAACCCGCACAAGGTCGGCAGCCTCAGGGACCTCGCGGACCCCAAGCTGAAGGTCGTCCTGGCCGCCCCCGAGGTGCCGGCCGGCAAGTACAGCAAGAAGATCCTGGACGCCCAGAAGATCACGGTGAAGCCCGTCTCGCAGGAGCCCAACGTGCGCGCCGTGCTGAGCAAGGTCGGACTCGGCGAGGCCGACGCCGGCCTGGTCTACAAGACCGACGCCGAGAGCGCCGAGGACAAGGTCGACGCCGTGGAGATCCCCGACGACCAGAACGCCCTCGCCACGTACCCGGCGGCCGCGCTCAAGGACGCGAAGAACGCCGAGGCCGCGGCCGCGTTCGTCGCCTGGCTGTCCTCGCCGGAGGCGCAGAAGATCCTCCAGGACGCGGGCTTCCAGAAGCCGTAGGGAAGGCCGTCACGGCAGCCGGGACCGAGGCTGCGTCCGAGCCGCGGGGGGGGGCCCGACCCGGGGGGCGGGGCGCCCCCCCCCCGGGGAGACCCCGGACCAGCGCGGAACAGACCCCCCCCCCCCCACGCCCCCCCCCGCCCCGCGCGGCGCGCGCTCGCGACCCCCCTGGCGGGGGGGTCCCACCCCCTGTTGGGACGGCCGACCGGGCCCCGGGTCCCGCGGCGGGGGCCGGGGGGGGGGGGCGCCCCGTCCGGGGGGGCGGGCCCCCCCCCGCCCGTGGAACACCAGGAACGAGCGATGAACAGACCCCGCACCCCGATCGCCCTCGCCGTCCCGGCGCTGCTCGCGATCGCGTTCCTGATGCTGCCGCTGATCGGCATCCTGGTGCGCACCGAGTGGAACGAGCTCGGGACGCATCTGACCGGGCCGGGGACGGTGGAGGCGCTCAAGCTCTCGCTCCTCGTCTCCTTCTGGGCCCTCGGCCTCTCGCTGCTGCTCGGCGTGCCGCTGGCCTGGCTGCTCGCCCGGGTGCCGTTCCCCGGCAAGGCCTTCGTCCGCTCGCTCGTGCTGCTGCCGATGGTCCTCCCGCCCACGGTCGGCGGTGTCGCGCTGCTGCTCGCTTTCGGGCGGCGCGGACTGCTCGGGCCGTGGCTGGAGGACACCTTCGGTCTGACCCTGCCCTTCCACACCTCCGGCGCGGTCGTCGCGGCGACCTTCGTCGCGATGCCGTTCCTGGTGATCAGCCTGGAGGGCGCGCTCGCCGGGCTGCGGCCGCGGTACGAGGAGACGGCGGCCTCGCTCGGCGCCTCGCCCGTACGGGTCTTCCGCACGGTCACCCTGCCCATGGTCGCCCCGGGGCTGCTCGCGGGTGCGGCGCTCACCTGGGCACGGGCGCTCGGCGAGTTCGGGGCCACGATCACCTTCGCCGGGAACCTGCCGGGCACCACCCAGACCCTGCCGCTCCAGGTGTACCTGCTGCTCCAGGACGAACCCGAGGCGGCGACGTCCGTCTCCCTGCTGCTCCTCGCCATCGCCATGGGCGTCCTCGTCGCGCTGCGCGGCCGCTGGACGGGTACGCCGCGGAACGTCCGGTCGGCCGCCGCACCGGTCGCGGACGATCCGGCGGCCCCGGACGGCGCGGCCGCCCCCGCCACCGCGCGGGCCGGTTCCGCAGCCGCGGTAGGGGACGGCGCGGCCACCGGCACGGGTGCCCGGCGCGCGGACGGCGGGGCCGGTCCCACGGACGGCCGCCCCACGGAGGCCGGGACCGGCTCTACGGGCGGCGGGGACACCGAGCGCTGGGCGCTGCACGCCGAGGTGAGCGGCTTCGCCCGGCTCACCCTGGACGCCGGGCCCGGCACCACCATCGCCGTCGTCGGCCCCAACGGCGCCGGCAAGACCACCCTGCTGCGGGCCCTGCTCGGCCTCACCCCGCGTGCCCACGCCGAGCTCACGCTCGGGACCACCGACGTCACCGACCTGCCTCCGCACCGCCGGCACGTCGCCTGGGTGCCGCAGGACGGGGCCCTGTTCCCGCACATGAACGCCCTCGCCAACACGGCGTACGGGCTGCGGGCCCGTGGCGTGCCGCGCGCCGAGGCCCGGCGCGCGGCACAGACCTGGCTGGACCGGCTCGGGGTCGGGCACCTCGCCCAGCGCAGGCCCGCCCAGCTGTCCGGCGGGCAGGCGCAGCGGGTCGCCCTGGCCCGCGCGCTCGCCGCGCGGCCCCGGCTGCTGCTGCTCGACGAACCGCTGGCCGCCCTCGACCAGACCACCCGCGCCCAGGTACGGCACACCCTGCGCACCCACCTGGCCGGGTTCGGCGGGGTCTGCCTGATCGTCACGCACGACCCCGTCGAGGCGGTGTCGCTCGCCGACCGGGTGCTCGTCCTCGAGGACGGGCGCGCCCTGCAGGACGCCGCGCCCACCGAGGTCGCGCGGCATCCGCGCTCGCCCTGGGTCGCCCGGATGCTGGGCAGCAACGCGTGGCCCGGAAGGACCACCGCCGACGGCCTCGCGCTCACCGGGGGCGGCACGCTGGTGGCGGCCGATCCGTTGCCGCAGGGCGCCGAGGTGCTCGCGATCATCCCGCCCGAGGCGGTCGCCGTGCACCGCGAACGGCCCGGCGGCAGCCCCCGCAACGTCTGGCCCGGCACCGTGCGGGAGATCACCGCCAGCGGCAGCAGGCTGCGGGTGCTGATCACCTCCGATCGGGTGCCGCCGCTCGTCGCCGAGATCACGCCGCAGGCGGCCGCCGAGCTCGGCCTCGCGGACGGCACGGCGGTGTGGACGGGCGTGAAGGCCACCGAGGTGACCGTCGTGACCCTCTGAGCGGGCGTCGCCCCCTCCGCGGCCCGACTCCGGCCCGGCGTCGCGCCCCGTCTGGCCCGGCGTCGTGCCCTCCCGCCGGACTCACGCCCGGCGGCGCCCCTCCGGCTGGCCCAGCGGCGCCCCTCCGAAACATCACGACCGTGCGTCCTGGCACGGCGTCCCGGCAGGACGTCCCGGCAGGGAGGAAATCGCTGTCGCGGGGCGCTGGGCGTGTGGCAGGGTGCCGGACGCAACGGCCGTCGACCCTGGAGCGTTCCGTGACCCTCCCGCCCCGCCTCGTCCCCCTCCTGGAGCAGTACGACTTCGCGCGCGAGCGGCTCGTGAACCGGCTCAACGGTCCGCTGATGAACAGCGGCAACGGGACGGACGTCCGGGTCGGTCCGATCACCGACGCCGAGTACCTGTGGGAACCGGTGCCGGACTGCTGGTCGGTACGCCCCCGCGAATCGGGCCCCGGCGCACGCGCCACGGTCCTCACCGGCGCGGGCGACTGGGGCCGGGACGCGACGCCGCCCCCGCACCCCGAGCCGGCGCCGTTCACCACGATCGCCTGGCGGCTGAGCCACCTCGTGGAGATGTTCGTGCTGCGCACCGACCACACCGTCGGCGGCCACAGCCTGACCCGGGACGACTTCCGCAGCCGCGGCGACGCGGCCTCGGCCGTGACCGACCTCGAGGAGTCCACGGCGGCCTGGCGCAAGGCACTCGTGGCACTGACCGACGCGGACCTGGACACGGTGGGCTACAGCACCTATCCGCACGGCGGCGACCCGGACGAGGCGTTCGTGGACGTCGTGTGGTGGATGAACCAGGAACTGCTCCACCACGGCGCCGAGATCGCCCTGCTCAGGGATCTGCACCGGGCCGGCGGCGCGGGCCGCTGACCCCTGCTGCGACCCGGTCCCGCGTGGGACGATGGGAGCAGACCCATCCTCGCGCGAGCAAGGAGGCGCCATGTCCAGGATCAAGGCCTCCGTCGACATCGACCGGCGTCCCGAGGACGTCTACGCCTACGTCACCGATCCGACGCACCTGCCGGAATGGCAGGAGAGCGCGGTCAAGGTGAGCCGGATCGGCGGCACCCCGGGGGCCGCCGGACAGAAGGTCAGGGTGACGCGGCACATGGGGCGCCGCGACATCGACACGAACGTGGAACTCACCGCGATGGACCCGCCGCGGAGTTGGCACGTCCACGGCACCGACGGTCCTATCCGCCCCGACCTCCAGGGCACCATAGAGCCGCTCGACAACGGCACGCGCTCGCGGGTGACCTTCGACCTCGACTTCGAGGGCCACGGCATCGGCAAGGCGCTGGTCCCGCTTGTCGTCAAGCCGGCGATGCGCAAGGAGATGGCACGGGACGAACGACATCTGAAGGAGATTCTGGAGCGCGGCGCACCCGCCTGAGCAGGCACGCCCCCCCGCGCACCCCCGCACCCCCGCACCCCCGCACCCCCGCACCCCCGCACCCCCGCACCCGCCGACCGTCTCCCGGACGGACCGCACCACCGCGTGCCGCTCGGCCGGCCCTCGTCCGGGATCCGGCCGGCCCTCGTCCGTGATCCGACCGCCCCCGTCCGGGATCCGGCCGGGGGCGGCCGGGCCGGCCCCCGGGGCGGAGGCCCACCGGCCGGACCGTCAGGCGCGTCCCCTCGTCTCGGCGCCGTTCGTCGTACGGGCGAGCAGCATCGCCACGTCGTCCTGGGCCGGCCCCTCGGGGAGCCCGGCCAGGAGTTCGTCGCACAGTGAGTCCAGCGGCCGGTCCATGTCCCGCAGCGCCAGGGCGACCCTCGCCATGCCCTGGTCGAGGTCGCGGTCCCGGGACTCGATGAGGCCGTCGGTGTAGAGGACGAGCAGGCCGCCGGTGGGCAGGGCGACCTCCTCGGTGCCGAACTCGTGGGCGCCGGTGCCGAGCGGGGTGCCGGGCGGACCGTTCAGGAAGGTGACGGTGCCGTCGGGGGTGACGACGGCCGGCGGCGGGTGCCCCGCCCGGGCGATCGTCCACACGGCCGTGGCCGGGTCGTGGACGGCGTACACGCAGGTGGCCATCTCGTCCTCGCCCAGGTCGGCGACGACGGCGTCCAGGGAGCGCAGCATGCGGGCGGGCGCGATGTCGTGCCGGGCCAGGGTGCGCACGGCGGTGCGGAGTTGTCCCATCACGGCCGCCGCGTGGATGCCGTGGCCCATGACGTCGCCGATGACCAGGCCGGTGCGGCCGCCGGGGAGGGCGACGACGTCGAACCAGTCGCCGCCGACGTCGTGGTCGCTCGCGGGGAGGTAGCGGCCGGTGAGCTCCAGGCCGGTGACGTCGGGCAGCACGTTGTTGGTGAGGCTGCGCCGGAGCGTGAGGGCGGCCTGGCGCTGGGTGGTGTAGAGGCGCGCGTTGTCGATGTTGAGGGCGGCGCGGGCCACGACCTCGTCCATGAGGACCCGGTCCTGCTCGTCGAAGGGTGTCCGGGTGCGCAGCCGGGTGACCGAGACCGTGCCGAGCACCTTGCCCCGCGCGACCAGCGGGATCAGCCGGGCGGAGCCGATGCGGGTGGACAGGTACCGGCGGAGTGCCTCCAGCCGGGGGTCCCGGATGAGCGCCGGGATGTCGCCGACCCTCAGGTCCATGGCACGGGCCTCGGTGATGACCTCCTCGTACACGGAGTCGAGCGGGATCTGGAAGGTCTGGCCGACGGCGAGCAGCGCGGTCGGTGCGGTGGGGTCGGGGAAGCCGGCGGCGAGGCGGCGCAGGACACCGCGCGTGGCGGCGGTGGACTCGTCGGGGTCCAGGACGGCTTCAAGGAGCTGGACGTCCGCGGAGTCGGCCAGCTTGGGGACGAGGAAGTCGACGACCTCCTCGGCGGTCTGCCGCAGGTCGAGGGTGGTGCCGATGCGTTCGCCGGCCTCGGCGAGCAGCGCGAAGCGCTCCCGGGCCCGTTCGACCTCGATGTGGGCCTGCTGGCTCTCGGTGATGTCGATGACGGAGGCGATGATGCCGAGGAGCCGCCCGCCGTGATCGAAGAGCGGGGCGTAGGAGTTGGACCAGATGTGGTCGTGGCCGGGGTCGGCCGGGGTCCGGCCGGCCCGGCGGGCGTCTATGACGGGGTGGCCGCTTTCCAGGACCTGCCGCATGAGCGCTTCGAGCGCGCCGGCGTTGACGCCGGGCACGACCTCGGTGAGCCGGAGGCCCACGTGTCCGGCGGGCGGGACGCCGTTCATCTGCGCGAGGGCGTCGTTGACGCGGAGGAAGCGCAGGTCGGGGCCGAGGGTGGCGAGGCCGATGGGCGACTGGGTGAAGAGCGATTCGAGGGCGGCGAGGGAGTCGCGCATCTTCACCACCTGCGAGGTCTCGAAGGCGATCAGCATGGCGCCGGGGCGCCCGGCCGGGTCGGCGGCGGGCACGATCCACATCTCCATGACGACCGAGTGGCCGTCGCGGTGCCGTACGGGGAGGGTACCGACGACGGTCTCGCCGGACTGGACCTTGCGGGTCAGCCGGTCGGCCAGCTCACGGTTGGCACTGGGCACGAGGATGGGGGCGGCGGGCCGGCCGATGACGTCCTCGGGGCGGTAGCCGAGCAGGTCCTGCGCGGCCAGCGACCACTCGACGATGAGGCCCCGCGCGTCCTCCCGCCAGAGGGCGATCGGCAGCAGGTCGTTGAGCACGCCCGCATATCCGACGGCCGCCCTGGGCGGCTGCGGAACCCTGCTCGGCGACTGGTGAGTGTCCAACGCATCGACCTACGCATCGGCCGGGCCCTGTGGGGCGCATCCCGCGATACTTACCGATTCACCCTATCCGAGACATACCGGACGGGCGCTGCGCAGTCCGCCGACCGCGTTCGCCGGGCGCGCGCCTTTTCACGTCACGGTCCGCGCCACGGGGTGCACGGGGGTACGACGGACGGGTCGGGGCCCGGATTCCGTAGTTCTACGGATGTGCGAAGGCGGGGGATTCTGTCAGAGTCGGGGGACAAAGATCGAGATGTATGCGCATCCATGTACTTCGAGGAACCCGAGATCGCCCCCGACAAGCCCCACACGTTCCAGGTCGATCTGCGTGGCCTGGTGGACCTGCTCTCCCACCACCTCTACTCCAGCCCGCGGGTCTTCCTGCGCGAGCTGCTCCAGAACGCCGTCGACGCCCTCACCGAGCGACGCGTCCACGAGCCCGACGCTCCCGCCCACGTCCGCATTCACGCGGACGGCACGAGCCTGCGCATCACCGACACCGGCATCGGCCTGACCGAGACCGACGTCCACACCCTCCTCGCCACCATCGGCCGCAGCTCCAAACGCGACGCCGCCCACGGCCTGGAGACCGCCCGCACCGACTTCCTCGGCCAGTTCGGCATCGGCCTGCTCGCCTGCTTCGTCGTCGCCCGCGAGATCCGCGTCGTCTCCCGCTCCGCCCGCACCCCCGACACACCGCCCGTCGAATGGCGCGCCCACGACGACGGCTCCTACACCGTCCGCACCCTCCCACCCGGCGAACACCCCCACCCCGGCACCACCGTCCACCTCACCGCCCGCCCGGGCACCGAGGAGTGGCTCACCCACGACCGCGTCCTCACCCTCGCCCGCGACTTCGGCTCCCTCCTCCCCCACGACATCCGGGTCGCCGACCAGCCCGTCAACGACCTCCCCGCCCCCTGGGACCGCACCCACCCCTCCCCCGCCGCCCGCCGCGCCGCCCTCGCCGCGCACTGCGAAAGCCTCTTCGGCTTCCGGCCGCTCGACTCCATCGACCTCGACCTGCCGCTGGTGGGGCTGCGCGGGATCGCCCACGTCGTCCCCTGGCAGGTCAGCCCCGCCCACCGCGCGGACCACCGGGTGCACCTCAAGGGCATGCTGCTCACGGAGCGCGCGGACGGGCTGCTGCCCGACTGGGCCTACTTCGTGCGCTGCGTCCTCGACACCGACACCCTGCGCCCCACCGCCTCCCGCGAGGCCCTCGCCGAGGACGAGGCCCTGGCCTGCGTGCGCGAGGCCCTGGGGCGGGCCGTCCGCGACCGGCTCGCCGAGCTGGCGGCCACCGACCCGGAACGGCTCGGCCGGCTCCTCGCCGTGCACCACCTGGGGGTGAAGTCGCTGGCCCGGCACGACGACGGGATCCTGGCGGCGCTGCTGCCGTGGCTGCCGTTCGAGACCACGGACGGCCGGCTGTCGCTCGACGAGTTCGCCCGCCGCCACCGCGTCGTCCACTTCACCCGCACCGTCGACGAGTTCCGCCAGCTCGCCGCCATCGCCGCCGCGCAGGGCGTCGGCCTGGTCAACGGCGGCCATCCCTACGCCTGCGCGCTCGTCGAGCGCCTGCCGTACGTGCGCCCCGGCACGGTCGTCACCGAACTCGACACGGGCACGGTCACCGACCGCCTCGGCCCGCTCCCGCCCGGCGCCGAGCCGGCCCTCGCGGACCTTCTGGCCGTCGCCCGCACGGTCCTGGACGCCCACCGCTGCGACGTCGACGTCCGCGCCTACCGGCCGGTGACGCTGCCCGCACTGCACCTCGACGCCGGATCCGCGCGCCCCGGACCACGGGCCGGGGCCGAGGAGCGGGCCGGGCACCGGTGGGGCACCGGGAACCGCGACGCGCCGCACGACGACGCCCCCCGCGCCCGGCTCGTCCTCAATCACAACCACCCCCTCGTCCGCCGGATCGCCACCCTCGACGACCCGCAGCTGACCGCCACGGCCGTCGAAGCCCTCTACGGACAGGCCCTCCTCACGGCCCGACGCCCGCTCCGCCCTGCGGACCACGCCCTGCTCGACCGCTCCTTCCTCGCGCTCCTCGACCGGGCCGTGCGTCCGCCGGCCGCCCGGCGCGGCGCCGCGGCGGACTCCGCCCCCGGGCACCCTGCCGGAGAGCACCGGTGAGCCCGCGCGTGCGGGCGGTGCTCACCGACCGGGCGGCGAAGGAGCTCGCGGCCGCGGGCCGGGGCGAGGAGGCGGCGGAGGCGTACGAGCGGGCCGCCGATCTGTGGCGGGCCCTGGGCGCCGTCCGCTGGGCGGCGCGCGCCCTGCGGGCCCGGGCGTGGGTGGCGCTCGACGTGTGGGGACCCGACACCGCCGAGGTGATCCTGGAGGAGGCGCTCCGTGTCTGCGAACGGGCGCACACGGCGGCCCGGAGCGACGCCGAACGCGCATGGTACGCCTGCGAGATCGGCGACAGCCGACGGCACCTGGCCCGCCTGACCCTGGAGTCCCTGCCCGGACCGACGGCCGGCGCGGAGGACTCCCCCGAGCGGTACGCGGCGGAGCTCGGCTGCCTCGCTCGGGCGCTCGACCACACGGAGCGGGCCGTGGCCGCCCTCCGCCAGGGCGGCGCGCCGGGCCGTGCCGGGGGGCTGCGGGCCGAGCTCCTCGCCGTACGCCTGGAGTGGGGGCTCGGCCGGGCCGAGGCGGCGGTCGAGCGGGCCCGGCGGGTGCGTGACGACGTAGCGGACCTGCCGGACCCCGACGGGTCGCTCGCCCTGGTCGCCGCCGAGTGCGAGGCGCTGCTGGTCGCCGCCGCGGGCGTCATCCCGACGTGGGGCCTGTGAGCCGGGCCCCGGTCAGCGCGTCGCGCGGGCCACGAGGGCGGCGAGGGCGGCCCGGCTCACCACCCCCGTCTTGCGGTAGACGCGGGCGACGTGGCTTTCCACCGTCCGGGGGCTGAGGGACAGCCGGTCGGCCACGGCCTGGTTGGTCAGGCCCTCGGCGACGAGCACGGATATCTCCCGCTCGCGCGGGGTGAGCACGGAGAGCGGTCCGGCCGATGCCGCGGCCGGGGGACACGGCGGCACCTCGGGGCCGAGGGCGGCCGTACGGGTCAGGTCGGCGACGTCGGTGAGCAGCCGCGCCCCGCCCGCGGCGGCCAGCCGCCGGCCGCGGTGCCACATCGCGGCCGCTCCGTCCGGGTCGCCGGACGCCCGGGCCACGGGCGCGGCGAGGAGCAGGGTGTGGGCCTCCCGGAGCGTCACCCCCGAGCGGGCGTAGTCGCGGGCGGCCTCGGCGAAGAGCCGTGCCGCGGCCGCCGGTTCGCCGATGTGGGCGTGCAGCCTGGCCCGACAGCGCAGGGCGGCGGCCCGCTGCACGGGCAGGCCGAGCCGGTCGGCCTCCGTCCCGGCCTGCCGGGCGGCGCGACGGGCCTCGGCCGGATCGCCGACGGCGAGCGCTGCGGCGACGAGGAGTTCGAGGAAGGTCGGGCGCAGGGACGGCTGGATGCGGGGCAGTTCGGGGCCGCCGCCCGCGGTGAGGAGGACGTCCCGCACGCGGTGCGGGTCCTCGGTGACGGGGACCGCCGTGGCGAGCAGGCTGCGGGCGAGCGTGCCCCACCAGCCTCCGCCGGGGCCCACGGTCGCCGCGGCCTCCTCCGCGGCGGCGAGTGCCTCCGGAGCGCCGACGGGGCGGGCGAACAGCAGGATCGTGGCCCGGATCGCGCGTGAGAAGCCGATCACCTCGTCGCCGCCGAGGGTCTCCGCGAGGGCGAGGGACTCGTCGGCGAGGCGCAGGGCGGAGTCGACTCGACCGGTCAGCGCGTGCACGTAACCGGCGCAGAGGAGGAGTTGGGACAGCGCGAAGGGGCGACCGGCCCGGCGGGCCAGCGTGATGCCGCGGGTCGTGTGCCGTTCGGCCGCGGCCCGGTCGTCCAGGAAGATCTCGCTCCAGCCGAGCCGCACCAGGGCCTCGCAGCACGCGGTGAGGTCGCCGTCGGTCATGGCGTCGACGAGCCCGGCCGCCGCCTGCGCGTACGCCTGCCCGTCGGCGGTCTTCCCCTCGTACGCCTCGCCCAGCGCGGCCAGCGTCAGCGCCTCGACCGCACCGGCCTCGTCCCCCCGGACCCGGGCGTCGGCCAGCACGGCACGGAGCTCGCCCCGCACCTCGGGGAACCGCGTCTCGAACAGCGCCCGGCAGCCCCACTCGACGACCAGCCTCAGCCGCAGACCGGACGTGGGCCCCGGCACCCGCCGCAGCTCACGCCGGATGAGGGCGTCGGCCTCGCGGTAGCGCCCGAGGTGCCGCTCCGTGAAGGCGCAGAGAAGCACGGCGGCCGTCCGGGGGTCGTCCCCGTCGCGGGGCGGCGCAGGATGGTGGTCGGCCGGGGGCCGGTACGGGCCCTGGGGGGAAGGACAGTGGCCCGACCGGGCTGGGTGGTGGCTCGGTCCGGCGGGGTCGTCGGCCGGCGGCTGCCCGGGCTCGCCCCCCGCCCCCGTCTCGGACGGGCCGCAGAGGGCGATCAGCCGGTGCAGCAGGTCGCGGCTCTCCGTGACCTGGCCGGCGGCGCCGAGGGCCCGGGCGCGGCGCAGTTTCAGCTCGAACCGCTCGGGGTCGTGTGCGGCGGTGTGCGGCAGGACCCGGAGCACGACGGCGAGGCGGCGGGCGGTGAGGGCGGGGTCGGTGGCCTCGGTGAGCTGGGCCGCGCGCACCAGGTCGGCGGCCGCGTCCGGCTCCCAGCGCGTGAGGTACCGCTCGATGTGCGCGGCGCGCTCGGTCACCGGGGCACCCGCCGCGGCCAGTCCCTCTGCCGCCCTCCGGTGGTACGCGCGGCGCCGCAGCGGGTCCATCGCCCGGCGCACCAGTTCGGCGAGCACGGGGTGACGCAGCGTCAGGAGGCCTCCGTCCGGGTGCGGGCGCACGACGTCGAGCCGGACCAGTTCCCGCACGGCCGTGCCGACCGCGTCCTGATCCGCTCCGGTCACAGCGGGCAGCAGGTCCGTACGCGCCCCGTCGCCGAGGAGAGCGACGGCGTCGACCACGGCGCGGGGAAGGGCGTCCAGGGGGGCGAGTTCGCCGAGCACGGACGCACGGGCGGCTCCGCTGCCGCGCCCTCCCGCCAGGGCGAGGAAGTGGGCCGGGTTGCCTCCGGCCGCGGCGTGGAGCTCGGCCACCCGCTCCCGGGGAAGTCCCGGCGCCAGCCGGACGGCGCACTCCTCCTCGTCGAGCGGACCCAGGACCATTCCCGCCAGCGTCCCGCGCTCGCTCCCCCGGGTGAGAACGGCGGCCAGCTCGGGCGGCGCCGGGGCCTCGCGGCGCGCGAGGACGAGGAGGACGGGCGCCTCGACCGGGTGCCGCAGCAGGTGGTCGAGGAGGTCGAGCGAGGCGCGGTCGGCCGCGTGCAGGTCGTCCAGGAGCACGACGAGCCCCGTCGCGGCCGCGCCGGCCAGCAGTTCGGCGGTGCGCCGGAAGGATCCGTACGGCTCCGGCCAGCCCTGCGGCAGCGCCCCGCGCGCGTGCTCGCCCGTCCCGGTGCCGTACGGAAAGGGCTCCACCTGCCCGGTGACGGACGGCCCCGGGTACGGACACGCGCCCGGCCCGGCCTGCGGCCCCTCCGCCGGCAGGTCGGCGAGCGCGTCGGCGAAGACCTGGAAGGGGGTGGCCGGAGAACCGTCCGTCGTGGCACGGCCGTGCAGCACCGTGAGGCCCGCGCGGCGCGCCCGGGCGGCGAACTCGGTGAGGAGGCGGCTCTTGCCGATGCCGGGCTCGCCCGTGATGTCGAGGGCCGTCGGCCCGTCCGGCGCGCGGCGGCGCGTCGATGCCGACAGCGACTCCAGGCGGGCCAGTTCGGCCCGTCGTCCGGCGAAGGGCGCGCGGTCGACGCAGCCCTCCTCCGCATGGGTGTTCGTCACCAGGTCCCCCGCGCACTTCGTTCCCCACCTCCCGTTGTACGGCACGCCACTGACAGCGGCTCCGCCGCCCCCCGGTGTCGGCGGCCGCGTGATCGCCTTCGCGGCAACGGGCGCGCTCGGTCGGGGCGGTGGTCGGGGGCGGTGGTCGAGACGGTGGTCGGGCGGCGGTCGGGGCGGTGGTCAAGGCGGTGGTCAGGACGGCGGTACGCGAAAGGGGCCCGGCCCGTAGGCCCGGGCCCCCGCCCGTGCGACCGGGAGCGCCGTGGCTCGGCCCCGTGAGCCGGGATCCTGCGCTCAGACCTCCGCGGTGGCGGCCCCGGCCGCGGCCGCGGCCCTGGCCTCGCCCTCCGCGCGCGAGCGCTTGCCGGTGCGGATGGTCCACAGGACGAGCACGCCGAGGGTGCCGTAGATCAGGAAGGGGTTGACGACCACCATCGTGCTGACGGTCAGGACGTAGGAGAGGACGATGCGGACGACGGCCTCGGCGAGGTAGCCGACGCCCCAGACGATCGTCATGAGGCGCATCGTGGACCGGAAGCCCTCGTACTGCCAGAGGCCGTTCCACCAGGCGTGGCTCGCGGCGGTCCCGTCGGTGGCGAAGCGGCGGCCGAAGTAGAACATCAGCGGCCGGGGCGCGAACAGGGTGGCGAGACAGAGGACGCCGAAGAGCCCGGTCACGACCGAGTCCTTGACGAGCAGGGCCCGGGTGGAGTCGGCGCCGACGAGTGAGACGACGGCCGTGAGGGCGATGAAGAAGATCGAGACGATGGCGAAGTCGTCTATCTTCCGGTGCCACGCGAGGTGGATCACGGTGTCGAGAACCGGCCAGACGCCGCTGACGAGCAGCGCGGAGGCGTCGCTCCAGCCATGGTCGGTGAGCGCACCGAAGGTGACGATGGGCGCCACGATGTTGAGGCCGACGGTGAGCGTCCAGCCGATGGCGGTGGCGGCCCCGGATCGGGCCGGTGCTGCGGGTCGCACGGGTGGTGCGGACATGGATCCCCCTGGGTCATTGCAGATCGGTGCGGCATCGGCACGCTAGGGCCGCCGAGGGGGCGTCACAAGGTGCGTCCGGCCAAAATGATCTTCAAGTTGTCCGGAACATGGCACTCCGGATGCATCCGGACCTTGCGCGTCCCCTGTCCCGGGAAGACCGCCCTGACGCGCGCGGAGCGCCGTCGGCCGCCGGAGGCTTCCCCGGCGCGCCTACGGGGTGGTGACCGTGGGCGGGGCGGGCGCGGAGGGCCAGGCGGGTGCGGGCCAGGTCTCCGGCGGAGGGCTCCAGGTGGGGCCGGACGGAGGCGCGAAGGGACCGGCCCGGTTCTCCATGAGGAGGAGCATCACGCCGGTGAGGACCAGCGTGCCGACGATGAGCGCGAGACCGATCGGATTGCGCGGATTGCAGGTGTAACGGTTCGTGCCCCACCGGCTCTTCCTGAACACCGGCTCGTGGTCGTCGTCCATCCAGGTTCCCCCCTGCCCGGTCCACGCCAGGCTAGCCTGCGGGTTCCGGGCAGGGACGACGCGACCGAAGGAGTAACGGCAGCGATGGCTCAGGACGCGCAGCGCGAGCACTGGCAGCGCACGTACGAGGCACACCCCGCCATGTACGGGGCGGAGCCGTCCGACCCGGCGCTCCACGCGGCGGACGTCTTCGCGAAGGCCGGCGCCCGGGACGTGCTGGAACTGGGCGCGGGGCACGGGCGGGACGCGCTGTACTTCGCCCGCCGCGGATTCACGGTGCGGGCCACCGACTTCAGCCCGGTGGGGCTGGGCCGGATCGCCGAGGGCGCCGAGGCCGCGGGGCTCGGCGCCCGGGTCGCGACGCAGGTGGTGGACGTACGTGAGCCGCTGCCGTTCGGGCCCGCGTCCACGGACGCCGTCTTCGCCCACATGCTGCTCTGCATGGACCTGTCGACACGGCGGATCGAGGAGCTCGTCACGGAGGTGCGCCGGGCACTGCGCCCGGGCGGCACCTTCGTCTACACCGTCCGGCACACCGGCGACGCCCACTTCGGGACGGGTCTGTCGCACGGCGACGACGTGTACGAACACGGCGGCTTCGCGGTCCACTTCTTCTCCCGCGAACTGGTCGACCGCCTCGCCGAGGGCTGGACGCTCCAGGGCGTGCACGCCTTCGAGGAGGGCGCTCTGCCCCGGCGCCTCTGGCGCGTGACGATGACGGCGCCCGCCAACGGCTGACCCCTGGGAGCGGCGCAGGCGGTGATCGTCGCCTGCGGGACGGGGCTGATCGCGCCGGGCACGGAAGGCGGGCAGCGGCAGCGACCGCGGCAAGGCCCGCCGCGAAGCCCCGCCACCTCGGGCCTATACTCAACAATGCGACTAATCGAGTATGCGAGTGTGAGGGTGGGCGCGTGAGCGAGGCGAGTGGGTCGACGGAGGGGGCGGGGGCTCCGGCCACCGCGTACCGGCGCTACGTCGCCCTGGGCGACAGCCAGACGGAGGGCGTCGGGGACGGCGACGACAGGCGCGGGCTGCGCGGCTGGGCCGACCGGCTCGCCGAGCTGGTCGCACGGTCGAGCCCGGAACTCCGGTACGCCAATCTGGCCGTACGGGGACGGCTCGCCGGTCAGGTGCGGGCGGAGCAGCTCGGACCCGCCCTGGCGCTGGAGCCCGATCTCGCCACGGTCGTCGCCGGCGTCAACGATCTGCTGCGCCCACGCTTCGACGCCGACGAGACCGCCGGGCACCTGGAGGCGATGTTCGTCGCGCTCACCGGGCAGGGAGCCAGGGTCGCCACCCTCACCTTCCCCGACCTCACCCGCATGATCCCCGCGGCCCGACCGGTCGCGCCCCGGATCGCGGCGATGAACGAGCGCATCCGGGAGGCCGGCCGGCGGCACGGCGTCACCGTCGTCGAGACCGGCCACCACCCGGTCGTCACCGACCCCCGGCTGTGGAGCAGGGACCGCCTGCACGCCGGCCCGCTCGGCCACGCCCGGATCGCCGCCGCCGTCGCCGAGGCCCTCAGGCTGCCGGGCAGCGACGACTCCTGGGCCCGTCCGCTGCCGCCGAGGGGAGTGCGGCCGGCCACCGGGCTGCTCGCGGTCGGGGTGGAGGTGGCCTGGGCGGGCACCTTCCTCGGCCCCTGGCTGGGCCGCCGCCTGCGTGGCCGCTCGTCCGGCGACGGCCGTACGGCCAAGCGGCCCGAGCTGTCGCCGGTGACGCCCGTTTGACCGGAGCGGCGGCCGGGGAGACTCGCTGGATTCACGGCGATCTCTGCGTGATCACGACAACCGAGCCGAGGGCAGAGCAGTGAGTCACGACCACCCGGGCCGTCAGCCGGACCCGTACGGGCCCCCGCCGCGCCGGGGCATGTCCCCGGGCGCCCTGATCGCCCTCGCCGTCGGGATCCTCGTGGCGCTGCTCGTCGCGCTCGGGGTGGCGCTCGCCGGCGCCGGCGAGGGTGACACCGACGGCAAGGCACCCGCCCCGACGCGCACGACGACGCGGCCGCCGGCCGCGACTCCGTCGACGGAGCCCACGGAGTCCACGTCGCCGCACCCCCCGAGCAGCAGGAAGCCGGGGAAGCAGGCCCGCCTCCCCGACTTCGCCGGCAAGGGCCTGCAGTTCGCCCAGGACGAGGCCCAGTCGCTCGGCTTCCGCACGCTCACCTCCCACGACGCGTTCGGCCGGGGCCGCGCCCAGGTCCTCGACCGCAACTGGAAGGTCTGCTCGCAGACCCCGGCCCCCGGCAGCCACCCCACCGACGTCAGGGTGGACTTCGGCACGGTGAAGCTCGACGAGACCTGCCCCGCCACCGACACCGGCACCCCGCCCGACACCGAACCCGGCGGCGCCCTGCAGGACTTCGCCGGCACGTCCGTGAAGGTCGCGCGCGGGGCACTGCCGTCGAACGTGAGCCTCACCGTGAAGGACGCCCTCGGTGACCGCATGGTCCTCCTGGAGTCCCACTGGAAGGTGTGCGCGCAGAGCCCCGCGGCGGGCACCACCCTCGACGGCCGCCCGATCACGCTGACCGCGGTGAAGTTCGAGGAGAAGTGCCCGTAGGGCCGGTCCGGCGGTTCCCGCCGGGTCCGGCCGGCCCGGCGCTCGTCGAGGCCGGCGTCGCCACTCGGCGTGTGACGCCCACGGCCGGCCGTCGGGTGAGGGGGGCGGCGACCGGTGCGGAGCGCCGCCAGGGCGGCGGCGACCGGTGCGGAGCGCCGCCAGGGCTCCGGATGCGGGGGGTCCTCGGGGGCCAGGGCCGCTGCCCGAAGGAGGGTCTCCCACGGCGAGCGCTTCCGTGCGGCGTTCGGCGGCACCCGCCTGGAGCCGCGCGGGGGCCGCGCCGTCTCAGACGCCGGCTGAGCGCCCGATCCGCGTCGGGTCCCAGCCGCGGCGCGGGACGGAATCCAACAGCAGCCGGGTGTAGGGGTGTTCGGGGGCGCCGAGCACCCGCGCCGTCGGGCCCGCCTCCACGACCGCGCCGTGGCGCAGCACCACGAGATCGTCGGTGATGTGGCGTACGACGCCGAGGTCGTGGGTGACGAAGAGGAAGCCGACACCGGCCTCGCGACGGATCCGGGCGAGGAGTTCGAGGATCTGGGCCTGGATGGAGACGTCCAGGGCCGCGACGGCCTCGTCGAGGACCAGGATCCGCGGCTCGGCAGCGAGCGCCCGGGCGATGGCCACGCGCTGGCGCTGGCCGCCGGACAGGCCGCGGGGCAGCGCCGCCGCCTCGCGCGGGCCGAGGCCGACCTGGTCGAGGAGTTCGGCGACCCGGGCCTCGCGCGCGGCGGGGGCGAGCCGGAAGTGCAGCCGGAGCACCTCGTCGACGCAGCCGCCGACGGTGATCCGGGGGTCGAGGGAGAGGTACGGGTCCTGGAACACCATCTGGATCTCGCGCGCCCGGGCGAGCCGCTCGGCCCGGCCACGGGGGCGGGCCGAGCGGTCGCGGCCGTCGAGGGTGACCGTGCCGGCGTCGGCGCGTTCGAGGCCGACGAGCATCCGTACGGTGGTCGTCTTCCCGCTGCCGGACTCGCCCACGATGCCCAGGGAGGAGCCGGGGGCGAGGGTGAACGACACGTCGTCGACGGCGGTGTGGTCGCCGTACTCCTTGCGGAGTCCCGCGACGACGAGCCCGGGGGTCGCGGTCACTGGAGTATCCCTTCGTCGGCGCGGTGACAGGCGGCGAGCCCGTCGCCGTACGCGGTGAGCGCGGGCACCTGCTCGGTGCAGCGCGGCTGGGCGTGTGCGCAGCGGGCGGCGAAGGCGCAGCCGGGCGGCGCCTCGCCGACGGAGACCGGGCGGCCCTCGATGGGGCGCGGCGCGGGGGCGTCGGCGTCGATGCGCGGGGTGCAGGAGAGAAGGCCCGCCGTGTAGGGGTGCCGGGGGCGGTCGAAGAGCTCGGTGGTGGAGCGGGTCTCGAC
The DNA here is from genome assembly GCF_044767915.1 of Streptomyces sp. NPDC101191. Lineage (NCBI taxonomy): Bacteria > Bacillati > Actinomycetota > Actinomycetes > Kitasatosporales > Streptomycetaceae > Streptomyces > Streptomyces sp. NPDC101191. The sequence continues at coordinate 1,111,247 of NZ_JBIWOU010000002.1, forward strand.
GATCCGGCCCGCGTACATGACGTAGACCCGGTCGCAGATGGCGGCGGCGAGTTCCAGGTCGTGCGTGACGAAGAGGAGCCCGGTGCCGCGCTCGGCCTGGAGGCGGGTGAGGATCGCGATGATCTCGGCCTGGGTGGTGACGTCGAGCGCGGTGGTCGGCTCGTCGGCGACGATGAGCGCCGGGTCGGCGGCCAGGGCGGCGGCGATGACGACGCGCTGGAGCATGCCGCCGGAGAACTCGTGGGGGTAGCGGCGCAGGGCGCCGCGCGGGTCGCGGATGCCGACGGCGGCGAGGAGTTCCTCGGCACGGGCGGTGGCCCGAGCGGCGGGGGTGCCGGCGGCGCGCAGGCCCTCGGTGACGAAGTCCCCGACACGGCGCAGCGGGTTGACGGAGGCGCGCGGGTCCTGGAAGACCATGGCGACCTCACGGGCGCGGAGGGAGGCGAGCGAGCCGCGGTCCATGGAGAGGACGTCGCGGCCGCCGACCCTGACCTGGCCGGTCGTACGGGCCTTGGCGGGGAGCAGGCCGAGGACGGTGCGGCAGGCGACGGACTTGCCCGAGCCGGACTCGCCGACGAGGCCCACGGTCTCGCCGGGAGTGACGGTCAGCGAGACGCCGTCGAGGAGGGGGCGGGCGGCCCGGCCCTCGGGAAGCCGGAGGGTGAGCCGGTCGATCTCCAGGACCGGCGACGCGACGGCGGACCGTCCGGGGTTCCGCGGGGAGTTCTGCAGGTCGGTCATGCGTCAGCGCTCCCGCTTCGCGATCCGGTCGGCGATGCCCTCGCCGACGATGCCGAACGCCACGACGGCGAGGACGATGCAGAAGGACGGCGCCAGGGCGGGCAGCATCGCGCCCATCTGGAGCGCCGACTGGCCCTCGTTGATCATGGCGCCCCAGTCGGCGGTCGGCGGCTGCACGCCGAAGCCGAGGAAGGACAGGGCGGCCAGGTCCATCAGGGCGTAGCCGAAGTTCATCGCCGACTGGGCGAGGACGGTCGGCGCGATGTTCGGCAGCAGGTGGCGCAGGCAGATGGTCCAGCCGGACCAGCCCTGCACCAGGTACGACTCGATGTAGGGCCGGGCCTTCTCCTGGCGCGCGATGCCCCGGACGAGACGGCCGACGTACGGGGTGTACGCCACGGCCATGGCGATGACGGGTGCGGTCATGCCGGAGCCGAGCACCGCCACGAGCATGATCGCGAGGAGCATGCCGGGCAGGGCGAAGACCAGGTCCATGGAGCGGGACAGCACCGCGTCGGCCCAGCCGCCGCGCCAGCCGGCCAGCACACCGAGGGCGGTGCCGAGCACGGTGGAGACGGCGACGACGAGGAGCGGGCCGAGCAGTCCGGTGCGGGCGCCGTGCAGCAGCCGGGACAGGATGTCGCGGCCGGACTGGTCGGTGCCGAGCAGGTGGTCGCCGCCGGTGCCGACGAGGCTGGCGGACAGGTCCATGGCCTCGGGGTCGTACGGGGCGAGCAGCGGCGCCAGCGCGGCGACGGCGACGAGCGCCACGAGGAGGAGCACGGCGGCCGTGAACATCGGGCCCTGGCCGAGGGCCCGCAGGCGGCGCAGGCCGGGGCGCCTGCGCAGCGGGACCGCGGGGTCGGCCGCCCCGGGGTGTGCGGTGAGGGTCATGAGGTGCCTTCCCCGTGGAGGGTGAGCCGGGGGTCGATGAGGGGCGCCAGCAGGTCGACGGCGAGGTTGACGAGGACGAAGGCCGCGACGCTGAGGAGGGTGACGGCCTGGACGACGGCGAAGTCCTGGGCGGTGACGGACTGGACGAGGAGGGAGCCGAGGCCGGGGACGTCGAAGGCGGTCTCGACGATGGACGTGGTGACGAGGAGTCCGGCGAGCATGGTGCCGCCGACGGTGACGACGGGGCCGAGGCTGTTGCGGAGGACGTGCCGGCGGACCACGGTCCGGCCGGCGACGCCGCGGGCGCGGGCGACGTCGACGTGTTCGCGGCCGAGTTCGTCCAGCATCGCGGAGCGCGTGACGCGGGCGAGGAGTCCCGCGAAGGTCGTCGCGAGGGCGAAGGCCGGCAGGGTGAGGTGGTGGAGCCGGTCGCCGAGCCCGTCCGGGGTGCCGCCGGGGCCGGGGAACCAGCCGAGGTGCACGGAGAAGAGGGAAACGAGCCCGATGGCGCTGACGAACGAGGGCGTCGCGGTGGCGATCCCGGTGCCGATGAGGACGGCCCGGTCGACGATTCCGGGCCGCAGCGCGGCGAGCGTCCCGGCGGCGACCCCGCCGACGGCGACCAGCAGGGCCGCGTAGCCGACGAGCAGGACCGTGCCGGTGAGGCGCGAGCCGAGGAGCGTGGAGACGTCCTGGTGGTACTGGGCGGAGCGGCCGAAGTCACCCTGCAGTACGCCGCCGAGCCACTTGGCGTACTGCACGGCCAGCGGGTCGTCGAGGTGGTACTCGGCACGGAGCGCGGTGACGGTCTCGGGGGTGGCGGGACGCCCGTGGAGCAGGAAGGAGACGGGGTCGCCGGGGGCGAGGTGGACGCTCGCGAAGACGACGAAGGACGTGACGAGCAGGACGCCGAGGAGGCCGGCGACCCTGCCGAGGAGGTAGCGGGGCATGCCGTTCATCAGTTCGCGGCGCCGATCGTCGCGGCCCAGGGGTAGTAGAGCTGGGCGATGCCCGCGGGCGCGCCGGTGACCCGGCTGCCGAGGAAGACGGAGTACGGGGCCTCGTAGATCGGGATGATCGGGAGCTCGCGCATCGCGATCCTCTGGAGCTCCTGCGTGAGGTCGGAGCGGGCGCCGGGGTCGGCGGCGGCGTTGGCGCGGTCGAAGGCGGAGTCGTAGACCGGGTCGGACCAGTTGCCGTAGTTCCCGAAGTCGCCGGTGCGCAGGTACTGGTAGAACTCGAGCGGGTCGGGGGTGTTGTCGTACCCGCTGGTGATGACCAGATCGAGTCCCTTGCGGGCGTTCGGGTCGACGAAGATGCTGCTGTACGCCTCGGGTGCGACGGCCTTGAGCGTCACGTCGAGCCCGATCTGGCGGCCCGCGGCCTGGACGGCGTTGGCGACGACACTGATCTCGGGGGCGAGGGTGCTGGTCACCAGGGTGATCTTCTTGCCGGTGGCGCCGGCCTCCTCGACGAGCCGCTTCGCTCCGGCCACGTCGTAGACGGGCTCGTCCAGTTCCTTGAAGTAGCCCTCGGTCCGCTCCGGGAGGAGCGCCCAGGCGCCGCGGGCGGTGGGGGCCTTGGCGGGGATGCCGATGCCGCCGGCGGCGGCCTTGATGATGTTCTGGCGGTCCAGGGCCATCGAGAGGGCCTTGCGGACCTTCAGGTCGCCGAGGGTGCCCTTGAAGTCGAGGACGGCGAGGTTGGACGTGGCGGTGTTGGGGCCGAAGTAGAGCTTGCCCTTGGTGGTGGCGCGCAGCTGGGCGAAGGAGGACGAGGGGACCATGTATCCGCCGTCGGCGGTGCCGGAGAGGAAGGTGTTGGTGCGGGCGGCCGGGTCCTCGACGAAGGTGAAGCGGACCGTGTCGGTCTTGGGCGTCAGCTTCTTGTCCCAGTAGCGGGCGTGCTTCTTGAGGGTGATGGACTCGCCCTGCTGCCACGTGTCGAGGGCGTAGGGACCGGTGCAGTTGACCTTGCCTCCGGGGACTCCGTACTCCTTGCCCGCCTTGGCGAGGAAGGCGGCGCTCTCAACGGTGCCGGGCGAGGCGGCCATCAGCTCGTTGAGGAGGACGTCGGGCTTGGTCAGCCGCAGGGTGACCTCCAGGGGCCCGGTCTTCTCGACCGCCTTGACGTTCTTGAAGGCGGATCCCCACGGCGAGCCGGTGGCGGGGTCCATCTGGCGCTTGAGGGAGGCGACGACGTCGTCGGCGGTCATGACCGTGCCGTCGTGGAAGGTGACGCCGGAACGCAGCGTGTACACCCAGACCAGGGGGTCGGGGTTCGTCCACTTCACCGCGAGTCCGGGCTCGACCTTCAGGTCGGGGGTGACCCGCAGCAGCTGCTCGCAGACGTTCGCGAGCACGGTGTTCGGCGGGTAGTCGTAGGCCTGGGCGTAGTCGAGGGTGTACGGCTCGGCGTACAGCGACCAGGTGATCCGGGGGAGCCCGCCCTTCGCGGCGGGCGAGAGCGGCGTGACGGTGTACGAGCCGGCCGCCGCACCCGCGGGCTGGGTGGCGCCGGAGCAGGCGGAGGCCGTGACGGCGAGGGCCGCGGTACAGGCGAGGGTGGCGAGGAGTCTGGGCGTGCGCAAGGAGACCCACCCCTTTACGGGTGTAGTGACGGGCGCTGGGGATTGGAGCGAGTATTGATGCGGGAACGTTCCCGCACAAGACTTCCGGACAGCTTTGCGGGAACGGTTTTGCAATGGTCAGCGAGGTGGCAGCATCGGGGCGTGACCACACGTGAACGCTCTGGAGGGCATGCCGGGGAGAGCCCCGGCGGCGGCGCCGCGCGGGTACGGCTCGTCGACGTGGCCCGCGAGTCCGGCCTCTCGAAGACGACCGTCTCGGCCGCGCTCAACGGCACCGGCCGCCTCTCCCCCGCGGTGCGGGAGAAGGCGATCGAGACCGCGCGCCGCATGGGCTACCGGCCCAACGCCGCCGCGCGGCAGTTGCGCGCCGGACGGGCCCGGCTCATCGGCTACGTGGTCGGCGAGTTCGCCGGCGAACCGTGGACGTACCTCGACTCGCCGTACTTCGCGCGGCTCACCAGTGCGACGGCGTCCGCCGCGCTCCGGCACGGGTACGCCCTGGTGATGCTCCCCGCGGGAACACTGCAGCGGGAATGGGCGGACCTGGCGCTCGACGCGGTGATCGTCGCCGACCCGGTCGAGGACGACCCCCTGGTGGAGGACTTCCTCGCCGCCCGCATCCCGGTCTTCAGCGACGCCTCGGTCGCCGGCCGGCCGGGGGCGCACTGGGTCGACCTGGACGTCGCCGCGGCGGTACGGGAGTCACTGGACCACCTGCGCGCGAGCGGCGCCCGGCGGACCGCGCTCGTCCTGCCCGACAGCACGACCCGCTTCCACCGCGAGGTGCTCGCCGCCTACCGCGCGTGGTGCGCGGAGAGCCAGCCGGAACTGGTCACGCTCGTCCCTGAACCGGGCAACGGCCCCGTGGTGTGGGCGGTCGAACAGGCCCTCACCTCCGAGCCGCGGCCCGACGGCCTGTTCGTGGTCGCCGAGGCCAGCCCGCCGCTCGTGATGGACGCGGCCCGCCGGCTGGGGCGCGGCGTGCCCTCGGACCTGCGGGTGGTCTGCGTCAGCGAGGACGACTCGGCCGCCCACGCGGACCCGCCGGTCAGCACCCTGAGCCTGCGTCCGGCGGATGTCGCCGAGGCGGGCATCACCCTGCTCGTCACCGCCCTGGAAGGCGGTGGCAGCACCCCCCCGGGTGTGCTGCTCACCGCCCGGCTCCAGGTGCGGTCCTCGTCCGGTCATGAGAGCGGGCCTCCTGGTCGGTGACTCGGATGCGGGCGACGGCGTCAGGTCGTGCAGACCCTGGCGCCGCCCCCGCGGGGCGAGCGGGGTGCGGGGCGCGGCCACCCGCGGGGCGGGCGCGGACGTGGGGAGCCTGGGCCCCTGCACACGGCGCGCCGTGTGCAGGGGGACGGCGTCAGGTCGTGTAGACCCTGGCTCCGCCCACGAAGGTCTGTTCCACCCGGGCCTCGGCGATCCGCTCCGGCGGGCCGGTGAGGATGTCGCGGTCGAGGACGACGAGGTCGGCGAGGTGGCCGGGGCGGAGGCTGCCCGCGTCGTCGTGGCCGTTGACGTGGGCGGAGCCGGCCGTGTACGCGGCGAGGGCGGTCGTGAGGTCGAGCCGCTGCTCGGGCAGGAAGACCCGGCCGTCGGTGGCGCCGGGCTCGGCGCGGTTGACCGCGACGTGGATGCCGGCGAGCGGGTCGGGGCTGCTGACCGGCCAGTCGCTGCCGGCGACCAGGGTGGCCCCGGCCCGGACGAGGTCGCCGAAGGGGTACTGCCAGGCGGCGCGCTCGGGCCCGAGGAAGGGGATGGTCAGCTCGTCCATCTGCGGCTCGTGCGCCGCCCACAGCGGCTGGATGTTGGCGAGTGCCCCGAGCCGGGCGAAGCGGGCGATGTCGTCGGGGTGCACGACCTGGAGGTGGGCCAGGTGATGGCGGTTGCCGCGCCGCCCGTTGGCCGTGACGGCGGCCTCGACGGCGTCCAGGGCCTCGCGTACGCCCCGGTCGCCGAGGGCGTGGAAGTGGATCTGGAAGTCGAGGGCGTCGAGTTCGGTGACGTAGGTGCGCAGCGCCTCGGGGTCGACGAAGCTCATCCCGGTGTTGGCGGTGGCGCAGCCGCACCCGTCGAGGTACGGGCTGGTCATGGCGGCGGTGAAGTTCTCGGCGATGCCGTCCTGCATGATCTTCACCGAGCCGGCGCGGAACCGCCCGACGCTCGACTTCTCGCGCCGCGCGACGAGGTCGGGGATCTGTTCGGCGCCGCGCAGCCGGTCCCACCAGAGCGCTCCGGTGACCCGCGCGGTGAGGGTGCCGTCCTGGGCGGCGGTGACGTAGGCGTCGGAGGGGTCGGGCTTGCCGCCGAACTCCCCGAGCAGGGCGTCCTGCCAGCCGGTGATGCCGAGCGAGTGCAGCAGGGACTGGGCGCGCAGGAGCCCGGCGAGCCGGTCGGCCGCGGTGCAGGGCGGGACGATCCTGGAGACCAGGGCGGCCGCGCCCTCCTGCAGGACGCCGGTCGGCACCCCGTCGGCGTCGCGCTCGATGCGCCCATCGGAGGGGTCGGGGGTGTCGGCGGTGATGCCGGCGAGTTCCAGGGCGCGGGAGTTCGCCCAGGAGCCGTGGTGGTCGCGGTTGACCAGGCAGACGGGCCGGTCGGCGACGACCGAGTCCAGCAACTGCCGCGTGGGCAGGCCGCCTTCGAAGCTCTCCAGGGACCAGCCGCCGCCGGTGATCCACTCGCTGTCGGGGTGGGTCGCGGCGAACTCCCGGATGATCCGGAGGTATTCGTCGACGCCGGTGGTGCCGCTCAGGTCGCACTCGGCGAGTTCCACGCCTCCGTACACCGCGTGGATGTGGGCGTCCTGGAAGCCGGGGACCAGCAGCTTCCCGGTGAGGTCGACGACCTCGGTGCCGGGTCCGATGAGCTCGCGCACCTCGTCGTGACCGACGGCGGTGATCCGCTCGCCGACGACGGCGAGGGAGGTGGCCCGGGTGCGGGCGGGGTCGCCGGTGAAGACGGGGCCACCGGTGAAGACCAGGTCGGCCGTGCTCATGTACGTACTCCTGGAGGGTGAGGGGCCGGCTCGGGGCCGGTAGAGGTGCGCCATGCAACAGGCGCCGTCCGCAAAAGGTCAAGGGTGTTGTCGTAAGCCTGCCGCCGGTAGGGTCCCGGCATGGCCGAACGAGTGGTTCCGGAGAACCGGCGGCAGCGCCGCCGCCCCACCAAGCAGGGCACCGTGCTCTCCGAGCGGGTGATCGTCGAGACCGCGCTGCGCCTGGTCGGGCAGCACGGGGCGGAGGCGTTGTCCGTACGGCGCCTGGGCGCGGCCCTGGGCGCCGACCCCAGCGCGGTCTACCGCTACTTCCGCAACACCGACGACCTGCTCCTCGCCCTCGCCGACGAGATGGTCGGCCGGGCCCAGCGGGACTGGCGGGCGACCGGGGACTGGCGGGCCGACCTGCGCGACATCGCCCTGCGCATCCACGCCGCCTATCTGGCGAACCCGCAGGTGGCGGCGCTCGCCGCGCATCGCACGACGGGGCGCGAGCACGAGACCCGGGCCGTCGAGGCGATCCTCGGCGTGCTGCGGCGCGCCGGGTTTCCGGACGCGGAGGCGGTACGGATCTACCACGCCTTCGTGGACCAGGCGCTCGCCTTCGCCGCGCTGGACGCCGCCGCGCTGGCCCTGCCGGAGCCGGCCCGGGTGGCCGACGAGCAGGTCTGGCACGCGGCGTACGGGAAGCTCTCGGCCGACACCCACCCGCACGTGGCGGCGACGTACCCGCTGCTCGCGGCGGACATGCGGGACAGCGGCCACCCCTTCGCCCTGGAGCTGATGCTGGACGCGGTCGGCGCGCGCCTGGCGCGGCACGTCGCGAACTGACCGGGGGTCGGCCCCCGCCCCATCCCCCGCAGGGCCCCGTCGCGAACTGACCGGGGGTCGACCCCCGCCCCACCCCTGCACGCCCCCGTCGCGAACTGACCGGCGGGTCGACCCCGCCCCAGCCCCCGCACGGCCCCCACCGGCGCTTACGACAACACCATTGACGCAAATTCCCTCCGCCGGATCTCATGGGCGCACTTCGGAGGCCTCTACCTCCGCGATCCGAAGGAGCCCCGCCCCATGGACCCCGTCTCCGCGCTCCGGGACACCTCGCCCACCCCCTTCTGGCTGGACGACGCCCGCAGGCCCGCCCCCGCCCCGGCCCTCGTCGGCCCCACCGACTGCGACCTGCTCGTCGTCGGCGGCGGGTACAGCGGTCTGTGGACCGCGCTGATCGCCAAGGAGCGTGACCCGTCCGCCGATGTGGTGCTCATCGAGGCGGGCGAGGTCGGGGCGGCAGCCTCCGGGCGCAACGGCGGCTTCTGCGAGGCGAGTCTCACCCACGGCCTCGGCAACGGGCTGGCCCGCTGGCCCGGCGAGATCGGGCGCCTGGAACGCCTCGGCCGGGAGAACCTCGAAGGCATCGACGCCACTATCGAACGGCACGGCATCGACTGCGACTGGGAGCGCACCGGCTCCCTGGTCGTCGCGACCGAGCCCTACCAGCTGGCCGGCCTGACGGAGGAGGCCGAGGCCGCCGCGCGGTACGGCGCGGACGTCACCCTGCTCGACGAGGCGGCCGTGCGCGCCGAGATCGACTCCCCGACCTTCCTCGGCGGCCTCTGGAACAGGGACGGGGTGGCCATGGTCAACCCGGCCCGGCTCGCCTGGGGCCTGAAGCGGGCCTGTCAGGAGCTCGACGTCCGGGTGTACGAGCACACGCCGGGCTCCGCGCTGACCGAGGACGGTGCCCGGATCGCGGTGACCACCCCGTACGGCCGGGTGCGCGCCCGGCGCGTCGCGCTCGCCACGAACGCGTATCCCTCACTGCTGCGCCGGCACCGCCCGTACACCGTTCCCGTCTACGACTACGCGCTGATGACCGAGCCGCTGACGGACGCCCAACTCGCCTCCGTGGGCTGGCGGAACAGGCAGGGCTTCGCCGACTGCGCCAACCGCTTCCACTACGTCCGGCTCACCGCCGACAACCGCATCCTGTGGGGCGGCTTCGACGCCGTGTACCGCTTCGGCGGTGGCGTACGGGCCGAGCGCGACCAGCGCCCCGCGACCTTCGCCACCCTCGCCCGGCACTTCTTCGAGGCCTTCCCGCAGCTCAGTGGCCTCCGCTTCAGCCACGCGTGGGGCGGCGCGATCGACACCAGCACGCGGTTCTGCGTCTTCTTCGACACCAGCCACCGCGGCCGGGTGGCGTACGCGGCCGGCTACACCGGCCTCGGCGTGGGCGCGACGCGCTTCGGCGCGGAGGTGATGCTCGACCTGCTCGCCGGGGAGCGCACCGAGCGCACCTCGCTCGACCTGGTGCGCCGCAAGCCGCTGCCGTTCCCGCCGGAGCCGGTGCGCTCCGTCGGCATCGGCCTCACCCAGTGGGCGCTCGCCCGTGCCGACGCGCACGAGGGCCGCCGCAACCTGTGGCTGCGCGCCCTCGACCGCGCGGGCCTCGGTTTTGACAGCTGAGCCCTGCCCCACCGGGTCCGTCCACGCGGCGGGCGACCCTCCGCGCGCGCGGACGATCGGCGTGCTCTACGGGACGGGGGCGCGCACCCCGTACGAGACCGTCGTCTTCCGTCGCATCCCGCTGGCGGCGCTCACTCCCGCGGCGCCGTGACGTCGGGCGCCGGGTGGCCCGGTGGTGTCAGGCCGGTGTCAGGCCGGGCGGTCGGGTCCTGGCCGGCCGGGAATGCCCGCCCGGCGCAGCGCGGACCGCCAGGCCAGGGCGAGCACGACCTCGGCCGCGCCGAGCAGGACCAGCCACAGACCGAGCAGCCGGGTGAGTACCTGGGCGGACTCCGTGGGGAGGGCGAGGACGACGATCCCCGCGGTGATGCCGAGGACGGCGACGACCATGGCGAAGCCGCGGTACGGCATGCCCTTGGTGGCGACGGCCGCGTAGAAACCCAGGATGCCGGACACCAGCCAGACCCCGCCGACGATCAGCGAGAGCGCGGCGATGGTCTGCAGCGGATTGCGGAGGCACAGCACCCCGCCCAGGACGAAGAGCAGGGCCACCAGCAGGCCCGCGACCCGCTCGCCGGCCTCCTCCCTGCCGAAGACGGCGACGAACCGGAAGCCGCCGATCACCAGCAGGTACAGGCCGAGGAGCACGGCCAGCACGTGCAAAGTCACGTCCGGCCAGACGAGGGCCAGGATGCCCGGCACGAGCGTGGCGATCGCCGCACCCAGCACCCAGGTCCACGAACGGCCCAGGCGGGCCAGCTGCTCCGCGGGGTCGGGCGAGCCGTACGGGTCCGCCCCGCCGGCCGCCGGTCCGAGTCCGGGTCCGGGTCCGGGTCCGGCACCGGATGCCGGATCACGTGGCGTGGTCATGGCTCCTCCTCTCGTACGGACGGGCCGTTCCCCGCGGCGAGCCGTGGAGCGCACGGAGTTCCGTCCCTTCGAGCGTTCGCCCGGATCCCGTCCACTGCCTCACCCGCCGCGGGTGAGGCGGTGGCGCCGGGGCGGTCGGGTCAGTGCTTCAGGACGATCTTGAACGAGATGATGAGCATGCCGAGCAGCAGGTTGACTGCCGCGGTGACCGCCATCAGCCGGGGGGTGGCACCGGCCCGCCGTGCGGCGGCCACGGACCAGCCGATCTGGCCGACCACGGCCACGCAGACCGCCAGCCAGAGGGTCCCCTCGATGTCCAGGCCCACGAGCGGGCTGATCGCGACGGCGACGGCCGGCGGGACGGCGGCCTTGACGATGGGCCACTCCTCCCGGCAGGCGTGCAGGACGGCCGTGCGGTCCACGGTCCGTTCCACCAGCCGCGTCCCGAACAGTTCGGCGTGCACGTGGGCCGCCCAGAAGACCACTCCGGTGAGCAGGAGCAGCACCACCAGTTCCGCGCGCGGGAAGTCGCCGAGGGTTCCCGCGCCGATGACGACGGAGGCCGCGAGCATCGAACCGTAGACACCGCCGGAGTAGTCGGCGTCGCGGCCGGGCGCGGAGGTGGGGGAACGCGTGCTCGACATGGGTCTCCCTCAGGTCCGACGGAGCGGCGGCCGGTCGCCCTCCGGGGCGGGAGCCGGCGCGCGAGGCGCGGCCCCGGGCGCGCGGGCCCGCCGCCGCTCCCATTCCAGCATCGTGTCCCGTCGCTCGCCTCCCGTCGCGGGGACGGGAGGTGACGCACGGCGAGGTGGGCCGCCTCCGCACCCCACGGGCGTCTCACCCCACGGGCGCTTCTCACCCCACGGGCGTCTCTCACCCCACGGGCGTCTCTCACCCCACAGGCGTCTCACCCCACAGGCGTCTCAACGCCCGGCATCCGCGCCTTCAGGCATCCGCACCCTCAGGTTTCCGCGCCTTCAGGCATCCGCACCGCCCGGTATCCGCGCCCTCAGGTTTCCGCGCCTTCAGGCATCCGCACCCCCCGGCCTCCGCACCCCGGCCTCCGCACCCCGGGGGCAACGGCCCCCGCACGCGACCGGCCCCGGGCGAGGTGCCCGGGGCCGGTCGTGACGTTCCGCCGCGGAGGGCGGTCCGTGTCGGGTGCCTAGACGCCGGGGATCCCGCGGGCCTGGAAGGCCGCGCGGACGGCGTCCGCCGCGCTCTGGCCGTACATGGCGCGCGCCGTCGCGACCGTCTTCGCCGCCGCGTCCGAGAAGGAGGTGTCGGGGGCGAAGCCGAACTGCGCGTTCACGATGATCCGGTCGGCGGTCCGGGCGCCGAGCGCGCCGCGGATGTCCCACAGCGCCCGGGACCAGATCTCGCCGTCCGCGTGCACCTCGCCTACCCGGTCGGCGTACACCTTGTCGCCGTCGACCCGGCGCAGGCAGTGCGGGGCGGTGCTGTACGGGACGGAGTCCCAGTCGGCGACGCAGGCCGGGGCGGTCCTCACGGGCCAGCCGTGGCGGGCGGCCGCGTCGGTGCCGACCTCGACGGCCAGGTAGTCGCCGAAGGCCTCACCGATGGCGCCGGCCTCGGGCGAACTGCCGAAGCCGGGCACCTGGGCCTCGTGCACGGCGTGCCCGTACTCGTGGACGATGACCTCGGCGTCCTCGGCGTCGTCGACGCCGCCCTTGCCGAAGCGGATCTCGTCCTTCTTGTCGGTGAAGAAGGAGTTGTCCGCGCCCCACTGGTTGATGCGGACGGGCTGCTGCCGGTCGTTGGCGCCGGGCAGCTCGCTGCCGAAACCGAGGCCCTGCAGGTACTCCTGGGCCTGGTTGACCCAGAAGTAGGCCATGACCTGCTCGAACTGGTCGTCGCGCCGGTCGTACGCGGTCGCCGAGGCGGTCTTCGCCGACCCGCCGGTGTCGGACCTGACGTAGGCCCAGCGGCCGGAGAGGCCTCCGCTGCCGTCGAGGTTGCGGAGCACGGCGGTCGTGTACGCGGTGGCGGGCACCGCGCTGGCGGAGTCCTTGCCGTCGGTGAGCGACTGGTCGCCCGAGGACTGCACGGGGTTGACCATGAAGATGCGGGCCTGCGGGCCGGCCGCGGCGGGGGCCTGCCCCGTCGCCGAGGCGGCTCCGGCCGGGGCGATCAGCGCCACGGTGGCGGTGGCCGCGGCTATCAGGCCGCGGGATGTGCGGCGTGCCATCAACGTCCTCCCGTTGGGGGGTGTGAAGTGTGGGGGATGGCGTGGTGCGGGCGCGATCATCGCCCACGACCGGGCTCCGCGTCGAGGGTCAGGGCAGCAGAGCCGGCCGGGCCTCGCGGGCGAGCCCGTGCGCGAGACCGGGCCACCAGCCTCCGGCGGGCGGGTCGACGACGCCGTACTCGGGGTCGACGGCGCCTCCGGTGCCGCGGGCACAACTGCCGTCGGACTCGCCGATCGTCTTCACGTACAGATAGGCGTCGACGAGGGGCACGCCGGTGTCGGCGGTCGGGCGGGCGCCGATGCCGCGGCCGGGCGGGTTGCACCAGGTCTCGGGGTCGCCGTAGGTACCGGGGGCGGGCTTCCACGGGCCGCGGCCGTTGCGGCTGGTGTCGACGACGAAGTGGAGCAGCTCGGTGGTGGCCGGTTGGCCGACGGCCTGGTCGTACCAGGCGTCGGTCCAGTGCCAGGTGCTCGGGTCGTCGGCGGAGACGGCGTTGCCGGGCCCGCCGTCGTTGGGCGCGGCGGCGGAGTAGTACTGGTTGGCGCACCAGTCGGTGTGGCCGCGGGCCCAGTCGGGTCCCTCGGTGGCGAACCGGACGCACTTGGCCACCCAGGTGCCGTACTGCTCGAGCTGCTCGGTGGGCTGGAAGTTGGAGACGTTGAGGGCGAAGCCGTCGGCGCGGGCGGCTCCGGCGTCGATCAGGCGCTGGGCGATGTCGCCGACGGCCCGCCACTGGCTGTTGCCGGCGTCGAGGTAGACGGCGGTACCGGTATGGGCCTTGAGGGTGGTCACGGCGAAGCCGAGGTCGGCGATCCGGGCGGCGGAGAGGGTGCCGGTCGGATCGACGGAACCGGCGCAGTCCTTGGGCAGGGCGGCGAGGCCGTCCGGCTCCAGGATCACGACGGCGGGCCGGTCGCCGATTCCGTCGGCGAGGGCGCCGATCCACGCGCGGTACGCGGCGGAGTCGGCCGCGCCGCCGCTGGAGTAGAGCCCGCAGTCGCGGCCGGGCACGTTGTACGCGACGAGCACGGGCAGCTGCCCGGCGGTGCGGGCCCGGACCACGAGGTCCGCCGCGTCGTCGTGGACCTGGTCGGGAGTGCCGCCGGTGAACCACTCGGCCTGCGGAAGGCCGGCGAGCGCGGTCATCAGCGCCGCGTTCTCGGTGTCGCCGGCCGCCCGGTCGACGAGCGCCTGCCGGGCGGCCCCGCTGTCGGGGTCCACGTAGAACCGGCTCGCGGGGGTGAGCGGTCCGGCGGCGGGCTGCCAGGCGGGCACCGGCTCGTCGGCCCCGGCCGCCGGGGTGACGGCGATCCAGGCGGCGCAGACGGCGAGCGCCGCCGCCAGGCGGGCGGAACGCCGCCCTGGAATCCGGTTCGTCATGGAATGACCCTCCTCTGGGGTGATCATGAGCAGCCTAGGCGTCGATGATCACCTTCGGGCGGGAACGGCCGGATCCCCCGGTGCACGCGGCGCACGCTCCGGGGTACGGGGACACGGGAGGGGCGCTCAGTCCTGGCGGCTGCTCTCGTCCCTGAGCCAGGTGTCGAAGTCGCGCTTCCGGATGGCCCGGCGTGCGCCCCGGCGGGCGGCGAGCGCGGCCGTGAGGAAGACGAGCATCGCGGGCAGCAGGGCCGGTTCGGCCCGGAGGATCGCCCGCAGGTCACCGAGGCCGGTACGGGCCGAGGGCGGCGCGGCGGCCGCCGCGGGTGCCGCGGCCGGAACGGGCCCCGCGGCCCGGTGGGATTCCGCGGCCGGGGCGGATCCCGTCCCGTCGACGCATTCCGTGGTCCGGGCGGATCCCGCGGCCCGGGCGGATTCCGCGGCCCGGGCGGATCCCGCGGCCCGGGCGGATCCCGCGGCCCGGACGGATTCCGCGGTCCGAACGGATTCCGCGACCCCGGGCGATCCGGTGACCCCTGTCAGCCCGTCAGCCCCAGGCGATCCGGTGACCCCTGTCGGCCCGTCGGCCCCGGCCGAACCGGCGACGGCGGCCGAACCGCCGGCGCCGGCCGAGCCCGCGCCCCCGGCGGGGCCCGACCGTCGCTGGTGGTCCTCCAGTTGGGCCGTCGAGGTGGCCGCGCGGACGCGGCGGCGGATGAGGTCGGCCCAGGTGCGGGGCGGGCGGACCACGACCCGGGCGCTCGGGACCACGGCGCGTTCGGCCGGGCCGAAGGCGAGCGAGGCGGCCAGGTCGTCGGCCATCAGGGGCGGCAGGGCGGCGATGCGGGCGTGGCCCTCGCCGGACATGGCGATCACGCCGCGCCCGAAGAGGCCGTCCCGTACGGCGGGGAGCCGCTGCCACACCCGGTAGTACGCCCGGACCCGCCAGGAGCACCCGGTCATGGGGAGCTCCCGCTCGGGCGCGGCGGCCAGGACGCCGTCCGGGCCGGCGAGCGCGTCGGTGAGGGCCCGTACGTCGGCGGCGCCGAGCTCCACGTCGGCGTCCACGTAGATCCGCGGGAAGCCGTGGGCGTGCTCGTCGCCGAGGCGTAGGGCCTGGTGTTTGGAGGGGACGGGGGTCTCGACCACCCGGACCCTCGGGCCGCGCGCGGCGGCGACGTCGGCGGTGGCGTCCGTACAGCCGTTGCACACGACCAGGATGTCGAACTCCTCGTCGGAGGAGCCGTCCAGGAGACCGTCCAGAAGACGCCCGAGGGTGCGTTCCTCGTTGTGGGCGGGGATCACGATGCTGGGCACAGGGACAGTATGACCAACCCGTCCCACTCTTACAGTTCCTTCAACTATCGGTAGGAGTTTCACACAACTCCTGGATGACCTGCCCCAGTTGGTCTAGATTGAGCGCTGCCGGATCCGCTCGGTCGCGAACACATCGTGTCCCGGGCGGATTCTGCGTCCTGTGCGGACCCCGGCCGTGGCTGGGGAGACTTGCGACCTCGGTCCGCACCGATTTGTCAGGCGGAAGAGCCGCGTACCCTCGTCGACCGTCGCCGCCCTTCCCCTGCCCATGAGTCGTGCGCTCACGGGCGAATCGGGGGGAGAGGCCGCGAGGGTTCAACGGGGTGCGCGCGAAGCGCCCTTGGGGGGAATGGATGACCGTCCTGCCGGTCACGCATGAGCGGCATCGTGTCGAATCCACACACTTCGACGTCCACCGCCTGTGGTGGCGGAGGAGACACCAGATCGTGCTGCTGGCCGCGGACGCCGCCGCGGCCGTCGCCGCCGCACTGCTGGTGCTGCGGGCGGGCGGCCACTGGCCGGTCGTCCTCGGCCTGCCGCCGGCCTGGGTGGCCGCGCTGTACGCCCACCGGGCGCACGCACGCGGCTCGCTCGGCTCGGGGTCGGAGGTATACCGCCGCGTGCTGCGCGGAGCGCTGGTGCTGCCCGCCCTGGCCGCCGGGCTCGGCTGGGGGATCGCCCGGGATCTCGACCTGCTGCACGAGATGATCCTGGCGGCCCCGGTGGCCGCCGTCCTGTCCCTGACGGCCCGGTTCGCACTGCGGCAGTGGCTGCGCCGCGACTGGGCGCGGGGCCAGAACCGTACGACCGCGGTGCTCGTCGGGCCCGCGGCCGGTGTCGCCGAACTGCTCACCGCGCTGCTGCGCGACGGACGACCCGGGGCGCCCGCCGCGGCCGTGCTCCAGGGCATGGACATCGCCGGCGTGTGCCTGACGGATCCGGTGAACGCCAAGGAGGTCGACGCCCTCGGGGTGCCGGTGCTCGGCGGTGTCGACGAAGTCCCGGGCGCCATCAGGACCTTCCGCGGCTCCACGGCCGTGGTGGTGCTGCCGACCCCGGAGATCGACGCGGTCCTGATGCGCCGGCTCTCCTGGAGCACGGCCGCCGCCGGGGGCGACTTCCTGCTCGCCCCGGGTTTCGGCGACGTGGCCGCCGCGCGCCTGGAGGTCCGGCCGGTCGGCGGCGTGCCGCTGATCCACGTCCGGGCGCCCCGGCTGTCCCGGGTCGCCCGGCTCCCCAAGGAGCTGGCCGAGCGGCTGATCGCCGCGGTGCTGCTGGTGCTGCTGGCACCGCTGATGTGCGTGGTCGCGGTGATGGTGCGGCTCGGCAGCCAGGGCCCGGCGTTCTTCCGGCAGGTGCGGGTGGGCCTGCACGGCAAGCAGTTCACCATGCTGAAGTTCCGTACGATGCGGCCCGACGCGGAGGCCCTGCGAGCGGAGCTCGCGGACGCCAACCACAACAGCGACGGGTTGCTCTTCAAGGTCCGCGAGGACCCGCGGGTGACCAAGGTGGGCGCCACGCTGCGCCGCTACTCGCTGGACGAACTGCCGCAGCTGATCAACGTGCTGAGCGGCCGGATGTCGCTGATCGGGCCGCGTCCCCCGCTGCCGGAGGAGGTCGCCGGCTACAGCCACGAGGTCCGCCGCCGCCTGCTCGTGAAGCCCGGGCTGACCGGCCTGTGGCAGGTCAGCGGCCGCTCCGACCTGCCGTGGGACGAGGCCGTACGGCTCGACCTGGCGTACGTCGACAACTGGTCGCTCGGCCTCGACGCGGTGATCCTGCTCCGCACCGGTCCCGCCGTCCTGCGCGGCACGGGTGCCTACTGACATGCGCACACACCAGCCCACCGACCTGGGCACCGACCTGGAGGGGAACACGTTGAACGACGCCGACCGACCCGACGAGCGACTGGGAGTCGCCGTCATAGGCGCCGGCTACTGGGGCCCCAACCTCGTGCGCAACTTCCAGTCCAGCGACCGTTTCCGGCTGCGCTGGCTGTGCGACCTCGACGTCACGCGGGCCCAGCGGGTCCTCGGCGGATACTCCACCGTCCAGGCCACCGCCGACTACGCGGCGGTCCTGGCCGACCCCGAGGTGGACGCCGTCGCCGTCGCCACTCCGGCCGGCACCCACCTCGACGTGGCGCTCGCCGCGCTGCGCGCCGGCAAGCACGTCCTCGTCGAGAAGCCGCTCGCCACCACCTACGCCGACGGGGCGCGCCTGGTCGCCGAGGCCGAGGAGCGCGGCCTGACCCTGATGTGCGACCACACCTACTGCTACACGCCGGCCGTGGCCAAGATCCGCGAGCTGGTGCACGAGGGCGCGCTCGGCGACATCCACTACGTGGACTCGGTGCGGATCAACCTCGGTCTGGTGCAGAAGGACATCGACGTGCTGTGGGACCTCGCCCCGCACGACCTGTCCATCCTCGACTTCATCCTGCCCGAGCACGTGGAGCCGGTGGCGGTCGCCGCGCACGGCGCGGACCCGATCGGCGCGGGACAGGACTGCATCACGTACCTCACCCTGCAGCTCAACACCGGTGCCATCGCCCACGTGCACGTCAACTGGCTCTCGCCCACCAAGGTGCGCACCACCATGGTCGGCGGCGCGAAGCGCACCCTGGTCTGGGACGACCTGAACCCGGCGCAGCGCGTCGCGGTCTTCGACCGTGGCGTGGACCTGGCGACGCCGCAGGACCTGGGCGCGGACGAGCGCCGCGAGGCCCTCATCTCGTACCGGAGCGGCGACATGGTCGCCCCCGCGATCGGCGAGAAGGAGGCGCTGCGCAGCATGGTCGACGAGTTCGCGGCGGCGATCACCGAGGGCCGGGCCCCGCTGACCGACGGGCGGGCGGGCCTGCGGGTCCTGGACATTCTGGAGGCGGCCTCGCGGAGCCTGGAGTTCCGCGGGGCGGTCGTCGGGCTGCGGACCGGTGCCGACCGGTCCCTGAAGAACGCGAACGAAGCGGTGGGAGAACGGCGTTGAGCGACATTCGGGACAAGCGGATCCTGGTCACCGGCGGTGCCGGCACCATCGGCTCCCATGTGACGGACCTGCTGGTCGAGGGGGGTGCGCGCGAGGTCGTCGTGCTCGACAACTTCGTCCGCGGCCGCCGCGCCAACCTGGCGGGGGCGATGGCGAGCGGCCGGGTCCGGCTCGTCGAGGGCGACATCCGGGACGCGGCGACCGTGCGCCGGGTGACGGAGGGCGCCGATCTCGTCTACCACCTGGCGGCGATCCGCATCACCCAGTGCGCGGAGGAGCCGCGGCTGGCCAACGAGGTGATGGTCGACGGCACCTTCAACGTCCTGGAGGCCGCGGCGGCCGCCGGCGTGGGCAAGGTGATCGCCTCGTCCTCGGCCTCCGTGTACGGCCTGGCCGAGTCGTTCCCGACCGACGAGCGCCACCACCCGTACAACAACGACACGTTCTACGGCGCGGCGAAGGCCTTCAACGAGGGCATGCTGCGCAGCTTCCACGCCATGTACGGCCTGGACTACGTGGCCCTGCGCTACTTCAACGTCTACGGGCCGCGGATGGACATCCACGGGCTGTACACCGAGGTGCTGATCCGCTGGATGGAGCGGATCGCCTCGGGCGAGCCGCCGCTGATCCTCGGCGACGGCACGCAGACGATGGACTTCGTGGACGTCCGCGACATCGCGCGCGCCAACATCCTGGCGGCCCGCTCGGATCTGACCGACGAGGTGTTCAACGTGGCGAGTGCCACGGAGACCTCGCTGCGCGAGCTCGCCGACGCGCTGCTCGACGTCATGGACTCCGATCTGGAGCCGGTGCACGGCCCGGCGCGCGCGGTCAACGGGGTCACCCGGCGGCTGGCCGACACCACGCTGGCCGAGGAGCGGCTCGGCTTCAAGGCCGAGATCGACCTGCGGACCGGTCTGAAGGACCTGGTCGACTGGTGGCGGGCGGAGAAGGGCGCGACCGCGACGGACGCCGAGCAGGCTCCGGTGCGGATCCCCGTGATGGTGCCGTGGCTGGGCGAGGAGGAGGCGAGCGCCGCCGCCGAGGCCGTCCGGTCCGGCTGGGTCGCGCAGGGGCCGCGCGTCGCCGCGTTCGAGCAGGCCTTCGCGGACCGGGTCGGTGCCCGGCACGGCGTGGCCGTGAGCTCCTGCACCACCGCCCTGCACCTGGCGCTCGTCGCGCTCGGGATCGGCCCGGGCGACGAGGTCGTGGTGCCGTCGCTGTCCTTCATCGCCACCGCCAACGCCGTGCGGTACGTGGGCGCCGAGCCGGTCTTCGCCGATGTCGACCTCGCCACCGGAAATCTGACCGCGGCCACGGTGGACGCCGTCCGCACCCGGCGCACCAAGGGCGTCCTGGTCGTCCACCAGGGCGGGGTGCCCGCGGACGTGGAGGAGTTGCGGGAGGCCTGCGTGGCCTGGGGGCTGCCGCTGGTGGAGGACGCGGCCTGCGCGATCGGCTCGACCGTCGCCGGCCGGTCCGTCGGGCGTGGCGCCCTGCTCGCCGCGTGGTCGTTCCACCCGCGCAAGCTGCTCACGACCGGCGAGGGCGGCATGATCACCACCGACGACGCCGAGTGGGCGGCGCGGCTGCGCCGACTGCGCGAGCACGGGATGAACGTGTCGGCCGCCGAGCGCCACGCGAGCGGCAAGCCGGTCCTGGAGAGCTACCTGGAGACCGGGTTCAACTACCGGATGACCGACATCCAGGCCGCTGTCGGCCTGGCCCAGCTGGCGAAGCTCGACGCGATGGTGGCCCGGCGCCGTGAACTGGCCGCCCGCTACGCCGCGTTGCTCGCCGACGTGCCGGGCCTGGAGCCGGTGCGGGACCCGGCGCACGGCGAGAGCAACTTCCAGTCGTACTGGGTGCTGCTCGGCGAGGACTTCCCGGTGGGCCGGGACGAGCTGCTGGCGACGCTCGCCGAGGCCGGGGTCTCGGCCCGCCGCGGCATCATGGCGAGCCACCTCGAACCCGCCTACGAGGGGCACCCCGCCGCGGCCCTGCCGGTCACCGAGCGGATCAGCCGCGACTCGCTGATCCTGCCGCTGTTCCACACCATGACCGAGCAGCAGCAGGACCACGTGGTCGCCGTGCTGCGGGAAGCGGCGGCGCGTCCGTGACCCAGCTCGTCATCATCGGCGCCGGCGGCTTCGCGCGGGAGACCGCGCAGGCCGCCCGCGCCGCCGGCCTGCCCCTGGCGGGCCATCTCGACGACGACCCGGCGCTCCACGGCGTCGAGGTCGACGGCGTGCCCGTGCTCGGCGGCACCGAGCGGGCGGCGGAGCTGCCGAACGCGTCCTTCGTGGTGTGCGTCGGCAGCCCGCGGGACTACGCCTCCCGGGCCCGGGTGGTGCGGCGGTTGGCCCTGCCCGAGCACCGTTACACGACGGTGGTCCACCCGGCCGCCGTGGTCTCCGCGAGCTCCACGCTCGGTCCCGGCACGGTGCTCCTCGCCCACACCGTGCTCACCGCGGCCGTGCGGGTGGGCCGGCACGTCGCGGTGATGCCGCACACGGTCCTCACCCACGACGACGAGGTCGCCGACTTCGCCACCCTCGCCTCGGGCGTACGCCTCGGCGGCGGCGCCCGGATCGGCCGGGGCGCGTATCTCGGGGCGGGCGCACTGGTCCGCGAGGGTACGGCGATCGGCGACTGGTCGCTGGTCGGCATGGGCTCCGTGGTCCTCGGCGACGTACCACCGGGCGAGGTGTGGGCGGGCTCCCCGGCCCGCCGGCTGCGCGAGGCGCCGGCCCCGGCACTCGACGAACGGCACCGCGAAGGCGACGACAGCACTGTCCAGGGGGACCTGCCGGTCCCGGCACGAGGAGTGAACGGCTCATGAACCAGATTCCCCTGGTGGACCTGAAGGCGGCCCACGCGGAGGTCGCCGAGGAGATACGCGTCGGCTTCGACCGGGTCCTCGCGAACACCGCCTTCATCGGGGGCGAGGAGGTCGACGCCTTCGAGCGCGAGTACGCCGAGTTCGGCGGCGTCGCGCACGTCGTGGGCGTCGCCAACGGCACCGACGCCCTGGAGCTGGCGCTGCGCGCGAGCGGTGTCGGCGCGGGCGACGAGGTCGTCCTGCCCGCGAACACCTTCATCGCCACGGCGGGTGCCGTCACCAGGACCGGCGCCCGCCCGGTCCTCGTCGACTGCGACCCCGAGACGCTCCTGATCGATCCCCGGGCCGCGCGGGCCGCGGTCGGCGGGGCCACCAAGGCCGTGGTGCCGGTCCACCTCTACGGGCAGTGCGCCGATGTCGCCGCCCTCGCCGGGGAGCTGCCCGCGCGGGTCCGGATCGTGGAGGACGCCGCCCAGAGCCAGGGCGCGAGCCGGCACGGCCGTACCCCGGGCAGCGGTGGCATCGCCGCCACCAGTTTCTACCCGGGCAAGAACCTCGGCGCCTACGGGGACGCGGGTGCGGTCCTCACCGACGACGCCGAGGCCGCCGCCCTGGTGCGGTCCGTCGCCAACCACGGCGGCGTCCGCAAGTACCGGCACGACGTGCCCGGCTTCAACAGCCGGCTCGACGGTCTGCAGGCCGTCGTGCTGCGCGCGAAGCTGCGCAGGCTCGGCGCCGGCAACGAGGCCCGGCGGACGGCGGCGGCCCGCTACGACGAGCTGCTCGCCCCGCTCGCCGGGACCGGCCGCGTGGTCCGCCCCACGACGGCCGACGGCAACGCGCACGTGTGGCACCTGTACGTGGTGCGCGTGCCCGGCGCGGACCGGGACGCGGTGGTGGGCAAGCTCAACGCGAGCGGCATCGGTGCGGGTGTGCACTACCCGGCCCCGGTGCACCTGACGCCCGCGTACCGGCATCTCGGCCACGAGCGGGGGGACTTCCCGCACGCCGAGCGGGCCGCCGACGAGATCCTGTCGCTGCCGCTGTTCCCGCAGATCACCCACGACCAGCAGCGACAGGTCGTGGACGCACTGGTGAACGCCCTGAACTAGGGCCTGCTCCCCCACCCCGGCCGCTGGGCGGCCTGGATCTGTACTGCCCGTGAAAGGTACAGCGATGCAAAACCACTTCCGTCGGGCCAGAGGCGCCGTGTTCGCCCTGGCCGCGGCGCTGACAGCGATCTTCTTGCCACCGGGCGGAGAGGCGAGCGCGCTCGCCGATCCCTGCGGAACGGGCAGCAATCCCATCGTCTGCGAGAACTCCAAGCCGGGCACGCCCATGTCCGACTGGTTCGCGGGCAGCTCCTGGGGCGACATCGCGGGATTCCCCACCAAGATGAGCCTCCAGGCCGGGGAGACCCTCCAGTTCAAGGTCCAGTCGCCCTCCTCGTACCACGTGAAGATCTACCGGCTCGGCTGGTACGGCGGTGACGGCGCGCGGCTGGTCTCCACCGAGGCCCAGGCCGCCCAGAGCTACCCCGCCACCTACCTCACCCAGCGTCCCACCTGTGTGAAGGACCAGCCGACCGGGCTGATGGACTGCGGCAACTGGCCCACCACCGTGAGCTGGACGGTTCCGAGCGACGCGGTCTCCGGTCTCTACGTGGTCAACTTCGACCAGGCCGACGGCAACGGCCTCATGCCGTACCCCTTCGTCGTGCGCAACGACGCCAGCCGTTCCGACATCGTCGTGCAGACCTCGGACCAGACCTGGCAGGCCTACAACGACTGGGGCGGCACCAACCTCTACGACGGCCAGGGCCCCGCCCCCGACGGGCGTGCGTACAAGGTGAGTTACAACCGCCCGATGGACATCGGCGGCGAGAACGGCATCTACGGCTCCGAGTACGAGATGATCTCGTGGCTGGAGCGCAACGGCTACGACCTGAGCTACGTCTCCGGTCTGGACACGGCCACCCGCGGCTCCGCCCTGCTCGCGAACCACAAGATGTTCATGTCGCAGGGGCACGACGAGTACTGGACGCAGGAGCAGTTCACCAACGTCCTCAACGCCCGCAAGGCGGGCCAGCACCAGACGTACTTCTCGGGCAACGAGATCTTCTGGAAGACCCGCCTCGAGCCGAGCATCGACGGCAGCGGCACGGCGAACCGGACCCTGGTCTGCTACAAGGAGACCAAGCTCAAGTTCCCGACGCCCAACGGCGTGGCCGACCCGAGCAACGTGTGGACGGGCACCTGGGTGGACCCGGACAGTACCAAGGAGGGCGAGCCCTACCGGCCGCAGAACATCCTCACCGGCTCGCTGTTCCAGGTGAACGGCCCCCGCAACGACGCCATCACCGTGCCCGCCGCCTTCGCGAAGATGCGCCTGTGGCGCAACACGACGGTCGCGGGTCTGACCGGCAACCAGGTCGCCACCTTCCCGCAGGGCACCCTCGGCTACGAGTGGGACAGCGACGTCGAGAACGCCTCCCGGCCGTCCGGCCAGATCCGGCTCTCCTCCACCACCGTCGACGTCAACGACGGCAACTACCTGCTCGACTGGGGCAACTACTACGGCAACGGCACCGCGACGCACAGCCTCGTCGCCTTCCGTGACCAGACCTCCCACGCCCTGGTGTTCGGCACCGGGACCGTGCAGTGGTCCTGGGGCCTGACCAACGTCCCGACGGTCGACCCCAACGGCGGCGTGGTCACCGAGGACAAGCGGATGCAGCAGGCCACCGTGAACGTCCTGGCCGACATGGGCATCCAGCCCAAGTCGCTCCAGTCCGGACTCGTCACGGCCTCCTCCTCCACCGACACCACCGGGCCGGCCGTCACGGTCACCAGCCCGGTCGCCAACGCCTCCGTCCCGGCCCTGCGTCAGATCACCGTCACGGGCACCGCCGCCGACGCGGGCGGCGGCGTGGTCGCCCGGGTGGAGGTCTCCACCGACGGCGGCACCACCTGGAAGGCGGCCGAGGGCACCGGCTCCTGGAGCTACAAGTGGACGCCCATCGCGGAGGGACCCGTCCAGCTGAAGGTCCGCGCCGTCGACGACAGCGTCAACATCGGCAACGTCACCAACGTTCCGCTCACCGTGGCCCAGCAGCAGTGCCCGTGCACCGTTTGGCCGGCGACGGCCGCCCCGGCCAAGCCCAACGGCGGCGACGGCAGCTCCGTCGAGCTCGGCGTGAAGGTCCGCAGCTCGGTGCCCGGCACGATCACCGGCGTCCGCTTCTACAAGTCGAGCGCCAACACCGGTACCCACAAGGGCAGCCTGTGGTCCTCCGCCGGCCAGCTCCTCGCGACCGGCACCTTCACCAACGAGACCGCGTCCGGCTGGCAGGAGCTGAAGTTCGCCAACCCGGTGCCGGTGAAGGCCAACACCACCTACGTCGCCTCGTACTTCGCCCCGAACGGCGGATACTCCTACGACGCGCACTACTTCACCGACAAGGCCGCCGGGCTCGCCCCGCTGACGGCGCTGCAGTCCGGCACCGACGGCGGCAACGGCGTCTACCGGTACGGCTCCGCCGGCGGCTTCCCGAACCAGGCGGCCGCGGGCAGCAACTACTGGGTGGACGCGGTCCTGGAGACCGGTTCGGCCAGCACCGTGCCGCCGACCGTCACCGGCCGCACGCCGGCCGCGGGCGCGACCGGCGTGTCGATCACGGCCCCGCTCTCCGCGACCTTCAACCAGAGCATCGACAGCGGCACCCTGGTGTTCACGGTGACGGGCCCCGGCGGCGCGACCGTCCCGGGCCGGGCCACGCTCGACGGCGACGGCAAGACCGCGGCCTTCACGCTCAACAGCCAGCTGGCGCTCGGCACCACCTACACGGCCTCGGTGCAGGCCGCGGACCTGTGGGGCAACGCGATGGCCGACCCGGTCACGTGGACCTTCACCACGAGCCCGACCCCGCCGCCGACGGCCTGTCCCTGCACCCTCTGGAACGCGCAGACCGTGCCCGTGAAGCCCGCGGAGACCGGTGACGGCAACTCCCTGGAGCTGGGAACGCGGTTCCGGTCCTCGCTCGACGGCAAGGTCACCGGCGTCACCTTCTACAAGGGCGCCACCAACACCGGCAGCCACACCGGCAGCCTGTGGGCCGCCGACGGCACCCTGCTGGCCACCGGCACCTTCACGGGCGAGATGGCCACCGGCTGGCAGACGCTCACCTTCGCGAGTCCGGTGGCCATCACCGCCGGTACCACGTACGTGGCCTCGTACCACGCGCCGAACGGCAACTACGCCTCGGACCCGGCGTACTTCACGGGCACGTATCTGAACTACCCGCTGTCGGCGCCCGCCGACACGAGCGGTTCCGCCAACGGCCTCTACAGATACGGTGCTACGGCCGCCTTCCCGAACGGCTCCTACAACTCCACCAACTACTGGGTCGGCCCGGTCTTCACGACCGACTGACCCTGCGGCCGACCGCATCCACGGAGGGCCGGCCCGGTCCTGACGACCGACCGGCCCTCCGACCGACCGATCCACGGAACGAAAACGGGGAACGCACCACATGAGCTCTGTCAGCGTCGTGATCCCCTGCTACAAGTACGGCCATTTCCTGGCCGACTGCGTGAGCAGCGTGCTCGACGAACAGCCCGGCCTCGACGTGCGGGTACTGATCATCGACGACGCGTCCCCCGACGACTCGGCGGACGTGGCCAGGAAGCTGGCCGCCTCCGACCCGAGGATCGAGGTGCGGGTCCACGAGCGCAACAAGGGCCATATCGCCACCTACAACGAGGGCCTCCTGGAGTGGGCGGACGGCGACTACGTCGTCCTGCTGTCCGCCGACGACAGGCTGGTCCCCGGGGCGCTCGTGCGGGCCGTGGCCCTGCTGGACGCCCACCCGGAGGCGGGCTTCGCCTACGGCCGGCCGCTCCGGTTCCGGCACGGCGGCCCGCTGCCGGCGGCCCGCACCCGGAGCACCGGCTCCGTGGTCTACCCCGGCCACTGGTGGCTGGAGCGGCGCTTCCGCGAGGGCACGGGGTGCATCACCTCGCCCGAGGTCGTCGTCCGCACCAGCCTGCAGCGGAAGGTGGGCGGCTACGACCCCGAGCTGCCGCACGCCGGGGACATCGAGATGTGGATGCGGCTGGCCGCCCACGCGGACGTCGGGTACGTCCGCGGGGCGGACCAGGCCTTCTACCGCGTGCACGGCGACAACATGTCCACCACGGACTTCGGAGGCCAGCTCGACGACATCCGCCAGCGGCGGGTGGCGTTCACCTCCGTCCTCGACAAGTGCGGCGATCTGCTCCCGCAGCGGCAGCGGCTCGCCGGCCTGGTCGACACGCGCCTGGCCCGCCAGGCGCTGCGCCGGGCCTACCGGGCGTACGACCGGGGGCGCACGGACGTCGTGCCGGTGGACGAGCTCGTGGAGTTCGCCCGCGCCTGCCGCCCGGACGCCGAGACGCTGCCGGAGTACCGGGCACTGCGACTTCGGCGCCGGATCGGCGCCCGCACCATGCCGTACCTGCAGCCGCTCGTCCTGTCGGCGGTCGCCGAACGGGCCCGCGAGTGGTTCTGGTGGCAGTCGTGGAAGCGGCGCGGGATCTAGCACGTGCCGCTCCGCGGCCGGCCCGCTCCCCCGAGACCCTCCGAACGAAAGGCACGTCAGTGAACTACCGGGTCCAGCCCACCGCGCAGGTCGACGAGAAGGCCGTCGTCGGCTCCGGCAGCAGCGTGTGGGAGCTCGCCCAGATCCGCGAGGACGCCCGCCTCGGCGAGAACTGCGTGGTGGGCCGGGGGGCGTACGTCGGCCCCGGCGTGACCATCGGCGACAACTGCAAGCTGCAGAACTACGCCCTGGTGTACGAGCCCGCGGTGCTCGGCGACGGGGTGTTCATCGGCCCGTCCGTGGTGCTCACCAACGACCACAACCCGCGTGCGGTGGACCCGGAGGGCCGGCTCAAGCGCGGCGGCGACTGGGAGCCGGTGGCGGTGCGGATCGGCGACGGCGCCGCCGTCGGCGCCCGCTCGGTGTGCGTGGCCCCGGTGACCGTCGGACGCTGGGCCCTGGTCGCGGCCGGTTCGGTGGTGACCTCCGACGTCCCCGACTTCGCCCTGGTGATGGGCGTGCCCGCCCGGCGGGCCGGCTGGGTCGGCAAGGCGGGCGTCCGGTTGGCGGAGCACCCGGAGCGCCCGGGGATCTGGGAGTGCCCGGAGACGGGGGAGCTCTACGAGGAGCGGGACGGACGCCTCACCGAGCACGGTGCGGCGCACTGACCTCCCGCCGCTCCGGGTCCGTACGCCCGCGGCGCCGTGCCGTCGCGTACCGCTCGACCCACAGCGCCGACATGACGCCCGTGAGGGTGCCGAGGGCGCCCACCCCGGCGAAGGCCCGGGACCGGTTGGGGGGCAGGGCGACGGTGCCGGGGCGGTTCACCAGATCGACGGTGAGCAGCGTCGCGGCGGGCACGCCCTGGGAGGCCTGGAGGGCGCTCAGGTGCCGGCTGTAGACCCCGATGATCGCCTGCACCGTGCGGTCGGCCGCCTCGGGCGCGGACTGCTCGGCCTCGATCTGCAGGGTGGGGATCGAGTAGTACGGGGTGGCGCTGGTGCCGCTGTTGCGGGGCGTGATGCGATAGGTGCCGCGCACCCCCGCGTCGCGCAGTTCGGCGCGTCCGTCGGGCGACTGGAGCTGCTGGACCACCGAGAAGGAGACCATGGCCAGCGAGGGCTGCAGGTTGGTCAGCTGGTTGGGCTGGTTGTCGGTGCGCGGCGGTTTCACGACGAGCACCGCGGAGCTCTGGTAACGCGGCTCGGGTCGCAGCGCCGGGTAGCAGGCGACGCCGGTGACGAGCGCGGCGAGGACGAGGACGTACCAGCGGCGCAGCAGCACGCGGGCGAGTCCCTCGGGAGTCAGCACGTCTCTGTTCATCACCACCGATACTGGCAGCACCGAGAGGAACCGGGGGAGGGTTCGTGAGCATCGCCGAGATCTTCCGTGTGCTGTGCAGGCGTTGGTACGTGATGGTGCCGCTGACCCTGCTCGGTCTGGTCGCGGGCGGCTATCTGTACACGACGGTCCCCGTGACGTACGAGTCGCAGAGCCAGCTGGCCCTGCTGAACTCCAGTCGCGTGGCCAAGCCGGCGCCCAGCTACGGCAATCCGCTGGCGTATGCGAGCGGTTCGCTGATCGGCACCGCCGACGTCCTGATCCGGGCGCTGCAGTCGCCGGAGACGGCGCGGACGCTGCAGGCGCAGGGGATCACCGACGAGTACGGCGTCGACTTCGCCGCCAAGGCCGAGGGGCCGCTGCTCACGCTGACGGTCAAGGGCGAGGACCGGGCGAAGGTGCTCGACGAGACGCGGAAGATCACGGACTACGCGGCCGAGCAGCTCCAGGTCCTGCAGAAGCAGGCCCGGGTGCCGGACGGCTACTACGTGCAGTCGGCGCGCATCGTGCCGCCGCAGAAGCCGGTCTCGCAGCCGAAGTCCCGGTATCAGAAGGTCGCCGCCGTCGTGGTCCTCGGGATCACGGGCGCCTTCCTGCTCTCCTTCGTGGTGGAGACCTGGGCGGGCGCCCGCCGCCGGTCGCGGGGCCTGCCGGACCCGCACCCCGCTCCCCCGGCGCCCGCGCCCGGGGCGGGCCGGCTGCGGCGGCTGCTCACCCGGCCGCTGGACGCCACCGCCGTGCTGACCGGCTATCTGGCCCTCGCCCTCTTCCTGCCGTCCAACCTGGCGCTGCCCGCGCTGGGCGGAGCCGGCACTCCGGCGAACGTCTTCGCGCTGCTCGGCCTGTTCTGGTACCTGGCGACCTGGTGCAGCGGCCGGATCGCCCCCGCGCCCGGCACCCGCACGATGCGGACGGTGATGCTGGTGCTCGGCGTCGCCACCCTGCTGTCGTACATCGCCAACCAGGACCGGATCAGCGGCCAGAAGGAGATCCTGGCGGCCGACCGGGGGTTGATCGTGCTCCTGGTGTGGGTCTCGCTCGTGGTCCTGACGACGGCCGGGATCCAGGACCGCGAGCGGCTGAACGTGCTGATGGGGCGGCTCGTCGTGATGGGCACGGTGGTCGCCGCGCTGGGTCTGTACGACTTCTTCACGGGCACCAACATCGCCGACTCGCTGCGCATCCCGGGCCTCAGCTCCAGCACGGCGAGCGTCAACGTGATGGACCGTGGTTCCTTCACCCGGCCGCGTTCGCTGACCGCCCATCCGCTGGAGTTCAGCGGGATGCTGGCGATCCTGCTGCCGTTCGCCATCTGGTACGCCTTCGACCCGGCCCGCCGGCATCTGCGCGCGTACCGGCGCTGGGCGCCGGTGGTGCTCCTCGGCGGCGGACTGCCGCTGACCGTGTCGCGGACCTCGATCATCGGGATCCTGGTCGTCGCGCTCGTGATGGTGCCGCGCTGGAAGCCCGAGCGGCGCTGGACGGCGATCGGCATCCTCTTCGGCTCGGTCGCGGTCTTCAAGGTCCTGGTGCCGGGCCTCATCGGCACCATCACCGGCCTGTTCTCCGGAAGCCTCAACAACGCCGACAGCAGCACCCAGGCCCGCACCATCAAGTACCCGAAGATCTACGAGTACTTCGTGCAGGATCCCGTCTTCGGCCGGGGCTTCGGCACCTTCACCCCGGAGCGCTACTTCTTCACCGACAACCAGTACCTGCTCACCGTCGCCGAGCTGGGCGCCCTGGGCGTGGCCTGTCTGCTGCTCCTCGGCCTGACCGGGGTGCACCAGGGCGGCGCGATCCGGCGGCTCGCCCGGAGGGAGTCGGACCGGGAGCTCGGTCAGGCCTTCTTCGCCTCGGCGACGGTCGCCCTGGTCATCAGCGCCACCTTCGACACCCTCAGCTTCCCCATGTTCGCGGGCGTCTTCTTCCTGCTCCTCGGCGCGGGCGGCAGCTGCCTCGGCTTCGTACGGCGCGAGGCGGCCGGGGCCGCCACGCCGCCGGCGTCGCCCGAGGAGCGGGGGGACGCGCAGCACCCGCCCCGACCACGTACTCCTGACTCCCAGCGCCTCGTGGAGATTTGATGCAACATCAGTTCGTCACCGGGGTCGGCCCCGTGGCCGTCCTCGTCGTCACCTGGAACAGCGCGGAGGTGCTGCCCGGATTCCTCGACTCCCTCCCGGCCGGGATGAAGGGCCTGGACTGGCGGCTCGTGGTCGCCGACAACGCCTCCTCGGACGACACCGTCGCCGTGGTGCGCGCGCTCGCGCCGGAGGCCACGGTCGTGGAGACCGGCCGCAACGGCGGCTACGCCTTCGGGGTCAACGCGGCCCTGCGCGCGGCCGGGGACTGGGAGGACGGCTACCGGGCGGTCCTGATCTGCAACCCCGACATCCGGATGGCGGAGGGGTGCGCCGCCACCCTGGTCGAGGCCCTCGGCACCCCGCTGCCGGACGGTTCGGCGGTCGGGATCTCCGTGCCGCTGCTGTACGAGGAGGACGGGACCCTCATCCACTCCCTGCGCCGCGAGTCCAGCCTGAGCCGGGCGCTCGGCGAGGCGGTCGTCGGCAACCGCAGGGCCGGCCGCTTCCCGCGGCTCAGCGAGCTGGTCACCGCCCCGGCCGCCTACGCCGCTGCGACGACGGCGGACTGGGCCACCGGCGCGCTGATGGCGCTGTCACGGGAGTGCGTGGCGGCCTGCGGACCCTGGGACGAGTCCTTCTTCCTCTACTCGGAGGAGACGGAGTACTGCCTGCGGGCCGGCGACCGCGGCCTGCGTACCCGGTTGGAGCCGGCGGCACGGGCCACCCACCTCGGCGGCGAGTCGCGGGTGTCGCCGCGCCTGTGGTCGCTCCTGGTCGTGAACCGGGTGCGGCTCTACCGGCGCCGGCACGGTCTCGCCGCGGCCGCGGCCTTCCGCGGGGCGGTACTGCTACGGGAGCTGTCCCGGGCGGCGCTGGGGCGGGAGCCCGCGCGCGCCGCCGTGGCGGCCCTGCTGGGCGGCCCTCAGTCCCGCCACGAGGTGTAGAAGCTCCCGGGGTTGACCAGGTAGCGCACGGTGGGCCGGGCGACATGGGCGACGCGATGCGTCCGGCCGTAGCGGCGGATCAGCTCCCAGTCCTCGCGGGGCAGCACCTCGGGGGTGCGCCGCAGCCGGCTGAAGTGCAGGGCGGGGACCCGCCGGGCGACGAAGGCGTTGGTGTCGAGGAAGGCCTCGTGGGCGGCCCTGCGCCGGTCGTACGGCACCGACAGGACGTCCATGTCGGTGCCGTCCGGCCGCACCCGCCGCAGCGCGGTGTACACGCCGTCGGGGCCACCGGCCGCCTCCAGGGCGGCCAGCGCCTCCCGGAGGTGGTCGGGCTCCCACACGTTGTCGTCGTCGAGGAAGGCGACGTACGCCGAGTCGGTCAGCCGGATGCCCACGTTGCGCACGACGCCCGCGACCCCGGTGTTCCGGGCCAGCGAAACGGCGAAGAGGCGGGGGTCGTCGGGGAGTCCGGGCAGCCCGGCGCCGTCGTCGACGACGATGACGACCTGGTCGCGCACCGACTGCTCCAGGGCCGAGCGCACGGCCCGCAGCAGTGCGTCGGGGCGCCGGTGGGTGGCGATGACGGTCGCCACCCGGGCCCTGGGGCGGCGCCCGAGGACCTTCGCGAGCCGGGCGGTCTCGGCGTCCTCGACGCGACGCAGCCGGCGCGCGGTGGGCGCGAGCAGGAGCTTGTTCCGCAGCTCGTACAGGACGAGCCACCCGAAGCGCCGCTTCAGCAACACCCAGGGCGCGCGCAGGGCCCGGCGCGGCAGGCCGCGCATCAGGGCCGGGTGCGGACGGCCGTCAGCGACTTGGTGAGCCCCGCCACCCGCTCGCTGAGGATCACGGACCGGGGGAAGAGGTAGGTCATCTCGGCGCGGGTGAGCAGCTCGATGTTGATGACCGCGTCCATGCCCTCCTCGGGGGTGCCGGGGCGGCTGTGGGTGAGCGGCCAGTGCCGGACGAGCTTGGCCTGGGCGGCCAGCGGCAGGAACTGGAAGCCGGGGGCGAGGAAGTGCGGCTCCACTGGGAAGTAGCGGTAGGGGGTCTGCACCCAGTGCAGCGGGGCCAGCTTCTCGATGGCGGTGACGAAGCGGCGCCGCTGGGCGTGCCCGCCGACGTGCTCGATGGTCGAGTTGGAGACGACGAGGTCGAACTGGCCGAGGGAGTCCGGGATCGCCGGGTCGGTGACGTCGGCGATCTCGGCGCTGATCCAGTCGGGCAGCTCGGCGGGGTGTGCCTCCAGGTTCACCAGGTGCACGTGACGGGGCCGCAGCGGCGAGCGCAGCCAGTTGTCGGCGGTGCCACCGAGGTCGACGACGCGCATGTCGGCGATGCCGGGGAAGCAGTTGCGGAACCGCTCCCAGCGGGCCGCGCGGAATCGTTCGCCGAGCGAGTCGGGCGCGTCGACGAAACGATTGCGGAGGGCACGGATGCCGGACATCGCATCAACCACCTGGGGTTCGAGGAGAGGGTGGGGTCAGGGCCAACCCTATGCGGAGAGTGGGGATTTATCAGCTGATCAGCCGACGTCGTCGGATCATGAAGGGGACGGGACGACGGGTGTCCCGTCCGCCATCCGGTTGCCGCGCCACACGTTGCCCTTGCCGGTGGGGTTCCAGTAGGCGACGGCGCCGTAGCGGCCGCCCGCCGGGTAGTACCGGGGCGAGAAGACGTTGTCGGTGACCTCGACGCCGGTGGAGTCCTTGCCGCCCGCGTAGAGCGTGTAGGAGCCGCCGGCCAGCCAGTTGTCGTCGACGACGGTGTTGGTGACGGGCGCGCTGTCGGCGAAGAGGCCGATGGCGGCGGAGGCGCCCTTCTCGACGGGGGTCGGGTTGAGCAGGGTGTTGTGACGGATGATCAGCTTGCCCTTGCCGCCGCCGTTGCTGATGACGGCGTTGGTGTGCTGCCACTCGCCGTCGAGGTTCTTGAACGGGGTGATGTCGTGCACGTAGTTGTCGTGCAGGTTGCCCTGGCCCATGGACAGGGCGTCGCCGAAGACGGAGACGTCACAGAAGCCGACCTCGACCGAACTGGTGCTCATGTTGGACACCGCGTAGTCCGAACCGCCGTTGTTGGGGCCCTTGCCGGGAACGGCGGTGATGGTGGTGTGGAGGACGCGCAGGCCCGAGTACCCGGGGCGCAGGTTGATCCCCCACCAGTTGGTCGAGGTGATGCGGCTGTCGACGACGGTGACGTTGTTCGCGTAGATGTCGAGGGAGCCGGTGATGTCCCAGCCCCGGATGACGGTGCCGTCGGTGCGGATCGACGCGTTGCCGGTGCTCTGCGGGGTCAGGGTCGCGATCCGCGGCCCGGTGGTGCTCGCGTCCGGGTAGCCGCAGGCCCTGGGGCCGGCGCAGCCCTTCGGTGCGCGCGGCTTGCCGTCCGCGGTGCCGGGCGGCGTCCCGGGCGGGTCGGTCACCCCGGGCTCGGTGATGGCGCGCGAGTCGCAGAGGGCCGCGCCGCCCAGGCACAGCGCCTGCTGGCCGAGGCCGGTGACGGTGAGCACGGAGAACAGCAGGACGGCGGCGAGCAACGCCGCACCGAGGACCTTGCGACGGCCGGATCGGGCCAGGGGACTCACCTCATCGCTCACGGGCCGGCGCGGCCGGCTGCTTCTGCGCCGGTACGGGGGCGACGGCGCGCTCGGCGTCCGCCACGGGCCGCTCGTCCCCCCGGGTCGGGCCGCGCCGGGCGAGTGCGCCGCGCACCAGTGTGCGGCCGGGCAGCACGCACAGCCCGTAGCACACGAGCCCGATGACACTGGTGGCGCACAGGGCCACCACCCCCTCGCCGAGGCGCTGCCGCAGCAGGACCAGGACGACGCCCATCACGGCCCCTCCGAGCACCGGCCGGACGCATACCCGGGCGAGGGCGCGGGCCGCGATGCCGCCGCGCCGCAGGGCGAAGAGGAAGGCGGGCAGCACGATCACGCCGGCGACCACGACATGGCCGACGGCGACCGTGTCGATGCCCCCGGCGCGGGCCGCGAGGATCAGCACGGGGACCAGGGTGACCAGCCAGAGGCCCTGGATGAGCAGCAGCGAGCGGCGCCGGCCGATCGCCACCAGGCAGTCGTACGTGAGCTCGGCGGCGATCCTGGCGAGGCCGAGGGCCATCAGCCAGGGCAGCGCCTCGGCGGCGGGCCGCCACGTGGCGCCGTAGACGAGCTCGACCAGGGGGCCGGCGAGCGCGCCCAGCAGGACGCAGGCCGGGACGGTGGCGGCCATGAGGACGCCGAGGGCGCGGGCGAAGCCGGCGGAGAGGGCCTTCGGGTCGTCGGCGAGGCGCGAGAATCCCGCGAAGGAGACCCGGCGGGCGGTCTCGGAGATGACGCGGACGGGCCAGCCGGCCATGTTGAAGGCGAGCATGTAGAAGCCGAGGGCGATGTTGCCGAGGACCGCGCCGACGATCATGGCGTCGGCGTTGACCACGGCGAGCGAGAGCAGGCTGGCGCCGGCGAGCGGCAGGCCGAAGCGGAGCAGCGCCCGGGCCTGCTCCTTGTCCCAGCCGAACCGCAGCATGCCGGGGGCGGCCACGGCGCAGCCGGCGAGCGCCACCACGTTGCCGGCGACGGCGCCGCAGGCGAAGCTCATGGCGCCCCAGCCGCGCAGGGCGAGGATCAGGGTCACGGAGGTGCTGACGACGAAGTTGAGGGCGTCGATGGCCATCCGGCGGCCCTGCCGGAACTCCCGGGTGAGCACGCCCGCGGGGACCTGGGACAGTCCGTCGAGCACCAGGCACAGGCACATCACGCGCAGCACGGCGGTGGCCTCGCCGGAGCCCAGCAGGGTGGCGACGGCCGGTGCCGAGACGAAGAGCACCAGGTAGAGCAGGCCGCTGGAGAGCGCGCCGAGGGTGAGCACGGTCGGCGCGAACCGCCGTACGTCGCCGTCCCAGCGGACGACGGCGAGGGTG
Organism: Streptomyces sp. NPDC101191; assembly: GCF_044767915.1. Lineage (NCBI taxonomy): Bacteria > Bacillati > Actinomycetota > Actinomycetes > Kitasatosporales > Streptomycetaceae > Streptomyces > Streptomyces sp. NPDC101191. Next base: position 1,146,408 of record NZ_JBIWOU010000002.1, read on the forward strand.
ACGCCCAGTTCGTTGGCGGCGAGCAGGACCATGAGGACCGTCTGGGCGACGCCGTAGACGCCCCAGGCGGCGGGGTCGAGCACGTAGCGGACCAGGAAGATGCCGGTGGCGAAGTTGCCGAGCCGCATCACCATGGTGTTGACGAGGCTCCACCGGGTCGCCGAGCGGACCTTGGTCCCCAGGGACGCCTCGCCCTCGGCGGGTGCGGACTCCATCGAGGGGCTCCTTGTCACTTCACCCACGACGGCGGCCGCTTGGTGGGGCGGCGCTCGGCGGCGGGCAGCACGGGCAGCTGGACGGTGGGCTGGTCGGGCTGCTGTTCCCGGTCGCCGTCGGCCCGGTCGCGCTCGGGGGCGGCGTGCGGGTCAGGGGTGTCCTGGGCGTCGGTGCCGGTCAGCAGCCCGTCCGTGAGGTGCCCGGCCAGGTCGGCCGGGCGGCGGGGGCCGGCCGCCGCCGGGGCGGACCGGGGGGCGGGCGTGGGGACAGGCTCGGGGGCGGGCTCGGTCCGCTCGGTGTCCGGATCCTGACGGTGCTTCCTCGGGGAGCGGCCGCGGCTGCGGGCCTCCGCGAAGAAGGTCGCCACCAGGCTGAGCACGATCCCGAGGCCCGCGGCCATGACGAGGTACTGGACCTTGGACTTGAGCTTGGCCTCGGGATCCTGCGGCGGGACGATCGTGGTGATCCGGATCATGGAGTCGGGGGACACCTTCTGGTCCGCCTGCAGGTCCTTGAGCCGCTGGGCGGTGAACGCCATCAGGGTCTTGTTCCCCCGCAGGACCGCGTCCGGGTCCTCACCGGTCACGGTGAGCCAGAGCAGCGGCCCCTGCGCGTTGTCCGCGATCTTCGCCTCGTACTTCTCGGTGAGCCCCTGGGACTTCAGCTCGGCCGCCGACACGTCGGAGTTGACGTTGCGGGCGAGGCTGTCGGCCATGCCGGTGAGCGAGGGCTCCATGCTCAGGAAGGGATTGCCATCCGCCTCCGCGCCCTTGCGGGAGTTGAGCATGGCGACGGTGCTCTGCGACTCGTACGAGACCGGTACGAGCAGCCATGCCCCCACCGTGAGCCCGGCCGTGAGCAGCAGCCCGGGCACGAGGACGTACCACCGCCGGCACATGACCCGGAAGATCTCTGCGAGGTCCATGGCGTTCCCCCTTGCGCGCCCCTGATCGGCGGCTGCTCAACTGCCTTGCCGCAGATGAGGATAGGTGGGATCGCGAGCGGACGTGAGCCCTTCGCGATCACCACGTTCGACGTTCTGCGGTGATACGTGCCGTCAGCGGTGTCCGCCGGCGGTCAGTGGTGGTCCGTGGGGCGGGGGTGGTCGGTGGGTCGGGCGTGTTCGGCCGCCGATCCACCCTCCAGCAGCACCCGGGCGACGCGCTCGCCCGCGTGCCCGTCCCACAGTTCGGGACGGCGGGGCGGTGGCGGGTCGCCGAGGAGCCGGACGGCGGTGTCGACGATCCGGGCCGGGTCACGGCCGGCCAGGACGTTGGTGCCCTGTTCGACGGTGATCGGGCGCTCGGTGTTGTCCCGCAGCGTCACGCACGGGACGCCGAGGGCGGTGGTCTCCTCCTGGACGCCTCCGGAGTCGGTGAGGACGATCCGGGCGCCCGCCTGCAGGGCGATGAAGTCGAGGTAGCCGGCGGGCGGTACGAGCCGGATGCCGCCGGGCACGCCGAGCGCGTTGATCCTGTCGGCTGCCCGCGGATGCACGGGCAGGACGAGCGGGCAGTGCGTGGCGACCTCGCCGAGCGCCTTGAGGAGGCCGGAGAGAATCGCGGGATCGTCGACGTTGGCCGGCCGGTGCAGGGTGACGAGCCCGTACTCCCCCGCGTCCAGACCGAGTTCGGCCAAAGTGCGCGACTCCTTCGCCCGTTCGAGGTTGGCGAAGAGGGTGTCGATCATGACGTTGCCGACGACATGGATCTGGTCGTCGCGGTAGCCCTCGGCGCGCAGGTTGTCCGCGGCGTCGGGGGACGGGGCGAGCAGGTAGTCGCTGATCCGGTCGGTGGCGACCCGGTTGACCTCCTCGGGCATGGACCAGTCGCGGCTGCGCAGGCCCGCCTCGACGTGCGCGAGCAGCGGGCCGCCCTTGGCCGCCACCAGGGCGCAGGCCAGGGTGGAGTTGACGTCGCCGACCACGACGACGACGTCCGGGGCGAGTTGCTCGACGAGCGGCTCGAAGGCGGCCATCACCCGCCCGGTCTGGACGGCGTGGCTGCCCGAGCCCACGCCGAGGAAGTGGTCGGGCGGGCGCAGACCGAGGTCCCGGAAGAAGACGTCGTTCATCGCCGGGTCGTAGTGCTGCCCGGTGTGGACGAGGATCACCTCGGCGCCCTGGGCCTCCAGGGCGTCCATCACCGGTTTGATCTTCATGTAGTTGGGGCGTGCGCCTGCGACGCAGAGGATCCTGCGGACGGTGGTGACGGTCATGCGGTTCAGAGCACCTCGATCCTGGGACCGCTCAGCCGGCGCCGGCAGTCGAGTACGTAGTCGGCGTGGGCCTCGACGAGCCCGTAGTCGAAGGCGTCGTGGTCGGTGATGAGCACCACCGCGTCGGCGGCGGCGAGCTCCTCCTCGGTCAGCTCCACACGGGCGAGCCGGCGGTCGACCTGGTGTCCCTCCACGACGTGCGGGTCGGCGGCGCGGACCTCGGCTCCCATGTCGAGGAGGAGCTGGGAGATCCGCGCGGCGGGCGACTCGCGGGCGTCGCCGGTGTTCTTCTTGTAGGCGAGACCGAGCAGCAGGATCCGGGAGCCGTTGACGGCCCGCTTGCGCGTGTTGAAGGCGCTGACCAGGCGCTGGATCACGTAGTCGGGCATGTGGTTGTTGATGTCGTTGGCGAGTTCGACGAAGCGGAAGCTCTGCCCGAGTTCGCGCTGCACCCGCCAGGAGAGGTACGAGGGGTCGATGGGCAGGCAGTGGCCGCCGACGCCCGGGCCGGGGGTGAAGCGCATGAAGCCGAAGGGCTTGCTGGAGGCGGCGTCGATCGCCTGCCACACGTCGATGTCGAGGTGGCGGGCGAACATCGCGATCTCGTTGACCAGGGCGATGTTGACGTGCCGGAAGGTGTTTTCCAGGAGCTTGGCGAGCTCGGCCTCCTTGGGCGAGCCGACCGGCACCGTGGTGTCGACGAGGCCGTCGTAGAACTCCCGCACGGCCTCGAGGGAGCCGGCGTCCACACCGGAGACGACCTTGGGGGTCTGCTCGAAGCCCCAGACCGGGTTGCCGGGGTCGATCCGCTCGGGGCTGTAGCCGAGGTGGAAGTCGGATCCGGCCACGAGTCCGGAGCCCTCTTCGAGCAGGGGGCCGAACAGCTCCTGGGTGGTGCCGGGGTAGGTCGTCGACTCCAGGATGACGGTCGCCCCGGGGCGCAGGTAGCGGGCCAGGGTGCGGGCCGACTCCTCGATGTAGCGCAGGTCGGGGGTGCCCTCGTGCAGCGGGGTCGGCACGGTGACGACGGCGACGTCGAAGCCGCCGATGTCCCGTACGGAGTCGCTGGCGCGGTAGGTCCCGGCCTCGGTGGCGGCGCGGAGGCGCTCGGAGGAGACGTCCTCGACGTACGACTCCCCCGACGTGAGGCTCTTGACGCGCTCGGTGTCCACGTCGTAGCCGATGACCTCGTGGCCGATCTCGGCGGCCCGGACGGCGAGCGGCAGTCCGACGTATCCCTGTCCCACGACGACGACGCGCATCACGATTCCCCCCTGCTTGCGGTGCTGATCGACGGTGCCGGCGTGCGGCGGAGCAGCTCCCGTCCCGTCATGAGGGCGAAGGAGACGTTGGTGGTGAGGTAGCGCTTTCCCAGGCGGCGCGGCTCCTGCAGGGCGCGGTAGAGCCATTCGAGGCCGAGCCGCTGCCAGCGCTCGGGAGCGCGCCGGGTGACCCCGGCGAGGATGTCGAAGGAGCCGCCGACACCGTGGACGAGCGCCACCTTGCTGCGTTCGCCGTAACCGGCGGTGAAGATCTCCTTCTTGGGCGAGGTCATGCCGAGGAACAGCATGTCCGCGCCGCTGGCCGCGATCGCGTCGGCGATCGCGGGCTGCTCGCTGTCGTCGAAGTATCCGTTGCGGCTGCCGGCGACGCGCAGCCCGGGGAAGCGGACGGCGATCCGGCGGAGCATCTGCTCCAGGACGTCCTGCTTGGCGCCGAGGAGGTAGACGGAGTGTCCGGCGGCCTCGGCCTCGCCGAGCAACCGCATGAACAGGTCGATCCCGGCGACGCGTTCGGGCAGCGGGCGGCGGAGCAGCCGGCTCGCCCAGACGACGGCCTGGCCGTCTGCGAGCACGAGGTCGCAGCCGGAGACCGCACGGGCGAGTGCGGGATCGCGGCGCATGTTCACCAGCTTGGCGGCGTTGACGACGCCGATCTCCAGGCGTTCGCCGGCCCGGACGGCGGCGAGGCAGCGCTCGACGGTACCGTCCATGGTGAGTGCGTCGAGGGTGACGCCGAACAGGGTCTGACGTGTCGTCATCTTCCGTCCGCCTCGGGGTCGGTGGCCTGAGGTGCCGTCGCGTTCGCGCGGTCGGGCTCGAACGGCGCGCCCTGGCGGATCGAGCCGAGCCACGCGAAGAGCATCCAGCCGAACTCGTACGGCCGGCACTCGCGGTCCACCGCCGTGGGGCGGAAGAAGGAGTCGAGCGCGCCGAGCCGCAGTCCGGGCACGACGCGGGTGGACAGGCCGCGGGCGGCGCGCACCGCCTTCTTCGGGTCGCCGCGGTAGACCTTGCGCCAGGTGACACCGAGGTCGTCGAGGATCATCGGCTCGGTGGCACCGGTGCCGGAGAGTTCGGGGACCTCGGTCATCCAGCGCAGGCCGCGGCGGATCGGCTCGCCGAAGTCGGTGCCGCCGGCCTCGGCGAGGTCGAGCAGGGCCGTGGGGGCCATCGCGTGCTGGTGCACGCTGTAGACCGGGTATCCCTCGACGACGGTGCCGCGCCGGGCGTCGTAGTGCCACCACCACTGGCCGCCGTCGCCCTGGAGGGCGCAGATGCGGGTGGCGCAGGCGTCGGCGGCGGCGAGGGCCTCCGGGTCGTCGCCGGAGGCGTGGGCACGGGCGAGGGCCTGCAGCGGGTAGGTCTGGTCGGCGAAGCAGCCGATGTGGTCGCGGTACCAGGCGTTGAGGCCGGGGCCGGTGGCGTGCGGGAAGAGCGGACTGCCACCGATCCGGGCGCGCAGCAGCCGGTCGCGGGCGGCGGCGAGACGCTGCTCGACGTCGAGGGTGCCGCGGGCGGCGGCCAGCGCGGAGAGCACCCAGGCGGCCTCGACGGTGTACTGGGGGCGACCGGGTACGTCGAGGGCGGCGACCCGGTCGAGCGCGTCCGAGAGCTTGGGATGGCCGGTCTCGGCAGCGGCCCAGGCGATGAGCGCGGCGTCGCCGAGGTTGTCCACCCCGGGGAGCCGCTCGACGAGCAGGCCGGTGAACTCCTCCGCGGTGCGCCCGCCGAGGACCGCGCGCTGCCGGTCGGCGGGCAGGAAGCGCGCGCCCAGGGCGGTGATCGCCGCGTACCGGTTGCTGGTGCCGCGCTGCTCCAGGCTCCATCCGCCGTCGCCGGCGGGGCGCCCGGCGCGGGTGAAGACGAAGCCGGTCCCCTCCGGCAGGAGCATCTTCGGGAGTCCCCGCTCGGCCACGGCGAGCAGGCGGGTGGCGAGGTCGTGCAGCGGTCGGTCCGCGGCCGCGAGCTCGGTCATCCGTGAACTGCGTGGAATGTCGGGTGTGTTGGCAGGACGATCGGACACACCCACCCCCCTCGGGTCGGTCCCGGACCAGAGCGGCTGGTCCGGATCGGCTGGCTGATCGGCCGGCGGTGAGGCCGGCAATGTGGTGCGGGACTGCGACGGGGTGTCGTGCGACGCCGGGTTGCGGGCAGCGCGACGCGGCGCAGGACGAAAACCGCGGCACCCCCCGGGTCGCCGCCCCGCGCGTCGGCGCGCTATCCGGTGACCGCCCGGTTCTCGGGCAGGCCGGTGCGCGATCGGTCCCGGGCGTCACGAACCCGGGCAAGACGAACACGATGAGATGGACAGTCGGCGTCGAAGCGTCTGCGCCTCGGCCTCCTGCCGGTGAAACCCCCCACGAACACCCCCAGCGCACAGCGCGAACGTTGTGCTCAACTCGCAGCGTACATCGGGAAGATAGGCGCACAACACGGTGATGATGAGGCCTTTCGCGGAATTGGTGGCAAGCGGTCGCGAAGCCGCACCGATCCAGACCTTCCGCCGGGGCTCCAGCGGTTACAGTGGGCGCGCGTTCACCCGCTCGACGAGCCTGGAGTCCTGGACCGTGTACCTGGCCGACCGCTCCATACCGCAGGGAGCGCCCAGTTCCGCCCCGGACCGCGTCCGCGGCACGGTCCGGGCGGTCTCCCCGACCGTCCTCGCGCTCGGCACGGTCAGTCTGATCACCGACGTCTCCAGCGAGATGGTCACCGCGGTGCTGCCGCTGTACCTGGTCATGGGCCTCGGGCTCAGTCCGCTGGGCTTCGGCATGCTCGACGGGGTGCAGAACGGGGTGAGCGCCCTGGTGCAGCTCACCGGCGGGCATCTCGCGGACCGGGTGCGCAACCACAAGCTGATCGCCGGGATCGGCTACGGCCTGTCGGCCCTGTGCAAACCCCTGCTGCTCGTCCACAACCTGGGCGCGCTGGGTGCCGCGCTGGCCCTGGACCGTACGGGCAAGGGCCTGCGCACCGCCCCGCGCGACGCGCTGATCTCGCTGTCCGCCCCGCCGGAGCGGCAGGGCCGGGCCTTCGGTGTGCACCGGGCGATGGACACCACGGGGGCGCTGCTCGGCCCGATGCTCGCGTTCCTCATCCTGGGCGTGGCGGCCGGGGGTTACGACGCGGTGTTCGCGGTCAGCGGGTGCGTGGCGGCGCTGGGGGTGCTGGTGCTGCTGCTCTTCGTGCCGGGCGGGAGGAGGGCGGTGCCCGCGGCCGAGGAGTCGGCGCCAGGGGAGGGCGCCGGCGGACCGCCGCGGGTCGATCTGCGGGCGGCGTTCGGCCTGTTGCGGACCCGGCGGCTGCGGGCACTGTTCGTGTGCGCGGTACTGCTCGGCCTGACGACGGTGAGCGACGCGTTCCTGTACCTGCTGGTGCAGCGCCGTACAGGGATCGACGAGCAGCTGTTCCCGCTGCTGCCCCTGGGCACGGCCACCGTGTTCCTGCTGCTCGCGCTGCCCGTCGGACGGCTCGCGGACCGGGTGGGGCGCCGGGCGGTGTTCCTGGCCGGGCACGCCGGGCTGCTGCTCGCGTACGCCCTGCTGCTGTGGGCGCCGGCCACCCCGGCCCTGCCGTATCTGGTCCTGGTGCTGCACGGCGTCTTCTACGCCGCGACCGACGGCGTGCTGCCCGCGGCGGTCGCCGCCGTGGTGCCCGAGCGGCTGCGGGCGAGCGGTATCGCCCTGGTCGGCACCGGCCAGGCGCTCGCCCGCTTCTGCTGTTCCCTGGCCTTCGGCGCCGCGTGGGCCGCGTGGGGCGACGGCCCCGCACTGGCCGCGGCGGCCGCCGGCCTCGCCTGCTGCGCGGCCGTCGCCGGTGCCGCCCTGCGTCCCACGGGAGATCCTCGATGACCCTCACCCCGCTGCGTCGCCTGCTCGTACTCGCCGCGGGGCTCGTGATCCTCGGCGGCGTGGGCGCCTGGTCCGTCCTGTCGGCGGCCGACCGGGCCGCCGAGGACGACAGGCCGCGGCCGGGCGGCCCGGCCTTCGCGGACGGCCGGGTGCGGCTGGACGAGCCGGGACGGCTGGTCTTCCGCAACACGGCGGCGGGTCCGCACCGCGACCGTCTGGTGTCGGTCCCGGCGGCGACCGCGGCGGGCGCGACCCGGACCGCTTCCGACACGAGCTGTCTGCGCTTCTACTCCGCGGCCGGTACGGGCGTCTGCCTCCAGTCCACCACCGTCCTGGGCCGCCCGGCCTATCGCGCGCAGATCCTCGACCCGGAGCTGCGGGTCAGGAAGACGTACCCGGTGGCGGGCATCCCGAGCCGGGCGCGGGTCTCCCCGAGCGGCCGGCTGGCCGCCTGGACGGTGTTCGTGAAGGGCGAGTCCTATGGCTCGGCGTTCTTCTCCACCCGGACCGCGATCCTCGACACCCGGGGTTGGCGACTCTCGCCGAACCTGGAGGAGTTCGCGATCGTCCTGGACGGACGGCCGTACCGGAACAAGGACGTCAACTTCTGGGGTGTGACCTTCGCGAAGGACGACGACACGTTCTACGCGACCCTGAGCACGGGCGAGGACACGTACCTCGTCCGCGGCTCGCTCTCGGCCCGCTCCGTCACGACCCTGACCCGCAACGTCGAGTGTCCGTCCCTCTCGCCGGACGGCACCCGCGTCGCGTACAAGAAGCGCGTGCTCGGCACGTCCGCCCTGTGGCGCGAACACGTCCTGGACCTGCGGACCTTGAAGTCCACCCCGCTCGCCGAGCGGCGCAGCGTGGACGACCAGGCCGTCTGGCTCGACGACCGTACGCTCGCCTACGCGCTGCCCGCTGACACCCGCGCGAACTCCGACGACGTCTGGACCGTCCCGGCCGACGGCACGGGCACCCCGGCCGTCCTCCTGGAGGACGGCCTGGCCCCGGCGGGTCCCCGCACATGACGGCGGCTCCGGTCCAGGGGTTGACCGGAGCCGCCGGAGTGCAACCGCGTGGGGCGCGGTCCTGCCGTTCAAACACACGAGGGCCGTCCGAGGAGGAGGGGGCGGCCCTTCGATGTTCTGTTCGGGCCCGTGGGGGCACCTTCAGTAAATATACTTTCTGTCGAGAAAGCAAGAGAATGAAAATTTTCATGCTACTCGGCGGTACGAAAACCTGTCCCGCCCCCGGGCTCGGCGCCGTGGCGGGTTCAGTCGTCCAGGAAGAACGCGTGCTGCTCGGCCGCCTGCTCGTACTTCTCCAACCGGAGCTGCGTACGCTCCGGGTCCGCGTCCGCCATCGCCTGGAGGATGGCCGCGGACAGCACCCCCGGCGCCGCGTACGAGTCGAAGACGAGCCGTGAGCCCGTCCCGGCGGTGAACACCACGTCGGCCTCGTCGACGAGCGGGCCGAGCGCCAGGTCGGTGATCAGCGCGACGCGCAGACCGGCGCCCCGCGCCGCCCTGACGACGGCGAGGGTCTCCTTGGCGTGCCGGGGCATCGCGAAGGCCACCACCCACGTGCCGCCGGCCTCGCGGGCCTGGAGCAGCCCGTCGTAGGCGACGCTGCCGCCGCGGGTCACCACCCGCACGTCCGGGTGGATACGGCGCGCCGCGTACGCGAAGTACTCGGCGAGGGACACCGAGATCCGCAGGCCGACGACGGTCAGCGGCACGGACCGGGCCAGCTCGCGGCCGATGTCCAGGATCCGGTCGGGGTCGGCGAACACGCGCCGCAGCGCGGTCAGGTTCTCGATCTCGGCGTCGACCGCCGACTGGAGCTCGTTGCGGAGCCGCCTCTCCCCCTCCTTCTCCCCCTCGTCCGGCGCACCGGCGACCGCGCTGAGCGCGATCGGCTGAAGGGCCTCCCGCAGCGCGGGGTAGCCGGTGAAACCCAACGAGGTGGCGAACCGCGTCACGGACGGCTGGCTGACGCCGACGCGCTCCGCGAGCTCGGTGATCGACAGGAACGCGGCCTCGGTGAGGTGGTCGATCAGGAACTGGGCGATGCGGCGCTGCGCGGGGGACAGCCGGTGTCCGCCGAAGAGTGCGCGGACCCGCTCGGCGGGCGTGGCCGCCTCCGGCTCCGGCGAGCGCCTGCCCGGCGTGATCGCGGCCGCCTGTGCGCGCGCCTGCTGCCCAGATGGCACGGGGTGCCTCCCTCTCGTCTCCTGCCGCCCAAGATAGTTCACACGGCGCCCCTCCCTCCGGGGTTGCCGCCCGAGGGGCCCGCGCACCGTGCCGCCACCCGCGCCCATCCCCCGGACGCACCGTTCACTTGGTGCCGCGGCCCGGGAGACCTTAGCGTCCCTTTCGGGGCAGAATGCCCGATCGTCGCCCGTAAGGGGATCGCCGATGACGCACGAACGGCGCCACCGCACACCGGAAACCGACGAAGAGGTCGACGTCGTCGTGGTCGGTTCAGGCTTCGGCGGTTCCGTCGCCGCCTACCGGCTCGCCGCCGGGGGCCGGTCCGTCGTCGTGCTGGAGCGCGGCAAGCCCTACCCGCCGGGCAGCTTCCCCCGGACGCCCGCGGCCATGGCCCGCAACTTCTGGGACCCCAGCGAGGGCCTGCACGGCCTGTTCGACATCTGGTCCTTCCGCGGGCTCGAAGGGGTCGTCTCCAGCGGCCTCGGCGGGGGATCCCTCATCTACGCCAACGTGCTCCTGCGCAAGGACGAGAAGTGGTTCGTCCACGAGTCGCCCCTGCCGGGCGGGGGTTACGAGAACTGGCCGATCAGCCGGCAGGACCTCGACCCGCACTACGCCGAGGTCGAGCAGATGCTCGGCGCCACGCCGTACCCGTACCACGACACCCCGAAGACGGAGGCGCTGCACGAGGCCGCCGAGCGGCTGGGCCTGGACGTGTCCCGGCCCCCGCTCGCCGTCTCCTTCGCCGCGGACGGCGAGGGCACCGCTCCCGTCCCCGGCACCCCGCTGCCCGTACCGGCGTACGGCAACCTGCACGGCCTGCCGCGCGAGACCTGCCGGCTCACCGGCGAGTGCGACCTCGGCTGCAACTTCGGCGCCAAGAACACCCTGGACCACACCTATCTCTCGGCCGCGCGCCACCACGGCGCCGACCTCCGCACCCGCTGCGAGGTGCGCGGCCTCGCGCCCCGCCCCGGCGGCGGCTACGAGGTCCGTTACGTGGTCCACGACCCGGCCCGCGAGGGGCACCGCACCCCCACCGGCCGGCTGCCGCTGCACCGGATCCGCTGCCGCCGCCTGGTCCTCGCGGCCGGCTCGTTCGGCTCGACGTTCCTGCTGCTGCGCAACCGTGCCGCGCTGCCCGGCATCGGGTCGGCCCTCGGCAACCGCTTCAGCGGCAACGGCGACCTCCTCGGCCTGATCCTGAACGCGACCGGGGGCTCCGCGGGCCACGGGCCGCGCAGGCTCGCGAGCAGCACCGGACCGGTCATCACCAGCGCGATCCGCGTCGGCGACGCACTCGACGGGGACGGCTCGACGGGGCGGGGCCACTACGTCGAGGACGCCGGCTACCCGGCCTTCGTGGACTGGCTCGCCGAGGTCTCCCAGCTGCCCAAGAGCCTCCCCCGCACCGCCCGGTTCGCCCTGCACCGGCTGCGCAGCCGGCTCGGCCTCAGTCCCCAGAGCAACATCAGCGCCGGGCTCGCCCTGCTCCTCGGCCCCGCCGTCTTCTCCGGCTCCTCGCTGCCGCTGCTCGGCATGGGACGGGACGTCCCCGACGGCCGGATGAGCCTGCGCCGCGGCTACCTCGACGTCGACTGGACCACCCTCACCTCGCGCGGCTACTTCGAGCGGGTGCGCCGGACCATGAGCGACCTGGCCGGAGCGCTCGGCGGCGAGTTCCACGACAACCCGCTGTGGTGGACCCGCCGCGTGATCACCGTGCATCCGCTCGGCGGCGCGCCGATGGGCCGTCACCCGGCCGAGGGGGTCTGCGACGCGTACGGCGAGGTGTTCGGGCACCCCGGCCTGTACGTGCTCGACGGAGCCGCCCTGCCCGGACCCGTGGGCGCGAACCCCTCGCTGACCATTGCCGCGTACGCCGACCGCGCCTGCACCCGCATCCTGGAGCAGCCGGCCGCCGCACCGGCCGCGTCACCCACACCCAGGCCCGAGGCCTCGTCGGCCGTGCCGGCGGCACACCCCGCGGCCGCCCATCCGGACGGCGAGCGGCCCACGAGCCTCTCCTTCACCGAGGAGATGAAGGGGTACTTCGCGCTCGGCGTCACCGACCCCGAGGAGGGGCGGGCGCTCGGCCGCGCGGACGGCCGGCGGCTGATGTTCCGGCTCACGATCACCGCGGAGGACGTCGACCGGTTCGTGGCGGACCCGCGCCACCGGGCGGGCGCGACCGGGTACGTCGAGTGCGACCTGCTCGGTGGCCGACTGCCCGTCGAGGCGGGCTGGTTCAACCTGTTCACCCGGGACGAGGACCCCTCCCGGCGCCGGATGCTGTACCGGCTGCACCTGCGCGACCCGGGCGGCAATCCGCTCACCCTCGTGGGGCACAAGGAGGTCCACGACGACCCGGGCCCTGACGTGTGGAGCGACACCTCCACGCTCTACGTCCGGGTGCTCGGCGGTCACGTCGCGGAGGACGACGACGCCGGGGCGCCCGTCCTCGGGGCGGGCGTGATCGTCATCCTGCCGGCCGACTTCGCCCGGCAGCTGACCTCGTTCCGCGCCTCCGGACCGCATCCGACGCGGGCGCTCGCCCGCTTCGGGCGCCTGTTCCTGGGCGAGTTGTGGGACGTGTACGGCTCCCGTGTCGCCCCGGCCGGGGAGCTCGGGTGAGGACGCGCGAGCTGCGCGGGCACGCCGACGAACTCGGCTTCACGCCGCAGGACCAGGTGCGCTGGCTGGCTCCCAGGGAGCTGGCCAGGACCGCGGTGAAGGCCGTCCTCGCGACGGTGTTCGCGGGCTACTCGGACAAGCGGGAGTTCCAGAAGGTGCTGGAGGCGGACCTGCTTCAGGCCCCGCTCGGCCGGCCGGACGCGCGGGAGATCTGGATCGACTTCGTGGCCGACCTCGGCGACGGCTTCGACGCGACGGCCACGGTGGCCTTCACCCTGGCCGCGGAGGAGCTGGTCGTCGCCGCGCCCGCGACCGGCGGCGACGCTCCCCCGGCCCGGCACCGCTCCCACGCGGCCCGGGACGGCTCCCCCGCGATCGACGGCGTGCCGCTCCGCCTCAGCCGCGGCTCCCTCCTCGTGCTCGGCGGTGACGAGGTGTATCCGGCGGCCTCGGCGGCCGGATACGAGGACCGTATGAAGGGTCCCTACCGGGCCGCCCTGCCCGAGGCGGCCGACCCGCCGCTGATGGTCGCGCTGCCGGGGAACCACGACTGGTACGACGGGCTGACGGCGTTCCTCCGGATGTTCACGCAGGCGCGCTCGATCGGCGCCTGGCGCACCCTGCAGACCCGCAGCTACTTCTGCGTCCGGCTGCCGGAACGCTGGTGGCTGGTCGGCCTGGACAGCCAGCTGGGCTCGTACTTCGACGACCCCCAACTGCGCTACTTCGAGCAACACCTGTCGGCGAACCTGCGCGAGGGCGACGGCGTGATCATCTGCTCGGCCGAGCCGACCTGGGTGAAGAGCGCCGACCGGAACGTCGACGCCTTCAACGCCCTGCACTGGTTCGACCGCAACATCGTCCGCACCCGCGTCGACCCCGGCACCGGCCGGCGGGTGCCGACCCGTGCCTCGGTGCGGCTGTGGCTGACCGGCGACCGCCACCACTACGCGCGCTACGCCGAGCACCTGCCCGGCGACCCACCCGGCGCCGGGCCCCCGCCGCCGGACCCGCGGAGGCGCCAGATGGTGACCTGCGGCCTCGGCGGCGCCTTCCTGGCGGCCACCCACCGGCTGCCCGCGGTGCTGCCCCTGCCGCCGCGCGGGGCACGGCTGCGTGACAAGGACGACCCGCCGGTGGAGTTCGCGCGCATGAGCGGGACGTATCCGGACGTGGCGGAGTCCCGGCGGCTCGCCCGCGGCATCGCGGTGCCGTGGTCGGGACGCTGGCTGCCGTGGCGGAACATCGGCTTCGCGAAGCTGACGGCCGGCGTGCACGCGGTGCTCTTCCTCCTGATGAGCTTCCTGTTCGCGCTGACGGAGGGGGTGCTGCGGCCGGTCGACGCGGTACGGCGGTCCGGGCTCGGCGACTTCTGGGGCTTCGGAGCGGTGTGCCTGGGCGTGGCCGGCGGACTGCTGGTCCTCGGTTTCCTCGGCCGGCTGGTGCGCGGGCGGCGGGCGACGCCGCCGTCGGGCCCGGCGATCGCGGTCCTGGCGCAGGCCGCGGTGGCGCTGGTGGCGCTTGCCGTGACGGTCGCCATCCCGTTCCCGGCCGGCTGGGACGGCTGGCTGGTGCTGTTCGCGTGCCTGGGCGTCGCCGCCGTCCTGGGCGCGGTGCTCGGTTCGGGGGTGTTCGCCCTGTGGGTGCTGTCCGCGACGGGCGGCGAGGTCGCCGACTGGCAGATGTCCGGCCAGTCCATCGAGGACCACAAGGGCCTGCTGCGCCTGCGCATCGAGCCGGGCGGCGACCTCACCCTCTATCCGCTGGCCCTCGACACGATCTGCCGCGACTGGGAGCTGCGTGAGGAGGCCAACGGCGGGAAGCGTCCCGTGCCCGTCGCCCTGCCGCCCGTCCGTCTGATCGAGGAGCCCGTCGTGATCTCCCGGGGAGCGTGACCGCCATGACCGCCACACCCGAGCCGACCCCGCCGGCCCCTCCTCCGCCGCGGCGCGACCACGTCACCGAGGTACGGCCGCTGACCGCGCTCGACGGCCGGCCGCTGACCCTCGTGCACGTCCAGGGGCGGCAGCCGCCCACCCGGGGCCCGGTGCTCGTCGTGCACGGGGCCGGGGTGCGGGCCGAGCTGTTCCGCCCTCCGCTGCGGCGCACCTTCGTGGACGCCCTCGTCGACGCCGGATGGGACGTGTGGCTGCTGAACTGGCGCGCGTCGATCGACCTGGACCCGGTGCCGTGGACACTGGACCAGGCGGCGGCGTACGACCATCCGGCGGCGGTTGCGCACGTCCTGGAGGCGACGGGCGCGGACCGGCTCAGGGCCGTGGTGCACTGCCAGGGCTCGACGTCCTTCATGATGGCGCTGTCCGCCGGGCTGCTGCCCCAGGTGGAGGCGGTGGTCAGCAACGCCGTGTCGCTGCACCCGGTCGTGCCCCGGCTGTCGGTGTTCAAGATCGCCCGCCTGGCGCCGGTGATCAGCCGGTTCCTGCCGGCCATCTCGCCGGCCTGGGGCGACCGGCCGGCGGGCCCGCTGTCCCGGCTGATCGTCGGCTTCGTCCGCGCCACCCACCCGGAGTGCCGGAACACGGTGTGCCGCATGGTCAGCTTCACGTACGGCACCGGCTGGCCCGCCCTGTGGTCCCACGCCCACCTCGACGAGGCCACGCACGACTGGATCCGCGGCGAGTTCGCCGAGGTGCCGATGACCTTCTTCGCCCAGATGAACCGGTGCATTCGGGCCGGGCAGCTGGTGTCGACCGAGGGCATCGAGTCGCTGCCGCCCGCCTTCGGCGACCGGGCGCCGCGGACCGACGCGCGGATCGTGCTCCTGGCCGGCGAGGACAACCGCTGCTTCCTCGCCGAGAGCCAGGAGCGCACCTACGACTTCCTGGCCCGGCACCGCCCCGGCCGCGACGACCGCCTGCACCTGCTGCCCGGCTACGGCCACCTCGACGTGTTCCTGGGCCGTCACGCGGCGACCGACACGTACCCGCTGATCCTTGAGGAGCTCGCCCGATGAACCGGTTCCTGCACCTTGCCCGGCTGGGGCTCTCGGCCGTGCCCTCGCCCGTCCCGCGCCGGCAGCGCCGGCTCGCCGGACGGCACGCGCTGGTCGACGACATCCCCTTCGTGCTGCCCGTCGACTCGGTCGACACGCCCGCCCTGATGGCCGGCTTCCCCGTCGACCGCGAGGCGGCCGCCCGACTGCTGCCCGGCGGCGAACTGCACCCGCTGGCACTGCCCGGCGGGAAGGGGCTGCTGCTCATCACCGTCGTCAACTACCTGCGCACCGACATCGGGCGCTACATCGAGTTCTCCATCGCGATCGCCTGTACGCACGGACCGCGGCCCGCCCCGCCGCTGCTGCCGGGGCTGCTGCGCGGCGTCTTCCGCACCGGGCAGTACGTCGTGGACCTGCCGGTGAGCAGCGAGATCTCCGTCAAGGGCGGCAAGGGCATCTGGGGGATGCCGAAACACCGGGCCAGCCTCGACTTCAAGGTCGGTGACGCGGCCGTCTCCAGCCAGTACGAGGTGGACGGGCGGCTCGGCATGTACGTCGAGATCGCCCGCCCGCCGGCGACGGCGCTGCCGATGCGGGTCGGAGCGGTCAACTACTGCGCGTTCCGCGGGATGCTGATGAAGTCCTCCATCTACTTCGACGGCCTGGCCGACGTCGCCGTCGGCCGGCGGGCCCGCGCCCGGCTCGTCCTGGGCGACGCGCCGCAGGTCGCCCCGCTGCACGGCCTCGGCATCGCCGACGACCCGCTGTTCACCGTCTACCTGACCTCCGCCCAGGGCGTCCTCGACGACCACTTCGAGTGCTGGTTCCTCACCAGCGAGCAGCCGGGGCGGACGTACGGGGAGCGCCTGGACAGCGTCGTCGGCCTGGGCCTGTCGCAGGAGTGGCCCGAGCCGCCGCGCCTCGACGTGGGGGCCGGGTCGTGAAGGAGTCCCTGCTGCTGCTCAACGCCCTGTACTTCCTGTTCGGCGCGACCATGTACATGGGCACCATGTGGGTGCTGCGGTTCTTCCTCTATCCCACCTGGCGGACCCTCACGCCGGACAACGTCGACGACCACTTCGGCGTGCCCACGACGGAGGCGACCCGGTTCTTCACCGTCGTCGTCCCGCTGATGTTCGTCTCGGGCATCATCCTGGTGTGGAGCGAGTGGGGCGAGTGGTACGTCGCCCTGTCGGCGGTCTGTCTGGCGGGCATCGTCCTGCTCACCTGGGTGGGGCAGATCCTCATCATCCCGATCAACAAGCGGATCCGGGCGGGGGACTTCGACGGCGCGGCCGGCCTGACCCCGCTCCTCATCCGCTGGATGCGCCTCAACGACATCCGCTTCCTCGGCTCGACGGTCACCTGGGCGGCGATCGTCTGGTATGTCGTCGCCAAGGGCGACCTGCTGGGGGCCCTGAAGTGAGCCTGCTCCCGCCCCGGGTCACCCGGGACCCGCTCCGGCTGGTCCTGGTCCTGATCGGCGCCGTGACGGTGCTGACGGGCGCGGCCCAGCTGGTGGCGCCCGGCCCGATCCTGGACCTGCTGTCGGCGGACTCGACCGTCGTCAGCCGCCATCTCTTCGCCACCGTCGGCATGTTCATGATCGTGATCGGGGGGCTCCTGATCCAGGGCCTGGTGGACCCTGCCCCTCCCCCGTACCTGCTGTGGTGGACGGGCCTGCAGAAGTTCGGCGCCTTCGTGCTGGTGGGCGTGGGCGTCCTGCGCGACGTGTTCGGCCCGATCGCCCTGCTCGTCGCGTTCTTCGACCTGGCCACGGCCCTCCTCTGCTGGCTCCTCGGCCGCCGCCTCGCATCGGGTTCCGGGCACCCGCTCACCCAGGGCGCGGGCCGGTGAGACGGTCCCTGGTCCTGGCCGGCGGCGGGATGCGCGTGGCGTGGCAGACCGGCGTCGTGCGGGCCCTGCGGGAGCACGGCCTGGCCTTCGACCACGTCGACGGCACGTCGGGCGGCATCATGACGACGGGCATGCTGCTCTCGGGCCAGGAGCCGCAGGAGATGGGCCGCCGCTGGTCCGGCCTGGACGTACGGAAGTTCAGCTCCGCGCTCCCCCTCACCGACTACCTCACGGGCCCGTGGGCCCTGCCCGCCCTCGGCGACGCGGACGGCATCCTCCGGGGGGTCCTCCCGGGCCTGGGCGTGGACCCGGAGGCGGTCCGCTCCTCCCCCGTGGCCGGCACCTTCAACGTGTGCGACTTCGTGACCAAGACCTGCGTGGCCGTCCCGCACACGGAGATCGACGCGGAGCTGATGGCCGCGGGCATGTCCCTGCCCCTGTTCCTGCCGCCCCTGCGCCGGGGCGGGCACGTCTGGACCGACGCCGTGTGGATCAAGGACGCGAACGTGTCCGAGGCACTGCGGCGCGGCGCCGACGAGGTGTGGCTGGTGTGGTGCATCGGCAACACCCCGTACTGGGGCGACGGCCCCCTCGAACAGTACGTCCACATGATCGAGATGAGCGCGAACGGGGCGCTCTTCGCCGAACTGGAGGCAGCGCGGCGCCCGTTCGTCCTGCACGTCGTCAGACCGCGCCACGCGCTGCCCCTGGACCCCGAGTTCCTCTCGGGGCGGATCTCCGCCGACACGCTGGTGGCGATGGGCTACCGGGACGCCTGGTCCTACTTGGACACGGCGCACGCGGCGGGCGTTCCCAAGGACCCGTCCTGCACGGCGATGGCGGACCAGCCCAGGGGCGTGCGCTTCCGCGAGCGCCTGCGCGGCGAGGCGTCCGGCGCCGCCCTCGCCCTGGACGTCACCGTGGAACTCCCCCTGCCCCCGGACGGCACCCCCTCACCCGGCGCCCGCCTGGTGGGCCACGTCGACCACGAGCCCTGGGGCGGCCGCGTCCTGCTGGCCGACGGCCGGGTGACGACCGACGGCACGGCCGTGGAGTACACCGCCCGGGTGCGCCTCGACGGCGCCTGGCGGGAACTCCGCGCCCGCCGCGACCTGGGCGACGCACCCGGCCCCGACCTCTGGTCCGACTCCCGCACCGTCCACTTCTCGGTGGGCGGAGCGGTCACGGCCCGCCTGGAACTCGGCCTGGCCGACGCCGCCCGTGCCCTCGCCTCGGTGGAGCCGACCGGCGCCCACGGCTTCCGCAGCCGCGCCGAGGCACTGACGGAACTGGCGGGCACGGGCCTGCGGCGCGCCCTGGCGAGGGACTGAGAGGCGAGGGGTCAGGCCGCCGCGTGGGGCCGTCGCGTGAGGCCAGGCCGTCGCGGGGGGTCAGACCGTCGACGTGATCGTGACGGCCGCGGTCACCCCGTCGACCTGGACGGCGGCCGCTTCGGCGTCGGAGAACAGAACGGCGTCGAACCGGTCGAGGGTGACGCCGGACCCGGCGACCGTCGCCGTGCCCGTCAGGGCGATCACCAGGGTCACGGCACCACTCCGCGGGACGACGGAGAACGCCTCCCTGGTCACGCGCACCTCCGCCGTCGCGACGGCGCGGCGCGTCATCACGTTGAAGTCGACGAGCGGGCCGCCCGGCAGCCGGCAGTCCGTGACGGCGTCACCGGAGAAGGAGAACGGCTCGTACGGGACGTCGACGGTGTGCGTGACCCCGTCGACGGTCAGCTCCATCCCCGGACCCTCGACGACCGTGATGATCCGGTCCACCCCGGGAAAGGAGGAGAAGGGACCGCCCACCGCCACGTCGGCGAGGCTCACCCGCCAGGCGAAGTCCTCCAGGCCCGCGTCGGCGGGGCCCGCGGCGACCTCACGGGTCACGCCGCCGCCGTTCCGCCAGCGCGTCGCCGCCCGGTCCCGCGCCCTGAGCAGGCGTCCTGCGCTCATGTCCTCGCTCCTTCGCTCGTCCTGCCGGCCGGCAGCGTACCGAGATCATCCCGAGCGGGTTGTGCTAAGGTGAAGGAAGTTGCAGTTGCGGTACCCATGAACCTATGTGCGCCCACAGGAATGCTTCCTCGGGCGCATATTTTGTTTTCCGGCATCTCCGGATGGGGCCTCTGCCTACAGAAGGAGAAGATCATGGCACAGGGAACCGTGAAGTGGTTCAACTCGGAGAAGGGCTTCGGCTTCATCGAGCAGGACGGTGGCGGCCCGGACGTCTTCGCCCACTACTCGAACATCGCCACCCAGGGCTTCCGTGAGCTCCAGGAGGGCCAGCGGGTCTCCTTCGACGTGACGCAGGGCCAGAAGGGCCCGCAGGCGGAGAACATCGTCCCCGCCTGATCGCCACTCGCGTATCGCTCGCCGGGGTCCGCACCGTCAGGGTGCGGACCCCGGTTTTGCGCTGTTTCCAGGAAGGCAGACCACCGCATGTCCCGTAGGCCCCAGAAGTCGAACCGGCGTTCCTCGTCGCCGTCACCGGCCCCGTCGTCACCGAGGGAGTTCCGGCTGCCGGAAAACACGACGCCCGCGCTTCCCGCCATCGAGGACTTCGCGGGTATGGAGCTGCCGCCGGCCCTGCTGAAGACCCTCGCCGCCCAGGGGGTGACCACCCCCTTCCCCATCCAGGCCGCCACGCTGCCCAACTCGCTGGCCGGGCGTGACCTGCTGGGCCGGGGGCGAACCGGCTCCGGCAAGACCCTCGCCTTCGGGCTGGCGCTGCTGGCCCGCACCGCCGGGCTGCGGGCCGAGCCCAAGGCGCCCCTCGCCCTCGTGCTGGTGCCGACGCGTGAACTCGCCCAGCAGGTGACGGACGCGCTCACGCCCTACGCCACCGCCGTGAACCTCCGGCTGACCACCGTGGTCGGCGGGCTCTCCATCACCAAGCAGGCGGCCTCGCTCCGGCGCGGCGCCGAGGTGCTCGTCGCGAGCCCCGGCCGGCTGAACGACCTCGTGGAGCGCGGCGACTGCGTGCTCGACGACGTACGCATAACGGTGCTGGACGAAGCCGACCAGATGACCGACATGGGCTTCCTGCCCCAGGTCACCAAGCTGATCCAGCAGGTGCGGCCGGACGGTCAGCGCATGCTCTTCTCGGCCACCCTCGACGCCAACATCGACCGGCTCGTGCAGCGGTTCCTGACCGACCCGGTCGTGCACTCCGTGGACCTGTCCGCGGGTGCGGTGACCACCATGGAGCACCATGTGCTCCACCTCCTGGACGAGACCGACAAGAAGGCCGTCACCACCCGCATCGCGGCGCGGGACGGGCGGGTCATCCTCTTCCTCGACACGAAGCGCTCCGCCGACCGGCTCGCCAAGCGGCTGCTGTCCGTCGGCGTCCGCGCCGCGGCCCTGCACGGCGGCCGCTCGCAGCCGCAGCGGAACCGCACCCTGGACCAGTTCAAGAGCGGCCAGGTCACGGCACTGGTGGCGACGAACGTGGCCGCCCGGGGCATCCACGTCGACGACCTCGACCTCGTCGTGAACGTCGATCCGCCCATGGACCACAAGGACTACCTGCACCGGGGCGGCCGCACGGCCCGCGCCGGCGGCAGCGGCAGCGTGGTCACCCTGGTCCTGCCGGACCAGAAGCGGGAGGTCACCCGGATCATGTCCGACGCGGGCATCCGCCCCAGGACGGCCCGCATCAGGTCCACGGACGAGGAACTGTCCACCATCACCGGTGCGCGGGAGCCCTCCGGCGTTCCCGTGGTCGTCGAGGTCGTCGCGCCCGCGGCTCCGCCGGCGCCCCGCAGGGGCGGGAAGACCGGCGGCGAGTCCGGCGCGCGGTCCGGGCGCCGCCGCCGCAAGAGCGACGCTCCGGCGGCTCCGGAAGCCGCCGCCGGCACCAGGGACCGTGGCCAGGGCCGGCGGACCGCCGCCGGGGCGGCGGGCACGGAGCGTCCGGCCGCGGGCAACGGGCGCGGCTCGGCCCGCCGGGGCGGGGCCGGTACGGCAGCCGGTTCCGGCTCGGCCGGCCGTACCGCGGCCGGGACGGGCAAGGCCGCGGGGGCGGCTGCCGGCTCGGGCGGCCGCGGTGCCGACCGCCGGGCCGGGGAGGGCACGGCGTCCCGCGCCGCCTCCGGCAGGGCCGGCCGGGGATCGTCCGGCCGCCGGACGGCGGCGGGCGGCACCACCGAGCGCTCCTCCGGCCGAGGAGACCGCCGCAGGTCCGCGACGTAACCCGGACCCCGCGCCGCCGTCGTCCCTGGCGGCGCGACGGTCAGTCCGCCGGTGGCCCGGCCGGCCCCGGCCCGTCCGACGAGGTGTCGTCGGGTGGCGGGGCCGGCGCGGTGCCGGCCGACGGTGGGGGCGGCGCGGTGCCGGTGGGTGGCGGGGCCGGCGCGGTGGTCCACGGCGGGGACGGGGGGCCGGGCGGCTCCGGTGTGCCCAGGTGGCGGGCCGCCCACGGTTCGCGGGCGATGACGGCGCCCGCGGTGACGCACAGGGTCACCACCACGCAGAGCACGATGAGCCAGGACAGCAGGGTGAAGACCGCCCCCAGCGAGCCGTACTTCTCCAGGCTGCGGTCCAGGGCCCTCGGCATGTAGAGCGACGCGGTCGCCGTGGCGACGCTCAGGGCGATTCCGGTCAGCAGCGCACCCGGCAACAGCGGCAGCCAGGGCACCCGGGCGGCCAGCAGCAGATGCTGCGACCACCACCACATGCCCACCTCCGCGAGGAGCAGCAGCGGCAGGCCCAGCCAGAGTCCCAGACCGAAGCCGTCGCGCAGGCTTCCCTGCACCGCGATCATGACCAGCCATGCCGCGAGCCAGGCGATCCAGCGCCAGGCGGCCACCCTGGGGCTCGCCCCTCGCAGCCTCCACGCGCGCTCGCAGAGACGCTGCATGGCCCGGCTGCACGCGGTGGCCGAGATGAGCACCATCAGTCCGCTCACGACACCGAAGGTCTGACGCAGTTCCTCGGAGGGGTCGCCGGCGCCCTGGAGGGCCTTGTCCAGCTCGGTCTGCGCACTCCCGGTCAGGCCGAAGACGGCGTGCAGGGAGCTGAGGAACTGCTCGCGCACCCCCTCCGGGGCGACGGATCCGACCACGAACAGCAGCGGGACCGCGGTGAGGAAGGTCTGGGCGGCCAGCCGGGTCGCCGAGTCGAACACGTTCACCGAGATCAGGTGGGACATGAGGTGCGTGATCAGCGGAAAACGCGCCTCCGCCCGGGCCCGCAGGCTCAGCGCCCGGTTCCGCAGCGAGGCACCGGACCGCCGCCTCCGCTCGCGCCGTCGGTCCCGGCGCGCGCCACGGCCACCGCGCCGCCCCCCGGGCTTCGTCCCTCGCTGCATGCTGCCAGCGTGCCGCCCGAACGCCCGCGCGGCTCGCAGCGGCGGCGCGACCGGGGACCGAACGGGTGAACGATGCACGCGCAAGGCGGCCGGGCCCGCGGGCGGCAGAGCCGGTACCGACCGGGACGGAGCCGTCGAGGATTTGTGGGGTCCCGGCGGGACGGTGAAGATGAAGCCATGAGCGAGAGCGGCCCGACAGCCGGGCCCGCGGGGCTGTGCGGGGGCCGCCATGCTGCCTGACCTGCTGCTCATCGGCCTGGGAATCGCGATCTTCCCGCTGTCGGTGACCGCGTTCGTCCTGGTGCTTTCCGCGGATCGCGGAACCTGGAAGGGGCTGGCCTTCATCCTCTCCTGGGTCGCCTGCTTCGTGGCGGTCCTCGCCGCCGTGCTGATCACCACCGGCGGCAAGCCCCCGGCCCCGAAGTCGCCTCCGTCCACCGCCACGATCGCCGTCAAGCTCGCCATCGGCGTGGGACTGGTCGCCTACGGGTGGTACCGGCACAGGGTCGGCGGGCGGACCGCCCACCAGGAGAAACCCTCCGAGGAGAGGGACGCCCCGGGCGGAGGGCACTCCCCCGACGGGGCCGAGGCCCCCGCCTCCGGCACGTCCTCCGGTCGGATGTCGGCGCGGCTCGACCGGATCTCCGGCTGGACCGCGGCGGGGCTG
The DNA here is from genome assembly GCF_044767915.1 of Streptomyces sp. NPDC101191. Classification (NCBI taxonomy): domain Bacteria; kingdom Bacillati; phylum Actinomycetota; class Actinomycetes; order Kitasatosporales; family Streptomycetaceae; genus Streptomyces; species Streptomyces sp. NPDC101191. The sequence continues at coordinate 1,169,621 of NZ_JBIWOU010000002.1, forward strand.
GGTCCGCTGCTCCAGCCCTGGGGTCTGGTGGCGGCCGGCGCCGCGACCGTGGTGGGCGCCGACCTGTCGCGTACCTCCTCGTACGTGGCCCTGGTCGTGTACGGCGTCCTCGCCACGAGCAGTCTGCTGGCGATGGAGCTCTACGCGGTGTTCGCGCCCGACACGTCCCGCGTACGGCTCGGGCAGCTGCGCACCTGGTTCCAGACGCACCAGAACCAGGCGCTGGTGGGCGTGTCGACGGTGGTGGGTCTGTTCCTCGTGGGCAAGAGCGTCTACGAGCTGACGTCCTGATCCGGCAGGAGGCGACCTCGGCCGGATACCCGGCTCACGTGCCGGCCCGGCAGAGGTCCCGGGCCCCGCACCCGTACCGGACGCGGCGCCGCTACGGCGATCAGACCCCGCCCGGCGTCCCGGCCTCTGCCCCGCCCGACGTCCCGGCCGGCCTCGCTCTCCGACGGCCGTCGGCGGCCAGCAGCGCGATCACCGCGAGCACCGCGAGCAGGATGAGGACGAGGAGCAGGACCGTGAGGACCGTGGGGTGGTTCCACAGGGCGAACAGCAGGGCGACGATCAGCAGAGCGCCGAGCGTCAGCCACTTGCGGTGGGCCTCGGTCCAGGTGCCCACGGGCCCGGTGTCGATTCCGTGGCCGCCCCACCACCCGGCCGCCGAGTCGGCCCCGCGCTCGGCCGTGGAGCGCGTGGCACGGGGCAGGCGTCCGGGGCCGATGAAGTAGGCGCCGAGGGCGATGACGATGCCGAGCACGATCGCGGTGCGCAGGGCGACCCGCAGGAAGCGCACGAGGATGTCGAAGATGGCCGCGGCGGCGTCCTTGGACTGCACCTGGGGAGGCAGGTGGTCCAGGTAGTAGCGGCGGGCGATGACGAGCACGATGGCCACGACCAGACAGGCGAAGGCGGCTCCCAGAGCCGTCTTCGCCAGGGCCCGGCGCCGTCGGTGGGCCAGCAGGACGCCGCCCGCGGCGAGCACCACCGTGAAGATCGGCAGCCAGTTCCCGAGCACGTCGAGGGCGTGGGCGGCACCCTGGACGCGTTTCAGCTCTTCGGACTGGAAGAGCACCATCTTCTTGTTGACGTCCGGGATCTTCGCGGCCGGTTCCAGGCCCGCGTCCACCAGATCCTTCTTGACCTGCTCCACGGCCTCGCCGACGTCGAGCGTGACCGTGCCCTCCGAGACGCCGACGGCTCCGCGGCCCTTGCCGGTCAGCGCGTGCACCACGGCGGTGTGGGCGGCCCGGTTGGCGGTGACCCACACCTTCTCGAAGCGGTCGCTCTCGACGAACCGGTTCGCGACCTTCTCCGCCGCCGAGTTGACGGCGGAGTCCAGTTGCGGGGCGAGACCCTTGACGGCCTTCGCCGCGCGCGGCGGCAGGCCCTGGGACTGCAGCCAGGCGGCGATCTCGGCGGTGATCTCCTTGCCGTCGACGCGTACGTCGACGGCGTGGACGATGCGCTTCTCGGCGGCGGCCTCGATCGCCGGGTCGTCGGCGAGCGGCTTCATGGTGGCGACGTAGCGATCGGTGTCGAGGACGATGTCGTGCACCCACACCGTGAGGACACTGACGGGAACCAGGATGCAGGCGAGGACGATCAGCACCGCCGACGCCACGCTCCGCAACGCTCTTGTCATCCGTCCTCCAGGGTCACGTCACCGTCTGCCGTGGACAGGTGTCCGTGTCCATTTCCGTGGATGCGCGAGCTCACTGCACCCCGGGCTGAGCCGTTCGGGGCCGGTGGCAGCGGGACGCCCGCCCCGCGCAGGTGGTCGCGGAGCGGGCGTCCGGCGGGGTCAGGAGCCGAGGATCCTGCTCTTCTGCGCCGCGAACTCCTCCTCGGTCAGCACGCCTTGTTCCTTCAGCTGTCCGAGTTCCTTGAGCTGAGCGATCTTGCTGCTCATGTCGTCGCCGGCGGCGGGCGCGGGAGCCGGGGGCGGCGGGGGTGGCGGCGCGTACTGCTGCTGGGGCGCCTCCGCCTCCTGCTGGGCGGCCCAGCGGCCCGCCTGGCGCCGCGAGACCCTGTTGGAGACCGCGGTGGCCGTTCCGGCCACGACCGCGGTGCGCGCGACCCCTCGAAGAAGTCCTGGCATGTCGGGTCCTCCTAGACCGCTGTCGACTGGTTCTCTCCCCCGCCGTCCGGAGCGTCAGGCGGCGGCCCCGCCGCCCTCCGCCGCCTCCACGGCGTCGAGCGAGGCGAGGAGCGCCTGCACGGGGATGCGCCCGCCCGCCACGAGCTGCGCACCGTCGCGCCGCAGGGTGCGCGCGAGCGGGGCGGCCCAGAGGTTCTCGTAGACGAGGATCCCCGCCGAGTTGCCCGGCTCGAGGGCCGCTCCCGCCTCGTCGAGGTCGTCCTGCCCGAGCAGCCCGGACGAGGACCCTTCGAACACGGAGACGTCGAACCCGCCCTCGGCGGCCAAATCCCTGAGTTCGATGGCGACGACGCTGCCGTCCGCGTCCTTGCGGACGAACAGGAGGTCGAGGATGCGCACGATGCCCCTGTCGACCAGGTCGAGGAGCTGGGGGAAGGCCTCGCCCGACATGCGGTTGCCCGGGAACTCGATGACCAGGTAGTCGACCGGGCCCATGTCCTCGAAATCGTCGCTCATGACCACTCCACTCACGGCTGGGGGACGTGACCGCACCCGCCCCGCCTGCGTCGCCTCTCGACGCACGTGACCGGACGCAGTCGTACCCTCATTGCAGCATTGGCCGGAACGCTTCGCACGTTCACGAGGGGCACCGGGTCCGGGCCGCGCCGGGCGTGCCCCGGGTGCGGCTCCCGGCCGGGCCGGCCTCCTCGGCCGGGCGTCCTGTACGGGGTGGGGCCGGGCGTCCGGTACGGGGTGGCGCCGGGCGTCCGGTACGGGGTGGGGCCGGCCGTAAATGCGTCGACAGCGCCTCGCGTTGCCCGGCAGAGTGGCCGCCCGTGACGAGCAGCGAGCTGTGGACCCGTACGACCGCCGAACGCTACGACGCCGAGGAGACCGAGATGTCCTCGGCCGCCGTGCTGGGACCAACCCTGGACTTCCTCTCCGAACTGGCCGGAGACGGCCGGGCCCTGGAGTTCGCCGTCGGCACGGGACGCGTGGGCGTCCCGCTGCGCGAGCGCGGGGTGCCCGTGGCGGGCATCGAGCTCTCCGAGCACATGGCGGCGGTCCTCCGGCGCAAGATCGACGAGGACATGCTCCCGGTGACCCTCGGGGACATGGCGACGACCGTCGTCCCCGGCGAGTTCACCCTGGTCTACCTCGTCTACAACACCCTCTCGAACCTGCTCACGCAGGACGAGCAGGTCGAGTGCTTCCGGAACGCCGCGCGGCACCTGGCGCCCGGCGGTCGGTTCGTCGTCGAGCTGGGCGTGCCGCCGCTGCGCTTCCTGCCGCCCGGACAGGTGGCGGTGCCGTTCGACGTCTCCGAACGGCATCTCGGCTTCGACACCTTCGACCTCGTCGAGCAGGTGCTCGTCTCTCACCACCTCACCCTCGACCGCGAGGACGGCCGCTACCGTCGTGACCGCTCCCGGCACCGGTACGCGTGGCCGGCCGAACTCGATCTCATGGCACGGATCGCGGGGCTCGAGCTGGAGCGGAGGGTCGCGGCCTGGGACGGGGCCCCCTTCGACCAGAACTCCTCCAAGCACGTCTCCGTCTGGCGGAAGCCCGCCTGAAGCGGCCGGCGAACCCGGCCCGGCGGCCTCAAGGACGCGGCGCTCAGCCGATGCAGACGCCGACCAGACACACCTGTGTGGTCGACGCCGGGTCCGTCCCCGGGGTCGTCGACACGAGGCCCCCCAGGAGCGAGGTGCCGGAGTCGGCAGGGCGCTCCTCGGTGCGCGGGGGTGTCGTCGCCTCCGCCGGGTCGGCCGGGCCGGCGGTGCCGTTGTCCGGCTGCGCGTGCGACGCGGGAACCGTCCGCGGCGGGGTGCCGCGACGGGCGGGCGCCTCGGTGACGGCAGTACCGGCCTGCGGTGGCCGGCTCGTCGTCGTGGGGGCCGGCCCGTCGACGCCGGTCTCCTGCATACCGGTCTCCTGCATACCGCCGGACGGACGGGATCGGGTGCCGGGCCCGTCGGAGGCCGGGGTGTCCGGCCGCTCCTGCGGCGCGGCGACGGCCGGTGCCTTCGGCGTGACCGGCAGCGTCGACGGGTCCGGCGGCGGGGCCGCGTGCGTGTGGCCGGCGGGCGGGCGAGAGGACGGCATCGCGGCGATCGTGAGACCGCCGCCGACGAGCGCGACCGCTGTGGCGGCCAGGGCGCGACGCCGGTTCTTCTTCCAGCGCTCCCGCTGCCGGCGCCGGGCCGCTCGGCCGTCCGCGGTGCGGGCAGCGCCTCCGAGGTCGGCGGCCTGGGAGGCGTCCGGCGCCTCGCCCTCCGGGGCACCGTCACCGAACGCCGTGGCAGCGGTGAGGGGCGCGTCGTCGGAGGAGCCGGCGGCGGCTCCGTGCGCCGGCCACACCTCCCGCGCGGGCGCGGCGGAGGCGACGGTGCTGTGGACGAGATGGGCGGGCGGTGCGATGTCGGGTGCGTACGCGCCGCACCCGGGGCACACGAAGACCCCGTTGAGCGTTCGGTGGCACGTGGAGCAGTAATCCATCTGCGCTCTTTCTCCGCTGTCCGCGCCGCCGCTCGTGCCGACGACCTGTTCCGAGTTCGCACCCGCGATCGATCGATCAGCAACGCTATCGGCGCGCGGAGAAGGACATGCGCAGCGCGTGTGATGCTGCCGCGAAGGTTTGCGTGAGGCGGAGCGGACACGACGGTCGGGCCCCCGTGCGGTCGTCGTCGGCCGTGCCGTCGCGGTCCTGCGTGCCGTCGCCGTACGACGTGTGGTCGCCGTACGACGTGCCGTCGCGGTCGTACGTGCGGTCGCCGTACGACGTGCGGTGGCCGTACGACGTGCCGTCGCTGGTCCGACGTGTGGTCGCCGTACGACGTGCCGTCGCGGTCGTAACGTGTGGTCGCCGCCCGACGTGCGCCCTACGACGTGACGTGGCGGTCGTACGTGTGGTCGCCGCCCGACGTGCCGGCGTCGTCCCCTGCGCGGCGGGAGCCGGCGGGCTCGGGGACTCTCTCCCGGCCCGTCGGCTTCCCGTCCGCTGCGCCCCGGGGCCGTCAGCCCTGGGTCAGCTCCCTGAGGGCGATGTTGAGCCGCAGGACGTTGACGCGCGGCTCTCCGATGAAGCCGAGGATGCGGGCGTCGGTGTGGTCGGCGACCAGCTTGTCGACCTGGGCGACGGCGAGGTGGTTGCGCTCGGCGACCCGGTGGACCTGGAGCTTCGCGTACTCCGGGGAGATGTGCGGGTCCAGGCCGGAGCCGGAGGAGGTGACGGCCTCCGCCGGCACGTCCTCGGGCCGGACCTTGAAGTCGGCCGTGGAGTTGTCCCTGACGACGGCCGCCTTCGCGTCCTTCACCCACCGGATCAGGTCCGCGTTGTCCCCGGACCGGTTGGTCGCGCCGGACAGGATGATCGCGTACCGGGTGTTGACGCTGTTGCTGCCGAGGCCGTTGGAGGGGCGCGGCTGGAACCACCTGAGGTCGGGAACGGCCGCCTCCTCGGCGTCGTCCGGGTTCTTCTTCGGCAGGTTGTAGGTCTGGCCGACGAGTGCGGAGCCGACGACCTTGCCGGTGCCGTCCTTGATCTCGGAGCCGTCGGCCTTGCCGGGGAAGGCGAGTCGGGCGACGCCGGTGACGGCCAGCGGGTAGAGCACGCCGCACACGAGGGTCAGGACGAGCAGGGCGCGCAGGCCCGCCCAGAGCAACCGTCCTGCGTTTCCTACGGAGTTGTTCATGACGGTCAGCCGATTCCGGGGATGAGAGAGAGGAGCAGGTCGATGAGCTTGATGCCGGCGAACGGGGCGATGAGGCCGCCGAGGCCGTAGATCCCGAGGTTGCGGCGGAGCATCGAGTCGGCGCTGGAGGGCCGGTAGCGCACGCCCTTGAGGGCGAGCGGGACGAGGGCCACGATGATCAGCGCGTTGAAGATGACGGCCGACAGGATCGCGGACTCGGGTGAGGCGAGGCCCATGACGTTCAGCCTGTCGAGGGACGGGTAGGCCACCGCGAACATGGCCGGGATGATGGCGAAGTACTTGGCCACGTCGTTGGCGATCGAGAAGGTCGTCAACGCGCCGCGGGTGATGAGGAGTTGCTTGCCGATCTCGACGATCTCGATGAGCTTGGTCGGGTTCGAGTCGAGGTCCACCATGTTGCCGGCCTCCTTCGCGGCCGACGTGCCCGTGTTCATCGCCACGCCGACGTCCGCCTGCGCGAGGGCCGGTGCGTCGTTCGTGCCGTCGCCGGTCATCGCCACGAGCTTGCCGCCGGCCTGCTCGCGCTTGATGAGGGCCATCTTGTCCTCGGGGGTGGCCTCGGCGAGGAAGTCGTCGACGCCCGCCTCCTCCGCGATGGCCTTCGCGGTCAGCGGGTTGTCGCCCGTGATCATGATCGTCTTGATGCCCATGCGGCGCAGCTCGTCGAACCGCTCCCGCATGCCCTCCTTCACGACGTCCTTCAGGTGGACGACACCCAGGACACGCGCGCCCTTGGCGTCGTCGACCGCGACGAGCAGCGGTGTGCCGCCCGCCTCGGAGATCCTTTCGGCCAGGGTCTCGGCGTCGGTGGCGACCTCGCCGCCCCGCTCGCGGACCCAGGCGATGACGGAACCGGCCGCGCCCTTGCGGGTCCGCACGCCGTCCATGTCGACCCCGGACATGCGGGTCTGGGCGGTGAACGCGATCCACTGGGCGTTTGCGAGTTCGCCCTGGTGACGCTCGCGCCGACCGTACTTCTCCGTGGCCAGGACGACGACGGAGCGGCCCTCGGGCGTCTCGTCGGCGAGCGAGGAGAGCTGCGCGGCGTCCGCCAGTTCGGCCGCGGTGGTGTCCTTGACCGGGACGAACTCGGCGGCCTGCCGGTTGCCGAGGGTGATGGTGCCGGTCTTGTCGAGCAGCAGGGTGGACACGTCGCCGGCGGCCTCGACCGCCCGCCCGGACATCGCCAGGACGTTGCGCTGGACGAGCCGGTCCATGCCGGCGATGCCGATCGCGGAGAGCAGGGCGCCGATCGTCGTCGGGATGAGGCAGACCAGGAGCGCCGTGAGGACGATCATCGAGGTCTGCTTGTCGGCCCCGGCGTAGATCGCGAAGGGCTTCAGGGTGACCACGGCGAGCAGGAAGACGATGGTGAGGGAGGCCAGCAGGATGTTGAGGGCGATCTCGTTCGGGGTCTTCTGCCGTGCCGCGCCCTCGACCAGGTTGATCATGCGGTCGATGAACGTCTCGCCGGGCTTCGTCGTGATCTTGATGACGATCCGGTCGGACAGTACCTTCGTGCCGCCGGTGACCGCGCACCGGTCGCCGCCGGACTCGCGGATGACGGGGGCGGACTCGCCGGTGATCGCCGACTCGTCCACGGACGCGACGCCCTCGACGACGTCACCGTCGCCGGGGATGACGTCGCCGGCCTCGCAGACCACCCGGTCGCCGATCCGCAGCCCGGTGCCGGGCACCTGCTCCTCGCCCCTGCCGTCCTTGGTGAGGCGGCGGGCGACGGTGTCGGTCTTGGCCTTGCGGAGTGTGTCGGCCTGGGCCTTGCCACGGCCTTCGGCGACGGCCTCCGCCAGGTTGGCGAAGATCGTGGTCAGCCACAGCCAGGCGGTGATCGCCCAGCCGAACCAGTCGCCCGGGTTCCTGATCGCGAGCGCGGTGGTGACCACCGAGCCGACGAGCACCACGAACATGACCGGCGACTTGACCATCACGCGCGGGTCCAGCTTCCGGATCGCGTCCGGGAAGGACCTGACCAGCTGCTTCGGGTCGAAAAGGCCTCCGCCGACACGTCCGGCCGGCTCGTGGGCGGCGGACAGGTCGCCGTGCGGCGCCTCCGTCGGAGTGGCGGTGGACATGGCGTCCTCGTGCTTCTTTACGTCGATGTTCATGCCGCGAGCCCTTCGGCGAGCGGGCCAAGAGCCAGGGCCGGGAAGTAGGTGAGACCGGTGATGATCATGATCGTGCCGACGAGCAGGCCGGTGAACAGCGGCTTCTCGGTCCGCAGCGTGCCCGCGGTCTCGGGGACGGGCTTCTGCTCGGCGAGCGAACCGGCCAGCGCGAGGACGAACACCATGGGCAGGAACCGGCCGAACAGCATCGCGATGCCGATCGTCGAGTTGAACCACTGGGTGTCGGCGTTCAGACCGGCGAAGGCCGAGCCGTTGTTGTTGGCGCCCGACGTGTAGGCGTAGAGGATCTCGGAGAAGCCGTGGGCTCCCGAGTTGGTCATCGAGTGCACCGGTGTCGGCAGCGCCATCGCCACGGCCGTGAAGCAGAGCACGAGCGCCGGGGTGACCAGGATGTACAGCGCGGCAAACGTGATCTCTCGCGTGCCGATCTTCTTGCCCAGGTACTCCGGGGTGCGGCCGACCATCAGTCCGGCGATGAACACCGCGAGGACCGCCATGACCAGCATGCCGTAGAGGCCGGAACCCACACCGCCGGGCGCGATCTCGCCGAGCTGCATGCCCAGCAGGTCGATCCCGCCGCCGAAGCCCGTGTTCGAGGAGTGGAAGGAGTTCACCGCGCCCGTCGAGGTGAGCGTGGTGGCGACCGAGAAGATCGCCGAGGCCCCGATGCCGAAGCGGGTCTCCTTGCCCTCCATGGCTCCGCCGGCGATCTCGAACGCCGTGCCCTTGCCCGCGAACTCGGTCCACATCATCAGCGCGGTGAACCCGAGCCAGATCACGGCCATCGTGCCGAGGATCGCGTAGCCCTGCCTGATCGAGCCGACCATGCGGCCGAAGGTGCGGGTGAGCGCGAAGGGGATGACGAGGATCAGGTAGATCTCGAAGAGGTTGGAAAGACCGTTGGGGTTCTCGAAGGGGTGGGCCGAGTTGGCGTTGAAGTAGCCGCCGCCGTTCGTGCCCAGCTCCTTGATGACCTCCTGCGAGGCCACGGCGCCGCCGTTCCACTGCTGCGTGCCGCCGGTGAACTGGCCGACCTCGTGGATGCCGGCGAAGTTCTGGATCGCTCCGCACGCCACCAGGACGAGCGCGCCGACGACGGAGATCGGCAGGAGGATGCGGACGACGCCACGGACCAGGTCGGCCCAGAAGTTGCCCAGCTCACCGGTACGGGACCGGGCGAAGCCGCGGACCAGCGCGACGGCGACCGCGATGCCGACCGCCGCGGAGACGAAGTTCTGCACCGCCAGGCCGCCGGTCTGCACCACGTGGCCCATGGCCTGCTCGCCGTAGTACGACTGCCAGTTGGTGTTCGCGACGAAGGACGCGGCCGTGTTGAAGGCCTGGTCCGGGTCGATCGACACGAAGCCGAGGGAGCCGGGCAGCGAGCCCTGCAGCCGCTGCAGCAGGTAGAGGAAGAGGACGCTCACCGCGGAGAAGGCGAGCACCCCCCGCAGGTACGCGGGCCAGCGCATCTCGACGTGCGGGTCGGCGCCGATGCCCTTGTAGATCCACTTCTCCACACGCAGGTGCTTGTCGGAGGAGTAGACGCGCGCCATGTGGTCACCGAGCGGGCGGTACGACAGCCCGAGGGCGACGACCAGCGCGAGGAGCTGGAGGACTCCAGCGAGAACGGGACTCATATCCGTGCTCAGAACCTCTCCGGCTTGACGAGGGCGAGGACGAGATAACCGAGGAGGGCGACGGCCACGAGCAGACCGACGATGTTTTCGGCGGTCACGGCTTGGCCACCCCCTTGGCGATGAAGGCCACCAGCGCGAAGACCGCGATCGTGGTGACGACGAAGGCCACGTCGGCCATCGTGAGCTCCTGAGTGAAGAACGGATTCTCGGACGAGACGAGAGAACCGCTTTTCAGCCGGGTGGCGGCTCTCGTTAACGCCCCTCATACGCTCCGCAGTGCGCTCTTGACGCATCCCCTACGCCGCGGTGGGCCGGGAGCGGAACGCGCCACTCCCCTGTCTGTCCGTCCGTCGGCCCGCCGGCCCGTCCGTCCGTCTGTCCGCCCGCCCGCCCGTCCGGGACGGACACTCCCCGGCCGTCCGAGGCGCGAGGCGGGGTCTGCTTCCGGTGCGGCGCGGTGACCCCGCACGGTGGGCCCGTTACGCCGTCCGGACGCTTCCGGTGGCCGGCACCGGAAGCGGAACCCGCCCGCGACGGCGCCCGTGCCCGGCGGTAGGGCGGGCGCCGGCCGCGCCGACCGGTGTGAGACATCCGACGCCCGACCGGGGGATCTTGACGCTTCCCTGACGCCTGGGGCCGAGCCGACGGGTCCCCCGCTGCTTACGCTGACTCGGCCATCCGTGCGATGGCCGGAAACCTCTCACCGAACCGCCCCCCAGGAGCACCCCCATGGCCACCAAGACCGACACGCGCACCGGGCGACTGCGTGCGTGGATGCTGGAGGGGCTCTCCGACATGGGGAAGGGCAGGCCGTCCCGCCCCGTGGAGCCGGCCGCGGACGCCGGGCACAAGGGCCAGCCCTGGTGGCGGGTGATGTGCCTGACCGGTGTCGACTACTTCTCGACCCTCGGATACCAGCCGGGCATCGCCGCCCTGGCGGCCGGTCTCCTCTCCCCCGTCGCCACGATCGTGCTCGTGATCGTCACCCTGGCGGGGGCGCTGCCGGTCTACCGCCGGGTGGCCGAGGAGAGTCCGCACGGCGAGGGCTCGATCGCGATGCTGTCGCGCCTGCTGTCCTTCTGGAAGGGCAAGCTCTTCGTCCTCACCCTGCTCGGCTTCGCCGCGACCGACTTCCTCATCACCATCACCCTGTCGGCGGCCGACGCCTCCACCCACCTGGTGGAGAACCCGCACCTCGAAGAGGCGCTCCACAACAAACAGCTCCTGATCACCATGATCCTGATCGCGCTGCTCGGCGCGGTGTTCCTCAAGGGCTTCCTGGAGGCGATCGGCGTCGCCGTGGCGCTCGTCGGGGTGTATCTGGCGCTCAATGTCGTCGTGGTGGTCAGCGGCCTCTACCACGTGCTGACCGAGGGGCACGTCGTCACCGACTGGACCGCCGCCCTCACCGCCGAGCACGGCAACGTCTTCGCCATGGTCGGCGTCGCCCTGCTCGTCTTCCCCAAGCTCGCCCTGGGTCTGTCCGGCTTCGAGACCGGTGTGGCGGTGATGCCGCACGTCAAGGGCGACCGGGACGACACCGAGGCCGAGCCCGCCGGCCGGATCCGCGGCACGAAGAAGCTCCTGACGACCGCAGCGGTCATCATGAGCGTCTTCCTCATCACGACCAGCTTCATCACCACCGTCCTCATCCCGCAGGACGAGTTCGAGCCCGGCGGAAAGGCCAACGGCCGCGCGCTCGCCTACCTCGCGCACGAGTACCTCGGCAACACCTTCGGCACGGTCTACGACGTCTCCACGATCGCCATCCTCTGGTTCGCCGGCGCGTCCGCCATGGCCGGCCTGCTCAATCTGATGCCGCGCTACCTCCCCAAGTACGGCATGGCCCCGCACTGGGCCCGGGCCGTCCGCCCCATGGTCATCGTCTTCATCCTGGTCGCCTTCCTCGTCACCTGGATCTTCGACGCCGACGTCGACGCCCAGGGCGGCGCGTACGCCACCGGTGTCCTCGTCCTGATCTGCTCCGCCGCCATCGCCGTCACCATCGCCGCCCGCAAGGCAGGCCAGCGCGGCTGGGCGGTCGGCTTCGGCGTCATCTCCGCCGTCTTCCTCTACACCACCGTCGTCAACATCATCGAGCGCCCGGACGGCGTGAAGATCGGTGCCTGCTTCATCGCCGGCATCATCCTCATCTCGCTCCTGTCCCGGCTCGGCCGCGCCTTCGAACTGCGCGTCACCCACGTCGAACTCGACGACATGGCCGAACGCTTCGTCCGGGACATCGCCAGCCGCACCCCGCGCTTCATCGCCAACGAGCCGGACCGGCGGGACGTCGCCGAGTACCGCGACAAGATCGAGCAGATGCGCGCCGACAACGACCTGCCGACCACCGAGGACTTCGTCTTCGTCGAGGTGACGGTCACCGACCCGTCGGAGTTCGAGGCCGGGCTGACCGTCCGCGGCGAGGTCCTGCACGACCGCTACCGGGTCCTCACCCTGGAGAGCTCCTCGGTCCCCAACGCCCTCGCCGCGCTGCTCCTGCACTCCCGTGACATGACCGGCACCAGCCCGCACATCTACTTCGAGTGGACCGAGGGCAACCCCTTCGCCAACTTCGTCCGCTTCTTCCTCTTCGGCCAGGGCGAGGTCGCCCCCGTCACCCGCGAGGTGCTGCGCGAAGCGGAGCCCGACCGGGACCGCCGCCCCCGCGTCCACGTGGGCTGACCCGAAGCCACCCGCCGGTGCCGGGCGCGGCGGGTCCGCTACTGATGCGCATCACCCCCTGCGAAGGGTCCGCTGACGGTCGGCATACATGCGCCACGTACCAAAGAGGCCCGGCCGGAGGAGCTGCATGCTGGGATGCCCCCGTCGGACATCCCGCCTCTTCTGGAGACTGAAAGAGGTCACGTCCCTGACCCACGTGTATCCATTGCTGTCCTGGAAGAGCACGCCCAGCGGGACGGTCCGCTTTCCTTCGAGGTAGCGCGGTACTTGCGCTGTGACTTCCTGCCCGGGCTCCACCAGGTCGTCCTCGAAGTACAGGCGTCCGACCTCACCGTCTCGGCCATAAAGGACTGTCGGCCCGTAGAAGGGGCGGTCAGCCGTATTGCGTAACCGATCCGAAGGAAGCTGTGCTCTTCGTCGGCGTCGCGATGCAGGCCAGTGATCACGAGCTTCAAGGCCTCCTGCCGCTCTTCTTTCCGCCGGTCACGGAGCAGGATGTAGAAGCCGAGGAGCAGCGAGCCTCCGGTCAGCGTGGCGCTCAGCCACGCGGGGACAGTCCCCCATTCGCCGCCTAACCAGAGGCCGCTTGCTGGTCCGGAGACCGCACCCAGGGGGCGAAGCGCTGATCCGGACCTGCATCCTCGCGCCCATACCGCAGGACGCGTTCCTGGACAACATCGAACCGCTCAGCTGCGATCAGGCAGGAGACCAGCTCCTGCCCGCCCGCGTCGGCCTCAAAGGCGACCACGACGGGCGGCCTTTCGCCGACCTGACGCGTGACTCTGAGGAGCTCGTCCGCCGTCGGTGCACGGAAGGTCGGATCGTGAAACGCCGACGGGCAGCAGACGAAGAACGGATCGCCAAAGACCAGTTCCAGGCCGTGGTGGTAAGCCAGATCGTGGCCGGCAGCAAGCCTGAGCTGCCCACCGTCCCAGGCGACCACGTCCCAGTCCCACCAGTTCCCTTCAGGGAGCTGAATCGCAGCGTGCGCTCCTTCGATGTCCACCCGCCTCCCCCTTGCTCGTTCGAAATCGACAGGCTACACAGCGGCTATGGCCGTACGACTTGGCGAATTAGGGCCCTGAGGTGTCTGGGCAGCCCCGTTCACCAAACTGAGCCCGCCCAACTCGCCGCGGCCACAAACCGGCCCCGCCCGTGGAGACGGTGTGCCCGACGCGATGCACGGCATTGCACGCCTACCCAACCTCACCCTCACGGGATAACTCCCGCCGCATGCGGGAGCCGAGAGGGCCAGGGGAGTGCTCGCCGCCTCGCAGTCTCGGAGGAGGCTCAGTCGAGGCAGAACTCGTTGCCCTCGATGTCCTGCATCACGATGCAGGACTCGTTCTCTCCGTCGGCACGCATCGTGCGCACATGGGTCGCGCCGAGGGCGACAAGCCGTGCGCATTCGGCCTCGAGCGTGGACAGGCGCTCTTCCCCCACGAGTCCCAGGCCGGCCCGCACGTCGAGATGCACGCGGTTCTTGACCACCTTCCCCTCGGGAACGCGCTGGAAGAGCACGCGGGGCCCGGCACCCGAGGGATCGCTGCACCCGAAGTAGACGACCCGCTCCTCCGCCGGCAGCGAACGGTCGTACTCCTCCCAGGTGGCGAAACCCTCCGGGACCGGAGGTACGACGTACCCGAGGACGTCGCACCAGAACGCGGCGAGGCGCGTGGGTTCCGCGCAGTCGATGGTCACCTGGAGCTGCTTGATCGTTGACATCGGCGCACGATAGCAGGGGCTCTGCTCGTCTCCGCAGGTGGGAAGGTGCGCACGTCACCGGGAGGAGGGCCCCGGTTGTCCGCTGCTGTGCGGCCGGTCGGGCGGGGGGGCGAACCGGGGTCGGTGCCTCCCAAGGGGGACCGGGGAGATGATCCCGGCCGGCCATTCGCGTGCTGCCGGAGGTCGGTAACCCGTTGCCCAGGAACCGATCGGCCGGTTAGGTTCACCCGGTCGCCTGCATCGGTGCAGGCCGGCGCCGTCTACGAGGAGGTGTGGAGCACATGCGCAGGAGTGCCCGGGAGTTGAGCTCGCGTACGGACCTTTGCCACCTCCTCACGACGGAGACATCTTGTCCCTTTGCATCACCCCACTGACCGACCCCGCTCACGGGCCGCACGGCCGGCGTCTCGCCTGGTTGGCGTCGGACGCGGATTCCGTCCCTGCCGGGACCGCCTTTCTGCGCCTGCTCGACGGCGGACAGGGGCACCTGGCCGAGCTCGACCTCCGTGTTCATCCCGCGGAGCGCCGCAAGGGCGTCGGCTCCCGGCTGCTCGACGCCGCCGTGACCGCGGCCCGGGACAACGCCCGACGGTGCGTTGTCGCGCAGGCGGAAGCCGGATCGCCTGGCGACCGCTTCCTGGCAGCTCGCGGTTTCCAGAAGGTCCTCACTCTGAGGTTCACCCGCTTGCCCCTGGCCGACGTGGATACCGCCGTCCTCGCCGAGATCGTCGAGCGCCCGCATCCCGGCTACCGGCTGATGTCATGGCAGGGAACCGTTCCCGACGACCTCGCCCAGACGTTCGCCTCCTCACGCCGCGCCATGGACGACGTGCCCATGGACGACGCCGACAGCGGCACCGTGACCTGGGACGTGGACCGTGTGCGGGCCGCGGCGAAGGCCGTGGAACAGCGCGGCGACCACCTGCACACCGTCGTCGCCGTCGACGCCTCCGACGGCTCGGTCGCCGGGTTCACCGAACTCGTCGTCCCCGGCAACGGCGCAGGGGACGGCCAGCACTACGGCACCGGTGTGCTGCCCGAACACCGTGGACACGGCCTCGGCCGATGGATGAAGGCCGAGTCGATCCGACAGGCCCGGCGGGACTACCCGGGCCTCGGTGGGCTCCTGACCGACACCGCCGACAGCAACGCGCCCATGAGACGGATCAACGACGGTCTCGGCTACACACCCACGCACACGACGCACCAGCATCAGCTCGACCTCTAGCGGAGAGCGGACGGGCCGGACCGGGGTCTCGCCCCGGCCGGCCCGTCCACGCCTTCGATACGAGCGAGGGCTCGGCCGCCGTGTCCGCCCCGGCCTGCCGCGGACCCGCCCGCCCGGTCCACTCCGGTGGTGCGGACCTGGTCAGTCGAGGGCCTGGTAGAGCGTGGTCCAGAAGTCGGCCATGGCCCGCGGTGAATCCGGGGTGGACAGTCCGACCTGGGTGAGCAGGATGCCGGTGAGCTGGTGAGTCGGGTCCGCATACGCGGTGGTGCCGGTGCCGCCGAACCAGCCGAACCGGCCGACGGGAGCGTAGTCGTCGCGGCCGGTACCCACCGACATGCCGAACCCCCAGCCCCCTGCCGCGCCTTGGCCGGACGACAGGTGGGCGACGCCGTCGAACATCGCTCCCCGGGCTTTCATCTGCTCCGGGGAGAGACGGTTGGTGGTCATCAACTCGACGGCGGCCCGGGACAGGATGCGCTCGCCGTCGTGCACTCCGTGGTTCAGCAGCATGCGGAAGTAGGCGTGGTAGTCGTCGGCGGTGGAGGCCAGTCCGCCGCCCGCGCCCTGGAACACGGGAGGGACGCTGAACAATCCCCCTGCCGCCTGGTCCCAGAGGGCGAACTCGCCCGTCTGCGGGTCGGGCCCGTACAGGGGCGGCAGCCGGTCGATCCGGTCGGCGGGCACGTGGAAGCCGGTGTCCTTCATCCCCAGCGGATCAAGGATCCGTTCGCGCAGGAACGCCTCCAGCGGCTGTCCGGCGACCCGGGACACGAGCACGCCGGCCACCTCGTTGCTGAGGTCGTACTGCCAGCGCACACCCGGCTGGTACTGCAGCGGGAGTTCGCCCAGGCGGCGCATCCACTCGTCCTGGTGAGGCGCCGGACCAGAGGCCACGCTGTAGTCGAGGCGCTCGAAGGTCGCGGCCCTGATCGGCGAGGCCATCGACTCGAAGTCGGTGCCGAGCCCGAAGGTGGAGGTCAGCAGGTCCCGTACGGTGATCGGCCGCCGCGCCGGAACGGTGTCGTCCAGCGGGCCGTCGGGCCGCCTGAGCACCTGCCGGTCGGCGAGTTCGGGCAGCCACGGGTCCACGGGGTCGTCCAGTCGCAGCCGGCACTCGTCGAGCAGGACCATCGTCGCCGCCATGGTGACCGGCTTGGACGTGGACGCCATCCGGAAGATGGTGTCCCGCCGCATCGGCGGGCCGCCGTCGTGGCGCATCGTGCCGATCGCCTCGACGTGCGTCCGCCCGCCGCGGCCGACGAGGGCGACCAGACCGGGGATCCTTCCGGACTCCACGTGCCTTTCCAGCACCTCGCGCAGTCGGCGCAGTCCCGCCTCGGTGAAGCCGCTGCCGTTCGTTTCCATGGGCGTTTCTCCTGTTCGCGGTCGCGTTTCCCGCGGCCGCTCACTGGTGGCCGCTTGGCCCTCCGAAGGGCCGTGGCAAGAGGTTGCAGCCTTGACCCAGGGTCAAGGTCAAGGGCGGGCCCAGGGCGTTATCCTCGCCCCGCGACGACCATCGGCACGGAGGAGCGTCAGGGTGACGGCGGACGGGCTCGGGCTCACGATCGGTCAGGCGGCGGCGTACGCGGGCGTCACCATCAAGACCGTGCGGCACTACCACCGGCTCGGCCTGGTCGCCGAGCCGGAACGCGACGCCTCCGGCTACCGCCGCTACCGCTCGGACGAGTTGTTCCGTCTGGTCCAGGTCCGCACCCTGGCCGTGGCCGGGGTTCCCCTGGTCGAGATCGGCGACCTCCTCGACGCCGGCCCCGAGGCCTTCGCCGCCACCCTGGAGGAGGTCCACCGCGAGCTCACCGCCCGGATCGAGGACCTGACCGCGCGCCGCGACAGGCTGCACCGCCTCGACCACGGCGACCGCGCCCTGCTGCCCGACCGGGCCTGCGCGATCCTGGACGCACTGGCCGGACTCGGCTTCGAACCCGCCTATGTGACGGGTCAGCGAGAAGCCCTCGTACTGACTCGGGCACTGGTCCCGGAGATCTTCGACGGCTTCATGACCTGGCTCGAACAATCGCTCACCGATCCCGAGACCGTCGAGCTCACCAAGCGCGGCTGGGAGGCGAGGAGCTGGGATCCGGACGATCCGCGGATCGAGGAACTGGCCCGCGAACTGGCCGCCAAACTACTGGCCCGCCGCGAACTCCTGTCGATGCCGTCCGCGTTCGAAGAGCGGTCCGACAGCGCCGCCCGCTACGGGATGGTCAACCACCACATGGAGGACCGGGCGCCGTCCGTAGCCCGGCTGAACGCTCTGGTCGAGACGGAACTGCGCGCCGCCGGCATCGCGGTGCCCCACCGCTGACCGATCCTTCCGGAAGGGGTTCGGCTGGTGGGGCCCGTCTCGAGCGTGTGCGGCCCGATGAGGTCCTCGGACCGGGGCGCCGCAGGGCGGCGGACTCCTTTCGTCCTGTCCCGGAGGGGTGAAAGGGGTTCCAGATCTTCCTGACCCGCGCGCGGTGTTGAACGCACGTCGCGCGCGGTCTGAACGCACACGTCGCGCGCGGCGTGAACGCACGTCGCGCGCGGCGTGCTCGGTGCGCTCGGTGCGCTCGGTGCGCTCGGTGCGCTCGGTGCGCTCCTCAGCCTGTGCTCGTGCTCGCACCCGTGATCGCCACAGCCTGCCCGCTCACCCGTACCCGCGGATCAGCGGTGGAGGCTTCGACCCGGAGCAGGCTGGGTCGGCCGAGGTCCTCCCCCTGGCGGACGGTGAGGACGCCGGTGGGCGGGAGGGCGTCAAGAGTGCGCAGGTAGCCGCCGAGGGCGGCAGCCGCGGCACCGGTGGCCGGATCCTCGACGACGCCGCCGACCGGGAAGGGGTCGCGGGCGTGGAAGAGTTCCCGGGTCTCGCGCCAGACCAGTTGGAGCGTTGTCCAGCCGTGACGGTGCATGATCTCGGCCAGCGCGTCAAAGTCGTAGTCGAGGGCCGCGAGACGCTCGCGGGTGGCCGAGGCCAGGACCAGGTGCTCGTTCCCACCGAAGGCAACGTGCGGCGGCAGCGCGGGGTCGAGGTCTTCAGGGGACCAGCGCAGAGCCGCGAGGGAGGCGTTCACCTCCTCGTCGCTCGCCGGCCGAGAGCGGGTGGGAACGCTGGTGAGCGTCGCCGTCACGGGCCCTTCGGGTCCGGCGGAGGTCTCCAGGGCGATCTCACCCACCGGTGTGTCGAAGACGAACGGTCCGGGACCGATCCGTTCGGCCAGGGCCACCGCGGTGGCGACGGTGGCGTGTCCGCAGAAGGCGACCTCGGCGAGCGGGCTGAAGTAGCGCAGCCGGAACCGGCGTGCCGTGTCGTCAGCGGCCGTGACGAACGCGGTTTCCGAGTAGCCGA
Organism: Streptomyces sp. NPDC101191; assembly: GCF_044767915.1. NCBI lineage: Bacteria > Bacillati > Actinomycetota > Actinomycetes > Kitasatosporales > Streptomycetaceae > Streptomyces > Streptomyces sp. NPDC101191. Next base: position 1,188,218 of record NZ_JBIWOU010000002.1, read on the forward strand.
CTTCGGCGGCGATGGCGAGCATGGCGGCCTCGTCCAGCGAGGCCGCGTCCATGACGACGCCGGCCGGGTTGCCACCGGCGGGGTCGGCGGTGAAGGCGGCGTAGCGCAGGATCTCGGGGCGTGTCATCAGGTTCATGGTCCCTACTGTGGCACCGCGCAGACATCCCTACCAACGATGGATTTCGATCCGATCCATCGATATGGCCGATGGAATCGGTTAGGTTCGCGAGCATGGACACCCGACTGCTGCGCACCTTCGCCGCCGTTGCCCGGACGGAGAACCTGACCGCCGCCGCGGAGCGGCTGCACCTGGCCCAGTCCACCGTCACCGCCCAGGTGCAGGCGTTGGAGAAGGAGCTCGGCCTGCGCCTGTTCGACAGGCTGCCACGCGGAGTGGTACTCACCAGTGCCGGGCGTGAGGCGCTGGCACAGGTCGAAGCCGTGCTGGAGGCCGAGTCACGGCTGCGGGCGGTCGCCGCCTCGGCAGGTGGCGCGGACGGTCGGGTGAACGGGCGCGTGGTGGTCGCGGCGGGCGAGACGCTGGTGTCCGCGCGGCTGCCGGGAGTGATCGCCGCGCTGCGGCGCAGTCATCCGGGGATCGAGGTGGACCTGAGCACGATGGCGACCGCGACCGCGGTCGCTGCGCTTCGTACCGGTGAACTGGACCTGGCGCTTCTCCTGGAGGACGAGACGGCTTTCCGTGACATCTCGTGCACGCCGCTGGCCCGTGAGCCGCTGGTCCTCGTCTGCTCTCCCGGGCACCCCGTCGCCCGCAAGGCCGCCGATGCACCCGCCGACTGGGCGGAGCTGGCGCGTCAGGACTACTTCCTGCACGAACAGGGCTGCTCGTACAGCGACCGCTTCGTCGACCGGCTGCTCACCGAGGCCGGAGGCGCTCAGCCCCGGATCACGCGCTTCGGCAGTCTGGAGGCCGCCCGGTCCTTCGTCGCCGCGGGCCTCGGCCTCAGCCTGCTGGCCCGCGCCAACATCGCGGACGCGCTCGCGGCGGGCCGGGTGGCACAGGTGCCCGGACCGCGCTTCCCCGACGTCGCCGTCCAGCTGGCACGTCACCGCCGGCGCTGGCTCTCCCCCGCAGCGGAGGCATTCATCGCCGAACTGCCGCACCACTTCCCTCAGTGAACGCGGTCGTCCCGGGCGGACAGCGGGCCGGCCGGCGGTCCGGCTGGCGGTCCGGTCGGCGAGCTGCAAGGTCGGCCGGTCGCTTCGGATCCCTTCGCCCGGCCTGCGTTCGATCTCGCTGACCTCGCCCGTGACGGCAACCACCGCGCCGCCGGTCCGGCCCCGGCCACCGTCCGGACAGGTGTCCGGGAGTCGGAACTTCACCGGCTCCCCCGCCCGACCTGACTGACCCGACCCCACCAGGACATACCGCCGGCCCTTCGGACCGGCCCCGATCAGTCCTGGGTCGCCCGCGCAGCAGCGAGCCGCTACCCGAGAAACGACAACCGCACCTGCCGCTCCGGGTTGTCCTTGTTGGTGTCGACCAGGCAGATCGACTGCCAGGTGCCCAGCTCCAGGCGGCCGGCGATGACCGGGACCGTCGCGTGCGGGGGCACGAGGGCCGGGAGGACGTGGTCGCGGCCGTGGCCCGGGGAGCCGTGGCGGTGCTGCCAGCGGTCGTCGGCGGGGAGCAGGTGGTGGAGGGCGGTCAGGAGGTCCCGGTCGCTGCCGGCGCCGGTCTCCAGGATGGCGAGGCCGGCGGTGGCGTGGGGGACGAAGAGGTTGAGGAGCCCGTCGCCGCCCTGGGCCGTACGGGCGAGGAAGTCCTCGCAGTGGCCGGTGAGATCGGTGACGGTCTCCGTGGAGCCGGTGGTGAGCGTGAGGATCCTGGTGCTGAAGGCCATGGGACCATACTGCCGTTCACGGGTCAGGATCGCGCGTCCACGCTCCGAGACGTCGTTGACCCTGCGCGGAACGGCTCGCTACGTTCGGCTCATGTTGCGTACAGCCCTGCTCACCACGCGCGGTCACATCGACCTGCTGCGGGTGGCCTCCGCCGCGTGTCCGCGCGGCTGCTGACGCCTTCTCACTTCTTCTTTCACGGCTTCTTTTTCTCCTCTCTCCTTCTCCACGACCTGGTGCGGCGTTTCCGTACCCCTGTCGTGCCCCTCGCGTCCCCTCGCGCACTTCCTCCGGCTGCGGCGTGCCTTTTCGCGACCGACCCCGCGCGCTTTCACGGAAAGGGCTCTCCCTGATGACCGTTCACCTGCACTGGTTCCTGCCGACCGGCGGCGACGGCCGCGGCCTCGTCGACCGGCACGTCTACGGTGACGGGGGCATCGGCCGGAGGCGGACCGCGAGCGGCGTGCGGCCGCCGGACGTCGCGTATCTGGCGCAGGTCGCCAAGGCGGCGGAGCAGCTGGGCTTCGAGGCGGTGCTCACGCCGACCGGTACGTGGTGCGAGGACGCCTGGCTGACGACGACGGCGCTCGCCCAGCACACCGAGCGGCTCAAGTTCCTGGTGGCCTTCCGTCCGGGGGTCGTGTCGCCGGTCCTCGCGGCGCAGATGGCGGCGACGTTCCAGCGGATCACCCGGGGCCGGCTGCTCCTGAACGTGGTGACGGGCGGGGACTCGGCCGAGCAGCGGCGATACGGCGACTTCCTCGACCACGACCGGCGGTACGCGCGGACGGCCGAGTTCCTGGAGGTGGTGCGCGGGGTGTGGGGCGGGCGGCCGTACGACTTCCACGGCGAGCACTACCAGGTGGAGGGAGGGCTGACCGCGCTGCCGCCGGACCCGCTGCCGGAGATCTTCTTCGGGGGTTCCTCGGCGGCGGCCGGGCCGGTCGCCGCCCAGCACGCGGACGTGTACCTGACCTGGGGCGAGCCGCCCTGGCAGGTGAAGGAGAAGATCGACTGGATCCGGCGCCTGGCGCAGGAGCGGGGCCGCGAGGTGCGCTTCGGGATCCGGCTGCACACCATCTCGCGCGACTCGGCCCGTGAGGCCTGGGCCACCGCGGACCGGCTGCTCGCCGACCTGGACGCGGAGTCCGTCGCGGCGGCCCAGGCCGCGCTCGCGCGGAGCGAGTCGGTGGGCCAGCAGCGGATGCTCGCCCTGCACGGGGGCGGCACGCTCGACCGGGACCGTCTGGAGATCGCGCCGAACCTGTGGGCGGGGGTCGGTCTCGTACGGGGCGGGGCCGGCACGGCGCTCGTCGGCAGCCACGCGGACGTGGCCGACCGGATCGAGGAATACCACGACCTGGGCGTCGAGCACTTCGTGCTCTCCGGCTATCCGCACCTGGAGGAGGCGTACTGGTTCGGCGAGGGCGTGACCCCGGAGCTCGCGGCGCGCGGCCTGCTCGCGACCGTGCCTCCGTCCCCGCTGCTCGGCGTCCCGGCGCTGAACGGCCGTCCGGCCTCGGCCCCGGGTGGAGCGCCGCTGATCGTCGGGGGCGGGCGCTAGCCACCCGGGGTCGGGTGGCCGGGGGCGGGGCGCGGGCCCCGTGTCGGGCCCAAAGCCGGGCGGCGGACCCGTCGGCGGACGGGGGCGGGGCTCGAGGCCGACCGCCGGCCCGGCCGGCCGGGAAGATCCCCGCTCCGCCCACGGTTGGTGGAATCGTGAACGATTTCGGGGTACACGCGGCACGCGACGTGGACGTGGTGGTCATCGGTGCCGGACAGGCCGGGCTCTCCGCCGCGTACCACCTCCGGCGGAGCGGCTTCGAACCCGAGCGGGACTTCGTCGTGCTCGATCACGCCCCGCGGCCGGGCGGCGCCTGGCAGTTCCGGTGGGCGTCGCTCACGTACGGCAAGGTGCACGGGATCCACGCCCTGCCCGGCAAGGAACTGGTCGGGGCCGACCCCGCGCGGCCGTCCTCCGAGGTGATCGGTGACTACTTCGCCGACTACGAGGAGACCTTCGGCCTGCGGGTGCACCGGCCCGTCGACGTGACGGCGGTGCGCGAGGGCGAGGGCGGGCGGCTGCTCGTGGAGACCTCGGAGGGCGCGTACGCGGCGCGGGCGCTCGTGAACGCGACCGGGACCTGGGACCGGCCGTTCTGGCCGCGGTACCCGGGGCAGGAGACCTTCCGGGGGCGTCAGCTGCACACCGCCGGGTACCCGGGGCCCGAGGCCTTCGCGGGGCAGCGGGTGATCGTGGTCGGCGGCGGGGCCTCCGGGACCCAGCATCTGATGGAGATCGCGGACCGTGCCGCCGCGACGACCTGGGTCACGCGGCGCGAGCCCGTCTGGCGCGAGGGCCCGTTCGGCGAGGTCCAGGGGCGGGCGGCCGTGGCGCTCGTGGAGGAGCGGGTGCGGCAGGGGCTGCCTCCGCAGAGCGTGGTGTCGGTCACCGGGCTGCCGCTGAACGACGCCGTCCGCGCCGCCCGGGCGAGCGGGGTCCTGGACCGGCTCCCGATGTTCGACCGGATCACGCCGACCGGGGTGGCCTGGGACGACGGCCGGACCGTCGACGCGGACGTGATCCTGTGGGCGACGGGGTTCCGCGCCGCGATCGACCACCTCGCCCCGCTGCGGCTGCGCGAGCAGGGCGGCGGCATCCAGGTGGAAGGCACCCGGGCGGTGCGGGATCCGCGGGTCCATCTCGTCGGATACGGGCCCTCCGCCTCGACCATCGGTGCCAACCGGGCCGGCCGCGCGGCGGCCACCGAGATCCGCGATCTGCTCAGGAACTCGCCCCGGCCCGTCGCTGCTCGTTGAACTCGGCGACATTGGCCTGGTGTTCGGCGTAGTTCGCGGTGAAGCGGGTGTCGCCCTGCCGGACGGTGACGAAGTAGAGCCAGTCGCCCGGGGCGGGGGCGACGGCCGCGGCCATGGCCTCGTCGCCGGGGTTCCCGATGGGTGACGGGGGCAGCCCCGTGCGCTCGTAGGTGTTGTACGGGCTGTCGATGCGGGTGTCGGAGTGACTGGTGTCGACGGTGTCGCGGCCGAGGGCGTAGTTGATGGTCGAGTCCATCTGGAGCGGCATCCCCCGGGCCAGCCGGTTGTAGACGACGCGCGCCACCTTGCCCATGTCGGCGGCGGTGTCGGCCTCCGCCTGGACGATGCTGGCGACGATGACGGTCTGGTGGACGCTCAGCCCGTGGCTGCGGGCGCCTTCGGCGATGCGCGCCGTGCCGAAGCGCTTCCCCGCGGTGTCGACCATGTACCGCAGCAGCCCCTCGGCGGTGGTGGCCCTGCCGACCGGGTAGGTGGCCGGGAAGAGATACCCCTCCGGGTTGCCGCCGGCGGCCGCGGGGAGGGCGAGGTTCGTGGCGGGAGTCTGGGCGGCCTTTTGGGCGGTGCCGGCCGCCAGACCGAGTGAGCGGTCGACGGCCGCGTACACCTGTCCCCCGCGCCAGCCCTCGGGGATGAGGAGGGTGCGCTCCTTCTCGGGGGCCGGCTTCTCCGGTCCGCCGATCAGCAGCAGGGGAACGGCGACCGCGGCGGCCGCCGCCAGGACGGCGCCCACGAGGACGACGAGCTTGCCGCGCCGGGTGAGGCGGGGCCGGCGGCGGTGTTCGGGCTGCCAGGACCGGTACGTCATGGGCGCACGCTAACCCGGCGCAGTCGCGAAATCGCGGAGCGCACACGCGGCGGCGCCGTCGGTCCCCTGGGACGGGGGACCGACGGCGCCGGTGCACTGCGATCGTCAGACGAGCCAGCCCAGGAAGTGGAGGACGCCGGCGAGCAGGTTGGTGATGACGTTCATGGTGGTGCTTCTCCTCGTGCAGAGCTTTCTGTGGGACTGCGCAGTCGCGGTCTGCAGCCCGTCGCTTGCGCACCGTCATCATCAGCCGCCACACGGGAGCCGGGCAACGAAAACCGGCACGATCACACGTTCTGGGGAACAACCGCTCCCGCGTTCGTGTGTTCGTCCCGGCGCACCAGCGCCGCGTACCGCCCGTCGAGGGCGAGCAGCTCCTCGTGGGTGCCACGCTCGGCGATCCGGCCGGCCTCCAGGACGACGATCTGGTCGGCGTCGCGGACGGTGGAGAGCCGGTGGGCGATGGTGAGCGTGGTGCGTCCGGCGGAGAGCGCGTCGATGGCCTGCTGCACGGCGTGCTCGGTGCGCACGTCGAGGGCGCTGGTCGCCTCGTCGAGGATGAGCACCGGCGGGTCGCGCAGGATGGTGCGGGCGATCGCGAGGCGCTGCTTCTCGCCGCCCGAGAAGCGGTAGCCGCGCTCGCCGACGAGGGTGTCGTAGCCGTCGGGCAGCGAGGCGATGTGGTCGTGGATCTGGGCGGCGCGCGCGGCGGCCTCGATCTCCTCGTCGGTGGCGTCGGGCTTGGCGAAGCGCAGGTTGTCCGCCACGGAGGCGTGGAAGAGGTAGGTCTCCTGGGAGACCACGCCGACGGCGCGGGCGAGGCTGTCGAAGTCGAGGTCGCGCACGTCGACCCCGTCGAGGGTGACCCGGCCCTCGGTGACGTCGTAGAGCCGGGGCACGAGATAGCTGAGGGTGGACTTGCCGGATCCGGTCGGACCGACGACGGCGAGGCTGCCGCCTGCCGGGACGGTCAGGTCGACGCCGTCGAGGGTGGGGCGGCCCTCGCCCTCGGGGTCGTAGCGGAAGCCGACCTTCTCGAAGACGACCTCGCCGGCGGCCTTCGGCAGCCGGACGGGCTCGTCGGGCTCGGTGATGTCGACGGGCAGGTCGAGGTATTCGAAGATCCGCTGGAAGAGGGCGAGCGAGGTCTGGATCTGCACACCGGTCGACAGCAGGCTGACGGTGGGCCGGAAGAGGCCCTGCTGCAGGGAGACGAAGGCGACCAGGGTGCCGAGGGAGATGGCGGGGCCGCCGGCCTGGAGGGCGAGGCCCGCGGCCCAGTAGAGCAGGGCGGGCATGGCGGCCATGACGATGCCGATGGTGGACATCCGCCACCGTCCGGCCATGGAGGAGCGCACTTCGAGGTCGACGAGGCGCTCGGACTCCTCGGCGAAGGACCGGGTGAGGGAGTCGGCGCGGCCCATGGTGCGGCCGAGCAGGATGCCGCTGACGGACAGCGACTCGGTGACGGTGGCCGCCATGGCTGCCATCTGCTTCTGGCGCCGGGTGGTGATGCGCTTGCGCTCGCGGCCGACCCGGCGGCTGACCCAGACGAACAGCGGCAGCAGGAGCAGCGAGACCAGCGTGAGCCGCCAGTCGAGCGCGAGCATCGCGACGACGCTGGCGACGACGGCGGTCAGATTGGAGACCAGGGAGGTGGCGGTCGAGGTGACCGTGGCCTGCATGCCGCCGATGTCGTTGGCGATGCGGGACTGGACCTCGCCCGTGCGGGTGCGGGTGAAGAAGGCCAGCGGCATCCGCTGCAGCTGCGCGTAGACCGCGGTGCGCAGGTCGTGCATGACGCGCTGGCCGACGGTCGTGGAGATGAGCGTCTGGAGGACGCCGAAGACTCCGGAGACCACGGCGGTGACGATCATGCCGAGGGCGAGCAGGCTGAGCAGCCCGGTGCGGCCCTGCGGGATCGCGGTGTCGAGGATCTCCCGGAGGAGGAAGGGCGAGGCGACCGAGACCAGCGACGACGCCGCGACGAGCAGGCCGACGAGGGCGAGGCGGCCCCGGTAGGGGCGGAAGAGGTTCAGGATGCGCCGCAGCTGGGCGGGCTCCTCGGGGCGGGTGCGGTCACGGGCGGAGGGCGTCCACGTGGACTCGTCGTGCGGGTGCATGGGCTCCTACGAGGGTTCGCGGGTGTGGCGATGAGAGCATAGCTCATTGTTACCTATACTCACAATGAACATGGTCCTGATATTGTTCCGTCATGAACACCCCGGCCGTTCCCGGCAGCCCCGACCCCGACGGTCTCCTCGCCGAGCAGCTGCTCCGCCTCACCCGCCGGCTGCACCGCATCCAGAAGCGGCACCTGGAGCCGGTCGGCATCACGCCGGCGCAGTCCCGGCTGCTGCGCACGGTCGCGCACTGTCCGGAACCGCCCCGGATGGCCGACCTCGCCGCCCGGCTCGAAGTGGTCCCCCGCGCCGTCACCACGCTCGTCGACGGACTGGAGGCGGCCGGCCGGGTCCGCCGGGCGCCCGACCCGACCAACCGGCGGGTGGTGCGCATCGAGCTCACCGACACCGGCCGCGACACGCTGAGGGAGCTCCGCAGCGCGCGCCGTGCCGCCGCAGAGGACATGCTGGCCCCACTGACCGTCGAACAGCGTGAGGTGCTCGGAGGTCTGCTGTCCGCTCTGGTCGACCACGACCCGGAGCGCGTCTGCTGAGACCGGGCAGCTCGGACCGGGGCACGCCGCACACCGGAGGGGAGCCCTGGCCATGCCCGTACGGGAGCCGAATCCGCAGATCCTGCGCGCCGGTGGGAAGCGGCGACCCGCGCCCGACCGGGTGCCCGACCTGCAGGCCCGGGGCACCCCGAAGCCGCTGCGGGAGGAGCTGGTCGCCGTCCTCGGCCCGGACAAGGTGCTGTCCAGGGTCTCCGACCTGGTCCGCTACGCCTCCGACGCGAGCCCCTACCGCTTCGTGCCGCAGGTCGTGGTGGTGGCCGAGGACATCGACGACGTGTCCGCGGTCCTCTCGTACGCCCACGGCAAGGGCCGCGAGGTGGTGTTCCGGGCCGCCGGGACCAGCCTCAACGGGCAGGCGCAGGGCGAGGACATCCTGGTCGACGTGCGCCGCCACTGGGCGGGCGTCGAGGTCCTGGACGACGGGGCCCGCGCCAGGATCCGGCCGGGCACGACCGTCGTCCGCGCCAACGCGGCGCTCGCGCCGTACGGCCGGGTACTCGGCCCCGACCCGGCGAGCGCCATCGCCTGCACGATCGGCGGCGTGGTCGCCAACAACGCCTCAGGCATGACCGCGGGCACCACCCGCAACTCCTACCGCACGCTCGCCTCACTCACCTTCGTCCTGCCGAGCGGCACCGTCGTCGACACCGCGGACCCGGACGCCGACGTCGAACTGGCCCGCGCGGAGCCGCGGCTGTGCGCCGGGCTCCTGGCGCTGAAGGCCGAGATCGAGGCGGACCGGGAGCTGACGGCCCGGATCCGCGCCAAGTACGCGATCAAGAACACCAACGGCTACCGACTCGACGCCTTCCTCGACGGACGCACCCCGGTGGAGATCCTGCGCGGCCTGATGGTGGGCTCCGAGGGCACGTTCGGCTTCATCTCCGAGACCGTCTTCGACACCGTGCCCCTGGGCCGGCGGGTCTCCACGGCACTGCTCTTCTTCCCCTCCCTGCCCGCCGCCGCGGCCGCCGTGCCCGGCTTCAACGAGGCCGGCGCGCTGGCGGTCGAGCTCATGGACGGCAACACGCTCCGGGCCTCGGTCAGCGTGCCCGGCGTGCCCGCCGACTGGGCGGAGCTGCCCAAGGAGACGGCCGCCCTGCTCGTGGAGTTCCGGGCACCGGACGAGACCACGCAGGAGGCGTACGAGAAGGAGGCGGCCCGGGTCATGGAGGGCCTGGACCTCGTCGCGCCGGTCGCCTCCGTACGCAACGCCTTCACCCGCGACCCGAAGACGGTCGCCGGCTACTGGAAGGCCCGCAAGGCCTTCGTGACGGCGGTCGGCGGCGCGCGCCCGCCGGGCACGACCCTCATCACCGAGGACTTCGCCGTGCCGCCGGCGCTGCTCGCCGAGGCCTGCGCCGAACTGCTCGACCTCCAGGACCGGCACGGCTTCGACGCCGCCGTCGCCGGTCACGCCGCCCACGGCAACCTGCACTTCCTGCTCGCCTTCGACGCGGCCGACCCGGGTGACGTCGAGCGGTACGCGACGTTCATGGACGAGTTCTGCAAGCTGACCGTGGAGCGCTTCGACGGATCGCTCAAGGCCGAGCACGCGACCGGTCGCAACATCGCGCCCTTCCTGGAGCTGGAGTGGGGGCCGAAGGCGACCGAACTGATGTGGCGCACCAAGGAGGTCATCGATCCCGACGGGGTGCTCGCGCCCCGGATCGTCCTGGACCGCGACCCGCAGGCCCACCTGCGCGGCCTCAAGACCATTCCCACGGTGGAGCCGATCGCCGACCCGTGCATCGAGTGCGGCTTCTGCGAACCGACCTGCCCCAGCCGCGACCTGACCACCACACCGCGCCAACGCATCGCGCTGCGGCGGGAGATGATGCGGCAGGCCGACGGCGCCCCGGTCGAGACGCGGCTCCTGGAGTCGTACGGCTACGACGCCGTCGACACCTGCGCCGGCGACTCCACGTGCGGGCTGGACTGCCCGGTCGGCATCGACACGGGCGCCCTGATGAAGGAGTTCCGGCACCAGCGGCACTCTCCGCGCGAGGAGCGGATCGCCACCCTCGCCGCCAGGAACTTCCGGACCGTCGAGGCCTCCGCACGGCTCGCGCTGGGCGCCGGGGCGCGGCTCGGCGACGGGCTCATGGAGTCGGTGACCGGACTCGCCCGCAAGGTCGTGCGCTCCGGCCTCGTCCCGGAGTGGCTGCCCGAGATCCCCGGGCCCGCGAGCCGCCGCCTCCCCCGCACCCACCGGCCGGCCGCGGTCGCCGTCTACTACCCGTCCTGCGTGAACCGGATCTTCGGCAATCCCGCCGGCCTCGACGACCTGTCGCTCCCCGAGGCCGTGGTGGCCCTCTCCGCGCGTGCCGGGCGGCCGGTGTGGATCCCGGGCGACGTCGCGGGCACGTGCTGCGCGACGATCTGGCACTCCAAGGGGTACGAGCGGGGCAACGAGGTGATGGCCAACCGGATCGTCGAGGCCGCCTGGGGATGGACCGCGGGCGGGCGGCTGCCGCTGGTCGTCGACGCCTCCTCGTGCACCCTGGGCATCGCGCGGGACGTGGTGCCCTGGCTGACCGACGACAACCGGGAGTTGCACGCCGAACTGACCGTGCTCGACTCGCTCGTGTGGGCCGCGGACGAACTGCTGCCCCGCCTGGACGTACGCCACCGGGTGGCCGCGGCGGTCGTCCATCCGACGTGTTCCATGCGGCACTTGGGCGACGAGGACAGCCTGCTCGCCCTCGCCGAGGCCTGCGCCGAGGAGGTGGTCGTCCCGTCCGACGCGGGCTGCTGCGCCTTCGCCGGCGACCGGGGCATGCTGCACCCGGAACTGACCGCGTCCGCCACGGCGCGGGAGGCCGCCGAGGTCACCGCCCGGCCCTTCGACGCGCATCTCTCGGCCAACCGCATGTGCGAGATCGGCATGGACCGCGCCACCGGTCGCACGTACTACTCGGCCCTGCTGGAACTGGAGCGCGCGACAAGGCCGTAGCGGGAGGTGTGCCGGCCGGGGCAACCGTGCGGCGCCCGGGCCGGCCCAGGCACGGACACCGCACGGTTCACGGGGTCAGCAGCGCCGCAGGTCCTCGACGAGGGTGCCCTGGACGGTCTTCAGCGAACGGTCGTAGCAGCCGTCGGATCCGTACGCGCGATAGCGCTCGGTGCTGGTGCCGATCGCGTGGCGCTGCTCGCGCGGCACGCCGAGGGTGAAGGAGGCGTCGCCGGTGTAGGTGTCGTCGAGGCGGGACCAGGACAGGCGCCGGCCGTCGCGGACGACGTCCACGGAGGAGCGGTCGCCGACGGTGAGGACGGTCCTCAGCCGGTTGCCCGCGTCCACGGTGATCTCGCCGTCCATGGTGTAGCGGCGGTGGGTGCGGGTCGCGGTCCTGCCGGCGGTCACCGTCTCGTCGTCGGTCCAGTACGCGGTGAGGGCGTCCGGGTTCTCGTCGGCGCCCCAGCGGTGGCTGGAGAGGTGGTCGACGGTGCGGGTGACGGTGGTGACGACCCGGCCGTGCGAGGTGTTCAGGTGGCCGGAGACGGTGAGCGTGTGCCCGCCCGTGGTGTCGAGCCGGTCGGGCGAACCGGGCGTGTGGACCGTGGAGTTGCGCGGGGTCCCGGCCTCGTGGCGGTCGACGGCGCCGGTGACGACCTGACGGCCCGCGTCCTGCCAGAGGAGCACGTTGGCGGGGACGCTCCATCCGGACCGGCCGGCCGGGACGCCGCCCACGGAGACCTCGACGCGGTGCGCGCGCCCGTCGTTGAGGACACCCGCGAACGGGGTGAGGTCATAGACGATCGGCTGGACGTCGAAGGCGCGCGGAGCGGGGGTCACGTACCAGAGGAAGGGGTTCGACCAGCCGCCGGTCCACACGTGCGGGAAGGGGGCGGCGATGCCCGCGAGCTGTCCGTCGACGGATATCCGCACCTCGCGGTACGGGCCGTCGGTGGCCTTGCACGAGTAGGGCGCGGCGTCGGGGACGGTGAGGTACCAGAACTCCTCGCAGCCACCGCCCGAACCGGTGGCGTACACCTCGGCGAGGATCCGCTCGGTGTTGCGCGGGGTGGTGAGGGTCGCGTCGTCGAGCGGCAGGACCCGGTCGGGGGTCCCGGCGGCGGGCCGCACCGCGCCCTGGGCGGTGTGGAAGGTGAGGGTGACGCGGACGTCGAGGACCCCGGTGTACGTCTCGTCGACGACGTTGCCGATGAGCATCTCGACGGACTGCGGGCGGCTGAGCGTGTCGCGGTAGCGGGTGACGTCCTTCTCGACCGACCAGGCGATGCCTTCGGGCGAGGGTTCGGGGGTGGAGGTGCGGAGGATCTCGACGCCGCCGACGGTGAGGTAGCCGAGGCGGTCGTACTGACGCCCCTTCACCTTGCCCTCCAGGCGCAGGACCACCTTGTTCCAGCGGGTGCCGCACTCCTTGGGAGGCGCGTAACTCCCCTTGTACGGGGTGAAGTCGCGGAACTGGACCTGAGCGAGGGTCACTTCGCAGCTGCGGGTGCCGGGGGTGGCGACCGGTGGTGCTGCGGTGACCGGGTCGTGCCAGTCGGTGGTGAACTCGGCCGGCGGGGTGGGGGCCTCGTCCGCGTGGGCCGCCGGGGCGGCGAGCAGCAGTCCGGCGGCCAGGGTGAGGCCGCCGATCACGCTCATGATCTTCCGTTGTCTCATGGGTCGTGAGTGAAGCGCGGGGCGGCTGACGCGGTCCAGAGGGCCTGGGCCCGGCTTGGCGGGATCTGTTCCCGGTTGCCGGAAATCCCGTGCGCCGGAAAATCGATTGCCGACGACGGCCCGGCGGGGCGAGCCTGGACCGGTTCGAGACATCACCGGACCGGTCCGGGACATCGGCCGAAAGCGCTGGGACAGCATGCAGATTCGCGATCTTCCGTTCGCCGACCCGGGAGACCCGGACGTACGCTCGGGCCCCCGGTTCCTGCTCTGGCTCGGCCGGTCACAGCTGGGCGGCCAGGTGAAGTGCCTGCTGTGGGGCCTGCTGCTGCAACTGGGCATCGCCGGGCTGCCGCTGGGCGTCGGCGTCGCCGTACAGGCGGTCGTGGACCACGACGCGGGCCGGCTCGGTCTCGGCATCGGGCTGCTCGTCGCCTTCGGTCTGGCCATCGCGGCCGGCGACATGATGGTCCACCGGGTGGCCGTCACCAACTGGATCACCGCGGCCGCACGCGTCCAGCAGCTGCTCGCGCGCAAGACCGCCGAGCTCGGTTCCGTTCTGACCCGGCGGGTCGCGGCCGGTGAGGTCGTGGCCGTGTCGACCTCCGACGTGGAGAAGATCGGCTGGTTCGTCGAGGCGGCCTCCCGCTTCGCGTCCGCCGCCGTCGCGCTGGTGCTGGTCTGCGTCGGGCTCGTGCTCTACCAGCCGGAACTCGGCCTGGTCGTCGCACTCGCCGCCCCCGTCCTCGCCCTCGCCGCCCTGCCACTGCTCCCCCGCGCCACCCGCCGGGCCGACGCCCAGCGCGAGAAGGCCGGCCGGGCCACCGAACTGGCCTCCGACACCGTCGCCGGACTGCGCGTCCTGCGCGGCATCGGCGGCGAGGAGCTGTTCCTCGGGCGCTACCGGGCCGCCTCCCAGGAGGTGCGCCGGGCGGCCGTGCACAGCGCCCGGATGTGGGCCCTCATCGCGGCGGTCCAGGTGCTGCTGCCGGGCGTGCTGCTCGTCGGCGTGATCGTCTACGGCGCCCGGCTCGCGCTCGACGGACGCGTCTCGGTCGGCGAACTCGTCACGGTCTACGGCGCGGTGGCGCTCACCCATCACCCGTTGCGCACGTTCGAGGAGATCGCCATGGCGTACTCCTTCTCGCGCCCGTCCGCCCGGCGCGCCGCCCGGGTGCTCGCCCTGTCCCGTACGACGAGTCCGGCGGCCGGGGCTCCCCGGGAGGTGCCGGACGGCGACCTGTACGACCCGGTGACCGGGGTGCGCGCGCCCGCCGGCGGCTTCACCGCGGTGGTCTGCGGCGACCCGGACGCGGCCGGTCGGCTCGCCGACCGGCTCGGCGGGCACCCGCCGGAGCCCGGTGAGGACCACTCCTCGGTGCTCGTGGGCGACGTGGCCCTCGACGAGCTGGCGCTCGACACCGCACGAGCCGCGGTCCTCGTCCAGGACAAGGACCCGGTGCTGCTCTCCGGCACCCTCGCGGAGCTGCTCGACGTGCCGGCCTCCGGGAAGGTGGCGGCGGCCGAGGCACTGGAGGCGGCCCGGTGCGGGGACGTGCTCGACGCCCTCGCGCAGGCCTCGGTGGACACCGGTGGCGACCCGATGCGGACCCGGATCACCGAGCGCGGCCGGTCGCTGTCCGGCGGCCAGCGCCAGCGGCTCGCCCTCGCCCGCTCCCTGGTCACCGACCCCGGGGTGCTGGTCCTGGACGAGCCCACCTCGGCGGTCGACTCGCACACCGAAGCACGCGTGGCGGCCGGGATCAGGCGCCTGCGGGCCGGCCGGACGACCGTCGTCCTCACCTCCTCGCCGCTGCTGCTCGACCTGGCCGACCGGGTCGTCCTCGTCGACGGCGGCAAGGCGGTCGCCGTCGGCACCCATCGCGAGCTGCTGGCAGGCGAGCCCCGCTACCGTGCCGTCGTCACCCGCGAGACGCAGGACGAACTCGCGCGCGGGGCGGAGAGCGAGCCCACGCGCGGGACGGAGGACGAACCGGCCCGGGGGACGAAGGCCGACCCCGCCCCCGGGTCGGGGGACGAACCGACCCGGGGAACGGGGGACGAACCGACCGGCGGGACGGAGGCCGAACCGACCCCCGGGACGGAGGCCGACCCCGCCCCCGGGCGGGAGGCCGGTGTCGCCCCCGGGCGGGAGGCCGGTGTCGCCCCGGCGCCGGAGGGCGAGGTCGTGCGCCGGACCGACGAGAAGAGCGCTCGCGGGGCGGACGTCACGAAACCCGGCCTCGACGCCGAGTGGCGCGAGCTGGAGGAACGCGAGGACGAGCTGGAAGGAGAGACCGCATGATCGCCGTGACGCCGCCGTCGTACGACCCGGCGGCCCCCCGGTCGGCGACGACGCTGCCGGTCGGCGGCGCCGGCACGGTCCGGCGGTACGTCCGGGACCTGCTGCGCCGTCACCGGGGCGCGTTCGCGGCCCTCGTCGCGGTCAACGCGATCGCCGTGACGGCCTCGATGGCGGGCCCGTATCTGCTCGGCTCCGTCGTCGACGCGCTCACGGACGGCGCCCGGGAGCTCCACCTGGAGCGCACGGCCGCCCTGTTCGCCGTCGCCCTGCTGATCCAGACGCTCTTCACCCGCATGGTCCGGCTGCGCGGCGCGATGCTCGGCGAGGAGATGCTGGCCGACCTGCGCGAGGACTTCCTCGTGCGCTCGGTGGCGCTGCCGCCGGGCGTCCTGGAGCGGGCCGGGACCGGCGACCTGCTGTCCCGGATCACGACGGACGTCGACCGGCTGGCCAACGCGATGCGCGAGGCCGTCCCGCAGCTCGTCATCGGCGTGGTGTGGGCCGGGCTGCTGATCGGCGGCGTCGCGGTGACCGCGCCCCCGCTGGCGGTGGCGCTCCTGTGCGCCGCGCCCCTGCTGATCGTCGGCTGCCGCTGGTACTTCCGGCGCGCCCCCGCCGCCTACCGCTCGGAGGCCGCCGGGTACGCGGCGGTGGCCGCGTCCCTGGCGGAGACCGTGGACGCGGGCCGCACCGTGGAGGCGCACCGCCTCGGACGGCGCCGGATCGAGCTGTCGGACCGGCGGGTGCGCGAGTGGACCGCCTGGGAGCGGTACACCCTGTATCTGCGCTCGGTGCTGTTCCCGGTCGTCACCCTCACCCACACGCTCGTGATCACCGCGGTCCTGCTGGTGGGCGGGGTGTGCGTGTTCCGCGGCTGGATGGACGTGGGCCAGCTGACCACCGGCGCCCTGCTCGCCCAGATGCTCGTCGACCCGATCGGGATCATCCTGCGCTGGTACGACGAACTGCAGGTCGCCCAGGTGTCGCTGGCCCGGCTGGTGGGCGTCCGGGAGATCGAGCCGGAGGCCGGGGACGGCACCGTACGGCCCGAGGGGCGGGCGGTCCGCGCCGACGAGGTGCACTTCGGCTACCGGGAGGGCGTCGACGTGCTGCACCGCGTGTCGATGGACGTCGCCCCGGGCACCCGGCTCGCCCTGGTGGGCCCGTCCGGCGCCGGGAAGTCGACCCTCGGCCGGCTGCTCGCGGGCATCTACGCCCCGCGCACCGGCACGGTCACCCTCGGCTCGGCCGAGCTGGCGCGGATGCCCGCCGAGCGCGTCCGCGAGCACGTGGCGCTGGTCAACCAGGAGCACCATGTCTTCGTCGGCTCGCTCCGCGACAACCTGCTGCTCGCCCGGGCCGGCGCCGGGGACGCCGAGCTGTGGGCGGCCCTGGCGGCGGTCGACGCGGAGGGCTGGGCCCGCGCCCTCGACGGAGGCCTGGACACCGAGGTCGGCTCGGGCGGCCACGTGCTCACCCCGGCGCAGGCGCAGCAGGTGGCCCTGGCCCGGCTCGTCCTGGCCGACCCGCACACGCTGGTCCTCGACGAGGCGACCTCGCTGCTCGACCCGCGCGCGGCCCGGCACCTGGAACGCTCCCTGGCCCGTGTCCTGGACGGCCGCACGGTCGTCGCCATCGCCCACCGGCTGCACACGGCCCACGACGCCGACCTCATCGCGGTGGTCGAGGACGGCCGCATCAGCGAACTGGGCAGCCACGACGCGCTCGTGGCGGCGGACGGGGCGTACGCGGCGCTGTGGCGGTCCTGGCACGGGTAGGCGACACCGGCCGCCCCGGCCCGCCGCGGGGCTCGGCGTCGACCCGAGGGCCGCGGCGCGCCGGGGCGGGCCGCGGGTCGGCCCGGGGTACGCGAGTCCGGCGCGCGGCGGGTCACCACTCGGTGACGACGACCCGGTGCTCGGGGGCGACGGCGGTGACAAGGCCCAGTCGCAGCCGTATCCCCGTGTCCGCCAAGGCGTCGGAGAGCTGCGGGGCCCCGATCTCCAGGCGTGTGACGTGGGTCATGGATCAGCGGACGGCGGTGGACCCGAGCCCCGTCCTCCGCGTCCCAAGCCCCGCCGGCAGCTACCGGAACCCGCGTCCCCAGCCCCGGCCGGCAGCTACAGGAACCCGAGCGCCGAGGCCCCGCCCACCCCGCCGAGCAGCATGAACGCCGGCATCAGGACCTTCAGCTCGACCCAGCTGCCCGCGCGGAAACGCAGGCCCTTCGGCGGCCCGACCGGGTACCAGCGCTTGCGGCCGACCGGGATGGGCCACAGGATCGGGCAGCCCGAGACGGTCAGGGCGTCGCCGATGTCGTGGACGAGTGCGCCCAGGACGATGGGCAGTCCGAGCCACAGGTACTCCTGGCCGGGCTCGGTGAAGAGCCAGCCGGCACCCTGGCCCGGCTGGTCGAGGACACCCGCCAGGATCCACGCGCTGGTTGCGCCGAGCAGCCACACCAGGACGTCGCTGGACATCCGGGCGGCGCGCCACAGCAGGCCCTCGACCGCGAGGACCAGGTGGACGAAGAGGATCGCGAGGACCGCCCAGCGGCCGCCGGTCACGGCGGCGACGGAGCAGCCGGCGCCGATCAGGACCGCCCACAGCCAGGTGTGGGTGAGGGTGCGGTGGCCGCCGGAGCGGCGCGGGTCCTGCGAGGAGCGGGTCGCCTTGTAGACGGCGTACGACAGCTTGTCGACGATCTCGCAGAGGCCCCGCGAGACCGGTCCGAAGGCTCGCGAGATGGTGGCCGACTTGTGGTCCAGGTCGGGGGCGAGCGCCGCGCCCGCGCAGATGAGCGCGCCAACGACCAGAACCGGCCACGGCATGGGGTGGTCGAAGGCTGCCGCGGCCGCTCCGACGCCCAGCCAGGCCGCCGCTCCGGACAGCGAGTGCGCCGGTCCCATCATGGTCGTTCCCGCCCCGTTCCTCTTGCGCCGGCGCCCAGTTGACGCCCGGTCGGCCGACCGGTCGCGCGACCGGTCGACGGGCCAGCCTATCCTCCGTGATCTTCGATCCGATGGCCGGTTCCCTCATCCGTGCGGAATCCAGGCAAGATGGGGACGTGACCCTTATCGATCAGCTGCCGCCGACCGCCGACCCCGACGCCCTCTTCGAGGCCTTCTCCTCATGGGCGGAGGACCGGGGCATCACGCTCTACCCGGCCCAGGAGGAGGCGCTGATCGAGGTGGTCTCGGGGGCGAACGTCATCCTGTCGACCCCGACCGGCTCGGGAAAGTCGCTGGTCGCGGCGGGTGCGCACTTCACGGCGCTGGCCAATGACCAGGTCACGTTCTACACGGCGCCGATCAAGGCGCTGGTGTCGGAGAAGTTCTTCGACCTGTGCAAGATCTTCGGCACCGAGAACGTCGGCATGCTCACCGGCGACGCGTCCGTGAACGCGGACGCTCCGGTCATCTGCTGCACGGCCGAGGTGCTCGCCTCGATCGCGCTGCGCGACGGCCGTAACGCCGACATCGGCCAGGTCGTGATGGACGAGTTCCACTTCTACGCGGAGCAGGACCGCGGCTGGGCCTGGCAGATCCCGCTCCTTGAGCTGCCGCAGGCACAGTTCGTCCTCATGTCGGCCACGCTCGGCGACGTCTCGATGTTCGAGCAGGACCTGACCCGGCGGACCGGGCGCCCGACCTCGGTGGTCCGCTCGGCGACCCGGCCGGTCCCGCTGTCGTACGAGTACCGGCTCACCCCGATCACGGACACCCTGACCGAGCTCCTGGAGACGAAGCAGGCGCCCGTCTACATCGTCCACTTCACGCAGGCGCAGGCGGTGGAACGCGCCCAGTCGCTGATGAGCATCAACATGTGCTCGCGCGAGGAGAAGGACGCCATCGCCGAGATGATCGGCAACTTCCGCTTCACCACGAAGTTCGGCAAGAACCTCTCCCGCTACGTCCGGCACGGCATCGGCGTGCACCACGCGGGCATGCTGCCGAAGTACCGGCGTCTGGTGGAGAAGCTGGCGCAGGCCGGCCTGCTGAAGGTCATCTGCGGTACGGACACCCTCGGTGTGGGCGTCAACGTGCCGATCCGCACGGTGCTCTTCACCGCGCTCACGAAGTACGACGGCAACCGGGTGCGCACGCTGCGGGCGCGGGAGTTCCACCAGATCGCGGGCCGGGCCGGCCGGGCCGGCTTCGACACCGCGGGCCTTGTGGTGGCGCAGGCGCCCGAGCACGTCATCGAGAACGAGAAGGCGCTCGCCAAGGCCGGCGACGATCCGAAGAAGCGCCGCAAGGTGGTCCGGAAGAAGGCCCCGGAGGGCTTCGTCGGCTGGACCGAGACCAGCTTCGAGAAGCTGATCGCCGCCGAGCCGGAGCCGCTGACCTCCCGCTTCCGGGTCACCCACACCATGCTGCTCTCGGTGATCGCCCGCCCCGGCAACGCCTTCGAGGCGATGCGCAAGCTCCTGGAGGACAACCACGAGCCGCGCCGGAACCAGCTCAAGCACATCCGCCGGGCCATCGCGATCTACCGTTCGCTGCTGGACGGCGGGGTCGTGGAACAGCTGGACACCCCGGACGCCGAGGGCCGCACGATCCGCCTGACGGTCGACCTGCAGCAGGACTTCGCGCTCAACCAGCCCCTGTCGACGTTCGCGCTCGCCGCCTTCGACCTGCTCGACCCGCAGTCCCCGTCGTACGCGCTCGACATGGTGTCGGTCGTCGAGTCGACGCTCGACGACCCGCGGCAGATCCTGCACGCCCAGCAGAACAAGGCGCGCGGCGAGGCGGTCGGCGCGATGAAGGCCGACGGCGTCGAGTACGAGGAGCGCATGGAGCGGCTCCAGGAGATCTCGTACCCGAAGCCGCTCGAAGAGCTGCTGTGGCACGCGTACAACGTCTACCGCACGTCGCACCCGTGGGTCGGCGACCACCCTGTGTCGCCGAAGTCCGTCATCCGCGACATGTACGAACGGGCCCTGACCTTCACCGAGTTCACCTCCTTCTACGAGCTGGCGCGTACCGAGGGGATCGTCCTGCGGTACCTCGCGAGCGCCTACAAGACGCTCGACCACACCATCCCGGACGACCTGAAGACGGAGGACCTGGAGGACCTGATCGCCTGGCTGGGCGAGATGGTGCGGCAGGTCGACTCCTCGCTGCTCGACGAGTGGGAGCAGCTGGCCAATCCGGAGGTGGAGTCCGCGGAGGAGGCCCAGGAGAAGGCCGACCAGGTCAAGCCGGTCACCGCGAACGCCCGCGCCTTCCGAGTGCTGGTGCGCAACGCGATGTTCCGCCGGGTGGAGCTGGCGGCGCTGGACAACGTGGACGAGCTCGGCGGGATGGACGCGGAGTCCGGCTGGGACGCGGACGCGTGGGGCGAGGCGATGGACGCGTACTGGGACGAGTACGACGACCTCGGGACGGGTCCGGACGCGCGCGGACCGAAGCTGCTGTCCATCGAGGAGGACCCGGCGCACGGCGTCTGGCGCGTACGGCAGACCTTCGCCGACCCGAACGGCGACCATGACTGGGGCATCAGCGCGGAGGTGGACCTGGCGGCCTCCGACGAGGAGGGCCGGGCGGTCGTCCGCGTGACCTCCGTCGGACAGCTGTAGCGCCACAGGCGCCTGGAGAGGAGCACGGTGACGAACCCCGCCGAGAGACTCGTGGATCTGCTCGATCTGGAGCGGATCGAGGTGAACATCTTCCGCGGCCGCAGCCCACAGGAGTCGTTGCAGCGCGTCTTCGGCGGACAGGTCGCCGGTCAGGCGCTGGTGGCGGCCGGCCGCACCGTGGACGACGAGCGCCCGGTGCACTCGCTGCACGCGTACTTCCTGCGCCCGGGCCGGCCCGGGGTACCGATCGTCTACCAGGTGGAGCGGGTGCGCGACGGGCGCTCGTTCACCACCCGCAGGGTCACCGCGGTGCAGGACGGCCGGACGATCTTCAATCTGACGGCCTCCTTCCACCTCCGCGAGGAGGGCGCCTTCGAGCACCAGCTGCCGCCCCGGCACCTGGTGGACCCGGAGAGCCTGCCGAAGCTCGCGGACGAGGTCCGCGACCACCTCGGGGACCTTCCGGAGGCGCTGGAGCGGATGGCACGGCGCATGCCCTTCGACATCCGCTACGTGGACCGCCTGCGCTGGACGAAGGAGGAGGTCACGGACGCGGACCCGCGCAGCGCGGTGTGGATGCGCGCGGTCGGCCCGCTGGGCGACGACCCCCTGGTGCACACCTGCGCCCTCACCTACGCCTCGGACATGACGCTGCTCGACGCGGTCCGGATCCCGGTCGAACCGCTGTGGGGCCCCCGCGGCTTCGACATGGCGTCCCTGGACCACGCGATGTGGTTCCACCGCCCCTTCCGCGCCGACGAGTGGTTCCTCTACGACCAGGAGTCCCCGGTCGCGACGGGGGGCCGGGGCCTCGCGCGCGGCCGGATCTACGACCTGGAGGGGCGGCTGCTGGTGTCGGTGGTCCAGGAGGGACTGTTCCGGAAGCTCTAGGACGCCGGGAAGGGCGCTGGGGACGCCGGGCAGGGTGCCGTGCGCCGGGCCGGGATTCCTCGACGCCGGGCCGGGACTCCTAGACGCCCGGCAGGGTGTCCTGCTCGACCTCGTGCCGCCGGGTCCGGATCTCCGGGCCCGGCGGGTGCAGTTTGGCATCGCAGGACGGGCCGAGGCCGGTGCGACGGGACGAGGCGCCGGTCAGCGGGCGGCCGCACAGCCGGCACCGCACCGGGTGCGGTCCGGTCCGCTCCCCCGGTGCGGAATCGATGTCGATTGCCAGCGGTTCATCTCCCATGCTGAGATCAAACCTCATTCCGACGAGGAGCAGTACATGAGCCTGTACGACATTCCGCTGAAGACCCTGGGCGGCGACCCCCTCTCGCTGGCCGACTACCGGGACCGCGCGGTCCTGGTAGTGAACGTGGCCTCGAAGTGCGGTCTCACCCCGCAGTACGCCGGTCTGGAGCGGCTGCAGAAGGAGTACGGGGAGCGCGGCCTCACCGTGCTCGGCGTGCCCTGCAACCAGTTCGCGGGCCAGGAGCCGGGCAGCGCCGAGGAGATCGAGACCTTCTGCTCGACGACGTACGGCGTGAGCTTCCCGCTTCTGGAGAAGACGGACGTCAACGGCGACGGGCGCCACCCGCTGTACGCCGAGCTGACCAAGGTCGCGGACGCCGAGGGCGAGGCCGGCGACGTGCAGTGGAACTTCGAGAAGTTCCTGGTCGGCCGGGACGGCGCGGTCACCCGCTTCCGTCCGCGCACCGAGCCGGAGGCCCCGGAGGTCGTCGCCGCGATCGAGGCCCAGCTTGCCTGACCCGGGGGTGGTGGAGCGGCTGCGGGCCGCGGGCTGTGTCTTCGCCGAGGAAGAGGCGGAGCTGCTGCACGCGGCGGCGGCCGGTCCGGCCGAGCTCGACGCGATGGTCGAGCGGCGGGCCGCGGGCCTGCCCCTCGAGCACGTCGTGGGCTGGGCCGAGTTCGGGGGGTTGCGGATCGAGGTCGACGCCGGGGTGTTCGTACCGCGTCGGCGTACGGAGTTCCTGGTCGCCCAGGCGGTGTCCCTGGCCCGGCCGGGGGCTGTCTGCGTGGATCTGTGCTGCGGCTCCGGCGCCGCGGGCGCGGTGCTGCTCGCTTCCGTCGAGGGCGTGGAGGTGTACGCCTCCGACATCGAGCCGGCGGCGGTGCGCTGCGCCCGCCGCAACGTGGAGCCGCGCGGCGGCCGCGTGTACGAGGGAGACCTCTTCGCGCCGCTGCCGGCGGGACTCCGGGGCCGGATCGAGGTCCTGGTAGCCAACGTCCCCTACGTCCCGAGCGCGGACGTGGCACTGCTGCCGGCCGAGGCCCGCGAGCACGAGCCGCTGGTCGCCCTGGACGGCGGCACGGACGGCCTGGACGTCCTGCGCCGGGTCGCGGCCGGGGCCGTGGAGTGGCTGGCCCCGGGCGGGCACCTCCTGGTGGAGACCAGCGAGCGCCAGACCGCCCGGGCGGTCGCCGCGGTCACCGAACGCGGACTGACGGCCAGGGTCCTGGAGGACGAAGAGCTGTACGCGACGGTGATCGTGGCGGCGCGCGGCGCGGTCTAGGGGTCCGTCCGGTCCCATGCGCCGTACGGACCCCTGGCGCCCGTGCGCCGTACGGACCCTGGCGCCCATGCGCCGTGCGGACCCGGGCGCCCCTCCGCGCCCCCTCGCCCCACCGGCGAGTCGGGCTCGGCGGCGCTGGTCAGGGCGCGGCCGAGGAGGTCGAGCAGGCGCTCCTCGTGCCGCTTCGTCCCGGAGGCGCTGCAGGCGTCGGCGTAGGACAGCGGGAGGCCGTGGGCGGTGCGCCACGATTTCGGCCATCCCTCCGGCGGCGTCTCCCCGGTCCGACGGTTCGATCCCGCCGAGATCCCCCGTGGAGGACACCGCCTAAGGTGTCCGGCGTGCGTGTACTGCTCGTCGAGGACGACGAAGACCTCCGGTTCGGTGTGGCCGCCGCCCTGCGGGCCGCCGGGCTCGCCGTCGACGAGGCGGCGGACCTGCCGCAGGCGGACGAGGCGCTGTTCGTCACCGCGTACGCCTGCGCCGTCTTCGACCGGATGCTGCCGTCCGGCGACGCCGCCGCCTACGTCGAGGGCCTGCGGCGCGCCGGGCGCGACGTGCCCGTGCTGTTCCTGACCGCGCGCGACACCGTGGCCGACCGGGTGGCGGGCTTCGCGAGCGGCGGTGACGACTACCTGGTCAAGCCCTTCGCGGTGCCCGAGCTGGTCGCCCGGGTGCGCAGCCTGTGCCGCCGCGCCGCGGTGGTGCGGCCGCCGGTGCACGTGGTCGGCGACCTGGAGATCGACACGGCGCGCCGGCAGGTTCGCCGCAGCGGCGTGCTGCTGACGCCGACGAGCAGGGAGTTCGCGGTCCTGGAGGCCCTGGCGGCCCGGGCCGACCAGGCGGTCCCCCGCGCCGAGCTCATCGAGAGCTGCTGGGACGAGATGGCCGAGCCGCAGTCCAACGTCCTGGAAGTCCTCGTCTCCCAGCTCCGCCGCAAGCTGGGCGACCCGCCGCTGATCCACACGGTGCGCGGGGTCGGCTACCGGCTCGCGCCCGACGCCGCCCGGTGAGCCGCGTCCTCTCGCGCCGGTCGCGGCCGCTGACGCCGACGGAGCGGGTGATGCGCCTGCGGCGCAGGATCAGCCTGCTGTTCGCGCTGACCAGCGCCGTGGGGCTGATCGCGATGGCGGTGCTCGCCGTGCGCAGCGACAGCGGGCGCTGGCGGGAGCAGCTCGACCACACGATGGACGCCGACAGCAGCTGGGCGCTCGGGCTCCTGGAGACCGACGCGGACGGGCGTCTGGACACGGCCGTCCTCGCGGACACCATGGACGTCGACTGCCCGCCGCTGACCGTTCTGCTCGTCGACGGCGCCGCCCCCGGCGACCTGGCCGTCCAGCACGCCCCGGCGAAACCCTGTCTGGTCGTGAGCCGCGACGTCGTGCTGGAGGCCGGCCGGGCGGCGGTGCGGGCCGAGGAGCCGCGCGGCTTCGACCGGCGCACCGCGACCGGCGCACCGGTCCGGGTCTTCGCGCTGCCCTTCTACGCCGCCGAGGCCGCGGACGACGAAGGGCCTCAGGGCGTGCTGGTGACGACGGCCGACGCGAGCGCCCCGCAGGACGACCACCGGCGCCTGGTGTGGCTGGTGACGGGCGGCTGCGCCGTGCTCGTGCTGCTGTCCGCGGGCGTCGGGCACGCCCTCTCGGGGCGGGCGGTCCGGCCCGCGCTCACCGCTCTGGGCCAGCAGGAGGCCTTCCTCGCGGACGCGGCGCACGACCTGCGCACCCCGGCCGCCGCACTGCGCACCCTCGCCGAGACGGCGCTGCGCGGTGAGACGGACGGCGCGGACGTGCACCGGCGCACCCTGCGGCTCGCGGAGGGCATGGGGCGGCTCGTCGACGGGCTGCTCACGCGGGCCCGTCTGATGTCAGGGACGGCTGCCCCGGACCGTCGGCCGCTGCGCCTCGACCAGCTGGTGGAGGCGGTCGCCGAGGAGGCCGGCGAGAGCACCGCGGAGGCGCATCGGATGCGGGTCGACGCCGAGGAGACGGTCGTGTCCGCCGACCCCGACCTGCTGCGCCGGGCCGTGGGCAACCTCCTGGGCAACGCGCTCACGCACGGGCACGCGCCGGGAGCCTTGGCGGATGTCCTCGTCACGGTCACCCGCGACGGCACGGTGACGGTCGAGGACGCCGGGCCCGGGCTTCCCCCGGAGGTCGCGGGGGCGCTCTTCGAACGCTTCCGCAGCGGCTCGGGCTCCACCGGCCTCGGCCTCTCCATCGCCTCCTGGGTCGCCCACGCGCATGGCGGCACCCTCACAGCGGGATGCTCGGAGCACGGCGGGGCGCGGTTCGTGCTGCGGCTGCCGGCGCGGGAGGGCTGACGGCAGCACGCGGTGCCCCGACCCGGGTCACCCGCCGGGCCCCAGGCCGCGGTCAGGCGCCAGGAGCCACCGCGGGCCCGTGCCCCAGCCCGAGCCCGGCGCCGTCCCGTGCCCCGGCCCCGCCGCGGTGCCGCGCACCCGCTTCAGCAAATCCTCAGCATCGGCACGTGATCCTTTCCCCGACCGACCGTCCCAGGGGAGCTTCTCGTGATCCGCGCCACCGCCCGCCGCCGCCGTCCGGCCCTCGTCCTCGCCCTCGCCGTCCTCGGTGCCACCTCCCTGACCGCCTGCACGGCCGGCCCGGCGCCCGACCCGGACCGGCCGGGGGGCGCGTCCGCCGGCGCCGACCCGGCCGGCCGGCCGGAACTGCGCCGGTTCTACGGGCAGAAGCTCGCCTGGCGGCCCTGCGGCGACCTCAGGTGCGCCTCGCTCACCGTGCCCATGGACTACTCCCGCCCCGGCAACGGCAAGACCTTCGTCCTCCCCGTGGCCAAGGCCGCCACGGCCACGGCGGACCGGCGGCTGGGCTCGCTCGTCTACAACCCCGGGGGTCCCGGCGAGCGGGGCGTCCAGGCCCTCCGGGACGGCCTGGCCGACGACCTCGGCCGGGGTGTGCGCGAGCGCTTCGACGTGGTCGCCTTCGATCCGCGCGGGGTCGGGGAGAGCAGGCCGGCGCTCACGTGCGCCGCCCCGGGGCGGTCGGAGGAGGACTCGGCGGCGCCGGCCGCCGCCGTTCCGCTCCACCCGCGTACCGCGGCCGAACGCGCCGCCGCCCTCGCCGACGCGCGGGCGACGGCCGAGGCCTGCCGCGAGGCCAGCGGTCCGCTGCTCCCGCACGTGGGCACCGCCGACGCGGCCAGGGACCTGGACGTGCTGCGGGCGGCGCTGGGCGAGCGGCGTCTGACGTACGTCGGCTGGTCGTACGGCACGAGTCTGGGCACCTCGTACGCCGAGCAGTTCCCGCACCGGGTGCGGGCGATGGTCCTGGACGGGGCCGTCGACCCGGCGCTCGACTGGCGGCAGCGGATGCTGAACCAGGCGAAGGGCTTCCGGGACGCCGTCGACACGTACGCACGCACCTGTGCCGACGTGGTCGGCAAGGGCTGTCCCGGAACCGGCCCCGAGGAGATACGCGGGCTGATCGACCGGCTCGTGGAGCGGACGCAGCACGAACCGCTGCCCGTCCAGGGCTCCGGGGACGGAATCGACGCGGCCGGGGTGATCTCGGCGCTCAGCATGGCCATGTACACGCCGGAGGCGCAGTGGGAGGGCCTGTCCGCGGCCCTGCGCGCCGCGGACGGGGGCGACGGCACGAAGCTGGCGGCCCTGGCCACGGAGGGGGACGAGGGGGACGAGGAGGACGAGGAGCTGCCGGACGGTGCCGGGACCTCCGACCCGTCCGACGCGTCCGGGACGTCCGACGGCTCGGCGGACTCCCGGGACGCCGCCCCCGACGTGCCCGAGGACAACTCCGAGGCCGCCCTGATCGCCGTCAACTGCCTCGACGTCCCGCACCCGCGCGACGAACGGGCCTACTGGGACGCCCTCGACCCCGCCGAGCGTGCCGCCGGGGTCTACGGCAGCACCGGGCTGACCGGCGAACTGGTCTGCAAGGACTGGCCCGCCGGTCCGGACCGCCCGCACCGGGTGAACGCCGCCGGCGTCCCGCCGGTGCTCGTGGTCGGCACGGCGGGCGACCCGGCGACGCCGTACCAGGAAGCGGTGAGCCTGGCCCGGCAGTTCCCGGGCGGCATGCTGCTGTCCTTCCGGGCGCCGGGCCACACCGGGTACGGCCGCGACGCCTGTGTCGACAGGAAGGTCGAGGACTATCTGATCGCCCTCACGAAGGTCCGTCCCGGTACGACGTGCACGCCGTGACGAGGCTCCTTCGCAGACTCCGTGGGTCCCTGCCCGGCAGCCTCAGCGGGCCCGGGGCCTGATGCGGCAGCGGGCCGGGCCGAGGGCCTGGAGGGTGATCGCGGAGCCGAGCGGCACCTGGGTGTCGATCGCCTCCAGTTCGTAGTCCCGGAGGACCATCGCGAGGGCGATCACGGACTCCAGCATCGAGAAGTGCTGCCCGATGCAGGCCCGCGGGCCGCCGCCGAACGGGAACCAGGCGTAGCGGGGGCGGGCGGCCTCGGCCTCGGGGGTGAACCGGTCCGGGTCGAAGCGCTCCGGGTCGTCCCAGTAGCGGGGATGCCGGTGGGTGACCCACGACGAGACGATCACGTCGGCCCCGGCGGGGATGGCGTATCCGTCGATCTCGGTGGCCTCGACGGCCCGCCGTCCGATGGCCGGGGCGGCCGGGAAGAGCCGCATGGCCTCCTTCAGGACCCGGGTCAGGTACGGCAGCGCGTCGAGGTCCGCGGCGTCGGGCGTGCGGCCGGCGAGGACGCGGTCCACCTCCTCGTGGGCGCGCTTCTGCTCCTCGGGGTGGCGGGCGAGCAGGTGCAGTGCGAAGCCGAGCGAGGTGGCGGTGGTCTCGTGGCCGGCGAGGAGGAACACCAGGACCTGCTCCCGGAGTTCGGCCGCGTCGAAGCCGCCGTCCTCGTCGCTTCCGGCGGCGACCAGGAGGGTCAGCAGGTCCCTTTCCGCTCGGGCACTTCCGGCCGTGCGCCGCTCGGCGATGATGCGGTCGCAGACGGCGTAGAGCTCCTCGTGGGCGGCGGCGGCCCGGCGGTTGCCGGGGGTGGGCCAGTCGCGCGGGAACTTGCGGGGCGAGTAGCCGCGGCGGGAGACGTAGGCGCCCATCACGGGGAAGCAGCGCTCGACGATGCCGACGGCGGCCTCGACGTCGGTGCCGAAGAGGATGCGGGCGACCGCGCGCAGGGCGAGCCCGGTCATCTCGTGGACGACGTCGACGGACTCCTTGCCGCCGGCCCGCCAGGTGTCGGTGAGCCGGGTGACCTCGGCGGCGATGGCGGAGGCGTACGTGTCGACGCTGCGACGCGTGAACAGCGGCTGGACGAGACGCCGTTGGCGCAGGTAGTCGTCGTCCTGGCTGGTGAGCAGTCCGTTGCCGAAGGACTCGCGGATCTCCTGGTAGAAGGCGTTGTCCTTGCGGAAGTTGGCGGCGTCACCGGCCAGGACCTGCTGGGCGCCCTCGGCGGAGAACACGCAGTGGACGGTGGCCCGGGCGCCGGGCGGCCCGGCGCTGATCCGGACCACGTCGCCGTGGTCGCGGCGGGCCTTGAGGAAGGTGCCGAGCGCGTCGTTCTTGAGGTCGAGCAGTGAGCCGAGCAGCGGGATTCCGGTGAGTTCGGGTATCGCCCGCGCGGTGGTCGTCGCCATCGTGCCGTTCCCCCCTGAGAGCTTCGGTGGCGTGGTCGGTGCTCGTGACCGGAGCGTCCGGCCGACGGGTCTCCCGGTCGACGGGCCTTCCGGTAGGCGAGCCTCCGGTCGAATCGCGTGATCGATTCTTGTGATCGATTCTGCCGCACGAGGTGACCGGCCGGTAGTCTGCGCGGCGGGCCGTTGTCAGTGGTCTCTGGAACGCTTTCCCCATGGACGCACCCGAGATGACCCTGCAGCTCACCGTCGACTGCGCCGAGCCTCAGCGCCTGGTCGCCTTCTGGACCGAGGCCCTGCGGTACGTGCCGGAGCCGCCGCCGGAGGGCCACGCGAGCTGGAACGCGTACTGGCGGACGGTCGGCGTCCCCGAGGAGGAGCTCGGGGACGGTGCCGAGGCGCTGCCGGAGTCGATCGTCGATCCGCGGGGCACGGGCCCCCGGGTCTGGTTCCAGCGGGTCCCGGAGCCGAAGACGGTCAAGAACCGGCTGCATCTGGACCTGAAGATCGGCGGCGGGCGCACCGTCCCGCTCGCCGTGCGCCGCGAGCGGGTGGACGCCGAGGTGGCGCGGCTGACCGCGCTCGGCGCGTCCGTGCTGTACACGATGGACGAGCCGGACGGGATGGACCACTACGCGGTGGTGCTCCAGGACCCGGAGGGCAACGAGTTCTGCGTCGTCTGACCCTCCCGGCCCGGGCTCCCGGGGCCTGGACTCCCCGGGGGCGGGGCCGCCGGCACCGCGAGCCGGCGGCCGTGGACCGCCGGGCCGGCGCGTCAGCGGATCGGCATGCCCGAAAGCGTGCGGGCGATGACGAGGCGCTGGATCTCGCTCGTGCCCTCGAAGATCGTGTAGATCGCGGCGTCACGGTGCATCCGCTCGACCGGGTACTCACGGGTGTAGCCGTTGCCGCCGAGGATCTGGATGGCCTGGGCCGTGACCTTCTTGGCGACCTCGCTCGCGTACAGCTTGGACATCGAGCCCTCGGCGGAGGTGAAGGGCTTGCCGGCGGTCGCCATCCAGGAGGCGCGCCAGACCAGCAGGCGGGCCGCGTCGATCTGGGTGCGCATGTCGGCCAGCTGGAAGGCCACGCCCTGGTTGTCGATGATCGGGCGGCCGAACTGCTCGCGGGTCCTGGCGTAGTCGAGGGCGACCTCGTACGCGGCGCGGGCGGTGCCGACGGCCATGGCGCCGACGGCGGGGCGGGAGGCCTCGAAGGTGGCCATGGCGGCGTTCTTCACGCGCTCGCCGCTGCCGGCCTGCCTGGCCTTCTCGCGGGCCCGGGCGAGGCGCTCGTCGAGCTTCTCCTTGCCTCCGAGGAGGCAGTGCCCGGGGACGCGGACGTTCTCGAGGACGACCTCGGCGGTGTGGGAGGCGCGGATGCCGTGCTTCTGGAACTTCTGGCCCTGGGAGAGACCGGGGGTGTTCGGCGGCACGATGAAGGAGGCGTGGCCCTTGGAGCCGAGTTCCGGGTCGACGACCGCGACGACGACGTGGACGTTGGCGATGCCGCCGTTGGTCGCCCAGGTCTTCGTGCCGTTGATCACCCACTCGTCCTTGGCCTCGTCGTAGACGGCGCGGGTACGCATGGAGGCCACGTCGGAGCCGGCGTCCGGCTCGGAGGAGCAGAAGGCGGCGACCTTGACGTCGGCGGCGTCGCCGTACATCTGCGGCACCCACGTCCCGATCTGCTCCTCGGTACCGTTGGCGAGGACGCCGACGGCGGCGAGGCCGGTGCCCACGATGGAGAGGGCGATGCCGGCGTCGCCCCAGAAGAGCTCCTCCATGGCCATCGGGATGCCGAGGCCGGTCGGGTCGAAGAACTGCTGGGCGTAGAAGTCGAGGGAGTAGATTCCGAGCTTGGCCGCCTCCTGGATGATCGGCCAGGGGGTCTCCTCACGCTCGTCCCACTCGGCCGCCGCGGGGCGCATCACGTCTGCGGCGAAGCCGTGGAGCCAGTCGCGCACCTGCTTCTGGTCGTCGTTGAGTTCGAGCGTGAACTCGGCCATGGTCCCTCCCGGCGGTATGTTACTTGCGGTAACAGTAGTCTGTTACCGACCGGTAGGGGCTGTCAACCAGCAGCGGAGCGCTTCCCGGCGAGCGCAGCCCGAACGGCACCGAGTGCCGTTCGGGTGTTACGTTGCGGACAGCCTCAGGAATTCGTACGGGCGGGGAGAGACTCTTATGGACACCACACACCGGACCACCACCGACCAGCAGAAGCCGGCCGACCAACGGCGCCGGGAGCTGCTGGAGGCGGCGGACCGCGTGGTGCTCCGCGACGGGCCGAAGGCCTCCATGAACGCGATCGCGGCCGAGGCCGGGATCACCAAGCCGATCCTCTACCGCCACTTCGGCGACAAGGGCGGCCTCTACCGGGCCCTCGCCACCCGTCACACCGACGCCCTGCTCTCGGCGCTCCGGGCCGCGCTCGACGCGCCGGCCGAGCGGCGGCAGCGGGTCGAGTCCACCCTGGACACCTACCTGGCCTCGATCGAGGCCATGCCGCAGGTCTACCGCTTCCTCATGCACCCGGCCGAGGAGTCCCACCAGTCGGAGCAGGGCTTCGACGTGGGCCGCCACTCCGCACCGCTGCTCCGCCGCATGGGCGAGGAGCTCGGCCAGGTCATCGCGGAGCGGGTCGACCTCGGCGCGGGCAGCGAGGCGCAGGCCCGTATCTGGGGTCACGGGATCGTCGGCATGATGCATGCCGCGGGCGACTGGTGGCTGGGCGAACGCCCGTGCTCCCGCGCAGAGTTGGTACGGAGCCTCGCAGATCTTCTGTGGGGCCGGCTGGCGGCGGCGGGTGACCGGGCGGACGGGCCGGGGTTCTGACCCGGGCGGCGGGCGGAGGACCGCGCCCCCTCCCCCGGACGTCGCCCCGGAGGCCCCCCGGACGGAGCCCACGCGCTCCGTCCCGTCACGCCGGCGCGGCCGGGCCGGCGCCTCAGCCCTCCAGTGCGGCCACGCCCCCGCCCCACGGCTCCTTTCGGATCGCCCGCAGCAGGCGGCGCCGGAACCGTCCCGTGACGTGGTCCGCGTACACCCCGCCCTCCAGGTGGTCGCACTCGTGCTGGAGGCACCGGGCGAAGAAGCCCGTGCCCTCGACGCGGACCGGGGTGCCGTCGAGGCGGACGCCCTCGACGACCGCGCGGTCGTGGCGCGGGGTCGGGGCCTCCAGGCCGGGCAGGGAGAGACAGCCCTCGGGGCCGCGGAAGACGTCGCCGTCGGCCTCGACCAGCCGAGGGTTCACCACGTGGCCCAGGTGCCGCACGTCCTCGTCGTCCGGGCAGTCGTAGACGAAGACGCGCAGCCCGACCCCCACCTGGTTCGCGGCGAGGCCCACGCCGTTCGCCGCGTACATCGTCGCGAACATGTCCTCGACGAGGCGGGCCAGCCCGGGGCCGAAGTCGGTGACGGGCTCGCAGGGGGTGTGCAGCACCGGATCGCCGAGCAGGGTCATCGCTCGGACATGGCCGGAACTGCCGGGGATCAGGCGGTTTCGCATGGGCGCAAGGGTACGTTCAGGGGTCAGCCCGTCTCGCCACGGTGCCGCGGTTCGGGCTGCTGGCCGGATCTCGATAGGCTGAGGCCGGACCGACGCAAGGAGGAACAAGGACGATGTCAGGCAGCAACTCGGAGCCGCTGACGCCGCGCGCCAAGCTGGCCGTGACGGCGGGCAAGGCCGCAGCCGCGGTGTCGCGGGCAGCGGGACGCGGCAGCGGATCGGTGATCGGCGGCCGGGTCGCGCTCAAGCTCGACCCCGATCTGCTGGGGCGGCTCGCGCAGCACCTGGACGTGGTCCTCGTGTCGGCGACCAACGGAAAGACCACCACGACCCGGCTGATCGCCGAGGCCCTGCGGGCCAGCGGTCCGGTCGTGTCGAACGCGCTCGGCGCGAACATGCCCGCGGGCATCACCTCCGCCCTGGCCGGCGGATCGGACGCCAAGTTCGGCGTCATCGAGGTGGACGAGAAGTACCTGGCGGGCGTCGCCCGGGACACCACCCCGAAGGCGATCGCGCTGCTCAACCTGTCGCGCGACCAGCTCGACCGCGCGGCCGAGACCCGGATGCTGGCCGAGAAGTGGCGCGAGGGCCTCAACGGCACCAAGGCCGTGGTCATCGCCAACGCGGACGACCCGCTGATCGTCTGGGCCGCGTCCTCCTCCCCCAACGTGGTGTGGGTCGCGGTCGGCCAGGAGTGGAAGGACGACGCCTGGTCCTGCCCCGCCTGCGGCGGTGTGCTGCAGCGCCCCGGCGACGACTGGTTCTGCGGCGAGTGCGGCTTCCGCCGCCCCGCGCCGAGCTGGGCGCTCAACGGCGACCACGTGCTCGACCCGCACGGTTCGGCCTGGCCGATCCACCTCCAGCTCCCCGGGCGCGCCAACAAGGCGAACGCCGCCACCTCGGCCGCGGTCGCCGCGGTCTTCGGGGTGCCGCCGCAGGTCGCCCTGGAGCGCATGTACCAGGTGCAGGCCGTCGCCGGCCGCTACGACGTGGTCTCCTTCCAGGGCCGTGACCTGCGGCTCCTGCTGGCGAAGAACCCGGCGGGCTGGCTCGAAACGTTTTCCCTGATCGACCAGCCGCCGACGCCGGTGATCCTCTCGGTCAACGCGCGCGGCGCCGACGGCACGGACACGTCCTGGCTGTGGGACGTCGACTACGGCCGCCTGGCCGGCCACCCGATCATGGTGATCGGCGACCGCAAGCTGGACCTCGCGGTCCGCCTGGAGGTCGCGGGTGTGGACTTCCGCGTCTGCGAGACGCTCGACGAGGCCGTCACGGTGGCCCCGCCCGGGCAGATCGAGCTGATCGCGAACTACACCGCGTTCCAGGACGTCCGCCGCCGCGTCGGCAACTGACCGCGCCTCGACCCCGCAGAAGGACTTGCAGCATGAGTGACAGCAGCCTGCGTCTGGTCTGGGTCTACCCCGACCTGCTCAGCACCTACGGCGACCAGGGCAACGTCCTCGTCGTCGAGCGCCGCGCCCACCAGCGCGGACTCAGCGTCGAGCGCGTCGACGTGCGCAGCGACCAGCCCGTCCCGACCTCCGGCGACATCTACCTGATCGGCGGTGGCGAGGACCGGCCGCAGCGGCTCGCGGCCGAGCGGCTGAACCGCGACGGCGGCCTGAGCCGGGCCGCGGCCAACGGCGCGATCATCTTCTCGGTGTGCGCCGGTTACCAGATCCTGGGCCACGAGTTCGTCAACGACGTCGGCGAGCGCCAGCCGGGCCTCGGCCTGCTCGACGTGACGACGGTCCGCGGCGAGGGTGCCCGCTGCGTCGGCGACGTGCTCGGCGACATCGACCCCCAGCTGGGCCTGCCCCAGCTCACCGGGTTCGAGAACCACCAGGGCGTCACGCACCTCGGCCCGACCGCCCGCCCGTTCGCCCGGACCGTGTTCGGCAACGGCAACGGCACCGGCGACGGCACCGAGGGCGCGTACAACGACACCGTGTTCGGCACGTACATGCACGGCCCGGTCATGGCGCGGAACCCGCAGATCGCGGACCTGCTCCTGAAGCTGGCGCTCGACGTGAACGCGCTGCCCCCCACGGACGACCGCTGGTACGAGGCGCTGCGCAACGAGCGCATCGCCGCCGCCACGCAGCCGTCCTGACGGCTCGGCAGACTGCACGTCTGAGCACCCTGGCGCACATGGGATTCGTAAGTGAATACGGTGTCCAATCTGCGGACATTCGGTTCGGCCCCGCCACTCGGCACCGATAGGGTGGCGGGGATCCAGCCGGACGACGTGGTCCGGGAGTCGGCCCACGTTGCAAAGGTTTTTGGGCTATGCGCATTGGTGTGCTCACCTCCGGCGGAGACTGCCCCGGTCTGAACGCCGTCATCCGTTCCGTCGTGCACCGCGCCGTCGTCGACCACGGTGACGAGGTCATCGGCTTCCTCGACGGCTGGAAGGGTCTCCTGGAGGCCGACTACCGCAAGCTGGACCTGGACGCCGTGAACGGCATCCTGGCCCGCGGCGGCACCATCCTCGGCTCCTCCCGGGTCCAGCCCGCCCATCTGGTCGACGGCGTCGAGCGGGCCAGGGGCCACGTGGCCGACCTGGGCCTCGACGCGATCATCCCGATCGGCGGCGAGGGCACCCTGAAGGCCGCGAACCTGCTGTCGGAGGCGGGCCTGCCGATCGTCGGCGTGCCGAAGACCATCGACAACGACATCGCCTCGACCGATGTCACCTTCGGCTTCGACACCGCCGTCACCGTGGCGACCGAGGCCCTGGACCGGCTGAAGACCACCGCCGAGTCCCACCAGCGCGTCCTGATCGTCGAGGTCATGGGCCGGCACACCGGCTGGATCGCGCTGCACTCCGGCATGGCGGCCGGCGCCCACGCCATCGTCGTGCCGGAACGCCCCTTCGACATGGACGAGCTGGCGGCCCGGGTCGGCGCGCGCTTCGAGGACGGCAAGCGCTTCGCGATCGTCGTGGTCGCCGAGGGCGCGAAGCCGCGCGAGGGCTCGATGGACTTCAAGACCGCCGG
Source organism: Streptomyces sp. NPDC101191 (assembly GCF_044767915.1). NCBI lineage: Bacteria > Bacillati > Actinomycetota > Actinomycetes > Kitasatosporales > Streptomycetaceae > Streptomyces > Streptomyces sp. NPDC101191. Next base: position 1,223,535 of record NZ_JBIWOU010000002.1, read on the forward strand.
CACGGACATCTACGGCCACGAGCGCTTCACCGGCGTGGCCAACCAGCTCTCCGTCGAGCTGGAGCGACGCCTCGGCAAGGAGGCCCGCCCGGTGATCCTCGGTCACGTCCAGCGCGGCGGCACCCCGACCGCGTACGACCGCGTCCTCGCGACCCGCTTCGGCTGGCACGCGGTGGAGGCGGCGCACCGCGGCGAGTTCGGGATGCTGACGGCGCTGCGCGGCACCGACATCGTGCTCGTCCCGCTGGCGCAGGCCGTGGAGACCCTGAAGACGGTCCCCGAGGACCGCTACGCCGAGGCCGAGAACGTGCTCTGACCGCCTTCCCGCGCGGGCCTGGCGCCACGAACCGCCCCCGGTCGCGATCGCGACCGGGGGCGGTTCTAGTCTGGTGCGGACAACAAGCGCGAATCGGGCTCCAGGAGTAATACATGGATCACAGCGGGCACGGCATGACGATGGACATGCCGCCGTTCACGCTGGGGCGGGCCCTGGAGTTCTCCCCCGACCTGTTCTTCCTCTTCGGCTGTCTCGCCGCCCTCGGCCTGTACGGCTGGGGCGTGGCGCGGCTGCGCCGCCGCGGGGACGCGTGGCCGGTGAGCCGGACGGTGTTCTTCGCGGTGGGTGTGCTGACGATCGCACTCGTCATGTGCACCCGGCTCAACGACTACGGCATGGTCATGTTCAGCGTGCACATGGTGCAGCACATGGTGATCTCCATGCTGTCGCCGATCCTGCTGCTGCTCGGCGCGCCCGTGACGCTGGCACTGCGGGCACTGCCGGTGGCCGGGCGCGGCTCGACGGGCCCGCGCGAGCTGCTGCTCAAGCTGCTGCACAGCAGGTACATGCGGATCGTCACGCATCCGGCGTTCACGATCTCCATGTTCATCGCGAGCCTGTACGCGCTCTACTTCACGTCGCTCTTCGACTTCCTGATGGGTTCGCAGGCGGGTCACGTCGCGATGATGGTGCACTTCCTCATGGTGGGCCTGGTCTTCTTCTGGCCGATCATGGGCGTCGACCCGGGACCGCACCGGCCGGGCTACGTGATGCGGATGCTGGAGCTCTTCGCGGGCATGCCGTTCCACGCCTTCTTCGGCATCGCGATGATGATGGCGACCGAGCCGCTGGTGAAGGTGTACGAGAACCCGCCGGCCTCGCTCGGCATCGACGCGCTGACCGACCAGCACGCCGCGGGCGGCATCGCGTGGGCGTTCAGCGAGATCCCGTCGGTGCTGGTGCTGATCGCGCTGGTCTACCAGTGGTACCACTCCGAGCAGCGCCAGGCGGTCCGCAAGGACCGGGCCGCGGACCGGGACGGCGACAAGGAGCTGGAGGCGTACAACGCGTACCTCGCCTCGCTCCAGGGCCGCGGACGGTAACCCTCCGTACCGGCGCACAACGGCGCGTCGCAGGTCTGGCGCGCGCGCCCCTTCCGGGGTCACGATGGCAAGGTCGTCATGACTTCGAGGAGGGCGGAGCGATGATGTCCGGTCCCACGAAGACGATGGGTGTGATCACCCTCGCCGCGCTCGTGCTGATCACGACCTACACGGTGGCGCTCGGCAGCAGCGGCTGGCTCTGGTTCGGCTGGGTGGTGCTCAGTGTGGCCACCATCGGGATGGCGGCCGCCGACGCCGGCGAGCCGTACGCCCGGTCGGCGCGGCCCGATCGCCCCGGCCGTCGGCCCTGAACCGCGCCGGGTCCCGGTGAGGAGCGGGGTCCTGGCTCGGTGTCTCATCCGGTCCCGGTGAGGAGCGGGGGCCTGGCTCGGACCGGTCTCATCCGGTCCCGGTGAGGAGCACCCACACCTTGCCGGGCGCGAAGGACAGCGGCGCGCCCGCCGGGGTGGTGAAGGTGGTGCCGGAGTCGGCGTCCGGCCGGTTCCAGCGGGCCTCGTGGACCCTCCCGTCACGCAGCACCTCCGCGCGCCCGGAGCCGGTCGTGACGGTGTACGGCGACACGGCGCCGAGGAAGTCGTGGAAGCGGGAGGGCCGTACCGAGACGTGCTGCACCACGACGGTGGCCGGCTTCAGCGGCCCGTCGGGCCGGCCGTCCATGGCCACGCGCCAGGCGTGCTCCGCGGGCACCCAGGTGAAGGTGTAGCGGGCGGCGGGGAAGCGCACGGTCCGGCTGTTGAGGGGGGTGCCGTCCCCCGGCGCGGGGCCGAAGCGGAAGCCGATGTCCTTGGCGTGCGTGGCACCGGGTGCGGTCGCGAGCGCGCGGACGGGCTTCAGGTAGAGGTTGTGCGGGGGGGCCCGGCCGGGGTCGCGGACGAAGGCGCCCGGGGCACTGCTCTCGCTGGCGAGGTGGAGCGGGGCGGCCCGCAGCAGCGGGGTGAGGGCGGTCTGGGCGCCGGAGTAGGCCAGGACCGGGCGCCCGAACTGGCGGAGCAGGGCGAGGTCGGACTCGCGGGCGCTGCGGACCGGGCCGACCCGCGCCGGCAGGTGGGACGAGTACACGGCCATGAGCCGGGTCTGGCCGGACTCGACCTGTTCGACGTAGACGAGGTCGGCGTCGGCGAGGCCGGTGTGCGGCCGGGCCGGCGGCACGTTGTCGATCTTGACGGCGAGGACCGGCGCGGAGCGGGCCGGCAGTCCGGTGAGCGGGGAGATCCCGGCACCGGGCGGCGAGGTGACGGGCGGCGGAGTGGCCGGGGGCGGGGTGACGGGCGCGGGCGTCGGCGTCGGGGCCGGCTCCGACGGGCCCGAGCCGGAGCAGCCGTGGAGGCCGGCGGCCGCCACGGCGCACAGTACGGCGGTGGCGACGACGCCGGGACGCCTGTGCCCGCGCGCGCCTGTCATCGGACCCGTTCCCTCCCCACCAGTGGACCACGGGGGCGCCCTTGGTTACAAAGGGAGCTGCCGCTGAGTGAACGGGGGTTGTCGGTGTTCTACTACGTCCTGAAGCACGTCCTGCTCGGGCCGCTCCTCAAGTTGCTGTTCCGGCCGCGGGTGGAGGGCCTGGAGCACGTTCCCGAGGAGGGCGCGGCGATCGTCGCCGGGAACCATCTGTCCTTCTCCGACCACTTCCTGATGCCCGTGGTGCTGAGCCGCCGCATCACCTTCCTCGCCAAGCAGGAGTACTTCACCGGTCCCGGTCTGAAGGGGCGGCTGACCGCGGGGTTCTTCCGCAGCGCGGGCCAGATTCCGGTGGACCGCTCGGGCAAGGAGGCGGGGCAGGCCGCGATCCGCGAGGGGCTCGGCGTGCTCGGCCGGGGCGAGTTGCTGGGGATCTACCCGGAGGGCACCCGCTCGCACGACGGACGCCTGTACAAGGGCAAGGTCGGGGTCGCGGTGATGGCGCTCACGGCGGGCGTGAAGGTGGTGCCGTGCGCGATGGTCGGCACCTTCGAGATCCAGCCGCCGGGACGGGTCCTGCCCCGGCTCCGCCGGGTCACCATCCGCTTCGGCGAGCCGCTGGACTTCTCCCGCTACGCGGGTCTCGCGGGCGAGAAGGCGGCGGTCCGCGCGGTCACGGACGAGATCATGTACGAGATCCTGAGGCTGTCCGGGCAGGAGTACGTGGACGAGTACGCGGTGAAGGTGAAGGCGGCGGAGACCGACGAGGGGCCCGGGAAGTTCCCCGGACCGGGACGCTGAGGGCGAATCCGCGCACGGCGAAAGGTCCTGGGCCGCCCGGCCCGGGGCCCGTAGCGTCCCTTCCATGACCAAGGGAAGCGCGTTTGTGCTGGGAGCGACGGGACAGATCGGACGGGCGGCCGTACGGGCGCTCGTCGCGGACGGGTGGGAGGTGACCGCCGCCTCGCGCCGGGGCGGCCGGGACGAGAAGTGGCCGGCGGAGGTCCGGTCGGTGGCGGTGGACCGCGCCGAGGACGGGGCGCTGGCGGCGGCGCTCGGCACCGGCACGGACGTGCTGGTGGACGTCGTGGCCTACGACGCCGGGCACGGGGCGCAGTTGACGGGGCTGGCGGACCGCATCGGGTCGGCCGTGGTGATCTCCAGCTGTTCCGTCTACGAGGACGACCGGGGGCGGAACTTCGACACGCAGGAGGAGCCGGACGGCTTCCCCCGGTATCCGCTGCCGATCCCGGAGACCTGGCGCACGATCGCGCCGGGCCCCGGCTCTTACAGCACCAGGAAGGCGGCGCTGGAGCGCGAACTGCTCGCGGCGGGCGAGCGGCTGCCCGCCACGGTGCTGCGGGCGGCGGCCGTGCACGGCCCGCACTGCCCGGGGCCGCGTGAGCTGTGGTTCGTGAAGCGGGCGCTCGACGGGCGCCCGGTGCGGATCCTGGCGGAGGGCGGTCGGTCGGTCTTCCACCCGGTGCACGTCGACAACCTGGCCGAGCTGATCCGTCTGGCCGCGGCGCAGCCGGGCACGCGCGTGCTCAACGCCGGTGACCCCGTGGCGCCGACGGTCGCGGAGATCGGGGCGGCGATCGACGCGGCGATGGGGGTGACGAGCGAGACGGTCCTCTTCGACGGTCCGCCCGGGAAGGACCGGGTCGGCGCCACACCGTGGACGGCGCCGCATCCGCTGGTCTGTGACATGACTGCGGCGGAGCGGGAGCTGGGCTACCGGCCGGTGGTGACGTACGAGGAGTCCCTGCCGCGCACGATCGAGTTCCTGACCGCGGCGGTGGCGCGGCAGGACTGGCGCGAGGCCTTCCCCGGCCTGGTGAAGTACGGGGTGGACTTCTTCGACTACGCGGCGGAGGACGCCTGGCTGGCCGCGCGCGGCTGACCGGGGGACGGCGGAGGGGCGGCCGCCGTGCGGCGACCGCCCCTCGCTGGTGCTGCGGGTGTTACGGCTGCGGCGTGGCGTGCGGCTCGCACGTCACGTCACTGCTGTCCACCTTGCCGGTGAGCAGGTACGTCTCGACCTTCGGGTTGATGCAGGCGTTCACCAGGCCGGTGACACCGTGCGAACCCGCGTTCTTCTCGGTGATGAGACGTGAGCCCTTGAAGCGCTTGTGCAGCTCGACCGCGCCGGCGTACGGCGTGGCCGCGTCACGCTCGGACTGGACGATGAGCACCGGCGGCAGGCCCTTGCCGGTCTTGACCTCGGTCGGCTTCTGGCGGGGCGCGGACCAGGTGGCGCACGGCAGGTTCATCCAGGCGTTGGCCCAGGTCATGAACGGGTACTGCTCGTGGAGGCGGGAGTTGTCCCGGTCCCACTTCTTCCAGCTGGTCGGCCAGGGCGCGTCGGCGCACTCGACGGCGGTGTAGACGGCGTTGCCGTTCTCCGACGCGATGTTGCCGGCGGTGTCGGTGAGGTCCGCGGCGGCCCCGTCGATGAGGGGCTGCGGGTCACCGGCCGCGTACGCGCTCCAGGCCTCGGCGACCGGGGCCCAGGAGGAGTCGTAGTACGGGGCGCTCTGGAAGAAGCCGATGAGCTCGGCCGGTCCGACCTTGCCGCCCAGGGGCTCCTTCTTGGCGGCGGCGCGCAGGGTCACCCACTGCTGCTGCACCTTCGCCAGGGTGTCGCCGAGGTGGTAGGTGGCGTCGTTCTTGGCGACCCAGTTCATCCAGTCCGTGAGGCGACCCTCGAAGGCGATGTCCTGCTCGAGGTTGGCCTGGTACCAGATGTTGCTCTTCTCCGGGTTGACCACGCTGTCGACGACCATGCGTCGCACGTGGCCCGGGTAGAGCGTGCCGTAGACGGCGCCGAGGTAGGTGCCGTAGGAGACGCCGACGAAGTTGAGCTTCTTCTCGCCGAGCGCGGCCCGGACGACGTCGAGGTCGCGGGCGGTGTTGCGCGTCGTCATGTAGGGCAGCATGTCGCCGCTCTTCTCGGCGCAGCCCTTGGCGTACTCGGCGGCCAGCTTGCGCTGGGCGAGCTTGTCCGCCTCGCTGTCCGGGACCGGGTCGGCCTTCGGACCCTTGACGAACTCGGTCGGGTCGACGCAGGAGATGGGCGCCGAGTGGCCGACACCGCGCGGGTCGAAGCCCACGAAGTCGTAGGCCTTGGCGGTGTTCGCCCAGATCTTGTTCTTGGTGGTGACCCGGCGCGGGAAGCGCAGACCCGAGCCGCCGGGGCCGCCCGGGTTGTAGAGCAGCGCGCCCTGCCGCTCGGCCGGGGTGCCGGTGGCACCGATCCGGTCGACGGCGATCTTGATCTGCTTGCCGTTGGGCCGCGCGTAGTCGAGCGGGACGGTGACGAAGCCGCACTGGATCGGCTTCTCCAGGCCCCAGTCGGCGGGGCAGTCCTGCCAGTCGATGCCCGCCTTCGCGGCGCGGGCGGCGGCGACGGTGGCGCCGCGCGCCTCGTCGTCACGGTTGTGGCTGCTCTGGGCGCTGGCCGTCGGTGCGGCCATGGCGCCGGCTATGAGCGTGGCCGTGACCAGCGTGCCGGCAGAGCCGAACACAGCTGTACGTCTCAAGTGGTCCCTCCCCCTTACGGGCGCAGCCCCCGTGGCAGCGCCGTGTTCCTGTGCTGTCCGGGGGATCCTTTCGTCAAGGTGGCCACGGGTGAAAGGGCGTACACCTGTTTCTTTACCGAACCAATAACCGGAGACCGGTGTACCGCTGAGCGGAACGTCACCAGGGGCAGGTGAGCAGCCCCAGCGCCTCGTCGAGTACGCGCCGCAGGGCGAGGGCGTCGGGGGCCGCGGCGGTGAGCAGGGCGGCGGGACCGGCGAGCGGGGCGAGCACGGCATGCTCGCCGAGCAGCCGGGCCTCGACCGGCTTGTCCGCGAAACCCGCGTCGACGACCAGGAGTTGACCGGTGGCCCGGCAGTCCGCGAGGACCGCGGGACCGTCCCAGCCGGCGGGCGCTCCGGGGCCGTAGCGCAGCTCCTGGTCGAGCAGCGGGCGCCCGGCACGGCGCACGGTGAGCCGGGTGGCGAGGGTGCCGGACGGCTCCCCGTGCCGGCCGAGGATCTGCTCTTCTCGAAGGACGAGACGCGCGGTCGGGGCGAGTTCGACCGTCGTGCGCATGCTGAGCGTGGATCCGGCGGCGGAGACCAGCTGTTCGGGCAGCCAGCGCAGCTCGGCGTCCGCGCCGACGGTGAGCGTGACGTCGTACGTCGCCGGGGCGGCGGACCGCCCGGGCAGGGCGACGGTCGCCGCGGCGGCGTCGACGAGCAGCCGTGCCCCGTCCCGGACGTCCGCGCGCAGGGCGAGCCGGTCGCCGCCGAGCGGTGCGCTCATCGCGCCGACGACGGTGACGCGGGCGTACGGGCCGGCGGCGCGGGTGCGGCGCAGCGCGAGGGGGCCGTCGCTCTCCAGGACCGGAAGGCTGCCGTCCGCCGCGGCGGTGATGCGGGCGGTGGCGGCGAGGCTCATGCGGTCGGGCAGGCTCATGCGGTCCAGTCCGTGAGGCGGGCCCGGACCCAGCCGGCGACGGGCGCGACGCCCTCCTCCGAGCGCAGGGAGGTGAAGGCGACGGGCAGTTCGCCGCGCTGCGCCTTGGCGTCCCGGGCCATCCGCTCCAGGTCGGAGCCGACGTACGGGGCGAGGTCGGTCTTGTTGATCACGAGCAGGTCGGCGGTGGTGACACCGGGGCCGCCCTTGCGCGGGATGTCGTCGCCGCCGGCGACGTCGATGACGAAGATCTGGGCGTCGACGAGACCCTTGGAGAAGGTGGCGGTGAGGTTGTCGCCGCCGGACTCGACGAGGACCAGGTCGAGCGGGCCCACCGCGTGCTCCAGGTCCTCGACGGCTTCGAGGTTGGCGGAGATGTCGTCGCGGATCGCGGTGTGGGGGCAGGCGCCGGTCTCGACGGCCTGGATGCGCTCGGGCGGCAGGACGGCCTCGCGGAGCAGGAACTCGGCATCCTCGCGGGTGTAGATGTCGTTGGTGACGACGGCGAGGGAGAGGGAGTCGCGCAGGGCGCGGCAGAGGGCGGCGACGGTGGCGGTCTTGCCGGAGCCGACGGGGCCGCCGAGGCCGATGCGCAGGGCGCGGCGGGTGCCGTCGGGACGGTGGGCGTCGGCGGAGACGGCGGGGCCGTGGTCGTGGCCGTGGTCGAGGTGCACGGGAACTCCTTGCGGGGCGAGGGGATCAGGAGGCGAAGAGGCGGACGGGCCAGGCCGCGTGCTGCTCGGCGGTGAGGTCGAGCAGCGGGGCGGAGGCCGCGGGCAGCTCGTCCAGGCCCTCCACGAGTGCGAGGGCGGCGCGTTCGGCGGCCTCGGAGGCCACCTCGTCCATGGCGGGGGCGAGGCGGGCGAGGACCGCCGTGGCCTGGAAGGGGTCCAGGCCGAGCAGACGCACGGCCGCGGTCGCGGGACCGCCGACCGTCTCGTACGCGACGCAGTGGGCGGCGTCCTCGGGGCCGAGTCCGGCCGAGCGGGCGGCGGTCCCGAGCACGACCGGCTGGTGGGCGCCGCGGGGGAACGCGGCGGCCAACCGGTCGAGTTCGGGCCCGGGCCAGGCGGTGCGGGCGGCCCGCATCATCTGTCGGCCGAGCCGCCGGGCGGCGGCGCGCAGGGCGGGCGACGGGGTGCGGGCGTCAGCGGCGGCGTCGAGTTCGTGGGGGTCCGCGCCGAGGGCCGCGGCGGCGGCGAGGCCGGCCGAGGTGAGACCGGTGGTGTGCAGCCGGCCGCGGCAGAACGCCTCCAGGTCGCCGGCGTTCCGGAGCCGGCCGGCCTTGACGGCGGCCTCGGCGCCGCCCGAGTGGGCGTGCCCGCCGGCGGGGAACCGCCCGTCGGCGAGCACGAGGAGTGCGGATCGGGTCGTCATCTCGGGTTCTTCGCGGCTCAGAAGAGGAAGTAGCGCTGGGCCATGGGCAGTTCGACGGCGGGGTCCGGTTCGACGTGCTCGCCGTCGATGGTCACCGAGAAGGTGTCGGCGTCGACCTCCACCCGGGGCAGGGCGTCGTTCTCCCGCATGTCGGCCTTGGTGACCCGCCGGGTGGAGCCGATGGCGGTGAACTCCTTGTGCAGGCCGAGCCGCTGCGGCAGGTCGTCCTCGATCGCCGCCTGGGCGACGAAGTTGACCGAGCCCGCCGCGGCGGCCCGCCCGAGCGCGCCGAACATCGGCCGGGGCAGCACCGGCTGGGGGGTCGGGATGGAGGCGTTGGCGTCGCCCATCTGCGCGTAGGCGATCTGGCCGCCCTTGACGACGACGAGTGGCTTGACGCCGAAGAAGGCGGGCTCCCACAGCACCAGGTCGGCGAGCTTGCCGGGTTCGACGGAGCCGACGAGGTGGCCCATGCCCTGGGCGACGGCCGGGTTGATCGTGTACTTGGCGACGTAGCGCCGGGCCCGGTGGTTGTCGGCCGGCCCGTCGCCGGGCAGCGCACCGCGCCGCTTCTTCATGACGTGGGCGGTCTGCCAGGTCCTCATGATCACCTCGCCGATCCGGCCCATGGCCTGGGAGTCGGAGGAGATGATCGAGATGGCGCCGAGGTCGTGCAGGACGTCCTCGGCGGCGATCGTGGAGGGCCGGATGCGGGACTCGGCGAAGGCGAGGTCCTCGGGCACCGCCGGGTTGAGGTGGTGACAGACCATCAGCATGTCGAGGTGTTCCTCGATGGTGTTGACGGTGTGCGGCCGGGTGGGGTTGGTGGAGCTGGGGAGCACGTACGGCTCGGAGACCACGGTGATGATGTCCGGCGCGTGCCCGCCGCCCGCCCCCTCGGTGTGGTACGCGTGGATGCTGCGTCCGGCGATGGCGGCGAGGGTGTCGTCGACGAAGCCCGCCTCGTTGAGCGTGTCGGTGTGGATGGCCAGCTGGGCGCCGGTCTCCTCGCAGACGTCCAGACAGGCGTCGATGACGGCGGGGGTCGCTCCCCAGTCCTCGTGGATCTTGAATCCGAGGGCGCCGCCACGCAGTTGGGAGTGCATGGCCTCGCGGGACGTCGTGTTGCCCTTGCCGAGCAGGCCGATGTTCACGGGGAAGGTGTCCAGGGCCTCGAACATCCGGGCCATGTGCCAGGGGCCGGGGGTGATCGTGGTCGCCTTGGTGCCCTCGGCGGGTCCGGTTCCGCCGCCGACGAGGGTGGTCACGCCGGTGGCGAGGGCCTGTTCGACGACGGTGGGCGAGATGAAGTGCACATGGGTGTCGACGGCGCCGGCCGTGACGATCCGGCCGTTGCCGACGATCACCTCGGTCTCGGGGCCGATGACGAGGTCGGGGTGGACCCCGTCCATGGTGTCGGGGTTGCCGGCCTTGCCCAGGGCGGTGATCCGGCCGTCGCGGATGCCGATGTCGGCCTTGACGATCCCCCAGTGGTCGATGACCACCGCCCCGGTGATGACGGTGTCGGGCGCGCCTTCGGCACGGGTGGTGCGGGACTGGCCCATCGACTCGCGGATGACCTTGCCGCCGCCGAAGACGGCCTCCTCGCCGGCCCGGCCGGGGCCGCCGGAGCGGTCCTCCTCGATCTCGACGAGCAGATCGGTGTCGGCGAGCCGGATGCGGTCGCCGGTGGTGGGGCCGAACAGGTCGGCGTAGACGGCGCGGTGCAGCTCAGGCACGCTCGCCCCCCTTGGTCTCGTCGTGGTCGAGGGGTCCCGCGGTCTCGCCGCGCAGGCCGGGCACGATCCGGCGGCCGGCGATCGGCACGAGCTCGACCTCGACGGGGATGCCGGGTTCGAAGCGGACGGCGGTGCCCGCCGCGATGTTCAGGCGCAGTCCGCGGGCGCCGGCGCGGTCGAAGTCGAGACCCGGGTTGGCCTCGGCGAAGTGGTAGTGGGAGCCGACCTGGACGGGCCGGTCGGCGGCGTTGAGAACGGTGAGGCGGGTGACGGGGCGGCCCTCGTTGAGGGTCACCGGCCCGTCCCCGTAAAGGATCTCTCCGGGGATCATCGGTGACGGCCCGCCTTCACACGATCGGGTCATGGACGGTGACGAGCTTGGTCCCGTCGGGGAAGGTGGCCTCGACCTGCACGTCGTGGATCATCTCGGGGATGCCGTCCATGACCTCGTCGCGGGTGATCACCTTGCGCCCGGAGGCCATCAGCTCGGCGACGGTGCGGCCGTCCCTGGCTCCTTCGAGGACGTGCGAGGTGATGAGCGCGACGGCCTCGGGATGGTTGAGCCGCACACCGCGCGCCCGGCGCTTCTCGGCCACGTCGGCCGCGACATGAATGAGCAGGCGCTCCTGCTCGTGGGGGCTGAGTTGCACGCTTCCACCTCACTGTCTTCCACCGGGTGAGTCACCCGGACAGCAGCGGACCATAGCGATCTTCAACACTCTGTTGAGCCACGAGACGGGCCGCTGGGCCAGACATTGCAGGTTAGGGCGGAAGTTTTTCCGGCTCGTTAACTAGGGCTTTGCATGTGCATGGACATGAGTCCGCGCAGGCCGTCCTCCAGCATCCCGGCCTCGACGTCTCCGAAGAGCGCCTGCTGGGCGATGAATCCCTGGGCGAGCGCGATGAGGGTTCTGGCCATGTGGTCGGGTGCCACGTCGGCCGCCATGAGCCCGTTCTCGCGGTACGCCACGACGAGCTCGGCCCAGAGCTCGCGCATGCCGTGGAAGCCGGCGCCGAGCGTGGCGGCGAGCCGCTCGTCGCGCAGGGTCTCGCTCCAGACCTGGAGGATCAGCCGGCCGAAGGCCGTCCGGTCGGCGCCCGGGATCCGCTCCTCCAGGAAGAGCCGCAGGACCGCGCCCAGCAGCACGTCGGGGGTGGGCGGCGGCACGGCCCGCGAGGCCTCCTCGAAGGCACTGCGGATACCCGCGAAGGCTTCGTCGGCGATGGCGGCGATCAGCTCGTCCTTGCCGCGGAAGTAGCGGTAGACGGCCCCCGCCGACAGGCCCGCCTCGGCCAGGACGTCCTGCATGGAGGTGGCGTGGAAACCGTTACGGGCGAAGCAGCGCGCGGCGCCGTCCAGGATCTGGCGGCGGCGGGCGTCGAGGTGTTCCTGCGAGACGCGAGCCATGCCCCCAAAGTAAAACGAACATTCATTCTTGACAAGCGACGAGCCCGGCGGGACAGTGACCGCGAACGTAAAACGAACGATCCTTCTCTTTAATCGTCCCCTGGAATCGAGCTGCGACATGCCCGCCTCAGAGACCCGCAAGACCGTCGCGGTGATCCTGCTGATCCCCGCCGTCGTGGCGTTCGCCCTCTGGGCCTTCGCCTGGCCCGCCGCCCGGACGGCCCCGCGCGACCTGCCCGTCGGGCTGGCCGGGCCCGCCACCGCCACCGCACCCATGGAGCAGCGGCTCACCGCCCACGAGGGCGCGTTCGCGGTGCACCGCTACGACACGGCCGCCGCCGCCCGCGAGGCGATCGAGGACCGGACCGTATACGGCGCGATCGTCGCCGGCCCGCAGGGCCCCGAGCTCCTGACCGCCTCCGCCGCGAGCCCGGTCGTCGCCGGGATGCTGCGCGAGGCCGTCGCCGGACAGCTGCCGCCCGGAACCCCCCTCAAGGTCACCGACGTCGTCGCGGCGCCGGCGGCCGATCCGCGGGGCGCCGTCCTCTCCGCCGGCCTGCTGCCGCTCGCCCTCGCCGGGGCCGCGTCCGGCATCGTCACCACCCTGCTCGGCCTGCGCGGAGGCCGCGCGGTCGCGGCACTCGCCGGGGCCGCCACCCTCGCCGGCCTGGCCGGCACGGCCCTCGCACACAGTTGGCTCGGGGCGCTCACGGGGTCCTGGTGGGCCGAGGCCGGCGTCCTCGCCCTCACCGTCCTGGCCATCGGCTCGACGATCGCCGGGCTCGCCGCCCTTTTGGGCAAGCCGGGCATCGGCGTCGGCGCCGTCCTCATGATCCTGCTCGGCAACCCCTACTCCGGCGTTTCCGGCGCGCCGGAACTCCTCCCCTCCCCCGTGGGCACGCTCGGCCAGTGGCTCGTGCCGGGCGCGGCCGGTACGGCGCTGCGCTCGGTGTCGTCCTTCGGCGGCGCCGGCGCGGGGTCCGCGCTCCTGGTCCTGGCGGCGTGGGCGGTGGCCGGACTGACCGCCGTCCTGATCGGCGCCCGCCGCGCGAAGGCCCAGCCCGCCGCGTCCGCGCCGGAGGCAGCGTCGCTGGAGGTGGCGCCGGCCTGAGGCCCGCGCGTCGAGAGGCGGGCGCCACGGAGGTCCACCGGACCGCCGGATCGGCAGACCGGCCGGCACGAGGGCCGGCAGCCCGGCAACGGACAACCGGACAGCCGGGCGACCGGGCGACCGGGCGACCGGGCGACCGGCAGGAAGGAAGGCCGGCTGCCCGGCAACGGACAACCGGCTGGAAGGAAGTCCGGCGGCCCGGCGGACACGGAAACCGGCGGCCCGGCAACGGATACGGAAACCGGCGGCCCGGCGACACGAAGGCCGGCGGTCCGGCACGCACGGAAGGAAGGCCGCGCGCCTGCGTCCCGCGAGGGACGGGGCGCGCGGCCTTCTCGCGTGTCCGTCAGCCCTTGCCGGCCATCAGCCCGCGCCGTCCGTCAACCGCCGCGCGTCACGCCTCGGGTGCGCCCGGATCGCGGTGGTGGGCGGCGATACCGAAGCGGCGCTGTTCACCCGCAGCGGACGTGATGCTGCGGACGGAGGAGACGGAGCTGATCACCTGCTCCTCGGCGGGCACCTCCGCCGCCTCGAGTCGTTCCAGGTCAGCGGCGGAAACGAGGGCGACGAGGGGCTTGCCGTGCCGGGTCACGACCACGCGCTCACCGCCGTAGACGACGCGGTTGATGAGGTCCGCGAGCTCTGCGCGCGCTTGCGTCACCGGAATCTCATAAGCCATGCTCCTCATCTTACGGGCTGTACGTCCTGTACATTTTTTACAGAGGAGCGTCATGCGTCACGCCATGCGATACGTCCTTCCGGAGTTCACCGAGCGCACGAGCTTCGGGACCCGCACCCTCGACCCGTACTCGAAGCTGCTCCAGGAGCGGATCGTCTTCCTGGGCACACCGGTCGACGAGACCTCGGCCAACGACGTCATCGCCCAGTTCCTGCATCTCGACCACTCCGCCCCGGAGCAGGTGATCAGCCTCTACATCAACTCCCCCGGCGGTTCGATCAGCGCGATGACGTCGATCTACGACACGATCCGCACGGTCTCGTGCGAGGTGGAGACCATCTGCCTCGGCCAGGCCGTCGGGCCCGCCGCGGTACTGCTCACGGCCGGTTCGCCGGGGCGCCGGCTCGCCCTGCCGGGAGCCAGGATCGTCCTCCAGCAGCCCACGCTCGACGAGCCGTTGCAGGGGCAGCCCAGCGATCTCGACATCCACGCACGGGAATTGCTGCGCCAGCGCGCACTCGTGGCCGGACTGCTCGCGGAGCACACCGGGCAGGACCTCGACCGGATCGAGGCCGACATCGACCGGACGACGGTGCTCGACGCGGCCGGCGCCCTGGAGTACGGGCTGGTGGACCACGTGGTGAAGAGCCGTCGCTCGTCCGCCGGCGAGAGGTGACGCCGCCATGGTCCCGGAGCTGCCGCCGCTGCCCTCGCTGACGCGCGCCGAGGGCGAGTTCGTGGACGCGTACCTCGAAGTCATCGACCTCCTGGGGAGGATCAATCCATCCAGGTCCTCGCATACTTATGGGGCCCTGAGGGCCGCTCAGGCCCTGGTGGGACGGGCGACGGCGCTCCGGGACGCCGTGACGCTCATGCATATGCGGGGCGAGAGCGAGGTCCACGCGGCCACATTGGCGCGTGCCCTACGGGTGTTGGACGGAGAGCGGCGCTCGGGGCGCGTCACCGTCCCCGGAGAGCAGACGAGTTGACAGTGTCGCGTGTCGTGTCGAGGTCCACTCGGGGCACACGGACCGCAGAATCGCTCCCTCGTTCGGCGTAGTCGATGAATCGACATGGAGCTCAGGTAAGTTGCGCAACAGGTGTACGCATCTGGCGGAATCAGGCATTCCATGCCTGGTGAAGGGCTCGTCGGGCAAACCTCCGAAGATCGCGAAACCTGACTGTCCACTCGAATGGATCAGTCGTGAGGAGCCTCACATATCGCTGTTTCAGCTCGGATTTCGACCCGACTGTGAGTCAAGATCCCTGTCGACGACAAGCCCCCGCCACCCGAGGCGGGGCGGTCCGGGCGGACGCCGAGTCCTGCCGCTGTCCCGGACGTCTGGTCGACAGGAGTGGATCGGCAGGAGTGGAGGACCCGAGCAACACGGGACGTGCCCGCAAGGGTGACGTCCCTCGGGGTGAAGCCGCAGCCGCGGCCGGGCATCTTCGCCTGCCCGAACCCGACAGGTCATCCTTCACAGGCGGCTGACGAAGGGTTGCGCATGACTGCGCAGATTCATGTCCCGTCCCTGCTGTCCCGGGCCGGAGCCGTCTCGGCTCTCACCCTCGCCGCCGTCGGCGGCACGCTGCTCGCCCCAGGAGCGGCGCCGGAGGCCCAGGCCGCGAGCTCCTACGCCAACACGGCACTGGGCATCGCCGCCTCGAAGAAGGGATCGCCTTACAAGTACGGTGCTGCGGGCCCCAGCAGGTTCGACTGCTCGGGTCTCACGCTCTACTCGTTCAAGAAGGCGGGCAAGACGCTGCCCCGCACCGCGCAGCAGCAGTACAACAAGACGCGTCACATCACGGCGTCCAGCCGCCAGAAGGGGGACCTCGTCTTCTTCCATTCCGGCGGAAGGGTCTACCACGTCGGAATCTACGCGGGTAACAACAAGATCTGGCACTCCCCGAAGACCGGCTCGTGGGTGAAGCTCGACCGGATCTGGACCTCGAAGGTGCTGTACGGCCGCGTCCGCTGACCCGCCGACCCCGCCGACCCCCGCGGATCCCTCCGGCCCTCACCGGCCCGCGGATCGCGCCGGGTCCCCCAGGATCCGTGCGGGCCCTCACCGGCCCGCGGATTCCGCCGGACCCGCCCAGCGGCCGCCCGGCCCCGCGCCCCGTCCGTCCCCGCGCCCCCCGTCCCAGGGGGCGTCGTCCCGGGGACGGGCGGTCGCGGGGCGGGACCCGGGGAGGCCGTCCGGCCGGGACGCCGTGGACGACGGCGTCCGTCGGATGGCCGACCGGGCCGCCCGGGGGTACGGTCACCCCATATCCGCCCGGTGCGACGCCGACCGGGCGGAGCGGGCTCACGGCGCGCCGGTCCGGGTCCGCTCTACCGGGGCGTCAGCGCCGCCGCCGTCCAGGGCAGTCGGATCCAGACCGTCTTGCCGCCGTCCGGTGTCGGCTGCACCGAGAGGCGGCCGCCGGCCTCCGCGGCGAGCCAGCGGATGATGACCATGCCGCGTCCGTTGTCCTGCTGCACGGCCGCCGGGAGGCGCCGGGGCCAGCGCGGGTGGCTGTCGGTCACGCCGATGTGCAGCTGCTCGTCGCGTTCGAGGCGGATGTCGACGGTGAAGGTGGGCGACTGACCGAAGGTGTGCTGCACGGCGTTGGTCGCCAGCTCGGAGACGATCAGCCGGACCGAGTCCGCCGCGTCGGTCGAGCTCCCGAGGCCCCAGGAGGTGAGGACCTCGGCGACGTACCTCCGCGCGGCGGACACCGAGGCGGGATCGCTCGGCAGCGTGACGGTTGCTTCCTGGTGGTCTGCCATGGCGACGCTGTCCCTTTCCCACCGGGCCCCGCCCGGATTGCACTTCGCGTCAGGGTGCCACCGATCGTGCCGCCCTGCCCGGCGATCCACCGAGACGGAGGGGTATCTGTCGCCCGAAGCGGTGAACCGTGCGACGGGCGAGCGGATCCCGACTCGGCGTGCCTGTAAGGCCCTTGAGCGGGCACACGGGCCCCATGACCGTGTCCAAGAGCACCGTTCTCGTCCTCGACAGCAGCGATCCCGAACCCCTCGCCCGCTTCTACGCCACCCTGCTGGGCGGCACCGTCGAACCGGCTGCGGGCGATCCCGATTTGCTCCTGATCTCCTCTCCCACCGGCATCGTCCTCGGCATCCAGCGCGACCTGGGCCAGGCGCCGCCCAGCTGGCCCAGGCCGGAGGACTCCCAGCAGGCCCACCTGCGGATCCTGGTCGCACCCGAAGCCCTCGACGAGGCCGAACGGGAGGCCATCACCCTGGGCGCCCGGCCGGTGGCGGCGGAGCTCGACGGCACCCGCCTCGACCGGCGCTCCGCCCTGCGGCGCTGCACCGATCCGGCCGGCCATCCCTTCGTCATCGCCGCGGCCGTGGCGCCGGATGTTTCCCCGTGAGCCGAGCGGGCAGCCGCCCACGCAGCCCGATGTCCCTCGTCCGAGCAGAAGCACGGAAGGACGATCATGAGCCACCACGAGCGCCGGCGAACCCTCCCCCCGGACAGGCCCCCGCGCACCACACCGTCGGAAGCCGTCGGCGAGGCCGGTGACGAGGCGGCCCGCCGGGAGGCCGAAGAGGCGGTACGCGGCAGGCCCGACACCGACGCGGGCGGCATGGACGCCAAGCGCCAGTCGCCCGGCACAGGCCGTGAGGAACAGCGCCGTCCGCACGCAGACGACGCCGGAGAGGTACCGGACTAGGCCGCCTCGTACGGTCCGGGCCTGGTCTGTCCGGGCTCGGCCCGGGCCGGACCGGGGCGCGGAGGTGCGCCGCGGACGGCGGGCGCGCGCTTGTGCCGGCCGACCGCCACCAGGACGACGGTGATGCTGATCAGCAGGGACCAGGCGCCGAACTTCTCCACGCCGACGGGCTGCCACCCGTGGAGCTGGTACGGGTAGCGCCAGGCGCCCACGTACGTGGCGAGGTTCTCCGCCAGCCACAGGAAGAAGCCGATCAGGACGAACGACAGGGCCAACGGCATCCGCAGGCGGGCACCGCGCACCGTGAACCGCGCGGAGGTGCCCGCCGTGACGCCCACCAGCATGACGGCCAGGGGCCAGCGCACGTCCGGCAGCCAGTGATGGGTGAAGAAGTTCAGGTAGACCGCCGCGGCCACCACCGCCGTCGACCTGGGCCGGTAGCGGACCAGCTCCAGGTCGAAGAGGTGCCAGGCCCGGCAGACGTAACTGCCGACGGCGGCGTAGAGGAACCCCCCGTACAAGGGGACGCCGGCGAACTTCAGCACGGCCGGCTCGGGATAGCTCCACGAGCCGAGCGACACCTTCACCAGCTCGAAGGCCAGGCCGATGACATGGCAGACGCCGATGACGGCGATGTCCCGCCCGGACTCCCAGCCGCGCACCCAGAAGAGCAGCGTGAGCAGCACGCCGTACACGACGAGCAGGTCGTAACGCGCCACCGGAAGACCGGGCAGCAGGGTGGAGGCCGCCACCCCGGACAGCAGCGCGATCGCGAAGGCGCAGGCCCGGGTCTGCGTCCAGGCGAACACGAGCAGGCGGCGGGAGGACGAGGTCAGGAAGCCTGTGAAGGGAGCGGGGAAGGTCGGCATGGTGCGCTCTAGGACGAGCGCGCAGGGGCGTGCGGTTGCGGCGCGCCCGCCACCGCTACGGACCGGGCGCGCGGGCGCGCGCCCGGTCGCGGGCGGCCGGTCTCAGACGGCCGCGCCCTTGGGGGCCGTGCGGACGATCGTCGCGACCGCGCGCTCGATCTCGTGGTCCGTGAGGTCCGCGCGGGCGGTCAGACGGAGCCGGGAGATGCCGTCCGGGACCGACGGAGGTCGGAAACAGCCGACGGCGAGACCGAGTTCACGGCAGTCGGCGGCCCAGCGGAGCGCCTCATTCGGGCCCGGGGCGCGGACCGAGACCACGGCCGCATCGGGGCGTACGGCGGTCAGGCCGGCCTCGGTGAGGAGCCGGTGCAGCGTGCCCGCGACGGTACGGGCCCGGTCGGCGAGGGCCGGCTCGGCGGCGATCAGCCGCAGGCTCGCGAGGGCGGCACCCGTGGCGGCCGGGGCGAGTCCCGTGTCGAAGATGAAGGTGCGGGCGGCGTTCACCAGGTGCTCGATCACCCGGGCCGGGCCGAGCACGGCACCGCCCTGGCTGCCCAGCGACTTGGAGAGCGTGAGGGTCGCGACGACGTCCGGGGCGCCCGCGAGCCCCGCCTCGTGGAGGGCGCCGCGCCCGCCGGCGCCGAGCACGCCGAGCCCGTGCGCGTCGTCGACGACCAGGCCCGCGCCGTGCGCCCGGCAGGCCGTCGCGAGCGCCGCGAGCGGTGCCTTGTCGCCGTCGACCGAGAAGACGGAGTCGCTGACCACGAGTGCCGGGCGGTCCGGGTGCGCGCCGAGCGTCTTGGCGACGGCCTCGGGGTCGGCGTGCGGGACGACCGCCGTCTCGGCCCGGGAGAGCCGGCAGCCGTCGACGATCGACGCGTGGTTGCCCGCGTCCGAGACGATCAGCCCGTCCCGGGCGGACAGCGCGGTGAGCGCGGCCAGGTTCGCGGTGTATCCGGAGGAGAAGACGAGCGCCGCCTCGAAACCGGTGAACTCGGCGAGTTCACGCTCCAGCCGGGCGTGCAGCCGGGTCGAGCCGGTGACGAGCCGCGAGCCGGTGGAACCCGCGCCCCAGCGGCGGGCCGCCGCGGCCGCCGCCTCGGTGATCTCCGCGCGGCGGGTGAGACCGAGGTAGTCGTTGCTCGCGAGGTCGAGCAGCTCCGACTCGGCCGCTCGCGGCCGCAGCGTCCGCACGAGACCCGCGTCCGCGCGCTGCCGGGCCGCGGTCTCGGTCCAGGCGAAGGCGGCCCTGCGGGGGTCCGGGCCCTCCCTCGGCTCCGGCACGTCCTGCGGGTCCTCGGCGTACGGCGGCATGGCAGATCCTTTTGTAGGCAGCCCACAGACCCTAACGGTCCGGGCCCGGGGACATGGTGTGGCCATACACACACATCAAACCGGTCTGTTTGTTCTTCTCTTCCTTGGCCCCGGGGTCTGCCGTAGGTAAGGATCAGCCCTTATGGACCTGCTGAACACCCTGGTGGAGAAGGGGCTGCGGCGCGAGCTGCCGACCCGCGAAGAAGCCCTCGCCGTCCTGGCGACATCCGACGACGACCTGCTCGATGTGGTGACCGCTGCCGGCAAGGTGCGCCGTCAGTGGTTCGGGCGGCGGGTGAAGCTCAACTATCTGGTCAACCTGAAGTCGGGGCTGTGCCCCGAGGACTGCTCCTACTGTTCGCAGCGGCTCGGCTCGACCGCGGGCATCCTCAAGTACACGTGGCTCAAGCCCGACGAGGCCTCGGCCGCCGCGGCGGCCGGTGTCGCGGGCGGCGCGAAGCGGGTGTGTCTGGTGGCGAGCGGTCGCGGTCCGACGGACCGTGACGTCGAGCGCGTCGGCAAGACCATCGAGGCGATCAAGGAGCAGAACGAGGGCGTGGAGGTCTGCGCCTGTCTCGGTCTGCTGTCCGACGGCCAGGCCGAGCGGCTCAAGGACGCCGGCGCCGACGCGTACAACCACAACCTCAACACGTCCGAGGGGACGTACGGGGACATCACGACCACCCACACCTACGCGGACCGCGTGGACACCGTGCAGAAGGCGCACGGCGCCGGCCTGTCCGCCTGCTCGGGCCTGATCGCGGGCATGGGCGAGAGTGACGAGGACCTGGTCGACGTCGTGTTCGCGCTGCGCGAGCTGGACTCCGACTCGGTGCCGGTCAACTTCCTCATCCCGTTCGAGGGCACGCCGCTCGCCAAGGAGTGGAACCTGACCCCGCAGCGCTGCCTGCGGATCCTGGCGATGGTGCGGTTCGTGTGCCCGGACGTCGAGGTCCGGATCGCCGGCGGCCGCGAGGTGCACCTGCGGTCGATGCAGCCGCTGGCGCTGAACATCGCCAACTCGATCTTCCTCGGTGACTACCTCACCAGCGAGGGCCAGGCCGGCCAGGCGGACCTCGACATGATCGCGGACGCGGGCTTCGAGGTGGAGGGCGCGGGCACGACGACGCTCCCGGCGCACCGGGCGGACGCCCTGGCCGCGGCGGCGGGCGGCGGCTGCGGCTCGCACGCGGAGGCCGGTGGTGCCTGCGGTTCCGGCGCGTCGGCCGGTGCGGGCTGTGGCTCGCACGCCGAGGCGGGCGGCGGCTGCGGTCCCTGCGGCGGGCACGCCGAGGTGCCGGCGGCGGCCACGGCGCCGGCCTCGGACGCCCGCACGGACCTGGTGGCCGTGCGCCGCCGGGGCGCCGGTACGGACCTCGCCCCGAATGCGTAACGACGAACTCCTCGCCCTGGACCGGGCGCACGTCTGGCACCCGTACGGCCCGATGCCGGGCCGTACGGATCCGCTGGTCGTCGCGTCCGCGTCCGGGGTGCGGCTCAGGCTGGCCGAACCCAGCGAGGGCCGGACCGAGTTGATCGACGGCATGTCCTCCTGGTGGTCGGCCATCCACGGCTACAACCACCCCGTGCTCAACGAGGCGGCCCGCGGCCAGCTCGACCGGATGAGCCACGTCATGTTCGGCGGCCTCACCCACGAGCCGGCCGTCCGCCTCGCCTCGCGTCTCGTCGAGATCACGCCCGAGCCGCTGCGGCACGTCTTCCTCAGCGACTCCGGATCGGTCGCGGTCGAGGTCGCGGCCAAGATGTGCCTGCAGTACTGGCGCTCGGTCGGGCGTCCCGGCAAGCGCCGTCTCCTCACCTGGCGCGGCGGTTACCACGGCGACACCTGGCAGCCGATGTCCGTGTGCGACCCCGAGGGCGGCATGCACGAACTGTGGTCGGGGGTGCTCCAGCGGCAGGTGTTCGTGGAGGCGCCGCCGGCCGCGTACGAGGAGGCGTACGCGGAGCTGCTGCGCGAGGCGATCGGCCGGCACGCGGACGAGCTCGCCGCGGTGGTCGTCGAGCCGGTCGTGCAGGGCGCGGGTGGCATGCGTTTCCACAGCGCCGAGTACCTGCGGGTGCTGCGGGAGGCGTGCGACGCCCACGACGTACTGCTGATCTTCGACGAGATCGCGACCGGGTTCGGGCGCACGGGCGCGCTGTTCGCCGCCGATCACGCCGGGGTCTCCCCCGATGTGATGTGCGTCGGCAAGGCGCTGACCGGCGGCTATCTGTCGATGGCCGCGACGCTCTGCACGAGCAGGGTCGCCGACGGCATCTCGCGCGGCGAGGTCCCCGTGCTCGCTCACGGGCCGACCTTCATGGGCAATCCGCTCGCCTCGGCGGTCGCCCTCGCCTCCCTCGACCTGCTGCTCGGGCAGGACTGGCAGGTCGAGGTGAAGCGCATCGAGTCGGGTCTGCGGGAGGGGCTCGCCGGTGCCGCCGACCTGCCGGGCGTCCGTGACGTCCGCGTCCTGGGGGCGATCGGCGTGGTCCAGCTCGACCACGACGTCGACATGGCCGCCGCCACGAGCGCGGCGGTACGCGCCGGGGTCTGGCTGCGTCCGTTCCGCGACCTCATCTACACGATGCCGCCGTTCGTGACGGGTGACGAGGACGTGGCGCGTATCTGCGCGGCGGTACGAGCGGCAGCAGCCGCGGGCTGACACGGAGCGCTGCGGGGCGGGCGGGGCGCCGCGGGGCGCGGCCGTACCGCCCCGCCGCCCCGCCGCGGGGCGCGCCGCCCACCCCGAGGGGGGAACGCCCGCACGGGCCCGGCGGCAGGACGGCCCCCCGCTGTATGGGGGGCCGGCGCACGCGTGTGGGGGGCCGGGTTCTGCGGGGTGCGGGGCCCGGATCGGAAACAGTCGAGAGGACATCAGCTTCATGAGCGTCATCGTCGTCAGCGGCACCGGAACCGAGATCGGCAAGACCGTCGTCACCGCCGCCCTCGCCGCCGTCGCCACCGCCTCCGGGCGGTCCGTCGCCATGCTCAAGCCCGCGCAGACGGGCGTCGGACCCGACGAGCCGGGGGACGTGGCCGACGTGCTGCGGCTGTCGGGGGCCGTGACCGGCGAGGAACTGGCCCGATTCCCCGAGCCGTTGGCCCCCGGGACCGCGGCGCGCCGCGCCGGCCTGGACCCCGTCCGGCCGGACGCCGTCGCGGCGGCGGCGCGTGAGCTGGCGGCCACGCACGACCTGGTGCTCGTGGAGGGCGCGGGCGGCCTCCTCGTGCGGTTCGACGAGGAGGGCGGGACGCTCGCGGACGCGGCCCGGCTGCTCGGCGCGCCGGTGCTCGTGGTGGTCCCGGCCGGGCTCGGCACGCTCAACACCGCGACCCTGACGGCGGAGGCGCTCCGGGCGCGCGGCATCGAACAGCTGGGGGTCGTGGTCGGCAGCTGGCCGGAGGAGCCGGATCTGGCCGCCCGGTGCAATCTGGCGGACCTCCCCGAGGCGGCGGGCGCGCCGCTGCTCGGGGCCGTGCCGGCGGGCGCGGGAGCGCTCGCGGCGGAGGAGTTCCGGTCCGGAGCGGCCTCGTGGCTGGCGCCCGCGCTGGGCGGTGCCTGGGACGCGACGGCGTTCGCCGCGGCCGCGGGAGCGGGCGCCTGAGCCCGGCCCCGGATGCCCGACCACGGCGCGGGAGCGGGCGCCTGAGCCCGGCCCCCGATGCCCGACCACGGCGCGGGAGCGGGCGCCTGAGCCCCGCCCCGGATGCCCGACCACAGCGCGGGAGCGGGCGCCTGAGCCCCGCCCCGGATGCCCGACCACAGCGCGGGAGCGGGCGCCTGAGCCCCGCCCCTGATGCCCGACCACAGCGCGGGAGCGGGCCTCCGCCCCGACCACCCGCCGTACCCTGACCGCATGCGTGCTCGTGTTCAGGAGATCGTGTTCGACTGTGCCGAACCGGCCGTCCTCGTGCGGTTCTGGGCGGCGGTCCTCGGCGGGGCTCCGGTCGACCGGAGCCCCGACTGGTCGTACGTCGACCCGCCCGGCTTCGTGCGGATCGCCTTCCAGCAGGTGCCGGAGGGCAAGGCGGTGAAGAACCGGGTCCATCTGGACGTGGAGGTGGCCGATCCGACGGCGGCTGCCGACGAGGTGGCACCCCTGGGCGCCCGCCGCTCGGGTGGTCTCGTGACCGACGAGCAGGGTTCCTTCCAGGTGATGCTCGATCCGGAGGGAAACGAGTTCTGCTTCGTGACAGGGTGAGGGCCGGTCGTCCGGGGTCCGTCGGTCAGGAGGATTCGTCGTGGTGCTGCCCTTCCGCTTCTCCGTCAGCATGCTCACTCCCGGCACCGGAGGCGAATGGCGGTCCCGCTGCCGCCGCGCCGAGGAACTCGGGTACGACCTGATCCAGGTCGCCGATCACCTGGGGATGCCCGCCCCGTTCCCGTCGCTCGTCGCCGCGGCCGAGGCCACCACCCGCCCGCGGGTGGGCACGTTCGTCCTCAACGCGGCTTTCTGGAACCCGGTGTTGCTCGCGCGCGAGGTGACGACGACGGCCGCGCTGACCGAAGGACGGCTCGAACTCGGGCTCGGTACGGGATACGTCCGGTCCGAGCACGAGCAGGCCGGGGTCCCTTTCCTGCCGCCGCGCGAGCGGGTCGATCATCTGGCGCGTACGGTCGAGGGGTTGACCGGGGCGCTGAAGGGCGGCGAGGGATCCCCGCGCGTGCGGCTGCTGATCGGCGGCAACGGTGATCGCGTGCTGCGCCTGGCGGCCCGCCACGCGGACGTGGCGGCGTTCTCCGGCGGCCGGTTCGACGGCGCCGCGTCGACCTTGCTCACCGCCGAGGAGATGACCGCGCGGGTCTCCGCGTACGAGCGCTTCGAGGACGAGGCCGGCCGCCGGACGCCCGCGGAGCGCAATCTGCTGCTCCAGCGCGTGCTCGTGACCGACGACCCCTCCGCGGCCGTGGCGGAGTTCCTGCCGCTCGTGCCGTATCTCTCCGAGGAGCAGGTGCTCGGTCTGCCGGTCCTCGCGATCGGGACGGTGCGGGAGATCGCCGACCGGCTGACCGCACTGCGGGAGCGGCTGGGGATCTCGTACTTCACGGTGCTCGACCACTCCATGGAGGCCTTCGGCCCGGTGATCGCGCGGCTGCGCGCGGCCGAGGCTTCCGACACGTCTGAGGGGTGAAACACGCTCGACGCGCGGGACGGACCGGTGGTGGGATTCCGGCATGGACGATCTTCGGATACGGGCCGCGGTGGCGGCCGACATCGATGCCGTGCTCGCCTTCTGGAAGGCGGCGGCCGAGGGGACCAGCATCAGCGACGACCGGGCCGGGGTGGCACGGCTGGTCGAGCGCGACCCGGAGGCGCTGCTGCTCGCGGAGCGGGTCGGGGCGGCGGCCGGCGGGACGGACGGGGCGGAGGCGGAACTCGTGGGGACGGTGATCGCCGGTTTCGACGGATGGCGCTGCCATCTGTACCGGCTGGCGGTCGACCCCGGCCACCGCCGTCGCGGGATCGGCGGCGCACTGCTCGCGGCGGCGGAGGAGCGTTTCGTCCGGCTCGGGGGCCGGCGCGCGGATGCGATGGTGCTGGACGGGAACGCGCTGGGACAGGCCGCGTGGCAGGCGGCGGCGTACGGGCCGCAGGAGCAGTGGACGCGCTGGGTGAAGCCGCTGGCCGACTGAAGGGAGCCGCTTTGCCGATCCTTTACCATGGTGTGCAGAATCGATCATCTAGCGAAAGGTGTGAGCGTCCGCCCATGGGCGAGCCTCCCAGTCCCCGTTCCCCGAACCGACACCGCGCGGTCCTCCCGTCCCTGAGTGATCATGGGACTCGTCGAGGGACGGAGGTGAACCGATGATCGAGGTGCTGCTGCTCCTGGTGGCGCTGCTCCTCGCCCTCGCCTGTGGCGCCTTCGTGGCGGCCGAGTTCTCGCTGACCACCGTCGAACGCTCCGAACTCGAAGCCGCCGCCGAACGGGGCGAGCGCGGCGCGTCCGGCGCCCTCAAGGCGGTCAAGTCGCTCACCTTCCAGCTCTCCGGCGCCCAGCTCGGCATCACCGTGACCAACTTGGTCGTCGGCATGCTCTCCGAGCCGTCGATCGCCGCGCTGATCCGCGGCCCGATCGAGGCCCTCGGTCTGTCGCCCTCGGTCGCCTCCTCGGTTGCCCTGGTGCTCGGCACCGCCCTGTCGACCGTCGTCCTGATGGTCGTCGGCGAGCTGGTGCCGAAGAACTGGGCGATCTCCTCCCCCCTGGCCGTCGCCAAGGTGGTGGGGACCCCGCAGCGCATCTTCAGCGCCGCGTTCAAGCCGCTGATCAGCCACCTCAACAACACGGCCAACCGTTCCGTGCGCCGCCTCGGCCTGGAGCCCACCGAGGAGCTGGCGTCCGCCCGCTCCCCGAAGGAGCTGGTGGCGCTGGCCCGGCACTCCGCCAAGGAGGGCGCCCTGGAGGCGGACACCGCCGAGCTGTTCGTCCGCACCCTCAACCTGGCCGAGCTCACCGCGGAGAACGTCATGACCCCGCGCGTCCAGGTCACCGCCCTGGAGGTGCAGGCCACCGCCGAGGACGTCGCCAACGCGACCCGGGCGACCGGCCTCAGCCGGTTCCCCGTCTACCGCGGCAACCTGGACTCGGTCGTCGGCATCGCGCACATCAAGGACGTGCTCGCGATACCGGCCGAGGAGAGGCCGCGCCGGAGCGTGGGCGACCTGTTGCGCGAACCGCTGCTGGTCCCCGAGAGCCTGACCGTGGACAAGCTGCTCGACCGCCTGTCCGGGAAGCAGACCATGGCCGTCGTCATCGACGAGTACGGCGGCACGGCCGGCGTCGTGACCCTGGAGGACATCGTCGAGGAGGTCGTCGGCGAGGTGCGCGACGAGCACGACCCGCACGAGACCCCGGACCTGGCGCGGGCGGGCGAGGACGCCGACGGGCGCGCGCTGTGGTCCGCGGACGGCGCGGCCCGTACCGACCAGCTGGAGGCCATCGGCCTGCGCGTGCCCGAGGGGCCCTACGAGACCCTGGCCGGTGTGCTGGCCACGGCGCTCGGCCGGATCCCGGTCCGCGGTGACCACGTGGAGCTGGCCGGCTGGCGCCTCGACGTGGTCGACGACACCGGGCGGCGGGCGGCCCGGGTGCTGCTGCACGCCCCGCTCCCCGACTCCGGCGAGGAGGCCGGCCGATGACCGTCGTCCAGCTGCTGATCGGCCTGGCGACCCTGCTCGTCAACGCCTTCTTCGTCGGCGCGGAGTTCGCGCTGATCTCCGTGCGCCGCAGTCAGGTCGAGCCGCTCGCGGAGGCCGGCGACCGCCGGGCCCGCAGCGTCATCTGGGGTCTGGAGCACGTCTCGGCGCTGCTCGCGGCCGCCCAGCTCGGCATCACGCTGTCCACCCTGGTCCTCGGCATCGTCGCCGAGCCGGCCATGGCCCACCTCCTGGAGCCGCTCTTCGACGCCGTCGGCGTGCCGCACGGCCTCGTGCACCCGATCTCGTTCGTGATCGCGCTCACCGTGGCCACCTATCTGCACATGCTGCTCGGCGAGATGGTCCCGAAGAACGTCGCGCTGGCCGAACCGGCCCGCGTGGCGCTCCTCCTCGGCCCCCCGCTGGTGGCCGTGACCCGGGCGCTGCGCCCGGTGATCTTCACCATCAACGCCTTCGCCAACGGCATCCTGAAGTTGCTGCGGGTGGACGTGAAGGACGAGGTCTCGGCGACCTTCTCGGACGACGAGCTGGCCCGTCTGGTCACCGACGCCGGTGACGCCGGCCTGCTCGACGACCGGGCGGCCGAGCGGCTGCACGACGCCCTGGAGCTGGGCCGGCGCCCGGTGCGCGACGTGGTGATGCCGGCGGAGAAGGTCGTGTACGCGCAGGTCGACACGACTCCGGAGCAGTTGGAGGCCCTGGCGGCCCGGTCCGGCTTCTCCCGCTTCCCGGTCGTCGACGCGGAGCACCGCATCCTGGGCTATCTGCACGTGAAGGACGCCCTGGACGTCACCCCGCGCGACCTGCCGTTCCCGGTGGCCGCGCTGCGGCCGATCGCCCGCGTGCGGGCGGTGACGCCGCTGGACGACGTCCTGACGGCGATGCGGCGCAGCCGGACCCATCTGGCGGCGGTCCTCGACGAGGACGGCAGGCTGGCGGGCCTGGTGACGATGGAGGACGTCCTGCGCGAGCTGGTGGGCCGCCCCGCCGTGTAGTCCCGACCACGCGAAGGGCCCCGGGACCCCGTCCCGGGGCCCTTCGTCGTGCCGGGGCCGGGGAGGCGCGCCAGCCGGGGTACGGCGAGAGCGCGGCGAGGCGGGGGCGGTCGGCCGGATCGTCGGGGTCGGGGCGGGCCACGACCGGATCCCGGCCGAGACCCAGGGGAGGGGCCGCTCGGAGCGTCCCCTGCCGGGTCTCCGCGGGCCGGAGCGCCATACCGGACGGTATGATCGCTGGGCCATGGAGATCAATGCCACGTACACCAGTCTCGTCGCCGTGGGCGACAGCTTCACCGAGGGCATGTCGGATCTGACGCCCGACGGTTCCTACCGCGGCTGGGCCGACGTCCTCGCGGGCCGCCTCGCCGCCCGTACCCCCGGCTTCCGGTACGCGAACCTGGCCGTGCGCGGCAAGCTGATCGGCCAGATCGTCGAGGAGCAGGTGGACGCGGCGGCGGCCATGAAGGCCGACGTCGTCACCCTCGTCGGGGGCCTCAACGACACCTTGCGCCCCAAGTGCGACATGGGCCGGGTGCGCGGTCTGCTCGGCGAGGCCGTGGAGCGGCTCGCCCCGTCGTGCGGACAACTGGTCCTGATGCGCAGCCCGGGCCGCCAGGGGCCGGTCATGGAGCGCTTCCGGCCGCGCATGGAGGAGCTCTTCGCGTACGTGGACGAGCTCGCCGCCCGGCACGGCGCCGTGGTCGTCGACCTGTACGGCGCTCCGGCGCTCGGCGACCCGCGCATGTGGGACGTGGACCGGTTGCACCTGACCGGGGAGGGGCACCGCCGGGTGGCCGAGGCGGTCTGGCAGGCCCTGGGCCTGCCGGCCGAGGAGGACTGGCGCACCCCGCTCGCGCCGACCCCGCTCCCGGGCTGGGCCGCCCGGCGGATCGCGGACGCCCGTTTCGCCAGGGAGCACCTGGGCCCGTGGATAGGGCGCCGGCTCACCGGCCGCTCCTCGGGCGACGGCCGCGCGCCGAAGCGCCCGGAGCTGCTGCCGTACGAGCTGCCGGAGACCGGCTGACCGGCGCGGTGACGTGACGCGCGTCTCGTAGCAAGCTCCAGCCGGGACCGTGGCGCTGGCCTGCAGAAACCGCCAGTAGAATCTGGACACGTGACTGCTGCTGCGAAGCCCCGCATCCCCAACGTCCTGGCCGGCCGCTACGCCTCCGCGGAGCTCGCCGTCCTCTGGTCCCCCGAGCAGAAGGTGAAGCTGGAGCGCCGGCTGTGGCTCGCGGTGCTGCGTGCCCAGAAGGACCTCGGGATCGAGGTCCCGGAGGCTGCGCTCGCCGACTACGAGCGTGTGCTCGACCAGGTCGACCTCGGCTCCATCGCCGAGCGCGAGAAGGTCACCCGGCACGACGTGAAGGCCCGGATCGAGGAGTTCAACGCCCTCGCCGGCCACGAGCACGTCCACAAGGGCATGACCTCCCGCGACCTGACCGAGAACGTCGAGCAGCTGCAGATCCGGCTCTCGCTGGAGCTGATGCGGGACCGTACGGTCGCCGTCCTCGCCCGTCTCGGCAAGCTGTCCGGCGAGTACGCGGAGCTGGTCATGGCCGGCCGCTCGCACAACGTCGCCGCCCAGGCCACCACCCTCGGCAAGCGTTTCGCGACCGCGGCCGACGAGCTCCTCGTGGCGTACGCGCGTCTGGAGGAGCTGCTCGGCCGCTACCCGCTGCGCGGCATCAAGGGCCCGGTCGGCACCGCCCAGGACATGCTCGACCTGCTCGGCGGCGACGCCTCGAAGCTGGCGGACCTGGAGCAGCGGATCGCCGGTCACCTCGGCTTCGCGCACGCCTTCACCTCGGTCGGCCAGGTCTACCCGCGCTCGCTCGACTACGACGTGGTCACCACGCTCGTGCAGCTGGCCGCGGCCCCGTCCTCGATCGCCAAGACGATCCGCCTGATGGCCGGTCACGAGCTGGTCACCGAGGGCTTCAAGCCGGGGCAGGTCGGCTCCTCGGCGATGCCGCACAAGATGAACACCCGCTCCTGCGAGCGCGTGAACGGCCTCATGGTCATCCTGCGCGGCTACGCCTCGATGACCGGCGAGCTCGCCGGCGACCAGTGGAACGAGGGCGACGTGTCCTGCTCCGTGGTCCGCCGCGTGGCCCTGCCCGACGCCTTCTTCGCCCTGGACGGTCTCCTGGAGACCTTCCTCACCGTGCTCGACGAGTTCGGCGCCTTCCCCGCCGTCGTCGCCCGCGAGCTGGACCGCTACCTGCCCTTCCTGGCGACCACCAAGGTCCTCATGGGCGCGGTCCGCGCCGGGGTCGGCCGCGAGCTCGCCCACGAGGCCATCAAGGAGAACGCCGTCGCCTCCGCCCTCGCCATGCGCGAGCAGGGCGCCGAGCGCAACGAGCTGCTCGACAAGCTGGCCGCCGACGAGCGGATCCCGCTGGACCGCGCGCAGCTCGACGAGCTGATGGCGGACAAGCTGTCCTTCACCGGTGCCGCCGCCGGCCAGGTCGCGGCCGTGGTGTCCCGTATCGAGGAGATCGTGAAGCAGCACCCGGAGGCCGCCGGCTACACCCCCGGGGCGATCCTCTGACCGGAACCCCCCGGTTCTCCGCGCAGGAGCTCCAGGCCGCCCGTGACCGCCTCGTTCCCGATGTGGTCGCGGGCGGCCTTTCGGTCCTCTTCTGCGGGATCAACCCGGGTCTGATGACGGCTGCGACCGGCCACCACTTCGCGCGGCCCGGCAACCGCTTCTGGCCGGTCCTGCACCTGTCCGGTTTCACCCCGCGCCTGATCGCGCCGGCCGAGCAGGAGGAGCTCCTCGCGTACGGCCTCGGCATCACCAACGTGGTGGCACGGGCCACCGCGCGGGCGGACGAGCTGAGCGCGGAGGAGTACCGGGAGGGCGGCCGGATCCTCACCGAGAAGGTGCGGCGGCTGGCCCCGGGCTGGCTCGCGGTGGTCGGCGTGACCGCGTACCGCACGGCGTTCGGCGAGCGGAAGGCCGCGATCGGACCGCAGGAGCGCACGATCGCCGGACCTTCGGGAACGACCCGCGTCTGGGCGCTGCCCAACCCCAGCGGACTGAACGCGCACTGGACGGCGCAGACGATGGCGGAGGAGTACGCCCGGCTCCGGGAGGCCGCGGGACTGCCGGACCGGCGTGCCTAGGGGGTGTCTGCCGGTCAGGGCGGGTCGACCGTGGTGACGACGACGAGGAGCTGGAAGGGCAGCTCCTTGTCCCACTGGGACACGCCCAGGCCGATCCACCTCCCGCGCGCCCGCCACAGGTGCAGGTCCGGGACGTGGCAGCTCAGCACGCCCCACGGCTCGGGTATCCGCTCGCCGGACATGCTGCGGTCGAGGACCGACCAGAGGCTGAAGACCTGGGGCGGGCCCCAGCGGGCGCCCAACAGCGTCGAGAGGCCATCCCGGTCCGCCTCGTACTGTTCCTCGACGTCTAACCGGTGGGTGGCGTCGCACTCCCAGAACTCCTCGCTGGTGGCGAGCGCGTCGACGTGGTGGCCCGGGCCGCTGTCGCGGTACCCGGAGCTCTCGGCACGCTCCGGGAAGGCCCGGCCGACCAGGTCGTCGATCGCCGCAAGGTGCTGTCTCGTCTCCATGAAGCCAGTAAACCGCTCCGGTCCGACAGCAGTTGGTGCTCCGTCAGTCCCGGCCGGGGTGCCTGGGGCGGGCCCGGCCTCGGAGCCGGTCCCGGACCCGCTTCCGGACGGCGCTCGCCGCCCACCCGTCCATTGAGTAACATCCGGCCAAAGAGGCGCACGAGCTGGGAGGACACACGGTGGGGCGGCTGACCGGCGGGGACCCGTCGCTGTTGCGGCGGATCAACTCCGCGGTGGTACTCCATGCGCTGCGGAGCTCCGACGCGCTCACGCTCACGGACCTGACCCGGATCACGGGCCTGTCCCGCCCGACGGTCGAGGGCGTGACCGAGGGCCTGATCGAGGGCGGTCTGGTCATGGAGGCCGCGCCCGAGGAGGGCGAGACCCGTCGGCAGGGCCGGCCGGCCCGGAGGTTCCGATTCCGCGCGGAGGCGGGGCACCTGCTCGGTGTCGAGATCGGTCCGCACCGGGTCGCCGCGCTGATCTCGGGTCTGGACGGGCGGATCATCGGCGCCGGTTCGCGTGAGGTGTCGGAGACGGCCCCGGAGGACGAGCGGCTCGACCGGGTGCGCACCGTGGTGGCCGACGTACTGCGCAGGACCGGGGTGCCCCGGTCGAATCTGCGGGCGGTCGGCGTCGGCACGCCGGGCATCGTGGAGACGGACGGGACGGTCCGGCTCGGCACGGCGCTGCCCGGCTGGACGGGTCTGGCGCTCGGCGAGCGGCTCCGGCGCTCGTTCCGCTGCCCGGTGATCGTGGAGAACGACGCCAACGCGGCGGCGGTGGCCGAGCACTGGAAGGGTGCGGCGACCGACTCCGACGACATCGTGTTCGTCCTCGCGGGTCTCAGCCCCGGCGCCGGTTCGCTCATCGGCGGGCGGCTGCACCGGGGTTACGGCGGGGCGGCCGGCGAGATCGGCGCGCTGCACCTGCTGGGCCGGGGTGTCACGCCCGAACATCTGCTGTCGACGACCGACGAGCCCTTGCATCCGCTGGACGAGCAGGCGGTCGCCGAGGTGTTCGCGCTGGCCCGGCAGGGCGACGCGCGGGCCCAGGCGGCGGTGGAGCGGTTCATCCAGCGCCTCGTGCACGACGTGGCGGCGCTGGTGCTGGCCATCGACCCGGAGTTGGTGGTGATCGGCGGCTGGGCGGCGGGGCTCGACGGGGTGCTGCAGCCGCTGCGTGACGAGCTGGCCCGGTTCTGTCTGCGGCCGCCGCGGGTGGTGCTCTCGCTGCTGGGCGAGGCGGCGGTGGGCACGGGCGCGCTGCGGCTCGCGCTCGACCACGTGGAGGAGCAGCTGTTCGCGGTGGACGGCACGGCGACGGCCCGCCGCTGAAGGCTCCTGCCGTGCCCGGGTCCTGGGAACGGCGACGGCCCCGGGCGGTGTGCCCGGGGCCGTAGTCGTACGCGGAGGTCGCTCCGGTCAGGAGGCGATGGCCAGGTCGCCGGAGTCGCCGAAGGTGAGGCGGCAGGTGTCGGCACGGTAGGTGGCCACGGACACGGCGGCGGTGCGTCCCCCGGAGAGGTAGCGGGTGGTG
This sequence comes from Streptomyces sp. NPDC101191, assembly GCF_044767915.1. Taxonomy (NCBI): domain Bacteria; kingdom Bacillati; phylum Actinomycetota; class Actinomycetes; order Kitasatosporales; family Streptomycetaceae; genus Streptomyces; species Streptomyces sp. NPDC101191. The sequence goes on from NZ_JBIWOU010000002.1 coordinate 1,256,264, forward strand.
ACCACGAGGACGGGCGCACCGGGCAGGCGGTCGAGTTCCTTGGCGTCGTCGGCGCGGGCGGAGCCCAGCTCGACGGAGCGGTCCTGGCCGTCCAGGGCGAGCCGCTGGAGCTCACGGAGGACGGCGCGGGCGCGGTCCGTCCCGGCGGCGGCGTCGGTCCCGGTGAGGCCGGGCACGGAGCCGGCGGGGACGTAGAGGAGTTCGGCCGCGACGGGCTGGCCCTCGGTGACACGGAGCCGGCGCACGATGTGCACGTGCTCGCCGGGTTCGACGTCGAGGAGGCGGGTGACGGCGGCGGGCGCCTTGTCGGCGGCCGGGTCGACGGACTGCCAGCTGTCCTCGCCGACGCCGGGCCAGGTGTGCTGGGTGGTGGAGACGTCGACGCCGACGCGCGGCGGGGCGACGGTGGTGCCGACACCGCGGCGGCGCTGCAGGCGGCCCTCCAGCTCCAGCTGCTCCAGCGCCTGCCGGAGCGTGGCGCGCGCGACGCCGAAACGGGCGGCCAGTTCGCGCTCGTTGGGCAGGATCTCCCCTACCGCGAAGTCCGAGTCGAGCGCTTCGCCGAGCACGGTCTTGAGGTGCCAGTACTTCGGCTCCGGTACTGCTTCGAGCTGCGTGGTCCCCACCCTGATCCTCCGCACATTCGCCGTGTCCCGCGGCGTTTTCCGCGCCCTTGTTTATTAAAGGTTCCTGCACTAACTCTGCGACCATAAAGCGCGGCACACCCTTGGTCAAGACCAATCCTCCGTCGAACGCCCCTGAATGTGACCCTCTGACCTAGATCGTTCACAGGACGTTCGCGTCCTCGTGAAGCGCGCGCAGCACGACGCCCCGCCGCGGAACGCTGGAGTCCGGGCGGGGCGTGCGATGCGGGGCGGGGTCAGCCGAGGGCGAGGCCCTGGAGTTTGTCGGGATTGCGCTGGACGTAGACGCAGGCGATCCGGCCGTCGCGGACGTCGACCTGGAAGACCGAGTCGACGCGGTCGCCGACGAGGGCGATGAGCGCAGGGCCGCCGTTGACCTCCGCGAAGCGGTAGCCGAAGGTCGCGTCGGCGCCCTCGGCGACGGCGACCAGGAAGCGGCCGATCTTGTCGGCGGTCTCCATGATCCGCAGCGGGGCCTTGGACTTGCCGCCGGAGTCCCCGACGAGGCGCGCGTCGGGGGCGAGCAGGGCGAGCAGGCCTTCCAGGTCGCCGCTCGCGGCGGCGGTGAGGAACCGCTCCGTGAGGTCGCGCCGTTGGACCGGGTCGACGTCGTAGCGGGGACGCCCCTCGTCGACGTGCTTGCGGGCGCGGCCGGCCAGTTGCCGGACGGCGGCCTCGCTGCGGTCGAGGGCGGTGGCGATCTCGGCGAAGGGGAAGCCGAAGGCCTCCCGGAGCACGAAGACCGCGCGCTCCAGCGGGGAGAGGGACTCGAGCACGACGAGGACGGCGAGCGAGACGGAGTCGGAGAGCAGGGCGCGCTCGGCGGTGTCGGGCACGGCCGGCCCGAAGTCGGTGACGATCGGCTCGGGCAGCCAGGGTCCGACGTAGGACTCGCGGCGGGACTGCGCCTGGCGCAGCCGGTCGAGGGAGAGCCGGGTGGTGATCCGTACCAGGTAGGCGCGGGGTTCGCGCACGTCGCCGCGGTCGTCGGCGGTCCAGCGCAGCCAGGCGTCCTGCACCACGTCCTCGGCGTCGGCGGCGCGGCCGAGCATGCGGTACGCGACGCCGGTGAGCAGGGCGCGGTGTTCTTCGAACAGGTCGGTGAGGTCGATCGGCGTCTCGGTCGGCACTCCCCCATCCCAACGGACCGCACGGGTCCCTGTCCAGTTCCGGCCGGAGGTCTTGAACTTGACTCTACTCACCGGTAATTCTTGCTGACAGGGTGTCTCGGAAGTGTCCGTCCGACAGGGAGCAGCCATGCCCGCACAGATCTCGTTCGCCGTGGAGTCCCCCGGCGGACCGCGCACGGTCACCGTGACGTACGAGCGGCGGGGCAGCGGCGCGCCCCTGCTGCTGCTCCACGGCATCGGACACCTCTGGCAGGCCTGGGAGCCGGTGATCGACGTGCTGGCGACGGAACGGGACGTCATCGCCGTGGACCTGCCGGGCTTCGGCACCTCCCCCGCGCTGCCCGAGCCGCTGGCGTACGACCTGAACACGGTGGTCCCGGTGCTCGACGCGTTCTGCGCGGCCCTCGGCGTCGAACGGCCGCACGTGGCGGGCAACTCGCTCGGCGGTCTCCTCGCCCTCCGGCTCGGCCGCGAGAAGCTGGTGCGCTCCGTGACGGCCCTCTCCCCCGCCGGGTTCTGGTCCGAGGCCGAACGGCGGTACGCGTTCACGACCCTGCGCGCGATGCGGGGCGCGGCGCTCGCGATGCCCGTCCCCCTCATCGAGCGGCTCTCCCGCAGCGCGGCCGGCCGCACCGTCCTCACCAGCAGCATCTACGCACGGCCCGGGCGCCTGTCACCCGAGGCGGCGGTCGCCGAGACCCTGTCCCTGCGCGCCGCCACCGGCTTCCACCAGACCCTCGCGGCCGGCCGCACCGTGACCTTCACCGACGACGTCCCCGCCGTCCCGGTCACGATCGCCTGGGGCAGCCGGGACCGGCTGCTCCTGCGCCGGCAGGGCGTCCGCGCCAAGCGCGCCATTCCCGGAGCCCGTCTGGTCCGGCTGCCCGGCTGCGGCCACGTCCCCATGAACGACGACCCCGCGCTGGTGGCCCGGGTCATCCTGGACGGCAGCGCCGGCTGACGCGCCGTCGGCCCGGCCGCCCCCGAACAGGCCCGTGCCCAGGGCCGCCCCCGCCCCCACGAGAAGGCCGCCGGCGGCCTGCGCGGGACCGAAGGAGCCGTGTGCGACAGCGGCGGCGGTCAGCGCGGCGGCCACCGGGATGGCACCGGTGAACAGCGTGGCCCGTTCCATGCCCATGCGCTGCACGCCCATGTAGAAGAGCACGAATCCGACGACGGTCGCGAGCGCGGCCTGCCACACCAGCGCCCCGGTCTCCACGGCCGTCGGCACGCGCAGGGCGCGCGTCCCGTCGACGAGCAGCCCGATCACCGCCGACTCGACGGCCGCGAGCCCGCACACCACGGCCGTCAGCAGCTTGGGTCCGAGCGGCCGCAGCACCGGCACCGCGAGCACCGTGAAGCCGACCTCGCCGGCGAGCGCGACCACCGACCAGCCGAGGCCGGCGGCGTCGGTACGGCCCCAGCCCTGCACCGTGAACGCGCCCGCGGCGACCAGCACCGCCCCGTACAGCACGGCCCGGGTGGGCCTGCGACCGTCGGCCAACGGCACCAGAACGGCGACGACCACGGGGGCGCAGCCGACCAGGACGCCGGGGACGGCGGGCTCGGCGGTGCGTTCGGCGGCGAGGACGGTGAGGTTGAAGCCGACCATGCCGACGGCGGCGAGCAGGGCGAGCCGGAGCCACTGGCGCGCGGTCAGGGCGCGCAGCGGGGCCAGGCCGGCGCGGCCGAGCAGCGGCAGCAGGAGCAGACAGGCGGCGCCGTAGCGCAGCGCCTGACCGCCCGCGTACGGATAGTCGCCGAGCAGGCTGTTGGCGGTGAAGGAGGCGCCGACGAGGGCGTAGGCGACGGTCACGAGGAGCGCGCCGCGCAGGGTGTTCGCGTTCATGCTCACGACGCTAGGAACCCGACGGGTCCGGTTCGGGGTCCACTCGCCTCGCGTCATCGGGGACCACTTCGCGGGGGTAGGCTCCGCGCCGGACGCTTCGTCCGAGTGGCAGAGGGGACGAGGGGACCGGGGAACGAAGACCCAGGGGGCGAAGACCCAGGGGGCGGAGGCCCGGGGTCGGGGGCCCATGGGGACGAGGGGGGCGGGCTATGCGCGGGCATCCGGCCTGGGAGCTGTTGCTCCCCGCGGCCGCGGCACCGGCGCGGCAGCGCGGCCGGTCGCTGCAGGAGGCACTGCGGGAGGCCGTGCGCACGGGCCGGCTGGCACCCGGCACACGACTGCCGTCGAGCCGGGCGCTCGCCGGCGACCTAGGCGTCTCCCGGGGCCTGGTGACCGAGGCGTACGAGCAGCTGACCGCCGAGGGGTACCTGCGGAGCGACCACGGGTCGGGCACCTGGGTCGGCGGGGCCGCCCGGGCGGCCGCGCCGGGCGTACGGGACCTGGCGCCGCGCGCGCCGGGCATGCGGGTCGACTTCCACCCGGGGACGCCCGACCTGTCGCTGTTCCCGAGGTCCGCGTGGGGCGCCGCCCAGCGGGCCGTCCTGGCGGAGCTGGAGCACCGGCAGCTGGGGTATCCCGATCCGCGCGGGCTGCCCGGGCTGCGGAGCGCGGTCGCGGCGCTGCTGGCGCGGCGGCGCGGGGTGGTGGCCGATCCCGAACGGCTGGTGGTGTGTTCGGGGGTGGCGCAGGCGGCGACGCTGCTCGGTTTCGCACTGCGGGCGCGCGGCCTGCGGACGGTGGGTGTGGAGGATCCGGGGAGCCCGGAGCACGCCAAGCTGTTCGCGGCGACCGGCCTGGACGCGGTGGGGCTCCCCGTCGACACGGACGGCCTCGTGCCGGGACCGCTGGCGGCCTCCGGGGTGCGGGCGGTGGTGGTGACGCCGTCCCACCAGTTCCCTTCGGGGATCGCGTACACGGCGGGGCGCCGGGCGGAACTCCTCGACTGGGCCCGGTCGGTGGACGGCTTCCTGCTGGAGGACGACTACGACGGGGACTTCCGCTACGACCGGGCGCCGGTGGGCGCGCTCCAGGGGCTCGATCCGGAGCGGGTCGCGTACGCGGGCTCGGTGAGCAAGTCCCTCGCGCCCGGGCTGCGGCTCGGCTGGATGCTGGTGCCGGAGGCGCTGCTCGACGAGGTCGTGGAGCGCAAGCGGACCATGGACCTCGGCAATCCGGCCCTCGACCAGGCGGTGCTCGCCCGCTTCGTGACCGACGGCGGCTACGACCGTCAGCTGCGCCGCTGCCAACGCGCCTACCGCGAACGGCGGGACGCCCTGGTCACGGCCCTGGAGCGGCACTTCCCCGGCACGGAGGTCACCGGGATCGCCGCCGGACTGCACGTCATCGCGCGTGTGCCTCCCGCGTACGGCCCGACCCGCCGCTTCCTGGACCGGGCGAGGGCGGTGGGCGTGACCCTGCGCGCCGCGGAGGACTACGGAACGGCCCGGTTCGACGACGGCGCGGTCCGCCTGGTGATCGGCTACGCCCACCTCACGCCCAAGGAGATCGCCCTGGGGGTGGGGCTGGTGGCCGGGGCGTACGGGGGCTGAGCGGTCGACGGGGGCCGCGCCGGTCCGAGGGGCCGCGGGTCCGGGCCGCGCACGGGGCGTGGGCTCCGGGCCTGTCGGCGGCGCGTGCCGCCCGCGGGTTCGTGTGAACATCCGGGCGGGGGCGCCGTGTTGTTCACGTGGGGTTCGGTTCCCGGCCGTCCCCGGGCGTTAGGCATGGGGCGGCCCCTGTTCGCCGTCCTTGGAGGCGCTTCGATGTCCCAGCCCACCCCCGGTCCGCCGCCCGCCCGCCGTACGGTCCTGCGTGGATCGCTCGCCGCCTCGGCCGCCGCCCTCACGGTCGGCGGCGGCGCGTTCACGAGCCCGGCGTTCGCGCTCTCGGGGCGCCCGTCGGCCGCGTGGGGCGTGCAGACCGGTGACGTCACCGCGCACTCGGGTCTGGTGTGGGTCCGCTCGGACCGGCCCGCCCGGATGATCGTGGAGACCTCGTCCAGCGAATCGTTCCGCCGCGTGCGCCGGCACCACGGGCCGCTCCTCGGCCCCGGTACGGACTTCACCGGCACCACGGCCCTGCGCGACCTGCCCGCCGGCGAGCAGATCCACTACCGGGTCACGCTCGCCGACCCGGACGACCCGCGCCGCACCGGAGAGCCGGTCGTCGGCACCTTCCGGACGGCCCCCGCGCGGCGTCGGGACGGCGTGCGGTTCCTGTGGTCGGGCGACATCGCGGGGCAGGGCTGGGGCATCAACCCGGACATCGGCGGCTTCCGCGCGTACGAGGAGATGCGCCGGCTCGACCCGGACTTCTTCCTGTGCAGCGGTGACACCATCTACGCGGACGGGGTCATCCAGCCCAGCGTGACGCTGCCCGACGGGCGGGTCTGGCGGAACGTCACGACGCCCGAGAAGGCGAAGGTCGCCGAGACCCTGGACGAGTACCGCGGCAACTTCCGCTACAACCTGCTCGACCACAACGTGCGCGCCTTCAACTCCCAGGTGCCGTCGATCGTGCAGTGGGACGACCACGAGGTCCGCAACAACTGGTACCCGGGGCAGATCCTCGACGACGTCCGGTACACCGAGAAGGACGTCGACGTCCTCGCGGCCCGCGCCTCCCGCGCCTTCGCCGAGTACTTCCCGGTCTCCACACTGCAGGCGCGTGCGGGCGAGGTACGGTCCGAGGGCCGGATGCACCGGGTGGTGCGCTACGGGCCGCTGCTCGACGTCTTCGTGCTGGACATGCGCTCGTACCGCGACGCCAACTCGCCCGGCCGGCAGGCCGACGACACCGTGGGCATCCTGGGTACGGAGCAGCTGGAGTGGCTCAAGCGCGAGCTGAGCCGGTCGCGTGCGGTGTGGAAGGTCCTCGCGGCGGACATGCCGCTGGGGCTCGTCGTCACCGACGGCGCCACCGACTTCGAGGCCGTCGCCCAGGGCGACCCGGGCGCCCCGCTCGGCCGCGAGCTGCAGATCGCCGAACTGCTGCGCTTCATCAAGCACCGGCGCATCACCGGCACGCTGTGGCTCACGGCCGACGTGCACTACACCTCGGCGCAGCACTACGCGCCGGAGCGCGCCGCCTTCCAGGACTTCGCGCCCTTCTGGGAGTTCGTGTCCGGTCCGCTGGCCGCGGGCGGCTTCCCCGCCAACCGGCTGGACGCCACCTTCGGCCCCGAGCGGGTCTTCGTCCGGGCGCCCGAGCGGGCCAACCTGTCGCCGATGGAGAGCCCGCAGTACTTCGGCGAGGTGGACATCGACGGCGACAGCGGAGAGCTGACGGTCCGGCTGCGTGCCGAGGGGGGCACGGTGCTGTTCTCCCAGGTGCTCCAGCCGGGGCGGGTCGGGCAGTAGTCGGGGGCGCGGTCCGGACGAACGGGCCTGTTGGGAGGCGGTCCGGACGGATTGTCAGTGCCGGGACCTACGGTCGTTTCCATGACGCGATCCGTACAGGCGCTCGCCTACGCCCGCCCCTCCGCCCTCGAGCCCGCCGGCTCCGGGCGGCTGCTCGGTCTGGAGACCTCGGGGGGCCTCACGCCGCGCGGCGCCGAGGCCCATCCCCGGTTCTTCTCCGGATTCCTCACCTCGCCGCAGGTGGCGGCGCGCGGGCTGCTCGCCGTGGCCGACGTGGCGGCCGCGCGCTACCACCAGCGGATACGGCCGGGTTCCCTGGACCCCGTGGTGACCGGCAACGGCGACCGACTGCGCTTCGAGTCCTTCTCGGGCTGCGGCGGGGTGTACGCACGGCTGGACGTGCTGAGTGCGGGACTGGACGGCTCCACGACGGGCCACGGCACGACGAACGTGGATGTGAACAATCCCCTGCGGGAGGCGCTGTCGCGGCTCACCGGGGACGACCCGCTGCATCTGCGGGTCGGACCGGAGGAGTTGGCGGTCACCACCCTCGACGGCCCGGTCGTGGAGAAGAAGGTGCCGCTGCCGGACCGCTGGCTGCGCGGCTTCGCCGAGGCGCAGGTCTCCTCCTCGGGCTTCGACCTGCGGGCAGAGCTCTCCGCTGCGGAGGCGGTCCGCTTCCTGCGCTCGCTGCCGCGTTCCCCGGGGCGGGGCCGGGGCCCGCTGTGGGTCGTCCCGTCCGGCCGGACGCTGCGGCCGACCCCCCGCCCGGTCGCGGGGGCGGTCTGCCTGGCGGGGCCCGACCGGCTGATCGCGCTCGAACGCGTGCTGCGGCACGCGACGGCGCTGCGGGTCTACGGGCCGGTGCCGGACGGCGGGTCCGCGCCGAGCGCCTGGGAGGTACGGCTGCCGGGCATGCGGCTGACGCTGACCCTGTCCCCCGACCCGGCGCGCGGCTTCTCCGGCGAGGGCGGTGTCCTGGAGGCGCTCGCCACGGAGGAGGCGGCGCAGGACGCGGAGCTGATCTCGGTGCTGCTGGCCTGGGAGCCGCGGATCGACCCGGCCGATCTGGCCGAGCAGTCCGGCCTCCCGGTCGAACGGGTGCGGGCGGCGCTGACCCGGCTCGGCACGGCGGGGCGCGTGGGGTACGACGTGGCGGACGCGGCCTACTTCCACCGCGAGCTCCCCTACGACGCGGACCGCGCCGAGCGGCACAACCCGCGCCTGCTCTCCGCCCGGGCGCTGCTCGCGGAGGGCGCGGTGACGCTGGACGGCGCGCTGGCCACGGTGGGCTCCGGCGAACGGCGCTATCAGGTGCGGGAGTCGGAGACAGGGCGGCTGAGCTGCACCTGCGCGTGGTGGGCGGAGTACCGCGGCCGGCGCGGGCCGTGCAAGCACGCACTCGCGGTGCGGATGGCACGGCGCGGGGCGTCGGCTGGTGCGGCGGCCGGTGTGGCCGTCGGTGCGGTGGTCGGCGCGGCGGGGGGCGCGCGATGACGGAGACGACGCACACGGGGGCGACGGGCCCGGGCGCGAGCGCGACGGTGACGGAGACGGGCCCGGGCGCGAGCGCGACGGTGACGGGGACGGGAACGGCGGGGGCGGGGACGGTGACGGGAACGACGGTGACGGGGGCCGGGACGGTGACGGGGACGACGGTGGAATCGGCCGGGACGGCGACCGAGGTGCAGGAGCTCCTCCGGGCGGTCCGCTCCGGTGCTCGTCCCTCGGTGGAGCAGATCCTCGCGCGGCTGGACGCGGGCGGGCGCAAGGCGGCGCTGCCGCTGCTCAAGGAGCTGCGCAAGGAAGTGCGCGGCTGGAGCTGGGACCGGTGGGACGCGCAGCAGAAGGTGCAGCGGGCGCTGCGGGTGGCGGGGGCCGGGTGTCACACGGGTGCCGCCGCGGCGGCCGCCTGGATCGGCTCACGCGATCTGACGGACTGGGGCCGGAAGACGACCGACGAGGTCCTCTCGGTGCTCGCCGACCGTGAGCCGGCCTGGCTCGCGGACGTGGCGCGGCGGCTCGCCGAGCGACCGGCGGTCGCCGAGGAGGAGTACCGGCTGGTGCACGCCCTGGTGGTCCGCTCCGGCTGTGCGGCGCCGACCAACGAGGCCTATCTGCGGGGGTGGACGCAGGAGATGGGGAGCGGGCGGCTCGTGGAGCGGTTGCGTGCCGATCCGCAGACGCCGGTGCTCGTGCCGTACGTCATCGCCCTGGCCGAGACGCCGGACCGGCTGACCTGGTCGGCGGGGCCGGGGGACGACGGGCACTGGCCGACCGCGCTGAAGCAGCTCGCCGACGAGGGGGTGCTCGACCGGGCCGCTCTCGTCGACGGCTGCGCGGCCAGGCTGCTGCGCGGCGGGCGGCCGCGCGATCTCCGCTTCCCGCTGGCGCTGCTGCAGCGGCTCGGGACGACGGACGAGGAGCGGCGCGCGCGGATACCCGACTGGCTGGGCATGGTGGCGGACGCGCCGTCGCCGGTGGCGGCGCACGCGCAGGAGATCCTCGCGGAGCTGGCGCTGGCCGGCGGGCTCACGGTGCCGCAGGTGGCGGAGATGTCCGGCGCGGTGCTGTTCCGCCCGGAGAAGAAGCTGGTACGGGCGCAGCTGACGCTGCTCGGCAAGGTGCTGCGGCGGGAGCCGGAGGCGGCCGGGGAGCTGCTGCCGGTGGTCACGGACGCGTTCGGGCACGAGGACACGGCGATCCAGGAGCGGGCCCTCGCCCTGGTCGGCCGTCACCTGGCGCGGGTGGACGAGCGGGTACGGGTGGAACTGGGCGGCGCGGCGGAGCTGCTGAGCCCGGTGCACCGGCCGGCCGCCGTGGAGCTGTTCGGCGGGTCCGCGGTGGCCGACACCGGTCCGTACGAGGAGGTCCTGCCGCCCGTTCCGGAGCCGCGCCCGCTGGCGCCCGCGGCCGAGACGGTCGCGGAGCTGATGGAGGACCTGGTCCCGTTCGCGCGGAATCCGTACGAGTCGGTCGAGGACTTCGAACGGGTCCTGGACGGTGTCGTCCGGCACGCGTACCGGGACCGGGAGGCACTGGCGGCGGCGGTGCGGGAGACGTTCGCGGGGGCGTACTGGCTGGAGGACCGGGACCATGTCTCCCGAAGCTCGGAGGGCGTGCTCACCGTGCTCGCCGCTCTCGTCGGCGCGGTGCGGCCGGCCCGGCTCGACATCGCCCGCAGGCGCCCGGCCGGCACGCCGGGCTGTGCGCACGAGGCGCTGACCCGGGCGATCGACGTCCGCTCGTGGGAGGCCGCGTGGCTGATGGCGACAGGGGCGCCGGTGCCGTTCCTCCTGGCCACCCCCACCCGGCACACCGGGTCCGTCGATCCGCTGGTGCTGGTGGACAGGCTGCGGGAGTACCGGGACTCCGGGGTCGAGCCCTTGCCGGTGGATCTCGCGCAGGCGCTGCTGCGGGTGCGGAAGGCCGATCCTTCGGCGGCGGAGGCCGCCGAGCGGGCGGCGGGGCTGGGCACCCGGGCGGGTGCGCGACTCGCGGACCTGCTGACGGCGGCCGAGCCGTTCGCGCCGGGGCTGCGGCTCCTGCCCAAGGGCAAGGACAGCCGGTCGGGGGCGTGGTGGCTCGCGGACCGGCTGGTGCTCGCGGTCCGGGAGCACCGGGCGATCAGGAAGGAGTTCCCGTCCGCGTTCCACTGGCTAGGTGCGGAACCGATGGAGATCGCCCGCGGGTGCAACGGGTACCACTGGTCGGGAATGCGACCGCTGTGGCCTGGGGTGCTGCCGGACGACCGGGAGACCCTCGCGGCCTGGCTGCTGCCGACGCTGGCGGGCGGGGCCGAGTGGGAAGAGCGGGGAGCGGCCTGGGGTCTCACGGCGCTCGCGGAGGGCGACGGCCCGGTCGGTCCGGCCGTGCACATGGCGCTGGCCCTGGGTCTCGGCTGCCGGCACGCCGAGGACCGACTGACGGCGGTGGACGCGCTGCTCGTCCTCGCGTCCCGGGGCGAGCTGGATCCGTCGCTCCTCGCCGCGCGGCTCGCCGAGCTGATCGCGGACGGGACGGTGAAGCCGAACCGGCTCGCGGACGCGGTCCGTACGGCAGCGGCGACGGGGGCGTACGCGACGGTGCACGCGGTGCTCGCCGAGCTGCTGCCGGGGCTGCTCACGGCACCGAAGCCGGTGCGCGGGGCCGGGGAGCTGGTGGCCGTGGCCGCCGAGTGCGTCGAGCGGTGCGGGGCTTCGGGTGAACCGGCGGGTCTCGCCGAGACGGCGGCGCGGCCGGGCTCCTCGCAGCTGGTGACGCAGGCACGCCGGCTGCTCGCCGCACTCGGACAGGGGAGCGATCGGACTCCTTCAGAAGCGGTCCAAACCGGTCACTAGGCCCCCAGATCGGCGCTTAACCCGTCAGTCACAAAGCGTTCGTGATCACGCAACACCGCTGGGTCACAGTGAGGTCATGACCGACATGACGCCCACCAAGAACGCCCGCCGCTCCCACCACTGGCGGCACGACCTGATCGAGCTCGCGGCCCTGTTCACCGCCGTGGTGGTGGCCGACACGATCGCCAAGACCATCGCCAAGGGGCCGGACGGCCCCTACCTGCTGGTGTTCTCGGCGATCGCCCTGGTCGCCACGGCCGCCTTCCACACCTGGTGGGCCCGGCGGCACAGTCATGCCCCTCCCGTGGACGATCCCGGCGGCAGCGGGCCGGCCCCGCTGCCGCCCGCCGTCCGTTCCGGGGCCGCCCCCGACGGGGACCCCGGCGGCACGGTCCTGTGGCGGATGCGGACCACGGTCCGGGACACCCCCGGCAGCCTCGCCGCGCTCTGCACGGTGCTCGCCCGGCACGGCGTCGACATCCTGACCCTGCAGACGCATCCGCTCGCCGAGGGCACCGTCGACGAGTTCCTGCTCCGCGCGCCCGCCGCCCTCCAGACGAGCGAGCTGACCCGGGCCGTCGCCGCCGCGGGCGGCAGGGACACCTGGACCGAGCGGGCCGACGCGCACGACCTCGTCGACACCCCGACCCGGGTGCTGGGGCTCGCCACCCGCACCGCGCTCGACGCGGCCGAACTGCCGCTCGCCCTGCGCCAGCTGCTCGGCCGGTCCACCATCCACTCGGTGCCGCCGGTCTCCCTCACCGGGCGGCCGACCGGCGAACCCGCCCCCGTGGAAGGGGTTCTGGAGGAGACGGTTATGCGGCTGCGCGACCCGAACGGCGGCACGATCGTCGTCGAGCGGCCCCATCTGCCGTTCACGCCGACGGAGTTCGCCAGGGCCCGCGCCCTCGTCGAGCTCGATGCCCGGCTCGGGTCACGCATCCCCCGCAGCCGTGACGTCTTCACCCTGCCCGAGGGCAACGAGATCACCGTCCGCCGCGCCGACCAGCGCGACCTGACCGCCGCCCGGGCCATGCACGACCGCTGCTCCAGCCGCACCCTCGGCCTGCGCTACCACGGTCCGGTCGGTGACGCCGACCGGTACCTCGACCATCTGCTGAGCCCCCGCTTCGGCCGCACCCTCGCCGTGCAGACCGCCTCCGGCCGGGTCGTCGCCCTCGGCCACCTGCTGTGGGACGGCGACGAGACCGAGGTCGCCCTCCTGGTCGAGGACGACTGGCAGCGCCGCGGCATCGGATCCGAACTCCTGGGCAGGCTCGTGGCCCTGGCCGTGGAGGCCGGCTGCGACAGCGTCTACGCGGTCACCCAGTCCTCCAACACCGGCATGGTGGCCGCCATGCGAGCGCTGAACCTGCCCCTCGACTACCAGATCGAGGAGGGCACCCTGGTCATCACCGCCCGCCTGGACGGCCGCCAGGCCAAGGCCCCGGAGACGACCCCGGACGCGGCCGCGGACGCGCCGACCGCGCGCCGGGCCCGGCGCTGACCTCTGCCGGGACGATGGTGCGGACGCCCGGCGCTGACCTCTGCCGGGACGATGGTGCGGACGGCCGGCGAACCGCCCGGGCGGCACCCCGGGCGGTTACCGGGCGGTAGCGGAATATCGCCCTGCGGAGTTCGGCCAATGGCCGATTCCGGCAGGGCGTGCGCGGCCCGTCCCGCCGGGCCCCACGGCCGGGGACGCCACCCGGACGACCTGCCGGGAGCTCCCCGCCGAGGCCGGGGCGGCTCCTTCCGCCGGCCTGGCGCGGACGTCTCGGCCCAGCCGTACCGGCACCGCGTTCCGACGACGGCACCGTCTGAATCCGGCCAAAGTCGACCGGGGCACTGACGCCCCGCTGCCGACCCCGGACGGTCCGCACCGGCGGGAACCGATCGGGTCGCACGTCAAGCGCGGGCGGGGTGTGCCGGAGTCCCTGGCGCGCTCCCTCGCACCTGGCCCGAGGCCCGCTCGGCGGGCCCGGCCGGTGCGGACCCTGCCGACCTGCGGCGACGCACCGGGACGGCACCGCCCCGCCGCACGGGGCGCCCCCGGCGGACATCGGTCCGATCCTCCGGAAGGGGGCGCGCCGAGCGCCCCGCGCGCCGGTTCCGGGCGCTCACTTGTCAGCCGAGTGAGCTCGGTTGAGGTGACGCGAGGACCACGAACGGGCGAGGATGAGCGTCATGCCAGAGACTTCCAGCGCCGCACTGCCCCGCCAGGTCGCCGACGACTACGTCGACGCACTCATCGAACTCGACCCGATCGCCGGTACCTTCCTGGGAGTCCACGAGAGCGCGGGACGCCTGCCCGACTTCTCCCCCGCCGGCCAGGAGGCCGTCGCCGAGCTGGCCCGGCGCACCCTCGCCCGGCTCGACGGGGCCGAGCGGCTGCCCGGGGCCGAGGACGAGGCGGAGCGGCGCTGCGCGCGGCTGCTGAGGGAGCGCCTGTCCGCCCAACTCCTCGTGCACGAGGCGGACGAGGGCCTGTGCACGGTCAGCAACCTGCGTTCGCCCGCACACAGCGTGCGGATCTCCTTCACGATGCTGCCCACGGCGACCGCCGCCCACTGGACGGACGTCGCCGCCCGGCTGCGCGCGGTCCCGGCGGCCCTGGAGGGCTACCGCGCCTCGCTCACGCTCGGTCTCGAACGCGGGATGCGGGGCGGCCCCCGGGCCACCGCCACCTTCGTCGGCCAGCTCACCGAGTGGGCCGGCGCGGGCGGCGCGGGCCAGGACGGCGAGACCCGCGGCTGGTTCGAGGGATTCACCGACGGCGCCGAGAAGGCGGACGGCACGGTGCCGGAGGAGCTGCGGACCGAGCTGGCGGAGGCGGGCGCCGCCGCGGACCGGGCCGTGGTGGCGCTGCGGGACTGGATGCGTGACGTGTACGCCCCCGCGGTGGCCGACGCGCCCGACACGGTGGGGCGCGAGCGCTACCGCCGTTGGTCGCGCTTCTTCAACGGCACCGACCTGGACCTCGACCAGGCCTACGCGTACGGCTGGTCCGAGTACCACCGGCTGCTCGGCGAGATGCGGCGCGAGGCCGACCGGATCCTGCCGGGCGCCGACCCGTGGGAGGCACTGGCCCACCTCGACGAGCACGGCACCCACATCGAGGGCGTGGACGAGGTCCAGGCATGGCTGCAGCAGCTGATGGACGAGGCCGTCAAGGCCCTCGACGGCACCCACTTCGAACTCGCCGACCGGGTACGGCGGGTGGAGTCCCGGATCGCACCGCCGGGCGGCGCCGCCGCCCCGTACTACACGGGGCCGTCGGAGGACTTCTCGCGGCCCGGCCGCACCTGGCTGCCGGTGGACGGACAGACCCGGTTCCCCGTCTACGACCTGGTGTCCACCTGGTACCACGAGGGTGTGCCCGGCCACCACCTGCAGATCGCGCAGTGGGTGCACGTCGCGGACCGGCTCTCCCGCTACCAGGCGACCGTCGGCAAGGTCAGCGCCAACTCGGAGGGCTGGGCGCTGTACGCGGAGCGGCTGATGGACGAGCTGGGCTTCCTGCCCGACGCGGAGCGGCGGCTCGGCTACCTGGACGGCCAGATGATGCGGGCCTGCCGGGTGATCGTGGACATCGGCATGCACCTGGAGCTGGAGATCCCGGCCGACGCGCCGTTCCACCCCGGCGAGCGCTGGACTCCCGAGCTGGCCCAGGAGTTCTTCCAGCGGCACAGCAGCCGCCCGCCGGCCTTCGTGGAGAGCGAGATGACCCGCTACCTCTCGGTCCCGGCCCAGGCCATCGGCTACAAGCTGGGCGAGCGTGCCTGGCTGCTCGGCCGCGCCAACGCGCGGGCGGCGCACGGGGACGCGTTCGACGCGAAGGCCTGGCACATGGCGGCCCTGTCGCAGGGCCCGCTCGGCCTCGACGACCTGGTGGACGAGATCTCCCGTCTCTGAGGGCGCGGCGGGAGGGTTTCGTAAGGGATGATCCCCCTTTGGCGCCCTTCCGCCCGATCCGGATGGTGGGCGAACCCCGGGAGGCGCTTGCGCTCCCGGGGTTTTCCCTGCAGGGTCACGCCCATGACCAGCGGATATCTCCCGGACGCCACGGACTGGCGGATCCTCGCGGCCCTCCAGGACCAGGGGCGGGCCAGCTTCGCCGACCTCGCCCGCACCGTGTCCATGTCGCCGTCGGCGGTGACCGAGCGGGTGCGGCGCATGGAGGAGGCCGGGGTGATCGCGGGATACACCGCGGTCGTCGACCAGGAGCGGCTCGGTCTGCCGATCCTCGCCTTCGTCCGGCTGCGCTACCCGAACGGCAACTACAAGCCCTTCCACGACCTCCTCGACACCACGCCCGAGGTCCTGGAGGCGCACCACGTGACCGGCGACGACTGCTTCGTCCTGAAGGTCGCCGCGCGGTCCATGAAGCACCTGGAGGAGATCTCCGGGAAGGTCGGCGCGCTCGGCTCGGTCACCACCAGCGTCGTCTACTCGTCCCCGCTCCCCCGGCGGCCGATCAGCCGCTGAGCGCCTCCCCGCCGGTCCGCAGCCGCACCGCGGAACCGTGCCGGGCCTTGACCACCTCCAGCTGGGCCGGGATGCGGCGGCGCAGGTCGCCGACGTGGCTGACGATGCCGACGCTGCGGTCGCGCTCGCGCAGCGAGTCCAGGACGTCGAGGACCTCGTCCAGGGTCTGGTCGTCCAGGCTCCCGAATCCCTCGTCGATGAAGAGGGTGTCGAGCCGGACCCCGCCGGCCTCGTCGGTGACGACGTCGGCGAGGCCGAGGGCGAGCGCCAGGGACGCGAAGAAGGTCTCGCCACCCGACAGCGTCGCGGTGTCCCGCTCGTTGCCCGTCCAGGCGTCGACCACGTGCAGGCCGAGGCCGGCACGGCGGCCGCCGCTCCTGGCATCGGAGTGGACGAGCGTGTAGCGACCCGAGGACATGCGCTGGAGGCGGGCGGTGGCCGCGGCGGCGACCTGTTCCAGGCGGGCCGCGAGGACGTACGACTCCAGGCGCATCTTGCGCTCGTTCTCGGCGGAGGTGCCGGCCGTGAGTCCGGCGAGCCGTGCCACCCGCTCGTACTCCTCGCGGAGCGGGCCGAGCCGGCGCACCTCGGCGTCGACCTGCCGGGACAGGCCGTCCAGGGCGTCGGCCCGTTCCCGTACGGCGGCGAGCGCCGTGTCGGCGTCGCGCAGTGCCCGCGCGGCGGCGGCGTGCTCGGCCTCGGCGGCGGCCGGGTCGGCGGGCGGGAGGGTGGCGGCGGCCGCGGTGGCGGCTTCCCGGAGCCGGTCCGCGACGGCGGCGGCCTCGGCCTGCCAGGCGTCCACGCGCTGCTGGTAGCCGCGGCGCTCCCGCTCGTCGAGGAGGGCGGCGGCGGCCTCGGCGGGGGTGTCGAAGCCCGCCTTGAAGGCGGCGTCGGCGAGCCGGTCGTCGGCCTCCTTCAGGCCGCGCGCCGCGGCCTCGGCGGCGCGCACGGTCTCGGCAGCCTCCGTGAGCAGGGCGATCCGTCGCTCCAGGAGCGTCGCGTGCGCGGCCACGCTGCCGGCCTCCCCCCGCGAACGTGCCAGTTCTTCTTCGAGCGCGGCGTGCTGCTGCTCCAGCGCCTCCCGCCGCGAAGTCCGCGCGGCCACCCGCGTCTCGGCCTCCCGCTGCGCGCCGACCCGCTCCTCGTACTCCCGCTCGGCCCGCGCGAGCGCCTCGCGCGCGGCATGCGTCTGCGCGGCGAGCGCGTGCGCCCCGGCGTGCTCGCGAGCGAGCTCGTCGACGACGCGGGAGAGCTCGTCGACGGTCGGTTCGCCGGCGCCGTCGGCGTCCGGCCCCTCCTCGCCGGGCCCGCGCACCGCGGACGTCTCCTGGCGGGCGGCCTCCCAGGCCTCCGCCGTCGCGGCGACGGAGGTCTCGGCGGCCGTGCGGGACTCGTCCGCGTCCGTGTAGGCCGCGTAGGCGGCGTCCTCCGCGGCCCGGTCGACGTGGTCGGCGGTGGTGCGGGCCGGATGCGGGTGGCTGGCCGAGCCGCAGACCTGGCAGGGGGCCCCGGGTTCGAGGGCCGCGGCGAGTTCGGCCGCGATGCCCTGCAGGCGCCGCGACTTGACGTCGAGCCAGAACTCGTGGGCCTCGTTGCGGCGTTCGCGGGCCTCGGTCAACCGGGTGCGCGCGGCGCCGAGTTCGGCGGCGAGTGCGTCGCGGCGGTGGGCGGCGGCGAGCCGGCGGCGGGCCGGTTCGAGGCGGCCGCCGAGCTGTTCGGCGCGGGCGGTGGCCTCCTGGGCGTCCTCGACGCGGCGCTGGAGACCGGCCCGGTGCGGTTCCCAGTCGGCCAGCCAGGCGGCGGCGTCCTGGAGGAACTCCTCGTCGGCGCGCGCCTCACGGTCCAGGGCGGCGCGCTCGGCGGCGATCTCCGCGCTGCGCCGCTCGGCGCGGCGGGCGGACTCCAGGCCGCCGAGTTCCTCACGGAGCCGGCGCTCCACGGTGGAGAGGTGTTCCGCGCCCGCCTCCGCGAGGTCGGGGGGCAGCACGGCGCGGGCGCGGTCGCGGGCGGCGTTCGCGGTGCGGTGGGTGCGCTCGGCGTGCTCGCGCAGGCCGAGCGCGGGGGCGACCCGGTCGGCCTTGAGGGAGCGGTCCAGGGCGGTCTGCCACGCGTCGCGCTGCGGGCGCCGGGCGGCGAGGTCGTCCTGCCGGCGCAGTGCGTCGGCGTGCCGGCCCTGCCGGTCGGCGAGCTCCCGTTCGGCGTCGAGCGCGATGCGGGCGGCGATTTGGCGCCGTTCGGCGGCGGCCAGGCGCAGCCGGGCGATGTCGTGGGCCTCGCGGGCGTCCGTGCGGGCGAGGGCGGCGGCGGTCTGGACGGCTTCTGCGAGGCCGGGTTCGCCGGGGCGCTGCTGAGGAGGCGTGCCGCCCGTCCCGGCGGCCTGGGCCATCCGGTGGGCGAGGGCGAGGAGCCGCTCGTCGCCCTCGCGGACCTCGTGCTCGGCGGCCCGGCGCAGCTCGGCCAGGCGGTCCTCGACGGCGGCGAAGCGCCGGGTGTCGAAGAGCCGGCCGAGGAGCTTGCCGCGGGCCTCTGCGTCGGCGCGGAGGAAGCGGGCGAAGTCGCCCTGCGGCAGCAGCACGACCTGGCAGAACTGGTCGCGGCTCATGCCGAGGAGCTGGGTGATCTCCTCGCCGATCTCCTGGTGGGAGCGGCTGAGCCCCTTCCAGGTGCCGGTCTCCGGGTCGTACGCGCGCAGCGTGCTCTGGGCCTTCTCCGTGGTGAAGCCGCCACCGCGCTTCTTGGGACGCAGCTGGGCCGGGCTCCTGGTGATCTCCAGACGCCGGTCCCCCACGGTGAGTTCGAGGGTGACCTCGGTGGTGGTGCCGGCGGGCGCGTGGTCGCTGCGCAGGACGGTTCCGGGGCTCTGGCGGGCGCCGGGGACGGCGCCGTACAGGGCGAAGCAGACGGCGTCGAGGACGGAGGTCTTGCCGGCGCCGGTGGGTCCGTGGAGCAGGAAGAGACCGGCCGACGACAGGGCGTCGAAGTCGATCTCCTGGGGTGCTCCGAAGGGCCCGAAGGCGGAGATCGTCAGACGGTGGAGCCTCATCGGTCGCTCACCTCGCGCTCGGTGGCGTCGACCCGCACGGCGTCGAAGGCGCCGTGCAGGACGGCGCGCTCCTCGCCGTCGGGGCCGGCGCCGCCGCGTACGTGGGCCACGAAGTCCTCCGCGATCTGCCGGTCGCTGCGGTCGCGCAGCCGGGTGGCGTAGGAGACGAGCGGCTCGTCGTCGGTGCGCTCGGGGTCGAAGACCAGATGGAGGGTGTGCGGGAAGCGTTCGGTGAGCCGGGCCATGGGCTCCGCGGGTCGCACCGGATCGGTGAGGGTGGCCTCGACCCAGGCCTCCTCGTGGCGGGCGAGTCCGGGGTCGGCGAGCAGGTCGTCGAGCCGGCCGCGGATCCGGGCGAGCGGGCGGGGCACGGGGCAGTCGATCCGCTCGGCGGTGTCGATCGCGCCGTCCGGTCCGAGCTCGATCAGCCACATCGTCTTGCGGTGGGTGGTCTCGGAGAAGGAGTACGCGAGGGGCGAGCCGGAGTAGCGGATCCGGGGGGTGAGGGTCTGGCTGCCGTGGAGGTGCCCGAGAGCCACGTAGTCGACGCCGTCGAAGACTCCGGCGGGCACGGCGGCGACGCCGCCGACGGTGATGTCGCGCTCGCTGTCGCTGGCCTCGCCGCCGGCCACGAACGCGTGGGCGAGGACGACGGAGCGGGTGCCGTCGGGCCGGGTCGCGAGGTCGGCGCGGACGCGGTCCATGGCGGCGCCGAGCACGGCCTCATGCGCCGCCTTCTCGGCGGCGAACTGCTCGCGGACCAGGGCGGGTTCGAGGTAGGGCAGGCCGTAGAGGGCGACATCGCCGTGGGCGTCGGGGAGGACGACGGGGGTGCCGATGCCGGCGGGGTCGGTGCGCAGGTGGATGCCGGCGCGACCGATGAGGCCGGCGGCGACACCGAGGCGGCGGGCCGAGTCGTGGTTGCCGGAGATCATGACGGTGGGCACCCCGGCGTCGGCGAGCCGGTGCAGGGCGGTGTCGAAGAGCTCGACGGCGGTGAGCGGGGGCACGGCCCGGTCGTAGACGTCACCCGCCACGAGGACCGCGTCCACCTCGCGCTCGCGCACCGTCGCCACCAGGTGGTCGAGGAACGCGGCCTGGGCGTCGAGCAGGGCGACCCGGTGGAACGAGCGTCCCAGGTGCCAGTCCGACGTGTGCAGAAGCCTCATGAGCCGTGAGGGTATCGGTGGGGTACGACAGCGCGGGGGGCCGTCGGCGCCTGCTCAGGCATCGCCGTAGGCCTCCCCGCCCAGTTCGAGGGTCGCCTCGCCGGCCGTGGCGTCGGCGAGCCAGGCCGTGAAGTCCGTCACGTCGGCGTCGGGCAGCCCGATCTCGATGGTGACGGCGGCGCCGTAGGTGACCTCGCGCACGGTCCGGCCGGTGGACCGCAGGTCGTTCTCGAGCTTGCCGGCGCGGTGGTGGGCGACGGTGACGGTGGCGAGCCGGTAGCGGCGCCGGGTGACCGTGCCCAGCGCGTCCAGGGCCTCGCCGACGACTCCGCCGTACGCGCGGATGAGGCCGCCCGCGCCGAGCTTCACGCCGCCGTAGTAGCGGGTGACGACGGCGGCGACGTACCGCATGTCGCGCCGCATCAGCATCTGGAGCATGGGGACGCCCGCCGTCCCGCCGGGCTCGCCGTCGTCGGAGGCCTTCTGGACGGAGGCGTCCGCGCCGACGACGTAGGCGAAGCAGTTGTGGGTGGCGGTGGGGTGCTCGCGGCGGATCCGGGCGACGAACGCCTGCGCCTCCTCCTCGGTGGCGACGGGCGCCAGCGCGCAGAGGAAACGCGATCGGTTGATCTCGGACTCGTGGACGCCCTCGCCGGCGAGCGTGCGGTACTGCTCCTGCATCCGGCCAGCCTATGCGCCCGGGGGACCCGCCCCGTGCGCGGGCGGCTCCCGCCCCTCCCGGTCCGGGCCCGGGAATGACCGAGGGTCATGGATCGTTCACCAGGACGACCCGGCGATTCGCCCGAGTACGGAAGTGACGGAAGGCAGCGGCACATGAGCGTCGAGACCAGGTCGGCCGAGACGGAGTCGGAGACCGTCCGCAGGATCCTCACCGAGAGCGGCGACACGTGGGCGATCGTGGGGCTGTCCAACAACAGGGCCCGGGACGCCTACAAGATCGCCGCCCTGCTCCAGCGCTTCGGGAAGCGGATCGTGCCCGTGCACCCGAAGGCGGAGACGGTGCACGGCGAGCAGGGGTACGCGACCCTGGCCGACATCCCGTTCCCCGTCGACGTGGTCGACGTGTTCGTCAACAGCGGCCTGGCGGGCGCCGTCGCGGACGAGGCGGTCGCGATCGGCGCCGAGGCGGTCTGGTTCCAGCTCGGCGTGATCGACGCCGCGGCGTACGCCCGGACCCGCGAGGCCGGCCTGGACATGGTCATGAACCGCTGCCCGGCCATCGAGATACCGAAGCTCAGCTGACGACGGGCCGCTCCGGCGCGGGCTCGGGCTCCACACCGAGCCCCTCCAGGACGACGGCGCCCGGCAGCTCGGCGAAGGCCTTGCCCGGCAGGATGAGCTTGCCGCGCCGCCGTCCGCTGCCGACGAGCACCCACTCGGTGTCCACGACGGTGGCGTCCACCAGGACCGGCCAGCCCTCGGGCAGGCCGAGGGGCGTGATGCCGCCGTATTCCATGCCGGTGTCGCCGGTGGCGACGTCGGCCGGCGCGAAGCGGACCTTGCGGGAGCCGAGCTCCTTGCGGACGACCCCGTTGACGTCGACCCGGGTGGCCGAGCGCACCACACAGGCGGCCAGGGTCGTGGTCTCGCCGCGCCGGCCGGCGACGATCACACAGTTCGCGGACGCGTCGAGCAGCTCCGGCCCGTGGTGCTCGACGAAGACGGACGTGTCGGCGACGGCCGGGTCGGAGTCCACGTAGAGGATCGAGTCGGCGGGGACGGTGCCCCGCCAGGCACGGACGGCCGCGGCGACGGGTTCGGGCAGCAGGTCCAGGCAGTCGGTGGCGGGTCGGACGTCGGCGAAGTCTCCGATGGGTGCGCGCATACCGGACACGCTAACAAGTGGGCGCCCTGGCACGGCTGTTCGTCTCACCGTACGGGCGGAGCCGGGCCGCGCCGGCTCGGCGCACGGGCTCACCGTGCGGGCGGAGCCGGGAACGTACGGGCGGAGCCGGGCGCGGGAACGCACCGTACGGGCGGAGCCGGGTGCGGGAACGCACCGTACGGGCCGGGGCGCGCGGGCTCAGCGTGCGGGCGGGATGGAGACGGCCATGGTCATCTCGACCGTCTCCTCGCCCTCGTTGCGATAGGCGTGCGGCACGTTGCTCTCGAAGACCGCGGAGGTACCGGCCGGGATGAGGTGTTCCTCGCCGTCCACGACGAGGGTGAGCGTGCCCGCCGTGACGTGGAGCAGTTCGGTGGTGCCGTCCGGGTGCGGGTCGGAGGCGCTGCCGTCGCCCGGCATCAGGGTCCAGTGCCACAGCTCCAGCGGGCCGCGGGCCTCGGTACCGGCGAGCAGTGTGGTGTGGCTGCCGGTGGACGTGGACCACATGCGGACGGCCTGGTCCGGCGGGACGAGGCGGACATGGGGGCCCTGCTCGTAGTCGAGGAGGGTGGTGATGGAGACGCCGAGCGCGTCGGCCAGCTTGACCGTGGTGCCGACGCTCGGGTTCGTGCGGGCCTGCTCGATCTGGATGATCATGCCGCGACTGACCCCGGCCCGGGCCGCGAGCGCGTCGAGAGTGAAGCCGCGCTCGTTGCGCCAGCGCTTCAGGTTCCGGGCGAGCGACTGGGTGAGCTGGTCGAGGTCCGACACATTCCGTCCAATATTTTGAATGACAGAGTCCAACAAGCTGTACTACCGTGTGGTGCACCCGATTGTTCATTGCACTGTACTGCGAGGCACCACCGATGACGGCACTGACGGCGATGTTCGCCCTGGCCACCAGCCTGCTCTGGGGCCTGGCCGACTTCGGCGGGGGCCTCCTCACCCGACGCTTCCCCGCGCTGACCGTCGTCGTGGTCTCCCAGAGCATCGCCGTCGTCGTCCTCGGCACCCTCGTCCTCGCCACCGGCGCCCTGGGCGAGGCCGGCCCCCGGCTCTGGTACGCGGTCGCCGCGGGCGCGGTCGGCCCGGCCGCGATGCTCGCCTTCTACCGCGCCCTCGCGCTCGGCCCGATGGGCGTGGTCTCACCGCTCGGGTCCCTGGGTGTCGTCGTGCCCGTCGGCGTCGGACTCCTCCTGGGCGACCGCCCGGGCCTGCTGCAGTTCGCCGGGATCGCGGTGGCGGTCATCGGCGTGGTCCTCGCCGGCGGACCCGAGCTGCGCGGCGCTCCGGTGCAGCGCCAGGCGGTACTGCTCACCCTCGTCGCTGCCTTCGGCTTCGGCGCGGTGATGGCCCTGATCTCCGAGGCGTCCACGAGCCTGACCGGGCTCGTCCTCGCGCTGTTCGTACAGCGCGTCACCAACGTGGCGGTGGGCGGCGGCGCCCTGTGGCTCTCCGTCCGGCGCGGCGGCCGGGTGCTGCCGGAGGACGGCGGCGGCGTGCGGGCCGTGGTGGCCGCGCTCCCGGCGCTCGCCTTCGTCGGCCTGGCGGACGTCGCCGCCAACGGCACCTACGCCCTGGCCGCACAACGCGGCCCGGTGACGGTCGCCGCGGTCCTCGCGAGCCTCTACCCGGTGGTGACGGCGCTGGCCGCCCGCGGGGTGCTCAAGGAACGCCTGCGGGCCGTGCAGGCGGCGGGCGCGGGACTGGCCCTGGTGGGAACGGTCCTCCTGGCCACGGGCTGACCCGGCCGGCGGCCGCGTACGCCTCCGGCCGGCGCTCCGACGGATCCCGACCCGCCGGACATCCCTGCCCGGCACGCCTGCGGTCGGCGCTCACGCCCGGGCGCTCACCTGCTCGACGCTCCTGCTCCGGCCGCTCGCGTCCCCGGCGCGCCTGCCCGGGTGCGCCTGCCCCGGCCCCACCCTCCAGGGCGCCGATCGGCTCAACTCTCCCGCGCGGCCAGGTCGGTCACGTCGTCGAGGCGGTCGTCGAGCGCGTCGAGCGCGTCCAGGTCGTCCAGGGCCGCGAGCGCGGCCAGCTGCTCCGGCGTGATGCCGTCGGGGATCGGCTTGGGCGCCGGGGTCCGCAGCGGCGGCTGCCAGCCCTTCTCCGGGTCGTAGGAGCGGACCACCTTCGCCGGTGCGCCCGCCACCACGGAGTGGTCGGGCACCTCGCCCCGCACGACCGCTCCGGCCGCCACCACGACGTTCCGGCCGAGCCGGGCGCCGGGCAGGATCACCGCCCCGGTGCCGAGCCAGCAGCCGGGGCCTATCTCGACGGGCGCGGAGCGCGGCCACTGCCGGCCGATGGGCTCGTCCGGGTCGTCGTAGCTGTGATTGGTCGAGGTGATGTAGACGTACGGACCGCAGTAGACGTCCGAGCCGATCGTGATCGGGGCGTCGGCGATGACGTGGCTGCCCCGGCCGAGGACGACCCCGTCACCGAGGGTCAGCACGGTGTCCCTGCCGAGGTCGAGGTCCGGCAGCATGCCGGCGGTCAGTGTGACCTGCTCGGCGATGATGCAGCAGGCACCGATCTCGATCCACTGCTCACCGAAGACGGACCCCTGCGGGAAGGCGAGCCGCGTGCCCTCGCCGATCCGGCGGAACCGCAGCCGCCCCGGGTGCTCGGCGGTGACCGCGCCCGCCTGCTGGATCCGGCGCCACCCGCTCTGCAGGGCGTTGGCGACGACGCGGCGGCGCCAGGCGGTCAGCGAGGAGAACGTGTTTCTGTTCCGGGGCACCCGGCCACCGTAGTCGGCGGCGTCCTGGCCGATCGGCCCGGTGCGCTGTGATGTCCGTCATGGGCCCGGACTAGTCTTCCGCCCGAGGCGTGACGGAGCGAAGGAGCGGAACGATGGCAGAAGCAGTGCCGGGGGCATTGATCAAGGGTGTCGGCGGCAAGGAGCCGAAGGTCGACCCGACCGCCTTCACGGCGCCCACCTCGGTCGTGCTCGGCGAGGTCACCCTCGGGCCGCGCGCCAGCGTCTGGTATCACGCGGTGCTGCGGGCGGACTGCGGTCCGATCGAGATCGGCGAGGACGCCAACGTCCAGGACAACTGCACGGTCCACGTGGACCCGGGCTTCCCGGTGTCGATCGGCGCGCGCGTCACGATCGGTCACAACGCGACCGTCCACGGCTGCACGATCGAGGACGACGTCCTCGTCGGCATGGGCGCCACGGTCCTCAACGGTGCCCGGATCGGCGCCGGTTCCCTGGTGGCCGCGCAGGCGCTGGTCCCGCAGGGGATGGAGGTGCCGCCGGGCTCGCTGGTCGCGGGCGTGCCCGCGAAGGTGCGCCGGCCGCTGACCGAGGAGGAGCAGGCGGGCATCCGGCTCAATGCCGAGATGTACCTGCTCCTCGCCAAGGGCCACGCCGAGGCCTTCGAGGACTGATCCCCGGGGCGGGGCCGCGGAGGTCGGGTCGGACCCGGGATGATCCGCAGGGCCCGGCCTGGTCGGCCGGGACCCGGCCTAGTCGACCGCGGCCTCGGCGGTCGCCGGGGCCGCGGTCCGCGCCTCGGCCCGTGCCTCCTGCGCCGCCACGGCCTTCTTGGCGCGGCTCTTCAGGACCAGCATCGAGGTGAGTCCGATGAGCACCGCGAGCACCAGGCCCAGCCACGAGAAGCGCTTGAGCCAGGCCTCGGCGACGACGCCCACCGAGTAGATGACGGCCGTGGTGCCGCCGGCCCAGAGGATGCCGCCGAAGACGTTGGCGATCAGGAACTTCCAGTACGGCATGCGCAGCACGCCCGCGAGCGGACCGGCGAAGATCCGCAGCAGGGCGACGAAGCGGCCGAAGAAGACCGCCCACATGCCCCACTTCTCGAAGGAACGCTCGGCGAGGCCGATGTTGGCCTCGCTGAAGTGTTTCGGGAACCTCTTGCCCAGCTTGGTGAGCAGCGGCCGCCCGCCCTTGCGGCCGATCGCGTAGCCGATCGAGTCGCCGACGATCGCCCCGACGCTGGCGCAGGCGCCGAGGACGTACGGGTCGATGTCGCCGTGCTGGGAGGCGAGCAGCGCCGAGCTCACGAGGACGATCTCGCCGGGCAGCGGGATGCCCAGGCTCTCGACCCCGATCACCACCCCGACCAGTGCGTAGACGGCGACCGCGGGGATCGTCTCCAGCCATTCCTGGACGTGCACGCGGGTTCCTCTCCCGGGTCGGCGATCGAATGCGGGCAGGGTACCGCGAAGTCGGTAAGCCGCCGCTAAGCGGCCACCCAGGTCCGGGCCCGCAGCCGGAGGTCGCGGGAGGAGGCCCCGACCCAGACCTCGCGCGCGCCGGTGCCGAGCACCCAGTCGTGCCGGGCCACGTCCCAGGAGGACAGGACCCGCGCGGCCACCGGGACGGTGATCCGGCGGCGCTCGCCGGGGGCGAGCGGGAGGCGACGGTAGCCGGCGAGAAGGCGGAGCGGCTGGTCGATCCCGCGGGCGGCGAGGTCCGGCGAGGGCCCCGCGTAGACCTGGGCCACCTCGACGCCCGCGCGGGTCCCGGTGTTGGTGACGGTGAAGGTGACCTGCAGCCCGTCGGCGTCGGGCACGACGGTCAGGCGCTCGTAGGCGAAGCGCGTGTACGACAGGCCGTGGCCGAAGGGGAAGAGCGGAGTGACGTCCTCGGCGTCGTACCAGCGGTGCCCGACGTGGACGCCCTCGCCGTACTCCTCGACGCCGCCCTGCCCGGGATAGCGGAAGGGGTCGCCGGCGGTGGGGTGGGCGGTCTCGGAGCGCGGGAAGGTCTGGGTGAGCCGGCCGCCGGGATCGACGTCGCCGAAGAGGACGGCCGCGGTGGCGGGGCCGCCCTCCTGGCCCGGGTAGTACATCTGGAGCACTGCTCCGGTGTGGTCCAGCCACGGCATGGTGACGGCCGACGAGGTGTTGAGGACCACGGTGGTGCGGGGGTTGGCGGCGGTCACGGCCCGGATGAGGGCGTCCTGCCGGCCGGGCAGGGCGAGGTGGGTGCGGTCGCGGCCCTCGGTGGCGTCCTCGTAGGCGAAGAGCACGACGCTGTCCGCGGCGCGGGCGGCGGTGACCGCCTCGGCGAGGTCGGTGGCCCGATCGGCTCCGCCGGCGGCGCGCAGCCGGATCCGCTGCCCCGCGGTGCCGCCCTGGGCGGTGACGGTGACGCGGTGGGTGCCGGCCGTGAGGCGGCGGTCGGCGCGGCGCACCTGCAGTCCGTCCGCGGCCCGCCCGCCGAGCCCGCCGTTGACGTACCCGGCGGCGAAGAGTTCGTCGCCGTCGAGGGTCACGCGGGGACGCCGCCCGCTGTAGTGGACGAAGAAGCTCCAGTCGTCGTCGGCCGTGGTGGTCAGGGTGCCCTCGTAGGAGAAGCTCGCGCCGGCGGCGACACGGACGTCGTCCAGCCGGTCGGCGGGTTCGGTGCGCGCCAGCGGCTTGCCGTAGACGTCCTCGCCGAGGGCGTACGTCACGGTGGCGCCGGCGCCCGCGCGGGCGCGCAGGGCGTCGAGGGGGCTGACGGCGGCTTCGGGGACGACATGGGCGCTGCCGCCGCCGCTGACGAAGGGCACGGAGCCCGTGGGCCCGACGACGGCGATCGAGCGGACCGCCCGCCCGGTGAGCGGCAGCGTGCCGCGCTCGTTGCGGAGCAGGGTGGCCCCGGCGGTGGCGACGCGGAACGCGAGGCGGGCCCCGGCCCGGGGGTCGCGCTCAGGGCGGGGCGCGACGTCGCTCGGGTCCTCGAGGAGGCCGAAGCGTTCGCGTACGGAGAGGACGCGGCGGACGGCGGTGTCGACGGCGGCCTCGTCGATCCGTCCGTCGCGCACGGCGCGGCTCAGGGCCGCCCCGTAGTAGGCGCCGCCGGGCATCTCCATGTCGCAGCCGGCGGTGAGGGCGGGCGTGGTGGAGTGGACGGCGCCCCAGTCGCTCATGACCCAGCCGTCGAAGCCCCAGCGCTCGCGGAGGACATGGGTGAGCAGTGTGCGGCTCTCGGTGGCGTGGACGCCGTCGACCTTGTTGTACGCGGCCATCACGGCGCCCGCGCCGGCGGCGACGGCGGCTTCGAAGCCGCGGAGTTCGGTCTCGTGGAGGGTCTGTTCGCCCGCCCGGACGTCGACGGACATCCGGTCGCGTTCCTGGTTGTTGAGGGCGAGGTGTTTGACGGTGGCGATCAGGCCCTCGGCCTGGATGCCGCGGATCTCCTCGGCGACGAGGTCGGCGGAGAGCAGCGGGTCCTCGGAGAAGGTCTCGAAGTTGCGTCCCGCGTACGGGGTGCGGATGAGGTTGACCATCGGCGAGAGCAGCACGTCCTGGCCGAGGGCGCGGCCCTCGTGGCCGATGACGCGGCCGTAGGCGCGGGCGAGTCCCGGGTCGAAGGCGGCGGCGAGCATGACGGGCGCGGGGAGCGCGGTCGCGGCCTTGCGGACGCGGACCCCGGCGGGCCCGTCGGCGAGGCGGAGTGCGGGGATGCCGAGGCGGGGGACGCCGGGCACGTAGCCGGCCTGCCCGAGTGCGTCGGGGTCGGTGGCGCCGTGCAGCAGTGCGGTCTTCTCGTCGAGGGTGAGCTGGGCGAGCAGGGCGGCGACCCGCTCGGCGGCCCGGGTGGCGGTGCGTCGGGCGGCCCGCTCGGCGGCCCGGGTGGGTGCGGCGCCGGCCGGGGTGACGCCCAGGGGGACGGCGGTGAGGGCGGCCGCGCCGGCGAGGGCGAGCAGCAGCCGGCGCCGGGAGACCCGGCGCGGCGCGGGAGCGGTGGTGGGCTCGTCGTGGTCCGGGGTGGGGACGTGGGGCACGGCGGCGCTCCTTCGAACCGGCACGATTCCAGCGATCATGCGCTGATCGCACTATGCGTGACGGTTCGTCCGTTTCCGCGTCGCCGTGCCGAGAGCCGTGCCCGCGCCGCGAAGGCGTCGCGCGACCCGCCCCCGAATCCGCGTCAGGAGTTGGGGCGCAGGGTCCAGACGACGGTCATCTCGCCGGTGACGGCGCCGTCCGCGCGGGTGATGTCGATCTTGACCGGGAACTCCGGGCGCTGGCCGGCGTCGAGTTCGGCCACGACCTCGGCGGCCGGGCGGCCCAGGGTCGCGGTGGCGGTGACGACACCCATCGCGAGCTTCTTGTAGCCGATCTCGGCCTTGACGGCGAGGGGCACCGCGCGGCCCAGCTGGTCGCCGAAGGCGGCCAGGACGATGGCGCCGCTGGCGGACTCGGCGAGGGTGAACATGGCGCCGGCGTGCGGGCCGCCCACGTGGTTGTGGTAGTCGGCCTGGTCCGGAAGCTCCACGACCGCACGCTCGGCGGTGGTCTCCAGGAACTTCAGTCCGAGGGTCCGGGCCATCGGCACGGTGGCGGCGAGCATCTCGCCGACGTTCATCTGGTCTGCGCTCATGGGCCGAGATGTTACCCACCAGTAGCAGTCTTCGCCATCCCCGCACGGGGGCGGGCGTGGCAGGGCCGGGGCCGCACCTCTATCGTTACTGGCCATGTGGCCAGGACAGCAGCCGCCCGGGGGCGAGCAGAACCCGCAGGACCAGAACCAGAACCCGTATGCGCAGCCGGGGCAGCAGCCCGGCTACGGACAGCCGAATCCGTATCAGCAGCCGCCGACGCAGCCGGGGTACGGACAGCCGAACCCGTACCAGCAGCAGCCGACGCAGGCCGGCTACGGACAGCCGAACCCGTACCAGCAGCCGACGGTGCCGCAGTACGCGGTGCCGGGGCCCGTGCAGCCGGGCGGCGGTGACGGGGGCAGGAAGAAGCAGACGACGCTGGTGGCGATCGTCGCCGCCGTGGCCGTGCTCGCGGCGGCCGGTGTCGCCGGCTACCTGGTGCTCGGCAAGGACGACGACAAGAACGACCAGGCGGACGACCCGAAGCCGACGCAGTCGGCGCCGACCGCGCCCAGCACCTCCTCGTCGCCGCTCGACAACCCGCGCGACGCGGCCTCGCACCAGCCGACGATCCCCGGCTGGAAGGTCGTCTACAACCCCAAGTACGGCACGCTCTTCGACGTGCCGCCGGACTGGGAGCTGTCGAAGCCGGGCGTCGTCACGTACTTCGAGGACGAGAAGAAGGGCGACGGCTCCCCCGTCGTCACGATGTCCGCGCCCGCGCACCTGAAGAGCAACTGGTGCGCGTACGACACCGACAAGAACGGCACCGAGGAGACCTGGGGCCTGAGCACCGCCGGCACCAAGGGCGGCCAGGGCGCCAAGGACACCGCCGAGGCGGCGTACAACGAGGCCGGCAACTGGGTGTGGGCGGGCTACGCCCAGCACATGCCCAAGGGCACCATCAAGATCACCAAGGCCGTGCCCTACACCACCAAGTCCGGCCTCCAGGGGAGCATGGCCACGGCCGTCGCCCCGAACATCAAGAAGCGCAACAGGTGCGAGTCGGACGGCAAGTCCGTCGCCTTCTCCTTCAAGAACGCCAAGGGCGACTTCTCGTCCTTCGTGCTCTACGCCGCCAAGGGCGTGAAGGAAGAACTGTCCGACGCCACCATCAAGCAGGTCGTCTCCACCGTGCGCCTTGCTCCCGAGGCCCCGGAGTCGTCCTGATCCGCGCCCGCACACCCGGCTGGGCCGGTCGGAACTACCTGCTGCTGACCGCCGCCGCGATCGTCACCAACCTGGGCACCCACGGCGCCCTGATCGCGGCGGCGTTCGCCGTCATCCAGTCCGGCGGGGACGGCGGGGACGTCGGCCTGGTGGCGATGGCCCGCACCCTGCCGCTCGTGCTCTTCCTGCTCATCGGGGGCGCCATCGCCGACCGGGTGCCCCGGCACCGGGTGATGGTCGCCGCCAACGCCCTCAACTGCGTCTCGCAGGCGGTGTTCGCCGTCCTGGTCCTCACCGGCGAGGCACGGCTGTGGCACATGATGCTGCTCACCGCGCTGTGCGGCACCGGGCAGGCCTTCTTCAGCCCCGCCGCCGAGGGCATGCTGATGTCCAGCGTCGACGGCGAACAGGCCAGCCGCGCCTTCGCCGTCTTCCGCATGGCGATGAACGGCGCCGGCATCGGCGGGGCCGCGCTCGGCGGCGCCCTGATCGCGGCCTTCGGCCCGGGCTGGGTGCTCGCCATCGACGCGGCCGCCTTCGCCGCGGCGGGCGGCCTGCGCGCCTTCCTCGACGTCCGGCACGTCGCCGAGCGCGCGCCGGGCGGCGGGCTGCTCGCCGATCTGCGCGAGGGCTGGGACGAGTTCGTCGGCCGCTCGTGGCTCTGGGCGATCGTGGCCCAGTTCGCCGTCGTCGTCGCGCTGGTCGGCGCGGCGGAGTCGGTGTACGGACCGCTGGTCGCCCGCGACGAACTGGGCGGCGCCCGGCCCTGGGGCCTGGCGCTCGCCGCGTTCGGCGTGGGCACGCTGGGCGGCGCGATCCTGATGGCCCGCTGGAAGCCGCGCCGGATGCTCCTCGTGGGCACCCTGGGCGTCTTCCCCATCGCCCTGCCCTCGGCGGCCCTCGCCGTTCCGCTCGACGTGGTCGGCCTCTCCGTGGCGATGTTCGTGAGCGGTGTGGCGATCGAGGTCTTCGGCGTGTGCTGGATGACGACGCTGCACCAGGAGATCCCGGAGGAGAAGCTGTCGCGGGTCTCGGCCTACGACTGGTTCGGCTCGACGGCCATGCTGCCGCTGTCCACGGCCCTCGCGGGCCCGGCGGAGAGCGTCTTCGGCCGGAGCAACGCGCTGTGGGGCTCGGCGACGGTCATCGTGCTCGTGACGGCGCTGGTGCTGCTGGTGCCGGACGTACGCAACCTGACCCGGCGTACGAAGCAGGTGACGGGTTCCGAACCGGATGCGGCCGGCGTGACGGCGGCCGCCGGGGCGCCGACGGTCGGAGCGCCGACGGTCGCGGCGATGCACGCCGGAGGGGCGGCCTCGCCCGGAGCGCTGTCCGTCGGCGGAGCCTCGCCGGCCGGTTCGCCGCAGCCCGAGGCGGTGGAGGGTGCCGGCTCAGCCGATGCCGAAGGCACCGTCCGGGGGCACGGGTGACGGCACGGCCTCCGTGTCCCGCACCGGCCGTGCGGAGCCGGTGAGCCGGGCCAGGGCCGTGCCCCACTCCACGCGGGCCGGGAAGGCGTCCCCGGCCGCGCGGCGGGCGAGGCCCGCGGTGTCGATCTCCCGGTCGGAGGCGACCAGGACCGCGTTGCCGAAGCGGCGTCCGCGCAGCACCGCCGGCTCGGCGATCAGCGCGAGTTCGGGGAAGACCGTCGCGAAGGTGGCGAGTTGGGAGCCGAGGAACGCGAAGGGCGCCCCGTCCGCGAGGTTCGCCGCGTAGGTGCCGCCCGGGCGCAGGACCCTGCGGGCCTCCCGGGCGTACTCGACGGACGTGATGTGCGCCGGCACCCGCGAGCCGCCGAAGACATCGGCGACGATCAGGTCGGCGGAGGCGTCCGGCGCCGCTTCCAGCCACTCCCGGGCGTCCGCTCCGTGCACCGCGACCCCCGCGTCCGCCGGCAGCGGCAGGTGCTCGCCCACCAGGGCGAGCAGCCCCCGGTCGGCCTCGACCACCTGCTGCCGGGAGCCGGGCCGGGTGGCGGCGACGTAGCGGGGCAGGGTGAGCGCCCCGCCGCCGAGGTGCAGGACGTCCAGCGGGGCGCCCTCCTCCGCGGCGTGGTCGACGACATGGGCGAGCCGCTGGACGTACTCGAACTCCAGGTGCGTCGGGTCGTCGAGGTCGACGTACGACTGGGGCGCGCCGTCGACCGTGAGCAGCCAGCCCCGCTCGGTGTCCACGTCGGGCATGAGCCGGGCGGTGCCCCGGTCGACGTCACGGATGACGGGAATCTGCTCGTTCACGTCCTCATTGTGCCCACAGGGCGGCGACCGCCCGCGCGTGGGCCGCGGCCTGTGCCCGTCCGGCCCGGGCCGCCGGGACGCGGCGGGTGCGGTCCAGCGGATTGCGCCCGAAGGCCTTCCTGGACCCGGCGTCGGGGGTGATGACCTCGACCCGCGCGCCGGCGGCGGCGAGGGCGGCGCCCTGGGCGGCCGGGGAGAGGATCACCCTGTTGCCGGTGCCGGTGGGCGCGATGACGACGACGCGACCGTACCCGGCGGCGAGGTGGGCGTTGGCGGCCGGCGGCCGGCGAGCTCGACGACCGGCCAGACGCCGGGAATCGCGCAGCTCGCGGTGACGGCGTCGACGAGCGGGACGCCGGCCGTCCGGTCGAAGGCGGCATTCGAGCGCCCACCGGGCGGCCTGACGACGCCCGGTGGGGCCCGCGACGCACCGGGACGGGCCCGGCCCCGGGAGCCGTGGGCGGTCAGAGGACCTCCGTCACCGTCCCCGCGCCGACCGTCCGGCCGCCCTCGCGGATCGCGAAGCCGAGGCCCGGCTCCAGCGGCACAGTGCGGCCGAGCTCGACGGTCATGGTGACCGTCTCGCCGGGGCGGGCTACGGCCGGCGCGCCGAGGTCGACGGCCCCGACCACGTCCGCCGTGCGGAGGTAGAACTGCGGCCGATAGCCGGTCGTGACCGGGGTACTGCGACCGCCCTCGCGGGCGGACAGCACGTACACCCGCGCCGTGAAGCGCCTGCGTGGCACGACCGTGCCGGGCGCCGCCACGATGTGCCCGCGGCGGACCGCGCCGCGCGGCACCCCGCGCAGCAGCAGGGCCACGTTGTCGCCGGCCTGGGCCGACTCCATCGGGCGGCCGAAGGTCTCGACGCCGGTGACGACCGTCTCGGTGTCCGGACCGAGCAGCTCGACCCGGTCGCCGACCCGGACGGTGCCGCGCTCGATGGCGCCGGTGACGACGGTGCCGCGGCCGGTGATGGTGAGCACGCTCTCGACCGGCAGCAGGAACGGCGCCTCGACGTAGCGCTCGGGCACCGGCACGTACGTGTCCACCGCGTCGAGCAGCGCCTCCACGGACGCCGTCCAGCGCGGGTCGCCCGCCAGGGCGCGCAGCCCGGAGACCCGGACCACGGGCACGCCGTCGCCGCCGTAGCCGTGCGCCGTGAGCAGCTCCCTGACCTCCAGTTCGACCAGGTCGGCCAGTTCGTCGTCGGCGCCGTCCGCCTTGTTGAGGGCGACGACGATGTGGTCGACGCCGACCTGGCGGGCCAGCAGCACGTGCTCGGCGGTCTGCGGCATGATCCCGTCGAGCGCGGAGACGACGAGGATCGCCCCGTCGAGCTGGGCGGCGCCGGTGACCATGTTCTTGATGTAGTCCGCGTGGCCGGGCATGTCGACGTGCACGTAGTGCCGCGTGTCGGTCTCGTACTCGACGTGGGCGGCGTTGATCGTGATGCCGCGCCGCGCCTCCTCCGGGGCCCTGTCGATCCGGTCGAAGGGCACGTAGGTGGTGGGGCCGCCGGTGCCCCGCTCGCTCAGGACCTTGGTGATGGCGGCGGTGAGGGTGGTCTTGCCGTGGTCGACGTGGCCCATGGTGCCGATGTTGAGGTGCGGCTTGGTGCGCGCGTACGCCTGCTTGGGCATGGCTGCATCGCTCGTTTCGGTGCTCGAAGCGTGTGTGGGGACCCCGGGGCCGGACCGACCCTCCCCCTGTGGGGTCCGCCGGACGGTCCGGGAAGGGTCAGCTTCGGTCGCCGCAGAGCCTCGCGAGAACGGCGAGAGCCGTCGGGACGGCAGCCTCCGGCGCGTCCGCGACTGCGGACGGCGCTGCGGGGAAGGCGTACCGGGACATGCCCCCGATCATGGCCGCCCGGACCGCCGCCGTCGACCGAATTTCGGGGCGCTCAGAGGTTCTTGAGGGCCTCGCGCACGGAGAGCGGGGAGAGCCGGGAGGCGTGCTCCGCGACGAAGGCGCGTACCTCGTCGGGGGCGGTCTTGCCGTACTCGCGCAGGCTCCAGCCGATCGCCTTGCGGATGAAGAAGTCCGGGTGCCCGGAGCGCAGCAGGCAGTACGCGAAGAGCCGGTCGGCGTCCGTGGCGGACTTGAAGCGGAGTTGGTGGAGCAGGGCGGTGCGCGCGACCCACAGGTCCTCGTCGGCGATCCACTCGTCCATGCGGGCCACGAGCACCGGATCGGCGGCGACGAGCGCGCCGACGACGTGGGCGGCGAGGTGGTCGACCGTGTCCCACCACGAGACCGTGGTGACCAGCGTGTGGGCGACCGGCAGGAAGTCCTGGGAGCAGCGCTTCACATGGCGGCGCAGGTAGTCGACGGCGAAGTAGTGGTACTCGCGCTCGGGCAGGGCGAAGCAGCGCAGGGCGACGGCCGCGCAGTCGGTCTCGTCGGGGGCGGGCAGGCCGTCGAGGACGGTGCGGGACAGGGTGCGCCGCTCGGGGGTGCGCAGCCCGAGGAAGGGGGCGACGCCCTTCATGTAGGCGATCATCTCCTGAGCCCGGAAGGGGTCGCCGGCGGCCGGGTACACGTCCGTGAGCCGGGCGAGCACGGTGTCCGCGAGGGCGCTCTCGGGGACGGCGGGGGGCGCGGAGGGTTTCACGGCCCCACTGTAGGCGCGGGGCGACCGCGGGCCGCGCGGTCGGCGTCGGCGGATTCCCTGCCCGCAGTTGCGCGGGGCGCATTCTCCGACTCTCGGCGGGCGCGAGGGCACTCCGGCCTCCGCGGTGGGCGCGGGGCGCAGCCCCGAACTCACGGCGGGCGCGAGCGCACTCCCGGACTCGCAGTGGGCGCGGGGCGCAGTCCCGAACTCACGGCGGGCGCGAGTGGTTCCCGGCCTTGGGCATGGCGCACGTTACGGCGATCACCCGCGGTTGTC
Organism: Streptomyces sp. NPDC101191; assembly: GCF_044767915.1. Classification (NCBI taxonomy): domain Bacteria; kingdom Bacillati; phylum Actinomycetota; class Actinomycetes; order Kitasatosporales; family Streptomycetaceae; genus Streptomyces; species Streptomyces sp. NPDC101191. Next base: position 1,291,835 of record NZ_JBIWOU010000002.1, read on the forward strand.
GGTTAATCTCCCCGAATGCTCCTCTCGCCCAAGGCCCGGCTGACGTATCTCGCCGTGATCCTGCTCTCCGCGGGCGTGTCGGTGCTGCTCTTCGAGCCGCAGCGGCTGCTGTCGGCCGGGTGGCCGCCCCAGTTGAGCGGTGCGGGCGCCGTGCTGGTCTTCGGGCTCGCGTACGGGGTGTGCACGGCGGCGCTGGTGCCGCGGCCGATCCTCAACCTGGCGGCGGGAGCGCTCTTCGGCACCCAGGCGGGCTTCGCCGCGGCCCTCGGCGGGACGGTCCTGGGCGCGGGCCTGTCCTTCGCGCTGGGCAGGGCACTCGGCCAGGAGGCGCTGCGCCCGTACGTCCGGGGCCGCTGGCTGGAGGCGGCGGACGGGCAGCTGAGCCGGCACGGATTCCGTTCGATGCTGGCGATCCGACTGTTCCCGGGGATGCCGTTCGTGGTGGCGAACTACGCGGCCGCCGTGTCCCGGATGCGGTGCCTCCCCTTCCTTCTCGCGACCGCCCTCGGCTCGGTACCGAACACGGTGGCCTACGTGGTCGCGGGCAGCCGGGCCACTTCGCCGACCTCCCCCGCCTTCCTGATCTCGACGGGCTTCATCGTCGTGTCGGCCCTGGTCGCCGCGGTGGTGGGCTGGCGCAAACGGCATCACCTCCGCGGAGCCGTGAAGGCGTCCCGGGCGAGGGAGGCGGCGGGGACGGTGCAGGCCGTGGAGCCGGCGGCCGCCGGGCGGTAGGGCTGCCTCGGCGCGAACCCGCCCTGGCGGGACCGCCGCGAGCAGTCGCCCTCACCGCGCGCACGGGCCGCCCGCCGGCCTTCTCACAGCGCCTCGACGATCATCGCGTTCGCCAGTCCCCCGGCCTCGCACATCGCCTGCAGCCCGTACCGGCCGCCGCGGGCCCGCAGCGCGTGCAGCAGGGTCGTCGTGAGGCGGGTGCCGCTCGCGCCGAGCGGGTGGCCGAGGGCGATGGCACCGCCGTGGACGTTGACCCTCGCCGGGTCGGCGCCGGTCTCCTGCTGCCAGGCGAGGACGACGCTCGCGAAAGCCTCGTTGATCTCGAAGAGGTCGATGTCGGCGAGGGACAGACCGGCGCGGCGCAGCACCTTCTCGGTGGCGGGGATGACGCCGCTGAGCATGAGCAGCGGGTCGGAGCCGGTGACGGCGAAGGAGTGCAGCCGGGCGAGCGGGCGCAGTCCGAGGGCGCGGGCGGTCTCCGCGGCCATGACGAGGACCGCCGAGGCTCCGTCGTTGATCGGGCTGCTGTTCCCGGCGGTGACCGACCAGTCGATCTGGGGGAAGCGTTCGGCGAAGCCGGGGTCCTCGAAGGCGGGTCGCAGGCCGGCGAGGATCCCGGGCGTGGTCGCGGGCCGTACGGACTCGTCGCGGCGCACGTCCCCGTAGGGCACGACCTCGTCGTCGAAGAGACCGTCCGCCCAGCTGCGGGCGGCCTTGGCGTGCGAGGCGGCGGAGAACTCGTCCATGGCCTCGCGGCCGATGGACCACTTGGCGGCGATGAGCTCGGCGCTGATGCCCTGCGGTACCAGGCCCTCGGGGTAGCGGGCGGCCACGCCGGGGCCGAAGGGGTCGGCGCCGGGCGGCACGTTGGACCACATGGGGACGCGGCTCATGGACTCGACGCCGCAGGCCACGGCGATGTCGTACGCACCGGACAGGACGCCCTGGGCGGCGAAGTGGACGGCCTGCTGGGAGGAGCCGCACTGCCGGTCGACGGTGGTGGCGGGCACGGTCTCGGGCAGGCCCGCGCCGAGCCAGGCGTAACGGGTGGTGTTCATGGCCTGCTCGCCGACCTGGTCCACGGTGCCGCCGATGACGTCGTCCACGAGGGCCGGGTCGATGCCGGAGCGGTCGACGAGGGCGCGCAGGGTGTGCGAGAGGAGGGCGACGGGATGCACGTCGGAGAGCGAGCCACCCGGCTTGCCCTTCCCGATCGGTGTACGGACTGCTTCGACGATGACGGCGTCACGCATGACAATGCTCCGACCTGGAGAGTTGGAAAACTGGACCAACACTTGTCGGTAACATATCCCAGTGGGTTGGATTCTCAAACCCTCTCCGGTGCGCGTGCCTTAGTCTTGGCCCATGAAGGCCGCGCCCCGCCCCTGCTCGATCGCCGACACCCTCGCGCTCGTCGGCGAGAAGTACTCGCTGCTCGTGCTGCGCGAGATCTCCCTCGGCGTGCGCCGCTTCGACCGGATCGCCCGCAACACCGGGGCCCCGCGCGACATCCTCACCGCCCGCCTCAAGCGGCTCGTCGAGGCCGGGATCCTGGAGAAGGTCGCCTACAGCGAGCGGCCCAAGCGATACGAGTACCGGACCACCCCGGCCGGCGAGGAGCTGGCCCCGGTCCTGGTGACCCTGATGGCGTGGGGCGACCGCCACCTCAACGCGGACGCCCGGCCGGTGGTCCTCGAGCACAGCTGCGGAGAGACCCTGACCCCGCGGGTGGTCTGCGCGAGCTGCGGCGAGACGGCCGACCGCACGAACCTGAAGTACCACGTGCACGCGCCCGGCTGGACCACCACCGGCCCCGTGGAGAGCTGACCCTCCCGCGGAACCCGCCCCGGAACCCTGCGGACGATCTTGTAACGTCGGGACGGTACGCTGCGCACCGACCTTATGACCGCACACGTACATTCGGGACGGCCCTGGCCCCATGAGTTGGTTCGAATCATTCATCCTCGGACTCGTCCAGGGGCTTACGGAGTTCCTTCCCATCTCCTCCAGCGCGCATCTGCGGCTCACCGCCGCGTTCGCCGGCTGGGAGGACCCGGGAGCGGCGTTCACGGCCATCACGCAGATCGGTACCGAGGCCGCCGTCCTCATCTACTTCCGCAAGGACATCGCACGGATCGTCTCGGCGTGGTTCCGGTCGCTCTTCGACAAGGAGATGCGCCAGGACCACGACGCGCAGATGGGCTGGCTGGTCATCGTCGGCTCGATCCCGATCGGCGTCCTCGGCGTCACGTTCAAGGACCAGATCGAGGGCCCGTTCCGCGATCTGCGGCTGACCGCGACCACCCTCATCGTCATGGGCATCGTCCTCGGCGTCGCGGACCGGCTGGCCGCCCGTGACGAGATCGGCGGCCGCCACCGCGCCATCCGCGAGCGCAAGTCGCTCAAGGACCTCGGCGTGCGGGACGGCCTGATCTTCGGCGTCTGCCAGGCGATGGCCCTGGTCCCGGGCGTCTCCCGGTCCGGCGCCACCATCTCCGGCGGTCTGCTCATGGGCTACACCCGCGAGGCCGCCGCCCGCTACTCCTTCCTCCTCGCCATCCCGGCCGTGCTCGCCTCCGGCGTGTTCGAGCTCAAGGACGCGACCGAGGGCGGCCACGTCTCCTGGGGACCGACGATCTTCGCGACGATCATCGCCTTCGGCGTCGGCTACGCGGTGATCGCCTGGTTCATGAAGTTCATCACCACGAAGTCCTTCATGCCCTTCGTCATCTACCGGATCGTGCTGGGCATCCTGCTCTTCATCCTGGTCGGCACCGACGTCCTGAGCCCCCACGCGGGCGAGTCCGGCAGCTGACCCCACCTCCACCACCACCGCGGCCCGTTCCTGAACAGGCGTACGCACGCCCCTTGGCCCCGCGCCCGTGCTGCCCGACACTGATCCGATGACGCAGCGTGTGGACCTCGCCACCGTGATGGACCGGCTCGCCATCGACGATCTGGTCACCGGGTACGCGGTGGCCGTGGACGACTCCGACTGGGCCGCGTACCGGGAGCTGTTCGCCCCGGAGGGCCGCGCCGACTACCGCGGGTCCGGCGGGATCGAGGGGCCGGCCGGCGCGGTCGCCGACTGGCTCGCGGAGACGATGCGGCTGTTCCCGGTGCGGCAGCACCTCATCGTCAACCGCCGGGTCCGCATCCAGGACCTCGGCGGTTACCCGGGCGACACCGCGACCGTGGGCGCCGACTACGTGAACCCGATGCGCTTCGAGTCCGGCGAGGACTTCGTGTGCGGCGGGCGGTACACCTTCGCCCTGCGCCGCACGGACGCCGGCTGGCGGCTGCGCTCGGTCGTGGTCGAGGAGAAGTGGCGCCGGGTGTGAGCCGCGTCGGTCCGGCCCCCGGGGCCGGTCGCGCGCACACTGGAGGCGACCCCAGGAGGCAGGGCATGCGCCACTCGTCCTTCGCCCGCTCCGCGCTCGCCGTCGGCCTCGGCGCGCTGCCCGCGCTCGCCTTCCCCGCCCCCGGCCTGTGGTGGTGGGCGTGGCTCGCGCTCGTCCCCTGGCTGCTGCTGATCCGCGCGGCGCCCGGCCCGCGCCGGGCCGGTCTGGACGGCTGGTGCGGGGGCACCGGCTTCATGCTGGCCGTGCACCACTGGCTGCTGCCGAGCCTCCATGTCTTCCTGCTCCTCCTCTCCGTGCTCCTCGGCCTGCTGTGGCTGCCGTGGGGACGCCTGGTGCACGCGATGCTGGGCGGCACGCCCTCCGCGCGGCGGGCCGCCGCCGCTCTCGTCGTCATCCCCTCCGGCTGGCTGCTCGTCGAGCTGGTGCGCTCCTGGCAGGGCCTGGGCGGGCCGTGGGGCCTGCTCGGGGCAGCCCAGTGGCAGGTGCCGGCCGCCCTGCGGCTGGCCTCGGTCGGCGGCGTCTGGCTGTTGTCCCTGCTCGTGGTCGCCGTGAACACGGGCGTCGTCCTGCTGCTCGCGCTGCCCCCGCTGCGCCGGACCGCCGTCGTCGGCCTGACCGGGTGCGCCCTGGTCGTGGGGCTCGCCTGGTGGGGCGCCGCACCGCCGTCCGCCTCGGGCACGGTGCGGATCGCCGTGGTCCAGCCCGGCGTGTACGACGGCCCCGACGGCGTCGCACGGCGCTTCGACCGGGCCGAGGAGCTGACCCGGGCGCTCGCCGGGCAACGGCTCGACCTGGTGGTGTGGGGCGAGAGCAGCGTCGGCGCGGACCTGGGCGCCCGCCCGGACCTCGCGGCCCGGCTCACCGCGCTCGCCCGGGCCGTCCACGCGCCGCTGCTCGTGAACGTGGACGCGCGCCGCTCCGACCGTCCCGGAATCTTCAAGAGCGCGATCCTGGTCGGCCCCGAGGGCCCGACCGGGGAGCGCTACGACAAGACGCGGCTCGTGCCGTTCGGCGAGTACGTGCCCGCGCGGGCCGTGCTGGGCTGGGTCACCTCGGTCGGCAAAGCGGCCGGCGAGGACCGCCGGCGCGGCGCCGGACCGGTGGTGCTGTCGCTTCCCGACGCCGCCGGGCCCGCCGGGCCGGGCCTGCGGATCGGGCCGCTGATCTGCTTCGAGACGGCGTTCCCCGACATGAGCCGGTGGCTCGCCCGGGACGGCGCGGACGTGCTGGTCGCGCAGTCCTCGACCTCCACCTTCCAGGACAGCTGGGCGCCGGCCCAGCACGCCTCGCTCGGCGCGCTGCGGGCAGCGGAGACCGGGCGGCCGACGGTGCACGCGACACTGACCGGGATCAGCGCCGCGTTCGGGCCGGACGGGCGGCGGGTCGGCCCGGTGCTCGGCACCGGCGCGAGTGCCTCCGCCGTCTACTCGCTGCCGCTCGCGACCGGCCGGACGCCGTACGACCGCGTCGGTGCGTGGCCGCTGTACGGGGCGCTCCTGGTGGTCGCCGCCGTGTGCGTCGCGGCGTTCCGGGAACGGCTCAGGACGCCTGGGCGAGGGCCTCGCGGACCACGTGCTCGCACATCTCGTGGGTCAGCAGCGCGTCCCGGGCACTGAGCCGCTCCCCGTCGCGTACGGCGTCGAGGAAGGCCAGGACGGCCTGTTCGATGCCTCGCTGACGGGCCACGGGCACCCAGTCACCGCGGCGGCGCACGCTCGGCTGGCCCTTGTGGTCGATGATCTCGGCGATGTTGAGCACCTGACGCTTGGAGTCCTGGCCGGAGACCTCCAGGATCTCCTCGGTGGAGCCGCAGCGGCGGTTCATCATGCCGATGGCGGTGAAGCCGTCTCCGGACAGCTGCAGCACGACGTGCTCCAGCAGCCCGTCGCGGACCCTGGCCCGTACGTCGGTGTGGTCGACGTCGCCGGGGAGCAGGAAGCGGAGGGTGTCGACGACGTGGATGAAGTCGTCGAGGACGAAGGTGCGCGGGTCCTCGGGCAGTCCGATCCGGTTCTTCTGCATGAGGATCAGTTCGCGGGGGTGGTCGAGGCACTGGGCGTAGCCGGGCGCGAGCCGCCGGTTGAAGCCGACGGCGAGGCTCACGGCCTGCTTCTCGGCGAGTTCCACGAGGGCTTCGGACTCGGCGTAGTGATAGGCCAGCGGCTTGTCGACGTACGTGGCGACGCCGGCTTCGAGGAGTCGGGTGACGATGCCGGCGTGCGCCGAGGTCGAGGCGTGCACGAAGGCGGCGTCGAGCCCGGCGGAGAGCAGGGAGTCGAGGTCGCCGTGCCGGCGGGCGGCGGGCACGTGGTGGCTGTCGCCGACCTCGTCGAGGGTGGCGGGGGTACGGGTGTGGAGGTGGAGTTCGACCCCGGGAAGGGTGGACAGGACGGGCAGATAGGCCTTGCGCGCGATGTCGCCGAGTCCGATGCAGCCGACCTTCACGGGGTCTCCTTCTGGTTCGTGGTGCGGGCGTTCGCGCCGGTCAGCTTACGCGGGCGGTCGCGTCGGAGATCGGCGGGCGCCAGTCGGCGATGCCGTCGAAGCCGCGCAGGACCAGTCCGGGGCCGAAGCGGGAGACGGCGGTCACGGCCGCGTCGCGCAGGGCGACGGCGGGCCGGGCGGAGAGCAGCGCGAGGCGGCCGGTGCGGGCGGCCTTGCGGACGATCGCGGTGGTGCGCGGCAGCCGGTCGGCGGTGTAGGCGGCGAGTGCGGCGGGCACGGGCCGGCAGGCCGTGTGGTGGGCGAGCACGACGGCGTCCTCGATGGCCTGGTTGCCGCCCTGGCCGAGGGTGGGCTGCATGGCGTGGGCGGCGTCGCCGACGAGGGCGGTGCGGCCGCGGTGGAAGGCGGGCAGCGGGTCGATCAGGTGGTGCACGTCGTGGCGCAGGACGGCACGGTCGTCGGCGGCGTCGAGGATCGCCGGCACGGGGGCGTGCCAGTCGCCGAAGAGCCGCAGGAGTTCGGCCTTCTCGCCGTCGGCGGAGTGGGCTCCGGCGGGCGCCGCGGCCATGGCGTAGGCGTAGACCCGGCCGTCCTTGAGGGGCTGGCTGCCCCACAGGCGGGCGGGGCCCCAGGTCTCGTGGGGGGCGAAGGGCCGCTCGGGGGCGGGGATGACGACCCGCCAGGTGGTGAAGCCCGAGTAGCGGGGGCCGGGGTGGCCGGGGAAGAGGTCGGTGCGGACGGCGGAGCGGATGCCGTCGGCGGCGACGACGAGTTCGGCCTCCAGGTCTCCGTCCGGGGTGGTGACGCGGGCGGGGCGGCGGGTGTCGCCGGGATCGGTGAGGGCGGCCGGGGCCGCGGTGCGGACGGTGCCGTCGGGCAGGGCGGAGGTGAGGAGTTCGACGAGGGTGGCCCGGTGCAGCAGGACGAGCGGTCCGCCGAACCGCTCGGCGGCGGCCCGGGCGTCGGTGCGGCAGAGCCAGCGGCCGTCGGGGCGGCGCATGCCGCCGTCGCCCTGCCAGGCGGCGAGGGCCCGGACCCGGTCGCCGAGGCCGAGGACGTCGAGGGCGCGCAGGGCGTTGGGCGCAAGGCCGATGCCGGCGCCGACCGGGGCGAGTCCGGTGGCGCGTTCGAGGACGGTGACGTCCCAGCCGCGGTCGCGCAGGGCGACGGCGGCGGTGAGGCCGCCGATACCGGCTCCGACGACGACGGCGCGGTGCTGTTCCATGACTCCCCCTCGGGGACGACGGGATCGTGACTGCGACTCGCGACTACAGGTGTAGTTACCCTCCGAGCGTACTACATCTGTAGTTCCAGGAGGGAGGGGAGGGCTCGGTAGGTTGTCCCCATGACCGCAGCAGCCGCCGACGTCCCCCTCCCCCGCGCCGACCGCATCGGTGACGCCGCCCTCGACCTGCTCGTCGAACGGGGGATGCGCGGCCTGACCCATCGCGCGGTCGACGAACGGGCCGGACTCCCGCAGGGCTCCACCTCCAACCACGCCCGCACCCGCCAGGCCCTCCTGGAGACCGCGGTGCGGCGCCAGGTCCAGCACGAGGCGGCGGTCCTCGCCCCGCACGAGCTGCCCGCCGCCGACGCCGGGCCCGAGGCACTGACGGATGCCCTCGCGCTGGCTCTGCACCGCTATCTGACGGACCACCGGGCGCTGCTCGTCTCCCGCTACGAACTCGCTCTGGAGGCCACCCGCCGCCCGGAACTGCGCGCCTTCTTCGACTCCGCCGGCGCCGTCTTCCACGGCCCGCTGATCGCGATGATGCGCGAGGCCGGCTCCCCCGCGCCCGAGCGGCACGCGCTCTCCCTCATCGCCTGGTGCGAGGGGCTGATGTTCTCCTGCGCGGCCGGCTCCTTCCACGCGTCCGTGCCGAGCCGCGCGGACCTGCGCACCGGCTTCGACGAGCTGCTGCGCGGCATGCTGGGCGGCGCCGGCGGCTGAACCGGCGTCAATTCCCTGGCCAGGCACGCGGAGGATCGGCGACGATGCGGGCATGACTGCCGAACGCATCGCATCCACCCCCCGCGTCGACCCGGGCACCCTCACCGGAGAGCGCGCGGCCCTCGAGGAATGGCTCGACTTCCACCGGGCGACCCTGGCCATGAAGTGCGAGGGCCTCGACGAGACCCAGCTGCGCACCGCCTCCGCCCCGCCCTCGAACCTCACGCTGCTGGGCCTCGTCCGGCACATGGCCGAGGTCGAACGCGGCTGGTTCCGCAGGGTTCTCGCAGGCGAGGAGGCCGGCTGGATCTTCTCCACCGCGGAGGACCCCGACCGGGACTTCCACGTCACCGAGGAGGACACCTGGCAGGAGGCCTACGCCGCCTGGCAGGGCGAGATCGCCGCGGCCCGGGTCAACGCCGCCGGGCGCGGCCTCGACGACGTGGGCGTCGGGAAGCACCGCACCGGCGAGACCTTCAACCTGCGGTGGATCTATCTGCACATGATCGAGGAGTACGCCCGCCACAACGGCCACGCGGACCTCGTCCGCGAGCGGGTCGACGGCGCCACCGGGGACTGATCCGGAGCCCGGTGCGGGCGGGTCAGCCCGCACCGGGGTGATCACTCGTGCGGGGCATTCCCCGCGAGTAGGGGCGCGCGGAACACCTCCCGAGCAGCAGAGTTGCGCGGGTGCATGGAACCCGAACCACTGTGACGCTGCTCGCCGGGGTGGCCATGGCCGCCCTCACGGGCTGTGTCGCGGTCGAACCGCCGCCGACGGCCCCCGCGCCCACCCCGGGCCGGGCCGCCGGCCCCGCCGGCCAGGACGTCGCGCCCCAGATCGTCCAGGGCCCCGCCCGCGAGGCCCTGGAGGCGGCGATGCCCGATCCGCCGGCCCCCGAACCCCGCGCGACCCCCGAGCGGCACGGTCCCGGCGGGGCCGACCCCGCCCGCCCGCACCGGACCGAGCGCCCGCGCCCGTCCGCCGTACCGCGGCAGCGGCCGTATCCGGACGTGGTCCTGCCCGTGCTGCCGAAGGTGCCCCGCGACCGGGCCGACGTGTGCGCGCTCGGCGAGTCCTACGGCGGCTGGAGCCCGGGCAGCGACCAGGCCCGGATCTGCCGGGGCACCTACGGGCGCTGACCGCGCAGCCGCAGCTCCAGGCGCTCGATGGCGGCCCGCACCCCGTTGCCGTACCCGTCGTCGTCCAGGCCCTCGGCGGCGAGACGGGCCCGGTCCAGATGGACCCGGGCCGCGTCGGGGCGGGCCAGCTTCACGTAGTCGGCGGCCAGGTTGAGGTGCAGCGAGGGGTACAGGGCACGCAGTGCCGCCGTGGAGTCGTGCAGGGCGAGCCGGTCCTCGTCGAGGCCCTCGGCGGCCGTCAGGGCGCGCAGGTCCCAGGCGAGCTCGACGTCGGGGTCGTCCTGGGCGTCGGCCATGTAGTGGGCGAGCGTGCAGCGGTGCAGCGGGTCGCCGTCCGGCCCGAGCTGGTCCCAGATCGCACCGAAGCGATTGCGGGCCTCTTCCCGGTCGCCGCCGTGGAGCAGCATCATCGCCTGCCCGATCCTGGTCATGACGGCGTCGTCCGACACCTGCTGCCCGGTCACTACGGCCTCCACGTGCTGGCTCCCCGGCCCCCGGTGCGAGGGACCGGATCCGACGCTAGCTCCCGCCGCGCCGGATCCGGGCGAGGCTCAGCCGAGGTCGGGGATGCGCCAGTCGATCGGCTCGTGCCCCTGGGCCGCGACGGCCTCGTCGATCTGGGTGAACGGGCGGGAGCCGAAGAACTTCTTCGCCGACAGCGGCGAGGGGTGCGCGCCCTTGACGACCACGTGCCGCTCCTCGTCGATGAGCGGGAGCTTCTTCTGGGCGTAGTTGCCCCACAGGACGAAGACCGCCGGGTCGGGGCGGGAGGCGACGGCCGAGATCACCGCGTCGGTGAACTTCTCCCAGCCCTTGCCCTTGTGCGAGTTGGCCTCGCCGGCCCGGACCGTGAGGACCGCGTTGAGCAGCAGCACGCCCTGCTCGGCCCACGGCATCAGATAGCCGTTGTCGGGGATGTCGTGGCCGAGCTCGGCCTGCATCTCCTTGTAGATGTTGCGCAGCGAGGGCGGGGTCCTGACGCCCGGCCGGACCGAGAAGCACAGTCCGTGCCCCTGACCCTCGCCGTGGTACGGGTCCTGGCCGAGCACCAGGACCTTCACCTTGTCGAACGGGGTGGCGGCGAGGGCGGCGAAGACCTCGTCGCGCGGGGGGTAGACCGGCCCCTTCGCCCGCTCCTCCTCGACGAACTCGGTGAGCTGCTTGAAGTAGGGCTTCTGCAGCTCCTCGCCGAGGACGCCGCGCCAGGACTCGGGCAGCATGTCGGTGTCGGTCACGTCAACAACCTCCGGTGGGCTTTCGTATTACTCCGAACGAGAACCTACCGGGGGCCACTGACAACGCCGTCCGCCGCCCGGGTCCCGCGCCCGCTACCAGCTGGTGCGACGCTGGAGCTCCCACATCTGCATGACGGTCTGCGGGTCGAGCGCCCGCTCACCGCCGGCGATGTCCTCGCTCGCGGCGATGTAGAGCTTGCCCTGCCACAGGGGTAGCAGCCGCACGTCCTGGACCATGATCTCCTGCGCCTCGGAGAACTCGTCCGTGACGGACGCACGGTCGCTCTCCCGCCGGGACTTGGGGATCAGCTCGTCCGTGATCCGGGGGCTGACGTACGGGGTGCCGAGGACGTTCTCCTTGCCCACGAACGGGGCGATGAAGTTGTCCGGGTCCGGGAAGTCGGGGAACCAGCCGCGGCCGAAGACCGGGTACTCGCCCTTCTGGTAGCCCGCCTGGAACTCCTTCCACGGCTTGCCGTGCAGGGTGACCTCGAAGAGCCCGGACTCCTCCAGCTGGCGCTTCAGCTCGGCGAACTCGGGCGCGGTCGAGGAGCCGTACCGGTCCGTGGTGTACCAGAAGTCGAGCTTGACCGGCTTCTTGATGCCGGCGGAGCGCAGGATGGACCTGGCCTTGGCCGGGTCCGGCTTCCCGAAGCGGTCGAAGAACTTCGTGGTGTGGCCCGCGATGCCCTTGGGGACCATCGAGTACAGCGGCTCGGCGGTGCCCTGGTAGACCTTGTTGACCAGCTCGTCGCGGTTGACGAGCTGCGCGATGGCCTTGCGGACGGGCAGCCTCGAGACGGAGTCGTCCTTGGAGTTGAAGACCAGGTAGCGGATGTCGGCGCCGGTGGACTCGACGAGCTGGAGGCCCTGGTTCTCCGGCTTGTCGCTCTGGAGGTCGACGACCTCGGCAGCGGTCAGACCGCGGTAGGTGGCGTCGATGTCCTTCTTCTTCAGGGCCGCGACCATCGCCTCGGACTCCTTGAAGTACCGGATGGTCACGCCGCCGTTCTTGCGGTCGGCGAAGCCCTTGTAGCTCGGGTTGCGGGTCAGCTCGGCCTTGTCGTTCTCGGCGTACGAGTCGAGCACGTACGGGCCGGATCCGAGCAGCTTGCCGTCCTCGCGGAGCTTGTCCGCCGGGTACTCGGCCGGGTCGACGATCGACATGGCCGGGGTGGCGAGGATGAAGGGGAAGGTCGCGTCCGGCTTGTTGAGCCGGAAGACCACGGTGCGGGGGTCGACGACCTCGATCTTGTCGAGCGAGCCCAGCATGCCGTTGGGGCCGCCCTTGTGGTTGATCGTGCGGATCCGCTCGATCGAGTACTTCACGGCCTCGGCGTCCAGCTTGTGCCCGTTCGAGAAGGTGATCCCGTCATGGATCTGGCACTCGAAGACACGGCTGGAGGAACCTTGCTTGAACTGGCAGTCCGCGGCGTCCGGCTGCGGACTCGTACTGCCGGTCGGGAAACTCACGAGCGTCTGGAAGACATTCCGGAAAAGCTCCCAGGAATTGTCCCAGGCGGCTGCCGGATCGAGGGTCGTGGGAGAACTCGTCGTCCCTACGACGATTCTCTGTTCCGCTGCGGATTCACCGTCCGAAAACACACTGCATCCGGACAGGAGGGATATGGACGCAAGGGCTGCAGCGGCCTGCAGACTGGTCCGGTTGAACACGTGCACGCTCCTCGTTCAGCCTGGGATCGGCAGACGATACCGCAGCGCCCCGCCAGGTCAATGGTCCGCCCGGGCGGGGCACTCGAGGCATTCGTCGTATAACCGGGGCCAAACCGGTCAATAAATCAGGGAAGTGTCCGGATACCGGTCACCCGACACCGGCGTTCAGGAAAATCCCGCCGTCGACGACCAGGGTCTGCCCGGTGATCCAGTCCGACTGGGACGACGTGAGGAACGCGGCCGCGCCGCCGATGTCCGACGGCTCGCCGAGCCGGCCGAGCGGGTACGGGGCGGCCGCCTCGGCCTCCCGTCCCTCGTAGAGCGCGGCGGCGAACTTCGTCTTCACGACGGCCGGCGCGATCGCGTTGACCCGGACCATCGGCGCGAACTCGTGCGCCAGCTGGAGGGTCAGGTTGATCATGGCCGCCTTGCTCATTCCGTACGCGCCGATGAACGGCGACGCGGAGATGCCGGCGACCGAGGCGATGTTCACGATCGCCCCGCCGTGCTCCTTCTGCCACGCCCGGTAGGTCTGCTGGGCGAAGCCGAGCGCCGAGACCACGTTGGTCTCGAAGACCTTGCGGGCCACCCCCAGGTCGAGCTCGGCGATGGGGCCGAAGACCGGGTTGGTGCCGGCGTTGTTCACCAGGTAGTCGACCCGGCCGAAGGCCTCCATGGTGGCCTCGACCGCAGCGGCCTGGTGGGCCTCGTCGTGGGCCTTGCCGGGCACCGCGACGACCCGGTCGGCGCCGAGGCGCTCCACGGCCTCCTTGAGGGCCTCCTCGCCCCTTCCGGTGATGCACACCCGGTCGCCGCGGGCCACGAGGGCCTCGGCGACTCCGTAGCCGATGCCCCGGCTCGCGCCGGTGACGAGGGCGACCTTGCCCGAGAGCTCGGGCAGCTCCTTCGCGCTCATGTGTGTGAACTCCTCCGTGCCGCGAGTCAGTTGAGCGGGCCGCCGGCCACGTACAGGACCTGGCCGGAGACGAAGCCGGCGTCGTCGCCCGTGAAGAAGGCGATGGCGTTGGCGATGTCGTCCGGCTTGCCGACGCGCTGCACCGGGATCATGGTGGCGGCGGCGGCCTGGAACTCCTCGAAGCCCATGCCGACGCGCTCGGCGGTCTGCGCGGTCATCTCGGTGACGATGAAGCCCGGGGCGACGGCGTTGGCGGTGATGCCGAACTTGCCGAGCTCCTTGGCGAGGGTCTTCGTGAAGCCCTGCAGGCCGGCCTTGACGGCGGAGTAGTTGGCCTGGCCGCGGTTGCCGAGGGCGGAGGAGGAGGACAGCGAGACGATCCGGCCGAAGCCCGCGTCCACCATGTGCTTCTGACAGGCCTTGGCCATCAGGAACGCGCCCTTGAGGTGCACGTTCATCACGAGGTCCCAGTCGGCCTCGGACATCTTGAAGAGCAGGTTGTCGCGGAGCACACCCGCGTTGTTGACGAGGATCGTCGGGGCGCCGAGCTCGGCGGCGACCCGGGCGATCGCGGCCTCCACCTGGGCGCTGTCGGAGACGTCGCAGCCGACGGCGAGCGCGGTGCCGCCGGCGGCGGTGATCTTCTCGACGGTGTCCTTGCAGGCCGCCTCGTCGAGGTCGAGTACGGCGACGGCGCGGCCCTCGGCCGCGAGCCGGATCGCGGTGGCGGCTCCGATGCCCCGCGCCGCACCCGTGACGACGGCTACGCGCTGCTCGGTGGTGGACATGCTGGTTCTCCTCGCCCTTGGTTCGTCCCTGGATACGGTCCGTACCCCGCGCGCCGCCCGTTCTCCCGGACACCCGCCCTTCCGGAGATGAGCGACCGCTTAGTATCGACCGCAGACGAGACGCTAGAAGCCCTGGCACCCGGTGTCAACGGCCCACCGGGTGCACCGGGTCACTCAGCGCACGAGAAGCTCGAGCAGGCGTTCCACCTCGGCCCCGGGATCGGTCGTCAGACCGGTGTGCACGGGGCCGGGCTGCACCACCGTCGAGCGGGGCGCGATCAGCCAGCGGAAGCGCCGTCCCGCGTCGTCGCCCGCGGCCTGCCCCGCGGCCTCGCCGCCCGTGCAGACCCCCTCGACCGCGTGCAGCGCGGCCCGCACGCCGGCGACGTCCGCCCGGGGGTCCAGCGCGGCCAGCTTGGCCTCGTCGAGGTGGGTGCGGGCGGCCACGAAGGACCGGGCGCGGCAGTAGACGACCACGCCGGCGTTGAAGCACTCACCGCGCTCGACGCGGGGCACGACCCGCAGCAGCGCGTACTCGAAGACATCGCGGTCGGTCACGTGGTGCTGTCCTTCTCGGTGGCGTCCTGGGCGGCCTGCGGCCGGGGGGCGAGGCGTTCGGCGAGCCAGCCGGGCGGCTGCTGGGGGCGCCGGTCGGAGCGCGGTCCGAGGGTGATCCGCTCGTGGATGGTCGCGGCGCGCGGCACCAGGGCCTCCACGTAGGCGGCCCGCAGCTCGTCGGTGCTCGCGAAGCCGGGCTCGTCGACCAGCCACTCGTCGGGCACCTCGGCCGCGACCTCGGTGAGCAGTTCCCTGGTGACCAGCGGGGCGAGCTCCGCGGCCGCCGCGGCGACGTCCGGCGAGAACCGCGCGAGGGCGTGGTCGGAGGCGTCGTAGGGCTTGGCCGCGGAGGCCTGGGCGCCGGGCCAGTTGTGGTGCCAGATCATGGTGGCGCCGTGGTCGATGAGCCACAGGTCGCCGTGCCAGACCAGCATGTTCGGATTGCGCCAGGACCGGTCGACGTTGTTGATCACCGCGTCGAACCAGACGACCCGGCCGGCCTCCTTCGGGTCGACCTCGTAGGCGAGCGGGTCGAAGCCGAGCGAGCCCGGCAGGAAGTCCATGCCGAGGTTGAGGCCGCCGCTCGCCTTGAGCAGCTCCTGCACCTCCTGGTCGGGCTCGGAGAGCCCGATGACGGGGTCGAGCTGGATGGTGACGAGCTCCGGCACCCTCAGCCCGAGGCGACGGGCCAGCTGCCCGCAGATCACCTCGGCGACGAGGGTCTTGCGGCCCTGACCGGCGCCGGTGAACTTCATGACGTACGTGCCGTAATCGTCGGCCTCGACGATCCCGGGGAGCGAGCCACCCTCACGCAGGGGCGTGACATAGCGGGTCGCTACGACCTCTTCCAACACTTTCCCAGGCCACCCATCTCTTCAGCCTTACCATCCACGGACGACTTCTCCGGAGCGCAGAGGCAGGAGTCACGGGTCAACGGCGATGGGGATGGTCCGGGGACTTTCGGCCGGCGCGCCGGTCTCCCCGCTCCCCAAGCGGACCGTCGATGGTGCCGCGCCCCTTGCTGCCGGCTTCCGGCATGAAGTGAGCATAGTAACCGAGGGTGATCGCCGGCGAGGGATGTCCGGGCCGCCGCTGCCGGAGCGTGGGCACGGCGAAGCCGGGATCGCCGAGCCGCGTCATGTGCGCGGCGTCGTCCGTGTCTTCAAAGAACCCGGTGCTCCCCAGGCCCGGCGCCGAGGGCACCACCGGTGGACCCGGGACTGCCCTCGGGTACCTGTGTGCGGCGACCGGGGCTGAGGTAGGCATCAGGGAGAGTGGCGGTGAGGTCGGCCCGGAGGGGGTCTGGTGCACGCGAAAGCCAGGGGGCGGGGCGGGGCGCCCGGCGAACGGGCGGCCGGTGACGAGCGTACGGGTCAGGGCCAGGAGGCCAGGGCAGTCGGGCCCGCCGTGCCAGGACCGGGTGTCGTGTCCCCCAGCCGGGCCGGCGCGCTGCAGGCGGCCATCGGGAACGCGGCCGTCGCACGGGCGGTGCAGCGCGAGCGGCACACGCACGACGCGGACTGCGGCCACGGCCAGGCCCCGAGCCCCGGCCAGGACGCCGCGCCGCGTTCCCTCGTCCCCGACGTGCTCCGGCGGCCCGGGCGGCCGCTCGCCGAGCCGCTCCGGCGGGAGATGGAGAGCCGGCTCGGCGCGGACTTCTCCGACGTACGCGTCCACACGGGAGCGACGGCCCAACGGTCCGCGGCCGAGATCGGGGCGCGGGCCTACACCTCCGGAAGCAATGTGGTCATCGGCTCCGGCGGCGCCGACAAGCACACCCTGGCGCACGAGTTGACGCATGTGGTCCAGCAGCGCAGCGGACCCGTGTCCGGTACGGACAACGGGGCCGGGCTCGCACTCTCCGACCCGTCGGACGCCTTCGAGCGGGCGGCGGAGGCGAACGCGCGGCGGGTGATGGCCGGCCCGCCGGTCCAACGGGCCACGGAGCAGCGGGAGTCCACGGAGCCGGGGCGGCCCGGCCGGGCGGGCGACGGCGCACCCGTACAGCGCATGCTGGGCTTCGAGACCGAGGTCAGCCTGCCCGTACAGGACTCGGCAGGGCACAACTACCCGGGTGACACCGACCTGGCCCAGAGCACGAAGGAGGACTTCAAGGTCGTCTCCGACAAACGGCTCCTGGGGGCGGGCAGGAGGGGCACGTACTCGAACATCGAGTTCGTGACCGGGGCGGTCAAGGTGGTCGGCCCGCAGAGCGAGTCCGGCCGGGAGCGGCTGGTCCGGCTGGTCGACGAGATCAGGCGGGTCCGTGAGGGATTCTACGCCGCCACGGACCGGACACCGCTGGCGGGCATGCCTCTGGACCTGCAGATCCTTCCGGCGGGAGCGGACGCCCGGGTCGCGCCGGGCGTGGGCTACCCCGAGGAGGCGGGCTCGTCCGGCAACGGTGACGGACTGTTCGTGCACTACTCGGTCGGTGTCCCGCTGCGGGGCATGCCGCTGTTCTTCGACCACCTGCGGGAGGCCGCGCCCGACGTGCGGGGGGCGCCGAGCCGCCGGGCACGATTCCGGCTTTCGCAAGCGCGGGACTTCGCCGACGACATCGTGAAGCTGTACGAGGACAACAAGGCGCAGTACGCCTCGAAGAAGCGCAAGCGTGAGGTGGAGACGGACGAACTCGACGGCTACGCCCAGCTGTTCTTCATGCAGATCGCGGCGGTGGCCGACTACCTCGCGGAGGCCGAGGACTCCGGCCAGATCAAGAACCTGACCGCCGTCCTCTCCCGATCCCGGCTCTCGGACGTGCGCGCGCTGCTCGCCGAGGAGTTCCGCGACTTCCTGACGGGCACGGCCGAGGAGGTCGTCGACGTCCTGGCCCGCTATCAGGAGAAACCGGGGCAGGGTGACCACGAACTCGAGTTCCGGGAACAGGCGACCCGCGAGATCGACGGAAACCCGGTGTCGCTCATCGACTTCGCCCGGTCGGCGATCCACGGGGACACCCAGGTGGACCAGCAGAGCGTGTTCGGCGGCATGAACCAGATCGCCCCGCACAAGGAGGCGGGCTCGACGATGGTGCCGTTCGAGATCCGCACGATGGGTTCCAACAAGAAGACCTGGGACGAGTTGAAGACGGAGCTGGACAGTCTCGCCCGGTGGGCCGAGGAGGCGTATCGGCACGACCGGGGTCAGAGCAATCCGTCCAGCCGGGCCCGCGGCGGCGCCGGCGGCGGATCCGGCACCGGTTCCGGCACCGCCTGATCGACGGCCGGTCCTCCTCCGTCTTCCCCCGGCTCTGCCCGAACGGGCATGGCCGGGGGGCCGGGCCACTGGTAGGCAGGAGGGCGTCCCACCGCGTCTCCCGGGAGGCAGACCCCATGCGCAGCCCCGCTCACCGCAAGGCCTCGGCCGATGCCGCCAAGGACGGCCCCGCCCGGTCCCGGCAGCCCGGCCGGGCCGAGGAGCGGCCCGCTGCCGCGCCGCCGGTCACGAACCCTGCGGCAGGCACTCTTCCGGCGCTCCAGCGGGCCGTCGGCAACGCGGCGGTGACCCGCATGCTCGCCGCCGGCCGCGCCGCCGCGTCCCGGGGTGAGGCTCAGGACGAGGCCGCGCCGGTGCAGCGTTCCGCGGCGCACCAGGTGCTCCGGACACCGGGACGGCCGCTCGACGCGTCCGTGCGCACGGAGATGGAGGACCGGCTCGGAGCCGACTTCGGCGACGTACGGGTGCACACCGACCCGGTCGCCCAGCGCTCCGCCGACGAGCTGGGCGCCCGAGCGTACACCTCGGGGAACCATGTGGTGCTCACCGACGGCGGGAAGGACAAGCACACCCTCGCCCATGAGCTGACGCATGTGATCCAGCAACGGCAGGGACCGGTGGCGGGGACGGACACGGGCCACGGACTGCGGGTCAGCGACCCCGGCGACAGGTTCGAGCGGGCGGCCGAGGCGAACGCTCGGCGGGTGATGTCCGGACCGGCCGGCCGCCGCGCCACGGACGGGCACGATCACGGCTCCCCCACCGGAACCGGGCCGTCGGCCGGGTCAGGAGGCGTCGTACAGCGCAAGGGCCACGAGGAGCTGGGCAAGTCGCTGCCGGCCACGGCCGAGCCGACGAGTGGCGGAGGCCTGTTCGGGCGGGTCAAGGCGTCGCTGAACCGCTCCCAGCCGACCGCGAGCGGCCCGCTCGTGACCGAGGTGCGCAACGCCATCAAGGCGTACGACGAGGATCCCCACCGCGACGCGATGCACTGTCTGATGGCACTGACGCAGCTCCAGCACCTGATCGCCCCGGAGGTGGAGGACGCGAACGGCCCGAACGCGGAGTTCCTGACCGCGGCCCTGACCGCCGTCGAGAGCGAACTCCAGGTCGTGCGCGGCCAGATCAGCCGGGACGACAGCCTGCCGGACGCCGCCCGGGAGCCGTTCCGCGCGATGACGGACCAGGGCATGCTCTGGCAGCGCGAGGAGTGGGCCGACAGCGCGGCCGCGTTCAGCATGCGCGGGGCGAGCTACTTCCGCGAGCTGTCCGAGCTCAACCTGGCCGGCATGAACAAGGAGGTCGCCCCGAAGAAGGACGAGGCCTGGGTGACCGACGTACGGACCAAGCTAGGGACGGCGCTGCGGCAGAGCGTGCTCGCCCACTACACGGCCAGGGAGCGGGCCGAACAGATGCTCGCCCAGGGGCACATGAAGTCCAAGACCGAGCTGCTCCGGGCGAATCCCGACGCGCCGAACAACTCGGAGGCGTACGACAAGCACGTCCTGGCCAACGAGGGCTTCGTCTTCTTCTTCCTGGAGTACCCGGGCAGCCCGTTCCGCGAGACCCGGTTCGGCGGCTCGGAGCCGGCCCGCATCGAGATCCCGCTGGCCGGCTCCCCTCTGATGACCCAGGGCTGGCTGATGCTCAGCGACTTCGCCCAGCGCGAGTACCCGACGGTGCGGGCGCAGCCCTCCGATCCGGCGCGGACGCAGAGCCGGCTGGGCACCCGGGAGGACCAGTTCTCGCCGGAGTTCACACTGCCGGTCCGGAAGTTCGACGTGGGGGCGACGGCCGCCGCCGACAAGATGGACCACTCGCGGATGATGGACGAGATGGAGAACGAGTCGGACCCGGAGCGTCGCGGACAGATCCCGTTCGTGATGACGCAGGCACTGGCGGACGAGTTCAGCACCATGACGTACGGGGGCGGGGCGCACGCCCAGGTCCACGAGGAGCGGCTGCGGTCCAACACGCTGATGGGCGCGGACATCGTGCCCGGCCTCGTGGAGCGGGGGATCGTGGAGATCCTTCGGCTGGAGCCGGTCAATCCGGAGCTCGCCGCCCGGCTCAAGGCCATGTCCGGCGAGGAGCTGATGAGGTACCTGCTCAAGGACCTGCTGCGGCCGCAGGCGATGCTGCCGAACACGGTCGATCTCGGCTCGGCCAGGGTCGTGCTGCGCTCGGGGCAGCAGCTGCCGGTGCCGGTGTCCTGACAGGTCCGGCAGGTCCGACGGGTCTGGCAGGTCCGACGGGTCTGCCAGACCTGGCGGGTCCGGCGGGCCTGGCAGGCCTGACAGGTCCAGCGGGTCGGGCGGGTCGGGCGGGTCCGGCGGCGGGCATTGCGGGCGTCCAGTTGCGACCGGCCTCACAGGCCTGACGAGCCTGCCGGGTCGGGGCGGTGGAGGAAGGGTGTGATCCGGTCTTTCTGCCCCGCCCGTCGGACGCGAAACGGCGGACCGTAGTTCGCCGTTTTGCCCACTTTCACATGCGAAAACCTGTCCGGAATCCGGACATCTCCTCGTCACTCAGGGTCGTCACCTTCCGGACAGCGCGGCCCCGCGCGGTTTGCACCTCCACGGATCTCACCGAGGATGGTCCGTACCACCGGATCACCTGAGGTCGCTGAGCACTCCGCTCACGTTCAGGACCTCGTGGCACTTCTGCGCCTGCCGCCCGGTGGCGGGGGTGCCCGGCTTCGCGCAGGTCACCTGGATGGTCACGGTCTGGTTCTCGGCGATCCTGATGGGGGTGACCCAGTGGTAGTCCTGGTTGCGGAAGGTCTCCAGGGCGATCGTCGTGATCTTCCGCTCGCCGAAGGCGATGGTCATCACGCCCTCGTCTCCCTGGAAGTTGGCGACCACGATGTCCGTGATGTCGAACGCCTTGTCCTTCGGCACCGTGTAGGTGCCGGTCTCGGTCCGGCCGCCGGAGGTCTCCAGGTCGATCGTGGTCGAGCCCTGCTGCCCGCCGCCGGAGCTGCCGCCAGGTCCCGTGCCCTCGCCGGAGCCGTTCCCGCCCGTACCCTTCCCGGTGCCGCCGGGCCGCTTGCCGTCGCCGGTCCCCGTGGACGGCGTTGTGCTCGGCTCGGCACTGGGGGCCGGCCGCTTCTGGACGAGTTCGTCGGCGGCCTCCTTGGCGGTGCTGCGCACCGCCGGGCGCACCAGCGCGAACCAGGCGAGCAGCAGCGCGAGCAGCGCCGCCAGGACCACGAGCAGCCACCTCGGGAAGATCGGGATCTGGACGAACTCCGCGTCCAGCGGCGACCGGACCAGGGTCGGGTGCTCAGTCTCCTCGGCGTCCCGCTCCTCGGTCACGTCCACCGTGAAGGGCCACGTGACCGGCGTTCCGAACCAGACCGGCCGGCCCGTCCGGACGCGCAGCCCCACCTCGGCGGACTCCCCGGGCTCGAGCGCCTGGGCGGTGGGCCGGAAGTCGAACTTCAGCTCCTCGCCGGGCTGTCCCGCCGTGAAGCCCAGCCGTACAGGCGCGTTGCCCTCGTTGCGCACCGCGAGCCGGTAGCGCCCGCGGAGCCAGCCGCGGCGGCGTCGCGGGGCGACGGCGGTGCGCAGTTCCCGGAACTCCTCGACATGGACCACGGTCTCGGGGACCCGGACGGCGTCGGGGTGCTCGGTGGGCAGCACACGTACGGCGAGGGGCATGTCGCCGGCCCGTACCTGCGAGGAGCGCGGCGGCGCGAGCCGGATCGTCACCGTCTCGGAGGTGCCCGGATACAGGGAGACCCGCTCGGGTTCCACCGTCGTCCAGGCGGCGCAGTCGCCGACCACCTCCAGGCCGTACGCCTCGACGATGTCGCCGTCGTTGCGCACGGTCAGGCTGGTGATCGCGGTGCCGCCCGGCGTCACCGACACCCGCGGGATGTCGAGCGCGGGCGTGCCAGGGCTGGAAGAGGCTGCTGGGGACGTCACCCCCCGACGCTATCGACGGCGCCGCGGGCGCCGCGACGGTCAGGAGGGCAACGCACCGGGCAACGGTGCTGCCTCGTCGGGCAGTTGGCCGCGTGAGCCGATTCCGCGCGCCGGAACTCTCCTGCCCCGTTCCGCATCTCCCCATCCCCCACATGTCTTCACGAACAGGAAAAGCAGATGACGCAGGGTCAGCAGAACGACATCACCTCCTCGTCCGGTACCGTCCCGCCGCCCCGATCGGGGCGGCGGGTCTCGGTGGCGGTGTACGCCGCCGATCCGGTGCTGCACGTCGGGGTGGTCCATCAGCTGCGCCAGCGCCCCGAGATAGAACTCGTCGACGAGGGGCGCCCGGAGGGCGCGCAGGTCTCGCTGGTGGCCGTGGACAGTGTGGACGACGAGACCGTGGCGCTGCTGCGGCGGCTCCGGCAGGACTCGCGTACCTCCACCGGCCTGGTGGTCGGCACCTTCGAGTCCGGGGACGCCCTGCAGCGGGCCATCGAGTGCGGGGTCACGGCGGTGCTGCGGCGCGCCGAGGCGGACCAGGACCGGCTGTTACGGCTGGTGCTCGCGATGGCGAAGGGCGAGGGCGTGCTTCCGGGCGACCTTGTCGCCCGTCTGATGCACCATGTCGGCAGCCTGCAGCGCGCGGCGCTCGACCCGCACGCCTCGTCGCTCTCCACGCTCACCGCGCGCGAGGCGGACATGCTGCGGCTGGTGTCGGAGGGCCTGGACACCGCGGAGATCGCGCGGAAGACCTCGTACTCCGAACGGACCGTCAAGAACGTGCTGCACGAAGTGATCACGCGGCTGCAGCTGCGCAACCGCACCCACGCGGTCGGCTTCGCCCTGCGCCACGGCCTGATCTGAGCGACGCCCAGGCCGGCCGCAGGGGGCCGACTGCCCGAAAGCGCAGGGCGCGCTTCCCCCGGGTGCGGCCCCCTGGCCCTGCCCGGGCGGCCCGCGGACCGGCAGGGTGGCCGGGTTGCACGTGGAGTCGTGCGTGGAGTCGTACGTCGCGTCGTATGTGGCGTCGTACGTGCGGTTCACGTCAGTCGTACGCCGCGTCGTACGCGAACGGAAACGCACCGGACTGTGAGGTGGACCCTGATGAGCATGGGTGGCTCCGGTGGCCGGCGGTACCGCTGGGGAAAGGTCGCGGCACCGCTGCTGCTGTTGGTCCCTCTCCTCGCGGTGACGGCGGCCTCCGCCCCGGACGAGGCCCAGGCGGGCCCTCGGGCGACCGCGGCCGGTGAGGGCCGGATCGCCTTCGCCGGTACCCGGCACCGCAGCATCGGCCGGGTGGCGACGGACACCTCCAGCACGCCCCTGTTCGGGCCGGGCCCGGCCCATCAGGACGTGCAACCCGCCGCGCTCGGATCCCAGTTGGTGTTCGCGAGCCGCCGAGACGAGCGGACCCCGCAGATCTATCTGCGGACCGCCGACGGAGCGGTGCACCGGCTGACCAGCGGTCTCGACGCGGCGAACCCCCGGCTGACCCCGGACGGCCGCGCGGTCGTCTTCGACGCGGCCAGGACCGACGGCGGGCAGCGCGACATCTGGCGCATCGGCACGGACGGCGCCGGGCTCACCCGGCTGACCCGGACACCGGCGAACGAGGTGCACCCCACCGTCTCGCCGGAGGGCGGGCGCCTCGCGTACGTGAGCGACGCCGACCCGCTGGTCGGCCGGCAGGTGTACGTGCGCCCGCTGGGCGGCGGCGCCGCCAGGCTGGTCAGCGATCCCGCCGACGGCACCGCCTCCGAGCCGGTCTGGAACCCGGTGGACGACGCGGAGAACCGGGATGTCGTCGCGTACACGGCGACCGGCCCCGGCGGCCCCCGGCTGAAGTGGACCGACGGGGTCAATAAGGGGCAGCTCCTGTCGGGCGCGCAGGCGCGGTGGCGGACCCACGGGGCAGCCTGGTTGCCCGACGGGGACGGGGTGCTGTTCCTCAGCCCGGACCGCACCTGTGAGTGCAAGGGCGACTGGAACCACGTCTTCCAGGTGCCCGCGCACTCGGAGGCCACCCCGGAACTGGTGCTCAGCGAGGACCGTGAGGTCAGCGAGGTCACCTGGCTCGGACCGCGCGACGGCGGCGGCATGGTCGTCGAGCGCACCACGGCGGCCGGGCCGCACGTGGTCACCCTGCAGGACGCCCGGCCGGACGGCGCCGATCCGCGCGACCTCGGCCTGACGATCCTCAAGGAGGACCCGGCCGCCGACACCAACACCGATCCGGCCAAGGACCCGCTGTTCCAGCCGGCGGACGGCTCCGATCCGTGGACCGAGCGGCAGAACTACACCCCCGACGGCCGGCGGATCGTCGTGACCCGCTTCGAGGACGCCCCCGGGGGACGGATCGAGCGGATCTGGATGGTGGACGCGGACGGCGCGAACGCGGCGCCGCTGTCGCTCGCCGGGCGCGGCCCCGGGGACTGGGACACCGACCCGACGTTCTCGCCGGACGGGCGGCTCCTGGCCTTCACCCGCACCTCGCCCGCCGGGGCCGGCGGGGCCGCCAGGCCCACCCGCATCCTGATCGCGGACGTCGCCACGGGCGCGATCCGCGGCGAGCTCGTCCCGCCGACGGGTCAGCCGCAGGGCGGGGACGCCCAGCCGACCTGGTCCTCCGACGGCACCACCCTGGCCTTCACCCGCAACCTGGTGATCAACGGCAACGGCGGCAACAAGCACGTCTGGACCGTGCGCGTGGACCGTCTCGACCGGCAGCGCGACCTGAGCGCCGAGATCTGCCCGGGTGACTGCGCGGTCATCGACGACAGCCCGGCGTTCTCACCGGACGGCACCACCATCGCCCTCAACCGCAAGAGCGGCGGCGGCCGCCTCGACGAGCGCAACGGCATCGTCCTCACCTCCCTCACCGGCGACACCTGCCGGGTGCTGCTGCCCCGGGCCGCGCGTGACGTGCCGGGCGCCTGCAAGCGGGAACTGCCCGAGAACCCGGGCCCGTTCCAGCCCCGGGACGCCGCCTGGACGGCCGACGCCAAGAGCCTGGTCGTCAGCGTCAGGCCGAATCGGGCGCCCAACAGCCCCGAGAAGCTGAAGAGGGTGGACGTCGCCACCGGCGAACTCGTCTCGATCACGCTCGACCTGCCGGGCCGCCAGAAGGAACCCGCCGTCCAGCAGTCCGTCGACCTCGCGGTCGAGGCACCCGCGACGACGACGCCGGTTACCGCAGGCGAGACCGGGACCGTCCAGGTGAACGTCGTCAACCGCGGCCCGGCGGCCTCGCCCGGCACCCGGCTGACCGTCGCACCGCCCACGGGCCTGACCGTCACCGCCCTCACCGCGCCCGGCGCCACCTGCGATCCGGCCGCCCTGACCTGTGCCCTCGGCATCGTGCCACCGGGCACCACGGTGCCGGTCACCGTCACCCTCACCGGGCTCGACCCGGGCGACCAGCCGGTGGACTGGACCGTGACCGGCACCGTCCTCGACCCCAACCCGAGCGACAACACGGGCCGGACGCTGGTCCCGGTGCGCGAGGCGCCCGAACCGACGCCGACCCCGACCACCCCGGCGCCCTCCACACCCACGCCCCCGAAGCCGACCCCGCCCCCGCCGCCCGCCCCACTCGCGGGCCCCGGTGTGCGGGTCAGCGCCCAGCCCGAGCCGGGTTACGTCGGCGGCCGCGTCGTCGTCACGTACACCGTCCGCAACGGCCGGGACGCCCTCGCCACCGGACTGCGGCTGAGCGTCGGCCTGCCCTCGGGCATCCCGCACGACGGGCCGCCGCCCGGCTGCGACGCCTCCTGGTCCTGCGCGCTGCCGGACCTGGCTCCCGGCGCCCGCGCCGTCGTCCAGGTCGTCCTGCGGCCCGACCGCGCGCTCACCGGACGCGTCACCGGCCGACTCACCACGAGCGGCACGGACGCCGACCCGCGCGACAACACCGCCCAGCGGCGCGTCCGGATCCTCCAGCCGAGGATCGTCGCCGTGCCGCAGCTCGGCAAGCCCGGCTTCGTCACCTCGGTGCGGGGCAAGGACTTCCCGCCCGGCGTGCCCGTGAAGCTCACCTGGAAGCCCGGCATCACGGCCGCCGCGGCGCCGACCGTGCCGCGCCGGGACGGCACGTTCATCGGGCAGCTGCTCATCCTCACCAAGGACCAGACCGGCCCCCGGATCATCACCGCGAGCGGTCCGGGCTTCTCGCCGGTGACGACCGACTTCCTCGTGGTGAGCGGCACGGTGCAGCCGCCGGACACGGTGACGCGCCGATGATCCACGAGGTCGACGAGGGACTGCGGCGGCTGCTCGCCGAATCCGGGCTCGAGGCGTCGGGCGTCGAGGTCGTCTTCGACGCGCCGACGCGCGACTGGGCGGCGCGCCGCAGCGCGCCCACGGTCTGCGTGTTCCTGTACGACGTCCGCGAGGATCCCACGCGGCGCGGCAGCGGGGGCGGCGAGGTGTACGACGCGCAGGGCCAGGTCGTCGCGCGCCGCACCCCGCCGCGCTGGTTCGAACTCACCTATCTGGTGACCGCGTGGGCGGGCCGCCCCCAGGACGAGCACCGGCTGCTCTCCGAGGTGCTGTCCTGCCTCGTGGCCCACGACTCCGTGCCGCCGCGGCTGCTGGGCGGGACCCTCGCCGAACTCGGCCTGCTGGTCCCGCTCGACGTCGGAGGCACCGGCGCGGACGCCCCGGCGGCCTCCGAGGTGTGGTCGGCGCTCGGCGGCGAACTGCGGCCGTCGATCGGGCTGCGGGTCCTCACCCCGCTCGCCGGCGTCGCCCGGAACACCGCCCCGCCGGTCACCGAGGGCCTCGTCATGCGCTCCGGTCCCGGGCTGCGGCCGGCGTGGTCCGGGCCCGGGACGCGGCCGGGGGCGAGGGACGACGAGCCGGGCCACGACGCCGGCGGAAGCGACGGCGTCGGCGGAAGCGACGGCGGCACCGGCTCCAGCGACGAACAGCACCGGCTGCGGTACACCGAGCTGGCGGAGCCCGCGCCGGGCGAGGGCTTCGGCGCTCCCCGCGAGCGGCGCCCGGCACCGGCCCGCCGCCGCCGAGGAGGACGACAGCCTTGACCGGCACCGCCCCGGCCGCGCCCGCGGCCCGGAAGCCCGAGCCGCCGACGGCACCCGATCCCGGACCCGTACCCGACCCCGTGCCCGTACGCGACGAGCCACCGGCACCCGCCACGGACGAGCCGGCCCGCTATCTGTGGACCCGGCTGCAGCTCGTCGAGGAGCGGGTGCGGTGGGCGGTCGCGGCGCGGCAGGCCGTCGACCCCGACCCGGACGACCCTTACCGCGGCCAGTACCTGACGCCCGAGGCGGTCGCCCGGGTGCTCGACCCTCCGTACGATCCCGGGCTGCCCGCCCTGGCACCGGCCGACCCGCCGCCCGGCTCGCCGCTCGCGGTGCTGGCCGGCCGGTTCGGGCTCGCTCCGCTGGACCTGGACCTGCTCCTGGTCGCCTTGGCGCCGGACCTGGACGCCCGCTTCGAGCGCCTCTACGGCTATCTCAACGACGACCTGACGCGCCGTCGGCCCACCGTCGGACTCGCGCTGGAACTCGTCGGCCGCGCCGGGATCCCCTCGGCGCGGTTCCGGCTGTCCCCCGGCGCGCCGCTGGTCTCCGGCGGCCTCGTCGAGCTCACCGAGCCCGAACGTCCGCCGCTGTCGCGGGTGCTCGCCGTCCCGGACCGGGTCACCGCGCATCTGCTCGGCGACGACGCTCCCGACCCGCGCCTCGCCGAGCTGCTCGGCGGGCGCGCCGAGGACCCGGCCGCCGACCCGGCCGAGCGGGACCGCGCGGTCGCCGCGCTGCGTACCGGCACGGGCCATGTGCATCTACGGGCCCGCGGCGGCGACGCCGCCGGCCTCGCCTCCGCCGCGCTGCGGGCCGCCGGCCTGCCCGCGCTGTGCCTGGACGCGGCGGCGTTCGGTCTCGACGAACGGGCCGTGCCCGCGCTCGCCCGGGCCGTCGCCCGGGAGGCCCGGCTGACGGGCGGGGGCGTGGTGCTCGGCCCGTTGGAGGCGCTGCCCGACCAGCCGGGCGTGCGGGACCGGCTGCTGCGCACGGTGTGCGCGACCCTGCGGGGCCTGCCCTTGCTCACGTACGGCACGAGCGGCTGGGAACCGGCCTGGGCCGCCGACACCCCCGTCACCCTCCCGGTGGCGACGCCCGCGCCCGACCGCCACGCGGAGCGCTGGCGGCACGCGCTGGAGCAGGCGCTGACCGAACTCACGGGGCCGACCGAGCCGACCGGGCCGAGCAGGCCGACCGGGCCGACCGGGCTGAGCGGGCAGACCGGGCCGAGCAGGCCGACCGGGCCGACCGGACTGAGCGGGCAGACCGGGCCGAGCAGGCCGAGCGGGACGGCCCTGTCCGCCGGAGCCGGGACCGCCGAGTCGACCCGGGTCGGCGACGGCGCGCCGGCGTCCCCGGGCAGCGTCCCGGACGGGAGCCCGGCCGAGGCCCCCGACGTCGAGGCGCTCGCGCTGTCCGTGGCCGCCCACCGCCTGGACGCCGGGCAGTTGCGGCGCGCCGCCGGGACCGCCGTCCGCGCGGCCGCGCTCGACGGCCGGCCGGTCTCCCCCGACGACCTGCGCACGGCCGTCCGCGGTCAGAGCGGTGCCGGTCTCGCCCGGCTCGCCCGCCGGGTGGAACCCGCGGTGGGCTGGGACGACCTCGTGCTGCCGCCGCCCACCCACCGGCAGCTGCGGGAGCTGGCCGTGCGCGCCCGCCACCGCGACCAGGTGCTCGGGCAGTGGGGGATGCGGCCGGGCGGTGGCCGCGGGCGCGGTGTGATCGCCCTGTTCGCGGGTTCCTCCGGCACCGGCAAGACCATGTCCGCCGAGGTCGTCGCGGCCGATCTGGGCATGGACCTGTACGTGGTGGATCTGTCCACGGTCGTCGACAAGTACGTCGGCGAGACGGAGAAGAACCTGGAACGGATCTTCACCGAGGCCTCGGCCGTCAACGCGGTGCTGCTGTTCGACGAGGCGGACGCGATCTTCGGCAAGCGCTCGGAGGTGAAGGACGCCCACGACCGGCACGCCAATGTCGAGTCGGCGTATCTGCTGCAGCGGATGGAGTCCTTCGACGGCATCGCCGTCCTGACCACCAATCTGCGGGCCAACCTGGACGAGGCGTTCACCCGCCGCCTGGACGTGATCGCCGACTTCCCGGTGCCCGACGCCGCCCAGCGGCTTGCCCTGTGGGAACGCTGTCTGGGGGACCGGCTGCCCCGCGCGGACGACCTCGACCTGGACTTCTGCGCGGAGCGCTTCGAGCTGGCCGGCGGCAACATCCGCGCCTGCGCGGTCACCGCGGCCTACGCGGCGGCCGCGGCGGGCGGCTCGCTGACCATGGCCCAGTTGGTGACGGCCGTCGCCGAGGAGTACCGCAAGCTCGGCCGGCTGGTCCTGGCAGGCGAGTTCGGCCCGTACCTGGCCGAGGTCACGCGGCGCTGAGCCCGGGCCGAGTCCCGTGAGGGGCGCACGCGAGGGGCCATGCGAGCGGGTCCCGGGAGGGCAGCCCTGCTGCCCCCGCGCAGGTCCGTGCGCACCTTTCGCCCGCGCGGACTCGCCGGAAAGGCTGGGACCGCCACAAGTGACACGAGTGACAGAGCGAAGGAGCGAGCATGCCGACGTACCTCACCCCGGGCGTGTACGTGGAGGAGGTGCAGTCCGGTGCTCGCCCGATCGAAGGGGTCGGCACCGCGGTCGCCGCGTTCGTGGGCTTCGCACGCAGCGGGCCGTTCCACGAGCCGACCCTGGTCACCAACTGGGACCAGTACACCCAGACCTTCGGCGGCTTCGCGGAAGGCACCTATCTGCCCCACGCCGTCTACGGCTACTTCGCCAACGGCGGCGGCGCCGCGTACATCGTGCGCGTCGGCCAGGGCGCCGAGGGCGGTGCCGGAGCGGCGTCCGCCGCCGGCGGCCCCCAGGAGATCCCGGCCGGCCGGCCGGTCGAGCTCGGCGGCTTCCTGGTCTCCGCCAGGCCCGGCGTCAGCGGCGTGTCCGTGGAGATCGCGGACGTGGAGGGCGACAACCCGCCCGAGGACCGCTTCAAGGTCCTGGTGCGCCTGGGCGACCAGGTCGCCGAGGCCTACGAGGTCTCCACCCGCAAGAGCGTCAAGGGCTACTTCGTCACCCAGACCCGCGGCTCGAAGCTGATCGCGGTCGCCGAGCGCCGCGACGGCACGCAGACCCGGCCCGAGAGCCAGACGGTCGCGCTGCCGGACGCCACCGCCCCGGCCGCGCCCGCCGCCCCGTCCGGCGCATCGGGCCTGGCGCGCCTCGACCCGGCGGAGTACGTCGGCGACGCGGGCGCCCGCACCGGCTTCGCCGGTCTGGAGACGATCGACGAGATCACCATGGTCGCGGTGCCGGACCTGATGAGCGCCTACGAGCGCGGTGCGATCGACGAGGAGGGCGTGCGAACCGTCCAGCTCGCGGTCATCTCGCACTGCGAGCAGATGGGCGACCGGGTCGCCGTCCTGGACACCCCGCCCGGCCTCAACGCGCAGGCGGTGCGCCGCTGGCGCCAGGACGAGGCGGGCTACGACTCCCGCTTCGCCACCCTCTACTACCCGTGGGTGCGGGTCTTCGACCCGGCCGCGGGGCGCAACACGACGGTCCCGCCGAGCGGTCACGTCGCCGGCGTCTGGGCGCGCAGCGACGCCGAGCGCGGTGTGCACAAGGCCCCCGCGAACGAGGTGATCCGCGGCGCGGTGGACCTGGAGCTGCGGCTCAGCAAGGGCGAGCAGGACCTGCTGAACCCGATCGGCGTGAACTGCGTGCGGGCCTTCCCGGGCCGCGGCATCCGGATCTGGGGCGCCCGCACCCTCTCCTCCGACCCGGCCTGGCGCTACCTCAACGTGCGCCGCCTCTTCAACTACCTGGAGGAGTCCATCCTCCTGGGCACCCAGTGGGTGGTCTTCGAACCGAACGACGACCGGCTGTGGTCCAGCATCCGGCGCAACGTGACCGCCTTCCTCACCGAGGAGTGGCGCCGCGGCGCGCTGTTCGGGCGCACGGCGGCGGAGGCGTTCTACGTCAAGTGCGACCGCGACAACAACCCGCAGGAGTCGATCGACCAGGGCCGGGTCGTCTGTGAGATCGGCGTCTCGCCGGTCAAGCCGGCCGAGTTCGTGGTATTCCGGCTGGCCCAGTTCTCGGACAGCACCAGTCTCATCGACGAGTGACCCGCGGGTCCGCAAGGGAAGGTTGACAGACACACATGGCAACGGGCGATGCTCTTTCCACCCACGTCTTCGGCGTGCAGCTCGGGGGCTACCTGGTCGAGTCGATCCAGGAGATCAGCGGCTTCACCGTCGAGGAGGACGTCGTCGAGGTCAAGCAGGTGACCTCCGAGGGCAAGCAGATCATCCGCAAGCAGCCGGGCGCCCGGCAGGCGGGCGAGATCACGATCACCCGAGGGCTCGACCAGAGCAGCGAGTTCACCAAGTGGATCAAGGAGACCCTGAACAACGGGGCCGTGAACGCCGCTCGGCAGAACCTCACGATCGAGATCAAGGACACCGAGGGCAACACGGTCCGCCGCATCCAGCTGATGCAGGGCTGGGCCTCCAAGTGGGAGGGTCCGTCCCTGAAGGCCGGCGAGTCGTCCGCGGCCACCGAGACCGTGACGATCGTGTTCGAGGAGATCGTCGTCGAATGAGGCGTCGTACGGTCACGGCGGGCAACCTGGAGGAGTTCCTCCAGGCCACCGCACCCACCCAGGCCGCGGCCGGGGCCGGCGAACAGCCGGCGCCCGCCGCGGTCCCGGCCGCGGCCCCGGCGGCGGCTCCGGCAGCGGCTCCGCGCGCGGCGGACCACGGGCTGCGCACCGAGTTCGAGTTCGAGCTGCCGCGCGGGTACGTGGACGAGGCGGGCACCGTGCACCGGCACGGGTCCATGCGGCTGGCCACCGCCCGGGACGAGCTGCGCCCGCAGATCGACCTGCGGGTCAAGGAGAACCCCGCCTATCTGAGCGTGGTCCTGCTCAGCCAGGTGATCACCCGGCTAGGCACGATCACCGACGTGCACGCGGGGGTCGTGGAGCGGATGTACGCGACGGACGTGGCCTTCCTCCAGGACTTCTACCGGCGTGTCAACAGCGAGGGCCACACCCGCGCCGCGGTGACGTGTCCGCACTGCGAGGGCGGCTTCGAGGTCGACCTCTCCGGTGGGCGCCTGGGGGAATCGTGACGTACGCCCTCCCCCGGCTGCGGGAGGAGATCGCGTACATCGCCTACCACTTCCACTGGCAGCGGGACGAGATCCTCGACCTGCCGCACCGCGAGCGGCAGGAGTGGGTCACCGAGATCGCCCGCATCAACACCCGTGTGAACGAAGGCGGTTGAGGACATGGCATGGCGGGACTGGCTGCGTCGGCGGCCCGTCGCGGAACCGGAGACCGCCCCCGCCCCGGGGGCCGCGGCCTCCGGTTCCGCGACGGACGCCGCCCCGCACTCCGGCGTGCCCGGAGACTGGGACGGCGGCTGGCGCATGACGTCACCGCCGTCCCTCACCGTCTCCCGCGCCCCCCTGGGCGTGAGCGACGGACTCGCCTTCCGCGGCGGCCTGGCCGCGTGGCAGGACCCGTCCTTCGACACCGGCCTCGCCCACGCCGTACTGCCCACCGCGCCGTCCGGCCTGCTGCGCGGCGTGGCCCGCCCCGCCGCCCCCGGCCCCCGCGCCACCGCTCCCGGCGGCCCTCTCCTGCTGCGCGCGATCCGCCCGCAAAGGGTGGCGGAGGGGGACGGACTCGGTGCGGCCGAACCGGCTTCGCCTGAAAGGGCGTTGAGCAGGCGTAGCGGTACGGGCCCGGCCGCGGTCACAGGTACGGGCAGGGGCACGGGTACGGGTACGGGTTCCCGCTCGCGTACGGCGGGGGCGCCCGTGGCGACGCCCGGCGCGGGGCGTTCGGGGCGGGGCGGAGGCGCCGCTCCGGTGGGCCCGGTCGGGCCGGTCGTGGCGCGGGCAGCCTCGCGGGAGGGCGTGAACCCGGGCAACGCCCGGGACAGCTCGGCCTCGCCCGACCAAGCGGCGAAGAAGGCGCGTTCGGAATCAGAGGTCCGGGCAGCGGGCGAGGGCGGCTCGGGGGCCGCCAGACGTGCGCCCGGATCGGCACCGGCGCCCCGCGAAGGGCGTGCGTCCGGTCCTGCCGTCCAGCGTTCCGAGGCGTCCGGTCCGGCCGTCCAGCGTTCCGAGGCGTCCGGTCCGGCCGTCCAGCGTTCCGAGGCGTCCGGTCCGGCCCCGGACCTCACCATGCCGGTCGGCCAGGACCCCGCGGTCACGTCGCCGACTGCGGGAGGCGGTTCACCAAGCCACGGTCCCGCCGTCCGGCACGCCCGGACGGCTGCGGCGACCGGCCCGGGCGAGCCGAGCCGGGGACTCGTGTCCCCGCAGCCCCCGACGGTGCTCGGCGCCGTGCAGCGAGCGGAGTTCCCTTCGGCGGACGCGGCTCGTCCCGGCCCCGTGCAGGCCCCGCTGCCCGCCTTCCCGCTGGTCCGCCGGATCGCGGTGGTGCCGGGGGTGCCCGGGATACCGGCCGACGGTCCTGCTCAGGCGGGCGCATGGGCCGTCTCGGCCCCCACCCCGCGCGTACAGCGGGCCACGGCCCCGAGCGCCGCGCCTGAGGCGCGCGCCGTGGTCCGCCCGCGCGGCGTGGGGCGAACGCTGACCGTCGCCCGTGTCGCAGCCGTACCCAGGCGCCGGGTCACCGTCGTCCCGCAGACGGCCACGGCCTCGGCTCCGCCGCCCGTACAGCGGGCGCGGTCCACCGAGGACCACGCGCCGCTGGGCGCGCCCGCGGCCCCCGAACCGGCGTCCGTCTCCCGGCCGCTGACCGAGCCCGGACGACCCGGTACCGCCCCGGCGCCGACGGTGCCGGCCATGCCGGTCCTTCAGCGCAAGGCCGAGGCGCCCACCGACGGCCCGACCGCTCCCTCGGCCGGGCCCGCGACGGTCCCGACGGGCACGACGCCCGGCCCGGCACCGAAGCAGCCCGTGCTCCGGCGCAAGGCCGACGAGAACGCCGACAACCCGAGCATGCCCGAGCGGCCCGTGCTCCAGCGCACGACGGACGAGCCCGTCGAGGCTCCAGCCGCATCGCTGACCGAGCCGTCGGTCGCCTCGGCGCCGGCCATGCCGACACTCCAGCGCAGCACGGCCGAACCCACCGACACCCCGGCCACACCTCTGACCCGGCCCCCGGCCGGCACGACACCGGCCATGCCCGCCCTCCCCCGCAAGGCCGAGGCCCCGACCGGCGGCCAGGCCACGGCCGACAGGCCCGTGCTCCGGCGCACGGCCGACGGGCCACCCGTCGGACTCGGCGCACCCATGGCGCAACTGCCGCCCACCAGCCGGACGACGCGTCCCGCGCCCGCCCGGCCCGCTGAGCCCCTGGCACCGGTGCCCACGCTGCGGCGCCGCACGGACGGGCCCCCGGACAGCCCGGTCACGGCAGGCGGACCGACCGCCACGACCCCGGCCGCGCCCGGGCCGCGCCCGGCTCGGGCACGTACCGGGCTCGGGGCTCCGCTGGCCGCACTGCCCGCGAGCGCGGCGGCCGCGATGCCGTCCGTGGACGTACAGCGGGCGGCGGCGCCGGCCACGGCCCGGCCGAGCAGCGGGAGCGCCCAGAGCACGGGCAACGCCTCCCGTCCCACGAGTGCCAGGGGCGCGGATGCCCGTGGCGGCGAGGGGCGGCCGATGCCCTTGGTCGTCGCGCGACGTGTGGACCATCCCGACGGGATCGCGCGGCACCAGGCGCCGGGCTCGTCCCGTACCGGAGCCCACAGCCTTCGGCTGCTCGCGGACCGGACGCTGACGACGGGGCTGAGCGCGGACGCGCCCGGGCTTCCGACGACGCCGGCGCCGACGCGGTCCGTCCCCGCCCGTCCGGTGGTTCCGGCCCGCTGGGCCTCCGCGTCCGCCGATTCCCCCACCGCCCCGTCGACCGCGTCCGGTTCACCCGCCGTGCAGCGCGTGGCGGTCGCTCCGGCGGCCGCTCCCGGCTTCCACCCGACGCGTCCGGCGCCCGATGCGCGCCGGACGACCGCCCCGCTGCCCGTGACCGGGCCGCAGGCGCAGGGGGTGGCTCCGTTCGTCGTCCAGCCCGCCCCGGCCGGGCCGGGTCCGGCGGTGCCGGCGCTGCCCGGCGTGGCGCGGCCGGTGCCGACCGTGACCTCCGCACCTGCCGCGCATCCCGTACCCACCGGACGCACCGCGCCTGCCGCACCCGGGGTGCGGCCACGTTCCGCCGCGACGCCCTCCCCCGTCGCGACGGTCCAGCGGGCCGCCAAGCCGCCCGCTACGGCGTCCGCCGGGCCTGCGCCGAAGAGCGGCAGCACTCCGCAGGCCGCGGCCGACACCGACCTCGACGACCTGGCGCGCAAGCTGATCGACCCCGTCGCCCGGCTGCTGCGCGCCGAGCTGCGGCGCGGCCGGGAGCGCGCGGGCCGGCCCTTCGACGGACGCCGCTGAGCACACGCACGACGCACGAGAAACGGACCACGGACGATGACCGACAACATCTTCGCGACCAGCGTGTTCTTCCGGCTGGCGATCGGCGGCAACGACCTGGGCGCCTTCAACACCTGCTCCGGCATGGGCGCCGAGGTCGAGATGGAGAGCTACGCCGAGGGCGGGAACAACGGCTTCACCTGGCAGCTGCCGGGGCGGGTGACCTGGTCGAACATCACGCTCACCCGGCCGGTCACCGCCGACACGGCGAAGATCGGGCGCTGGCTGGACGAGACCCTGCGGAAGGTCGAGCCGAAGGACGGCGAGATCGTGGCCCTGCGGCCGGATCTCAGCCGGATCATCAGCTGGCAGGTGTTCGGGATCGTCCCGGTGCGGTGGCAGGGGCCGTCGTTCGACCCGGCCAGCTCGGAGGCCGCGGTGGAGACGCTGGAGATCGCCCACCAGGGCCTGCTCCCGTCCTGACCCCACCTCGGCCTTCCCTCGCCCCGCCCCGCCTCGACGTAGCAGCAGTACCCGTTCCCGTCCCTCCGGAAAGGAGTCCCGGCATGGCCCCATCGGCTCGCGCCAGCCGCGCACGGGCGCAGCTCACCCTCAAGGAGCCGCCGGCCTCCGTCGGGGCCAGGCCCGGCGGGACGATCGCGCGG
Source organism: Streptomyces sp. NPDC101191 (assembly GCF_044767915.1). Classification (NCBI taxonomy): domain Bacteria; kingdom Bacillati; phylum Actinomycetota; class Actinomycetes; order Kitasatosporales; family Streptomycetaceae; genus Streptomyces; species Streptomyces sp. NPDC101191. The sequence goes on from NZ_JBIWOU010000002.1 coordinate 1,327,902, forward strand.
CTCGACCTGCAGTTCAACCCCTCGACGCTGCAGCTCGGCAAGACCACCGAGTGGCGGCGGTCGCCGTCCCGGATGGCCGGGCAGTCGGCGCTGCCCGAGTTCGTGGGCAGCGGACCGCGGACGCTCAGCCTGGAGGTCTTCCTCGACGCCACCGCCACCCACGACAACTCGGTGGAGCAGGCGGTGGAGAAGCTGATGAAGGCCTGCGTGCCCACCCCGGCCAGTCTCGGCCGCAAGAAGCCCGCGAGTCCGTGGGTGAGGTTCGAGTGGGGCAACGCGCGGACGACGTCGTTCGACGGGGTGCTGTCGAACCTCTCGGTGTCGTACACGCTCTTCGACGTGGACGGGAAGCCGCTGCGGGCGACGTGTTCGCTGTCCATCGAGGAGGCGAGCGTCGATCCGCCGGGACAGAACCCGACGTCGGGCTCGCGCACCGCGCGCAGCACGCACACGGTGGTGGCGGGCGACAGTCTGGCGATGCTCGCCTGGCGCGAGTACGGGGACGCGACGGCCTGGCGGGCCATCGCGGAGGCGAACGGGATCGACGATCCGATGGCCCTCGTCCCGGGCACCGAACTCGTGGTGCCGGGGCTTCGGGACGCGGATGCCGAGGAGGAACGATGAGCACGTCCGACACCGGGGGACGGTCGTTCGCGGCCGATCCGATCGTGGAGGCGCCCGGCGAACTGCCGCCGGTCTGGGCCGCGCAGCTGGTGAGCTGTGTGGTCGACGAGAACGTGGGGCTGCCGGACACGGCGGTGTTGACCTTCCGCGACCCTGACCACGAGTTCCTGAAGACCACCGGGATCACCATCGGCACGCCGCTGAAGGTGTCGGTGGTGACGGTCAAGGGCCAGGCGCGGGAGCGGCTGTTCAACGGCGAGGTCACCGCCCTGGAGATCGACCGTGACCGCACGGGCTCCTTCACGGTGGTACGGGCGTACTCCAAGGCGCACCGGCTGCAGCGCGGCCGGAAGGTGGTGGCGTACCGGAACATGACGGCGTCCGCCATCGTCCGCAAGGTGGCGACGGGTGCGGGCCTCGCGGTCGGGAAGGTGGAGGCCGCGCCGGTGACGTACAAGCAGCTGTCCCAGGCGAACGTCTCCGACTGGGAGTTCCTGCAGTACCTGGCGGGCGAGAGCGGCGCGCAGGTGCGGGTGGACGACAAGGGCCTGCTGCAGTTCACGAAGCCGGTGAAGGCCTCGGGCGCCCCGGCGCCTTCGACCTCGGCCACCCGCAGTCCGATGGTGCTGGAGTACGGGCGGAACCTGTTGGCGCTGCGGGCCTCGCTGTCGGCGGCCGACGGTGCCGCGAAGGTGCGGGTGCGCGGCTGGGACACCACGACCAAGCGTCCGCTCATGGCCGAGAAGCCGGCCGTGGTGAGCGACACGGTGGTGCCGGGGATGCGCCCGCAGGCCGCCGCCATGTTCGGTGCGCCGGTCGTGACCGTCGCGGACACCCCGTACCGTACGCAGGCGGAGACGGCGGCGGTGGCCGACGCGACCGCCGCGCAGATCAGCGCCGGTTTCGGTGAGCTGGAGGCGCTGGCCGAGGGCAATCCGATGCTGCGGGCGGGCAGGCCGGTGGCCCTCGGCAACGTGGGGCAGGCGTTCTCCGGCCGGTACACGGCGACGGCCGTGCAGCACGTCCTGGAGCCGCACGGCGGCTACCGCACCACGGTGTGGGTCAGCGCCAGCCCGGACCGCTCCCTGACCGGTCTGGTCACCGGCGCCAACGCGCCGGGCCGGGGGCCGCGCATGCCCGGTCTGGCGATCGGGATCGTGACGGACGTGCGCGAGCCGAACGGCTCGCAGCGCGGCGCGGTGCGGCTCACGTTCCCCTGGCTGGACGACACGTACGTCACCGACTGGGTGCGTACGGTCCAGTGGGGCGGCAAGGGCGGTGGCGGGGTGGTGAGCCCCGAGGTGAACGACGAGGTACTGGTCGGCTTCGAACAGGGCCTGCTGGACAGTCCGTACGTGATCGGCGGGCTCTACAACGGGGTGGACCAGCCCTCGCCGCACGACGTGCCGCTGATCGACAAGACCAGCGGCAAGGTCAACCGGCGCTCGGTGGTGTCGCGTTCGGGGCACCGGGTGGAGCTGCTCGACGCGCCCGCGCCCGGCCCCTCGGGGCTGCGGCTCGTGACCGGGGACGAACGGCTCGAAGTGCGCATGGACGACCGGAAGGACCGGATCGAGGTCACCGTGTTCGCCGGGAAGAACCGTCCGCTGAGTTCCGTCGTCCTCGACCGGCAGGGCATCACGCTCGACGCCGGGCAGGGCACCGTGAAGGTGACGGGACGTCAGGTGGACATCGACGCCACGGCCGGGGTGAACGTCGACGGGCGGACGGTGAAGGTGGCCGGTACCGCGGACGTCACCGTCGACGGCGGTCTGCTCGCGGTGCTGAAGGCCCGCCTCATCCGGATCAACTGAGGCCCCTCCCATGCCCGTCGCCCGCCCCGTACCCCTCGTGTCCCCTCGCACCCACTTCCAGGAGTCCGTGATGCCAGCCGCAGCCCGTCTCGGCGATCCCACCAACCACGGCGGCCGGGTCGGCACCCCGCCGCCGGCCGCCGCCAGAAGCGTGGCGACCGTGCTGATCGGCGGGCAGCCCGCCGCCGTCACCGGCAGTCTGCACGTCTGCGTGGTCCCGCCGCACGCGGCGCTCGGGCCGGGCAACGTGATCATGCCCAACCCGGCCGCTGCCGCCTCGGGACCGGTCCTCATCGGCGGGCTGCCCGCCGCACGCGCCCGGGACCAGACGACCTGCGGCGCGATGATCCTCACCGGTGCCATGAACGTCCTGATCGGGGGCGTGTGATGAGCGAGCGGTTCATCGGCCGCGGCTGGGCGTTCCCGCTGCGAGTCGGACCGACCGGCGGGATCGCCATGGTCGAGCGGGAGCGGGAGCTGGAGGAGGCGATCCGGCTCATTCTCGGCACCGCCCCCGGAGAGCGCCCGATGCGACCCGAGTTCGGCTGCGGCATCCACGAGTACGTCTTCGCGCCGGGCGACGGCGACACCGCCGGGCGGGTCGCGCAGCAGGTGCGCGAGGCTCTGGAGCGGTGGGAGCCCCGGATCGCGGTCGACGAGGTCGCCGTGGCCTTCGACTCCGTGGACGCCGGCACCCTCTACATCGACGTGCACTACACCGTGCGGACCACCAACGACCGGCGCAACCTGGTCTTCCCCTTCTACACGATCCCCTCCGAGGAGGGGGCCGAGGAAATGGTCGCGGACTGATGGCCCTGCCCTCCCCCAACCTGGACGACCGACGGTTCCAGCAGCTCGTCGACGAGGCGAAGCGCTATGTGCAGCAACGCGCGCCGGAGTGGACCGACCACAACGTCTCCGATCCGGGCGTCACGCTGATCGAGACCTTCGCCTATCTGGTGGACCAGCTGCTGTACCGGCTGAACCGGGTCCCGGACAAGAACTACCTCGCCTTCCTCGACCTGTTGGGCATCCAGCTGTTCCCGCCGTCGGCGGCCGTCGCCGAGGTCGACTTCTGGCTGTCGGCGCCGCAGCCCGACACGGTGACGCTGCCCGCGGGCACCGAGGTGACGACGCCGGCCGGCGACACCGAGGAGGCCGTGGTCTTCGCGACCACCGAGGAACTGCACATCGTTCCGAGCGAGTTGACCCGACTGCTCACCGCTCCCCGCACGGGCGAGCAGGCGGACCGGACGGCGGAGCTCGACGAGCGGCGGGACATCCCGTGCTTCCAGGCGACGCCGGAGCCCGGCGACGCGCTGCTGTTCGGACTGCCGACCGCCGTGCCGCGCTGTGTGGTCGTGGTGCGCCTGGACAGCCGGGTGCAGGGCGTCGGCGTCGACCCGCGCCAGCCTCCGCTGGTGTGGGAGGCGTGGGACGGCGGGCGCTGGCAGCGCTGCGAGACCGGCGACGACACCACCGGCGGTCTCAACCGGCCCGGCGAGGTGATCGTCCATGTGCCCGCCGGGCACCGCGCGTCGCTGATCGGCGGGACCCGCGCGGGCTGGCTGCGCTGCCGGGTGACCGAGGCGGAGCCGGGCCAGCCCTTCTACTCGGAGTCCCCCACGGTGCGCGAGGCCGAGGTCTTCACCATCGGCGGCACGATGACCGTCGAGCACGCCGAGACGGTGACGGACGTGCCGCTCGGCACCTCGGAGGGCGTGGCCGGGCAGCGGTTCCGGCTCGGCCGGCCGCCGGTGCTGCTCGACGGCGAACCGCCGGTGGTGGAGGTGTCCTCGGCGGACGGATGGCAGCGCTGGGAGGTGGTGGAACACTTCGGGCGCTCCGGACCCGAGGACCGGCACGTCCGGGTGGACGCCACCACCGGGGAGTTCGGCTTCCCGCCGGTGCTGCGCGAGCCGGACGGCACGCTGGGCGCGCGCGGCGCCGTGCCGCCCAAGGGCGCCCGGATCCGGGTCGCCCGCTACCGCACCGGCGGCGGCCCGGCGGGCAACGTGGCGCGCGGCGCGATCTCCGTGCTGCGCAGCTCCGTGCCGTACGTCGCCCGCGTGGACAACCGGGAGGCGGCGCGGGGCGGTGTCGCCGGGGAGACGCTCGACAACGCGAAGCTGCGGGCGCCGGAGGCACTGCGCATGCAGGAGCGCGCGGTGACCGCCGAGGACCACGAGATCATCGCCCGCCAGGCGGCGCCGTCGGTGCGCCGGGTGCGCTGTCTGCCGTCCGCCGGCGAAGGCGGCGGGGACGGTGCGGTGCGGGTCCTCGTGGTGCCGGACGCCGTCGCCGACGAGGGCGACCGGCTCCGCTTCGAGCAGCTGATCCCCTCCGAGCAGGTGCTCACCGCGATCACCCACGCCCTGGACGAGCGGCGTCTCATCGGCACCCGGCTGGTCGTGGAACCGCCCGTCTACCAGGGTGTCACCGTGGTGGCCAGGCTCTCGGCCCCGGCCGCGGAGGCCGACCGGGTCCGGGACGCGGCGCTCGCCGCGCTGTTCCGCCACCTCAACCCCCTGCACGGCGGACCGGAGGGCACGGGGTGGCCGTTCGGGCGGCCGGTGCAGTACGGGGAGCTGTTCGGCGTGCTCCAACGGGCCGTGGGGGACGTCCTGGTGGAGGACATCCGGATGTTCGCCGCCGACCCGGTCAGCGGGCGGCGCGGCGCCCCGGTCGACCGGATCGAGCTGGGTCCGGGCGCGCTGGTCTTCTCGTACCAGCACCAGGTCGTCGTCACCGCCGAGGACCCGGAGGTAGGGGCATGAGCCGGGCCGCCGTCCCCGGGCTGCCCAGCAGGTACCCGATCGGCGAGCAACTGCCCGCGCTGTACGCCGAGGACGACTTCGCCCAGCGGCTCACGGCGGGGCTCGACACGGTCCTGGCACCGGTGTTCACGACGCTCGACAACCTGGCGGGCTACTTCGACCCCCGGCTCGCCCCGCCCGACTTCCTGTCCTGGCTGGCCGCCTGGGTGGGCGGCGCCGACGACCCGCGCCGGCCGCTGGAACTCCGCCGCGAGGCGGTGTCCCGCGCGGTCGAACTCCACCGCCTGCGCGGCACCCGCCGCGGCCTGGTCGAGGCGCTGCGCCTGGTCCTCGGCGTCTCGGCGGACGTCAGCGGCGACGGCGGCGCGGTCTGGTCCGCCACGGCGGGCGGGGCGACACCGCCGCCCGCCGCGGAATCGGTGCTCATCCGCGTCTGGCCCGGCCGCACCACCGAGGTCGACCCCGACCGCGTCCACGCCCTGGTCCGCACCCTGTGCCCGGTCCACACGGTCTGCCGCGTGGAGGTCCTGCCGGGCCCTCCCACCGACGTCGAGAAGAGTGATCACCGTGCGTGAATGTCCCGCGTGCGGGGCCTCCAACGCCCCGACGGACGACTTCTGCCACAACTGCGGCGCATACCTGGCCTGGTCGAACGAGAGCCGCGCGCGCCGGCGCGCGCGGCCGGACGCCGAATCCGGGGACGAAGGGTGGGCGGACACCCCCGAGGGGGCGGCGGCAGCGCCGCCGAGCGATGCGCCGGAGCACCCGGATTCCGGGGACTCCGAGGCGGCGCGGCAGAGGGATGGTGCGCCGCGGGCTGCGGGCACGGGCGCCGCGGAAACCGACGGCGCGGGGGCTTCGGTGCGCCGGGCAACCGAGCCCGCGGCGCCGGGCGCCGGGGAGACCGAGGCAGCGCGGCAGACGCCGGTCCGTCAGCGTTCGGCCGCGGAATCCGGGGCCGCTGGGCAGGCGACCGGGATGCCGGGGCCCGGGACGACCGCACAGCCGGGCGGCGAACCTGCGCCCGGTGGTTCTGAGACAGCCGTGTTCCCGGTAGGCGACGGGGCGCCACCCGCGCCGGACACGGCGCCGCACGGGTCCGGCGGACCCTCGGCGCCGGCCCGCCCGTCGACCGATCCCTCGCAGACCGCCGACCGGCCCGCTCCGACCGCCGCCGGCCAGCGGAGGACGGCGGAACGGCCGCCCACCGGCTCGCCGGGAACCCCGGGGCCCCGGTCCGGCGAACGCACCGGCGGCGCGGTGGAGGCACCAGCGGCAGCGGCGTCCGCCGGTGCGCCGGAGCGCACCGGTCCCCCGGCGCCGCCCGGCGCGGCCGAGCCCGTACGGAACGAGCCCGCGCCCGCGCCCGCGTCCGGCGCGGAGGATCCGCACTCGTCGGGCGGCGCACGGGCGGGCGCAGCTCCGGCCTCGGCTCCGGGCGCAGCTCCGGCCTCGGCTCCCGGGGCAGCTCCGGCGCGCGACGAGGCGCGCGCCGGTCGGCCGTCCGCCGATGCGCGCCCGGCGGCGCCGGAGGACCCTCTGGTGTCCGAGGCGGCCGCCACGGCGCGCGGCTGGTTGCGGCGCGCCATGGAGCCTGTCACCGGACGTCCTCCCGAGCTTCCGGCCGTTCCGGCGGTACCAGGCGTTCCGGCGACCCCGCCGGTACCGGAGGCATCACCGGAGCCCTCGTCGTCGCGCGCCGCACAGCGGTCCGACGAGGCGCCCACCGCCACGTCAGCGCAGGACCCCCCGGGGCGGGAGACTCCCCCGGGCCCGCCCCGGCTCACCGCCCCCGCCCCCGGGCCCGTCCGCCCCTCCCCCGCCCCCGCATCCGCATCCGCCGCCGCGCCGCCCCCGCGGCGGCCCTCGGCGGCGCCTGCTCCGGAGGGCTCCCCCGGGCCCGTCCAGCCCGCGAAGGCAGTCGCCTCGCGGCCGGTCGTGCGGCAGGTGCCGGTGGCGGAGGACATGGCGGGGGCGCCATGTCCGGCGTGCGGGACACCGAACGCGCCCGGGCGGAACTTCTGTCGGCGGTGCGCGGCGCCGCTGACGCCAGCGACGACCGTGGCGTCGCTGCCCTGGTGGCGGACGGTCTGGCCGTTCCGGCGTCGCGCGCGGGGCGGTTCGGGGCGGCTCGCGCGGTTCCTGACGGTGCTGTTCGTGGTTCTGGCGCTCTGCGCGGCGGGGTTTCTGCTCCTGCCGGCCGGGCGGCATCTGATCGAGAACACCCGGGACAAGCTGGGCAAGGCCAAGCCGGTGACCGCGACCGGGGTACGGGCGAGCGCCGAGATACCGGGGCACGCGGCGACCGCCAGTACGGACGGGCTCAGCAACCGTTACTGGGGCGCGCCCGGTTCCGGCGCCTCGGTCACGTACGGCTTCGCCAAGCCGTTCCGGCTGGTCGACGTGATCGTGACCAACGGTGCCTCGTCGGAGCCGGAGGCGTACGCGCTGCAAGGGCGGGCGCTGCGAATCGAGATGGAGGTGACGACGAAGGACGGCACGGTCGTCCGCAGGACGCTCAACCTCAGCGACAAGGCCGGACCGCAGACGTTCCCGACCGGCATCAGCGACGCCACCGCGATCCGGCTGACGCTCGGCTCGCCCGCCGGACTGACCGGGAGGCGGCATCTGGCCCTGGCGGAGGTGGAGTTCTTCCAGCGCGGCTGAAGCACCGGGCCCCCGGCGCGTACGTGATCCTCAACCCGTCCGGCAGGGTCGTGGCGTGGTCGACTCCTTGTTCCGGGACCTGACGACGTCGGGTCTGTGGACTGCGTGGACGTCGTGTCGTGGGGTGGGCCGGGTGTTCTGCGGTGGTGGCCTGCCGGGGCCCGGGCGGGGGGCGGTGCATCGGCCGGGCAGCTGGCTGTCGGGCGGATGTGCAGGAAGCGACGGCGCACACGGGCGGGGGGAGGGGTTCGACCGGCCGCGTCCCGGAAACGGCAACAAAGATTGCCCGGCTCGCCGGCCGGCCGCACTCTTGCGGCGGAGGTGATCGCCATGACCGGCGCCAACAACGCAACCCACGACCGCACTTCGTACGACGTCATCGTGATAGGCGGCGGGGCGGGTGGGCTCAATGCCGCACTCGTGCTCGCCCGGGCCCGTCGCACCGTAGCCGTCGTCGACTCCGGGGAGCCCCGCAACGCCCCCTCGGCCCACATGCACAGCTTCCTCTCCCGCGACGGCGTCCCCCCGCTCACCGTGCTGGAGGCCGGCCGCGCCGAGATCGCGCGGTACGGCGCGGTCCGGATCGAGGGCCGGGTGGACCAGGTGGAGGCCGCGGAGAGCGGCGGATACCTGGTCCGCCTGGAGGGCGGGGCGAGCCTCGGCGCCCGGCACGTCGTGCTCGCCACGGGCCTGCGCGACGAACTGCCCGAGATCCCGGGCGTGCGCGCGATGTGGGGCGAGGACGTGCACTTCTGCCCGTACTGCCACGGCTACGAGGTCCGCGACCGGCCGATCGTCGTGCTCGGCGTGCACCCCGCCTCGCCCGGCCAGGCACTGCTGCTGCGCCAGTGGTCGCCGCACGTCGTGTACGTCCCGCACAGCCGGCCGCTGACCGACGAGGAGCGCGAACGCATGGACGCGCGCGGAGTCGAGGTGGTCGAGGGGCCGGTGTCGACGCTCCTGAGCAAGGACGGGCGCCTGCACGCGGTGGAACTCGCCGACGGCGCGACGATCGACTGCGCCGGGGTGTTCCTCTTCCCCCGCATGACTCCGAACGACGGGGCCTTCGACGGTCTCGGCTGCGCGAAGGACGAGCAGGGCTGGCTGGTCACCGACCGGGCCGGCCGCACCAGCCGCCCCGGCCTGTGGGCCGTCGGCAACGTGGTGGACTCCCGGGCCCAGGCCGTCACGGCGGCCGGCATGGGAGCCGCGGCCGCCTTCGCCCTCAACCACGACCTGGTCGACGAGGAGATCGAACGCGACCTCGCCGCGCACCGCGCCGCCGCAGGCCGCTCCCCCGAAGCGCCCGTCCCCGCGTCCTGAGCGACGGGCGACGGCCGCGGCGTCGCCTCCCCCGCGCGCCCGCCCCAGCGCCCGCCCCGGCTACGAGCCGGTGGCGGGCGTTCGGCGTGTCGGGCGGGCGCGGACGTGCATCCGCTCGCCCTGGCGGCCGAACACGCTCAGCACCTCGACCGGGCCCTCCCCCGTGCTCCCGAACCAGTGCGGCAGCCGGGTCTCGAACTCGGCCACCTCGCCGGGGTCGAGCACCAGGTCGTGGTCGGCCAGGACGAGCCGCAGACGCCCGGACAGCACGTACAGCCACTCGTAGCCCTCGTGCGTGCACATCTCCGGGGTGTCGCGGCTCGCCGGCAGCACCATCTTGTAGCTCTGCAGCGGTCCCGGCTGGCGCGTCAGCGGCAGCACCGTGTTGCCGTTCACGGCGTGCGGCTTGAGCCGGACGCGCGGATCTCCCACCTCCGGGGCGCCGACCAGTTCGTCGAGCGGGACCTGATGGGCCTGGGCGATGGGCAGCAGCAGTTCGAGACTGGGGCGGCGCTGTCCCGCTTCGAGTCTGGACAGCGTGCTCTTGGAGATTCCGGTGGCCTCCGACAGCGCGGCGAGCGTGACGCCACGAGCGGTGCGGACCCGCTTGAGCCGGGGACCGACAGCGGACAGGGCCTGGGTGATGGCCGGTGACTGCTCCATCCCGCCATTAGATCGCGCCCGTTCCCGAAATCGCAATCATAGGTGCTGATTTCGGGACATGGCCGAAAGTGCGCCCCGCTCCCGGCGCGGTCGCGTGCCGGGAGCGGGGCGGGCTGGGGCCGGGGGTGTCGGGCGGGCGCGGTCAGGCGGGGCGGTGGTACGTGGTGACGGGGGGCGGCGCCGCGCCGGGGACGGAGGACCGCAGGGACGGACGACCACAGGGACGGAGGACCACAGGGACGGAGGACCACAGGGACGGAGGACCACAGGGACGGAGGACCACAGGGACGGGGCGGACGGGTCAGAGGCCCAGGGACCGGCCGATCAGTTCCTTCATCACCTCCGTCGTCCCGCCGTAGATCGTCTGCACCCGGCTGTTGGCCCACTCCCGCGAGATGGCGCTCTCCTTGAGATAGCCGTAGCCACCGTGGATCTGGAGGCAGCGGTTCGCGATGTCCACCTGCAGCTCCGTGGTCCACCACTTCACCTTGGCCGCGTCCGTCACCGACAGGCGGCCGGCGTTGAGTTCGGCTATGCAGTGGTCCAGGAAGACCTGGGCGATCGTCAGTTCCGTGTCCATCGTCGCCAGTTGGAAGCGGTTGTGCTGGAAGCTGCCGATGGTCCGGCCGAAGGCCTCGCGCGTCTTGGCGTACTCCAGGGTGTCCGCCAGCATCCGCTCGGCCGCGCCGACCGCCACGGTGGCGATGCTCAGCCGCTCCCGGGGCAGCCCCGCCATCATGTAGGCGAGACCGGCGTTCTCCTTGCCGACGAGGTTGTCGGCCGGCACCCGGCAGGCGTCGAAGAACAGCTCGCAGGTGTCGCTGGCGTGCCAGCCCAGCTTCTCCATGCGCCGTCCCCGGGTGAACCCGGGCGTGCCGCGCTCCACCACGAGGAGGCTGATGCCCTGGGCGCCGCGCTCGGGTGCGGTCTTGGCGGCGACCACGACCACGTCGGCGTTCTCGCCGTTGGTGATGAAGGTCTTCTGCCCGTTGAGGACGTAGGAGTCGCCGTCGCGTACGGCGGTGGTGCGGATGTCGGCGACGTTGGAGCCGGCGTCGGGCTCGCTCATCGCGATGGCCGCGATCAGCTCGCCCGAGCAGAGCCCGGGCAGCCAGCGCTTGCGCTGCTCCTCGGTGGTGCGGTCGGCGAGATAGGTGGCGATGACGTCGTTGTGGGCCACGAAGCCGGGGGCCGTGGCGCGCGCCCACATGATCTCCTGCGAGAACACCGCCGGATAGCGGTAGTCGGGCTCGCCGCCCCCGCCGTACGCCGGGTCCACGCCGATGCCGAGGAGACCGGCCCGGCCCGCCTTGCGCCACACCTCGCGGTCGACGATGCCGTCCCGCTCCCACCGCGCGTGGTGCGGCAGCACCTCGCGGTGGAGGAACTCCCGGCAGGTGGCCCGGAACTGCTCGTGCTCCGCCTCGTACCTGCTGCGTGCCATGTGCTCACCCCTTCCCGGGGTCGATGTCGTCGACGATGCCGGCGAGGGTGTCCTTGGGGCGCTGGACGGCCGCGAAGTGGCCGCCGTCGATCTCCACCCGGCGGGCCGGTACCGAGCTGTGCGCTGCCCACTGCCAGACCTTCTCCGGCGGGGCGTGCACGTCCTCGCGGGCGCCGATCAGCGTGAGCGGGAAGTCCACCCGCAGCCCGGCCGCCTCGGTGGCGAACTCGGCCCGCACGGCGTCGTCCTCACGGAGCATCCGCAGCAGGATGCGGCTCATGGTCGGATCGGCGAGCACGGCCGGAGGGGTGCCGCCGTCGGCGGCGGTCCGGGCCAGCAGCTCCTCGTCGGGTACGGAGTCGAGCAGCGGGCCGGGCCGCTGGAGCCGGGGCGGGACCGCCCCGGACAGCACGGCCCGCTCCGGCGCCACGCCGACCTGCCGGGTCACCTCCGCGGCCACCGCCAGGCTCGTGGTCGAGCCGAAGCTGTGCCCGAAGGTGGCCCAGCGCAGGCCGGGGGTCCGTTCCCGCTCGGTCAGCAGATCGGCCACGACCTGCTCGGCCATGCACCGGACGAGCGCGTGGAAGCCGGCGGCCTTGCGTTCCTGGCGGCGGGTGCCGCGGCCGGGCGCGTCCACGCCCCGGACCAGCAGATGCGGCTCGCCGAGCGCCTGCCAGCCGCGGTAGACGAGGGAGGTCGCCCCGGCGTGCGGGAAGCAGTAGAGCCGCACGGGCGGCCTGGATGGGGGCTGCACGGTCACTCCTTGGTGCTCCGGGCCAGCTTCTCGGCCAGCATCAGGGTGGTCAGGTTGGTGGGGGCGCTCGGGATGGCGGGGAAGAGCGAGGCGTCGGCGATCCGCAGGTTCTCGGTGCCGTGCACCCGCCCGTCCTGGTCGGCGACCGCCCACGGGTCGGTCTCCGGCCCCATCCGGCACGAACCGGCCGCGTGCCAGCCGGGGTTCATGATGTGGCGGACGCCGCTGCGCACGACGCCGTCGTTGGCGATCATCCGGTCGCTCCAGAACTGCGTCCTGGTCAGCCGGCTCGACAGGCCCGGGGACCGCAGGAAGCCCCAGGCCCGGCGCACGCCGTGGCAGAGCCGCTCCACGTCCTCGGGGTCGGTGCCGATGCCCAGCTCGATGACGGGCGCCGCGTACGGGTCGGCGCTGTCGAGGAAGACCCGGCCCCGGGAGCGCGGGCGCAGCAGCATCACCGAGATGCCGACGACGAGCGGCCAGCCGAGCCGGTCGACGAAGCCGGGGATGGTGTGGCTCTCCACGTTGTTGAGCAGGCCCACCTGGATGTCCACGTCCTCGTCGAAGCCGCTGCTCATGCGGGCCGCGACCTGCCGCCAGGGCAGGCCGGGCGTGCAGACGCCGTCGGCCGGCTTGGACCAGATGACGACCGAGGGGTGGTCCACCAGGTCGCGGCCGACGCCCGGCAGGTCGGCGACGGGGGTGATGCCGAGGGCCCCGAGCAGCCCGGCCGCGCCGACTCCGGAGCGCTGGAGGATGACGGGGGTGCCGACGGCCCCGGCGCTGAGCACGACGTGCCGCGCGCGGACGGTGGTGAGCGCGCCGTCGAGTTCGGCCTCGACGCCGACGGCCCGGTTGCCCTCGAACAGCACCCGGGTGACCCGGACGCCGCTGCGCAGGTGGAAGTCGGGCAGGTCGCGGGCGCCGGCAAGGAAGGCGGTGGAGGCGTCGATGCGTTCGCCGTCCACCGCGTTGCCGGGTATCGGGCCGACGCCGGCCTCGTCACCGGCGTTGAGGTCGGGCAGGTCGGTGACGCCCTGCCGGTTGCACTCCTCCCAGAAGGCGGCGTCCAGCGCGTGCACCTGGTCGCGCGGGGTGCGGTGGATCGGCAGCGGTCCGCTGTCGCCGTGCAGCCGGCCCGGGAAGTCGGCGTCGTTCTCGATCTCCTTGTAGAAGGGCAGCACGCGCTCCCAGGACCAGTCCGGGTTCCCGGCGGCCTCCCAGGCGGCGAAGTCGCGGGGCAGCCCGCGCAGGGCGATGGCGCCGTTCACGGCGGAGCCGCCGCCGACGACCTTGCCGAGCTGGTAGGGGAAGCGTTCCCACAGGGCCCGCGCGGGCACCCGGCCGCCCGTGGCCGCCGTGGGCTCCGCCGCTGCGGTGCGGCCCTCGACGAGGTCTTCCAGGCGCCCGCTGGTGCGCAGGTTGGCGCGGTAGTCCCAGTTGTGGCCGGCCAGCACGAGCCGTCCGGCGTCGGCCAGCGGGTGGGAGCGGTCGCGGGGACTGGGCTGGTCCTCGCCGGCCTCCAGGAGCAGGACCGGTCCGGAGCCGCGGGCGGCGAGCCGGGCGGCGGTCACGGCGCCGGCCGAGCCCGCTCCGACGATCACGTACTCCCATTCGCGGACGGTCGCGACGGGATCGGGTGTGGTGGTCACGCTGCGGACTCCTCGACGGTGACGATCAGTTCGGCGAACGAGGCGATGGAGGCGTTCATGAACAGCCCCTCGACCATCTCCTGCTCCGTGTCGGCCTCGAGGCCGAACTCGGTGCGCAGCAGCGCGAGCAGGCCGACCGCGTGCAGGGAGTCGCCGCCGATGTCGAAGAAGCCCTCCTCCACGCCGAAGTCGCCGTGGCCGAGCTGCTGGGACCAGAGCGTGAACAGGCGCTCCTCGACCCGGCTGCGGGGCGCGACCCTCTCGGAGGCGGTGTCGGAGTCGTCGTTCCACGGCGTGGGCAGCGCCTTGTGGTCGATCTTTCCGTTCGCGGTGAGAGGCAGGGCGTCCAGGGTCAGGAAGCGGCTGGGCACCATGTAGCCGGGCAGCACGGCGCCGAGTGCCTCGCGCAGTTCGGCCGGGTCCGGTTCGGCCCCGGGCTCGGGCACCACGTAGGCGGCGATCTGGCGCTGGCCGGTACGGGCGTGGGCGGGCGCGGTGACGAGTGCGCTGCTCACCCCGGGCCGGCGGAGCAGGGCGGCCTCGATCTCGCCCAGCTCGACGCGGTAGCCGTTGATCTTCACCTGGAAGTCCTCGCGGCCGAGGATCTCGATGTCACCGCCGGGCAGGTAGCGGCCGAGGTCGCCGGTGCGGTAGATCCGCTCGCCCGTGACCGGGTGGACGAGGAAGCGTTCGGCGGTGCGCTCGGGATCGCCGAGGTAGCCCTGGGCCACGCCGGTGCCGCCGATGTGGATCTCACCGGTGACGCCGACCGGGGAGGGTTCCAGCCACTGGTTCAACACGTGCATGGTCTGGTTGGCGAGCGGCTTGCCGTACGGGATGCTCGCCCAGTCGGGCCGCACGTCGTCGATCGGGTGGTGGATCGACCAGATGGAGCCCTCGGTGGCGCCGCCGAGGCTGATCACCCGCATCGCGGGGATCTTCTCCCGGATGCGTTCCGGCAGGTCGACGGGGATCCAGTCGCCGCTGAGCAGGGCGAGCCGCAGCCGGCAGCCGCGCGGCACTCCCCCGTCGCCGAGCGAGTCGATCCACATGCGCATGGGGGCGGGCACGCTGTTCCAGATGGTGACGCCGTAGCGGCCGATGAGCTGCGACCAGTGGGCGATGTCGTTGCCGCGCGCCGGGTCGGGCACGACGACGGTGCCGCCGGCGCCCAGGACGCCGAAGAGGTCGTAGACCGACAGGTCGAAGCCGGTCGGGGCGAGTGCCATGGTCCGGTCGTCCTCGCCCACGGAGAAGCGCCGGTTGATGTCCTGCACGGTGTTGGCGGCGCTGCGGTGGGTGATCATCACGCCCTTGGGCTCGCCGGTGGAGCCCGAGGTGAAGATGACGTAGGCGAGGTCGTCGTGGCCCTGTCGGGACTTCGGCCGCTCGGCGGAGCAGGTGAGGGTGGCCTCGTCCTCGGCGGTCACCACCGTGACGCCGGCCGGCCAGGTCAGGCGGTCGCGCAGTTCCGGCTCGGTGACCACGGCCCGCACGGAACATCGGGCCAGCAGCTTCAGGCGGCGCTCCTCGGGCAGTTCGGGGTCGATGGCCACGTAGGCGGCGCCGGAGTGCAGCACGCCGAGCAGCGCGGAGTACTGGGCGGCGCCCGGCCGCATGGACACGGCGACGATCTCGTTCGGCTCGGCTCCTGGCCCTTCGAGCAGCCGGTGCGCGATGCGGTGGGCATCCTCGGTGAGGCGGCGGTACGTGGTCTCCGTGCCGGGCGTGACGACCGCGACCGCGTCGGGACGGCGCGCGGCGGCCTCGGCGACCAGCTCGTGCAGCAGGGCCGGCCCGATGTCCTCGGCCGTGTCGTTGGCGCGCTCCCGCTCCTCGGCCTGCGCGGCGGGCAGCGGCACGATCCCCCGGGTGGCGTCCCAGACGGCGGCGTCGTCGACGAGGCGGTCGAGCAGCGTCAGGTACGCGTCGAACATGGCCTCCAGGGTGCCCTCGGGGAACAGGCCCTCGACGGCGTTCCAGTTCACGGAGAGCCGGCCGTCGCGTTCGAGGATCTGGTTCTCCAGCCACACCTGCGGGGTCCGGCTGTGGTCGTGGACCAGTTCGCCGAAGGCTTCCAGGCGGCCCCCGTCGGAGGCGCCGAGCGTGCTGGAGAAGACCACGGGCATGGCGGCCCGGCCGTCGTCCTTGCGGCGGGCCAGGTCGCGCAGCACCCGGATGCCGCCGTAGGTGGAGTGCGCGAGGTCCTCCAGAGAGCGCCGCTGCAGCTCCTGGGCGCGCTGCGCGAAGGTGTCCTCGGCCCGGCCGCCGACGGCGAGCAGGCTCGGCGCCAGGAAGTCGCCCATGATCTCGTCGAGTTGCGGGTGCAGCCCGAGCCGGTGGAACTGGGTCACGGTCAGGGTGAACTCCTGGCGCCGCGACCAGGT
The DNA here is from genome assembly GCF_044767915.1 of Streptomyces sp. NPDC101191. Taxonomy (NCBI): domain Bacteria; kingdom Bacillati; phylum Actinomycetota; class Actinomycetes; order Kitasatosporales; family Streptomycetaceae; genus Streptomyces; species Streptomyces sp. NPDC101191. The sequence goes on from NZ_JBIWOU010000002.1 coordinate 1,344,007, forward strand.
CCGCACCACCTCCGCGTAGGCCGCGAGCAACAGGCCGGAGGGGGTGAGTCCGTGCCGGCCGGCGGCCTCGCGCAGCGCCGTCCAGCGCTCGGGCGCGAGCAGCGCCCGGTGCCGTACGAACCGGGGGGTGCCGAGCTGCTCGGGCGCGGCGGCCAGCGGCAGTTCGGGCGCGGGCGGCAGGGTGCCGAGGCGGTCCGACCAGTACGCGGCGGCCTCCTGGCCCAGGGTGGCGTCGCGCAGTTCCTCCTGCGCGAGGACGTAGTCGCGGAACGACAGCTCCGGCGGCTCCGGGTTCAGGCCGGGCTCGTCGTAGTGGCGGCGCCATTCGCCGAGGAAGCGGTACAGGCCGCGCATGTCGAGGAAGAGCAGGTCGACGGCGAGGTGCAGCCGGACCCGGTCGCCGTCGAGCAGGGTGAGGCGGACGTCGAACAGCGGCGCCCGGTCCACGGGCAGCACCTGCTCGGTCATCTCCGCGCGGATCCGGTCCACGGCCGTGACCAGGTCCTCGGCGCTCCCTCCCCGCAGATCGGTGACGCCGATGACGTACGGCGGCAGCTCGTCGGCGGGGAGGACCCGCTGGGTCTGGTCGGGGCCGGCCACCGTGCGGAGCGCGTCGTGGCGTGCGACGACCTTCCGCAGGGCCTCGGTCAGCCGGTCCGGGTCGAGGGCGGGACAGTCGAACTCCAGGTAGTACTGGCTGGAGATGCCGCCGAGTTCCAGGCCCTTGTGCCGGCCGATCAGATAGGCCTGCTGGATGTCGGTGAGGGGGAAGGGTTCGTGACGGCGCTCCGGCTGCGGCTTGAGCTCGGGCAGCCGGGTGTCGTCCAGGCGGGGGTGGCCGGCCCCGCCGCGCAGCTCCGCGAAAAGATCCTCCATCGAGGTCCGCCCCTTTTCATCAGTCGCCCTGACGGGCTTTCGAATTCCTATACGAAAAGGGAGGTTAGGAGGGGCGGCAAACGGCCTCAATACGGTCGGACCGTAGGGACGACCGTAGGGTTTGGCCCGCACTCGACGGCCGCTGGACCGGCGCTGGACTCCCCCGCCGTACCGGGGGCTGGGCCATTGACCGGCGCCGGGAGCACGGCGACATCATCGGGGCATGGGAATTCAGAACTCCCCGGCCACGCCCGGGAAACGCATACTGGTCGGCGCCACCGGATCGATTGCGGTGACCCGGCTTCCGTCCTATATCGAGGCGATGCGCCGGCAGATCGCGGGCAGCACGTTCACGGTTCTGCTCACGCACACCGCCACGTCGTTCCTTTCGCCCGAGAGTTTGGCACTCTTCGCCGAGCGGGTGGTGTACGGGGATTCCCCGGCGGACTGGCCGACGGACAAGCCGTCCCGGCTCGCCGGTGACCACGACATCCTCGCCGTCCTGCCCGCCACCGCCCACACCCTCGCGGCCGCCGCGGGCGGTGCCGCGCCGAACCGGCTGATGACGGTGGCGCTCTCGGTGGACTACCCGGTCGTGTACTTCCCGGTGATGGGCGCCAAGATGTGGCACAAGCCGGCCGTCCAGCGGAACATCGCGCGGATCCGCGAGGACGGCGGCCTGGTCAACGAGCCCGAGTGGCACGACGGCTTCGACCCCACCACGGGCACCACGAGCCACCACCCCGCACTGCCCGCGCCGGAGACGGTCGCCACGGTGATCGACGACCTGCTCGCCAAGCAGCGCTGACCGCAGGCACACGCGTGAGGCCCCGCCGGTTCCGGCGGGGCCTCACGCGTGTGCGGGAAGGTCGGTCAGGAGGCGATGGCGGTCGCCTCGATCTCGATGAGGAAGTCGGGTTCGGCGAGGGTGGCCACCCCGACCAGGGTGGTGGGCCGGATGACGTCGGCGCCCAGCTTGGCCGCCGCGCGCTCGGCGCCGGCCGTGATCGCCTCCCACTTGTCGAGCGACCAGTCCACGACGTACATGGTCAGGCGGAGGACGTCGTCGAAGGTGGCGCCGGCGGCCTCGAGGCCGGTGGCGATGTTGAGGTAGATCTGCTCGGTCTGGGCCGCGAGGTCTCCCATGCCGACCGGCTCGCCGTCGGCGGTGCGCGGGGTCTGGCCGCTCAGGAACACGACGCGGCTGCCGGTGCCTACGGCCAGCTGGCGCCAGCCGTAGGGCTTGGGAAGGCCGGGCGGGTCGATCGCCTCGACTGCCATGGGACTGTCCTTTCTCGAGGGGTCTCCGGTACTGCGGAGGGAGGAAGCGGGCGGGGCCCGGGCGGGCGGGTCAGCTGTTCTCGCGGCAGGTCGCGTAGTACTTGCGGAGCAGGCTGACCAGCTCGGGGTCGAAGCGGGAGGCGAAGAGGAGCTCGGCCGGCGGGGTGAACTCCGGGTCGAGCTCGTTCGCCCAGGCGAGGGTGGCCGGCCGCAGGTCCATCTCGATCCACTGGTGCCACTCGACCGGGATCGTCCAGTCCTGCTCGTAACCGATGCCCATCTGGTGGTCGATGAGGACGTCGACGATCTCCTCGCGGGTGCCCGTCCGATAGGGCTGGCGCACCGGCGCGAAGCGGTCGAGCTCGGTCCGGTGCTGCTCGCCCAGGATCCGGGCGGCGAAGTCCTGGGCCAGGAGCGGGGAGAGGTGCAGACCGTCGCGGTAGGTGCCGGTCATGATCCACAGGCCGTGCATGCCGCCGTGGCCGAGCAGCGGGAAGCCGTCCATGGACACGGGGCGGTTGCCGACCTGGACCTTGGCGACGTCGCTGTTCCAGAGGTTGCGGCGGACCTGGCGGTGGGCGCACTGGAGGAGGAAGACCAGGTCGCGCATCTCGGCGGTGTCGCGCGGCTCCACGGAGATGACGTTGGTGGCGCCCACGTAGACGTGGCCGTCGCCGCGGGGCACGACGTGCAGACCGCAGGCGAAGGAGCGGTTCGGGGTCCGGATGACGCTGTCGGGGTTGGTGCCGTCGGCGGTCCGGATCAGCGAGGAGACGCCGTAGCCGCTGACCAGGCGGGGGATGCGGGGGCCGACGGGCAGGCTGTCGAGCAGCTCCTGGCTGCGGGCGCCGGCGGCGAGCGTCACGTGGTCGGCGCTGATCGTCCGTCCGGAGGTGGTGACGACGCCGGTCACCCGCTCACCCTGGTGGACGACGCGGGTCGCGAACTCGGGGACGAGGGTGGCGCCGGCCCGGACGGCCGCCTGCTCCAGACGCTCCAGCAGGGCGGCGGCGTTGACGGCGTGCTCGCCGGGTATGTGGAAGGCCTTGAGCGGGCGGGAGATCGGCTCGGCGTCCACCCAGTCGAGGTCGGCCGGCTCGACGTTCTCGAAGGGCTCGTCGTAGCGGGTGAGTTCGGCCTGGATGGCGTTGTAGTTGGCGTCGTCGATCTCGGCGGTGCCGATGGTGTTGAGGATGACGGTGGTGCCGTCGGCGGTCTTCACGGGGGCGCCCTCGGTGTCCGCCTCCAGCTCCGCGATCCACTGCGGCCACAACTTGCCCGCCTCGATGCCGAGTTCGAGCTTGGCGCGGCCGTGCTCGGTGGCGAGCAGCGAGGTGGTGACCTCGCCGAAGCTGCCGAGCATGGCTCCGGCGGCGGCCGATCCGGCCCACGGCCGGTGTGGCTGGCCGAGCACCGCGACGCGCTGTCCCCGCTGCGCCAGGACCCAGGCGAGCGAGAGTCCGAGGACTCCGTTTCCGGCGATGACGACGTCGTAGCCGGTGGCGTTCGCGTTCCCGTTGACGCTCATGACATTCCCCTCTTCCGGGGCGGTCGAGTCCGCCCGGTCGTGAATCGAATTCGTCTGGACAGGTGCTGGGTCAGCGGCGCAGGAACTCGTACATCGTGAAATCCATGTCGACGATTCCGCGCTCATTGGTGTGGGCCGCGACCACCGGGGAGGCGGGGAAGTCCGCCGCGGGCAGTTCCACGGATTCGCTGCGGTGCCGGTGGCCCTCGAACCCGGCGTCGGCGGCGGCCCGCAGCATCTTGTCCCGGTTGCCCATGGCCTCGCTGGTGCCCAGGTAGACCCGTCCGTTCGGGGCCAGGTGGGACCGCACGTCACGGAAGAAGCGGCGCACCATCTCGTAGCCGGGGTCGAAGACCGCGCGCTCGATCTGGCCGGCGTAGGGGCGGCTCTCGGGCGCCTCGATGAACGGGGTGTTCCAGAAGACGAGGTCGAAGGGCTCGGCGGGCTCCAGGGCGTCGAAGAGGTCGCTCGCCAGGGCCGTCACCCGGTCGGCCACGCCGTGCCGGGCGGCGTTGCGGCGGGTGTTCTCCGCCGCGGCCGGGTTGATGTCCAGGGCGACCACGTGCTCGGCACCGCGCTGTGCGGCGACCACCGCGGAGATCCCCGCACCGCAGCCCATCTCCAGGAAGCGGATGCCCTTCTCGTACGGCACCCAGGAGGCGAAGAGTCCCGGGCCGGGGTCCGTGTAGGGCGGGAATACCTCGGGGAGGAGCTCCCATTCCTGGTCGAGAAGCGTGAACGTCGTCTGCGTGGGACGGTCCGGGCTCTGGATCTGCGACACCACCCAGTTCCCGAGTTCGTAACCGAGTTCGTTGTCCATGGAATCCTCCTTGAAGGAGCGCGCGGAGGAATTCCGGGGGAGAATTCCTCCGCGGCTCCGGTCTTCGGACGGGGACGGGGAGCGCGGACCGTGGAGCGGAGGGGCGAGGTCAGTTCTCGCCGGTCTGCGGGTTCCGCGCCCGGTTGCGGGCCATCGTCCGGTCGATGAGGACGACCGGGACGGTGAGTACGGCCAGGCCTGCGCCCAGCCAGGGGATGGACGTCAGTCCGGCTCCGGCCCCGAGGGCGACGCCCGCGAGGACGGGGACCAGGCTGATGCCGAGCTGGAACATGGAGACGGCGGTGGCCCCGGCGAGCGTGGGTGCCTCGGCCGCCACGGTGAACACCCGCCCGTAGATGGCCGGGTTGAGCACGAAGCCGGCGACGCCGAGGAGCAGGACCAGGACGATGACGGCGATCGGGTGGTCGGCGAGCAGGGCGAGCAGCACCGAGGTGACGAGGATGCCGCCGGCCCCGATGAGGAAGGCGTGGTGCGGGCGCCCGTCGGCGATCCGGCCGCCGATGGACAGGCCGACGAAGGCTCCGATGCCGAACAGGACGAGGATCGGGGGCACCCAGACCGAGTCCACCCCGGTGATGTCCGTGAGGAAGGCCGCCAGGTAGTTGTACGAGATCATGTACGCGGCGGTGCTGAGCAGCGTCGCGGCGTACACGACCCACAGCTGAGGCTGACGCATGGTGCGCAGTTCGCGGCGCACGCTCGGCTCCTGGGCCGCCCGGGTGGCGGGGACGGCGACGGCCGTCGAGACCGCGCCGAGGACGGTGAGGGCGACCACCGCCCAGAATCCGCCCTGCCAGCCGGTGAAGTGGCTGAGGAAGGCGCCGGCCGGGCCGCCGCCGACCATGGCGATGGAGAGTCCGCTGACGACGACGCCGGAGGCGCGGGCGGTGCGGTCGGGGGTGACGAGTCCGATCGCGGTGACCGCGGCGACCGCCCAGAACCCGGCGTAGGCCAGACCGCACAGGAAGCGGGTGACGATCAGGACGGTGAAGTCGTCGGTGACCAGGCCGATCGCCACGCAGACCGCGAACAGGACCTGCGAGACCACCAGGGTGGTCCGGCGCGGCCAGCGCAGCGTGAGGACCGCCAGCGGCGGTCCGCCGATGACCACGCCGATGGCGAAGGCGGAGATCAGCGCGCCGGCCGAGGAGAGCGAGATGTGCAGGTCGTCGGCGATGTCCGGGAGGACTCCGGCGAGCAGGAACTCGGCGCTTCCCATCGCGAACAGGCTGAACGCGAGGAGGTAGACCGCGAACGGCAGCCGGTCGCTCGCCTTGGGGGAGGCGGCCTCGTGGGCCTCGGTCTGGACGCTCATCGGCTGCCGCCGGGGCGGCGCGGGGTGGTCGAAGGCATGGTCGAACTCCTTGTCCGGATGGTTCACGGGGGTACGGATCAGGGCGGGTGCGCGCCGGTCCGCCGGGCGTTCGGAGTACGCCGCCGCCGGTCCCTCGCGGCGGCCGTCCGCGGAGGACGGACGCCTCGGCGATCCGCTCGATCACGGTGATCACTTCTGGTCCCCATGCTGGAACCGAGCGTGGCGGAAGGACAACATTTGTTGCCGATACCGGGACGTGCGGGCGGGGTCGGGCGGGGCCGCCTCCGGGTCCCGGTCACTGCGGCGGCCGGGTCAGTCATCACCGGGGACGGCCTCGCCCCAGCCCCACTTCTTGATGGTGGTGCGGCTCGACGGACCGGCGTCGGGCTGGGAGTTGGCCATGGCGCGGCGCGAGCCGAACTCGATGTAGCCGATGAACGCCGAGCGGAACTCCGCGTCCTGGGGGAGGCCGACGACGTCCATGGCCTCCAGCATCAGCTCCACCCAGCGCGCCCGCTGCTCCGGCTTGATGCCGCGACCGCGGTGCCGGGAGACCATGTGGGGGTAGCCGCCGTGGTGCTCGGTGTAGCGCTCGGGGCCGCCGAGCACCTCGCCGAGGAAGGTCGCGACGTGCTGCGGGTGGTCGTCGTCCATGTACCGGAAGAGCGGCGCGAGGACGTCGTCCTTGCGGACGCGCCGGTAGAACTCCTCCGTGAGCCGTTCCAGCGCCTCGGCGCCGCCGGCCCATTCGTAGAGGGTGGGGGTCCGTTCCGTCACTGTGTCACCTCTTCTGTGGGTGCTCGGTGTCCTGGGTGCGGCGCTCAGGCCGCGTACAGGTCGAAGGTGGGGATGGGCGGGCCGCCCTGGGCGAGCGTGTCGAGCCGGGGATCGACCGAGAGCATCGCCTGGTGCAGGCGCTGGAGCTGCGGGGCGGGCTCCAGGCCGAGGTCCTCGATCAGCCGCCGGCGCAGCCTGCGGTAGAGGTCGAGGGCCGCGGTCTGCCGCCCGGAGCGGTAGAACGCCACCATGGCCTGGGCGTACAGACGCTCGTGCGCGGGATGGCGCTCCGTCAGCTCGACGAGTTCGGCGAGGAGTTCGGCGTGCAGCCCGAGGCGGAGCTCGGCGTCGACGCGGCGTTCGGTGGCGAGCAGCCGGCTCTCCTCCAGGGCGGCCGCGTGGATCCGCAGCGCCGAGCCGGCCCGTACGTCCACGAGCACCGGTCCGCGCCAGAGCGCGAGGGCCTCGCGCAGCAGCCGGGAGGCGCCAGCGCTGTCACCCTCCGCGAAGGCCGCGTGGCCGGCCCGGGCGGCCCGCTGGAACGCGAAGGCGTCGATGTCCTCCTCGGCGACCCGGAGCAGATAGCCCCCGTGGCCGGTGGCGAGCAGCCGCCGGGCGCGGGCCGGTCCGTCGGGACCGCCGAGCGCGTCGGCGAGGCCGCGCCGCAGCCGCAGGACGTAGGTCTGGAAGGTGGTGTGCGCGCTGCGCGGCGGCGCCGTCCCCCACAGCTCCTCCTGGAGGGTGGCCACGGGTACGAGCTGTCCCGGGTGGAGGGCGAGGAGCGCCAGGATCTGGCGCGTCTTCGCCGCCGTCGGGACGACCGGTGCCCCGTCCGCCTCGGCGTGCAGCGGGCCCAGAATCCGTATCTTCACGCGTCCTCCGTCTCTCTTCCGCGCCCCGTCCGCTTTCCGGATCCTCCGGGGCGGCCGCTCTGGGAAGGAACGTAGAAGTGCGGGGGTGAGGGCCTCAATACGGTGCGACCGTAGGGCTGACCGAAGAATCTGCGACCGGGGTCTTCCTACGGTCACGCGGACATGCGGAGACGGGCCCCCGCGGGGACCCCCCCGGCCCGCCGGGCAGGGTAAGGAAATTGGTGAAAACGGGGCGGGCGTTCAGGCCCTGACAAGGGTGGGGGGGCGGGTGCGGGGGAACTAACGCGGGGTTGGGG
>NZ_JBIWOU010000002.1:1351802-1360152 GCF_044767915.1 Streptomyces sp. NPDC101191
GGTTGTGGCCATACTTTGGGTGCGCCGTTTGGGCTGCCAGATTAATCGCGGCCGGGGTTCTTCCACGGCTCCCGGGGACTGGGGGCGCGGCCGGGGGGGGGCCCCGCCGGGCCCCGTCCGGACTGCTAAGGAAATTAGGAGAAGAAGGCGCGGGAGTACGGGAACGGAATCGGTTGGCGGGCCGTTCGAGGGGAAAGTCCGGCGGTGTTGCGGCATATTCCGGATGCGTGCGACCGACCGCTTCGGCGGGCGGGTACCGCCGTACGGGAAAAGGTCAGGACCGGACCCGGCACAACCGGGCGGTGTGGACGGTGACCGCCGAGAGGTAGAAGGCGTCGGGGCGCCACAGGATGCCCGTACAGGCGTCGCCGTCGAGGAGCTGTTCGACGGTCAACCGGTCGACGAGGTCGAGCCGCTCGCCGAGTTCGTCGAGGACGCGGCGCAGCCGGGTGTGCAGATGCCGGCGCGGGGCGAGGTCGAGCGGTGCGGGGAAGTCGATAAGGAAGGTGCGGGTGCCGGTGGGTACGAGCCCGGCGGAGGCCAGCAGACAGGGCCAGTCCTCGACCACGGAGGTGGCGCCCGGCAGCCCGGCCCGTCCGGCGGCGAACCGCTCCTCCAGGTGCGCGTCGAGGCGGGCCTGGAGTCCTGGCCGGCCGATGCCGATGTCGCGGGGCAGGAAGCGGGGCGGCAGTCCGCGTTCCGCGACGGCGAGGATGCCGCCGGGCCGCAGCGCGGACGCCAGGCTCCGCAGGGCCGCCTGCTGGTCGCCGAGGTGGCGGCAGACGTTTCCGGTCCAGACGAGGTCTGCGGGGCCGAGCCGGCTGAACTCCTCGGGCCGTTCGGCCCGCCGGGTGGTGATCCGCCCGCTCAGCCCTTGCTCGGCGGCGCGGGTCTCGGCCCGGGCGAGGAGTTCGGCGGACCGGTCGACGGCGACGACCTCGGCCCGCGGGAAGGCCTCGGCCAGGACGCATGCGGCGACGCCCGGCCCGCTGCCGACGTCGAGGACCCGGCGGACCGCCGCCGATACCCGGTCCTCGGGCCCGAGCAGGCCCCGCAGCCAGTGCGCCGCGTCCGCCAGGAAGCCGGAGTGCAGTTCCGCCTCGTGCTCCGGCTCGGCGCCGCAGGCCTCGCCGTCGAGGTCCTGGGCGCGGTGTGTGGGTGTCATACGGTCACCTCCGGCGGCCAGGATGTGGACGCCGCGCGGCGCGGGCAATCTTTGTTGCCGATTCCGGAACCGGCGGGCGGGGCGCGGGCGGTACGCGGGTGGCGGCCGGTGGCGGCGGCCGCACGTGGGCGGGCGGCGCGGCCGGGCGGTCCGCGGGGTGCCGGCCTGCGGGCGCACGTCGACGGGCGGCGGACGGCGCGGCCGGGCGGTCCGCCGGGGGACGCGGGCGGCACCCCTCCGGGCCCGGCCGCCGCCGCGCGTCGGCGGAGTCGGCGGTCCCGTCAGTACCCGGCCGCCGCCGCGAGCAGCCGGCGGGCCGCCGGCGGGCGGATCAGGTCGCGCGCGAAGACACCCAGGAGCTCCCGCCTCGCGGTGAGCGGGAAGTAGTGGTCTCCGGGCAGGCTCTCCACGCGCAGGGCCCGCCGGGTGCAGCGGCGCCAGCCGGCCAGGTCCGCCCCGGTGACGCTGCGGTCCCGCTGTCCGCCCAGCGCGGTGACCGGGCAGTGCACGACGTGGCGCGGGTCGCGGCGGTAGGCCTCCATGACGGTGAGGTCGGCGCGCAGGGCGGTCAGCGCCCGGGCCGCTCGGCGCGGGTCGGAGTCGACCGGGGGCATCCGGCCGCGCTCGCGGAGCCGGCGGATCATCGCCGCGTCGGGGAGGTGGCCGACCGCCCGCTCGGGCACCGGCCGGTGCGGCATCCCGGAGCCCGACACGTAGAGCCGCTCGGCCACGGCGTCGTGTTCCCATTCGAGCCGGGCGGCGATCTCGTAGGCGAGGAGGGCGCCGAAGCCGTGCCCGTAGAGCGCGAACGGCCGGTCGCACATGCGGGCCACGTACGGGATGATCTCGGCGAGCAGCGGCTCCAGAGCGCCGCACGGGCGGGTGCGCGGATGGCGGCCGCGGCCGGGGAGCTCCACGGGCGTGACGACGAGGGCGGGGCCGACGGCCTCGGCCCAGGGCAGGTAGACGCCGGCCGAGACGCCCTCGAAGGGAAGACAGAACAGCCGCACCGATGTGTCGCCGGTCATCGGCCCACCGGACCCGCGAGCAGGTCGTCGGTGCGCGGCGGGACGGGCGGCGGGCCGCCGCGCAGCAGGACGGCGTAGGCCTCGGTGGCCCGGTCGAGGAGCCGGAGCCCGGCTCGGCGGTCCGTCAGCTCGCGGGCGTACCGCCACGCGAAGGTCCAGGTCCGGTCGTCGCGCCGGATGAGGGTGGCGTGGGTCCACGGCCCGCGGTCGAGGGGCAGTCCGGTGGCCGCCTCCCGGGCCAGCCGCTCGGCGAGGCGGGCGTCCTGCACCTGGGGGCGGGTGGCCCGCCAGTCCACCGTCTCCAGGCGGAAACCGGGGCCCAGCACGCTCTGCCAGGCCTGCTCGTAGACCAGGGGCAGCAGGCCGGTCAGGGTCAGCACGAACTGTTCGATGCGGCCGCCCTGGGGCGGGTCTGCGGCCGGCCGCGGCGGCCGTGCCGGGCGGACGGCCCATAACGGGCGAAGCTCCTCGCTGGTCGCGGTCACGCGAGCACCGATCCTTCCATCAGATTTCCGCCAATAGGCCGCGGGCGAATATGTCAGGTCCCGGCGGAGCCTTTTCCGTTCGGCTCACCGGTCACCACCGCAATGCCGTGCAGACCGTACCCGTGCGGTACCCACGTACATCAATACGGTGGGACCGAAGCAATGGCCGAAGGAACACGCTTCGATTCCTTCGGGCGGAAGGGGTTGTACAAATTCGCGAGGGGGCCGTGCTAGCGTCGGGGCGCATCGGAGGTGTACGCCGTTCACCGGTGATCGGGGGGTCGTAGTGGAGGAACCGCATTTACCTCCACACCGTCTGAGGAAGCCCTTTCTGCCAGGGCGGAAACGACGTGGCCGTGACCGGAAGACGGCCTTGACCGCGCGGGTTCCGGCGCGCGGTTCGCCGAGCCGGTCGTCGGGTCGGTTCGCCGTTCGGTCATCGCGTCGCGTCGTCGGCACGTGGTCGCGTCGTCTCGTCGTCTCGTCGTCGTGAGTTCGCTGTTCTGGCAGGAGGTGTAGGGCGGTGCCCCGGGAACTGTTCGGCAGGAGCGAAGAATCCAAGATCATTACCGAGATGCTCGAATCCGCGACCGCGGGAACGGGCGCGGTCGCGCTGGTGGAGGGGATCATCGGCACGGGGAAGACCTCGCTCCTGCGCTGGGCCGAGGAGACCGCCCGTGAAATGGGCATGGTCGTGTTCTCCGCCACGGCCTCCCCCACCGAACAGCGCTTCTCCCTGGGCGTCGTGCACCAGCTCCTCGGCACGCTGCCCGAGACGGCACAGGGCTGGGAGCGGGCCTTCGCGTCGAGCGCCGGGCCCGCCGGCGGGCCCGCCGAGCCGGACTACCCGCTGCTCGCCGAGCTCTGCGCGGGCGTGGGCCGGGCCGCGCGCCGCACCCCGATCCTGCTGACGGTCGACTGCGTCCAGCACGCCGACCGGAAGTCCCTGCTGTGGCTGGGCTTCCTCAGCCGCCGGCTCGACAACCTCCCGGTCGTCCTGCTCGCCACCAAGCGCTGCGGCGAACCGGCCAGCGACCAGCACCTCCTGGTCGAGTTCATGGAGGGGGTCCGCCCGGACCGCCACATCCATCTCCACGACCTCAGCCCGAGCGCCGCCTTCGACCTGGCCGCCGCGCTGTGCGGCCACGACCACGAGTCCGTGGACGCCCTGGTCGCCGACACGGGCGGCAACCCCTATCTGCTGACCGAGCAGATACGCACCGTCCCGGCCGGTCCCGGGGGCACGGCGGCGTCCGGGGCGGGGCCGTCCCCGGATGCCGCGGGCGGCCGTTCCCCGGCCGACCCGCCGGACGAGCGGAGGCATCTGCAGGCGGTCAAGGAGCGCATCATGTGCATGCTCCGCCGGCTCGACCCGCACTGCCTGGAGATCGCCCGGGCGGCCAGCATCCTGGGCTCGCCCCTCGACCCCGCCATCCTCGCCGACCTGTGCGGCGTGCCCACGGAGGACGCCTGCCGCAGCCTGTCGCGGCTCACCGAGTCGGGGCTGCTGTGCCCGCACGACATGACGTTCCGCCACCCCCTCCTCGCCGGGCTGCTCTACCGGGACATCCCGTGCGCGGAGCGCGCCGAGCTGCACCGGCTGGCCGCCCGCTACATGTGGCGCCGCAGTGCCCCCTGCGAGGACGTGGCCGCACACCTGCTGCACTCCCACCGGCTCGACGAGCCGTGGATGGTGCGGCTGCTGCTCGAGGCCGCGCAGGGCATGGTCGGCCGGGACCCCGCGGGCGCCCGGCGGCTCGTCGAGAAGGCCGTGCTGCACGGGGTGCCCGACGAACTCGCCGCCCACGCCGAGGGGTTACGCATTCAGGCGCTCACCGCATTGGACCTGCCCGCCTCCGCCCGGGCGCTCACCGCGCACACCGCGGGACCGCTCGGTCCCGCGGAGCGCCTCCAGGAGGCCCTGCGCCTGTCCGACATCCTGCTGCGGCTCGACGAACCGGCCTGCGCCCGCCAGGTACTGGAGGACGCGCGCGCCGCGATCGGCACCATGGACCCGTCCGCCGCCGCCCGGCTGCGCGAGCGGCTCATCCACGTCCGGCTCCACGAGGGAACCTACCGGCCCGGCCCGGAGGCCGGGTGCGGGGCCGAGGCCGAGGCCGAGGACCGCCTGGAGCGGGTCCTGTTGCTGCGCACCGCCGCGGGCGACTCGGCGCAGGCCGTACGGCGGATCGCCGACCGGTTCCTGGCCGCGCCCCGCGCCCCGTACGGCTCCCCCACCTGGTACCACGCGCTGCTGGCCCTGCTGTGGGCCGGCGACGTGGACGAGGCCCGACGGCACATGGACACCGAGGTACGACTGGCGCGCGCGGAGGGCACCGCGACCCGGATCGCCGAGGCCCTCGCCGTACGCGGCCTGGTGCAACTGCACCGCGGACTGCTCGCGGACGCCGAGGACGACGCCGTCCAGGCGCTCGACCTGCTCACCGGGATCGGTGCCGCCCCGTACCACGCGGGGGCGCTGGCCCGGAGCGTCCTCATCGACGTGGCCCTGGAGAAGGACGACATCGCCGCGGCCGGCGCCCTGCTCGACGAGGCCCCGCCGCTGCCCGGCGAGCAGCCCGTGACCTGGTGGCGGCTGCACCTCCTGCACAGCGCCGGGCGCGCCCTGGGCCGGCTGGGCCAGGCGCAGCGCGGCCTCGCCCTGATCGCGCGCTGCGAGGACGAGCTCACGCGCAGGGGTGTGGTCAACCCGGCGATCCTGCCCTGGCGTTCGACCCGCGCCACGCTCCAGCTGGCGCTGCGGAACATGGCCGCCGCCCGGCGGGCCGCCCGGGAGGAGACCGAGCTCGCGCGTCGCTGGGACGCGCCGTTCGCGCTGGGCCGGTCCCTGATCGCGCAGTCCGGGGCGAGCTCCGGGCGGGAGGCGCTGCAACTCGCGGACCAGGCGATGGAGATCCTCGAAGCGGCCCCCACGCCGCTGCTGTTCGCCCATGCGCTGTACGAGGCGGGACGGGCGCACCGGCAGATCGGCAAGGCCCGGCGCACCCGGGAACTGCTGCACCGGGCCAACGAGTTGGCCATCTCGCTCGGTGCCGACGGCCTGGTCGAGGCGGTGCAGCGAGAGCTGCGGTTCGCGGGCGGGCGACCCGATCCGCGCAAGGACTCCACGGAGTCGCTGCTGACCCCCACCGAACGGCAGGTCTCCGAGCTGGCCGCGGGCGGGATGAGCAACCGCGACATCGCGCATCTGCTCAAGGTGAGCCTGCGGAACGTCGAGTCCCATCTCACTCATTCCTACCGGAAGTTGCGGATCAGCGGTCGGCACGAGCTGGCCAGGTACTTCCCGCCGGAGGAGGAGACGGCCGCGGCTCCGGTCCTGCTCTACCAGCCCCGGAGCGCGGTCACCCCGCCGCACCAGCTGCGGACCGGGTGACCGGCGGCGCACCCTCGGCGTCCCCCGTGCCGTGCGGGTCCCGGGGCTCCGCGAACGCGCCGTCGAGCAGGGCCCGCAGCCCGGTGGCGAACCGCTCCTGGTCGCTCATCGCGGCGGCGAGCGGGGCGACCCGGCGCACGGTCGGATAGTCCTCCGCGCCGCCCTCACCGGTCGGCGCCTCCGGGCACGGGGTCAGTCCCGGCGCCCCCGCCCGGGCGGCGACCAGGTGTCCGACCAGGTACTCCCAGATGGCGACGTGCAGGCGCGCGGCCCGCGCGTCGCTCATTCCGGTGCGGACGAGGGCGTCCAGGATGAACTCGGAGAGCCGCATCGAGGTGGCGCCGCCGAGGAGGCGTCCGTCGAGCATCTCGGTGGCGATCCACCCGTGCTCCTCCAGGACCCGGTGCGCGCTCTGCGCCGCTTCCACGATGGACGCACGGGGGTCGTCGCCGGGGTCCGGCAGCTCGATCCGCCGGGACACCTCGTCGAACATCAGCGACATCAACTCGCGTTTGTCGCTGACGTGTTTGTAGACGGCCGCCGGGGCCTTGCCGAGTTCGCCGGCGAGCTTGCGCATGCTGAGGCCGGCCGCGCCCTCGCGCTCCAGCAGACGCAGCCCCGCCGCCACGATGTGCGGACGCGTCAGAGGCTGCATCGCACGCTCCGGGGTCGGGGACATGGGAGCGCCATCGTCTCGCACCGGGACCGCCTCCGGCACGGAAACGGAGGCAACGAAACATGACTGTCGTGTTTCCTGCGGACCGCCCGCCCGTGAACCGCGGCAGCGGAGGCGTCCGGGCATGCCGGAAGCCCGGCCCCCACGCTCCCGGGGCCGGGCTGCCGACGGTCGTACGGGCTGGTCAGGCGCCGCGACGACCGGGCTTGAAGCCCGCCTTGGCGGTGCCGACGATCGCGAAGGCCAGGACGGCCAGGGCGAGCAGCACCCACGGGAACGAGGTGGCGCCGGACGACTCGAGGAGCAGACCGCCGACCACACCGCCGCCGGCCACGGCCAGGTTGAAGATGGTGACGAGCATCGACTGGGCCACGTCGGCGCCGTCGCCGGCCGCGTCGGCGATGGAGGTCTGGAGCAGGGTGGGCGCGCCGCCGAAGGTCAGACCCCAGGCGACGACGCCGATGACCACGGCGACCGGCGAGGAGTAGCCGATGCCGAGGATCAGCGAGGCCGCGGCGAAGCCGGCCAGGCTCCCGAGGGTCAGGACGCGCAGCTTGCGGTCGACGTACATGCCGGTCAGCCAGATGCCGACGATGGCCGTGGCCCCGAAGACGAGCAGCATCACGTCGACGCGCTCGCCGAGGCCGGCCTTGCTCATGAAGGGCGAGATGTAGGTGTAGAGGATGTTGTGGGCCAGGATCCACAGGAAGATCACCGCGAGGATCGGGCGGATGCCCGGGGTCACGAAGATCTCGCGGATGGGCTGACGCTGCTCGGCGGCCTGGCCCGGGAAGTCCGGCACCAGCAGGCGCACCCAGATCATCAGGGCCAGCGCGACCGCCGACATGATCCAGAAGACGCCCTGCCAGCTGGTGACGGAGCCGAGGTAGGTGCCGAGCGGGACGCCGGCGGTCAGCGCGATGGGCTGGCCGACGCCGACGACCGCGAGGGCGCGGCCCTGCAGGTGCTCGGGCACCAGCCGGCGGGCGTAGCCGGCGAGCAGGCCCCAGATGACACCGGACGCCATGCCGGCGACGAAGCGCGCGCCGAGCGTGATCCCGTAGTGGGTGGACAGGGCGGTGACGGTGTTGAAGACGAACAGGCCGCCGACGGCGCACAGCAGCAGCGGCCGGCGCCGCACGCTGCGGGTCGCGGCGATCACCGGGATCGCGGCGACCACGGAGCCGATGGCGTACAGGGTGACGAGCTGGCCCGCCAGTCCTTCGGACACGTCGAGGCCCTGCCCGATCTGCGGGAGCAGACCCGCGGGCATCGTCTCGGTCATGATCGCCAGGAAGCCTGCGGCGGTGAACGCCAACAGTTTGAGGATGGGAAGCCGTTCCTCGGGCGGCGCCTGGTGGGGGCGCAGTGCGGTTGCGGTCGCTTCGCTACTGCCAGTGCTGGTCACGGGAATTCTCCTGTTTGTCGCGGCCCGCCGGTCGGGACGGGCCGCGGCCATCGGTCAGAGGGAGGGCGGTGGGGGGGGGGGGGGGCCCCCCCCCCGGGGGGGGGGGGGGGGGGGGTGGTGGGGGGGCCCCCACCCCGGGCCGTGGGCACCGTACAGGCAGACCGTTCGGCGCCCGGCCGGGCACGATATGACGC
>NZ_JBIWOU010000002.1:1360160-1409130 GCF_044767915.1 Streptomyces sp. NPDC101191
ACGGGGGGGGGGGGGGGGGGGGGGGGGGGGGGGGGGGGGGGGGGGGGGGGGGGGGCGGGGGGCGCGGGGGGGGGGGGGGGGGGGGGGGGGGGGGCCGCCCCCCCCCCCCCCCCGGGCGGGTGGCTGCGGGTCAGTGCTCGGAGAGCAGCGAGCCGTGGCCGTGGACACGGTCCTGGATGCCGTTGCGGCGCAGGGCGTGCCAGTAGAGGACGGTGTTGTTGGAGATGACGGGCTTGCCGATCCAGAACTCGGCGAGGGCGGCGACGCGCGACATGGCGACGTTGGTGCCGACCTGGACGATCGCGTCGATGTCCGGTCCGTCGATCTCCTTGATGACGTCGCGGAGTTCGGCCTCGGAGACGTGCGAGATCTTCGCGGGGCTGGGCATTCCCAGGCCCTGGATGCGGACGACGTCGTAGCCGCTGTCCTTGAAGAAGCGGCTGACGGAGTCGTCGCCGACGGGCAGGTACGGCGTGATGACGGCGACCTTGCGGGCCTCGTAGGCGCCAAGCGCGGCGTTGATCGCGTCCGGGCTCATGATCACGGGCAGGCCCCCGGCGGCCTCGCCCATGGAGGCGAGGACGCGCTCGTGGGAGGCGGGGCCGTCCCAGTAGCTCTCCGGGGAGACGCCGATGACCACGGTGTCGGGGCTGCAGCTCACCACGCTCTTGATCGCCGGGTGGGTGGAGTTGCGGATGCTGTGCATCACGTGGTCGAACCCGGGCTCGTCGACCATCGAGTCGTCACCGATGACCATGCGGCCGATGTGGTTGGTGACCTGGTGCGGCCGCAGGGCCTCCAGCTCGGGCTGGGCCGAGGTGTTGGTGGAGGGGACGACGACGCCGACCTTGAGTCGGGGGCCGAGGGAGTCGGTCATTGCGGGTGCCTCTCAGAAGATCGCGTGGTGCGGTTACGGCCGGGGTCGCGGCCGTCGGGGTGGACGAAGGGGGTTACTCGGACCGGTAGTCGGGCGCCTTGATCAGCCGGTCCTTCTGGCCGGTGATCCGGGGCTCGAAGACCTGCTCGGTCCAGTCCTCCTGGTCCACGGGGTGCAGGGAGACGGAGACGGCTCCGTCGTAGGTCGAGAAGTGCTCGACGACGACGTCGGCGAGGGCGCGGCCCAGCCGCTCCTTCTGCTCGTCGGTGAATTCCCGGTTGTAGTAGGAAATGTCCACGTGCGGCACGATGGGGACTCCAAGTCCTGGTGAAGAAGTGGGTTATGCGGCGAGCCGGGCGCGGATGGCGGCGACCAGTTCGGCGATGCCGCGCTCCTTGAGGACGCTGTAGTGGTCGCCCTCCAGGTCGATGACCGTCACGGGCGCGGCGGAGTAGCCGGAGCTGCCCTCGATGAAGGCGTAGTCGTCGCCGGTCGCCTTGAAGAGGGTGACCGGGGTGTTCAGCTTGCGCTCGCTCAACTCGCGGAAGTTGTACTCGAATTCGTAGGTCTCGCCGACGATGCGGGTGATCCTTCGGATCAACTGCGCGTCCAGGGCGGGTATTCGCTCGTGGACGAAGGCGACGAAGCTGTCCTCGTCCCGGGCGGCCGCCAGGCAGGCCTCGACCTCGGGGCCGCTGATCGAGCCGGCGAAGACCGAGTGGAGGATGGTGACGTAGGCGGGGTTGGCGTAGGAGGCCTCGCGGCCGTGGCGTTCGGCCTCGGCGGCCCGGACCTTGGGGTTGCCGGGGCACAGGAGGAGCAGTTGCTCCACCTTCTGGCCGGCCTGCTCCAGCTGCCAGGCCGCCTCGAAGGCGACGCGGGCGCCGAAGGAGTAGCCCCACAGGAGGTACGGCCCCTCGGGCTGGATGCGCCGGATCTCGGCGACGTCGGCGGCCGCCATCTCCTGGACGGTCGGGTAGGGCTGCTCGCCCTCGTTGATGCCGTGCGCCTGGACCCCGTAGAACGGCCGGCCGAGGCCGGACTCGCGGCCGAGCAGCCGCAGGTTCATCGGGTAGCCGCCGAGACCGGGCCAGCAGAACACCGGACTCGTGATGCCCTCGGCGCCCTTGGGGGTGTCGTCGTGCAGCCGGACCAGACGCGAGACGGGCGCGCCGGAGCCGTCCGCGATCCGGGCGGCGAGGTCGCCCAGCTTCGGCGCCTCGAAGACGATCTGGAGCGGGAGTTCGGTGCCGAACTCGCGGTTGATCCGGTTGACCAGGGCGACGGCGATCAGCGAGTTGCCGCCGGCCGCGAAGAAGTCGTCCTCGGTCGAGACGTCCTCGTACTTGAGGGCGGTGCCCCAGACGTCGGCGAGCCAGCGCTCGTGGGCGGTCGCCGGGGCGACGTAGGGGGCGCCGCTGCCCGCGGCCCGCACCTGCTCGCTCGCGGCGAGGGTCTTGGCGTCGACCTTGCCGTTGGCGGTCAGGGGCAGGTCGTTCATGACCAGGACCCGGTTGGGGATCATGTAGTCGGGCAGGAAGCCGGCCAGCTCCTCCTTGATGATCTCGGCCGGTCCCTTGGTGTGGACGGCGTCCTCGTTCATGCCCTCGCTGAGGGCCTGCTCCTCGCTGATCCGGCCGCCGAGGAAGAAGTACGAGGGACCGGTCGGCGTGCCGATGGACGCGAGGATCTCGTCGATCCGGCGCGCCGCGGGCAGCGGGTTGCCGGACTTGGAGCTGTATCCGGAGGACATGAAGCCGAGCGCGAGGCCGTTGCGCTGGAGGTGGTGGAGCTTGGCCCCCATCGCGACGTACTCCAGCCAGGGCTCCTCGGCGCGGCTGATCGCGGTGATACCGAAGGAGGCCCGGTCGTAGACCGACTGGTTGATGGCGATCACGTGACGGCGCTGGATCAGCGCGTCCGAGACGCGCTCGAACTCGCCGTTGAGATAGCGGTAGTGGCCGCCCGGGAGGTCCGCGATCCGGCCGGGGTGGGCCTGGACGTAGATCTCGGTCGGGTCCTGCCGGGGCTCGCCGTCGTTCGGGTGGATCCCGAAGGTGCCGAGGTAGTGGTCCTCGTCGACGACGTCGAGCCGGTCCTTGACGGCCGGGGTGAAGCCGACGGGCCGGATGGTCAGTCCGTACTCGGGCAGCACCTCCTCGAAGACGCCGAGCATGTGGCCCGTCTCGAACTCCAGGACCTCGAGGATGTTGTTGGCGTAGACGGGCTCGATGGCCCGCCGCTTGCCCAGGAAGTGCACGTTCAGGGCGGGGCCGGCCAGCTCCGTGCCGGCGATCCGCACCAGGGTGTGCTCGACCGGGTGGTGGTAGTAGACGCCCGCCTCGATCCCGGCGACGCCGCTGATCTCCAGGTACATCTGGGTGGCGTAGAGAGCGCCAGGCGAGGCGTAGGAGTACTTCGGAAGGAGGCGCTCCTCGCTGCGGAACTGTCCGAACCAGCGGAGGATTTCCCCCAGCTGGTCGAGGGACAGTTCGTCAAGTCCTCGCGAAAGGCCCGAGACCGGCGGCGGCGCGAGCAGCTGCCGGATGTCCTCCCGGCCGACCTCGCCCCCGTCGTAGAAGCGGTAGGTCTTGCGGGCGAAGGTCTCCCGGCGCTGCCGTGCGGTGGCCACGCGGCCGGGCAGGCCGAGCACCGGCCGGCCGGCCAGCTCGTCGGCGTCGCGCAGGCCGGGGTTGGACAGCTGCGCCTTGACCTGGAGCTTGCTGGCCTTGGACTGGTGGTGGCCGCCGTGGTTGCCCTGGTCCATCAGGGCCGCCTCGCGCGGGTTGAGCTCGATGCAGGCCACCAGGTTCTGGAAGCCGGTGCGCGGGTCGTCGGTGACGACGGCCGCGGCGCGGCGGACCCAGGCGTGCTCCTCGATGGCCAGCGAGATCTCGTCGAGCTCGACGCGGTAGCCGCGCAGCTTGACCTGGTTGTCGGCGCGGCCGACGCAGGTGATGGTGCCGTCCTCGTTCCAGTAGGCGAGGTCGCCGGTCTTGTAGAGGCGCTCGGTCGGGACGAAGGGCGACGGGATGAATCGTTCCGCCGTGAGGTCCTCGCGGTGCAGGTAACCGCGGGCCAGCTGGACGCCGCCGATGTAGAGCTCGCCGGTGGTGCCGATGTCGACCGGTCGCAGCTCCTCGTCGAGGATGAAGCAGGGCGTGTTGTCGACGGGGACGCCGATCGGCACGGAGCCGGCGCCGTCGCCGAGCGCGTCCGGGTCCACCAGGCACGCCGTGGCGTTGATGGTGGTCTCGGTGGGTCCGTACAGGTTGACCAGCGAGATCCACGGCAGCTCGGTGAGGAGCGAGCGGGCCAGCCGCTGCGAGAGCGCCTCGCCGCCGGAGAAGACGCGGCGCAGCGTGGTGCAGGAGCGGAACTCGTCCAGGTCCACCAGGGCCTGGAGCAGGGTGGGCACGCCCTGCAGCGTGGTGATCTCGTGCCGGTTGACGGTGGCGACGATCGCCTCGGGGTCACGGTAGATGCCGGGCGCGCCGACGACGACCTTGGCCCCCGCGGCGGGGGCGAGGATCTCCCACTGCGCCGCGTCGAAGCTCATCGGGGTCTTCTGCAGGACGGTGACGTGGCTGCCGAGGTGGCCGAAGGAGTGCATCCAGCGCAGCTGGGACACGATGCTCCGGTGCTCGATCATCACGCCCTTGGGCTTGCCGGTGCTGCCCGAGGTGTAGATGACGTACGCGAGGGAGTCGGGGCGGGGCCCCATCCCTCTGGGATCGCGCTGCTGCGGGATCGGCGCGGCGGCGCCGGTGCCCCCGACGCCGCAGTGCGGAACGCCGTCGAGCGGGGCCTCCGGCACGTCCGCGAGCGTGACGATCCGGGTGCCGGCCGGGGCGATGGCGGCGAGCCGCTCCCGCAGGTGCTCCTGGGTGACGATCACCCCGGTACGGCTGTTCTCGATCATGTAGCGGAGCCGGTCCTCGGGATACTCCGGGGACAGCGGCAGATACGCGGCGCCGGCGAAGAGGATGCCCCATGCGCCGGTCATCAGGTCCAGCGACGGTTCGGTGTAGAGGCCGACGCAGTCGTCGACCGCCACACCGAGACCGTGGAGGTGGACGGCCAGCCGCCCGCTGGACTCGGCGAGCTGACGGTAGGTGAGGCTGCGGTCGTCGGAGACGACCGCGACGGCCTCGGGCCGCGCCGTGGCCTGCTGCTCCAGCAGGCCCGGCAGGCAAGCCCCGTTTTCCAGGCGTAAGCCGTAAATGGGCGCAACGGACTGAACGGGTGCCAAGGTGATCCCCCATGGAAATGATGTTGGTGCCCTGGTCAGAGGGCTCTCCCCCGCGTCCGCCCGGGTCGTTCGCCGGGCGGACCGGGTCTTCGCGGCGCACCTGCGACGGGGGTGGTCGGACTCCCGTGCCGGATGGGTCTACACGAATGCCCGGGAGGGTTCCCGGGACACTCAGTGCCGCGTCGACGACTTGAGGTAATCACACCTTCGAGGAGGCAGTCACGCCGGTCCATCGAATTTTAACAATCGTTCCAGAACTGCTAACCTGTCGACATGTCACCTCGCCCCCGAGGCTTCGACCTCGACCACGCACTGGACGCGGCGATGGCCACGTTCTGGGACAAGGGGTACGCCGGCACGTCGGCCCAGGACCTCGTGGACAGCACCGGTCTCGGCCGCGGCAGCCTCTACAACACGTTCAGCAGCAAGCGCGGGCTGTTCGAGGCGGCCCTGCGGCGCTACGACAGCGAGTGGACCAGCCGGGTGACGAGACTGCTCGAAGAGGGCGAGGGACCGGCGCGCGAGCGCATCCGCACGGTCCTGCTGAGCGTGGTCGACGAGGAGACCACCGAGACGCCCGAGCACCGGGGCTGCCTCGTGGTCAACACCGCGATGGAGATGGCCGGACAGGATCCGGAGATCACCGAGCACGTCCGCGACACCTTCACCCGGATGCAGACGGCACTGCGTGTCAGCATCGAGCAGGGGCAGCGCGACGGCTCGATGCCGGGCGACCAGGAGCCGCGCACCCTCGCGGTCTTCCTGCTCAACTCGATGTACGGACTGCGGGTGCTCGGCAAGGTCGGCGACCGCGCGACCCTCACCTCGCTCGTGGACCAGATCCTGCCACCCGTCCCCGACGCCCCCTGACCCCTCGACGGCCGGCCGACGCCACCCGCGTCGGCCTTCCTTTCACCCTCGTTCTGGAACGATGATTCAAATTCCGGTACCGGAATCGAAGGAGGAGCGGCGGTGCCCTTCGCCGTGTACGTGCTCGGCCTGAGCGTCTTCTGCATCGGGACCACCGAGTTCATGATCTCCGGGCTGCTGCCCGACCTCTCGCGCGACCTCTCCGTCTCCGTGCCCGCAGTGGGCTGGCTGATCTCCGGCTACGCGCTCGGCGTGGTGGTCGGCGGCCCCGCCCTCACCGTCGCCACCCTCCGCGTCAACCGCAAGAAGGCCCTGGTCTGGCTGCTGTTCCTGTTCGTCCTCGGACAGACCATGGGCGCCCTCGCGCCCGGCTACGGCGTCCTGATGGCCGGCCGGGTCGTCGCCGCCCTCACCCAGGGCGCCTTCTTCGGCATCGGCTCGGTGGTGGCCGTGGAGCTCGCGGGCCCCGAGCGGCGCGGCCGCGCACTGGCGATCATGTTCGCCGGGCTCACCGTGGCCAACGTGTTCGGCGTTCCGGCGGGGACCTACCTCAGCCAGCACGCCGGCTGGCGGGCGAGCTTCTGGGCCGTCGACGCACTGGCGGTGCTCGCGCTGCTCGGCGTCCTGTTCCTGGTGCCTCAGCGCCCGAACGGCCCCTACGCGGGGGTGCGCGCGGAGCTCACCGCCTTCCGCAACCCCCGGGTGTGGGTGGCCCTTTCGACCTCGATGCTCACCCAGGCGGCGATCTTCTGCTGCTTCAGCTACCTGTCCAAGCTCTTCACCGACGTCAGCGGATTCTCCGAGGCGGCCGTACCGCTGTTGCTGACGCTCTTCGGCGTGGGCTGTCTCGCGGGCAGCCTCGTCGGGGGCCGTTTCGCCGACCGCCACCTGCTGCCCAACCTGTACGCGGGGATCGCGGCGATGGCGCTGGTACTGGCGCTCCTGACGGTCACCGCGCACGACAGGACGGCCACGGTGGTCACCGTCCTGGCCTTCGGCGTGGCCGCCTTCTCCATCAACCCGGCGCTCCAGGCCCAGGTGATGCGCGAGGCCGGCGACGCGCCGACGCTCGCCACCACCACCAACACCTCGGCCTTCAACCTGGGCAACACGTTCGGCCCCTGGGTCGGCGGCAGCGTCATCGGCGCCGGCCTCGGCTACACGGCACCCGTGTGGTCCGGGGCGCTGCTCGCGACCGCGGGCCTGGGCACGGCGGCCCTGTCCGGGCTGCTGCTCCGGAAGGCGCCGGCCCCCGCGCCGGCGGCGGGCGCCGGGCAGGCGCCCGCGCGTCAGGGGGTCGGCGCCCCGTGACCGCCCTCCAGACTCAGCAGATTGCCGAGGAGGCCGGGGAAGCGGCGTTCGAAGTCCGGCCGCAGCCGCAGCAGCATCCCCGTGCCGGTGCTGCGCTGGACGATCAGTCCGGCCTCGCGGAGCACCTTCCAGTGGTACGAACGGGTCGACTTCGCGCCCGGCACGTCCAGCGTCGTACAGGCGACCTCGGCGTCCGGGGTGCGAGCCAGCCGGACCACCACACCGCGCCGGTGCCGGTCGGCCAACGCCGCGTACACGGCGTCGAGTTCGACGGCCTCCAGCGAAGGGTGGAACAGCTCGACGGGCATCGCGGGACCTCTCGGACGCGGACAGGTGACAGACACGGCCGGGACGCGTTGTGGGCCCGCCCGCGGCATGCCTAAGGTAGCCCGGTACGAAGATTTTCGAACCGCTGGTGCGCACGGCGCGAGCGGCGCGAACCCCCGAACCACCCTCTAGGAGTCCGGACATGACCTCCGCACAGCCGGTCATCGCAGTCCTCGGCACCGGCATCATCGGCGCCCCCGTCGCCCGCAACCTCGCCGAGAGCGGCTTAACGGTCCGCGCCTGGAACCGCACCCGGGCCAAGGCCGACGCCCTGGCCGCCGACGGAGTCACGGTCGCCGACAGCCCGGCCGAGGCCGTCGACGGCGCCGACGTGGTGCTGACCGTCCTCAACGACGGCCCCCGCGTCCTGGAGGCCGTCCGGGCCGCCGCTCCGAAGCTCGCCCCCGGCACCGTCTGGGTGCAGGTCAGCACCGTCGGAGAGGCCGTGGACGAGCTGGCCGCCTTCGCCGAGGGGGCCGGGCTGGTCTTCGTGGACGCCCCGGTCCAGGGTTCTCGCCAGCCCGCCGAGCTCGGCAAGCTGGTGGTCCTGGCCGCCGCCCCCGAGAGCGTCCGCCCCACCGTCCAGCCGCTGTTCGACATCATCGGCGCGCGCACCGTCTGGGTCGGCGAGGACGGCACCGCCGGCGCCGCCAGCCGCCTCAAACTGGTCCTGAACACCTGGGTGGGCGCCCTCACCCACGGCGTGGGCGAGGCCCTCTCGCTCGCCGACCGGCTCGGCGTCGACCCGCGGCACTTCGTGGACGTCGTCTCCGGCGGCCCCATGGACAGCGGCTTCTTCCAGGGCAAGTCCGCCGCGATCCTGAACGCGGACTGGACCCCGCAGTTCTCCGTGGACAACTCCGAGAAGGACGCCCGGCTCGCCCTGGAGGCCGCCGAGCGGGTCGGCGTACGGCTCGACGCCACCGAGGCCGGTCACCGCCGCTTCCAGCGCGCCGTCGCCCAGGGCCACGGGGACAAGGACATGGCCGCGGGCTGGTTCGCCAGCTTCGACGCGTAGCCCGCACGGACCGGGAAGGCCCGCCATGTTCCCCGAACACACCACCGTCCTCGTCGTCGGCGGCGGCCCCGTGGGGCTGCTGCTCGCCGGCGAGCTGGCGCTGCAGAACGTCGACGCGCTCGTGCTCGAACAGCACGAGCGGGTACGGGACACCCCGCGCGCCGGCACCCTGCACGCGCGCAGCGTGCAGTCCCTGCTGCGCCGCGGCGTCCTGCGGCTGCCCGTACCCGGCCGGCTCGACCTCCGGCAGCGCACCGGCTTCCACTTCGCCGGGCTGCCGCTCCTGACGATCACCAGCCCCACGGCCGAGGGGCCGCCGATCTTCAACCAGCCGCAGTCCTCCCTGGAGCAGGCCTTCGAGCTCCGGGCCCGGACGCTCGGGGCCGACGTACGCCGGGGGTGGGGGGTGCGGCGGCTGACCGAGCACGCCGACCGGGTGGAGGTCGAGGTGGTCACCGACGACGGCGGTGTCCGCACCCTGACGGCCGACTGGGTCGTGGGCTGCGACGGAGCACGCAGCACCGTGCGGGCACAGGCGGGCTTCCCGGTCACCACGACCGAGCCGTCCTTCAGCGGCGTCATCGGTCTGGTGAAACTGATCGATCCGGCCGGCGCACCGGGCGGCTGGGCCCGCGGCCCCGAGGGGTCGACGCTGATCAACGTCAACCCGCGCGGCTACAGCCGGGTCCTGACCCACGACTTCTCCCGCCCCTTCCCCGACCGGGGCCGTCCGGTGACCCTGGAGGAGCTGAGCACCACGGCCGCCCGGGTGCTGGGCCGTGAACTGCCCATGCGGGACCTCGTGTACGGCTCCCGCTTCAGCGACTTCACCCGGATCGCGGACAGCTACCGCTCCCCCGGTCACGGCCGCGTCCTGCTGGCCGGTGACGCGGCACACGTGCACGCGCCGCTGGGCGGCCAGGGCCTCAACACCGGCCTCCAGGACGCCTTCAACCTGGGCTGGAAGCTGGGCCTGGTGGCCCGCGGCGACGCGCCCGCCGAGCTCCTGGACAGCTACACCGACGAGCGGCACGCGGTGGCCCGGACGGTCGTCGCCAACACCCGCGCACAGGCCGCCCTGATGGACCCGCGTCCCCAACAGGAGCCGCTGCGCGCCTACTTCGGGCGCCTCATGGACGTGCCCGAGGCCCGCGCGGCGACCGCGGACGAGATCAGCGGCCAGGGCATCCGCCACCCCCGGCCGGGCACCGACCCGCTGACCGGCACCTTCCTGCCCAACCACACCTTCCTGACTCCCGAGGGCCCGGTCAGCACGGCCGAGCTCCTGGAGGACGCCACCCCCCTGCTGCTCCTCGCCGGGGACGTCGCCGCCGTGCCCGGCGAGCTGCTCGACGGCTGGCCGCGGGACCGCCTGCGGACGGTGCGGGTCGGACGGGCCGACGCGGACGGCACGGCCCTCGGCTGGCGCGCGGTGCTGTGCCGCCCGGACGGCTATCTGGCCTGGGCGGCCGGCGAGACGGACCCGGACCCGGCCGAACTCGCCGGGGAACTGACGCGCTGGCTGGGTCCCGCGAGGTCACCCGCGGGGGTACCGCGGGGATAGGGCACGCCCCGTCGAGGGGCGGCGGCGGTGCGGGCGAGGCGGCGGACTCGGGCGCCGGTGACCTCGGCGCCCCGCCTCCCTCAAGTCTTAACTTACAGCGTGAGCTGAGTTCCGAGGGAAGGGCGGGCCAAGGCTCGGCGTCGGGTGTATGTTGCACAGCAGACGCTGACGAACTGGGGGTACGGTGCGAGCGACGAGTGGCCGCACAGTGCGTGACCTGCGGCGGGAGAACCGCACGGCGGTCCTGCGACGGCTGTATTTCGACGGCCCGACGAGCCGGCTCGCGCTCGGCCCGGCGACCGGCCTGAGCTCAGGATCGGTCAGCAACGTCGTCGGCGAGCTGGTCGCCGAGGGCCTCGTCGAGGAGGCCGGCAGCGTCGACTCGGCGGGCGGACGGCCGCGCACCCTGCTGCGGATCAGCCCGAGCAGCGGCTGCATGATCGGCGTGGACGTCGGCGAGACCCGGCTCAGGGTCGAGCTGTTCGACCTCACCCTCACCGAACTCGCCCGCACCGAACGCCCGTTGGCGGTCGACAGCCGCGCGCCTCATGACCGCTACGAGGTAGGGCTCATCGTCGGGCACATCCGCGAGGGCATCGCCGAGGTGCTGCGCACCGCGGAGATGCCCGCCGAGCGGCTGCTCGGCGTGGGCGTGGGCGTCCCCGGCATCGTCACTCCCGGCCCGGAGGACGGCGACACGGGCCGTGCGGAGGCCGGGAGCGCCGACCGTTCCGCCGCGGGCTCCGGCGACGGGGCCGTCGTGCACGGCCAGACCATCGGCTGGGACGCCGTACCGCTGGAGCGGATGCTGCGCGAAACCGTCGACCTGCCGGCGAGCGTCCCGTACCGGATCGACAACGGCGCCCGCACCCTCGGCCAGGCCGAGCTCTGGTTCGGTGCCGGACGCGGTGCCCACAGCGCCGTCTTCGTGCTCGTCGGCTCCGGCATCGGGGCCTGCGTCGCCACCGACCCGATGGGCCCGGGCCGCGCCCTTGAATGGGGCCACCTGACCGTCCGGGTCCGGGGCCGCCGCTGCCGCTGCGGCGCCCTGGGCTGCCTGGAGGCGTACGCGGGCGCGGAAGCGCTCCTCGAACGCTGGCAGGAGGCCGGCGGGCGACCTCCGGCCGGTGCCGACGAGGAGACCGCCCTCGCCGCGATGCTCGCCGCCGCCTACCCTGCCGACGGCTCCGGGACGACTCCCGACCCGACGGCGCTCGGCGTCCTGGAGGAGACCGCCGAGTATGTCGGCGCGGGCGTCGCGGACCTGATCAACCTCTTCCAGCCCGAGCGCATCCTCGTGGGCGGCTGGGCCGGGCTCCAACTGGGCAACCGCTTCCTCGACACGGTGCGGGGCCACGCCCGGGACTACGCGCTGCGCTACCCGGCCGCCCGGGTCACGATCGGCCTGGGCACCCTGGGCCCGGAGGCGGTGACCATCGGCGCCGCCATCCTCCCGCTGGCCGACTTCTTCGCCCGCGGCGGCCGCCGCGTCGAGACCGCCACGGAACCGGCACAGGAGCAGCAGCCCGCGTGGGCGACGACGGTACGGGACCGGGGGGCCCACTGAGCGGGTGCGGCTGAACGGGCGCGCGGAGCCGGACCCGCGCCGGCGCACACGGGGGCGTGGGCCGGCGGGAGCCTGGCACCGGCAAACGGGGGCGCACGCGGCGCGGGTTAGGGTGCGGGGTGCTTGTGAGAACCGCTGCCGCCTCGCCCGTCCTCGCCGATGCCGTCCTGCTCGACCACGAGGAGGACGGGCGCCGTTGGCCGCTCCTCGTCTGGGCGCCCGGTCCCGGCACCCGGATGGTGTCCAGCGCCGTTCTCGGGGGCGGCATAGGAGAGCGGTCGTGGGTGGTCAACGCCCAGGTGCCCCCGGGTTACGCCCGCCTCGACCCGGTCGCCCATCTGCGCGCCCTGGCCGCCGGCGCCGGACTCGACGGCCCCGGCGTGGGGCTGATGACGGCCGCCCCGGTCGGTGAGCGCCGCTGCGCCGCCGACGGCGGGGTGCAGGCCGTGGTCACGGCGGGCATCGGCGTCCGCGGCTGGGCGGCCGCCCCGGAGGCGCCGAGTGTCTTCCCGCCGCGCCCCGGCACGATCAACATCATCGTGTCGCTCCCGGTGCCGCTCACGGACGCCGCTCTGGTCAACGCCGTGGCCACGGCCACCGAGGCGAAGGTCCAGGCCCTGGTGGAACTGGGCGCGGACGCCTCCGGCACTCCCACGGACGCGGTCTGCGTCGCCTGTCCCGGCCCGGTGGACGCCGGCGCCGAGGCCTTCGCCGGCCCGCGTTCGGTATGGGGGGCCCGGCTGGCCCGCGCGGTGCACCGGGCGACCCGTGAAGCCTGCGCGGAGGCGCTCGCCCGAGGAGTCTGACGGCCGCCGGGCCGTGCGCGGGCGGGCCCGGTCCGCCGTCCGGGAAGGCCTCCTGACGGCGTACCACCGAACGCCCGGGACGGCCCCGTCCCCCAGGGCCAGGTACTCCCCGAAGCGGGTGGTGGGCGCCGTCGGCGCCGCGTCCTCAGCCCCGACCGGCCGAGCCTGCCGCCATCGCGCGCTCGGTGGTGTCGTCGGCCGTCGGCGGCCGCTCCTCCCCTTCGCCCTCCCTCGCCGCCCGGAACCGCGCCAGGCCGTCGGCCAGCCCGATCACCGGGTCCGGGTAGTCGATCGCCGCGCGGTCGAGCCCGGTGAGCCGCCACGGCTCGTGCACCTCCGGTGCGGCGAGCCCGGCGAGCTCCGGGACCCAGCGGCGCACGTAGGCACCGTCGGGGTCGTAACGCCGCGCCTGCAGAAGCGGGTTGAGCACCCGGTTGGGCCGTGTGTCCGTGCCCGTACCGGCCACCCACTGCCAGTTGAGCTGGTTGTTCGCGATGTCGCCGTCGACCAGGAGGTCGAGGAAGTGGCGGGCGCCCTGACGCCAGTCCAGATAGAGCGTCTTGGTGAGGAACGACGCGGCGATCAGCCGCCCCCGGTTGTGCGTCCAGCCCTCGTGGGCGAGCTGGCGCATCGCCGCGTCGACCAGCGGGTAGCCGGTGCGCCCCTCCTTCCAGGCGCGCAGGTCCGCCTCCGCGTCCCGGCCGCGCCGCCAGCGGTCCTGGCGCGGCCGGTAGTCCTCGGTCGCGGTCTCGGGCCGCGCCGCCAGCACCTGGTGGTGGAAGTCCCGCCAGCACAGCTGCCGTACGAACGCCTCGGCCCCGGCGCTGTCGCGCGCCCGCGCCCGGTGCACCGCCTCGACGGCCGAGACGGCGCCGAAGTGCAGGTACGGGGACATCCGCGAGGTGGCGTCGCCGGCGAGGTCGTCGTGGCGTTCCTCGTAGGCGTCGGCGTGCCGGGACAGCCATGCGGTGAGCCGCTTGCGGCCCTCGCTCTCCCCGCCGGGCGCGAGGCCCTCGGACACGCCGTCGACGGCGGACCGCTCCGGGAGCGCGTCGCCCTTCACACCGTTCGGCACCCGTACGGCGCGCGGGGCGGTGAGCGGCGTACGCAGCCGAACGACGTTCCAGCGACGGAAGTACGGCGTGAAGACGGCGAAGTGGTCCGAGCCCTGGGGGGTGATCTCCCCCGGCGGCACGGCGGTGATCACCGCGTCGTGGACGAACAGCCGGCACCCGTCCGCCTCCAGGGCGCGCCGCAGCCGGTCCTCCCGCGCACGGGCGAAGGCCGAGCACCCGGCCGCCATGTGCACCTCGTCGGCCCCGGCCTCCCGGACCACCGCGAGCACCTCCGCCGCCGTGTCGCCGGTGCGCACGACGAGCCGGCCGCCGCGCTCCCGGAGGGCGGTGTCCAGGTCGGCGAGGCAGTCGGCGAGGAAGGCGAGCCGGTTGGGGGCGGCGAAGCCGGCCCGGTCCACGGCGGGGTCCCGGACGAACAGCGGCACGACCTCGCGCCCGCCCGCCGTGGCGGCCCGCAGCGGCGGATGGTCGTGCAGACGCAGGTCGGAGGTGAACAGGACGACGGAGACGTTCATGGCACCACTCCTGGGTAAAGGTCGCCGGCGGTACTCTTCCCGCCGGCGGCACCAGCCGGATGCACGCGTTTCCCGGCGCCCGTCGTACGCCCACGGCCCGGACGCGCCCGGCCGACGGCAGCAGCCCGGCGCACGAGGCCCAGCGGCACCGGGCTCCTCCCGGCCGCCGGACGCACCCGGCTCACGCCGCCCCCGGGCCACGCCCGGGCGCCGCCTCCTCCGGGTGCCCCCGCCGGCTCCGGTCGTGCCCTCACTGCCGCGACGCCTTCTCGGCCGTCCGCGCGATGTTCCTCGCCATGCCGCCGAAGACGACCGAGTGGAAGGGCGCGACGCTCCACCAGTACACCTGTCCCAGGAGCCCGCGCGGGTGGAAGAGCGCGCGCTGCCGGTAGCAGGTGCGGCCCGCCTCGTCGCGTTCGGCACGCAGCTCCAGCCAGGCGAGCCCGGGCAGCCGCATCTCGGCGCGCAGCCGGAGCAGCCGGCCGCGTTCGATCTCCTCGACGCGCCAGAAGTCGAGTGCGTCGCCGACCCGCAGGTGCTCGGCGTCACGGCGCCCCCGGCGCAGTCCGACGCCGCCCACGAGCCGGTCGAGCCAGCCGCGTACCGCCCAGGCCAGCGGGAAGGAGTACCAGCCGTTCTCACCGCCGGTCCCCTCGATGACGCGCCACAGCTCCGCCTCCCCGGCGTCGACGACCCGGGCGCGCTCGTCGGTGTAGAGGCTGCCGCCGGCCCAGTCCGGGTCGGTCGGCAGCGGGTCGCTGGGAGCCCCGGGGAGGGAGGCGGAGGACCAGCGGGTGGAGACCTGGGCGTCACGCACCCGCTGGAGGGCGAGTTCGAGGGCCCGGTCGAAGGAGAGGGGAGCGCCGGGCGGGTCCGGCACGAAGCGGCCGATGTCGTGCTCGGCGCACACCACCTCGTACCGCAGGGATTCGGCGAGCGGCCGGGCGAGGTCCGCGGGCACGGGTGTGACGAGCCCGATCCAGTGGCTTGACAGGCGCGGGGTGAGCACCGGGACCGGCACGATCAGCCGCCTCGGGAGCCGGGCGACGGCCGCGTACCGGATCATCATCTCCCGGTACGTGAGGACGTCCGGCCCGCCGATGTCGAAGCTCCGGTTCACCTCCGGCGGCATTGCGGCGCTGCCGACCAGGTAGCGCAGCACGTCGCGCACACCGATCGGCTGGACGCGGGTGCCCACCCAGCTGGGGGTCACCATGACGGGCAGGCGTTCGGTCAGGTAGCGGAGCATCTCGAAGGACGCCGAGCCGGATCCGATGACGACGGCGGCGCGCAGCACGGTGGTGGGCACGCCGGACTCCAGGAAGATGCGGCCGACCTCGGCGCGCGAGCGCAGATGGCGGGAGAGCCGGTCCTCGGGCAGGTCGCGGGGGGTGAGGCCGCCGAGGTAGACGATGCGCCGCAGACCCGCGCGCCGGGCCTCCTCGGCGAAGGTGCGGGCGGCGCTGCGGTCCGTCTGCTCGAAGTTGCCGCCGGACCGCATGGAGTGGACGAGGTAGTAGCCGACGTCGACGCCTTCGAGGCCGGCCCGCAGGCTCGCAGCGTCGGTGACGTCGCCCCGGACGATCTCGACCCGGTCGGCCCAGGGGTGGTCCTTGAGGTTGGCCGGGGTCCTGGCGAGACACCGCACGCGGTATCCGGCGTCCAGGAGCTCGGGGACGAGGCGTCCGCCGATGTAGCCGCCCGCTCCGGTGACCAGGCAGCGCGCCCCCTCGGGCGCGCGGCGGGGCTGGGGCGTGGGTCCGGGCATGGGCATGGCCGCTCGGCCCCCTTCCGTGTCCGTGGGGTGTCACACCTCCGTCCGATGCTTCCCTGCCGGCGGCTCCGTCGGATGCACCGGCCCCGATCGGGTGACGCGGAGCTGCTCCATCCGCCACCATGGCGCGCAGAGATCAAGAAGCTGGTGTTCCGAAGGGGAGCGGTATGAGTGGTGTGGCGCGCAGGACGGTCGTCGCGGCGGCGGGCGGAGCGGGACTGACGGCGGCCCTGGCCGCCTGCGGGGGGAACGACGGCGGCGACAAGAACGCCACGGGCGGCACGGGCGGCACCGACGGCACGGAGGGAGCGGGCGCGACCGGTGGCACGGGCGGGGGGACCGCGCCGCTGGCGATGACCGGCGACATCCCGGTGGGCGGCGGGAAGGTGCTCGCCGACAAGGGTGTGGTGATCACCCAGCCGAAGGCGGGCGAGTTCAAGGCGTTCTCCTCGCGCTGCACCCACCTGGGCTGCAGCGTGGGCAGCGTGGCCGACGGGGTCATCGTGTGCCCCTGCCACCAGAGCCACTTCGACGCCTCGGACGGCAGCGTGAAGCAGGGCCCGGCGACGCAGCCGCTGGAGCCGACGCCGATCGAGGTGACCGGGAAGGCGATCAGGCTCGGCTGACCGGCCGGGACGCCTTCCAGCAGTCGAGCACCTCGTCGGTGCTCGTGACGGTGGCGACCAGCGCGAGCGTGTTGCGGATCATCGCGGGGGTGTAGTCGGCCGGCACCCCCGCGATGGCGTCGCCCGGCACGACGACGGTGTAGCCGAGGTTGACGGCGTCGAAGACCGCGTTGGGGACGGCCACGTTGGCGGAGACCCCGGTGACGACCAGCGTCCTGCAGCCCAGATTCCTCAGGAGGGCGTCGACGTCGGTGCCCGCGATCGGTGAGAGGCCGTGCAGCCGCCGCACCACGAGGTCCTGCTCGGCCACCTCGATCGGCGCGGCGATCCGTACGGCGGGACTCCCGCTGTGCTGCTGCACGGGGAGCCGGGACGCGGCGCGGAACAGGCGGGCGTTGCGGTTGGCGCCGCGCCCGTCGGGGCGCCGCTCGGCGACGGCGTGCAGGACCTGCACCTCGGCCTCGTGTGCCGCGGCCACGAGCCGGGCGACGTTGCGCAGGGCGCCCGACTCCCGTGCGGCGGCACCGAGTTCGGGAAGGGCGCTGTCCGGCCCGACGACACCTTCCTGGCACTCGACGGTGAGAAGCACGGTGCCGTCCGGGGCGAGCTGTTCCCTGAGCCGTTCCGACTGCTGCCCCACGGTGTCCTCCTCGTGTCGGCCTGCTTGCACCTCGGCGGCGCAGCCCCCACGATGTCTGACACCTCGTCAGAAATCTAGAAGGGTGCGGACGATGACCGTCGCGCAGCGCCGTGGACGCCGGATCATGATGACCCCGGCCGAGCTCGACACCTTCCTCTCCGAACAGCGCACCTGCCGGGTGGCGACCGTGTCGGCCGACGGCCGTCCGCACGTCAGCGCGCTCTGGTTCGCCTGGGACGGCACCTCGCTCTGGCTCTACTCCCTCACCCGCAGCCGCCGTTGGGCCGAGCTGCGTGCCCGGCCGCGCATCGCCGTCGTCATCGACGACGGCGTGGAGTACGGGGAGCTGCGCGGGGTCGAGCTCTCGGGCAGCGTGGAGTTCGTGGGCGAGGCCCCCCGTACCGGCGAGCCGTTCCCGGAACTCGACGCACCGGAACGCCTTTTCGCCGCCAAGAACTTCGGCCTCGACGCCATGCCGCACGACGGCCGGCACGCCTGGATGCGGCTGACCCCGGACGCCGTCGCGTCCTGGGACTTCCGCAAGCTCACAGGACCCTGACGGTGCCCCGCCCCGCCCCACCGAGAGGCGGGCAACCTCAGCTCGCGGCCGGCGCCCCGGCCGCCCGGAGGGCCTCGACCACGGCGCGGATCGACGGCCGGCGCCCGGCATCGGTGCGCCAGGTCGCGTAGATGTGGCGCCGCACCGGCTGCCGGACGGGCACGAAGGAGACCCCGTCCATGGCCGCCGGCCGCCCGAGCCGGGGGGCGACACAGATGCCGAGTCCGGCGGCGACCAGGGCCAGTTGCGTGTGGTGGTCGCCGGCGACATGGGCGATCCGCGGCTCGACGCCCTTGGAGCGCAGCGTGAACATCAGCCAGTCGTGACAGAACTCTCCGGCGGGCCAGGAGACCCACTCCTCCCCGGCGAAGTCCTCCAGCTCCACCTCCGCGCTCCCGGCCAGCGGGTGGTCGGCGGGCAGGGCGACGTCGGCGGAGTCGTCGAGCAGGTGCGCCCGCTCCAACCCGGCCGGCACGGGAGCACGCTTGTTGTTCCAGTCCAGGACGACGGCGAGATCACTGTCCCCGCGCAGCACCTCGCGCATCCCGAAATCGGGTTCCAACTCGGCCGTATGGACGCGCAGTTCGGGATGAGCGGCATGCAGGGAGCGGATCGCGGCCGGGAAGAGGCCCCGCATCGCCGTCGGAAAGGCGGCAATGCGCACCTCTCCCACCACCTGCCCCCGCTGCGCCTCGATGTCCGCCTGGGCGAGCTGCACCTGGGAGAGGATCCGCGCCGCGTGCTCGGCGAGGAGCAGCCCGGCATCGGTCAGCCGGACCCCCCGCCCGCTCTTCGCCAGCAGCTGCTGCCCGATCTCCCGCTCCAGCTTGGACAGCTGCTGCGAGACGGCCGAGGTCGTGACGTGCAGCCCTTCCGCGGCTCCGCTCACCGAGCCGTGCCGCGCGACCGCATCGAGGGTCCGCAGGCGCTCCAGGTTCAACATGTAAGCGATCCTAAGACATCACCTCCATGAATTCTCGCTTGTGCTACATGGTGACCTCGGCGAACCTCGTCTCATGAGCCCCACCACCCCATCCCCCCGCGCCGGGGTCGACTGGCGCGTCCGCTTCGGCATCCTCGCCCTGATCTGGGGATTCAGCTTCCTCTTCATCAAGGTCGGCACGCAGGGCTTCGCCCCGTTCCAGGTGACCTTCGGCCGCCTCCTGTTCGGTACGGCGGTCCTGCTCGTCGCCCTGGTCGTGAAGCGCGACCGCCTGCCGCGCGGCGCCCGGACCTGGGGTCACCTGACGGTGGCGGCCCTCCTCCTCAACGCCCTGCCGTTCTCGCTCTTCTCGTACGCAGAGCTGACGATCCCCTCGACGCTCGCGGGGATCTGCAACGCCACGACCCCGCTGTGGGGCATGGTCCTCTCGCTCGTCGCCCTCTCCGAGGACCGCCCGACCCGGGTGCGGGCGGCGGGCCTGGGCATCGGCTTCGCCGGCGTCCTCACCGTGCTCGGCGCCTGGCAGGGATTCTCGGGCCTGGACGTCACGGGCACGGCCCTCGCCCTGCTCGCCTCGGCCAGTTACGCGGTCGGCTGGATCTACGTGCGCCGCACCCTCTCCGGCACGGGGTCGTCGAACCTCTCCCTCGCCACGGCGCAGGTCGGCCTGGGCACCGTCCAGCTGGCCCTGGTGACACCCCTGTTCACCACCTGGCCGGAGTCCGTCGAGGTCCTCCCCCTGCTCTCCGTCATCGCGCTCGGCGCGCTGGGCACGGGCTGGGCGATGCTGCTCCAGTACGGCGTGGTGGCCGAGGTCGGACCGACGACGGCGTCGATGGTCACGTACTTCATCCCGGTCATCGCCACCGCGGCGGGCGTCGCCCTGCTGGACGAGCACCTCACCTGGAACACCCCGCTCGGCGCCCTGGTGGTCCTCGCCGGCGCGGCCCTCACCCAGACCCGCGCGTCGAGCCGCCGGGAACGGCACCCGGCGACGGCGGGGAGGGGACCGGGGGCTCCGCACGGACAGAAGCCCGTACGGGCCGGCGAGGCTCGGGCCGCCGGGGCTCGGGCCGGCGAAGCGCGGACGGGAGAAGCGCGGACGGGAGAGGCGCGAACGACAGCAGTCCGGCCGGAGGCACCCACGCCCGAGGAAACACCGAAGCCGTCACTAACGGCGGAGGCCGCCCCTCAGCCGTAGCTCCGGGCAGGCGCCGGCCCCGCCGCGAACGCCACCGCATCGGCGAGCGCCTCCAGATCCCCCACGGTGAGCCCGGAGACGGTCAGCCGAACCGCCGGCCCCGCCTCCATCCGGAACCGGGCGCCGGGCGCGACCGCCCACCCCCGCCCGAGGAGCCGCGTGACGGCCCCGGTCTCGTCGGCGACCGGCACCCACACGTTCATCCCGCTGACCCCGTGCGCCTCGACCCCCCGCCGGGCGAGCGCCCGCACCAGGCCGTCGCGCCGCGCCCCGTAGGCTGCCGCGACGGTCTCGGGGTCGACGGCATCCGTCCGCCACAGGTGCACCACGGCCCGCTGCAGGAGCCGGCTGACCCACCCGGGCCCGAGCCGCTGCCGCCCGAGCACCCGGTCGACGGTCTCGGCGTCACCGGTGAACGCGGCGATCCGCAGGTCGGGTCCCCACGCCTTGGCCACCGACCGCACGAACACCCACCGTCCCGCACCCGTGGCGAGCGGGTGCAGCGGCTGGGCGACGATCCCGTGCCCGTGGTCGTCCTCGACGAGCAGTACGTCGGGATGCGCGGCGAGGACCGCGCGGAGTTCCACCGCGCGCCGCTCGGACACGCACGCCCCGGTCGGGTTCTGCGCCCGGTCGGTGATGATCACCGCCCGGGCCCCGCCCCGCAGTGCCCGCGCGACGGCGTCCGGCAGCGGCCCCTCGTCGTCGACGGCGACGGGCACGGGCCGCAGCCCGAGCGCCGGCACGAGGTCGAGGAGGCTGCCCCAGCCGGGGTCCTCGACGGCGACGGCGTCGCCGGGTCTGAGATGCGCGGCGAGCACCCGCTCGACGGCGTCGAGCGACCCGGACGCGGCGCCCACCGGCCCGGCCGGCACCCCGCCCGCGTCGAACGCGGCGCGCGCGAGCCGCGCGAACTCCTCGTCTACGGGCGCCTCGCCGTACATGGGGGGCCGCTCGGCGTACTCGCGGGCGACCGCCGCGAGGACGGTGTCCAGCTGCGGAAGGAGCGCGGGGTCCGGACTGCCGTTGCTCACGTCGCGGACGCCTTCGGGAGCCTCGACGCGGAGGGATCCGCGGGCGGTGGTGGCGGGCGCGGGCCGGACGCGACTGCCGCGCCGCCCGTCGGTCTCGATCACCCCGCGCTCGCGCAGGGTGCGGTACGCGGCGGCGACGGTATTCGGATTCACTCCGAGCGTCGTGGCCAACTCCCGCATGGGCGGCAGCAGTCGACCGGGCGCGAGCTCTCCGGAGGCCACCCCCCGCTCGACGCTGGCGGCGATCTCCGATGCGCGACGACCTTCGATCCGATACTCTCCTAGCACAAAGCCAAGTATGCACTAGTGCAATGGAGAGCGCAATGACGGACGCGACGACCGCAACGGGCGCCGGGGCCACCCCCGGGACCCCGGCCACGACGGCCACGTCCTCAGCGACGACGGCCGCGACCTCGGCGACGACGGCCACTACCTCGGTGCCGCGCCCCTACGAGCCCACCGACCGCACCGTCCCCACCCGCTCCCGCGAGCGTGCCTCGTACGACCGCGAGCTGGTGCACTCGATACTCGACGAGTCCTACCTCTGCCATCTCGGCTTCGTCCGCGACGGCGCCCCTGTGGTCCTGCCCACGCTGTACGGCCGGGTGGGCGAGCGGCTCTACGTGCACGGCTCGACCGGTTCGCGGCCGCTGCGGATGGCGGGGAGGGGCGAGGAGGCGCCCGGCCTGCCGGTCTGCCTCACGGTGACCCACGTGGACGGGCTGGTGCTGGCCAAGTCCGCCTTCCACCACTCGATGAACTACCGCTCGGTGGTGGTGCTCGGCACCGCCCACCAGGTCACCGACCCGGAGGAGCTGCGCACGGCCCTGGACGCCCTGGTCGACCACGTCGTCCCCGGCCGCTCGGCCGACTCCCGGCCCGGCAACGCCAGGGAGCTCGCCGCCACCGCCGTCCTGCGCCTCGACCTGAACGAGGTCTCGGCCAAGGTCCGCACCGGGGGACCCAACGACGAGCCCGAGGACCTGGTGCTCCCCCACTGGTCCGGCGTGGTCCCGGTCCGGCGGACCTACGGCACCCCGGTCCCCGCCGGGGACCTGGACCCGTCGATCGCCCTGCCCGACTACCTCGCCACCCTCTGAGAACGGATCCCGACATGCTGATCCACCCCTGGGACGCCGCCCACGACGAGGGAGAGTGGCGGAGCTGGCTGGCCGCCCACGACTTCGGCCAGCTCGCCGTCAACGGCGCGCCCGGCGAGCCGCCGTGGGTGCAGCCGATGCACTTCCGCTACGAGCCGGACCCCGGCCCGTACGGCCAGGCGATCGCCCATCTCGCCCGCCCCAACCCCCTCTGGCACGACCTGGAGCAGCACCCGGTGGTCCTCCTGAGCGTGGTCGACGACTACGTCTACGTCCCCGGTCACTGGACCGCCCCGGAGGGCTCCCCCAGCACCCACGGCACCCCGACCTCGTACTACGCGGCGGTCCAGCTCCGCTGCACGGCGCATGTCGTCGAGGACCCGGAGGAGAAGGCGGCACTGCTCAACCGCCAGGTCGCCCACTTCCAGCCGGAGGGCGGCACGGCGGAGGTGCGCCCCGCCGAGCCCCCGTTCGGCCGGATGCTCGCGGGCATCCGGGTCCTGCGCCTGGAAGTCACCGACGTCCGGGCGAAGTTCAAGTACGCGGGCAACAAGCCCCAGGACGTCCAGGAGCGGGTCTCCGCCCACCTGGCCGAGCGTGACGGCCCCGGCGACGCGGCGGCCAGGTCCCACCAGACCCGCCGCCGCGCCACCGGGCCCACCGCCGCGGGCTGACCGGGGCCACCGGCCGGCCCGAGGGGAGGGCGGCCCGGCCACGAGTCGAGCCGGGTGGCAGGCAGCCCTCGCGCCAGGCACCGACCCCGGCGGAGAGCGGCCCCTCCGACGGGCCCGACCCGGGCCACGGGCCTCACCGGGCCTACGACGCGACCGCCACGGCCTCCGCCCGTCCGCCTGCCGCCGCGCGGACCGGACCCGGGCCACGGGCCTCACCCGGTCTACGACGCGACCGGCACGGCCTCCGGCCGCCGCCGGCCCGCCGCCGCGCGCGCCTCGGCGAAGGCGAGGCCGGTGACGGCGGTGAGCAGCAGCAGGGTGCCGCCGACGGTCGCGGCGGTGAGGCGTTCGCCGAGCAGCGTGACCGCGACGAGGGCCGCGCTCACCGGCTCCAGGAGCATGATCACGGAGACGGTCGCCGCCCGGACGACGGCGGCCCCGGCGAAGTACAGGGCATAGGCGAGGGCGGTCGGCACGGCCGCCACGTACACGAGCAGTCCGAGCACCTGCGCCGGGGCGTCGGTGTGCGGGACGAGACCTTCCACCGCGGCCATCGGCAGCAGCCCGACCGCTCCGATGGCGAAG
Organism: Streptomyces sp. NPDC101191; assembly: GCF_044767915.1. NCBI lineage: Bacteria > Bacillati > Actinomycetota > Actinomycetes > Kitasatosporales > Streptomycetaceae > Streptomyces > Streptomyces sp. NPDC101191. The sequence continues at coordinate 1,383,480 of NZ_JBIWOU010000002.1, forward strand.
GCCCACGTGGTCGTCGACAGCGCGTCCGCGGCACCGCCGTCGCGGCCGAGCCATCGGGTGAGCAGGGTGATCGCCGCGTACCCGGCGGCGGACACCACCGCGAGCCCGATGCCGAGCGGCTTGACCTCGGCGCCGCCGCCCCCGAGGACGAGGACGCCGAGTCCGGCGAGCGCCCCGGCGACGGCCATGGCGCCGCCGGCCCCGATCCGCTCGCCCATGAGGACGCGGGCGCCGACCGCGATGAGCACGGGCCCGGCGCCGAGGGTGACGACGGTGCCGACGGCGAGCCCGGTGGCCTCGACCGCGGCGAAGTAGGCGCTCTGGAAGACGGTCAGGCCGATCCCCGTGCCGAGGATGCGCACGAGCCGCCGACGGCGCGGCTCGGCGGGTGCCGCGGCCCGGGGCCCGCGCCGCAGCGCGAGGGCGCCGAGGAGCAGGACGAGCCCGCCGACGCAGCGCCAGAAGGAGAGGGCGAGCGGGCCCATGTCGCTGGCCCTGAAGACCAGCGAGGCGGCGGCCCCGGCGGTGCCCCAGGCGATTCCGGCGACGATCAGGTAGGTGAGGCTCCGCCCGGCGGACAGGGCGGAGGCAGGGGTGTTCGACACGTGCGTTCTCCGTGTGAAGACAGGGGTGTGGGTGGTCGCTGGGCTCCGCGGGCGGGCAGCGACGAACCGCTCGGGGGCCTGTGTCGGCCGGCCCGAGCCCGGTCTTCGTCAGCGGAAGGTGCCGCCCGCGCTAGGCGGCAGGAGGCGGAAGAACGGTCGCGTGCATGATCCGCACCCTACGGGCCGGTCCGCCCGGCCGCCAGCTCGCCCTCCCCGGTCCCCCGGGGGTCGTGGGCTCCCTCGGTGCCCTCGGTGGCCGGCTCCCGGGACCCGGCCACCGGCTCGTCCGGCGCCGCCTTGGGCGTCGAGGACTGGGCGATGAAGGCGCCGACGAGGACGACCGCGCCACCGATGATCTGCGGCGCCGCCAGGTGCTCGCCGAGCAGCACCCAGGCGAGTACGGTCGCGATGACCGCCTCCAGGCAGGCCACGACGCCGGCTACCTGCGGGGAGAGCCTGCGCACCGAGACGACGCCGGTGACGTACGCGAGGACGGTGGCGATCAGTACGATCCAGCCGAGCAGGAGCCAGGCGGGGGCCGCGGTGCCGTTCAGGTCGGCGGTGCCCCCGAGGACCGCCCAGTCCATGCCCCACGGGCGGGCGACGACGGTGAGGATGAGTGCGCCGACGAGCAGCCCGTAGGCGATGACGCCGATCGGATCGGCGGGTTCGGCCTCGTCGCTGCCCTGGTCGGACAGGACGAAGTAGCCGACCTGGCAGCAGGCGGCGGCGAGCGCGAGCAGCAGCCCGAGCAGGTCGAGGCTGAGGCCGGACCAGACCTGGACGACGCAGGCGAGGCCGCCGACGGCCAGGACGACCCCCACGGCGGCGGCGCGGGTCACCGGGCGCCGCTGGACGAAGCGGACCCAGCCGAGGACGAGGGCGGGCGCGAGGTACTCGATGAGCAGGGCGACGCCGACGGGGATCCGGGAGATCGCGGCGAAGTAGCAGGCCTGCACACCGGCGACGGCGAGCAGGCCGAAGCCCGCGAGCAGGGCGGGCTTGCGCCGCACCAGGTCGCGGTGGCGCCAGGCCACGGGCAGCATGACGAGGGCGGCGCCGGCCACCCGCAGCCACACCACGTGGAGCGGGTCGAGTCCCGCCTCGATGAGCGGCTTGGCCGCCACTCCTGAACCACCGAATGCGAAGGCCGAGGCCAGGGCGAGTCCCAGGCCGGCGCTTCTCCCCTGAGACGCGTGCATCGGGCCATCATGACAGGACCCGGACAGGTGCGTAACCCCCGTTACACCTGTTGAGACGACTCCTCGATCCGGGCGGCCAGGGCGGGCCCGTCGACCCCGGCCCGGCGCAGCACCTCGGCGGCCCGGTTGTCCGGGTCCGCGGCGAGCGCGGCCAGCAGGTCGAGGCCGCGGACCCTTCGGTCGCCGCGCAGCGCGGCCCGTTCGAAGGCGCCCGCGAGGGCGGCCGTGGCCGCCGGGGACCAGCCGGCGGCGTTCTCGGCGCCGCGGACGGCAGGCAGGGCGGAGCCGGTGTCCTCGACGGAGCGCTGCCAGCGGAGCCCGTAGCCGATGGAGCGCTGGACCAGGTAGCCGAGGACCCGGGCGAGCTGCCGGCCGTCCCCGAGAGCGGCGGCGGCCCCGGGGTCGGCCTCGACGAGGGAGTGCAGGAGGTGGGCGGTGTCGACCTGCCGGTCGCCGTCGCGCAGGGCCCGGCGCCGGGCACCGGCGACCGCCGTCACGAGCTCGGCGGTCAGCGCCTCCTCCAGTTCGGCGCGGCGCTCGGCGGGCAACACCCGGGGCACCCGGGGAACGGGGAGAAGGCTCGGCGCGGGCACGGGGCGGCCGGGCTCGGGGTCGAACGGGACGGGCGCCGAAGGGACAGGAGGTTGCACCCTTCCACCTCATCATCCGCTCCGGGCCCGGACATCCCCGGGGAGGAGCATGCGCACATCCCACCGGAGGTGTGCACGGGCGCACGATTCCTCCTCCTTACGGATGAGATCACGTGAGTTCCCTCCAAGGGGCGCGCGCCGCCTTGCCACGCGCCCCGTTCGCAACCACGACCCCGCCCGCTGTCGTCCTTCGGGCATGTTCTGGATGGTGGCCCTGCTCGCGCTCGACGGGCGGCAGTACGTCTACCGCGTGTACGCGCCGCGGGAGGCGCTGCCGGCCGACCTCTTCTGGGCCGCGTTCCACTGTCACGACGAGAGCGGCGGACCGCGCGCCTCGGACCGGTTCGACTCCGCGCAGATCTGGTGGTTCGACGGCGTCGACGGCGAACCCGCAGAACTGACGGTTCATCAGTATTGAATGTTCACGCCGCTACGGCTACGTTCCGCGACACCGAAAGCCCGACTGGTACGCGTGAAGGGGTGGACCCATGGCCGAAGTCAGCGCGGAGGCACGGATCGAGGCACCGGCCGAGAAGGTGTGGGCGCAGCTCACCGACTTCGGCTCCTACGGGGAGTGGAACGCCACCCACACCAACTTCCCGAACGGCGGCCCGGCCACCCTAGAGGCCGGCGCCACCTTCGCGGAGAACATGAAGCTCATGGGCTTCCCCGCCGAGGTGACCTGGACGGTGGAGGAGCTGGAGACCGGCCGCGTCCTCGCGATCCGCGGCAAGGGTCCGATGGGCGTCAACGTCGGCACGCGCTACTCCCTCAGCGCCGACGGCGGGGCCACCACCGTACGGATCGACGGGGAGTTCACGGGTGCGGCCGTCTCCCTGATGGCGGGCAAGCTCAAGGACTCGGCGACGGCGGCGCTGACCGAGTCGCTGCGCAAGCTGGCCGGCCTGGTCGCCTGACCGCGCTCCGTACACCGAGGGGCCCCGCGGCGATCCGCCGCGGGGCCCCTCGGTGCCGGTCCCGGCTCAGCGCTCGTCAGTGCTCGTCGGCCAGGATCAGGTACAGCTTCTTGCGGGCCTCGTTGATGACCTCGACGGCCTTCTGCCGCTGCTCGGCGCTGCCCGTCTTCCAGACCTGACCGAAGGCCTCCATCAGACCGAAGCCGGCCTGCCGGATCTCGTTCACGGCGTCCCAGTCGACGCCGCGCCCGGCCTCCTCCCAGGGGGCCTCCGGCCCCGCCTCGGCCTCTTCGCGCCCGGTGGCGGTGAGCGTGAACAGCTTCTTGCCGCCCTCGCTCTCGCTGACGATCAGCCCCTCGTCCTCCAGCATCTGGAGGGTCGGGTAGACCGATCCGGGGCTGGGCTTCCAGGCCCCGCCGCTGCGCTCGACGATCTCCTGGATCATCTCGTAGCCGTGCATCGGGCGGTCCTTCAGGAGGGCCAGGATCGAGGCGCGCACATCGCCGCGCCGCGCCCGGCCGCGGCCGCCGCCACGCCCCCGGCCGCCGAAGGGGCCACCGCCCCAGGGGCCGCCACCGCCCGGCCCGAAGGGGCCGAAGGCGGCACGCCGCCCTTCGAAGTCACCGCGAGGGCTGGGTCCGCACTGTCCGCGTCCGGCTCCCGGGCCGTGTCCGTACTCGTGTCCGTAGGTACGCATCGCAACGCTCCTTCCATCGGGATTCCATCGTTGAACTGTCGCGATGCCTCAACGATATATCGGAACTGTTCGCCGAGCAACACCCGACTGTCACCCGACCCCCCGCCCGGCCGGGACGCGCAGCGGTCCAGACATCCCGAATTGGCCTTGGCCTGCGCTTTTTCCGTTCGGGTACGGTCCCGTTCCATGCGGATTCGAATCGTCGACGCCTTCACCGACCGGCCCTTCGCCGGCAACCCGGCCGGAGTCCTGCTCCTCGACTCCTTCCCGGAGGACTCCTGGCTCCAGAAGGTGGCCGCGGAGGTGAACCTCTCGGAGACCGCCTTCGCCCACCCCCTGCCGCCCGGCGGCGAGGCGGACTGGGCCCTGCGCTGGCTCACCCCCACCACCGAGGTCGACATGTGCGGCCACGCCACCCTCGCCACCGCCCACGTCCTGCACAGCACGGGCACCGCCACCGGGACCGTGCGTTTCGCCGCCCGCTGCGGGATCCTGGTCGCCACGGCCGAGGAGGACGGCACCATCACCCTCGACTTCCCGACCTCCTCCCTGACCCCGGTTCCCGCGCCCGAGGGCCTGGCCTCGGCACTGGGCGCCGAGCCGGTCGCGGTACACGACACCGCCGCCCACATCGGCGACCTGGTCGTCGAGCTCGCCGACGAGGCGACCGTCCGCGGCCTGACGCCGGACTTCGCCGCCCTGACCACGCTCTCCGACCGGGGGATCATCGCGACCGCCGTCGCCGACGAGCCCGAGGGCGCGTACCAGTTCGTCTCGCGCGGCTTCTTCCCGGCCGTCGGCATCGACGAGGACCCGGTCACCGGCAGCGCCCACACCGCCCTCGCGCCGTACTGGTCCGCCCGCTTCGGCCGGGACGAGCTGACCGGCTTCCAGGGCGGCGCGCGCACCGGCCTGGTCCGTACCCGTCTGCGTGGCGACCGCACCCTCCTCAACGGGCACGCGGTCACCGTCGTCGACGGCGAACTGCACGCCTGAGAGGCACCCGGACGAACGGAAGGGGCGTACGGCCGATGCCGCACGCCCCTTCTCACCGGTGCCGGGCCCGGAGACCCGTGCTCAGACCGTGGGCAGCCAGCCCACCTTCCCCACGAGCAGCCCGTAGCCGACGAAGGCCACGATGTCGAGCAGCGAGTGCGCGACCACCAGCGGCCCCACCCGCCCCCAGCGCCGGTACAACCACACGAACACCACGCCCATGACCATGTTGCCGACGAAGCCGCCGACTCCCTGGTAGAGGTGGTACGAGCCGCGCAGCACGGAACTCGCGGCGAGCGAGGCCTTCGGGGACCAGCCCAGCTGATCGAGCCTGCGCAGCAGATAACCGACCACGATCACCTCCTCCACGACGGCGTTCTGGATCGCCGACAGGATCAGGACCGGGTACTTCCACCACACGTCCGGCAGCGATTCGGGCACCACGGTGAGGTTGAACCCGGACGCCCGCGCCGCCAGGTAGAAGGCCAGGCCGGCGCTGCCGATACCGGCCGCCACCAGTGCCCCGCGCCCCAGGTCCGGCCACGGCCGGGTGCGGTCGAAGCCGATGGCCCGCAGGCCCCGCACCCCGGCGCCCTCGCGCAGCAGCAGGTGCGCGACGAGGGCGACCGGCACGAGGGCGCTCGCGATGCCGAAGAGCTGCCACGCCAGGTCGAGCCAGGGCCGGCCCAGGGCGTAGGAGCCGTTGAGCGTGGCCGCCTGCTCCTTCAGGGACCCCGCCTTGGTCAGCGAGCCGATGAAGCTGATGAGGGACGAGACCCCGCTGGCGCCGAGCGAGAGCGCCAGCACGATCAGGGTCTCGGAGCGCAGGATCCGGCGCGGCAGGCCGTCGGGGGGCAGGGAAGCGTCCCTCACTCGTTGCTCCGACACCACACCTGTCTCCCATTCCCCATCGCTCGCCGGGTAACGGGAACCCTACCTACGCCTTCGGGGAAGTGCCGTCGAGCCCCACGGGCCAGGTGTGCACCGGCTCTCCGGTGAGCATGAGCTCGCGGTAGCGGCGGGTGGTGGCCGCGAGCGCCGCCGGGCGGTCCAGACCCGAGTCGAGGCCGCGGTGGAAGGTGTCGGCCTGCCAGGAGGCCCCGTTCACCCGCCGCCGGCAGCGCTCCTCGATCACGCCCAGGTAGAAGTCCCGGTCACGCGGCTCGACGTGCCAGGCGTCGAGCCCGGCCGCGGCCATCGGGAGCAGCTCGTCGAGGACGAGGCGTACGGCGGGCACGGTCGCCATCCCGCCGGAGCGGCCCGGACGGGGCCAGCGCAGCTCCGCCTCGATGCCGTGGCGGCACGCGGTGTCGAAGTTGTGCTCGGCGTCGGCGAAGTCCATCCGTTTCCAGAGCGGCCGGGACTCCTCGGCAAGCGCCCGGACCAGCCCGTAGTAGAAGGCGGCGTTGGCGACGACGTCGGTGACCGTGGGGCCGGCCGGCAGCACGCGGTTCTCGACCCTGAGGTGCGGGACGCCGTCGACCCAGCCGTACACGGGGCGGTTCCAGCGGTAGACGGTGCCGTTGTGCAGGATCAGCTCCTGCAGCCGGGGCACCCCGCCCTCGTCGAGGACGCGCAGCGGGTCCTCGTCCTCGCAGATCGGCAGCAGGGCGGGGAAGTAGCGCAGGTTCTCCTCGAAGAGGTCGTACGCGGAGTCCACCCAGCGCTCCCCGAACCAGGTGCGCGGCCGCACCCCCTGGGACTGCAGCTCGGGCGGGCGGGTGTCGGTGGCCTGCGTGAACAGCGGCGGCCGGGACTCGCGCCACAGCTCCCGGCCGAACAGGAAGGGCGCGTTGGCGCCCATGGCTATCTGGACCCCGGCGATCGCCTGCGCCGCGTTCCACACGGAGGCGAAGCGCGGCGGCGTCACCTGGAGGTGCAGCTGGACCGAGGTGCAGGCGGCCTCGGGCACGATCGAGGCCGAGGTGCACAGCAGGCGCTCGACGCCGTGGATGTCGAGGGTGAAGTCCTCCCCGCGGGCGGCGAGGATCTGGTTGTTGAGCAGCGTGTAGCGGTCCGCGGCGGACAGGTTCGCGAAGACCGCGTCCTCCTGGGTGAGGGTCGGCAGGATGCCGATCATCACGACGCCGGCGCCCAGTTCGCTCGCCTTGCGGTCGGCATAACCGAGGCCGGTGCGGAGTTCCTCCGCGAGCCGGTCGAATACGTGGCCGCCGAGCCGGTGCGGGGTGATGTTCACTTCCAGGTTGAACATTCCGAGTTCGGTCTGGAAATCGGAGCTCGCGATGCGGTCGAGCACCGGCGCGTTCAGCATCCTGGGCAGCCCGTCCTCGCCCGCGAGATTGAGTTCGATCTCCAGGCCCATGAGATTGCGGGGCCGGTCGAACCGTTTCTCCGCAAGCAGCCGCGCGAGGGCGGCGAGGCATTGCTGGAGCTTTCGGCGGTAGTGCTGCCGGTCGGACGGGCCGAACCCGTCGGCCACGACCTTCTCCCCCATCGAGCGTCCCTCCCAGTGGGCAGCCGCCACGACGGCCGCGAGCGTCACGGACGATGATGCCCACCCGGCTGATCGACAACGCCTGCGAATCCGAGGTGTGAGCGGATAGTCTGGACCGGCTTTCCCCAGGGGCAGTCCCCGTCGGCAAGAGCAATCGACATATACCAAAGTCATATTGTCCTGAGGGACGAGGGCGAGATTCGGCCTACCGGCCCTCCACGGAAAGTGCAGGCAGACGTTCCGCCGGACGCGCACATTCCACAGAATCTCCGGGGAATTCCGACCGGATGACGCCTTGTCAGGAATATAGAGGCCGTCTACCGGAAACACTGTGTGAACACGTGTCGTATAAACTCCGCGCACGAGGCAGAGTGTTGGCGCCCGGCCATGCACCCATGGCCCCCCTCTCTGGCCCCGTCGCTGACAACGCCGTCGTACCTGCCCACGCGTCACCGTGTCTCCTGAGTGAGAGGCGACCCATCATGCTCCGACCCTCCCCGGCCCCCGCGCCGGCTCTCCGCAGTGTCCTCGCGGCTCTCGGCTCGCCCTCGGCGGTCCGTGAACCCCGCACCCCGGCCCTGCGGGCCGCACAGGGACCGCTGAGCCCCGAACTCCCCCTGCCCGTGCACGTTCTCGGGCTGTCCACCGAATCCGGTGCCCCCGGAGCGGCCGCCGCGACGGAGCAGCAGCCACCCCGCACCCGGCTGGCCGGCTGGCGCTTCCTGATCAGGAACGGGGACCGGGCGATCGCCGCCGGCGACACGATGCTCACCCCGGACGGCTGGTCCTTCTCGCACTTCTTCGAAGGCCCCTACGTCACCGCCACCGAACGGGCCCTGATCCAGGCCGAGGCACTGGCCACCCCGTACCAGCCGCGGCTGCTCTCCGTACCGGAGCTGTACATGCTGACCCTGTGGCTGCACACCGACACGGACGCGGACGGCGCCACCACCGAGCCCGGACCGGACGACCTCCTGGTCCCGCTCGCCCCCGCGCCGCCGGGAATCGCGGCCGACCGGCCCTACCGGGTCGCCGACCTGCTCCCCGTGATCGGTCTGCGGCTCACACCGCCGCCGCTGCTCGGTTCCCCGGCACCCGCCTGATCCCGGCACGCAGGTGCGCCCCGGGGCCGCGTGGTCCCGGGGCGCACTGCTGTCCGAGACAGGTCACGTTCGGACTAGCCCACTGGGACCACCCCGAACCCCCCGAAGAGACCGTGCAGTTGACCTGAACCGCCCCTGCGGGTGATGCGTCTTCCCGGGAGAGGACGAGCTGCCGCGAAATACCTGCGGAACGGCGTCCGTAGGGCAAGACTGGGACCGGAACCGAACCGACCGACGGGGGCGGCCATGCCGACGAAGAGCCGCAGGACATCCACCACGACGCAGCGAAAGAACCCACCCATGTGCCAGCACCAGCCCGCCTGTCCCACCGCCGACTCCGCCGACCGGGAGGCCGCCCGACTCGTGGCGCACCACCCGGAGCAGGGCTGGAGCCTGCTGTGCAACGGTGTCCTGCTCTTCGAGGACACCGGTGAGCTGCTGCCGGACGGGCAGATCATCGCCCCGCACCGCCCGCTGACGGCGGCCCGGGTGACGACGGCGGCCTGAAGGGGCCGCCGCCGCGCGGTACGCGCAACGCCGAGGGCCGGCCCGGAGAGATCTCCGAACCGGCCCTTGTGTCATGCCTGGACTCAGTTGTCGTACTCGTCCAGCGGCGGGCAGGAGCAGACCAGGTTGCGGTCACCAAAGGCGCCGTCGATGCGGCGCACCGGCGGCCAGTACTTGTCCGCGGTCGAGACGCCGGCCGGGAAGACCGCTTCCTCGCGGGTGTAGGCGTGGTTCCACTCGCCGCCCAGCGCCGCCGCGGTGTGCGGGGCGTTGCGCAGCGGGTTGTCGTCGGCCGGCCAGGCGCCGGAGCCGACCTTCTCGATCTCGGCACGGATCGCGATCATCGTGTCGCAGAAGCGGTCGAGCTCGACCAGGTCCTCGGACTCGGTGGGCTCGATCATCAGCGTGCCGGCCACCGGGAACGACATCGTCGGCGCGTGGAAGCCGTAGTCGATCAGACGCTTGGCGATGTCGTCGACGCTGACGCCGGTCTCCTTGGAGAGCGGGCGCAGGTCGACGATGCACTCGTGGGCGACCAGGCCGGCCGGGCCGGTGTAGAGCACCGGGTAGTGCGGCTCCAGGCGCTTGGCGATGTAGTTCGCCGCGAGCACGGCCACCTGGGTGGCGCGCTTGAGGCCCTCGCCGCCCATCAGGCGCACGTACGACCAGGAGATCGGCAGGATGCCGGCGGAACCCCACGGAGCGGCCGAGATCGGACCGACACCGGTCTCGGGACCGGCGGTCGGCTGCAGCGGGTGGTTCGGCAGGTACGGGGCGAGGTGCGCGCGCACCGCGACCGGACCGACGCCCGGGCCGCCGCCGCCGTGCGGGATGCAGAAGGTCTTGTGCAGGTTCAGGTGCGAGACGTCGCCGCCGAAGTGACCCGGCTTGGCGAGGCCGACCAGGGCGTTCAGGTTGGCGCCGTCGACGTACACCTGGCCGCCGGCGTCGTGCACGGCCGCGCAGATGTCGGCGACGTGCTCCTCGAACACACCGTGCGTGGACGGGTAGGTGATCATCAGCACGGCGAGCTCGTCGCGGTACTGCTCGATCTTGGCGCGCAGGTCCTCGACGTCGACCTCGCCGTCCTCCGCCGTCTTGACCACGACGACCTTCATGCCGGCCATCACCGCGGAGGCGGCGTTGGTTCCGTGCGCGGAGGACGGGATGAGGCAGATGGTGCGCTGCGCGTCGCCGTTGGCGCGGTGGTAGGCGCGGACGGCGAGCAGACCGGCCAGCTCGCCCTGGGAGCCGGCGTTCGGCTGGATCGACACCTTGTCGTAGCCGGTGACCTCGGCGAGGCGCTCCTCCAGCTCGGTGATGAGCGTGAGGTAGCCCTGCGCCTGCTCGACCGGGGCGAAGGGGTGGATCTGACCGAACTCGGGCCAGGTCACCGACTCCATCTCGGTGGTCGCGTTCAGCTTCATGGTGCAGGAGCCGAGCGGGATCATGCCGCGGTCGAGCGCGTAGTCGCGGTCGGCCAGCTTGCGCAGGTAGCGCAGCATCGAGGTCTCGGAGCGGTGCGCGTGGAAGACCGGGTGGGTCAGGTACGCGTCGCCGCGCAGCGCGTCGCCGGGAAGCGCGTCCTCGGTGACGGCGTCCAGCGCCTCGATGTCGGCGTCGACGCCGAAGGCGGACCAGACCGCGGCCAGCTGGGCGCGGGTGGTCGTCTCGTCACAGGAGGCGGACACGTGGTCGGCGTCGACGCGGTAGAGGTTCACGCCGCCCTCGCGGGCGGCGGCGACGACGGCGTCGGCACGGCCCGGGACGCGGGCGGTGACGGTGTCGAAGAAGGCCCCCTGGGTGAGCTCGACGCCCCCGGCGCGCAGACCGGCGGCGAGGATGGCGGCGTACCGGTGGGTGCGCCGGGCGATCCCCTTGAGCCCCTCGGGGCCGTGGTAGACGGCGTACATGCCGGCCATGACGGCGAGCAGCACCTGAGCGGTACAGATGTTGCTGGTGGCCTTCTCGCGGCGGATGTGCTGCTCGCGGGTCTGCAGGGCCAGGCGGTAGGCCTTGTTGCCGTCGGCGTCGACGGAGACGCCGACGAGGCGGCCCGGCAGGGAGCGGGCGTGCTTGTCCTGCACGGCCATGTAACCGGCGTGCGGACCGCCGAAGCCCATGGGCACGCCGAAGCGCTGGGTGGTGCCGACGGCGATGTCGGCGCCGAGCGAACCGGGCGAGGCGAGGAGCGTCAGGGCGAGCAGGTCGGCGGCGACGGTGACGACGGCGCCGAGCTCGTGGGCCTGGTCGATGACCGGCTTGATGTCACGGATGGCACCGGAGGCGCCCGGGTACTGCAGCAGCACTCCGAAGACGCCGCGCTCGGCGATCTCGGCGGGGATGCCGGAGCTCAGGTCGGCGACGACGACCTCGACCCCGGTCGGCTCGGCGCGGGTCTCGATGACGGCGATGGTCTGCGGCAGCGCGTCCGCGTCGATCAGGTAGACACCGTTCTTGACCTTGCCCACACGGCGGGAGAGCGCCATGGCCTCGGCGGCGGCGGTGCCCTCGTCCAGGAGGGAGGCGCCGGAGGTGGGCAGACCGGTCAGGTCGGCGACCATGGTCTGGAAGTTGAGCAGCGCCTCCAGGCGGCCCTGCGAGATCTCGGGCTGGTACGGCGTGTAGGCCGTGTACCAGGCCGGGTTCTCCATGACGTTCCGCAGGATGACCGGCGGCGTGAAGGTCCCGTAGTAGCCGAGCCCGATCATGGGGGCGAGCACCTGGTTGCGGTCCGCGAGCTCGCGGAGCTCCGCGAGCACCTCGGCCTCGGTGCGGGCCGCCGGAAGCGCGAGGGCCTCGGCGTTCTTGATGACGTCCGGAACGGCGGCGGCCGTGAGCTCGTCGAGGGATCCGTAACCGACCTGGGCGAGCATCTTGGCCCGCGCCTCGGCGTCGGGTCCGATGTGCCGCTGCTCGAAGGGAATGCCCTGCTCGAGCTCGGAGAGCGGAGTGCGGTTGGCGGTCATGTACGGGGGCCTCCTGGTCGTCACGACCTGCGAGGGGCACCACGGCGCGGGTGCCCGGACGGCCTCCCCCTCTGTCATCCAAACCTGAGAGCTTCACCGGCCCGCGTTGCGGTGGGCCGGCTTTCACCGTCGGTGAGAGCGGATCGCCGTCGACGCCCGCCCTGCTTTCCAGAGTGACCTCGTCCGCGCGGTACAGGGGCCTGAGAGATTCCGGGGAGGATTTGCTCCTTCGGCGCCTCCGCGAGTTTTGCTCCGGAGGACTCTCCCGCGCGGGGTCGACAGCCACAGCCAGCCTACCAGCGCCGTTCCTTCTTCCATCGCTCAAGTGGCCGACATCCCAGATGTGCACTTTCGTAGTGCTTGTAGAGCAGTTGCGACCAGTTGGAGGGACCGTGCAGACCGACATCGATCCGCGCAGCCTGATCGGCCGCAAGGCGTTCGACCGGAACGGACACAAGATCGGCACCGTGGACGAGGTGTACCTGGACGACGCGACGGGAGTCCCCGAATGGGCCGCCGTGCGTACCGGCCTGTTCAGCCGGGACGCGTTCGTCCCCCTGGAGCCGAGCGACTTCGTGGACGACACCCTCCGCATCCCCTACGACCGCGCCCTCATCAAGGACGCCCCCGACTTCGGCGTGGGCCGCCACCTCTCCCCCGAACAGGAACTCCAGCTCTACCGCCACTACAGCATGGCCCTCCCTCCCCCGCCCCAGGACGGCCCGAGAGACTTCGGCCGTCTGGCGGGCCAGGAGGACGTGTAGGCACCCGGGGCGCACCCTCCGCCGCCCCGGGCGCCGTCCGGGCCGGACGGCAAGGGCGGCGAGCCCCCTGCGAGGCCCCCGGCCCGGCGGCTCGCGCGGGCCGCGGACAGGCCTAGGCCGCCGCCCCCGTCGCCCCGCCGGGGACCAGCGGCAGCGGTTCCGACGGCTCCAGGTCCGGGTCGTCGACCGGGAAGGTCCGGACGCGGCCCGGCGCCGACGTCGGCTCCTCGAATCGGACGGTCACCCGCCCGACCCCGCTGCCCTGCACCCACCCGGCCCCGTACTCCGCGTGCCGCACGTCGTGCCCGGCGGCCCACCGCCGCTCCGCGGTCTCCGTGGCCGTCGGTGGGGCGGGCGCGGCGCCAGCGCCGGCGGCCGGCTCCTCCGCGCCGGCCGGAAGAGCGGCCTCCCCGGCGAGCGCCGCCTCCCGGGCCTCCGCCTGCGCGAACAGGTCCTCCTGGGTGTAGTCCGCCAGGCCGCTGACCCCGACCCCCAGGAGTCGCACCCCGCCCGTCGTGTCCACCAGTTCGAGCAGCCGCCCCGCGGCCTCCCGCACCACCACCGGATCGTCCGTCGGCCCCCGCAGCGTCTCGGACCGGGTCAGCGTCGAGAAGTCGTAGCGCCGCACCTTCAGGACGATCGTCCGCCCGGAGTGCCCGGAGCCCCGCAGCCGCGCCACGCACCGCTCCGCGAGCCGCTCCACCTCCAGCCGGATCCGCAGCCGGTCGTGCAGGTCCACGTCGAAGGTGTCCTCGACGGACACCGACTTGGCGTCCCTCTCGGCCACCACGGGCCGGTCGTCGTGCCCGAGGGCCATCCGGTACAGGGAGGCCCCGTGCGCGCGCCCCAGGATCCGTACGAGCTCGTCCTCGCCCGCTTCCACCACGTCGGTCACGGTGACGATCCCGGCCCGCCGCAGATGCTCGCCGGTCGCCGGGCCGATGCCGGGGATGATCCGCACCGAACGCGGCCCGAGCAGCTCCCGCTCCGTCCCGGGCTCGATGAGCACGAGCCCGTCCGGCTTGGCCTCCTCGGAAGCGATCTTCGCGAGCATCTTCGAGCCCGCGAGCCCGACCGACCCCGTCAGCCCCGTCGTGGCGAGGATGTCCCTGCGCAGTCTCTCCCCCGCCGCCCGCGCGCTCGCGCGGTCGTCGGCCACTCCGCCGGCCTCCAGGTCGACGAAGGCCTCGTCCAGGCTGAGCGGCTCCACGAGCGGCGAGAGCCGCCCGAGCAGTTCCATGACCTGGACGCTGATCGCCCGGTAGAAGGCGAAGCGCGGCACCAGATACGCCGCGTTCGGCGCGAGGCGGCGCGCCTGGGCCATCGGCATGGCCGAGTGCACCCCGAAGCGGCGCGCCTCGTACGACGCCGTGGCCACCACGCCGCGCGGGCCGAGACCGCCCACGACGACGGGCTTTCCCCGCAGGCTGGGCTTCGACGCCTGCTCGGCGGCGGCGAAGAAGGCATCCATGTCGAGATGCAGGATCGTGGGCGCGGCTCTCACAGGTCCGATGCTGCCCTACGCCACTGACAATCGGCCCGCACGCGAGTACGAGCCGCCCAGCGCGCCCTGGACCCGGGCGACGAGCTCAGGGCCCCCGACCACCGCCCCGACCGCCGGACGCACCCGGGAGCCGCCCCGGACCGTCCCGGCCGAAGCCACTCGGGACCGTCCCGGCAGGCCCGCCTCAGACCGCCCGGTCGCGGCGCCGACGCGCCAGCTCGTCCGCCGGGTTGTGCCCGATCAGCGTCTCGCCGGTGTCCACACGCTCGCCGTGCAGCTGCGACAGGGCCGACTCGACGTCACGCCACACCACCCCCACGGCGATGCCGAAGACCCCCTGGCCGCCCTGGAGCAGGTCGACGACCTCGTCGGGCGACGAGCACTCGTAGACGGTCGCGCCGTCGCTCATGAGCGTCATCCGCTCCAGATCGCGGAAACCACGCGCCCGCAGGTGCTGCACGGCGGCCCGGATGTTCTGGAGCGCGACCCCGGTGTCGAGGAAACGCTTGACGATCTTGAGGACGACGACGTCGCGGAAGCTGTAGAGGCGCTGCGTCCCGGAGCCGTACGCGGGCCGCACGCTCGGCTCGACGAGACCGGTGCGCGCCCAGTAGTCCAGTTGGCGGTAGGTGATGCCGGCCGCGGCGCAGGCCGTGGGTCCGCGGTAGCCGACGGCGTCCGAGTCCACGCCCGTCCCCGCGCCCGCGTCCGTTCCGAGGTCGCCCACCCTGCCGTGAAGCGGATACGGCCCGCTCTCCCCGGGAGCACGCCCCAGGAAGCCCCCTGCCGTACCGTCGCCGCTGCTCATCACGCCGACCCTCCGTCCTTGACCTGCCCACACGAAGGTAGGCAGTCACCAGGGGTGCGTCAACGATCGCCACACTCGGCACGCCGAGTGATAATCACCCTGAGAGTGGTTTCCCGTGCCCCGCCCCGGGGAAAGGCTACTCGAATGCTCCGAGGGCACTGCCCAGTCGCCGCCCGGCCACGGGCGGCCCGGCGACCGCCTGCCTACTGGTTGCTGGTCCCGAAGTCCTCCGGCGAGATCTGGTCGAGGAACTCGCGGAACTTCTCCACCTCGTCCTCCTGCTCGTCCGGAATCGCGATCCCCGCGTCGTCGAGCACACCGTCACTGCCGTAGATCGGCGACCCGGTGCGCAGCGCCAGCGCTATCGCGTCGGACGGCCGGGCGCTCACCTCGACACCGCTGGCGAAGACCAGCTCGGCGTAGAAGACCCCGTCACGCAGATCCGTGATGCGGACTTCGGTGAGCTCCTGCCCCACGGCCTCGAGCACGTCCTTGAACAGGTCGTGCGTCAGCGGCCTGGCCGGGGCCATGCCCTGCTGGGCGAAGGCGATCGCGGTCGCCTCACCCGGTCCGATCCAGATGGGGAGGTACCGGTCGCCTCCCACTTCACGCAGGAGAACGATCGGCTGGTTGGAGGGCATTTCCACCCGGACACCCACAACGTCGAGCTCGTTCACACAGCAACCCTAGGACGTGCCCGACCGGTTTGGGTAGTCGGGCCGTCCGGAGATCACTGCAGACGGAGCCCGAGAGCGGTCTGGACCAGTGCCGCGTGGAGCCGTACGGAGAGTCCGGCGAGCTCCTTGGCCGTCGCCTCCGCATGCGCCCTGGTCTGCGGATTACGGTGCCGGCGGAGCGGCGCCACCATCTGTTCGACCAGTCCCGCCTCCCGCTCGGCGGCGGCCTTGACGGCCCGCAGGTGCCGGGGTTCCAGACCGAATCTCCCCAGATCCGCCACCAGTTTGGCGACGGTCACGGTCTCGGCGTCGTAGCCCCCGCCGTCGGCCTGGGCGATCAGCCCGTACGACTCCCACTCGGCGAGCTCGGCCTCGGTCACCTCGGCCGCGGCGAGCAGCTCGGCGCGGCCGAGCCGCACCGCCGTGGGCCGGTCTGCGCCATCCGTGTCCCAGGCCCCGTCGAGCAGGTCCCGCTGGGGGCTCGGCGAGGGCAGTCTGACCTGCTCACCGCGTTCGAGGGCGTCCAGATGCTCCCGGATGACCTTGAGCGGGAGATAGTGGTCCCGTTGCATCCGCAGGATCTGGGCGAGCCGCTCCACGTCCTGCGCGCTGAACTTCCGGTACCCGGAGGCCGTGCGCCGGGGCTCCACGAGCCCCTCGGCCTCCAGGAAGCGGATCTTCGAGATGGTCACTTCGGGAAATTCGTCGCGCAGCCGGCTCAGCACCGTACCGATGCTGACCAGTCCGTCGCCCGCGGCGGCGGTGCCGAGGCCGGCACCGCCCGTCGGTGTACGCAGCATGGACCTTCCCTGAAGGTTCTCCGGGGCGTCACGCGCCCCGCAGGCTCGCGAAGAACACGAGCCGGTACTTGCCGATCTGCACCTCGTCACCGTTGGAGAGCACGACCGAGTCGATCGGCTCGCGGTTGACGTAGGTGCCGTTGAGGCTGCCGACGTCCGACACCGTGAAGGTGCCGTCCGGCTGGCGCCGGAAGTCCACGTGACGGCGCGACACGGTCACGTCGTCCAGGAAGATGTCGCTCTGCGGGTGGCGGCCGGCCGTGGTCAGCTCGCCGTCCAGCAGGAAGCGGCTGCCCGAGTTCGGACCGCGGCGCACGATGAGCAGCGCGGCACCGACCGGAAGCGCCTCCACGGCCGCGAGGGCCTCGGGCGAGAGCGACGGGATCTGACCGGTGGCCTCCGAGTCGTAGGCCTCGAGCCCCGAGATGGAGATGGTCGAGGTCGTCTCGGAAGCACGCTCCGGCACCACCCCGGCGCGCAGCGGCGCGCCGCAGTGGGAACAGAACCGGCTGTCCGCCGCATTACGGTGACCGCACCTCGTACACACCGGCATGGACGCGTCCTCCTGCCGCGGCTGCCCCGCGGAGGTCTGGGTCGCGTACGGGTCGGGGGTAAACCCTCCACCCGTACTTGAGGTTGATGGTTCTCCGAAACCTATGCGCGCGGCACCGGTGGGGTCAACAGAAGACGCGCCCTGTGCGCCCGGAATGTCGCCACCCTGGCCGCCGACCTCGTCACGGAAGAGCGGGCGCTCCGCGCCCTGTTCCTCACTCTGGGTGTGCCGCGGCGCGCGATGCCTGGCGTTGCCGCCGTCCTCGCGTCCGCTCTTGCCGAACCACTTCGAAAACAACTTCACGGGCGATTCCCCTTGACCGAAACAGACCCGCCCGTGGGGCAGGACGAACCCTGACTGAACACACCTGCCGACCCGGACATCTTCACAACGTCCGTAGCCACTCGACAGTTTCCACCACGCACCACCCATGTGGTGCGGCGACCCCCCGCAAGGTCATGCCCTTGCCGCGCGACCGTCATCCAGCCCCGCCTCACTGCGACGACGACTGAGCGTAGTCAGGCCGCTTCGCAGGCCGCAAGGCGTCGACGACGATCTTCGAAGAACGCTGCACCGTGGCCGTGGCCTGCTCCTTCTCCAACGTCTGGACGACACCGCCGGGGATGTTGAGCGCGGGCTCGAGATCCTCCGGCTTGCCGATGACCTTGAAGACGTACGGAGCGGCCACTTGCGTTCCATCGATTCGCATATCGCGTCCGCTGCCCGAGAAATAGCTGTCCGCCACGACCCGCACATCGTTCACCTGGATCGCCTCGGCCCCGGCGGCCCGCAGCTCCTGGATGGCGTCGAGCAGCATGTCGGACTCGATGGCACCGGACGGATCCGCGATCGTGAGCGTGATCCCGGGCCCCTCGGCGGCGACCGTACCGGCCAGGATGCCGAGCTGCCGCTCCTTCTCCTGGGTCTGCTTGCGCGCCTCCTCGGCCTGGTCGGAGCTGGACTCCAGCTCCGACTGCTGCTTCTCCAGACGGGTCTTCTCGTCCTCCAGACGCTGCGTGCGGTCGTCGAGCTCGTCGAGGATCCGCACCAGGTCCTCCTGGCGCGCGCCGCGCAGCGCGCTGTTGTCGCTCGTCGACCGCACCTGGATCGCGAGTCCCAGTCCGAGCACGAACAGCAGCAGTGCGACGACGAGTTGGGCCCTGCTCACCCGCGGCGGCCACAGGCTCGCGGCCAGCCGCCGCCGCCCGGACTCGCCGGCGTCGGGCTTCGGCGCGGCGGCGGCCTCGGGCGCGGGCTGAGCCTGCGGCGCCGGCTGGGGCACGGGGTGCGGCTGGGGCCGCCCATGAGCCTGCGGCCGACCCGGCTGCGGCTGCCCTTGCGGGTGACCGGGACCCGGCTGTCCCTGCGGCCGGGGCTGGGGCTGACCCGGACCCTGGGGCTGCTGCCCCTGCGGACGCGACTGCGGCTGACCCGGACCCTGGGGCTGCTGCCCCTGCGGACGCGACTGCGGCTGACCCGGACCCTGGGGCTGCTGCCCCTGCGGACGCGACTGCGGCTGACCCGGACCCGGAGGCTGCTGCCCCTCCGGACGCGACTGCGGCTGACCCGGCCCCGGAGGCTGCTGCCCCTGCGGGCGGGCCTGGGGCTGCGGCAGGCCCTGAGGCCGAGGCTGCGGACGGCCCTGGCCCTGCGGCCCGGGCTGGGGCTGACCGGCCTGGCCCGGACCCTGCGGGCGGGGCTGGGGCGGCTGCCCCTGCGGGCGGGGCTGCGACGGCCGCTGCGGGTCGGGCTGCGGCCGATTCGGACCCGGAGGCTGCTCCCCCTGCTGCGGCTGCGGACGGCCCGGGCCCTGGGGCCGGGGCTGACCGGGCCCCTCCGTAGCCTGCGCGCCGGGCTGGGACCGGGGCTGACCGGGTCCGCCGGGGCCCTGGGGCCGAGGCTGCGCCGGGCCGGGGCCCTGAGGTGCGCCCTCCGGACCGGGCCGCGGCGGCTCCTGCGCCCGCAGGGGAGGCTGGTCCTCCGGCCGAGCCTGCGGCTGCCGCGGCTCGGGGCCCGGCTCCGGGCGCTCGGCCGGCCGACCCGTACCGGTCCCGCCCGGCTCCCGCGCCGGGTCGTTCTCGCCGGCGCTCTCGTTCCGGTTCTCGTTCCGGTTCTCGTTCTCGCTCATCTGCCTCACGCCCGGAACACGTGCCGCCGGATGGCGGCGGCGTTGGAGAAGATCCGGATGCCCAGGACGACGACCACACCGGTCGACAGCTGCGCGCCCACGCCCAGCTTGTCGCCGAGGAAGACGATCAGCGCGGCCACGACCACGTTCGACAGGAAGGACACCACGAAGACCTTGTCGACGAAGATCCCGTCGAGCATGGCACGCAGGCCGCCGAACACCGCGTCGAGGGCGGCGACCACGGCGATCGGAAGGTAGGGCTCCACCACCGCCGGAACCTCGGGCCGGACCAACAGTCCGACCACGACTCCGACGATCAGGCCCAGTACGGCGATCAAGATGTGCCCTTCCCTGTGTCGGCCGTGGCCTGCCCGGTGGCCTTGGCCGCCCCGGCTCCCCTCGGCTCTGCTGTACGTACGGTCAGGCTCGGCGCGGCCGGCAGACGCACGTCGCCCTCCGCCGAGATGCTCGTACGGATCCCGAAGTTCTCCTGCAGCGCGTGCAGATACTGCCCGTCGGCGCTGTCCTGGAACGCCGTGCTCAGCCGCTGTCCGTCGCCGACGGCGAGGATCGTGTACGGCGGCACCAGCGGCTTGTTGTCGACCAGTATGGCGTCGCCCGCGGCGCGGATCGCCGACAGAGCCGTCAGGCGCTGCCCGTTGATCGCGACGGCCTCGGCGCCCGACTCCCACAGACCGTTGACCACGCGCTGCATGTCGCGGTCGCGCACCCGGCCGGTGTCCGAGAAGCCGGTGCTCTCGCGGGGACCGCCACCGCCCGTGTCGGTGCCCTTGGCGTCGTCGACGACCAGCTTCACGCCCGGCCCGTGCACGGGGGTCGCCCCCGAGAGCACCGCCACCAGCTCGGCCTGGTCGCCGCCGTGCTCCTCCAGCACCTTGCGCTGCCGTTCACCGACCTCGTCGCGGATCCGCTCGACGTCCTGCTCCAGCTTGTCGGCCTCGGAGGTCTCCGTGTCGATCCGGTTGATCAGGTCCTGCCGCTCCTTGGCCACGACCGGCGCGGACACCCGCGCCTCGGCCGCTCCGAGCGTCACCACGGCCGCCGCGAGCACCAGACCGGCCGCGAGACCGAGCTTCGCCCGGACCGTACGGGGCATCCCGCCGCCCTCGGCCGCGCGCCGGGCCGAGGCCTCCGCGTATCCGTCGTCCAGGGCGTGGTCGATCACGTTGTTCAGCAGCGACATGGACGCGTCCGGGCGCGGAGGTGGTGTTCCTGTGCTCCGAACGGGGGGCTGCTGCGACATGCCGCACATCGTCGCACGTCGCACGCCGTACCGCCGAATGGCCCCACCGAAGAGCCGGGAGGCGCACACCGCCGCCTCCCGGCTCACCTGCCCGGACGGGCCCTGCCGACTACTGACCTGCGCTGTCCACCACGGCCGCCCACTCGTCGAGCAGGGCCTGCGCGGATGCGTCGTCCGGCCCTTCCGCCCACAGATGGGTGACGGCCTCCGCGGGGTCGGGCAACACCATCACCCAGCGGCCGTCGGCCTCCACCACCCGCACACCGTCGGTGGTGTCGACGGACCGGTCCCCGGCCGCCTCCACCACCCGGCGCATCACGAGCCCCTTGACCGCCCACGGCGTCGCGATGTCCCGCCGCAGCACATGGGCCCGCGGAATCCGCGCGTCGATCTGGCTCAGAGTGAGCTGGGTCCGCGCCACGAGGCCGATCAGCCGCACGAACGCCGCCGCTCCGTCGAAGACGCTGCTGAACTCCGGCACGATGAACCCACCGCGCCCGTCACCGCCGAAGATCGTCGACTCCTCCCGGCCGACCCGGGTCAGGTCGTCGGGCGAGGTCGTCGTCCACTCGACCTGGGTGCCGTGGTACGCCGCCACCTGCTCGGCGATCCGGGTTGTCGTCACCGGCAGCGCCACCCGGCCCGAGCGGCGCTCGGCCGCGACGAGGTCGAGCAGCACGAGCAGCGCCCGGTCGTCCTCGATGATGCGGCCCCTCTCGTCGACGAGCGAGAGGCGCTCGCCCACCGGGTCGAAGCGCACACCGAACGCGGCCCGCGCCGACGCCACGATCTCCCCGAGGCGTACGAGCCCGGCCCGCCGGCTCTCGGCCGACTCGGTCGGCCGCGCCTCGTCGAGACCCGGGTTGATGGTCAGCGCGTCCACCTGGAGCCGTCCGAGGAGGCTGGGCAGGACGAGGCCCGCGCTGCCGTTCGACGCGTCGACGACCACCTTCAGACCTGCCTCGGCGATCCCCGAGGTGTCGACGTTCCGCAGCAGCGAACCGGTGTACGAGTCGAAGACGCTGGCCGGGAAGGAGAGGTCGCCGATCTCGCCGGGGAACGCCCGCCGGTACTCCTGACGTGCGAAGACGCGGTCGAGCTTGCGCTGTCCGGCCTGCGACAGGTCGGCGCCCCGCTCGTCGAAGAACATGATGTCCACGGAGTCCGGCACACCCGGCGAGGTCCGCACCATGATGCCGCCGGCGCTGCCCCGCGCGGTCTGCTGCCGCGCCACCGGTAGCGGTACGTTCTCCAGATCGCGCACGTCGATGGCGCTGGCCTGCAGAGCGGAGATCACCGCCCGCTTCAGTGCCCGCGCGCCACGTGAGTGGTCGCGCGCGGTGGTGACGGTCGCGCCCTTCTTCAGCGTGGTCGCATAGGCGCCGGCCAGGCGCACGGCCAGTTCGGGCGTGATCTCCACGTTGAGGATGCCGGACACCCCGCGCGCCCCGAAGAGGTGGGCCTGTCCGCGGGACTCCCAGATCACGGAGGTGTTGACGAAGGCACCGGCCTCGATCGTCTTGAACGGGTAGACCCGCACATTGCCCTGCACGATCGATTCTTCGCCGATCAGGCACTCGTCCCCGATGACGGCCCCGTCCTCGATCCGGGCCGCCCGCATCACATCGGTGTTCTTGCCGATGACGCAGCCGCGCAGATTGCTCTGCTGCCCGATGTAGACGTTGTCGTGGATGACGGCCTTGTGCAGGAAGGCACCGCTCTTGACCACGACGTTGGAGCCGATCACGGTGTGCTCGCGAATCTCCGCGTCCGCTTCCACCTTGGCGTAGTCGCCGATGTACAGCGGCCCGCGCAGCACGGCGTCGGGATGCACCTCGGCACCTTCGGCCACCCAGACGCCCTCGGAGATCTCGAAGCCGTCGATGTCGACCTGGACCTTGCCCTCCAGCACGTCGGCCTGGGCCTTGACGTAGCTCTCGTGCGTGCCCACGTCCTCCCAGTAGCCCTCGGCGACATAGCCGTAGATGGGCTTGCCGTCCTTCATCAGCCGCGGGAAGACGTCACCCGACCAGTCGACCGAGACGTCCGCCTCGACGTAGTCGAAGACCTCGGGCTCCATGACGTAGATGCCCGTGTTCACCGTGTCCGAGAAGACCTGCCCCCAGGTCGGCTTCTCCAGGAATCGTTCGACCTTGCCTTCCTCGTCGACGATCGTGATGCCGAATTCGAGGGGATTCGGTACCCGGGTCAGGCAGACCGTGACGAGGGCGCCCTTCTCCTTGTGGAAGCGGATCAGATCGGTGAGGTCGAAGTCGGTGAGCGCGTCTCCCGAGATGACGAGAAAGGCGTCGTCCTTCAACGCCTCCTCGGCATTCTTCACACTCCCCGCGGTTCCGAGCGGCTTCTCCTCGTTCGCGTAGGTGAGCTCCATTCCGAGCTCTTCCCCGTCCCCGAAGTAATTCCTGACGAGGGAAGCGAGAAACTGCACGGTGACGACGGTCTCGTTGAGACCGTGCCTCTTGAGCAATCGCAGGACATGCTCCATGATCGGCCGGTTCACTACCGGCAGAAGAGGCTTGGGCATGCTCGAGGTCATGGGACGAAGGCGGGTACCCTCGCCACCAGCCATCACGACGGCCTTCATGTCGGAAGCGTCCTCCTTGAAGAGACGACGGTCCTGCCGACTTCACCCATCCGGTCAATGGCCCTCGGGCGTCCTCGTTCCTGCCGGCGTCGTTGCTCGGCGAACGGAGGGACGGGCTCAATCGGCCGCGGTATCCGCCTTCACGAGTCGACGGACCTGGACCACGTAGAGGATCCCTGCCCACCAATACAGAGTTGTACCCCATCCGGCGAAGGCCCACCCGAAAACTTCGGCGAGTGACGCAAGCCACCCGTTTCCGTCACTGAGCAGCAGCAACGGGAACGCGTACATCAGGTTGAAAGTGGCAGCTTTCCCGAGGAAGTTCACCTGCGGCGGCGGATACCCGTGCCGGCGGAGGATTGCCACGGCCACCAGGAGCATGAGCTCACGGGCCAAAAGCACGGCGGTCAGCCACAGCGGCAGGATCTCGCGCCAGGTGAGGCCGACGAGCGTGGAAAGGATGTACAGCCGGTCGGCGGCGGGGTCGAGCAGCCGGCCGAGGTTGCTGATCTGATTCCAGCGCCGGGCGAGCTTCCCGTCGAGGTAGTCGCTGACACCGCTCAGGGCCAGCACGAGCAGAGCCCAGCCGTCACTGTTGGGCCCACCGAACACGGGTCGGAGGATCAGCCACAGGAAGAGCGGCACGCCGACCAGGCGGGCCATGCTGAGGATGTTGGGGATGGTGAGTACCCGGTCCGTCTGAACGCGGGTCTCCTGGACCTCCACCCGGGGGCCTCCTGTGGGAAACGAGCTGACAATGCCCCATGACCTTACCCTCAGCCACGCCCGCGGGATGCACAGGGGTCTCCTGAACGCAAAAATGCCTCAACCCCCGGACAAGGTCCGGGGGTTGAGGCTAAAAATTGTTCGGCGGCGTCCTACTCTCCCACAGGGTCCCCCCTGCAGTACCATCGGCGCTGAAAGGCTTAGCTTCCGGGTTCGGAATGTAACCGGGCGTTTCCCTAACGCTATGACCACCGAAACACTATGAAGTTGAACTCGACCGGAAAAGGGAGTTCGTTACTTCAGAACTAACACAGTGGACGCGAGCAACTGAGGACAAGCCCTCGGCCTATTAGTACCGGTCAGCTCCACCCATTACTGGGCTTCCACATCCGGCCTATCAACCCAGTCGTCTACTGGGAGCCTTACCCTCTCAAGGAGGTGGGAATACTCATCTCGAAGCAGGCTTCCCGCTTAGATGCTTTCAGCGGTTATCCCTCCCGAACGTAGCCAACCAGCCATGCCCTTGGCAGGACAACTGGCACACCAGAGGTTCGTCCGTCCCGGTCCTCTCGTACTAGGGACAGCCCTTCTCAATATTCCTACGCGCACAGCGGATAGGGACCGAACTGTCTCACGACGTTCTAAACCCAGCTCGCGTACCGCTTTAATGGGCGAACAGCCCAACCCTTGGGACCGACTCCAGCCCCAGGATGCGACGAGCCGACATCGAGGTGCCAAACCATCCCGTCGATATGGACTCTTGGGGAAGATCAGCCTGTTATCCCCGGGGTACCTTTTATCCGTTGAGCGACGGCGCTTCCACAAGCCACCGCCGGATCACTAGTCCCGACTTTCGTCCCTGCTCGACCCGTCGGTCTCACAGTCAAGCTCCCTTGTGCACTTACACTCAACACCTGATTGCCAACCAGGCTGAGGGAACCTTTGGGCGCCTCCGTTACCCTTTGGGAGGCAACCGCCCCAGTTAAACTACCCATCAGACACTGTCCCTGATCCGGATCACGGACCGAGGTTAGACATCCAGCACGACCAGAGTGGTATTTCAACGGCGACTCCACAACCACTGGCGTGGCTGCTTCAAAGTCTCCCACCTATCCTACACAAGCCGAACCGAACACCAATATCAAACTGTAGTAAAGGTCCCGGGGTCTTTCCGTCCTGCTGCGCGAAACGAGCATCTTTACTCGTAGTGCAATTTCACCGGGCCTATGGTTGAGACAGTCGAGAAGTCGTTACGCCATTCGTGCAGGTCGGAACTTACCCGACAAGGAATTTCGCTACCTTAGGATGGTTATAGTTACCACCGCCGTTTACTGGCGCTTAAGTTCTCAGCTTCGCCCTGTCGAAACAGAGCTAACCGGTCCCCTTAACGTTCCAGCACCGGGCAGGCGTCAGTCCGTATACATCGCCTTACGGCTTCGCACGGACCTGTGTTTTTAGTAAACAGTCGCTTCTCGCTGGTCTCTGCGGCCACCCCCAGCTCACGGAGTAAATCCGATCACCAGTGATGGCCCCCCTTCTCCCGAAGTTACGGGGGCATTTTGCCGAGTTCCTTAACCATAGTTCACCCGAACGCCTCGGTATTCTCTACCTGACCACCTGAGTCGGTTTAGGGTACGGGCCGCCATGAAACTCGCTAGAGGCTTTTCTCGACAGCATAGGATCATCCACTTCACCACAATCGGCTCGGCATCAGGTCTCAG
>NZ_JBIWOU010000003.1:0-25860 GCF_044767915.1 Streptomyces sp. NPDC101191
TTTCCGATCCGATTTCCTCGGTGCTTTCCGGTCCCTTTTCGACTTTCGTCGTTCCGGGCCCTTCCGGCGGTTCCGACTCTATCAGACCCTTTCGGCGCCTGATTCCCAGTCAGCGGGATTCGCCTTCCCGGCCGTTGGGCCGTTCCGACGAGTGAGACTTTAGCGGATTCCCCGCCCCCGAAGCCAATCGGCGGCTCACGCTCAAACCTTCGAACGCGGATTCCTCATTTCGCAAAAACGCACGGAAACACAAGACGGCACGACAAAAGCGTGCTGTCAGGCGCCGATGGTTCTTGCGGAATCGCTGTCCGGGGCCGACCGGAGTCGGTGCTCACGTCGGACAACTCGGAGAACACTACGGATCCGGTAATCCCGTGTCAACCCCGGGCCTGGGGCGTACCCTCTGCGTATGACTACGCGTGCGCACACCACCCAGTGGTGGGCCGCCTGACGGCGGCCCGTACTCACGCGTGCAGACACGGCCGCCGCTTCGGCGGCCGTTCGTGTTTCCCCCTCCGGGAGTCCGGCCGACGGGTCGGCGGCGCTCAGGCAGAGAGAGCCAGGAGAGAGGAAGAACGAGCGCGATGAAGCGGATCTTCAGTGGGGTCAAGCCGACCGGGCACCTGACGCTGGGCAACTACCTCGGGGCCGTACGGCGGTGGGTCGAGGTGGACCAGCATCAGGCGGACGCGCTGTTCAGCGTCGTGGACCTGCACGCGCTGACGGTGGAGCACGATCCGGCGCGGGTGCGGCGGCTGAGCCGGCAGGCGGTGACGCTCCTGCTCGCGGCGGGACTGGATCCGGAGCGGTGCACGGTGTTCGTGCAGAGTCATGTGGACGAGCACGCGCGGCTCTCGTATCTGATGGAGTGCGTGGCCACGGACGGCGAGATGCGCCGGATGATCCAGTACAAGGAGAAGAGCGTCCGGGCCCGGGACGCCGGGCAGAGCGTGCGGCTGTCGCTGCTCACGTATCCGGCGCTGATGGCGGCGGACATCCTCGCGTACGGGACCGACGAGGTCCCGGTGGGCGAGGACCAGACGCAGCACGTGGAACTCGCGCGGGATCTGGCGGTGCGGTTCAACCATCGGTACGGGCAGGTATTCACGGTGCCGAGGGCGACGAGTCCGGCGGTGGCGGCTCGGGTGATGGATCTGCAGGACCCGACGTCGAAGATGGGGAAGTCGCACGAGAACGGGGCCGGGATCGTCTATCTCCTCGACGATGCGGACACCGTGCGGCGGAAGGTCATGCGGGCGGTGACGGACAGCGGGCGCGGTGTCGTGCACGACCGGGAGGCCCGGCCCGGGGTCGCGAACCTGCTGGATCTGCTGGCGGCCGCGACGAATGGGAACCCGATCGAGCTGGCCGGTGTATACGAGTCGTACGGATCGTTGAAGAAGGACACGGCGGAGGCGGTGGTGGAGCTGCTGCGGCCGGTGCGGGAGCGGCATGCCGAGCTCGCGGCGGATCCGGGGCACGTGGACAAGGTGCTGCGGGAGGGGGCCGAGCGGGCGCGCGGGATGGCGCGGCCGCTGGTCGATTCGGCCTATCGGGCGATCGGGCTGTTGCCGGCCGTCTGACGGAAGGCGTTGCGGTAGTCGCGCGGGCTGGTGGCGAGGTGCGAGGCGAAGTGCTGGCGCATGGTGACCTCGCTGCCGAAGCCCGCGCGGCGGGCCACTTCGGGGAGGGGGTGATCCGTGAGTTCGAGGAGTTTCTGGGCGGCGGCGACGCGCTGGGTGATGAGCCAGTGGAGGGGGGTGGTGCCGGTGGTGGCCTGGAAGTGGCGGGCGAAGGAGCGGGGGGACATGCCGGCGTGGGCGGCGAGGCTCGCGACGGTGTGGGGCTGGTCGATGGTCGTGAGCGCGTGGGCGCGGACGGCGGCGAGGGCGTCGGCATCGCGGTCGGCGCGTGGGGTGGGGCGCTCGATGAACTGGGCCTGGGTGCCGGTACGGAAGGGGGCGGTGACCATCGAGCGGGCGATGGTGGCGGCGACCTCGGCACCGTGGGCGGTGCGGACGAGGTGGAGGCACAGGTCGATACCGGCGGCGGTGCCGGCGGAGGTCCAGATACCGGTGTCCTCGACGAAGAGGGCTTCGGGTTCGACGCTCACCTTCGGGTAGCGGTCGGCGAGGGTCCCGGCCAGGTGCCAGTGGGTGACGGCACGGCGGTGGTCGAGGAGGCCGGCGCGGGCGAGGACGAAGGCGCCGGCGCAGAGGGAGGCGACGGGGATGCCGGCGGTATGGGCGCGGCGCAGGGCGTCGAGGACGGGTGCCGGGACGTCGGCGTCGGGGTCCTCGATGCCGGGGACCAGGACGAGGTCGGTGGCGGTGAGTGCGTCGAGCCATTCGAGCGGGCGGTCGGGGGTGAGGCTGAGGCCGCCGCGGAGCGGGACCGGGGTGGCCGGGTCGGCGGCGACGCGGCGGAGGTCGAAGGGAGGGACGCCCCGGGTGCTGCGGTCGCTGCCCCAGACCTCGGTGATCACGGAGACGTCGAAGGGCCGGATGCCGGGGAAGGCGAGGAGGGCGATGCCTTGACGGGTCTCACCGATGGACGTCATGTTGGCAGTAACCCATCGATCGGCGACTTTTCTTCCTCTGGGGTGGACGGAGGGCCGCCGGGAGGATCGAGGGCATGGAGATCAACGAGAACGCGGCGCTGGTGGTCATCGACGTACAGAAGGGGTTCGACGACGAGGAGTTCTGGGGGCGGCGGGACAACCCGGAGGCCGAGGAGAACATCGCGGCCCTGATCGATCGGTGGCAGGAGACGGGGCGGCCGGTCGTGTTCGTACGGCACGACTCCTCGCACGAGGGGTCGCCGCTGCAGGCGGGGACGGTGGGCAACGCGTTCAAGGACGTCGTCGAGGAGCGGCGGGGGAAGGGCACGGGACCGGAGCTGCTGGTCACGAAGAGCGTGAACTCGGCGTTCTACGGCGAGCCGGATCTGGACGCCTGGCTGAGGGGGGCGGCCCGCGGCGGAGCCGCTGACGGACCCCGTGGGCAGATCGTGATCGTCGGGATCCAGACCAACATGTGCAACGAGACGACCGCGCGGATGGGCGGGAACCTCGGGTACGACGTGGTGTTCCCGATCGACGCGATGCACACCTTCGACCTGGCCGGGCCGTTCGGCTGGGAGCGCAGCGCGGAGGAGCTGACCCGGGCGACGGCGGTGTCGCTGCACGGAGGGAAGTTCGCCCGGGTCGTGTCCACGGAGGACGTGCTGAAGGGTGCGGCCGCGCGTTAGGGGTCGCCTGTCGATCAGGCCGGATCAGGGAGCGGTGGCCCGATCGGCAAGGCACCCCCCGATCGGCAAGGCACCCCCTGGGTGGCCGGGTGGTCAGCCGTTGCCGGAGGCGAGTTCGCGGCTTCGGTCGCGGGCGGCCTCCAGGGCGGCGATGAGGGCTGCGCGGACGCCGTGGTTCTCCAGCTCGCGGATGGCGGAGATGGTGGTGCCGGCCGGGGAGGTGACGGCCTCGCGGAGCTTGACCGGGTGTTCGCCGCTGTCGCGGAGCATGACGGCGGCGCCGATGGCGGCCTGGACGATCAGGTCGTGGGCCTGGGCGCGGGGCAGGCCGAGGAGGATGCCGGCGTCGGTCATGGCCTCGACGAGGTAGTAGAAGTACGCCGGGCCGGAGCCGGAGAGGGCGGTGGCGGCGTCCTGCTGGGACTCGGGGACGCGCAGGGTCTTGCCGACGCCGCCGAAGATCTCCTCGGTGTGGACGAGGTGTTCGGGGGTGGCGTGGCTGCCCGCGGAGATCACGGACATGCCCTCGTCGACGAGGACGGGGGTGTTGGGCATGACCCGGACGACGGGGGTGCCCGCGGTCAGGCGTTCCTCGATGAAGGCGGTCGGGATGCCGGCGGCGGCGCTGATGACGAGGCGGTCGGCGGCGACGTGCGGGGCCAGCTCGTCGAGGAGGCGGCCCATGTCCTGGGGCTTCACGGCGAGGATGAGGGTGTCGGCGCGCTTGGCGGCGTCGGCGTTGCTGACGGCCTCGACCCCGTAGCGGGCGTGGAGTTCCTCGGCGCGTTCGGTGCGGCGGGCGGTGACCAGGAGATGGGCGGGGCGCCAGCCGGCGCGGATCATGCCGCTGAGGAGCGCTTCACCGATCTTGCCGGTGCCGAGGACTGCGACGGTCTGGGTCATGGCTCTGTTCACCTCGCCGAAGGGATTACGTGCCGCCATCCTCGCACCGGGGCGCGTGCCGCGGCGCGGGTGTCCGAGGGGCGGTCACGCGGTGCGGCGGCGGAGGGTGGCCGCGCCGAGGGCGAGGACGAGGACGGCGCAGCCGGCCACGACCAGGGCGTCGCGGACGAAGTCGGCGGTGACGCCGGTGTGGTGGAGGACCTGGTTCATGCCGTCGACGGCGTAGGACATGGGCAGGGCGTCCGAGATCGCCTCCAGGGCGGGGGCCATCCGGTCGCGCGGGGTGAACAGGCCGCAGAGCAGGAGCTGGGGGAAGATCACGGCCGGCATGAACTGGACGGCCTGGAACTCGGAGGCGGCGAAGGCCGAGACGAAGAGGCCGAGGGCGGTGCCGAGCAGGGCGTCGAGGAGGGCGACGAGGAGCAGCAGCCAGGGGGAGCCGATGACGTCGAGGCCGAGGAACCACACGGCGAGTCCGGTGGCGAGGACGGACTGGACGACGGCGACCAGGCCGAAGGCGAGGGCGTAGCCGGCGATCAGGTCGGCTTTTCCGAGGGGCAGGGCGAGGAGGCGTTCGAGGGTGCCGGAGGTGCGCTCGCGCAGGGTCGCGATGGAGGTCACCAGGAACATGGTGATAAGCGGGAAGATGCCGAGGAGCGAGGCGCCGATGCCGTTGAACGTCTGGGGTTGCGGGCTGCCGTCGAAGACGTAGCGGAGCAGGAAGAGCATCAGGCAGGGGACGAGGAGCATCAGGGCGATCGACCGCGGGTCGTGGCGGAGCTGGCGCAGGACCCGGGCGGCGGTGGCGAGGGTGCGGTCCGGGTTCACGGCTGCTCCTTGGTGGCGGGGGTGGTAGTGGCGGGGGTGGTAGTGGCGCGGGCCGCGGCGGCGTCGACGAGGTGGAGGAAGGCGTCCTCGACGGTGGCGGTGTCGTTGCGGTGGCGCAGGGCTTCGGGGGTGTCCTCGGCGAGGAGTTCTCCCTCGCGCAGCAGGAGCAGCCGGTGGCAGCGTTCGGCCTCGTCCATGACGTGGGAGGAGACGAGGAGCGTGGTGCCGCGGTCGGCGGCGATGCGGTGGAACAGGTCCCACAGGTCGCGGCGGAGGACCGGGTCGAGGCCGACGGTCGGTTCGTCGAGGACGAGGAGTTCGGGGGTGCCGAGGAGGGCGACTGCGAGCGAGACGCGGCTGCGCTGGCCGCCGGAGAGGCGCCCGGCGAGGGCGCCGGCGTGGGAGGTGAGGTCGACGTCGGCGATGGCCCGGTCGACGGCGGCACGCCGGTCGGCGCGGTGGGCGCGGCCGGGGAGGAGCACCGCGGCGAAGTAGTCGAGGTTCTGCCGGACTGTGAGGTCGTCGTAGACGGAGGGCGCCTGGGTGACGTAGCCGATGCGGGAGCGCAGGGCGGGGTCTCCGGCGGGCCGGCCGAGGATGTCGAGGGTGCCGGTGACCTTGGCCTGGGTGCCGACGATCGCGCGCATGAGAGTGGTCTTGCCGCAGCCGGAGGGACCGAGGAGGCCGGTGATGCGGCCGCGGGGGACGGTGAAGTCGAGGCCGCGCAGGACGGTGCGGTCGCCGCGTACGACGGTGAGGGCGGATGCGGTGATCGCCGCGCCGGTGGCCGGGGCGGCGGCCTCGTGGGCGACGGTGGGGCCGGCCTCACCGGTTTTATTCATCATGTGATGAATAGTGGGCCCGGTGGTGGCACACGTCAAGGACCCCCGGACGAAGTCCGGGGGTCCTTGAACGGGAGCAGGGCGCGGCAGCGCGGCAGCCGCTAGCGGCGCCTGGGCTTCTTGCGGGTGGAGGGGTTCCCGGTGCGGCCGGAGCGGCGCTTCTCGTAGCGCGTGACGGCCTCCTGGTACTCCGCGCGCAGGAGCTTCTCGCCGGGCGCCTCGGTGAGGCTGCGCACGAAGTAGGCGAGCAGCGAGCCGATGAAGCCGATGGCCTTCAGGCTGCGCAGGGCCTCCTCGCGGGCCGGGTCGGCGGGGCGGCGGACGAAGCCCTCCCAGGTCTTGCGGAAGGCGATCGCGCTGCAGACCGCGAACATCACGACCACGAGGGTGTTGACGAAGCCGCCGACCTTGGCGATCGCCAGGCCGTCGTACGCGAAGCGCAGCACGAAGCAGCTCGCGACGGCGGCGGCGAGCGAGCCGACGGCCACGCCGAGGCGGCGCAGCCCGTAGCCACCGCTGTGGTCCACCCAGGTCGTGCCGAAGAAGCGGAGCTCCTCGGGCCGCGGCCCGGCGGGGGTGCCGGTCTTGCTCTGCTGCTCGCCGCTCACGGGCTTCTCGTCGCTCACGGACTCGATTATCCCCGGGCGGGAGACGGCCGCCGTCAGCTGCAGCGATAGGTCACATAGCCGTCGCGGCCCGTGTTCACGTAGGCGTCCGAGACGAACTGGCCGTTGCCGATGTTGTCCCAGATGTTGGTGGTGCCGTAGGGGCCGCTGACCCACTCGCCCGGCGTCTGGCAGTGGATCGACACCCAGGCGCCCGCGGCCAGCGTGCGGACGACCGGGTACTTGGTGCCCGGCCCCGAGCGCACGTTCACCCGGTAGCCGGGGGCGACCGGGTAGGAGGCGGCCTCCGCCGCCGCCGTCACGGACTCCGGTGCCTTGTTCTCGGTGCTCATTCCACTCCCCCGTCCGGCGCGTAAGCGCTTCCTCGGAAACGCTCCGGTGAATTTCACTCTGCGCGACGCGCGCAGGCTAGCAAGCCCCACCGCCATCGGCAGCACCATCGACTAGGCTCCGTGCGTCGCGCACGCGCGCGGACTCGACGGGGAACCACACGGGGGTTGGCGATGCCGCCGTTGCGCAGTACCGGTGCCGGCCGGGGCGCGGAAGAGCCCGACCACGCGGGCGAGTACCGGCTCCAGGCCTGCCTCGGCTCCGGCGGCATGGGCGTCGTCCACCTGGCCACCTCCCCCTCGGGGCTGCGCCTCGCCGTCAAGGTGGTGCACGCGCAGTACGCGGAGGACCCCGAGTTCAGGGCCCGCTTCCGCCAGGAGGTCGCGGCCGCGCGGCGGGTGAGCGGCGCCTTCACCGCGCCCGTCGTGGACGCCGACCCCGACGCCGTACGCCCCTGGATGGCGACCCTCTACGTGCCCGGCCCCACCCTCGCCGACCAGGTGAAGCGGAGCGGCGCGCTCTCCCGCGCCGAGCTGCGCCGGCTCACCGCGGGTCTCGCGGAGGCGCTGCGGGACATCCACCGGGCGGGCGTGGTCCACCGGGACCTGAAGCCGAGCAACGTGCTGCTGACCGACTCAGGACCGAAGGTCATCGACTTCGGGATCTCCCGGCCGGTCGACAGCGACCTCCGTACGGAGACGGGAAAGCTGATCGGCTCGCCGCCCTTCATGGCGCCCGAGCAGTTCCAGAGGCCCCGGGAGGTCGGGCCCGCCGCGGACGTGTTCGCGCTCGGGTCGGTCCTCGTGCACGCGGCCACCGGCCACGGCCCCTTCGACTCCGACAGCCCCTACATCGTGGCGTACCAGGTCGTCCACGACGAGCCCGATCTGACCGGCGTCCCGGACGAGCTGGCGCCGCTCGTGGCCCGCTGCCTGGCCAAGGAGCCCGCCGAGCGCCCCACGCCCGCCGAGATCATGGCGGCGCTGCTGCCTCCCTCGTACGAGGCGAACGCCTTCATACCCGCCCAGCGGCGCGCCCCGGGCCCCACGGCCGCGCTCTCCCCCGCCGTTCCCTCCGGGGCCTGGGACGCCGACACGCCCGTACGGGCCGCGGCCCCGCGCAAGCGCCGCGGCCGCCGGCTGCCGATCGCCCTCGGCGTCGTCCTCGCCCTGGCGGCCGGCGGCACCGTCGCCCTGCTCGGGGCCCGGGACGGCACGAGGCCGGACGCCCCGGCGCACCCGGCGGAGGCCGCCAAGTCCTTCACCGGCTGGCAGACCCCGCTCCTGAAGGGCGGAGGGACGGCCGCGCCCGCCTGCGCGCTCGCCGAGGGCGCCCTCTACTGCTCGGGCCCCGGCGTCGGCGTCGCCCGGCTCGACGCGGCGACCGGCCGGGTCGTCTGGTCGCGGCCGGCCGAGAGCGCCGCCCCCACCGCGCCGGAGACCCCCATGACGCTGTCCGGCGGCACGGTGGCCGTCGCCACCACCGACGGGCTGCGCAGCCACGCCGCCGGGGACGGCACGCCGGGCTGGCGCACCCGGCCGTCCGTGCCCGAGACCGCCCGGCCGGCCGGGCCCGTCATCGTGCTCTCCGGCAACACCCGGCAGCTGCGTGCCGTCGACAGCCGCACCGGCACGCAGGTGTGGCGCCACGCCCTGCCCGGCCACGGCGTCCCGCAGCTGGGCCCCTACGACCCCGCGACCGGGCTGCTCACCGTCTTCGAGCCGACCGCCGACGGCGCGCACACCGTGGTCAGCGCGATCCGGCCGGCCACCGGCGAGGTCGCCTGGTCGCACCGTCCCGAGGGCGACCTGACGCCGGTCGGCTACGGCACGGGTGGCGACCTGGTGCTGTCCGACGCCTACCGGGGTACGAAGACCGAGGCCCTGGTCCGCCTCGACCCCGCGAGCGGGGAGACCCGCCGCTTCGCCCTGCCGTACCGCCTCGACAACCCGTCGGTCACCGTGGGCGGCTCGACCGTGTACCTGCTGACCGGGTTCGGGCGCCTGACCGCCGTCGACCTCGACGAGCAGCGGGTCCGGTGGGAGCTGGAGACCGGCAGCGGCAACGTCTCGGCGCCCGTCGCCGGCGACGGTGACCGGCTGTACGTCTCCGCCTCCGACGGACGCCTGCTCGCCGTCGACACGGCCCGCGGTGTCCTCGCCGGCCAGACCCGGCCGCGCCTGGGCGACGGGCGCCTGGGCTACGTCCCGTCCGTGCCGGCGCCCGTGGCGGCCGGGAACCGGATCTACGGGACGGCACCGGACGGCTCGGTCTTCGCGGTGGACGGGCGGGACCCCGGGAGCTGGTGAGCGGGGCGCCGGTCCCGGCGCCCACCCGGCGCCGGCAGGACGCGCGAACGGCGGTGCGGGGAGCCCCGAAGGGTTGCCCGCCCCGCCGTTCGCGTGGGTCCGTCCGTCGCTGCCGGTCCCGGTGTCAGCCGAGCTTCGACACGTCGCGCACCGCGCCCTTGTCCGCGCTCGTCGCCATCGCCGCGTACGCCCGCAGCGCCGCCGAGACCTTGCGCTCACGGTTCTTCGGGGCGTAGACGCCGTTCAGTGCCTCGCGGCGGGCGTCCAGGGTGGCGTCGTCGACCAGCAGCTCGATCGAGCGGGACGGGATGTCGATGCGGATGCGGTCGCCGTCCTCGACGAGGGCGATGGTGCCGCCCGACGCCGCCTCCGGGGAGGCGTGGCCGATGGACAGGCCCGAGGTGCCGCCCGAGAAGCGCCCGTCGGTGACCAGGGCGCAGGTCTTGCCCAGGCCGCGCCCCTTGAGGAAGGAGGTCGGGTAGAGCATCTCCTGCATGCCGGGGCCGCCCTTGGGGCCCTCGTAGCGGATGACGACCACGTCGCCGTCCTTGACCTGCTTGTTGAGGATCTTCTCGACGGCCTCCTCCTGCGACTCGCAGACGACCGCCGGGCCCTCGAAGGTCCAGATCGACTCGTCGACGCCCGCGGTCTTCACGACGCAGCCGTCGACGGCGAGGTTGCCGCGGAGCACGGCGAGGCCGCCGTCCTTGGAGTAGGCGTTCGCCGCGTCGCGGATGCAGCCGCCCTCGGCGTCCAGGTCGAGGGTGTCCCAGCGCTCGGACTGGGAGAAGGCCTCGGCGGAGCGGACGCAGCCGGGGGCCGCGTGCCACAGCTCGACGGCGTCCTCCGAGGGGGAGCCGCCGCGCACGTCCCAGTTCTTCAGCCAGTCGCCGAGGGTGGGGCTGTGGACGGCGTGGACGTCCTCGTTGAGCAGGCCCGCGCGGTGCAGCTCGCCGAGGATGGCGGGGATGCCGCCGGCCCGGTGCACGTCCTCCATGTAGTACGTGCCGCGGGGGGCGACGTTCGGGGCGACCTTGGCCAGGCAGGGAACGCGGCGCGAGACCTCGTTCATGTCGCTCAGGCCGTAGTCCAGCTCGGCCTCCTGGGCGGCGGCGAGCAGGTGCAGGATCGTGTTCGTGGAGCCGCCCATGGCGATGTCGAGGGCCATGGCGTTCTCGAAGGCCGCGCGGGTGGCGATGTTCCGCGGCAGGACGGAGGCGTCGTCCTCGTCGTAGTAACGACGGGTGATGTCGACGACCGTGCGGGCGGCGTTCTCGTACAGCGCGCGCCGGGCGGTGTGGGTGGCGAGGACGGAGCCGTTGCCGGGGAGGGAGAGGCCGATGGCCTCGGTCAGGCAGTTCATCGAGTTGGCGGTGAACATGCCGGAACAGGACCCGCAGGTCGGACAGGCGTTCTCCTCGATGCGGAGGATGTCCTCGTCGGAGACCTTGTCGTTGACCGCCTCGGAGATCGCGTCGACCAGGTCGAGGGTGCGGACGGTGCCGTCGACGAGCGTGGCGCGGCCGGACTCCATGGGCCCGCCGGAGACGAAGACCGTCGGGATGTTGAGGCGCAGGGCGGCCATCAGCATGCCGGGGGTGATCTTGTCGCAGTTGGAGATGCAGATCAGGGCGTCGGCGCAGTGCGCCTCGACCATGTACTCCACGCTGTCCGCGATCAGGTCGCGGGACGGCAGGCTGTAGAGCATGCCGCCGTGGCCCATGGCGATGCCGTCGTCGACGGCGATCGTGTTGAACTCGCGGGCGATGCCGCCGGCGGCCGTGATGGCCTCGGAGACGATCCGGCCCACCGGCTGCAGGTGGGTGTGGCCGGGGACGAACTCGGTGAAGGAGTTCGCCACCGCGATGATCGGCTTCCGTCCGATGTCCGCGCCCGGTACACCGGAGGCGCGCATAAGGGCGCGGGCGCCCGCCATATTGCGGCCGTGGGTGACAGTGCGGGACCTCAGCTCGGGCATCGTCGCTCGCTCCTCAGTGATGGGTGTGTCTGAAGTCGAGCGTACGCTTCGACTCCAAGATCTGGACATGCTGTCCGCGATGCGGGACAGGTGTTCAGCGTTCGGTCAGGTAGCGCTGGAGGGTCGGCGCCACCTGGGCCACGATCTCCTCCGGGTCCGCCGAGGCCAGCGGCTCGACCTGGATGACGTAGCGCAGGATCGCGATCCCGATCATGTGCGAGGCGGCCAGCTCGGCCCGGAACTTCGGTTCCGGTACGTCGAGCTCGGCGGCGATCCGCTCCAGCAGCCGGCGCAGCACGAACCCGCGCAGCACCTTGGCCGCGGCCTCGTGGGTCAGCGCGGAGCGGATGATCGCGAGCAGCGGGGCGCGGGTCGCCGGGTTCTCCCAGACGGAGATGAAGAAGCGGGCGAGGCGCTCGCCGATCGCCTCGCGGGGGCCGCCGACGATGGCCGGGACGACGGCCGTCGGCTCGAAGGAGACCTCGATCGCCGCCGCGAAGACCTCGTCCTTGGTGCCGAAGTAGTGGTGCACGAGCGCCGGGTCGACCCCGGCGGCCTTCGCGATGCCGCGCACCGAGGTCTTGTCGTAGCCGCGCTCGGCGAACTGCGCCCGCGCCGCCTCCAGGATCCGCTCGCGCGCGCCGGGTCCGCTGTCCTCCGCGGCGGTGCGGGAGGGGCGGCCGCGCCGCCGGGGGGAGGCGTCGGTCATGCGCCGGGCACCCGGGGCGGCACCGCCGGGGCACCCGGGGCCGCGAGGTGGAGCCGGGTGAAGGCGAGGGCCTCGGCGAGATCGGCCTCGCGTTCGGCGGAGGACATCGCCCGGCGGGTGTTGACCTCGATGACGACGTGCCCGTCGTAGCTGCTGCGGGCCAGCCGCTCCAGGAGCTCGGCGCACGGCTGGTTGCCGCGGCCCGGCACCAGGTGCTCGTCCTTGGCGGAGCCGCGCCCGTCGGCGAGGTGGACGTGGCCGAGGCGGTCGCCCATGCGGTCGACCATCGCGAGGGTGTCGGTGCGGGCGGTCGCGGTGTGCGAGAGGTCGACGGTGAAGTGCCGGTAGTCGTCCTTGGTGACGTCCCACTCGGGGGCGTACGCGAGCATCTCGCGGTCCTTGTACCGCCACGGGTACATGTTCTCCACCGCGAACCGCACGTCCGTCTCGTCGGCCATCCGCCAGATGCCGGTGACGAAGTCCCGCGCGTACTGGCGCTGCCAGCGGAACGGGGGGTGCACGACGACCGTCGACGCCCCCAGCTTCTCGGCCGCGGCCCGGGCGCGCTGGAGCTTGACCCACGGGTCGGTGGACCAGACGCGCTGGGTGATCAGCAGGCAGGGGGCGTGCACGGCGAGGATCGGCACCCGGTGGTAGTCCGACAGGCGGCGCAGGGCCTCGATGTCCTGGCTGACCGGATCGGTCCACACCATGACCTCGACCCCGTCGTAACCGAGGCGCGCGGCGACCTCGAAGGCCGTCGCCGTCGACTCCGGATAGACCGAGGCCGTCGACAGCGCGACCTTCGCATCCGGGATGCGCACCGCTGGTTCTGCCACGGAGACAGCGTACGGGGCCGACCGGAGGACCGGGGCGTGGTTCCGGTCACCCGCTGCCCCCGGGGGCGCGTACCGCGGCCGGGGTTACGGCAGGTGGTCCAGGCGGCGCAGGATCACGCCCTCCCGGAGCGCCCACGGGCAGATCTCCAGCTCGTCGACGTCGAACAGGTCCATCGCACCCTCCGCGACGAGGGCGCCCGCCAGGAGCTGGCCGGCCCGGCCCTCGGAGACGCCGGGGAGCGCGGCGCGCTCGGCGACGGTCATGGCGGCGAGCCGCGGCAGCCACTCCTCCAGGGACTTGCGGCTGAGGTTGCGCTGGACATAGAGGCCGAAGCCGGAGCCGGGGGCGCCGGCGATGCGCGCGAGCTGCTTGAAGGTCTTCGAGGTGGCCACGACGTGGTCGGGACGGCCGAAGCGGCTGAACTCGCCGACCGTCCGGGCGATCTGCGCACGCACGTGGCGGCGCAGCGCCTTCACGTCCCCCGGCTCCGCCGGGTCCCCGGGCAGCCAGCCCGAGGTGAGCCGGCCGGCGCCGAGCGGCAGCGAGACGGCCGTGTCCGGCTCCTCGTCGTTGCCGGAGGCGACCTCGAGCGAGCCGCCGCCGATGTCCAGGAGGAAGAGCCTGCCCGCGGACCAGCCGAACCAGCGCCGGGCGGCCAGGAAGGTGAGCCGGGCCTCCTCCTCGCCGCTCAGCACCTGGAGCGCGATCCCGGTCTCCTCGTAGACGCGGGCGAGGACCGCGTCGGCGTTGCTCGCCTCGCGCACGGCCGAGGTCGCGAACGGCAGCACCTCCTCGCAGCCCTTGTCCTCGGCTGCGACGAGCGCGTCGCGGACGGTGGCGACGAGCCGCTCGACCCCCGCGTCGGCGATGGCCCCGCGCTCGTCGAGGAGCTCGGCGAGGCGCAACTCCGCCTTGTGGGAGTGGGCGGGCAGCGGACGGGCGCCGGGGTGGGCGTCC
This sequence comes from Streptomyces sp. NPDC101191, assembly GCF_044767915.1. Classification (NCBI taxonomy): domain Bacteria; kingdom Bacillati; phylum Actinomycetota; class Actinomycetes; order Kitasatosporales; family Streptomycetaceae; genus Streptomyces; species Streptomyces sp. NPDC101191. The sequence continues at coordinate 13,572 of NZ_JBIWOU010000003.1, forward strand.
ACCACCAGCAGGTGCACTGTGTTCGAACCGACGTCGAGGACTCCGAGTCTCATGGACGGAACGCTACTGCGCCCGCCCGCATACGCTTGGACTTGTGCCAAAGACGAAAAAGGCGAAGCCGGGCAAAGCCAGTGCCGACGAGAGCGCCGCGAAAGCCGCGAGGACCGCGCACGCGGCCAAGGCCGTGAAGGTCGGGAAGAAGCGCGCCCAGAGCGAGGAGCCCGACGAGAAGGGCCTGGATTTCCCGCGTGCCTGGGTGGAGTTCGCCGACCCCGAGGACGAGGAGCAGGTCTACCGCTGCGACCTGACCTGGCTCACCTCCCGCTGGACCTGCATCTTCGGGAACGGCTGCCAGGGCATCCGGGAGGGCCGGGCCGACGACGGCTGCTGCACGCTCGGCGCGCACTTCTCGGACGAGGACGACGAGAAGCGGGTCGCCGATCACGTGGCGCGGCTCACGCCGGAGCTGTGGCAGTTCCACGGCGTCGGCACCGAGTCGGGCTGGGTACAGGTCGACGAGGACGGCGACCGGCAGACCCGGCGCTGGGAGGGCTCCTGCATCTTCCAGAACCGCCCCGGCTTCGCGGGCGGCGCGGGCTGCTCGCTGCACATCCTGGCCGTGCAGGAGGGCCGGGAGCCGCTGGAGACCAAGCCGGACGTGTGCTGGCAGCTGCCGGTGCGGCGCACCTACGACTGGATCGACCGGCCCGACGACACCCGGGTGCTCCAGGTGTCGATCGGCGAGTACGACCGGCGCGGCTGGGGCGCGGGCGGCCACGACCTGCACTGGTACTGCACGACCGCGAGCTCGGCGCACGTCGGCGCGGAGCCGGTGTACGTCTCCTACCGTCCCGAGCTCGTCGAGATGATGGGCGAGGCGGCGTACGACGTGCTGGTCGGGCTGTGCGAGGCGCGACTCGCCTCGCAGCTGCCCCTCGTCGCGCCCCACCCGGCCGACCCGGCTCCGTAGGCCCCCGGCCGACCCGGCGGCGTAGGCCCCCGGCGACCCGGCGGCGTAGGCCCCGGCCGACCCGCCTCCGTAGGCCCCCGGCCGGCCCGCCTCCGTAGGCCCCGGCCGACCCGCCTCCGTAAGCCCCCCGGCCGACCTTGCGGCGTAGGCCCCGGCCGACCCGGCTCCGTAGGCCCCCCGGCCGCGCTCCGCTGGTCCTTCGGCGGCCCGGCTCCGCAGGCCCTCCGTGGTTCCTCAGGGGGCCGGCGGCGCGGGGTCCGTGCTCGGGGAGTCGGTCGGCGCGTCCGTCGGCGCGGGTGTCGTCGGCTCGGTGGTCGGCTCCGTCGTCGGGGGCTCGGTCGTCGGCTCCGTCGTCGGCGGGGTGGTCGGCGGCTCGCCGGTCGGCGGCGGGGTCGTCGGTTCCTGGGTGGCCGGCGGTGTGGTCGGCTCGGTCGTGGTGGGCGGTGGCGTCGCCCCGCGCCCGTTGATCCGTACGACGGCGCCCGACGGGTCGACGCCGACCCGGGCGCTCCATGCACCGGCCGGCTCGCGGGAGCGGTCGACGAAGATCCGTACGGTGACCGACTCGCCGGGCCGCAGGGTGCCGGAGGCCTGGCTCACGTACAGCCAGGGCGCGTCCGACCAGAGCGCCCAGTCGGCGGGCACGCCGCCCTCGTTGGTGAGGGTGAGCACGGTCGTCGCGCCCGCGCCGCGCGCGGCGACGGTGATCCGCGCGGGCGCGGGCCGGCCCGGCACGGACGGGGTCGCGGGGGCCCCGGGGCTGATCACCTCGACGGAGACGTCCGGGGAGCGGCTGCCGCGGGTGAAGCGGGGGTCGGGGGTGGTGCGGGCGTTGCCCGTGTTCTCGTAGCGCTCGCCCGGGCGCCCGTCGGTGCCGCCGCGCGAGCCGCCCGGCCCGTCCGCCTCGCGGGCGCTGATCCGGGCGCCGTCGTGGCCCTCCCCGTCGACCGGTGTGCCGCGGTACGAGGCCCACAGCGCGAGGACCGGGGCGGCCACGACCGCGGCGACGACGGTGGTGGTGACGGCGCGGGCCCGCATCCGGTCACGGCGGGCGGCGTGGTCCTTGGGGTCCATCGGGAAGCCGGTCGGGCCGAAGCGGGGCGCGCCGGCCCGGGTGCGCGGGACGTGCAGCATCGCCACGTAGGCGGCGGCCCGCGGCGCCTCGACGATCGGGAGCCGGCCGGCTGGCGCGGTGGCGGCGCCCGGCCAGGGGCTGCCGGCGCCGGCCCGTTCGGCGGCGCGGCGGCAGCGCGGACAGTCGTCGACGTGCCGGACGAGCTCGGCGCGCAGCGCGGCGGAGAGCAGCACCTGGTGGTCGCCGGTGAGCCGGGCGACGGTGGGGCAGTCGCCGGTCTCGACGACGGCGAGGGCGGCACGGGTGCGCTCGACCTCGCACCCGGCGGAGGAGAGCAGCTCGCGGGCGGCGAGCGGGTCGAGGGAGAGCACGGCGGCGACCTCGCGGTGCCCCAGGCCGTGCCGGACGGCGAGCTCCAGGGCCTCGCGCTGCTCGGGCGTGGTGCCGGCGGCCTCGGGCCAGGCGAGCGCGGCGAGTTCGGCGCGGCGGCGCTCGGCGGCCTCGGGCGGGACACGGGGCGGTGCGGGCTCGGCGGCCGCGGGGCGGCCGGTGTGGGCGCCCTGCCGCTTGCGGCGCTGCTCGCCGAGGCTGCGCAGACAGGCCCAGCGGGCCAGGGCGTAGAGCCAGGCGCGGCGGCCGGCGGCGTCGGAGGGGCAGCGGCCGTGGTGGCGCTCGGCCACGGCGAGGACGTCGCCGAGGACGGCGGTGGCCGTGTCGTGGTCGCAGAGCACCGAGAGGCAGTAGGTGAAGAGGCCGTCCAGGTACTCCTCGTACCGGGCGGGGGGCCGCTGGCCGAGGGTGCGGGGGCCTCCGGTGCTTCGGGTCGGTTGTTCCAGCCTGCTGCTCGTCACTGGGCGACCGTAGGCGGGGGCGAGGGGGGTCTTCGCACCGCTTGCAGGCTTTTAATCCGTACGGGTGAAGGCGCCACACGAAGGGGGACAGGAACCCGGTCCTCCGTCCGGTTCCCATTCCGTTCCGCCCCGTTCCTCCACCGTGCCGCCCTCGCCGGGACCGCGCTGTCGGTGGCGGGGGCTACGGTGTCGCTCATGGCTGCTCGTACCAAAACCGCCAAGGACCGGCCGTCCTACCGCTGCACCGAGTGCGGCTGGCAGACCGCCAAATGGCTCGGACGTTGCCCGGAGTGCCAGGCCTGGGGGACGGTCGAGGAGTACGGCACGCCCGCCGTGCGGACCACCGCCGCCGGGCGGGTCTCCAGTGCCGCCGTGCCGATCGGCCAGGTCGACGGACGGCAGGCGACCGCCCGCAGCACCGGGGTCGACGAGCTCGACCGGGTGCTCGGCGGCGGACTGGTGCCGGGCGCCGTCGTGCTGATCGCCGGCGAGCCGGGCGTCGGCAAGTCCACGCTGCTGCTCGACGTCGCGGCCAAGGCGGCCAGCGACGCGCACCGCACGCTGTACGTGACGGGCGAGGAGTCCGCGAGCCAGGTCCGGCTGCGCGCCGACCGGATCGACGCGCTCAGCGACCATCTCTACCTGGCGGCCGAGACCGATCTGTCCGCCGTCCTCGCGCACCTGGACGAGGTCAAGCCCTCGCTGCTGATCCTCGACTCGGTGCAGACCGTCGCCTCGCCCGAGATCGACGGCGCCCCCGGCGGCATGGCGCAGGTCCGCGAGGTCGCCGGCGCCCTGATCCGCGCCTCCAAGGACCGGGGCATGTCGACCCTGCTCGTCGGCCACGTGACCAAGGACGGCGCCATCGCCGGCCCCCGGCTCCTGGAGCACCTGGTCGACGTCGTGCTGCACTTCGAGGGCGACCGGCACGCCCGGCTCCGCCTGGTCCGCGGTGTGAAGAACCGGTACGGGGCGACCGACGAGGTCGGCTGCTTCGAGCTGCACGACGAGGGCATCACCGGGCTGGCCGACCCCTCGGGCCTGTTCCTGACCCGCCGCGACGTGGCCGTGCCCGGCACCTGTCTGACGGTCACCCTGGAGGGCCGCCGGCCGCTGGTGGCCGAGGTGCAGGCGCTGACGGTGGACTCGCAGATCCCCTCGCCGCGCCGCACCACCTCCGGTCTGGAGACCTCGCGGGTCTCGATGATGCTGGCCGTCCTGGAGCAGCGCGGGCGGATCAGCGCGCTCGGCAAGCGGGACATCTACAGCGCGACGGTCGGCGGCGTGAAGCTGTCCGAGCCCGCCGCCGACCTGGCCATCGCGCTCGCCCTCGCCTCCGCCGCCAGCGACACCCCGCTGCCGAAGAACCTCGTCGCGATCGGCGAGGTCGGCCTCGCCGGCGAGGTCCGCCGGGTGACCGGCGTGCAGCGCCGGCTCGCCGAGGCTCACCGGCTCGGCTTCACCCACGCCCTGGTCCCGGGCGATCCCGGCAAGGTCCCGGCGGGCATGAAGGTCACCGAGGTGGCCGACATGGGCGACGCCCTGCGGGTGCTGCCGCGCAGCCGCCGGGCGCGTGCGCCGCAGGAGGCGGAGGGGTAGGGCTAGGGGCGGTCGGACGGGCGTGTCCCGCCCGGTCGACGGGCGGGCTCCCGGCGCGCGGCGGAGGGCCGCGGGGCGGTGTCGCTAGACTTTGCCCTGGTCTCGCCCATCCGTACGAGCCGGAGGAGTGCAGTGGCAGCCAAGGACAACGAGGCACTGATGCGTGCGTCGCTCAGCGCCGTCGCCCCCGGCACCGCCCTCCGTGACGGGCTCGAACGCATCCTCCGGGGCAACACGGGCGGCCTGATCGTCCTGGGCATGGACAAGTCCGTCGAGGCGATGTGCACCGGCGGTTTCGTGATCGACGTCGAGTTCGCCGCGACCCGGCTGCGCGAGCTGTGCAAGCTCGACGGGGCGATCGTCCTCGACAAGGACATCAGCAAGATCCTGCGGGCCGGTGTGCAGCTGGTGCCGGACGCGTCCATCCCGACCGAGGAGACCGGCACCCGGCACCGTACGGCGGACCGGGTCTCCAAGCAGTGCGGCTTCCCGGTCGTGTCGGTCTCGCAGTCCATGCGCCTGATCGCGCTGTACGTCAACGGCGAGCGCCGGGTCCTGGAGGAGTCCGGGGCGATCCTGTCCCGCGCCAACCAGGCCCTCGCGACCCTGGAGCGGTACAAGCTGCGCCTGGACGAGGTGGCCGGCACGCTCTCCGCCCTGGAGATCGAGGACCTGGTGACCGTCCGCGACGTCACGGCCGTCGCGCAGCGACTGGAGATGGTGCGCCGGATCGCCACCGAGATCGCGGAGTACGTGGTCGAGCTCGGCACCGACGGCCGGCTCCTCTCGCTGCAGCTCGACGAGCTGATCGCGGGCGTCGAGCCGGAGCGCGAGCTGGTCATCCGCGACTACGTGCCCGAGCCGACGGCCAAGCGCTCCCGTACGGTCCCCGAGGCGCTGACCGAGCTGGACGCGCTGACCCACGCCGAGCTGCTCGAACTGCCGATAGTGGCACGGGCGCTCGGCTACACCGGCTCCCCCGAGACCCTGGACTCGGCGGTCTCCCCGCGCGGCTACCGGCTGCTCGCCAAGGTGCCGCGCCTGCCCGGCGCGATCATCGAGCGGCTCGTGGAGCACTTCGGCGGGCTGCAGAAGCTGCTCGCGGCGAGCGTGGACGACCTGCAGACGGTGGACGGCGTCGGCGAGGCCCGGGCGCGCAGCGTCCGCGAGGGCCTCTCGCGGCTCGCGGAGTCCTCGATCCTGGAGCGGTACGTGTGAGGCGGGCACGTCTGAGGCGGTGCGTCTGAGGCGGGCACGGCTGAGGCGGTACGTCAGAGGCGGTGCGTCCACGACGGCGAGAACGGGGCGAGGCCCCCGGGGGTGACCCCGGGGGCCTCGCCCCGTACCGCGTCTTTCGCCGCGCTCCCGGCGATCAGTCCTTCTCCAGCCGGAAGGACACCGGCGACACCGTCAGGCCCGGCACCGCCACCTCCGCCAGGTAGCCTCCGGGGCCGACCTCGCCCGCCGGGGCGGTCGCGCACTCGGCGGCGCTGCGCCGGCGGTCCCACTCCACGGTGTGCGTGATCGTGGCGCCGGCCGGGACCTTCAGGAACAGCGGGGGCGCCACGCGCGGGCAGTCCTTCGAGGACCACAGCACCCCCTTGGTGTCGCGGACCGTCAACACCGCGTTCTTCGGGCCGAGATCGGCCTTGCAGTCACCGGCGGACGCGTTCTTCACGACCAGCTGGAAGCGGGGCTTCTCACCCGGCTCGTAGGCGACCTTGGTGCTGCGGAAGGTCAACTGCAGTGCGCTCGGTGCACAGTTCGGCAGCGGAGAATCGGCCGGAACCTGCTGTGCCGCTCCGGTGCCCGCGCCGCCGTCGCCGCCCGCGCCGTCCGTGTCGCCGTTCTTGCCGCCGCCGGAGACCCCGGCGTCCGCGCCCGCGTCCGTACCGCCGTCGCCCGTGCCGTCGCCGCCCCCGGTGTCGCCACCGGCGTCCGACTCGTCGCGTCCGCCGGGCTGTTGGCTGATCGCCGGACCGGTGCCTGACGGTCCGGGCGTGATCGAGGGCGCGGGGGAGGAGCCGTTGGCGGCGTCGTTCGGCTTCTTGCCCCCACTGTCACCGCCGGAGGCCACGGCCCACACGGCGAGCAGTGCGAGCAGGCCGATCAGGCACAGCGCGACCGCCCTCCGACGCCAGTAGATGGAGGAGGGAAGCGGCCCGACCGGATTGCGCAGAGATCCCACGCCACGAACCTTACGAGAGAACGCGGCCAACTCCCGCCCCACATGCCGCCCCAGGCGCCAAGTTTTGCCGATGATCACATCCGCCGCGACCGGGAACTTCCGCCGCACCCCCTACTTTCGTCGGGGACGGCTGTCGTCCTTCGGCCCGGGCGGACGGCTCCCGGCGCCGGATACCGTCATTGACCATGGACAACCTCCCCCATCTCTCCGACGGCCTGTACCTCGACATCTCGACGTTCGCCCACTCCACCCCGCACTGGTTCCAGAAGCTCGCGGAGGTGTGGACCGAACTCGGGCTGCTGCTCTTCGGGGTGCTGTTCGTGGCCGGGTGGTGGCGGATGCGCCGGGGTTCGCCGGACGCGATGGCGCTCGCGCTGCTCGCCCCGCTCGCGACGGCCTTCGGTTACGTGGTGAGCGAGGGGGTGAAGTCGCTGATCGACGAGGAGCGTCCGTGCCGTGCGGTGGCCGGCGCACCGGTGTCGCTCGTGGCGTGCCCACCGCACGGCGACTGGTCCTTCCCCAGCAACCACTCGGCGATCGCGGGCGCGGCCGCGATCGCGCTCGCCCTGTCCTGGCGCGGGATCGTCTGGCTGACCGCGCCGATGGCCCTGCTGATGGCCTTCTCCCGGGTCTTCGTCGGCGTCCACTATCCGCACGACGTGACGGTCGGCCTGCTGGTCGGCGGCGCGGTCGCCTTCGTCGTCGTCAAGGCGGCCCGGCGCCCCGTCCGCGCGCTGGTGGAGACGGCACGGTCGAGTGGCAGCGGCGCCGTGGTGTGGTGCGTGGGGCGCGGCGGCGTGGCCTCCGGACCGGGGCGGATCGGCGGAGGGCGTCCGGTGCACGCGGCCGCACGCCGGAGGAGGCAGTCGACGCGGAGCGTCGGCCGCTGACGACGCCGCCGCGGGCGGGCAGGACGGACCCCCGCTCGCCCGCCCGGCCCCAGGACACGCCCCTCCACTCCCTCCGCACGCCCCCGCGCGCCCCGAGGGCCTGCGCCACGGCGCGTGCTGATCACCCGGGGAACGTGCCAGGATCGGGGGTGCCATGACTACCCCTTCCTCGGCATCTCCCGAGTCCCCCGAGACCGCCGCCGTCCCCGTGCCCCCCGGCGAGCTGCACGGGCCCGTCCTCGCCTGGTTCGACCGGCACGCCCGCGATCTGCCGTGGCGTCGCCCCGAGGCCGGGGCGTGGGGCGTGATGGTCAGCGAGTTCATGCTCCAGCAGACCCCGGTGGTGCGGGTGCTGCCCGTCTACGAGCAGTGGCTGGCACGCTGGCCGCGCCCCGCCGACCTGGCCGCCGAGGCGCCCGGCGAGGCGGTCCGCGCCTGGGGCCGGCTCGGCTATCCGCGCCGGGCGCTGCGGCTGCACGCGGCGGCCGTGGCCATAACGGAGCGGCACAGCGGTGACGTGCCGAGCGATCACGGGCAGTTGCTCGCCCTGCCCGGGATCGGGGAGTACACGGCGGCCGCGGTGGCCTCGTTCGCGTACGGGCAGAGGCACGCGGTCCTCGACACGAACGTGCGCCGGGTCTTCGCCCGGGCGGCGACCGGGGTGCAGTACCCGCCGAACGCCACGACCGCCGCCGAACGCCGGCTGGCCCGGGCGCTGCTGCCCGAGGAGGAGGCGACGGCGGCCCGCTGGGCGGCGGCCTCCATGGAACTGGGCGCACTGGTGTGCACGGCCAGGAACGAGGACTGCTCGCGCTGTCCGCTCGCCGACCGGTGCGCGTGGCGGCTCGCGGGGAAGCCCGCCCACGAGGGACCGGCGCGCCGCGGCCAGACGTACGCGGGCACGGACCGGCAGGTGCGGGGCAGGCTGCTCGCCGTGCTGCGGGAGTCCGCGGACCCGGTGGAGCAGGCGGCCCTGGACGCGGTCTGGGACGAGCCGGTGCAGCGTGCCCGCGCCCTGGACGGGCTGGTCGCCGACGGTCTGGTCGAACCCCTGGACGGCGGCCGCTACCGGCTTCCACTGGCCTGAGTCCGCAACGCCTTCGATCCGAAGGATCCGGAACCTTTGGATCCGCTGTTACACAACCGATGGGTAGCCGTGCGCCCGCCGAGGGCTGCCCCGCACAACCCCGTGACAACTGCTCCGTAGCGTCGTCGACGTAAGCAGAACAGAGCTGGTCACGGGGATCGGAGGCGGTTCGGGATGGCGCACGGCGAGGTGCTCGATTTCGAGGAGTACGTACGCACGCGGCAGGACGCGCTGCTGCGCAGCGCCCGTCGTCTCGTTCCCGACCCGGTGGATGCGCAGGACCTGCTGCAGACCGCCCTGGTCCGGACGTACGGCCGCTGGGACGGCATCGCCGACAAGTCGCTGGCCGACGCCTACCTCCGACGGGTCATGATCAACACCCGGACCGAGTGGTGGCGGGCCCGCAAGCTCGAAGAGGTGCCCACCGAGCAGCTGCCCGACGCGCGCGTCGAGGACGCCACCGAGCAGCACGCCGACCGCGCCCTGCTCATGGACATCCTGAAGGTGCTCGCGCCCAAGCAGCGCAGCGTCGTCGTGCTGCGGCACTGGGAGCAGATGAGCACGGAGGAGACCGCCGCCGCGCTCGGCATGTCGACCGGTACGGTGAAGAGCACGCTCCACCGCGCCCTGGCCCGACTGCGCCAGGAACTGGAGAGCCGGGCCGCCGACGGCGACACCCGGGCTCTGGAGGCGGGTGTCCTGGAGCGCACGACCGTACGAGGCGACGAGCGGAAGCAGGAGCGGTGCGCGGCCTAGGACCGGCTTGGAGTGCCAGAGAGCGGGCGGCGGGCGTCGCGGCGGTAGCCGGGCTCGCCGCCGTCGGCGTGTTCGTGGCGGGCTGCTCGACCGGCGGCACCGGCTCGCGCGACGAGGGCGCGGCCCGGTCGGACGAGGCCGCCTCCACGGCCCCGGTCACCCCCACCCCCTCGGCGTCGCTCGCGACCGAAGGGGACACGGCCCTCAAGAAGGTCGACGCGATCGCCCTGCTCAAGGGCGACCCCAAGATCGGCGAGCGGGTCAAGGCCGACCTGAAGCCCTGCGCCGCGGACGTCTACCCGGTCGACACCTCGTACGGGAACCTCACCAACTCCACCGCGCCCGACATCGTGGTCAACCTGATGACCTGCGGAGACTCGGTCGGCATCGGCACGTACGTGTTCCGCGAGGAGAACAACCGGTACACCAACGTCTTCACGGCCGAGGACCCCGCCGTGTACGCGACGATCGACCGGGGAGACCTGATCGTCACCAAGCAGGTGTACGCGAAGGGCGACCCGGTCGCGTACCCCTCGGGCGAGGACGTGATCACGTACCGCTGGACGGGGAACAAGTTCACGCAGCACGACTGGGTGCACAACGACTTCAGCAAGGCGGTGGGCGACGGCGGCATCGACGGCTCCGTGCCCGCGCCGAGCGAGTCACCCTCGACCTGACCCCCCGATCCGAAGTACCCGGAAGGCTCCCGCACATGGCCGAGACCCATGTCCTGTTCGTCGAGGACGACGACGTCATCCGTGAGGCCACCCAGCTCGCCCTGGAGCGGGACGGCTTCACGGTGACCGCCATGCCCGACGGGCTGTCCGGTCTCGACGCCTTCCGGGCGGACCGGCCCGACATCGCGCTCCTCGACGTCATGCTGCCCGGCATGGACGGCGTCAGCCTGTGCCGGCGCATCCGCGACGAGTCGACCGTTCCGGTGATCATGCTGTCGGCGCGCGCCGACTCCATCGACGTCGTCCTCGGCCTGGAGGCCGGGGCGGACGACTACGTGACCAAGCCCTTCGACGGCTCCGTGCTCATGGCCCGGATCCGCGCCGTGCTGCGCCGCTTCGACCACGCGGGAGACGTCGGCGCCGGCAACGGCGACGAGGAGGAGGCCGCGGGCGGGGTGCTGGTCTTCGGCGAGCTGGAGGTCGACACCGAGGGCATGGAGGTCCGCAGGGGCGGTGCGACCGTCGCGCTCACCCCGACCGAGATGCGTCTGCTGCTCGAGTTCTCCTCCGCGCCGGGCACGGTGCTGTCCCGCGACAAGCTCCTGGAGCGGGTCTGGGACTACGGCTGGGGCGGCGACACCCGGGTGGTCGACGTCCATGTGCAGCGCCTGCGCACCAAGATCGGCCAAGACCGGATCGAGACGGTCCGCGGCTTCGGCTACAAGCTCAAGGGATGAAGGGTCTCGGCCTCCGTACGGGGGTCCGCTGGAAGATCGCCGTCGCCATCGCGGCGGTCGGCGCGCTCATCGCGGTCACGCTCAGCCTCGTCGTCCACAACGCGGCCCGCGTCTCCATGCTCGACAACGCCCGCGACGTGCAGATGTGGCGGCTGCTGTTCGCCCAGCGCGTGTACGAGACGTCCAAGCCGAAGGAGCCGCGGTTCGGCACCAAGGTCAACGACCCCACCCTGCCGCGCCAGCTCGACCAGCTGATGCGCGACGGGCGCCGCGGGACCTACGTGCAGGAGCACCACAGCGGCCCGCCGGACGTCTGGGCGGCCGTGCCGCTCGCCAACGGCGACGTGCTGTCGCTGCACGTGCCCTTCGCCGACCGCAGCGCCACGATCATGAAAGACCTCGACCGGGCGCTGATCATCGGCTCCGTGTCCGTGGTCTTCGGCGGCTGCGCCCTCGGCGTGCTCATCGGCGGCCAGCTGTCCCGCCGGCTCCGCAAGGCCGCCGCGGCGGCCGGGCGGGTCGCCCAGGGCAACACCGACGTCCGGGTCCGTGATGCCGTCGGCGGAGTCGTACGCGACGAGACCGACGAACTGGCCCGCGCCATCGACGGGCTCACCGACGCCCTGCAGGAGCGCATCGAGGCCGAACGGCGGGTCACCGCGGACATCGCGCACGAGCTGCGCACCCCGGTCACCGGGCTGCTCACGGCGGCCGAACTGCTGCCGCCGGGCCGCCCCACCGAGCTCGTCCGTGACCGGGCGCAGGCCATGCGGACCCTGGTCGAGGACGTCCTGGAGGTGGCGCGGCTCGACAGCGCGTCGGAGCGGGCCGAGCTCCAGGAGATCGCGCTGGGCGAGTTCGTCGAGCGCCGGGTGCGGGTGCTCGACCCCGAGACGGTCGTCCGGGTCGTCCACGAGTCCTGGGTCAACACCGATCCGCGCCGCCTGGAGCGCATCCTGGGCAATCTGCTCGCCAACGCGGCCAAGCACGGCAAGGGCCCGGTCGAGGTCACCGTCGAGGGCCGGGTGGTCCGGGTGAGGGACCACGGCCCCGGCTTCCCCGAGGCACTCCTGAAGGAGGGCCCGAGCCGCTTCCGTACGGGCAGCAGCGACCGCGCGGGCCAGGGACACGGCCTGGGTCTGACCATCGCGACCGGCCAGGCCCGGGTCCTCGGCGCCCGGCTCACCTTCCGCAACGCTTCCCCCGAGGGCACACCGAACGGCGCCGGAGGCGCCATCGCGGTGCTGTGGCTCCCGGATCACGCCCCGACGAACACGGGCAGCTTCCCGCTGCTGCGCCTGCCGGACTGATCCCGGGCCGGTCCAGGACTGCCCCGGGCTGGTCCCGGGCCGATCCAGGGCCGATCCCGGACTGATCGGCCCGGGTGGATCGCCGGTCGGGCCGGTCACCGCCCGGGCTTCGGCGGCCGCCCGGGTTTCGTTCGCTCGGGCCGGTCGGG
>NZ_JBIWOU010000003.1:25958-735575 GCF_044767915.1 Streptomyces sp. NPDC101191
GGCGTCGTTCGAGCCGTTCGGGCCGGTCGGGCTCCGTTCGCTCGGGCCGGTCGGGCGTCGTCCGGACGTCGGTCGAACCGTTCGGGCCGGTCGGGCGTCGTTCGAGCCGTTCGGGCCGGTCGGGCTCCGTTCGCTCGGGCCGGTCGGGCGTCGTCCGGACGTCGGTCGAACCGTTCGGGCCGGTCGGGCATCGGTCATCGACCTGCCCCGGTCACCGCTTTTCGGGCGGCGTGCCGAAGTCCTTCGAGAAGTCCAGCTCCTCGTTGCGCTGGGTCAGCGAGTACCAGTTGCCGTTGTCGTCGCGGAAGATCGCCTCGATCCCGTACGGGCGCTCCTGCGGCTCCTGGAGGAACTCCACCCCCCTCGCCCTGAACGTCTCGTAGTCCCCCCGGCAGTCGTCGGTGCGGAACGCCCCGGCGCCCAGAACGCCCTTGCTGACCAGCGTCTTGAGGGCGGTCGCGGACTCCTCGTCCATGGCCGGGCCGTCCGGGCTCATCAGCGCGAGCTCGACGTCGGGCTGCTCCTCGGCGCCGACGGTGATCCAGCGCATCGACCCCATGGAGAGGTCACTGCGCACCTCGAAGCCCAGCTTCTCGGTGAAGAACCTTTTGGTGCGCTCCTGGTCGAGCGTCCAGACGGTGGTGATGCCCAGTCCCTTGATCATGCGTCCACCGTAGGCGGGCGTCCTCGCGTCAGGCTTCTCCGGAATTGCGCTGCTCCACGGGACCGTGCGCATCCGCCGGCCCGCGCTGCTCCCGGCCCGGGAACCCGCCCGCGTACAACAGGGCGAAGCAGCCGGGTATGAGTGCGGCCCCGCGGCCGACGTGCCGGGCGCGGTACTCGCTGGGGCTCAGCCCGCTCCGGCGCTTGAAGCGGGTGGAGAAGGTGCCGAGGCTGCTGAAGCCGACCAGGGCGCAGATCTCGGTGACGGTCAGGTCGGCGGTGCGCAGCATCTCCTGGGCCCGCTCGATGCGGCGGCGCGACAGATACTGCCCTGGGGTCTCGCCGTAGGCCGCCTTGAAGGCGCGGACGAAGTGGAACCGCGAATAGCCGGCATGGGCGGCCACCGCGTCCAGGTCGAGCGGCTCGGCCCAGTCGCGGTCCATCGCGTCCTTGGCGAGGCGCAGCCGGCGGAGCAGGGCCAGCCGCGCACCCGTGGGCGTGTTGGTCTCCACGGACGAAAGCCTCGCACGGCGCACTGACAACGGCCCCGCCGTCTCCCTGGGCCACAGCCGACGTCCGTACGGCGACGGCCCCGTCGTCCACAGGGACGGCGGGGCCGCGGGGCCGATCGGCAGGCGAGGTCAGACGGTCTCGGCGACCTTCACGGCGCCGTCGGTGTCACCGGCCTCCTTCTTCGGAAGACCGGTCCCGCGCAGCGCCACCTCCTTCACGAAGAAGGCGAGGACGAAGCCGAGGACGGCGACGACCGAGCCGACCAGGAAGGCCGAGTGGGTGCCGGAGGCGACCGCGTGCTGGTAGGCCTCGCGGAGCGCGGCCGGCAGCTTGGCGAGGCTCGCGGCGTCGAGCTGCGCCGAGCGGGCGGTCGCGGCGCCGCCTCCGCTGGCGGCCATCTCGCTCTGGACCTGGTGGTTGAACAGCGCGCCCATGATCGCGACGCCGAAGGAGGAGCCGAGGGTCCGGAAGAGGGTGGTCGACGAGGAGGCGACGCCCATGTCCTTCATGTCCACGCTGTTCTGCGCGACGAGCATCGTGATCTGCATCAGGAAGCCCATGCCGGCACCGAGCAGCGCCATGTAGACGCCCGAGACGAACCGCGTGGTGTCGGTGTCCATGGTGGAGAGCAGGTACAGGCCGACGACCATGAACGCGCCGCCGATGATCGGGAAGATCTTGTACTTGCCGCTGGTGGTGGTGACGCGGCCGGCGATCATCGAGACCACCATCATCGACATCAGCATCGGCAGGAGCAGCAGGCCGGAGTTGGTCGCCGAGGCGCCCTGCACGGACTGCTGGAACAGCGGCAGGAAGAGCACCGCGCCGAACATCACGAAGCCGGTGAGGAAGCCGATCACGGACATCAGGGTGAAGTTGCGGCTGCGGAAGATGTGCAGCGGCATGATCGGGTCGCTCGCCCGCGTCTCGACGAAGAGGAAGGCCGCGAGGGCCGCGACGCCGCCGATCGCGAGGCCGACGATGGTGGCCGAGCCCCAGGCGTACTCGCTGCCGCCCCAGGTGGTGACGAGGACGATCGCGGTGATGCCGACCGTCAGCAGGGCGGCGCCCCCGAAGTCGATCCGGGTGCCGGCGGCCCGCTGCTTGCGCGGCAGGTGCAGCACGGTGGCGAGCATCGCGAGGGCGACGGCGCCGAGCGGCAGGTTGATGTAGAAGGACCAGCGCCAGCCCCAGTGGTCGGTGATGGTGCCGCCGACCAGCGGTCCGCCGATCATGGCGAGCGCCATGATGCCGGCCATCATGCCCTGGTACTTGCCGCGGTCCCGGGGCGGGATCAGGTCGCCGATGATCGCCATGACGCCGACCATCAGACCGCCGGCGCCGAGGCCCTGCACGGCACGGAAGCCGATGAGCTGACCCATGTCCTGGGCCATGCCGCTGAGCGCCGAGCCGATCAGGAAGATCACGATGGACGTCAGGAAGACGCTCTTCCGGCCGAACATGTCGCCGAGCTTGCCCCAGATCGGGGTGGAGGCGGCGGTGGCCAGGGTGTAGGCGGTGACGACCCAGGAGAGGTGCTCCAGGCCGCCGAGCTCGCCGACGATCGTCGGCATCGCGGTGCCGATGATCATGTTGTCCAGCATCGCGAGCAGCATCGCGATCATGAGGGCGAGGAGGACGACGCGGACGCTGCGCGGCTGGTCGACCGTCTCCTCTGCTGCTGTGGTGTCTTTTGCGGTCGTCGCCATGTTGTCCCCGTCACTTCCTTACTTGCCGCCCGGCTAGTTACTACACTGGGGAAAGTAGACCGGTAACTAGCCGGGCGTCAAGTAAGTTTGGTGGAAGCGAGCGACCATGGCCCAGGCCCGAGGCAACACCCGTCAGCGCATCCAGGACGTTGCCCTCGAACTCTTCGCGGAGCAGGGGTACGAGACGACCTCCCTGCGCGAGATCGCCGAACGCCTCGACGTCACCAAAGCCGCGCTCTACTACCACTTCAAGACGAAGGAAGACATCCTCGTCAGCATCTTCGAGGACCTCACCCGGCCCATGGACGAGCTGATCGAGTGGGCCGGCGAGCAGCCGGCCACCCTGGAGACCCGGCAGGAGATCCTCCGCCGCTACCAGCAGGCGCTGCTCGCCGCGTCCCCGCTCTTCCGCTTCATGCAGGAGAACCAGGCCGCCGTCGGCAAGCTGAGCATCGGCCTCACCTTCAAGCAGCGCATGATCGCGCTGACGGGCCTGCTCCAGGACCCCGGTTTCGCCATGACGGACAAGGTCCGCTCGGTCAGCGCGATCTTCACGCTGCACGCCGGCGCCTTCTTCATGCACCACGTCGAGGGCGACCCCGAGGAGAAGCAGGAAGCCGTCCTCGAGGTCGCCCTCGATCTGATCGGTCAGGCCCACCGGGGCCACTAGGTCCCGGTCGGACATCGGTCGAGCCCACCGGGGCCGCCGGACCGAGTGGGTCAGATGTGCACGCCGTGCGACGCCAGGAAGGTGACCGGGTTCAGGGCGGAGCCGTAGTTCGGGGTGGTGCGGATCTCGAAGTGAAGGTGCGGGCCGGAGGAGTTGCCGGTGTTGCCCGACAGGGCGATCTGCTGGCCGACGGAGACCTTCTGGCCGATGTTGACCTTGATCTTCGAGAGGTGGGCGTACTGGGAGTACTTGCCGTTGGCGTGCTTGATCACGATGGCGTTGCCGTACGCGGGGCCGTCACCGCCGCCGTACGGGCCGGCCTTCACGACGGTGCCGGAGGCGGCCGCCTTGACCGGGGTGCCGACCGGGACGGCGAAGTCCTGGCCGGAGTGCTTGTGGGCCCACATGGCACCACCCTGGTTGAAGCTGGCGCTCAGGGCGTAGGCGCTGACGGGCTTGACCCAGGACGCGGCCTTCTTGGCGGCGACGGGCTTGGCCTTCGCCTTGGCGGCGGCGGCCTTCACCTGCGCGGCCTTGGCCTGGGCGGCGGCCTGCGAGGCGACCTGGGCCTGGACGGTGGCCTGGTGGGCCAGGGCGGCGGCCGCGGTCTTCGTGTTCGCGACGGCGGCCGTGCCCTCGGCGGCGAACGCGGAGCCGGCACCGGCCACCAGCGACGCTCCCAGACCCGCGGCGGCGAGGGCGACGGCGGTGGTACGGATGCTGGGCTTCATGACGCGCTTCGACATACGGGGGAGAACCTCCGGACAGAACGGGACCCGGCGCCAGATCGGTGAACGCCGGGCTTGCTCATCCTTGGTAACCCGGACCCCCATCCCGGCCAAAACACCCCATCTACGACATCACGTCGTAGCGATCTCCGGGGATGTTCGACTCTTGACGACCCTCACGGGTTCCTGCGAAATCGGACAAAGCAACCCGCATCGACCTGTTTAATCCCATGTCGCGAGCCCGCCGGAGCGCCCGAAAGGCAGGCCCTCACCCCCTTCGCCCCCATCCGGGACCGAAGTCCCGAAGGTTCAGTCCCAAACGTCCCGATCCGGACCGAATCCCACCACTATTCCGGCTAGTACCCTCCGAAACCCCTGTGCGCCTTGTCACCACGGCGCCCCCGTCATTGCGACCTGGGTCACGCGTCCGGGCCGTGGGAAGGGCTTCCCGCACTACGCTGACGCCTTCGGGGACACACGCGGGGACAGCGGGGGGACACCTATGGATCCGGCACTCATCGGCGCCCGCCTCGCGGGCAGCGCGATCACACCTCTTCTGAAGAAACTCCTGGTCAGCGAGGGGCCGGGGGCGGGGCTCACCGGCTCGGCCCGCCGCGTCCGCCTCTCCGGCCTCGTCTCCTTCCGCGGCGAGAGGCGCACCCTGACGGAGAAGGACGTCCGCCGCCTCGCCGGCACGCTCGTCGAGCGGGCGGCCACGGGCCCGGGCGAGCCCCCCTTCCCCACGGACGAGACCGAGGCCGTCACGGACGCCCTGGCGGCCACCCTCCTCGCCCTCGGCGACCTCGACATGGACGACGTCCAGGCCGTGGCGCTCGGCCACCAGGCCCTGGCCCGCCGCCTGCGCGCCTGCGCCCCGCCCCCGGACGGCCTGGCCACGCCGTCCGTCCTCTTCCTGGACACGGTCACGCAAGCGGCCTGCCGCCACATCCTGGAGTTCTTCACCCAGCGCTCCACCTTCGTGGCCCGCACGCTCGTCGAGCAGGCCCGCGGCCAGGCCGACCTGCACGCGAAGGCCGACACCCTCCTCTCCCGCGTCCCCCACCCGGACGTCCGGGACGCCGACTTCGAGCGCCGCTACCTCGCCCACCTGGCCAGGAGGCACGGCCGCCTCACCATCTACGGCCTCGACCTGCGCCATTCGCCGGACGAGTGGCCGCTGGACGCGGCGTATCTGTCGCTGGAGGCGACGGGAGCGGACGGCGGCGTGGGGACGCTCGACGAGGACGGGTACCTCCTCGCCCGGCAGCGGGACACCGTACGCGCCGACCTCGCGCTCGCCCGGCACGACCGGATCCTCCTGCGGGGCCTGGCCGGCTCCGGCAAGACGACCCTGGTGCAGTGGCTGACCCTCGCGGCGGCGGCCCACGGGCGCACCGAAGGCATGGACTACCTCCACGGCCGCATCCCCTTCGTCCTCCCCCTGCGCACCCTCACCCGGCACGGTGAGCGGCTCCCGGCCGCCGCGGACTTCCTCTCCGCCGCCGGCTGCCCCCTCACCGCACCGGAGGGCTGGGCCGACCGGGTCCTGGCCGCCGGACGCGGTCTGGTGCTCGTCGACGGCATCGACGAGATCCCCGAGGCCGAGCGCGGCCGGGCCCGCAGGTGGCTGCGCGACCTGCTCGCCGCCTACGGCGACGGCAACCGCTGGCTGGTGACCTCGCGCCCCACGGCCGTGGGCGACGACTGGCTGGCCTCCGACGGCTTCACCGAGCTCACCCTCTCCGCCATGTCCGGCGCCGAGGTCGCCACCTTCGTACGGCGCTGGCACCGGGCCGCGGGACCGGACGCCGCGCCCTACGAGTCACCGCTGCTCGACGCCCTGCGCACCACCGAGGGCGTCGCCCGGCTCGCCACGAACCCCCTGATGTGCGGTCTCATCTGCGCCCTCCACCGCGACCGGCGGGGCTTTCTGCCCCGGGGCCGGATGGCGCTCTACGAAGCGGCCCTGTCGATGCTGCTCAGCCGCCGCGACCGGGAGCGGGACATGGGCACCCCGTCGGGGATCGCGCTGAGCGAGGCACCGCAGATCCAGCTGGTCCAGCGGCTCGCCTACTGGCTCACGCTCAACGGGCGCACCCAGATGGACCGCACCCACGCCGAATCGGTTGTCCGGTCGGCCGTCCCCGCCGTCCAGGAGGCCTCGGCACACGACCCCGCCGCGGTCTTCACCCACCTCCTGCAGCGCAGCGGCCTCCTCCGCGAGCCGACCGCGGACGCCGTCGACTTCGTCCACCGCACCTTCCAGGACTATCTGGCCGCCAAGGCCCTGGTCGAGCAGTGGGACATCGGCGTCCTCGCCGCGCATGCCTCCGACGACCAGTGGGAGGACGTCATCCGCATGGCGGTCGGCCACGCCCGCCCCCGGGAGTGCGCCGACATCCTGGGCGAACTGCTCACCGTCGCCGACGCCGCCGAGGACCGCGAGACGCAACTGCGCGTCCTGGTCCTCGCGGCGACCGCCCTCGAGGACGCCACGGAGGTCTCCCCCGGCGTGCGCCAGGAGATCCTGACCCGCACCGCCGCGGCGATCCCGCCCCGCTCGATCGACGAGGCGCGTCTGCTGGCGAAGGTCGGTCCGGCGGTCCTGCGGCTGCTCGGCGGGCCGGAGGAACTGGACGACGTGGACGCGTACCACTCGGTGATCACGGCCTGCCACATCCGAGGCGACGCCGCCCTCCCCTATCTGGCGCGCTTCGCCGGGCATCCGGCCCTGCGGGTCCGGTCCCAGCTGAGCTACGCCTGGTCCAATTTCGAGGCCCGCACGTACGCGGAGGAGGTCGTCTCGCGGCTCGATCCGAGCGGGCTCCGCTACTACGTCGCGAGCCCCGAGCACGTCGACGAGCTGATCCGGCTGGGGCTGGGTCGTTCCCGGCTCGAAGTCGACGCGAAGCTCCCGGCGGACGCCCTCGCCCGGCTCCTCCACACGTGCGACCCCTGGTCCCTCACCCTTCGGCGCGACGGACAGCGGCCCGACCTGTCGGCCCTGCGGCACGCGACGCGCGTGCGGGCGCTCACCCTGCGGCTGCGCTACGACGCCGTCTGGTCCACGGACGACCTGCCCGAGCGGGCCCCTCTCGGCCACCTCGACCTGCCGGACACCTTGCCGGCCGACGGACTCGCGGGACTGGCCCGGCTCACGACCCTGTCGTCGCTGAACCTGTGGGACGTGCAGCCGGCCGACTTCTCCCCCGACGCCTGGCGCGCGCTCGCCGGCCTCCCGGCCCTGCGCACCCTCGCCGTCGCGGAGGACCATCTCCCGTCGTTCCCCCGGGACGTCGTCCTGGAAGGGGTGCGGACGCTGCGGCTGGAGTGCGTCGGCGAACCGGAGCTCGGGCGGCTGGAACGGAGCTGTCCCTCTCTGGAGCGGCTCGAAGTCGTCGGCGAAACGGGCGGGACCGAGGTCGTCACCGCCTGACGGCGCCCGGCCTCGGGCAGACGGAAAAGGGGCGGCCCCGGAACCCTCGGGTTCCGGGGCCGCCCCTTTCGACAGCTCAGCCGCTCAGCGCGGCGTCACGCGTCCTTGGACAGGTTCGGGCCCGCCCCGCCCGCCGCCTCCACCGGAGGGACGTCCGGCAGAGCCGACTTCTCCTCGCCGCGGAAGGTGAACGTGCGGTTCTCGCCCTCGCCCTCGGTGTCCACGACCACGATGTGGCCGGGGCGCAGCTCGCCGAAGAGGATCTTCTCGGAGAGGGTGTCCTCGACCTCGCGCTGGATCGTCCGGCGCAGCGGCCGGGCGCCCATGACCGGGTCGTAGCCCTTCTTCGCGAGGAGCTCCTTCGCGGACTGGGAGAGCTCGATGCCCATGTCCCGGTCCTTCAGGCGCTCGTCGACGCGGCTGATCATGAGGTCGACGATCTGGAGGATGTCGTCCTGGGTCAGCTGCGGGAAGACGATGATGTCGTCCACACGGTTGAGGAACTCCGGGCGGAAGTGCTGCTTCAGCTCGTCGCTGACCTTCGCCTTCATCCGCTCGTAGTTGGACTTCGTGTCGCCCTGGGCCGCGAAGCCGAGGTTGAAGCCCTTCGAGATGTCCCTGGTCCCGAGGTTGGTCGTCATGATGATGACCGTGTTCTTGAAGTCCACGACCCGGCCCTGGGAGTCGGTCAGGCGACCGTCCTCCAGGATCTGGAGAAGGGAATTGAAGATATCGGGGTGGGCCTTCTCGACCTCGTCGAAGAGGACCACGGAGAACGGCTTGCGGCGCACCTTCTCGGTGAGCTGACCGCCCTCTTCGTAGCCGACGTATCCGGGCGGAGAACCGAACAGACGCGAGACGGTGTGCTTCTCGCTGAACTCCGACATGTCGAGGGAGATCATCGCGTCCTCGTCGCCGAAGAGGAATTCGGCGAGCGCCTTGGACAGCTCCGTCTTACCGACACCGGACGGGCCGGCGAAGATGAACGAACCGCCGGGGCGCTTCGGGTCCTTCAGGCCGGCTCGCGTACGCCGGATGGCGCGCGAGAGGCCGATGACGGCGTCCTTCTGACCGATGACGCGCTTGTGGAGCTCGTCCTCCATGCGGAGCAGACGCGAGGACTCCTCCTCGGTCAGCTTGAAGACCGGGATGCCGGTGGCGGTCGCGAGGACCTCGGCGATCAGCTCGCCGTCGACCTCGGCGACGACGTCCATGTCGCCGGCCTTCCACTCCTTCTCCCGCTTGGTCTTCGCGGCGAGGAGCTGCTTCTCCTTGTCGCGCAGGGAGGCGGCCTTCTCGAAGTCCTGCGAGTCGATCGCGGACTCCTTGTCCCGGCGGACGGCGGCGATCTTCTCGTCGAACTCGCGGAGGTCCGGCGGCGCGGTCATCCGGCGGATGCGCATCCGGGAGCCGGCCTCGTCGATCAGGTCGATCGCCTTGTCCGGGAGGAAGCGGTCCGAGATGTAGCGGTCGGCCAGGGTCGCGGCCTGGACGAGGGCCTCGTCCGTGATGGAGACCCGGTGGTGGGCCTCGTACCGGTCGCGCAGACCCTTGAGGATCTCGATCGTGTGCGGCAGCGACGGCTCGGCGACCTGGATGGGCTGGAAGCGGCGCTCCAGCGCGGCGTCCTTCTCCAGGTACTTCCGGTACTCGTCGAGCGTGGTGGCACCGATGGTCTGGAGCTCACCGCGGGCCAGCATCGGCTTGAGGATGCTCGCGGCGTCGATCGCGCCCTCGGCGGCGCCCGCACCCACCAGGGTGTGGAGCTCGTCGATGAACAGGATGATGTCGCCGCGGGTGCGGATCTCCTTGAGGACCTTCTTCAGGCGCTCCTCGAAGTCACCGCGGTAGCGGGAGCCGGCGACCAGCGCGCCGAGGTCCAGGGTGTAGAGGTGCTTGTCCTTGAGGGTTTCGGGCACCTCGCCCTTGACGATGGCCTGGGCCAGGCCCTCGACGACCGCCGTCTTGCCGACGCCGGGCTCGCCGATGAGGACCGGGTTGTTCTTCGTGCGGCGGGACAGCACCTGCATGACCCGCTCGATCTCCTTCTCGCGCCCGATGACCGGGTCGAGCTTGGACTCGCGGGCCGCCTGGGTGAGGTTGCGGCCGAACTGGTCGAGGACCAGGGACGTCGAGGGGGTGCCCTCGGCAGGACCGCCGGCGGTGGCGGCTTCCTTGCCCTGGTAGCCGGAGAGCAGCTGGATGACCTGCTGCCGCACCCGGTTGAGATCGGCGCCCAGCTTCACGAGGACCTGGGCGGCGACGCCCTCGCCCTCGCGGATCAGGCCGAGCAGGATGTGCTCGGTGCCGATGTAGTTGTGGCCGAGCTGGAGGGCCTCCCGGAGCGACAGCTCCAGGACCTTCTTGGCACGAGGGGTGAAGGGGATGTGCCCGGACGGGGCCTGCTGGCCCTGACCGATGATCTCCTCCACCTGCTGGCGGACCGCCTCGAGCGAAATCCCGAGGCTCTCCAGGGCCTTAGCGGCGACACCCTCACCCTCGTGGATAAGGCCCAGGAGGATGTGCTCGGTGCCGATGTAGTTGTGGTTGAGCATCCGGGCTTCTTCCTGAGCCAGGACGACAACCCGCCGCGCGCGGTCGGTGAACCTCTCGAACATCGTTAATCGCTCCTCAGAGCGGTCAGTCAGTTAGGGGTCGATCCCCTCCCTGTCCTTCCGCAGCTTAGTCCCGCAAGCGGGGACCGCTCATTCCAACTGCCGACATCCGTCCGGATCACCCCCTTACTTCTTGGGGAGACCTGCTGCCGAACAGCCGACAAATGCTCCAACTCGATGGTGCGAGACGATGTTCCCGCAGGCCAAGCTGTTACCCGCACCTCCAGTACGCCGATGGCGAACGTGAGACGCTTCTGCCCGCGAGACGCCCCTCCTCACATGGAATGTCTTACCCGTAAGCACCGACACTCCATGCGGCACACCCCGGTTCCCTCCGCTACGGGCGAACAACCTTGCGCGCTCGAATGCACCCGTACGCCCCCATCATGGACACGGAACGCTCCGGACCGAGGACTCTGCGTCACCGGGCGCGTAACCCGTGGGCCCCCGACGGCGTTCCCCCGGTATGGCCTTCACCGTCCCCCTCCCCCGCTCGCCGCTCGACTGCGGCGGGGCGGTGGCGCGGTGGTACGAGCACGAGCTCGGCTGGGCGACCGCGGCCGGGCCCCCGGTGCAGCTGGTGACGGGCCTGCGCTTCGACGTTCTGGAGCTGCCCGCGGCGGCCGGCCGGGGCGTGCTGCGCCGGATGGGCACCGCCGTCGGTCCGGTGGCCCTCATGGGGCGGCGGATGCGGCTGCTCGTGGCCGCGGGGAGCGCGGAGGAGCTGCCCGGACTCCTGGACTGGCTGGAGTGGGGCGGGATCTCACTGGATCTGGGGATGCTGGGCACCGACGGCCGGATGACCGCCCCCGTACCCCCTGGCTGGAGACCGACCGGTCGGAGCGGTTCCGGTGCGCCGGGCGCCGCGGTGTGGCTGAGGGCCCCGGAGCCGGGACGCGAGGTCGAGTCCTCGCTGCCGGCCCTGCGGCCCTCGCCGCGGGGGCGTGCCGCGGCCGAGGGGGCCGCCCCCTGTCTGGCGCGGCTGGTGTCCGTCGCCGCCGCCGAGTGCCATCGGGCACGGCTGCTGAGTGCTGCCCGTGGCCGCCGGCCGGAGCCGGAGGCGGGGACGGGCGCTCAGCAGCTGACCGGTCAGCGGTTCGCGTCCTCGTAAGCCTGCTTGATGTCCGCGGGAACGCGGCCACGGTCGTTCACGTTGTAGCCGTTCTCCTTGGCCCACGCGCGGATCTTCGCGGTGTCCGGGCTGCCACCGGCAGCGGCGACGCGACCCTTGCCGCGGGCACCGGCGCTGCGCCCACCGGTACGACGACCACTCTTGGTGTACGGCTCGAGCAGGTCACGGAGCTTGTCCGCATTGGCGGTGGTGAGGTCGATCTCGTAAGACTTGCCGTCGAGCGCGAATGTCACGGTCTCGTCCGCCTCGCCACCGTCGAGGTCGTCGACAAGAAGGACCTGAACCTTCTGTGCCACCGGATTTCCTTTCATCGAAAATGCAGTACGCGGAAAGGAAACCGCTTTTCCCGGAAAAACACAAACCCCTGGCAGAGGTTCAGAACCTCGGCAACGCGGGAAACGTGCGCGATTCGGACATAGGCACTCCGATCCATGCCCATCCGTGCTCCGGTCACAGGTGCAGAAGCATCCGGCTGTTGCCCAAGGTGTTCGGCTTCACTCGTTCGAGACCCAGGAACTCCGCGACACCCTCGTCATAGGAACGCAGGAGCTCGCTGTAGACATCTCCGTCGACCGGAGTCTCGCCGATCTCGACGAAGCCGTGCTTCGCGAAGAAGTCGACTTCGAAGGTGAGGCAGAAAACCTTGCGCACGCCGAGCCAGCGGGCGGTGTGCAGCAACTTGTCGAGCACCTGATGTCCCACTCCGGCGCCCTTGAACTCCGGATCGACCGCGAGAGTGCGCACTTCGGCGAGGTCTTCCCACATCACGTGCAGGGCGCCGCAGCCGACCACCGTGGCGTCGGCGTCACGCTCGGCGACCCAGAACTCCTGGATGCTCTCGTAAAGGGTGACCGTCGCCTTGTCGAGGAGGATGCCGCGGCGCACGAAGGGGTCGACGAGACGGCGCAGCGCGGCGACATCGGAGGTGCGGGCCCGGCGCACGGTGACGGCATTGGCGGAAGGGGATGACATGGGGGGACGTTATCGCCCGGGACCTGCGGGACCCTCGCCGCCCTCGGCGGATTCGGCGGGTCCCGCGGGGCTCGTGGGGCCGGCTTCCGGGGTGTCCCGCTGAACGACACGGACGGCGTCGTTCAGTGCCTCGCGCTGTTCGGGCGACATCATGCCGAAGAAGGCGACGAGGGCCGCGGCGGGGTTGTCGCTCTGCGCCCAGGCCTCGTTCATGAGCGCGGCCGAGTAGGCGGCCCGGGTGGAGACCGCCGTATATCGATAGGCGCGGCCTTCGACTTCCCGGCGGACCCAGCCCTTCTGATGGAGATTGTCCAATACGGTCATGACGGTGGTGTAGGCGATGGACCGTTCCTGCTGGAGATCCTCCAGGACTTCCCGGACGGTCACCGGACGGTTCCATTGCCAGACGCGGGTCATCACCGCGTCTTCCAGCTCTCCCAATTGACGGGGCACAGCGCCACCTTAGTGCGCGTTCACCCCACATGGGCCTTTTCCTGGAGAAAACGCCCCTGAAGGCAGCAAAAAGGACGTACGGCCTCGGTGCGTGGTCGTACGTCCTCGGGGCTTGCGGGCCCGTTACGGGGCGGTGGTGCCGTTCTGCTGGCGGGCGGACTCGGCGCGCGCCAGGGCGGCGTCTACGACCGCGTCCTCCTTGGCCTTGTTCGGTCCGCCCTGGCTCTTCACGATCACCACGACGAGGGCGATGAAGAACGCGGCCATCACGATGGGGGGCACGAGCGCGGATACGTAGTCCATGCCGTCCAGAGTAGCTATCCGGCCGCACGTTCCTCGGGCGGGGGCGGTGGAACGGGGCGCCGGCGTGGCGGGAACACCTCGGACGGCTTGGGCACCGGGCGCTCGCCGGGCGCGGGCGCCTTGGGGGCGGGCTTCGCGGGCCCCGCGGGCTTGGGCCCGTCGTCCGCGGCGCGCCCGCCGGGCAGGGCGAGCAGCCGGGTGCGCGGGGCGGGCGCCGTGCGGACCGGGGCCGTGCGGGCCTGGGCCTGGGCGACGCGGGCGAGCCGGGCGCGGACGGATCGCTCCGCCAGGACCTGGCAGCGGGCCAGGAGCGCGGCGGCCGTGGGATGGGAGCGCAGGGCGCGCAGGGCCGCGAGATCGTCGGCCCCGGGGTCGTACCCGGCGGCCAGCGCGTCCCGGAGGAGCGCCAGATAGCCGGTCAGGGAGCCGGGGAGGGCCTGGCGGTAGCGGGCCAGGTCGGCGAGGAGGAAGGCGCGCTCCCGGCCCGCCTCGCGTACCGCCTCGTCCACGGAGTCGGCCAGCTGCAGGCAGTCCTGGACGTCGTCGTCCTGAAGGGGGGCAGGGTTGAGTGCGGTGGCGAGGGCGCGTCGGAGCACACGCAGCTCGTCCGCGCTGAACGCCATGCCGCCACGGGGTCCGTAGGGCGTGGGCATGGACCGACGATACGCGCTAATCGGACAAATCTGGCGCTTATCGATCTTCCCGGCGGGTCGGGGCCGGACGGCGTCGGCCCCGGTCCCGGCCCTACATGCGGGAGACGTTCCGCTCGTAGACCATGCGCAGGCCGATCAGGGTCAGCCACGGCTCGTGCGCGTCGATCTCCTTGGAGTCGGCGAGCACCATCGGCGCCAGGCCCCCCGTCGCGATCACCGTCACGTCCGACGGGTCCCCGTTGGCACCGACCAGCTCGCGCTTCATCCGCGCGACCACGCCGTCCACCTGTCCCGCGTAGCCGAAGACGATGCCGGACTGCATCGCCTCGACCGTGTTCTTGCCGATCACGCTGCGCGGGCGGGCCAGCTCGATCTTGCGGAGCATCGCGCCCTTCACGCCGAGCGCCTCGACCGAGATCTCGATGCCCGGGGCGATCGCACCGCCCGCGTACTCGCCGCGGGCGGTGATCGCGTCG
The DNA here is from genome assembly GCF_044767915.1 of Streptomyces sp. NPDC101191. Taxonomy (NCBI): domain Bacteria; kingdom Bacillati; phylum Actinomycetota; class Actinomycetes; order Kitasatosporales; family Streptomycetaceae; genus Streptomyces; species Streptomyces sp. NPDC101191. The sequence goes on from NZ_JBIWOU010000003.1 coordinate 40,282, forward strand.
TACGTCGTCGCCGTGCCGAAGTCGACGCAGATCGCCGGACCGCCGTAGAGCTCGACCGCCGCGACCGCGTTGATGATGCGGTCGGCGCCGACCTCCTTGGGGTTGTCCGTGAGGACCGGGACGCCCGTCTTGACGCCCGGCTCCACCAGGACCGCCGGGACGTCGCCGTAGTAGCGGCGGGTCACCTCGCGCAGCTCGTGGAGAACCGAGGGGACCGTCGCGCAGATCGCGATCCCTCCGATGCCGTTGCCCAGCTCGGCGCCGAGCAGCGGATGCATGCCCATCAGGCCCTGCAGCAGGACCGCCCACTCGTCGGCGGTGCGGCTCGGGTCGGTGGAGATCCGCCAGTGCTCGACGATCTCGTCGCCGTCGAAGAGCCCGAGTACCGTCTGCGTGTTGCCGACGTCGATCGTGAGCAGCATCAGGAGCGCACCTCGCGCAGGTCGAGCCCGATGTCGAGGATCGGGGACGAGTGGGTGAGGCCGCCCACCGCCAGGTAGTCCACACCCGTCGCCGCGTACGCCGCCGCGTTCTCCAGCGTCAGCCGGCCGGAGGACTCCAGGACCGCGCGTCCGGCGACCAGGGCGACCGCCTCCTCGGTCTCGATCGGCGTGAAGTTGTCCAGCAGGATCAGGTCGGCGCCCGCGTCCAAGACCTCGCGGACCTGGTGCATCGTGTCGACCTCGACCTCGATCGGCAGCTCCGGGAACAGCTCCCGCACGGCCTTGAAGGCCTCGGCCACGCCGCCGGCGGCGACCACGTGGTTGTCCTTCACCAGGGCCGCGTCCGACAGCGACATGCGGTGGTTGACGCCGCCGCCGCAGCGCACCGCGTACTTCTCCAGCGCGCGCAGGCCCGGGGTGGTCTTGCGGGTGTCGCGGACCTTCGCGTTCGTGCCCTCCAGGGCGTCCGCCCACTTGCGGGTGGCCGTCGCGATGCCCGAGAGGCGGCACAGGATGTTCAGGGCGCTGCGCTCGCCGGTGAGCAGGTCGCGGGTGCGGGCGGTGACGCTGAGCAGCTTGTCGCCGGCCTCGACCCGCTCGCCGTCCTCGACGTGTCGCTCGACCTCGAACTCGTCGGTGCAGACGATCGACAGGACCGCCTCGGCGACCCGCAGACCGGCCACCACACCGGCCTCGCGGGCGGTGAAGTCACCGGTCGCGACGGCGTCCTCGGGGACGGTCGCCACGGTCGTCACGTCCACGCCGCCGTCGAGGTCCTCGGCGATGGCCAGGTGCGCGATGTCCTCGACCTGGACCGGGTCGAGGCCGGCGTCGGCGAGCAGCTCGGCGAGCGCCGGGTCGAGCCCGCACTCGAACTCCTCGGCCTCACCGCAGCCGCAGCCGTCGCCGCAGCCGCCGGCGGACTCGGCCGGGGCGGCGTTGATCTGGATCAGGGGGACGTCCACGGGCTGCGGACGTGCTTCCTCGGGCGTGCTCACGACAGCGGCTCCAGGGGTGCGTCAGGGGTTACGGGCGGAAAGTCTGCTCCGGTGGTGCGCCGCACCACCAGGCGTCGGTCGGACGACAGGCGGACGACCAGATGGCGGCGCCAGGTCCCGTCGTCCTGGTCGGGGCGGTCCTCGCGCCAGTGGCAGCCGCGGGTCTCCTCGCGCGCGCGGGCGGCGGCCACCAGGACGCGGGCGACGCACAGCAGGTTGGCGGTCTCCCAGGCCTCGACGCCCGGCTCGGCCGCCTTGCGGTCCTCCTCGGCGTCGAGCCGCAGGCGCTCCAGGGCCTCGGCCGCGCCGGCCAGGCTCTCGGCGGAGCGCAGCACACCCGCGCCCTCGGTCATGATCCGCTGGATCTCCCGCCGGACCTCCGGGACGAGCAGCGAAAGCTCCCTGGGCCCGGCCGGGACGTCCGGCAGGCCTTCGCGGTGCGGGCCGTGCGCCGCGATGTCGGCGACGATCCGCTCGGCGAAGACCAGGCCCTCCAGGAGCGAGTTCGAGGCCAGCCGGTTGGCGCCGTGCACGCCGGTGCAGGCGACCTCGCCACACGCGTACAGGCCCGGCACGGTCGTCCGGCCGTGCAGGTCGGTGCGCACGCCGCCGGAGGCGTAGTGGGCGGCCGGGGCCACCGGGATCGGCTCGGTGACCGGATCGATGCCGTGCGCCCGGCAGGCGGCCAGGATCGTCGGGAAGCGCTGCTCCCACATCTCGGCGCCGAAGTGACGCGCGTCGAGGTACATGTGCTCGGCGCCGTGCTCCAGCATGCGGCGCGTGATCGCCTTGGCGACGATGTCGCGGGGCGCCAGCTCGGCCAGCTCGTGCTGTCCCAGCATGAAGCGGACCCCGTCGGCGTCGACCAGGTGGGCTCCCTCGCCCCGGACCGCCTCGGAGACCAGCGGCTGCTGGCCCTCGGAGTCGGCGCCCAGGAAGAGCACGGTCGGGTGGAACTGGACGAACTCGAGGTCGGAGACCTCCGCCCCGGCGCGCAGCGCGAGCGCGACGCCGTCACCGGTGGAGACGGCCGGGTTGGTGGTGGCCGAGAAGACCTGCCCCATGCCGCCGGTGGCCAGCACCACGGCGGGGGCGTGGACGGCGCCGACGCCGTCGTGCTGCCCCTCGCCCATCACGTGCAGGGTCACGCCCGCCGTGCGGCCCTCGGCGTCCTTGAGCAGGTCGAGCACGAGCGCGTGCTCGATGGTGCGCACGCCCCGCTCGCGTATCGCCTCGACGAGGGCCCGGGAGATCTCGGCGCCGGTCGCGTCGCCGCCGGCGTGCGCGATCCGGCGGCGGTGGTGGCCGCCCTCGCGGGTCAGCGCGATCGCGCCCTCGTCGGTCAGGTCGAAGGACGCGCCCGTCTCGATGAGCCGGCGCACCGCGTCCGGCCCCTCGGTGACGAGCGCGTGCACGGCCCGCTCGTCGCACAGGCCCGCCCCGGCGACGAGGGTGTCGTCGAGGTGCTGCTCGGGGGTGTCGCCCTCGCCCAGCGCCGCGGCGATGCCGCCCTGGGCCCAGCGGGTGGAACCGGCGTCGAGGAGTGCCTTGGTGACGACGACGGTGCGCAGCCCCTCGGCGGTGCAGCGCAGCGCCGCGGTCAGGCCCGCGACACCGGAGCCGACCACGACGACGTCGGCGTCGATGGACCAGCCGGGGGCGGGCGCGTGCAGCCGTATTCCGGTCACTTCGTGGCTCCGAAGGTCAGGGGGAGGTTGTCGATGAGCCGCGTGCTCCCCACCCGCGCGGCGACGGCGAGGATCGCCTCTCCGTCGTGGTCGTCCTCGACCTCGGTGAAGTCGGCCGGGTCGACCAGGGCCAGATAGTCCAGGGTGAGCGGCGTCCGCGCCTTCGCCGCGTCGTCGAGCACGGCGCGCGCGGCGGACCGCACGGCCCCGGCGCCCCCGCCCTCGGCCACCTGGGCGACCGCGTGGGCGTCCGCGGCCGCTCGCGCCTCGCCCAGCCGGGACAGCGCCTCGGCGCGGTCCTCGGAACGCCCCTGGGCGCCGGGCAGGGCGGCGGCCCGGGCGCGCAGCGCCTCCTGGGCGGCGAGCCGGTCACGGGCGGCGAACAGCGCGCGGGACAGCGCGAGGGCGGTCGTCCGCTCCTCCGCCGACAGGTAGCGGTTACGGCTGGACAGGGCCAGACCGTCGTCCTCGCGTACGGTCGGCACGCCGACGATCTCGACCGGGAAGTTCAGGTCGCGGACCATGCGGCGGATCAGGGCCAGCTGCTGGGCGTCCTTCTGGCCGAAGAAGGCCAGGTCGGGCGCGGTGAGGTGGAGGAGCTTGGCGACGACGGTGAGCACCCCGTCGAAGTGCCCGGGCCGGGACGCGCCCTCCAGACGCTCCCCCATGGGCCCCGCGGTGATCCGGACCTGCGGCTCGCCGCCGGGGTAGACCTCGTCGACGGCCGGGGCGAAGACGGCGTCGGCACCGGCCGCCCCGGCGATCCGCAGATCGGCGTCGAGGGTGCGCGGGTAGCGGTCGAGGTCCTCGCCCGCGCCGAACTGCAGCGGGTTGACGAAGACGGTGACGACGACGGTGCCGTCGGGACCGACCCGGTCGCGGGCGGCCCGCACCAGGGTGGCGTGGCCCTCGTGGAGGGCGCCCATGGTCATGACGACGGCGCGGCGCCCGGCACCCGGCAGGGCGCGGAGCTCGGCGGCCGTGCGAACCGGCGTGAGAGTCATCGGTGGTCGTCCCCCTCGGCGAGCACGCCCAGCAGATCCTCGGCCAGCTCGGGCTTGAGCAGACCGTGCGCGAGGGCCCGGTCGGCCGTCGCGCGGGCCATCGCGAGATAGCCGGCCACGGTGCCCGGCGCGTGCTTGTGCAGCTCGGCCACGTGGGCGGCGACCGTGCCCGCGTCGCCGCGCGCGACGGGCCCGGTGAGGGCGGAGTCGCCGGACCGCAGCGCGTTGTCCAGGGCGGCGCCCAGCAGCGGGCCGAGCATCCGGTCGGGCGCGGCGACGCCCGCGGCGCGGAGCAGCTCCATGGCCTGGGCGACCAGCGTGACCAGGTGGTTCGCACCGAGCGCGAGGGCCGCGTGATAGAGCGGGCGGTTCTCCTCGGCGATCCACTCGGGCTCGCCGCCCATCTCGATGACGAGCGCCTCGGCCGCGAGCCGCAGCTCCTCGGGGGCGGTGACCCCGAAGGAGCAGCCGGCGAGCCGCTGGACGTCCACGGAGGTGCCGGTGAAGGTCATGGCGGGGTGCAGGGCCAGCGGCAGGGCGCCGGCCCGGCGGGCCGGGTCGAGGACCTGGACCCCGTACCGCCCGGAGGTGTGCACGAGGAGCTGGCCGGGCCGTACGGCACCGGTCTCGGCGAGGCCCTCGACGAGGCCGGGCAGGGCGTCGTCGGGGACGGTGAGCAGGACCAGGTCGGCGAGGGCGAGCACGCCCGCGGGCTCCACGACCGGCACGTCCGGGAGCAGGGCCGCGGCGCGCCGCCGTGAGGCCTCGGAGACCGCCGAGACGGCGACCGGGCGGTGCCCTGCGAGCTGGAGGGCGGAGGCGAGGGCGGGGCCCACGCGGCCCGCGCCCACGACTCCGACGGTGAGCCGGGCGGGGCGGTCCTCGGCGCGGTCCGCCTGGGGGTGCCGGGGTTCTGGTGGTGCGTTCACTGTTCGGGTCGGCCTTCCGTTCCAGTCCTCGGGGGGTACCGGACGATTTCTGGTCATGCTACGCCAGCGTTTCGCGCTCCCTCGCGGCTGTCCACAGGGTGTGGGCGGCGATATGACCGGCGCCCGAAGCTGTGGAAAAGCCCGTGGAGAGCGAGGACCCCATGGCCCATGATCGGGCCATGGAATCCGATCAGCTCGCGGAAGAGCAGCGAAAGGCCGAGGCCGGACAGCGCCCCGAGGAGTCGGCCCGGACGCACCGGGCCAAGGTGTGGGGCGGGGCCCCGCGCAAACTGTGGGCCGCGTCGATGGACGGCAGCGTCGGGGCGCGGCTGCGCGAGCTGGCCGACTGGACCGCCGGCACGGCCTACGACGACACCCCGGTCGACACGTACGGCGACACGGTCGTCGAGGAGCTGGAGCGCCGGGTCGCCCAGGAGCTGGGCTTTCCGGCGGCGGCGTTCTTCCCGACCGGCACCATGGCCCAGCAGGTCGCGCTGCGCTGCTGGGCCGGGCGGACCGGGAACCCCGTGGTCGCGCTGCACCCCCTCGCCCATCCGGAGGTGCACGAGAACCGCTCCTTCGAGCGGGTCAGCGGACTGCGCACCACCCACCCGACGACCGAGCCGCGGCTGCCGACGGCCGAGGAGGTGCGCGAGCACCCCGAGCCCTTCGGCGCGCTGATGCTGGAGCTGCCCCTCCGGGACGCCGGCTTCGTCCTGCCCACCTGGGACGAACTCGTCGACGTCGTGGACGCGGCCCGGGAGCGGGACGCGGTGGTCCACTTCGACGGGGCGCGGCTCTGGGACTGCCCGACGCATTTCGGCCGCCCGCTGCCGGAGATCGCGGGGCTCGCGGACAGCGTCTACGTGTCGTTCTACAAGTCGCTCGGCGGCCTGTCGGGCGCCGTGCTGGCCGGTCCCGAGGAGCTGGTGGAGGAGGCGCGGCTGTGGCGCCACCGCTACGGCGGCCAGGTCTTCCAGCAGTACCCGGCGGCCCTGTCGGCGTTGCGCGGCCTGGACACCGAGCTGCCCCGGCTGCCCTCGTACGTGGCGCACGCGCGCGTGGTGGCGGCCGCGCTGCGGGAGGCCTTCGCGGAGGCGGGGCTCGGCTGGTACCGGGTGCACCCGGAGACCCCGCACACCCACCAGTTCCAGGTGTGGCTGCCCTACGAGCCCGACGCCCTGACCGCGGCCGCGCTGTCCCTGACGGAGGACACCGGCACCGTCCTGTTCCGCCGCTGGTTCCCCGGCCCGGCGGGCGCCCCGCCGGGCGTGGCGGCGACCGAGGTGACGATCAGCGCACCCGGCCTGGAGTGGACGGCAGAGGACGTGAAGGAGGCGGCCAGGGACTTCCTGGGGCGGCTGTAGACGAGCCTCGGGTTCGCCGCGCCGGGCGGGGCGTGGGCGGTGCCTGGGGCTTCGCCGGCCCCGTGGTCGTGCGCGGTGCCTGGGGCTTTCCCGGCCCTGGGACGTGGGCGGGTGCCTGGGGTTTCGCCTGCCGGGCATCGTGGGCGGTGCCTGGGCTTTGCGGGCCCGGGGATCGTGGGCGGTCGGTGCCTGGGGCCTTCCCGGCGGGGCGGGGGGCGTGGGCGGTCCTGGGGCTTTCCCGGCCCTCGGACGTGGGCGGTGCCCGGGGCCTGCCCGGCCTGGGGAGCGCAGGCCGTGCCCGGGGCCTGCCCGGCCTAGGGAGCGCAGGCCGTGCCCGGGGCCTGCCCGGCCTAGGGGGCGCGGGCGGTGCCCGGGGCTTTCCCGGGCCCCGGGATGGTGCGCGGTGCCCGGGCTTCCCCGGCGGGCGCGTGGGCGGCGCCTGACGCTTCCCGGCAGGGGTGGACCTGCCGCCGTCACGGGCCCGGGGCGGCGGGCGGCAGTGGGTCGGCACCCGTCGGGCGAGCGCGGCCCCCAGCGGGCCGCACAGGGCGGGCGCTGGGGTGAGGTTCGCCCGAGGCCCGAGGCGCGAGGCCCGAGGCGCGAGGCATGAGGCCCGAGGCCCGAGCGCCCGCTGGACGCCCGGGACCGGCGTGGCTACGGCGCGGCCTGGCCGCGCCCCGCGTGCAGCCGGCGCAGGAGCGCTCCGCGGAGGCGGCCCCTGGCCGGGCGGCCCGCCAAGACCGCCTCGAAGCGACGGTGGTCGCGGACCGCCCGCAGCGTCGCGATGTCGAGGGCGCCGGGGACGGGCGGCGGGGGCTCGTCGTGCCGGGCGGACCGGTAGGCGTCGAACATGTACTGGTGGAGTGCGTTCACGGCCCCACCGTGCGCCCGGGCCGCTCCGTACGGCCCGCGGATTGACAGGGCTCGTCAAACGGCGGGACACCCACCCCACCGCACCCCTCACCATGGGTCCGTGAGCGTGACCATCGACATCACCGGACTGCCGCACGAGCGGATCACCTTCTGCCCCTCGCCGCTGGCCGAGCTGGGCAACGCCCTGCACGCCCTCGCCGAGCCGGGCCACCACTCCCGGCTGCACGCCTGGACGACCACGACGGCGGCCACGCTCAAGCCCGAGCTCGCCGACCGGCTCCACGAGGCCGACTTCATGTGGCGGTCCACCCGCTCCGACTTCCTGCTGCCCTCACGGCCCCGGGAGACCCTCGCCGAGGAGCTGGACGACCTCGACCGCATGGACGACGAGAAGTTCGTCGGCGCGGCCCTGGAGATCTCCTGCAGCACCCTCAGCATCGACGGCACCCCTTCGCCGCTCGTCGACGCGAGGGCGCGGCGTCGCGCCCTCGACCTGGCCGCGGCCCGCGGCCCGCGCCAGTCCGCGTTCGTGGAGCGGATGCTGGCCGAGCCGACCGCCACCCGCGCCTGGATCCGCCGCCTTCTGGAGGACTGCGAACAGGCGTTCTTCGCCGACACCTGGCGCCGGGTCCGCGTCCAGCTGGCCGCCGACGCCCGGCACAAGACCGAGCTGCTGCGCCGCAAGGGCCTGGCCCACGCACTGACGGCCGCCTCCCCTGCGCTCTCCCTGGAGGAGGACGAGCGCGGCTCCCGGATCGTCGTGGACAAGCTGGTGCACGGCCGGACGGAGGCCCACGGCGGGGCCGTGACGCTCGTGCCGACCGCGTTCGGCTGGCCACACCTCTTCGCCCTGTCCGCGCCCGGCTGGCAGCCCGTGATCCAGTATCCGGCCGACACCGGGGAGGTCGGCGGCGCCGAGCCGGTCGAGACGGTGAAGTTGCGCCTGGAGGCCATCGCCCACCCGATGCGGATGCGGCTGTGCCGCAGCCTGGCGCGCGGCCCGTTCTCGACGAGCGAGCTGGCCGACACGTACGGCATCACGGCCCCGGAGGTCTCCCGCCACCTCTCCGTCCTGAAGAAGGCGGGCCTCCTGACCACCCAGCGCCGGGGCCGGTACGTGCTCCACCAGCTGAACCCCTCCGTCGTGGCCCGCCTGGGCAGCGACTTCCTGGAGTCGGTCCTCCGCTAGGTCCTGGGAGCGGGACCCGCCGGCCGGAGCGGGGCACAGGAGCCGGAGCCCGGAGCAGGAGCCGGGGCCCGAAGCCTGGCGCGGGAGCCGGAGCCGGGCGCTGGAGCCGGAGCCCCGAGCAGGAGTCGGGCGCTGGAGCCGGAGCCAGTAACCCCGGGCGCAGAAGCCGGGGCTCCGCCATGGTCCCCTCCCCTTCGCCCTCCACTCGCACCGACCGGACACCGGACACCGGACACCGCTCTCTGACCCGGCCCGATCCGAAGGGGACGACCTAGTCGAAGCGGATGTGCGCGAGCCCCACCCGGATCCGCCGCAGCCGGTGCCGCAGGGCTCCGTCGGTGTTCGGCGTGATCCGCAGCCCCGCCAGCTCCGCAACGCGGTCGGCGACCTGCGGGACGGTGAGCTCGTCCGTACGGACGTGGTGGGCGAACCGCGGACCGGCGAGGGCCTCCAGACAGGCGTCCAGCCTCCGCACGGCGAAGCTCTCGCGTCGCAGCCCGCGTCCCAGCCCCCGCTCGGTGAGCCGCCGGAGCACCGTGTCGCGATCGGCGAGCAGCGCGAAGTGGCGGACCCGCTCCTCGCCGTGGGCGGCCCGCAACCGCCCGACGATCTCCTCGAAGTAGGCCGGCTCCACGAGCGTCATCGGCACCAGCACCGGTCCGTCGTGCTTGCGCAGCGCCAGGTCGAGCACCTCGTACACGCCCTGCCGCCAGGCGGCGAGGTCCTGGAAGTCCGCCCGGAGCCCGGGCGGGAGGGTGCGGTGCAGCCCGAAGCCCACGTGCTCCGGATCGCAGACGACGCTGCCGGGCAGCCGCCGGCGCAGCTCGTAAGCGGTCTGGGTCTTGCCGCCGCCGAACGGACCGTTGATCCAGAGCAGCACGTCAGCGGCCGCCCGCGCGGACCAGGCCCGTCTCGTACGCGAGGACGACGACCTGCACCCGGTCGCGCAGGCCCAGCTTGGTGAGGATGCGGCCCACGTGCGTCTTCACGGTCGCCTCGGACAGCACGAGGCGGGCGGCGATCTCGCCGTTCGACAGGCCCTGCGCGACCAGCATCATCACCTCGCGCTCCCGCTCGGTGAGCCGGTCCAGCTCCTTGTGCTCCGGCTCCCGCCCGGACGACGGCAGCATCGGCGAGAAGCGGTCCAGCAGACGCCGGGTGGTGGACGGGGCGACGACCGCGTCGCCGCTGTGCACGGAGCGGATCGCGCCGAGCAGCTCGGCCGGCGGCACGTCCTTCAGCATGAAGCCGCTGGCACCCGCCTTGAGCCCGGAGAACGCGTACTCGTCGAGGTCGAAGGTGGTCAGGATCAGCACCTTCGGCGCCTCCGGCTGCGAGCAGATCCGCCGGGTCGTCTCCACGCCGTCCAGCTTCGGCATGCGCACGTCCATCAGCACGACGTCCACCGACGTGCCCCTCAGCACCTCCAGGGCCTCCACCCCGTCGCCCGCCTCGGCCACGACCTCCATGTCCGGCTGGGCGGCGAGCACCATGCGGAAACCGGTACGGAGCAGCACCTGGTCGTCGACGAGCATCACACGGATGGACATGTCAGGGAGTCCCCTTCCAGGGAGCTAGGGAGCGGAGGAGCTAGTGAGCGGGTTTGAGCGGAAGCAGGGCACTGATGCGGAAGCCGCCGCCGACGCGCGGGCCGGCGTCGAGGGTGCCGCCGACCATGCCGACGCGCTCGCGCATGCCGATCAGGCCGTGGCCGCGGCCGTCGGCGCCCCCGTCCTCGTACATCTCCTGCGGCGCGCCCCGGCCGTCGTCCTCGACGAGCAGCCCGAGGCCGTCGTCGAAGTAGACCAGCCGGACGCTGGCACCGACGTCGGGGCCGCCGTGCTTGCGGCTGTTGGTGAGGGCTTCCTGGACGATCCGGTACGCGGTGAGCTCGACGCCGCTGGGCAGCGGCCGCGGGGTGCCCTCGATCTTGAAGTCGACCGCGAGTCCGGCGCCGCGCACCTGCTCCACCAGGTCCTCGATCTGCTGCACGTCGGGCTGGGGCACGTACTCCCCCGCCTCCTGGTGCTCGCCGGTGCGCAGGATGCCGAGCAGTCGGCGCATCTCGGCGAGGGCCTGGCGGCCGGTGCCGGCGATGGTCTCCAGGGCCTGCTTGGCGGTCTCCGGCGAGGAGTCCATGACGTACGCGGCGCCGTCGGCCTGCACCACCATCACGGACACGTTGTGCGCGACGACGTCGTGCAGCTCGCGGGCGATCCGGGCGCGCTCCGCCGCGACGGCCACCTTGGCCTGCGCCTCGCGCTCCTTCTCCAGGCGCGAGGCACGTTCCTCCAGCTGCGCGAAGTAGGCCCGGCGGGTGCGCAGGGAGTCGCCGAGGACCCAGGCGAGCGCGAAGGGCACGGTCATGATGACCGTGAAGAAGACGCGGGCGGCGGAGGACTCCGTCTCGGACAGCGGCCAGCGGAGCTGGGACAGCGTCGCGGCGCTCAGCCCGCCGGCCAGCGCGAGCCGGGAGGCCCAGCGCGGGCCGTCGTGCGCGGCGACCGTGTAGATGATCACGAGCATCGCGAAGTCGGCCATGAAGGGGACGAGCCCGAGGGCGAGCTGGGCCAGGCCGAGCGCGACCGCGAGCACCAGCATCTTCTCCGGCATGCGCCGGCGCAGGGCCACGACCAGGGAGAACAGCGCGGCGACGACGCCGTACGCGACGGGTGTGTCGATCGCCGGGTAGGTCGAACCCACCCACAGCAGGGAGAACCCGAACAGGACGGCCGCCCAGAAGGAGTCGACGCCTGTCGGGTGTCTGCGGATGAAGTCGTAGAGGCGCTGCACGTCACCCAGCGTAGGGAAAGCGGATAGGTGCAGGGGTCAACCGTGGGAGCGATCCTTGCCACGAGGCCCGTACTCCCCAAGGTGGAGACTGGGGCGCGTGACGGATGAGACGTGTCAGTGGGACGGATGGCTCGGGTGGCGGGCCGCCATGGAACGGGCGCTGTACGGCCCCGGCGGCTTCTTCCTGCGCCCCGAGGGTCCGGCCGGCCACTTCCGCACCTCGGTGCACGCCTCCCCGCTCTTCGCGGGCGCGGTGACCAGGCTCTTGGTGCGGGTCGCGGAGGAGCTCGGCACGGACGAGGTCGCCCTCGTGGACGTGGGCGCGGGGCGCGGCGAGCTCCTCACGGGGGTGCTCGCGACGGTCCCGGAGGGCCTCCGGGTCCGCCCCTACGGGGTGGAGCGCGCGGCCCGGCCCGCCGGCCTGGACCCGCGCATCACCTGGACCGGAGACATCCCGGACGGCGAGCGGGGCCTTCTGTTCGCCAACGAGTGGCTCGACAACGTGCCGGTGGACATCGCGCAGGTCGACGAGTCGGGGGCGGTCCGTCTCGTGGAGGTACGGGCCGACGGCACGGAACGGCTGGGCGCCGAGGTGTCCGGCCCGGACGCGGAGTGGCTCGAGCGCTGGTGGCCGTTGCGCGAGCCGGGCGCGCGCGCGGAGATCGGACGCCCCCGCGACGAGGCCTGGGCGGCGGCGGTGGGTGCGCTCGCGGCGGGCACGGCGGTGGCCGTGGACTACGCCCACCTCCACCCCGCCCGCCCGCTCTTCGGCACTCTCACCGGCTACCGCAACGGCCGCGAGGTCGCCCCCGTCCCCGACGGCTCCTGCGACCTGACGGCCCACGTGGCGCTGGACGCGTGCGCGGCGGCGGCAACGGGCGTGGGAACGGGTGCGACGGGCGCGACGGGCGCGGTGGGCGCGGTGGGCGCGGTGGAGCCGGGCACCCGGCCCGGCCCGGGTGCCGGGACGGGGGCGGGGGCGGGCTCCGGATCCGGATCCGGAGCCGGGGCCCGTGCCCGGACGGGGGCCGGGGGCCCGATCATGACGGGGGCCGGGGCCCAGGCCGGGACGGGAGCCGGAGGCCAGACCGGGACGGGAGCCGGGGGCCCGATCGGGATGGGGGCCGGGGGCCCGATCGTGACGCAGCGGGAGGCCCTGCACGGCCTCGGCGTCACGGGCACCCGGCCCCCGCTCGCCCTCGCCTCCACCGACCCCGCCGGCTACGTCCGCGCCCTCGCGGGGGCGGGCGAGGCCGCGGAGCTCACCGCGCGCGGCGGGCTCGGCGACTTCCTGTGGCTGACGCAGCGCGTGGGGATGCCGTAGGCCGGAGCGGGAGCGGATGCCCTCGGCTTCTGCCATCGCGGTCATGATGTCCGCCGGGGCGCGAGGGATACTGTCCGGCATGACGGAGACCACGGTCGGAATCGGCGGCGCGGCGGAGAGCACCGACATGGTGCTGAACATCGGGCCGCAGCATCCCTCCACGCACGGCGTGCTCCGGCTGCGGCTCGTGCTCGACGGCGAGGTGGTGCGCGAGGCCGAGCCGGTGATCGGGTACATGCACCGAGGGGCCGAGAAGCTCTTCGAGGCGCGGGACTACCGGCAGATCATCATGCTGGCCAACCGGCACGACTGGCTCTCCGCCTTCTCCAACGAGCTCGGGGTCGTCATGGGCGTCGAGCGGATGCTGGGCATGGAGGTGCCGGAGCGGGCCGTGTGGACGCGGACGCTGCTCGCCGAGCTGAACCGGGTGCTCAACCACCTGATGTTCCTCGGCTCGTACCCGCTCGAACTGGGCGGAATCACCCCGGTCTTCCATGCCTTCCGCGAGCGTGAGGAGCTCCAGGCCGTGATGGAGGAGGTCTCCGGCGGCCGGATGCACTACATGTTCAACCGGGTCGGCGGCCTCAAGGAGGACCTGCCCGCCGGCTGGCTGGGGCGCGCCCGGCAGGCCGTCGCGGACGTGCGCTCGCGCATGGACGTGTACGACCGGCTGGTGCTCGGCAACGAGATCTTCCGGGGCCGGACCCGCGGGGTCGGCGTGCTCCGCCCGGAGACCGTGCACGCCTACGGCGTCTCCGGGCCGATCGCCCGCGCCTCCGGCGTCGACTTCGACCTGCGCCGCGATGAGCCGTACCTCGCGTACGGGGAGCTCCAGGACGTCCTGCGGGTGGTGACCCGGACCGAGGGCGACTGCCTGGCCCGCTTCGAGTGCCTGCTCGACCAGACGCACAACTCCCTGGACCTCGCGGACGCCTGCCTGGACCGGCTGGACGCGCTGCCGCAGGGGCCGATCAACCAGCGGCTGCCCAAGGTCCTCAAGGCGCCGGAGGGCCACACGTACGCGTGGACCGAGAACCCGCTGGGCATCAACGGCTACTACCTGGTCTCCAAGGGGGAGAAGACGCCGTACCGGCTCAAGCTGCGCTCGGCGTCGTACAACAACATCCAGGCCCTGACCGAGCTGCTTCCGGGCACGCTCGTCGCCGACATGGTGGCGATCCTGGGCTCGCTGTTCTTCGTCGTCGGCGACATCGACAAGTAGCCGGAAGCAGCCGGCGAGTGGTCGGCCGGTGGTCGGCCGCCGAAACGCAGGAAGCCGGTGGACCGTGTCCACCGGCTTCCTGCCTTCCGTGCTGCGTGGTTCGCGCTTCTCGCGCTCGTGTTGCGCGCTTCCGTGGTGCCGCGCTTCCGTGTTGCGTGCTTCCGTGGTGCCGCGCTTCCGCGTTCTCGCCCCTCCGGGTCCCGCTACGAGTTGACCGCGCCCCGCAGCTCCGCCACGTCGAGCTGCTCCGTCTCGTCGTGCGCCGTCAGGTCGATGACCTGGCCGACCGCCCGCTGCTCGGCGGGCTTCCGGGCGACGTCCGCGAGGACCTCCTCGCCCACCACGTCGGCGAGGTCCGCGTTCTGCACGGCCTCGATCGCGGCCGCGGCCTTCGTGGCGCTCTGCGCGCCGTGGGTGCCGAAGTAGTCGAAGCCGCCAGAGGGGCGCTGGACCGGCCGGCGCGCGGCATACGGGACGATCGCGGCCGCGGCGGGCACGTGTCGCATGGCGGCGGCCTTGGTGTGCTGGGGGTCGGCCTGCGGGTCGGCGGACCCGGCGGCCACGGACTCCGCACCGGCCTGGGGCTCCACCTCGGCCTTGGCCTTGGGCTCCACCTCGGCCTTGGGCTTGAGCTCGACCTCGGCCGTCGGCCCGGACGTCGCGCCGGCCTCCGGCTCCGTCTTCTCCTCGGCCCTCGCCGCCAGGTTCCGCAGCGCCTCCGCCGCCCGGCGGTAGGCCTCCGGGGTCGGCGTGGAGGCGGCGGCCGGCAGCGCCTTGGCCTCGGGCGTCGCACTCGACTCCAGGGCGAGCATCCGGCGCCCCTCCAGGGCGCTGGCGCGCTCGGTCTCCGCCGTGGCGTACCGGCGCAGGAGGTCGGCGTGCTCGCTGCGGAGGCCGGCCAGCTCGACGCGCTTGGCGCGCAGCTTGGCGTCGAGGCGGGCGCGCAGCTCGCGCGACTCCTCGAGGTCGGACTCCAGCTCGGCGATCCGCTCGTCGGTCTTCCACTGGTCCGCGGTGCGGGCCCGGGTCAGCTCGGCGACCTGGCGGCCGGCGCTCCGGTCCCAACTGCGCATGAGGACGGCGCCGGTCACGGCGGAGGCCGCGGCGGCCGCGACGAGGAGCCGCAGCGCCAGGGGATCACCGAGCAGCCAGGCGGCCGCGGCGCACACGACCGACGCCCCGGCGACCGCCGAGGGCGGCAGGAGCTTGTGCAGAGGCGGGGAATGGCGGTGACGTCCACGTGGCATGGCCTGAAATTTACCGTGCGTAGGCACCGTATGGGGGGTCGGCCCGGCAATCTCTTGGCGAGTTCTCGCCGTAGGCGACCGGGCCGCCCCCATTCCCCGGGCGGGCCCGGCCGACAGCCGTTACCCGGTGCCTACTTCTTGAGCAGCCCCTTCGACTGCAGATAGGCCTTCGCCACGTCCTCCGGCTTCGCCCGCTCGGCGTCCACCTTCCGGTTGAGTTCGGCGAGATCCGCCGTCGTCAGGACCTTGGTGATCTTGTCGAGGGCGGCCGCTATCTCGGGCGATCCGGCGTCGGCGGCATTGACGACGGGCAGCACGTTGTCCGCGTTCTGCAGCTTCTTGTCGTCCTCCAGGAAGACCAGGCCGTACGACTCGACGGTGGCGTCCGTCGTGGTGGTGAGGACCAGCTGGTCCACCCCGTCCTTGACGGCCTGCTTGGCCTGCGGGGTGCCGACGCCCTTGGGGTCGACGCCCGTCACGTCGATCCCGTAGGCCTTCTTGAGACCCGGCGCGCAGAAGGGCCGGATCTCGCATTCGTCACCGGCGGCGATCTTCACCTTGATCTTGGCCCGGCCGAGATCGGAAAGGGTCGTCAGCTTGTTCTTCTCCGCGAATTCCCGGCTCACCGCGAACGCGTTCTGGTCCACCGCCGAACCGACCGCGAGGACCTTCAGTCCGCGCGGCTCGGCGAGCTTCTTGAGCGCCTCCGTGGTGGCGGCCGGGTCTCCGGAGGCGACCGGCTTCTCCTCGGGCGCCTTCGGCCCGTTCACCTTCGCGTTGAGGAATTCCGCGAGCGTCGCCGCGTATTCCGGTACGACGTCGATCTCGCCCTTCTCCAGGGACGGTTCGTACAGCTCGCGATTCTTCACGGTGGTGACGCTCGCCGCGTATCCGGCGTCGTCGAGCGCCTGGGCGTAGAGCTCGGCGAGGATCTTCGACTCGGTGAACGCGGCCGCTCCGACGACGACCGAGCCCTTCTTCCCGGCCGCGCCGGCCTCGGCGCCGCCGTCCTTCGACTTCTCCAGGCTGTCGCCGCCGCACGCGGCCAGCGAGACCGTCAGGGCCGTCACGCCCACTACGGCACTCGCGATGCGCGAGGTCCTGCTCACAAGATCACCCATCTCAGTCGTCGTCCGTCACCGCGGGAGCCCGCGGCCGAGGAGCCGGTCCGCGGCCACGAGGAGCGCCTCCACGAGGAGGGCCAGCAGGGCCACGAGCACGGCGCCCGCGACCACCTGCGGTGTGTTGTACGTGTTGAACCCGGCGGTGATGATCCGGCCGAGACCGCCCTGGCCGACCATGGCGGCGATCGTCGCGGTGGCGACCACCTGCACCGCCGCCGAGCGCAGCCCCGTCATCAGCATCGGCCGGGCCAGGGGCAGTTCGACCCCGCGGAAGAGCTGCCCGCCCGACATCCCCATGCCCCGCGCCGCCTCGACCACCGCGCGGTCCACCTCCCGCACGCCCACGTAGGCGTGGGTGAGCAGCGGCGGAATCGCGAAGAGGACGAGCGCGACCACCGTCGGCACGTACCCGGCGTTGCGCAGCGGGGAGACCATGAACAGGGCGAGGACAGCGAAGACGGGGATCGCCCGGCCCGCGTTGGAGATGTTGACGGCGAGCGCGCCGCCCCTGCCCACGTGTCCGAGCCACAGGCCGAGCGGCAGGGCGAGGGCGCAGGCGAGGAGCAGGGCGGCCCCGCTCACGTACAGGTGCTCGGCCAGCCGGTGCCAGACGCCGCTCTCGCCCGACCAGTTGGCCCCGGTGGCCAGCCAGGACCAGGCGTCCGCCAGGACGTTCACGTCAGGCTCCTCCCGTCCGTCCGGCGCGTATCCGGGTCCAGGGCGTCAGGAGCCGCTGGAGACCGAGGAGCAGCAGGTCGGCGACGACCGCCAGGAGCACGCACAGCACGGCGGCGGCGAGCACCTGGGCCTTGAAGAAGGTGGGCAGCGCGTCCTCGATCAGGTTGCCGAGGCCGCCGCGGCCGACGATGGAGCCGACCGTGGTGAGCGCGATCGTGGAGACCGTCGCCATCCGCAGACCGGCCATCAACGCCGGCAGCGCGAGTGGGAGTTCGACCTCCCAGAGCATCCGGCCCGAGCCGTAGCCCATGCCGCGCGCGGCCTCCTTGGTGTCCTCGGGCACGGCGGCGAGTCCGGCCAGGACGCCGCGGACGAGGATGGTCAGCGAGTACAGCACGAGTCCGGTCACGACGAGCGCCGAGGAGAGCCCGAGGAAGGGCAGCAGCAGCGAGAACATCGCGAGCGAGGGGACCGTGTAGAGCAGTGTGGTGAGTCCGAGGACCGGGCCGGCGAAGCGCGGCCTGGCCCGCGCGAGCAGGGCGAGCGGAAAGGCGACGACCAGGCCCAGGAGCACCGACACCACGGTGATTCCCACATGCTGGAGGGTGGCGTCGGTCAACTCCTGGCTGCGGGTGCGCAGATACTCCCCGCAGATCCAGTCATTCGTCACCAGGCAGTTCGCCGCGGCCATGCGCAACCCCCCTTCGCCACGCGCCTCCGAACATCTGTCTGGCGACCCTAACCCCCGCCACGGACAATCGCGGGGGACCGCCACGCTCTGGCAATACTTCCTTCACACAAGTCGGGGCGCCAAGGGCCAGAATGGGGAACCATGATCCGGTTCGAGCACGTGACCAAGCGCTACGCGGACGGCACGACCGCCGTCGACGACCTGTCGTTCGAGGTCGCCGAGGGGGAGCTGGTCACGCTCGTCGGCCCGTCCGGCTGCGGCAAGACGACCACGATGAAGATGGTCAACCGGCTCGTCGAACCCACCGGCGGCCGGATCCTGCTCGGCGGCGAGGACGTCGCCGAGGTCGACCCGGTCCGGCTGCGCCGCACCATCGGCTACGTGATCCAGCAGGTCGGCCTCTTCCCCCACCGCACCGTCCTCGACAACACCGCCACCGTGCCCGCCCTGCTCGGCTGGAAGAAGGCCAAGGCCCGGGAGCGCGCCGCGGAACTCCTCGACCTGGTGGGTCTCGACCCCGGCCGGTACGGCCACCGCTATCCCGAGCAGCTCTCCGGCGGTCAGCGCCAGCGCGTCGGCGTGGCCCGCGCGCTCGCCGCCGACCCGCCGGTGCTGCTCATGGACGAACCCTTCGGCGCGGTCGACCCCGTGGTGCGCGAACGCCTCCAGACGGAGTTCCTGAACCTCCAGGCCACCGTGCGGAAGACGGTGCTGCTCGTCACACACGACCTGGAGGAGGCGGTACGGCTCGGCGACCGGATCGCCGTCTACGGACAGGGCCGCATCGAACAGTTCGACACCCCCGCCACCGTGCTCGGCGCGCCCGCCACCCCGTACGTCGCCGGCTTCGTCGGCGCGGACCGCGGCCTCAAGCGACTCGCCGTCACCCCCGTCACCGAGGCCGACCTGGAGGAGCCCGCCGGGGACTCGGGCCTCGCGGTCCCCCTCGGCGCCTCCCTCAAGGACGCCCTCGCCGCACTGCTCCAGCACGACGCCGGCCGGGTCGCCGTGCACGCGCCCCACGACCCGGACCGCGTGCTCGGCTCGCTCACCACGGCGGGCGTCCACCGAGCCCTGCGCCGTACGAGCCCGGCGGACGGGGCGGGCCCGGTGCAGGGAAAGGCGCCGACGGCCGGGGCAGGGCCGGCGGCGGGAGAGGGGACAGCCGACGGGAGGAGCTCCGAGGGCGAGGCCGTCAGCTCGCGCTGAGCTTCCCGCTCATCCACACGAGGCCCGGCGGGATCTCCCGGTTCCAGGTGTTGAAGTTGTGGCCGCCGCTCTCCAGCGTGATCGAGGAGACCGTGGCCGGGGCCTTCACCTTCCTGATGAAGGCCTGCGTCCCCTTGAGGTTCCCCTCGCCGTGCTTCGACGTGGTGACCAGGAAGGACGAGTTCCCCTGCGGCAGGTGGTCCAGGCTCCACAGCAGGTCAGCCCGCTTCTTCGCCGCCTTGTCGCCCTGGAACAGGTCGCCGGTCGTCACGTCGTCGGCCGCCTTGTAGTACGCCGAGAAGCCCGCGGCCGCGGCGAAGCGGTCGGGGTGGTGCAGCGCGATCTTCAGGGCGCAGTAGCCACCGGTCGAGTTCCCCATGAAGCCCCAGTTCCGCGCCTTCGTCCCCACTCGGTAGGTCTGCGCGATGGCGTTCGGCAGGTCCTCGGCGAAGAAGGTCTCGGTCTGCGGCCCGCCCGGGATGTCGACGCACTCGGTGTCCCGGGGCGGCGCCACGGTCGGACGCAGCATCACGAGGATCATCGGCTGCATCTTCCTGTCCTTGGCCTGCTGGTAGGCCGTCTTCGGGTACTTCAGGCCCTTCAGCAGGTTCTCCGCCGTGCCCGGGTAGCCGGTCAGCACCACCGAGACGGGAAACGTGGACTTCGCGTACCGGCTCTGGAAGTACTCCGGCGGCAGGTACACGTACGCGGACGAGTCGATCTTGGACTTGCCGCCCTCTATGACGACCTTCTGTATCTGCCCGCCGATCGAGGGACGCCCGCCGCCCGGCACGTCGAGCGCCTGCGTGCCGACGACCTTGACGTCCTTGGAGCCGGCCGAGTGGTCCACCACCACCCCCATCTCCTGCTCCTGGCCGAACAGGTCGGCCCAGGAGCCGTAGAAGAGGAACGAGTTGTTCGCGGCGAGACCGACCGAGGCGAACAGCGCCAACTGGGTGGCGAGCAGCAGCCCGACCCGCCCCAGGACGGCCTTCCAGCCGCCGCGCGCGAGCCTGGGCCAGAGCCAGATCGTCGCGACGAACAGCACCACGGCCAGCGTGACCGCCAGCGCGAGGACCTTGTTGCTGGTGAGACCCATGAGACGTCCGAGCTTTCTTCCTGATATTTCCCTGAGATTTCCCTGACGGCGAGTGAACCCGCCACATCGCTGCTCCGTCCTAGAAGGCGCAAACCTCCGGGGTGGCCCGCCCGACCAGCGCGGCCCACCGGATCAATCGATCTTGCGGAGCCACGGGAAGCACGGGAAGCAGATGTCTGTCACGGTAGATGGGGATAAATCCGGATCGGTTCCGGATCATGTACGCCGGATTCTGCGCGGACCCCGACCCGAAAGGGTCCCCGCACTCGTCGGCACGGCCTGCACGCTGATCGGCCTGATCGACATCGCCGCGGGAGTCTTCCCACGGTTCCGCGCCAGCCGCATGCACGCCGTCGCGGAGGTGCTGCCCGGCACGCTCGGGCCGCTCTCCGCGGCCCTCTCGCTCAGCGCCGGCGTCCTGCTGCTGCTCCTCGCCCACGGCCTCAAGCGCCACAAGCGCCGCGCCTGGCGAGCCGCGGTCGTGCTGCTGCCGCTCGGCGCCGTCGCCCAGTTCGTCTGGCGCCACTCGCTCACCGGCGCGGTGCTCTCCCTCGCGCTGATGGCCCTCCTGGTCCGCAACCGCGACCAGTTCGCCGCGCTGCCCGACCCCCGCAGCCGCTGGCGCGCCCTCGCCAACTTCGTCCTCATGGGCGCCGGGTCCATCGCCCTCGGCCTGGTCATCGTCAGCGCCCACCCGCGCCGCGTCGTCGGCAGCCCCAGCCTCACCGACCGCCTCGAGCACGTCCTCTACGGCCTGTTCGGCGTCGAAGGCCCCGTCGCCTACACCGGGAACGTCGACTGGACCGTCGGCTACTCCCTCGGCGCCCTCGGCATGCTCACCGCACTCACCACCATCTACTTCGCCTTCCGGCCCGAACACCCCGCCGCCCTCCTCACCGAGGACGACGAGACCAAGCTGCGCGCCCTCCTCCACAAGCACGGCGCCCGCGACTCCCTCGGCCACTTCGCCCTCCGCCGCGACAAGGGCGTGGTCTTCTCCCCCAGCGGCAAGGCCGCCGTCTGCTACCGCGTCGTCTCCGGCGTCATGCTCGCCAGCGGCGACCCCATCGGCGACGTCGAGGCCTGGCCCGGCGCCATCGAACGCTTCATGGACGAGGCCAAGGCCCACTCCTGGACCCCCGCCGTCATGGGCTGCTCCGAGACCGGCGGCCAGGTCTGGACCCGCGAGACCGGACTCGACGCCCTCGAACTCGGCGACGAGGCGATCGTCGACGTCCCCGACTTCTCCCTCTCCGGCCGCGCCATGCGCAACGTCCGCCAGATGGTGAAGCGCATCGAACGCAACGGCTACACCACCAAAGTGCGCCGCGTCTCCGAACTCAGCGACGGCGAACTCGCCCGCATCCACCGCGCCGCCGAGGACTGGCGCGGCACCGACACCGAGCGCGGCTTCTCCATGGCCCTCGGCCGCATCGGCGACCCGGGCGACGGCGACGCCGTCATAGCGACCGCCCACAAGGACGACCCCGACTCCCCCTACGGCGACCTGAAGGCGATCATCCACTTCGTCCCCTGGGGCACCGACGGCATCTCCCTGGAACTCATGCGCCGCGACCGCAGCGCCGACCCCGGCATGAACGAGCTGCTGATCGTCGCCGCCCTCCAGAACGCTCCCCGCCTCGGCATCCAGCGGGTCTCCCTCAACTTCGCCATGTTCCGCTCGGCACTCGCCCGCGGCGAGAAGATCGGCGCCGGCCCCGTCCTGCGCATCTGGCGCGGACTGCTCGTCTTCCTCTCCCGCTGGTTCCAGATCGAATCCCTCTACAAGTTCAACGCCAAGTTCCAGCCCCGCTGGGAGCCCCGCTTCGTGGTCTACCGCAAAAGCCGCGACCTCCCCCGCATCGGCTTCGCCGCCATGCAGGCCGAAGGCTTCGTGACCCTCTCCCTCCCCCGCCCCCTGGCCCGCCGCTCCCGCGCCACGGCCCCCCGCCCCTGCGCCCACATCGTGCCCTCACAGGCCGAACACGAGGTCCGCGCCGCCTGACCCCGGGGCGCCCGCCGGGCCACGCCCCGGGGGCGCCCGAACCGCACACCGGGCCCTACGCTGGACGCATGAGTACGACGATCGGCCGGGGCACGGCACTCGGCCTGCCGGAGTGGGACCGCTGCGCGGTCATGGGCGTGGTCAACGTGACCCCCGACTCCTTCTCCGACGGCGGCCGCTGGTTCGACACCACGGCCGCCGTCAAACACGGCCTCGACCTCGTCGCCCAGGGCGCCGACCTCGTCGACGTCGGCGGCGAGTCCACCCGGCCCGGCGCCACCCGCGTCGACGAGCAGGAAGAACTCCGCCGCGTCGTCCCCGTCGTCCGCGGCCTCGCCGCCGAAGGCGTCACCGTCTCCGTCGACACCATGCGCGCCAACGTCGCCGCCGCCGCCGTCGAAGCCGGCGCCGTCCTCGTCAACGACGTCAGCGGCGGCCTCGCCGACCCCCGGATGGTCCCCGTCGTCGCCGCCGCCCAGGTCCCCTTCGTCGTCATGCACTGGCGCGGCTTCAGCGAGAACATGAACAGCCTCGCCACCTACGACGACGTCGTCGGCGAAGTCGTCCAGGAACTCCGCACCCGCATGGAAGCCGTCATCGACGGCGGCGTCGCCCCCGAGCGCATCGTCCTCGACCCCGGCCTCGGCTTCGCCAAGCTCGCCCCGCACGACCTGGCCCTCGTCGCCCACCTCCCCGAGCTCCGCGCCCTCGGCCGCCCCCTGCTCGTCGCCGCCTCCCGCAAGCGCTTCCTCGGCCACGTCCTCGCCCACGAAGGCGCCTCCCCGCCCCCCGCCCGCGAACGCGACGCCGCCACCGCCGCCGTCTCCGCCCTCGCCGCCCACGAAGGCGCCTGGGCCGTCCGCGTCCACGAGGTCCGGGCCACCGCCGACGCCGTACGGGTCGCCAGGGCCGTCGAAGGAGCCAGGTGACCCGCGCCCGCGAGGCCGACCGCGCGGCCGTCGAAGCCGCCAACACCGCCTTCTACGAGGCGATGGAGCAAGCGGACTTCGACGGCATCACCGACCTCTGGCTCGACGACGGCGCCACCGCGATCTCCTGCGTCCACCCCGGCTGGCCCGTCCTCACCGGCCGCGGCGAAGTACTCCGCTCCTACGCCCTGATCATGGCGAACACCGACTACATCCAGTTCTTCCTCACCGACGTCGAGATCTCGATGGCCGGGGACGTGGCGGTCGTCACGTGCACGGAGAACATCCTCAGCGGCGGACCGGCCGAGGACGGAGCCTCCCTCGGCCCCCTCGTCGGACAGCTCGTCGTCGCCACGAACGTGTTCCGCCGCACGTCGGAGGGCTGGCGCATCTGGTCCCACCACGGCTCCCCGGTGATCCCCGAGGACGCCTCCGGCGACGAGACCGACGCCACCGACTGAACCGCCCCGACCGAGCCCCCGCCCCGGCTGTCGGCGCCCGCAGGTAGATTCGATGCTGGACACCCGGCCGTCCGCACCCGGCTGCGTGGCCACCCGAACTACGACAGCAGGAGTGATTCGCGTGGATCGTGTCGCGCTGCGCGGCCTCAAGGCCCGAGGGCACCACGGCGTCTTCCCCAAGGAACGCGAGGAGGGGCAGACCTTCATCGTCGACCTCACCCTCGGCCTGGACACCCGCGCCGCCGCCGCCGATGACGACCTGACGAAGACCGTGCACTACGGCGTGGTCGCCGAAGAGGTCGTGGACGTCGTCCAGGGCGAACCGGTGGACCTCATCGAAACCCTCGCGGAGCGGATCGCCCAGCAGTGCCTCAAGCACGCCGGCGTCCAGGAGGTCGAAGTCGTCGTCCACAAGCCGGACGCACCGATCACCGTCCCCTTCGACGACGTGACCATCACCATCACCCGGAGCCGCGCATGAAGCCCCAGCACAGCGATCCGACCGTGCAGCCCGTACCGGCGGCCGTGACCGCCGCCGTGGACGCGGCCGACGTCACCCTCTCCAACCCCAAATGGGCCGTCCTGGCCCTCGGTGCCAACCTCGGCAACCGCCTGGAGACCCTCCAGGGCGCCGTCGACGCCCTCGAGGACACCCCCGGCCTCCGGGTCAAGGCCGTCTCCCCCGTGTACGAGACCGAGCCCTGGGGGGTCGACCCCGACTCCCAGCCCTCGTACCTCAACGCCGTCGTCCTCGTGAAGACCACCCTCCCCCCGGCCTCCCTCCTGGAGCGAGCCCACGCCGTCGAGGAGGCCTTCCACCGGGTCCGCGAAGAGCGCTGGGGCGCCCGCACCATCGACGTCGACATCATCGCCTACGCCGAGGTCGTCTCCGACGACCCCGTCCTCACCCTGCCCCACCCGCGCGCCCACCAGCGCGCCTTCGTCCTCGCCCCCTGGCACGACGTCGACCCCGAGGCCCAGCTGCCCGGACACGGCGCCGTCACCGAACTCCTCGCCGCCGTCGGCAGCGCCGGAGTCGTGCCACGCACCGACCTGGAACTCCGGCTGCCCGAGTAGTCGTTAGGCTCGTCACGGACAACCGCTCGGACCAGACGAAGGACGACACCCGGTGAAACAACTGCGGCTCAAGGTGCTCGCCGGACTGTTCATCGCGGCCGGCGTGCTCTCCTGGGGCGCCGCACGCCTGTGGGACTCGGTCGGCACGCTGCCCAGCGTGCCGCTCGCGGCCCCCATCGTCCTGGCCGCCATCGCCGTCGTCCTCACCGCCACGGCCCTCTCGCTGCGCGCCCGCCTCAAGGCCCAGCGCGAGCGCCGGCCCGGCGCCAAGGGCGTCGAACCCCTGATGGCCGCCCGCGCGGTCGTCTTCGGCCAGGCCAGCGCCCTGGTCGCCGCCCTCGTCGCCGGCATGTACGGCGGCACGGGCGTCTTCCTCCTCGGTTCCCTGGACATCCCGGCCCGCCGCGACCAGGCCATCTACGCCGCCTTCTCGGTCCTCGCCGGCATCGGCGTCATCGCCGCCGCCCTCTTCCTGGAGCACGTCTGCAAGCTCCCCGAGGACGAGGACGACAACGGCCCGGGCCACGCCCCGGTCGCTTAGCCCTACGACCGCGCGGAAAGCCCGTACCCCCTACCGGCCCCCTGATCAGCGATCAACCCCACTGATCGGGGACGGTAGGGAGGAGGACAGGGGAGCGCGCTGCTAGCGGGCCAATATCAGGGACATGGCCTCGGCCCGGGTAGTAGCGTCACGCAGCTGTCCACGCACCGCCGAGGTCGTCGTCTTCGCGCCCGGCTTGCGCACGCCCCGCAGGGCCATGCACATGTGCTCGGCTTCGATCACGACGATCGCGCCGCGAGCATCGAGGATCCTCATCAGCGAGTCGGCGATCTGCGTCGTCAGACGCTCCTGAACCTGCGGGCGGCGGGCGAACACGTCCACCAGGCGAGCCAGCTTCGACAGGCCGGTGATCTTGCCCGTTTCGGCAGGAATGTAACCAATGTGGGCTACACCGTGGAAGGGCAGCAAATGATGTTCACACTGGGACGTCAGTTCGATGTCCTTCACGAGGACCATCTCGTCGTGCCCGAGGTCGAACGTCGTCGTCAGCACATCCTCCGGCTTCTGCCAGAGCCCCGCGAAGAGCTCCTTGTAAGCCCGCGCGACGCGCGCCGGCGTCTCCCTGAGGCCTTCGCGGTCCGGGTTCTCGCCGACCGCGATGAGGAGCTCGCGTACGGCGTTCTCTGCGCGCTTCTCGTCGAACTCGCCGATCGTGCCCTCGCCGTCGAGCGTCACCGGGTCGGTCATGTGTGCCTCGTTCCGTCTGTCTGACTTGGCGCGAAAAAAGCCGCGCCCCCACAGGCTAGAACCTGCGGGGGCGCGGCTTCCATTCCGGGCCTGTGGAGCCTACGGCTCCGGGGTGTCCTCCGGGGCCACCTCGATGGCCTTGGTGGTGTCCACCGGGGTGGTCGCCGAGGAGGAGCCGTTGGCGCTGTTGGTCAGGGCCAGCTCCTTCGGGGAGAGCACCGGCGGGCGCGTGGAGGGCGTGCGGCGGGCCGAGCCGGTCCAGGCCGGTCGGGCCGGGCGCTTGACGATCGGCGCGAAGATCTCGGCGATCTCCTCCTTGCCCAGGGTCTCCTTCTCCAGGAGGGCCAGGACGAGGTTGTCGAGGACGTCGCGGTTCTCGACCAGGATCTCCCACGCCTCGTTGTGCGCGGTCTCGATGAGCTTCTTGACCTCTTCGTCGACCAGCGCGGCGACCTCTTCCGAGTAGTCGCGCTGGTGCGCCATCTCGCGGCCGAGGAAGGGCTCGGTGTTGTCGCCGCCGAACTTGATGGCGCCGAGCCGCTCGGTCATGCCGTACTGGGTGACCATCGCGCGGGCCGTGGCGGTGGCCTTCTCGATGTCGTTCGCGGCGCCGGTGGTCGGGTCGTGGAAGACCAGTTCCTCGGCGGCGCGGCCACCCAGCATGTACGCCAGCTGGTCGAGCATCTCGTTGCGGGTGGTCGAGTACTTGTCCTCGTCGGGGAGGACCATGGTGTAGCCCAGGGCCCGGCCGCGGGACAGGATGGTGATCTTGTGGACCGGGTCGGAGTTCGGCGAGGCCGCCGCGACCAGGGCGTGACCGCCCTCGTGGTACGCGGTGATCTTCTTCTCCTTGTCCGACATGATCCGGGTCCGCTTCTGCGGGCCCGCGACCACGCGGTCGATCGCCTCGTCCAGCGCCTGGTTGTCGATCAGCTTCTTGTCCGAGCGGGCGGTGAGCAGCGCCGCCTCGTTGAGGACGTTGGAGAGATCGGCACCGGTGAAGCCGGGGGTGCGGCGGGCGACGGCGCCCAGGTCGACGTCAGGGGCGACCGGCTTGCCCTTCTGGTGGACCTTGAGGATCTCCAGGCGGCCCTGCATGTCCGGGCGGTCGACGGCGATCTGCCGGTCGAAGCGGCCGGGGCGCAGGAGGGCGGGGTCGAGGATGTCGGGCCGGTTGGTGGCGGCGATCAGGATGACGCCGCCCTTCACGTCGAAGCCGTCCATCTCGACGAGCAGCTGGTTGAGCGTCTGCTCGCGCTCGTCGTGGCCGCCGCCGAGTCCGGCGCCGCGGTGGCGACCGACGGCGTCGATCTCGTCGACGAAGACGATGGCGGGGGCGTTGGCCTTGGCCTGCTCGAAGAGGTCGCGGACGCGGCTGGCGCCGACGCCGACGAACATCTCGACGAAGTCGGAACCGGAGATCGAGTAGAACGGCACTCCGGCCTCGCCGGCGACGGCGCGGGCCAGGAGGGTCTTGCCGGTTCCGGGCGGGCCGTAGAGCAGCACGCCCTTGGGGATCTTGGCGCCGACGGCCTGGAACTTGGCCGGCTCCTGCAGGAACTCCTTGATCTCGTGGAGTTCCTCGACCGCCTCGTCCGAGCCCGCCACGTCGGCGAAGGTCGTCTTGGGGGTGTCCTTGGTGATGAGCTTGGCCTTGGACTTCCCGAAGTTCATGACGCGGGAGCCGCCGCCCTGCATCTGGTTCATCAGGAAGAGGAAGACGACCACGATGAGGACGAAGGGGAGCAGGGAGAGCAGGACCGAGAGGAACGGGGACTGCTTCGTCGGGGAGACGGTGTAGCCGCCCTCGATCTGCCCGGCCTCGAACTTCTCCTGCAGCTTGTCGGCCAGGTCGGCGCCCTGGGTGCCGATGTAGCTGGCCTGGACCTTGCTGCTCTTGTCGATCTTCTGGCCGTCGATGAGCTCGATCTTGACGATCTGCTCGTCACCGGTGGTGAGCTTTGCGGATTTGACCTGGTTCTTGTCGATCGCCTGGACGACCTTGCCGGTGTCCACCGTCTTGTAGCCCTCGGACGAGCCGACGACCTGCATCAGCACGACCACGGCGAGGACGGCCAGCACGATCCACATGACCGGCCCGCGGAAGTATCGCTTCACGTCCATCCATACGGGGCGTAGATGACGCCCCGTCCCTCCTGCCCGTAGGTGAATGCTGCTCAGTAGCTGCGGTTGCTTGGAGCTGCGGTATGAAAAAGCTGTTCTTCGGACGGTACCCCAGCATTGGTGCCCGCGGCCGTCTTCCCATCGTTCAACGGAGGGAAGACGGTCCGGGTTCCCTTGGGGTCGCTTCCCTCAGCCGCCGTAGACGTGGGGGGCGAGGGTGCCGACGAACGGGAGATTGCGGTACTTCTCGGCGTAGTCCAGGCCGTATCCGACGACGAACTCGTTCGGGATGTCGAAGCCGATCCACTTGACGTCGATGGCGACCTTGGCGGCGTCCGGCTTGCGCAGGAGGGTGCAGACCTCCAGGGAGGCCGGTTCGCGCGAGCCGAGGTTGGACAGCAGCCACGACAGGGTGAGGCCCGAGTCGATGATGTCCTCGACGATCAGGACGTGCTTGCCCTTGATGTCGGTGTCGAGGTCCTTGAGGATGCGGACCACGCCGGAGGACTGGGTGCCGGCGCCGTAGGAGGAGACGGCCATCCAGTCCATGGTGACGGGGGTGGACAGCGCGCGCGCCAGGTCCGCCATCACCATCACGGCGCCCTTGAGGACACCGACGATGAGCAGGTCCTTGCCCGCGTACTCCGTGTCGATCTTCGCGGCCAGCTCGGCCAGCTTCGCGTCGATCTCTTCCTTGGTGATGAGCACCGACTTGAGGTCGGTGCCCATGTCCTTCTCGTTCACCCGGGTCACTTTCGTTGCAGCCTTGCGTCAGCCTTGCCGAATGACCAGTCTGCCACCCTGGCGGCGTGCCTCGACGCGGCCGGGCAGGTTGATGGCTCCTTGGCCGCGCCAGCCGGTGATCAGTCGGTCGACCTCTTCGATGTGGCGGGCGAAGAGGGAGCCGGCCGGGGCGCCCTCGGCGATGACGGCGCGGCGCAGGACGCGGCGGCGGACGGCGGGGGGAAGTCCGAAGAGTTTGGCGCACTCGAGGCGGCCGGCTTCGTCGCGTACGGCGGGTTCGACGTCGGCGGCCCAGGAGTCGAGGGCGTCGGCGTCGTCGCGGGAGAGTTGGGCCGTTCGGGCGAGGGCTTCGACGACGCCCTTGCCGAGGGCCTTCTCGAGGGCGGGGAGGCCTTCGTGGCGGAGCCGCGAGCGCGTGTAGGCGGGGTCGCTGTTGTGCGGGTCGTCCCATACGGCGAGTTCCTGGGCGATGCAGGCCTTGCGGACGGTCTGCCGGTCGAGTTCCAGGAAGGGGCGTCGGTAGCGGCCTGCGGTGCCGGAGACGGCGGCCATGCCGGAGAGGGAGCGGATGCCGGAGCCGCGGGCGAGGCCGAGGAGGACGGTTTCGGCTTGGTCGTCGCGGGTGTGGCCGAGCAGGATCGCGGTGGCGCCGTGGCGCTCGGCGGCGGCGTCGAGGGCGGCGTAGCGGGCGTCGCGGGCGGCGGCTTCGGGTCCGCCGTCGCGGCCGACGGTGACGGCGACGGCATCGACGGGGTCGAGGCCGAGGTCGGTCATGCGTTCGGCGACCTCGTGGGCGCGTTGGGCGGAGCCTGCCTGGAGGCCGTGGTCGACGGTGATGCCGCCGGCGCGGAGGTCGAGTTTGCGGGACTCGAAGGCGAGCGCGGAGGCGAGCGCCATGGAGTCGGCGCCGCCGGAGCAGGCGACGAGTACCAGGGGGTGTGGTGCGGTGTGGCCGCCGGGGGTGGCGGCGGTGTCGGTCTGGTGCTCGGTGAGAACGTCGTGGAGTACGCGGCGGACCGCCAGGCGTATCGCCGCGACCGCAGGATGGGGACCCATGTCCGGTGCCCTTCGTGGAGAGTGTGCAGTGCCTCGGTCGGAGTCTTAACGGTCGGAAGTGGGGGTTCGGTCACTCAGAGTGCGTCGATGGTGACAGAACCTGGCCGTTACCCGAGCATTGCACGCCTTACCCACCGCCTACGGTCCCTCGGATGGGTGATTGGTGGGGGGTTCTCCGGTCATCCGCCGCACCTGCCTCATGAGTCTGCCTTACGGTGCACCCTCGCTACCCAGTCGGCCGGTTTCGCGATCTCGGACTTGGTGGGGAGGGTGTTGGGCGAGGTCCAGACGCGGTTGAAGCCGTCCATGCCGACCTGGTCGACGACGGCCCGGACGAAGCGCTCGCCGTCGCGGTACTGGCGCAGTTTGGCGTCGAGGCCGAGGAGTTTGCGCAGGGCGAGGTCGAGGCGGGAGGCGCCGCGGGCGCGGCGTTGCTGGAATTTCTCGCGGATCTCGGCGACGGAGGGCACGACGTCGGGTCCGACGCCGTCCATGACGAAGTCGGCGTGGCCTTCGAGGAGGGACATGACGGCGGTGAGGCGGCCGAGGATCTCGCGTTGTTCGGGGGTCTGGACGAGTTCGACGAGGGAGGGCGCGGGTTCGTCGCGTTCGCCTTCGGGGCGGCCGCCGACGAGGGCCTGCGCGGCTTCGCGGAGGCGTTCGACGACAGTGGAGGGGTCGACGTCCGTGGCGGCGAGGAACGACTGGATCTCGCCCTGGAGGTGGTCGCGCAGCCAGGGGACGGCGGTGAACTGGGTGCGGTGGGTCTCCTCGTGGAGGCAGACCCAGAGGCGGAAGTCGTGGGGGGAGACCTCCAGCTCGCGTTCGACGTGGACGATGTTGGGCGCGACGAGGAGGAGGCGGCCGCTGCCGTCGGTGCCGGCGGGCAGGTCGCGGGTGGCGGGGGCGAAGGTCTCGTACTGGCCGAGGATGCGGGAGGCCAGGAAGGACAGGAGGACGCCGAGTTCGACGCCGGTGACCTTGCCTCCGACGGCGCTGAGCATGGTGCCGCCGGCGGTGGTGGAGCGGCGTTCCTTCATCTTGTCGAGGAGGGGGGAGAGCAGTTCGCGGAAGCCGGCGACGTTGGCCTTGATCCAGCCGGCGCGGTCGACGACGAGGACGGGGGTGTCGGTGATGTCGGCGGGGTCGCGTCCTTCGGGGATCATCCGGGTGTAGGCCCGGACGTGTTCCTCGGCGGCCTTGGCGTGTCTGCGGAGTTCGGCGACGACCTCGCGGGCCTCGTCCCGGGTGACCTCGGGGCCCGGGCGTACCAGGCGGGTCGCCGTCGCGACGGCGAGATTCCAGTCGACCATCCCCGATGTGCCTGCACCACCGATGCTCGTCATGCGTCAACCGTACGTTCTCGGGGCCTGTTCGGTGAGGGTTCGGCGCAGTATTCGCCCGGGTCGGGGCGGGTGTCAGCGGGGTGGGGCGAGGGCGGCGGTGAGGCGGTCGAGGGCGGACTGGGCGCTGTCGGGGGAGCTGGTGCGGCCGGCGAGGAAGGCGAAGGCGAGGAGGCGGCCGTCGGCGGTGACGACGGTGCCGGCGAGGGTGTTCACGCCGGTGAGGGTGCCGGTCTTGGCGCGGACGAGGCCGGCGCCGGAGGCGGCGGGGCCGGAGCCGAAGCGGCCCGCGAGGGTGCCGCTGAAGCCGCCGACGGGCAGTCCGGTGAGGACGGGCCGCAGGGCCGGGCGTGCCGGGTCGGCCGCGCGGGTGAGGAGGCCGGTGAGAAGGGCCGCGGAGACGCGGTCGCGGCGGTCGAGGCCGCTGCCGTCGGCGAAGCGGGCTCCGGCGAGGGGGAGGCCGAGGCGGGCGAGTTCGTCGTGGACGGCCTTCTCGGCCCCGGTGAAGCTGGCGGGCCGGTGGCGGGCGAGCGCGGTCTGCCGGGCGAGGGCTTCGGCGAGGTCGTTGTCGCTGTGGGTGAGGGTGTGCTCGACGAGGTCGGCGAGCGGGGCGGACTCGGTGCGGGCGAGGGGGGCGCCCTTGGGGGCCTTGGCGGGCCGGGGTGCGCCCTGGACGGTGATACCGGCGTCCTCGAGGAGCGCGGCGAAGGCGGTGGCGGTGTCGCCCGCGGGGTCGCCGGTACGCGGGGCGGGTCCGCTGCGGCTGCCGTCGAGGCGGCCCTCGTCGGTCATGAGGGCGCTGACCGGGGCGAGGTTCTCGTTGGGTCCGATCGGGTGGAGCAGGGGGCCTGTGAAGAGGCCGGCGTCGTAGCCGAGGCGCACGGGGGCGGGGGGTGGGGTGCCGTGGGCGCGGAGGGCGCGGGCGGTGGCGTCGGCGAGGGCCTTGAGGCGGCTGTGGTCGAGGGTGGGGTCGCCGCCGCCGACCAGGGTGAGGGTGCGGCGGTCCGGGGAGGCCACGGTGGTGGTGGGGATGCGGTGGTCGGGGCCGAGGGCGGAGAGCGCTGCGGTGGCGGTGGCGATCTTGACGGTGGAGGCGGGGGTCATCGGGGTGGTCGCGCCCTCGCCGTAGATCTGGCGGCCGGTGGCGGTGTCGACGACGGAGGCGGTGCGCAGCGGGCCGAGGCCGGGATCGGCGAGCAGGGGGACGAGGACGGCCGCGAGGTCGCCCGACCGGGTGATCCCCGCGGGGTGGGGGCCGGCGCCCAGGGCGCGCAGTACTCCGGCGGCGCTGGGGGCGGGGGCGGGACGGCGGGGGGCCGCGTGGGCGGGGGCGCCGGCGTGATGTGCGCCACCTCGGCCGTCGGCGGAGACCGCGCGGGCCTGCTCGGCCTTACGCTGACCGGAGTCCCACGGGCCGGCCGCGACCACCGCACCGGCGGCCAGGGCCAGACCGAGCGCGGCGGACCCCGCCGCGAGCTGCCAGGTTCTCGGCTCCGGCATGTGATGACCAGCCCCTTTCGCGATCAAGACCGTGCGTGAGAGACACTTAACCACCGCGCGTCGTCGCGAGCATTGACATGTGTTGATTCAGGAGGAGATCCACCCGTGGAGTTCGACGTCACCATCGAGATCCCCAAGGGATCGCGGAACAAGTACGAGGTCGACCACGAGACCGGTCGGATCCGCCTGGACCGCCGTCTCTTCACCTCGACCGCCTACCCGACGGACTACGGCTTCGTCGAGAACACCCTCGGCGAGGACGGCGACCCGCTGGACGCGCTCGTCATCCTGGACGAGCCGACCTTCCCGGGCTGCCTGATCAAGTGCCGCGCCATCGGCATGTTCCGCATGACGGACGAGGCCGGCGGCGACGACAAGCTGCTGTGCGTCCCGGCGACGGACCCGCGCATGGAGCACCTGCGCGACATCCACCACGTCGCGGAGTTCGACCGCCTGGAGATCCAGCACTTCTTCGAGGTCTACAAGGACCTGGAGCCGGGCAAGTCCGTCGAGGGCGCCGACTGGGTCGGCCGCGCCGAGGCCGAGGCCGAGATCGAGAAGTCGTACAAGCGCTTCAAGGAGCAGGGCGGCCACTGAGCCCGCGCTGCCGCGAGCCGCTGACCTGTGAAGGGCGGCGCACCTGCTGAGGTGCGCCGCCCTTCGCGCGTACATACTGGGCTGGTGACGGGCTCGTATGGGGCCTGGCCACGTGGGTACCAGGCCGGAATGAGGGCGAACAGAGTGGTGGCGATGCCGGAGGGGCCGGAGGAGGCCCCGGAGGACCGGAAGCCGCCTTCGGACGAGGCACGCAGCGCTTTCATCCCGCCGGCCGGGGTGGAGCCGCCGGAACCGCCGGAGGAGGAGCACCCGACCTCCGAGTTCGCGCTGCCGCAGGGGCTGGCGGCGGAGCCGCAGGTGGAGCAGGAGGGTTCCGCGTTCGCTCCGCCCTCGACGTACTCGGCGCAGGGTTCCCCGCCGGCGTTCACGCCCGCCTACGGCATACCGATGGTGCGGCTGTCGCAGGACGCGCCGTGGCAGGACCGGATGCGGACCATGCTGCGGCTGCCGGTGGGTGACCGGCCGGTGCCGGAGGCGCCGCGCAAGGACGACGAGACCGGTCCCGCGGTGCCGCGTGTGCTCGACCTGACGCTGCGTATCGGCGAGCTGCTGCTCGCGGGCGGCGAGGGCGCGGAGGACGTCGAGGCGGCGATGTTCGCGATCTGCCGCTCGTACGGTCTGGACCGTTGCGAGCCGACGGTGACGTTCACGCTGCTGTCGATCACGTACCAGCCGTCGCTCGTGGACGACCCGGTGACGGCGAACCGTACGGTGCGGCGCCGGGGCACGGACTACACCCGGCTCGCGGCGGTCTACCAGCTGCTCGCCGACATCAACGACCCGGAGCACGAGGTGGCGCCGGAGGAGGCGTACCGGCGGCTGGCGGAGATCCGGCGCAATCGGCACCCGTACCCCGGCTGGGCGCTGACGGCCGCGGCCGGTGTCCTGGCGGGTGCGGCGTCGGTGCTGCTGGGCGGCGGGCCGACGGTGTTCTTCGTGGCGGCGCTCGGCGCGATGCTGGGCGACCGGCTCGCGTGGCTGTGCGCGGGGCGCGGGCTGCCGGAGTTCTACCAGTTCCTGGTGGCGGCGATGCCGCCGGCGGCGATGGGTGTGGCGCTGACGATGCTGCACGCCGATCTGCGGCCCTCGGCGGTGATCACCGGTGGTCTGTTCGCGCTGATCCCGGGGCGGGCTCTGGTGGCGGCGGTGCAGGACGGTCTGACCGGCTTCTACATCACGGCCTCGGCCCGGCTGCTGGAGGTCGCCTACTTCTTCGTGGCCATCGTGGTGGGTGTGCTGTCGGTGCTGTACCTGGCGGTGCAGTTCGGGGCCGAGCTCAATCCGGAGGGGACGCTGAAGGCGGTCGAGCGGCCCTGGGTGCAGATCGCGGCGTCGATGGTGCTGTGCGCGACGTTCGCGATCCTGCTGCAGCAGTCGCGGGCGACGGTGCTGTTCGCGACGCTGAACGGCGGGGTGGCCTGGGTCGTCTACGCGTCGATCGCGGTGACGGCGAACGGCTCCACGGTGATGGCGACGGCGGTCGCGGCCGGTCTGGTGGGCCTGTTCGGGCAGCTGACCGCCCGTTATCACCACACCTCGTCGCTGCCGTACGTGACGGCGGCGATCGGTCCGCTGCTGCCCGGTTCGGCGACGTACTTCGGGGTGCTCGCGATCGCGCAGAACAATCTGGACCAGGGCTTCGCCTCGCTGGCGAAGGCGGCGGCCCTGGCGCTGGCGATCGCGATCGGGGTGAACCTGGGTGGCGAGCTGGCCCGGCTGTTCATGCAGGCCCCGCGGGCTGCGGCGGCCCGCCGCGCGGCGAAGCGCACCCGCGGTTTCTAGGGCGGGTCGTCCCGGGGCGGGTCCCTTCGGGTCACGCGGCGGGCGCGGCGTGACCCGAGGGGCGCCGGTCAGCGCTTGGCGTGGCGGCCGCGCTCGGACGGCGGGTTGGGGGTGCCCGGGGCGTCGTGGTCGCTGCCCGGGTTCTTCTTGGACTGAGAACGGGCGCGCAGCACCTCGATGACGACCGGGATCACGGAGATGAGCACGATCGCGATGAGGATCAGCTCGATGTGCTTGTGCACGAACTCGATCTTGCCGAGGGCGGAGCCGAGCAGGGTCACTCCGGCGCCCCACAGCAGGCCGCCGATCACGTTGAACGTGATGAAGGAGCGGTAGTTCATCCGGCTGACGCCGGCGATGATCGGCGTGAACGTCCGGATGATCGGCACGAAGCGGGCCAGGATCAGGGACTTCGGGCCGTGCTTCTCGAAGAACTCGTGCGCCTTCTCGATGTTCTCCTGCTTGAAGAGCTTGGAGTCCGGGCGCTTGAAGAGGGCCGGGCCGACCTTGCGGCCGAAGAGATAGCCCACCTGGTCGCCGATGATCGCCGCGGCGACCACCAGGGCGCAGACCATCCACAGGGGGTAGTCGAGCTTGCCCGTGGTGACCAGCAGGCCGGTGGTGAAGAGCAGCGAGTCGCCCGGCAGGAAGAAGCCGATGAGCAGTCCGGACTCGGCGAAGACGATGACGAGGACACCGATCAGACCGAAGGTCTGGATCAGGTAGTCCGGGTCCAGCCAGCTCGGTCCGAGGGCAAGCGTGTTCACGGGTTCCGGGCTCCTGCGGTCGGGGGGAAGAGGGGGGCGATCGTACGGAGTGCCGCCCCAAGCTATCAACGCGGGGTGAACCTCCCGGGTTCCACCCGGCCCTCTCCGGATGCGGGGGCCGGGCTCGGGCCCCAGGCTGAGGCCCAGGAGGTGGATGCGCATGGGCATCGACGAGTACGGCGGCGGCCAGACGTCCCAGTCGGATGTGCTGGTCGTCACGACCAATGACGTGCCCGGGTACGAGGTGCGGCAGGTGATCGGTGAGGTCTTCGGACTGACCGTCCGGTCGCGGCACGTCGGCAGCCAGATCGGCGCGGGCCTGAAGTCGCTGGTCGGCGGGGAGCTGAAGGGGCTGACGAAGACCCTGGTGGAGACCCGTAACCAGGCGATGGAGCGGTTGGTGGAGCAGGCGCGGGCGCGCGGCGCGAACGCGGTCCTGATGTTCCGCTTCGACGTCACGGAGGCCGCCGACGTGGGCACGGAGGTATGTGCCTACGGGACCGCCGTGGTGATCGCGCCGCGCGCCTGAGCCGTTCGCCTAGGTCCTGTCGTCAAACTCCCGTCGTTGCCCGGAGGGCGGCCCCGCGGCGTCAGGTGCGTGCTCTCGGTGTGCCGGGCGCGAGGCCTCGTACTGGACGTACTCGGGCTTGTGCCCGGTGCGGCGAGAGCGCGTGCATGGCGTCGCGGGGCAGGCGGGAGTTTGACGACAGGGCCTAGGCCGCCAGGCGACGCGCGTTCGCGTCGATCGCGGCGCGCAGGTGCTCGGCGAGTCCTTCGTGGATCGAGTCGTAGAAGGCGCGGAAGTTCTCGTCGGAGACGTACATCTCGGCGAGGCCCTGGTGGATCTTCGGGTGGCAGTCGAAGAACCACCGGGTGAGGTGGGCGCGGTGGGCCTCGGCGAGGTCCATGGCGGCCGCGGAGTCCGGGGCCTCGCCGGCGTCCATGAGGGCGCCGTACGCGGTGCCCCAGGTGTCGATCTCCTTCTTCATGCGCTGCCAGTCGTCCTTGGTGTACGTGGCGGCGCGGGCCTGCGCCTGCTCGTGGGTGTGGGTGCCGCCCCAGCGGCGGGCGGACTCCTCCGCGTACACCTCGGGGTCCTTGCCGCCGAAGACCTCGAACTTCTCCTCGGGCGTGAGGTTGATGCCCATCCTTCTCGCCTCCATGGCGCGTTCCACGGCCGCCGCCATCCGTTCGAGCTCCCCGATGCGCGTGATCAGCAGCGTGTGCTGCCGTCGCAGGTGTTCCTGCGGGTCGGCGCCGGGGTCGTCGAGGAGGACGGCGACCTCGTCGAGGGGGAAGCCGAGCTCCCGGTAGAACCGGATCTGCTGCAGCCGGTCGAGGTCCGCGTCGTCGTAGCGGCGGTGGCCCGCGGCGCTGCGACCGCTCGGTGAGAGCAGCCCGATCGCGTCGTAGTGGTGCAGCGTGCGCACCGTGACCCCGGCGAAGCCCGCGACCTGTCCCACGGAGTGACTCATGGGCTCCCCTTCTCCTTCCGTCGGTTCGCGTTTCACCCTCGGCCCTGACGCGACGTGAGGTGCAAGCCCGAATCTCGGGATGTTATGCGGCATTTGCTCACTTATGGTGGGGCGGTGGCCACCGAGACACCCTCCCCAGAGGGCCCCCTGAGGATGCTGCTGCCCCAGATCCTGCCCGCCCTCGTGGTCGGCGTGGGCTCCGGTCTGCTGTTCCTGGGGGTCAGCGAGCTGGCCGACCAGCTCCAGGACGTGATGTGGAACAACGTGCCGGACGCCCTCGGCATCGGCCGGTACTCCGCGCTCTGGATCATCGTCATGCTCACCGCGACCGGCATCGCCGTCGGGCTGATCGTCTGGAAGGCGCCCGGGCACGCGGGCCCCGACCCGGCCATGGAGGGGCTCGGCGGGCCGCCGATGCCGGTGATCGTGGTGCCCGGTCTGCTCCTCGCCAGCGCCCTGGCCCTCGCCGGCGGCGTCAGCCTGGGCCCCGAAGGCCCGACGATCGGCGCCGCCATCGCCCTCACGTACTGGGTGGGCCACCGCTTCCGGCCGGCCGTGCCGGGCGCCTTCTGGGTGGTCCTGGGCGTCTCCGGAACGCTCGGCGCCCTGTTCGGCACCCCGGTCGCCGCCGCGCTCGTCATCTCCGAGGCGCTGACCTCCCAACCGGGCCGGGGATCGCTGTGGGACCGGCTCTTCGCCCCGCTGCTGGCGGCCGGGGCCGGAGCCATGACCACCCAGCTGGGCGCCAGCCCCAGCTTCGACATGGGACTGCCGCCGCTGGACAACCCCGGCTTCGAGGACCTCCTCGCGGCCCTCGTCCTCGCCCCCCTGGCCGCCCTCTTGGGCCTCCTCGCCTCCTACGCCTTCCCCTACCTGCACCGTGCCTTCACCCGTCTGGGCCATCCCATGGTGATCCTTCCGCTCGGCGGCCTCCTCCTCGGTCTCCTCGGCGCCCTCGGCGGACATCTGACGCTGTTCAAGGGCCTCACCGAGACCCGGGACATCGTCGAGGAAATCGGCACCCTCGGCTCGGGCGAGCTGGCCAAACTCGCCGTGGTGAAGCTCGCCGCCCTGCTCGTCGCCGCCGCCTGCGGCTTCCGCGGCGGCCGGGTCTTCCCCGCCGTCTTCGTCGGCGCCGCGTTCGGGCTCTGCGCCCAGGCGCTGGTCACGGAGATCAACCCCACCGTCGCCGTCTCCGCCGGCGTCCTCGGCATCCTGCTCGCCACCACCCGGCAGGGGTGGGTGAGCCTCTTCGTCGCCGCCGTGGTCGCCGCCTCACCAGCGATGTTCTCGCTTCTCTGCGTCGCCTCGCTGCCCGCCTGGCTGGTCGTCACCGGCCGCCCCTTCCTGCAACTCGACGAACACGGCAAGGCCCTGCGCTGAGCCGACCCCCACGAGAAGGAGAGCCCCCGTGGCACTGCACAAGGGTCCCGACGAGCGGGAGACCGAACCCTCCCGCCGTCTCGCCTTCAACCCCTTCTACGGCGATGCCAACCCGGTCAGCGGCATGACCGAGGCACCCCCGCGCCACCGCCTGCCGGACGGGCCGCTCCCGCCGATGAGCGCCTACCAGCTCGTCCACGACGAGCTGATGCTCGACGGCAACTCCCGCCTCAACCTGGCCACGTTCGTCACCACCTGGATGGAGCCGCAGGCCGGGGTGCTCATGGCCGAGTGCCGCGACAAGAACATGATCGACAAGGACGAGTACCCGCGCACCGCCGAGCTCGAGCGCCGCTGCGTCGCCATGCTCGCCGACCTCTGGCACGCCCCCGACCCCTCGACCGCCGTCGGCTGTTCGACCACCGGCTCCAGCGAGGCCTGCATGCTCGCCGGCATGGCCCTCAAGCGCCGCTGGGCGAAGCGCAACGCCGACCGCTACCCCGGCGCCAAGCCCAACCTGATCATGGGGATCAACGTCCAGGTCTGCTGGGAGAAGTTCTGCAACTTCTGGGAGGTCGAGCCCCGGCTGGTACCCATGGACGGCGACCGCTTCCACATGGACGCGGCCTCCGCCGCCGCACTGTGCGACGAGAACACCATCGGTGTCGTCGCCGTCCTCGGCTCCACCTTCGACGGCTCCTACGAACCCGTCGCCGAGATCTGCGCCGCCCTCGACGAGCTCCAGGAACGCACCGGCCTCGACATCCCCGTCCACGTCGACGGAGCCTCCGGCGCCATGGTCGCCCCCTTCCTCGACGAGGAGGTCGTGTGGGACTTCCGGCTCCCCCGCGTCTCCTCGATCAACACCTCCGGCCACAAGTACGGACTCGTCTACCCGGGCGTCGGCTGGGCGCTGTGGCGCTCGCCCGTCGAACTCCCCGAGGAGCTGGTCTTCCGGGTCAACTACCTCGGCGGCGACATGCCGACCTTCGCCCTCAACTTCTCCCGCCCCGGCGCCCAGGTCGTCGCGCAGTACTACACGTTCCTCCGGCTGGGCCGGGAGGGCTATCGGACGGTCCAGCAGACCAGCCGGGACGTCGCCCGGGGCATGGCCGAACGGATCGAGGCCCTGGGCGACTTCCGTCTCCTCACCCGCGGGGACCAACTCCCCGTCTTCGCCTTCACCACCGCACCGGAGATCACCAACTACGACGTCTTCGACGTCTCACGCCGGCTGCGCGAGAACGGCTGGCTCGTCCCGGCCTACACCTTCCCCGCGAACCGCGAGGACCTGTCGGTGCTCCGCGTCGTGTGCCGCAACGGCTTCTCCGCCGACCTGGCCAGCCTCCTCCTCGAGGACCTGAAACAACTGCTGCCCGAACTGCGGCGCCAGTCCGCCCCGTTCACCCACGACAAGGCCGCGGCCACCTCCTTCCACCACTGAGCGCGGCCCTACCCCACCCCCGGGACCGGGTCCTCGCACGCCAGGGCGAACTCCGACCAGCGCACCCCGTCCCGGCTCGTCGCGTACTGGCAGCGGTCGCCCTCCCGCAGCAGCCCGACACCGGTCCGGCGTATCCAGGACGTGCCCGCGGCGGCCGGCCGGAAGGTCCGGCCGCCGTCCACGCTCTCGTACGGCGCCCGCTCCCCGTAGACCGTCACGCGGGCGCCGGGGCCCGGCACGGGCAGGCCCGTCACCGTGCGCGGCTCGCCCTCCGGTCCGGTGGTCCACATCCGGGTCCAGGTGCGCCCGCCGTCGAGCGAGCGGTGCAGGGCCCGCATCGGGTTCTTCACCGGCTCACCGCCCTCCAGCTCGCCCGACTCCGCCGCGTACACCGCGTCCGGACCGACCGCCACCTCCACCCCGCGGAGCGGCGGCAGGCCCGCGATCGCGGGCGGGCTCGGCAACCGCCCGGTCGTCCAACTGCGGCCCCCGTCGCGGGAGAAGGCGAGCACGTCCCGCCCGGAGACCGGGTCACGGCCCGAGACCCACCAGGAGCCGTCCGGCTCCGCCACGGCGGCCGGGCGCGGCCGGTCCCCGAGCCGCGGCGGCCGGGCCAGGGCCCGCCGACGCCCGTCCTCGGGCGAGATGACGATGATCCGCTCCCGCGCGCACTCGCTCCCCGGCGCCGGGGAGGGAGGGACGCAGGCGGTGGTGAGGACCGCGCCCGCCGGTATCGCCGGGGTCGTGCCGACTGTGCGCCGGTCGACCGCGCGCCAGCCGCGTCCGCCGTCCGCGGTGAACCAGGTCCGCTCCGGCTCCTCCCCTCCGCCGTCCTCGATCAGCGCCCGTCCCGGCCCGAGCACGGTCAGCCCCGCCGTCACCCCCCTCGACGGCGGTATCTCGGGCAGCGGACTGCTCCGCAGCACCCAGGACCGCGCACCCCGGTCGAGAGCGGCGACCTGCTGCCGGCAGAAGCCGTTCCCCGGCCGGGCCCGGTCGGTCACGCACTGCACGAGCAGCACCATCCCGCTGCCGTCGGGCGCGAGGCCCACTCCGTGCGCGTACCCCGGGAGCCCCGGCGCGGACGGTATCCGCGCGGGTGCCCCGTACACCCCGACCGTCCTCGAAGGCCCGCCGCTCCCGCCTCCGTTCCCGCCCCCGCCGGCGCCCCCCGCCGCACCTGCTCGCGGCCCGCCGGCCGGCCCACCGGAGGGACCGGCCGGCGGCGACCCCGTACAGGCCGTGGCGAGCGTCATCAGCAGCACGGCGGTACACGCCGCCCTCCAGGAACCGCGCATCGAACTCCCCCTGCTCTCCTCCACGTTCCGTGTCTGCTTCTGTTACACCGCTCGCCGCCTCCGGGTTCCCGTCTCCGTCCCACCAATTTCCGCGACTTCCGCGGCTGCCGCGCCCTCCGCGGCTCCCCCGGCTCCCCCGCCCCAGTAGCCCCACAGCCCCACAGGCCCACAGGCCCACCGGCCCACCGGCCCGCAGCCCCGTGGGCCCAGAGCCGGCAGCACGCGCCACCGAGCACCGCAGCCCCTCCCCCGACCCCCGCAGCACCGCCCGAGCCCCGCGGCGCCGCAGCCCCCGCGCCCCGACATCCCGCGACCGGCCCCGGCTACCTCCCGAGCCGCCCGAACCGCCGTACCGCCAGCGGGAAGAAGACCGCGAGCAGCACCAGTGGCCACGCCACCGCCGCGCCCACCCAGCCCGGTTCGCCGCCGGGACCGCCGAACAGGTCACGGACGGCGGTCGCCGTCGCCGACATCGGGTTCCACTCCACGACCGTGCCCAGCCAGCCCGGCATGGCGTCGGGCGAGGCGAAGGCGTTGGAGAGGAAGCCGACCGGCCAGACCAGGATCTGCACGGCCTGCACGAGCTCGGCGCGCCCCGCGAGCAGGCCGAGGAAGATCCCGATCCAGAGCATCGCGAAGCGCAGCAGGAGCAGCAGCCCCACCGCGCCCACGAAGGCCCCGAAGCCGCCGTGCACCCGCCAGCCGATCGCGTGGCCCACCCCGATCATCAGGAGCAGCCCCACGGTCGACTGCAGCATGTCGGCCGCCGCCCGCCCCACGAGCACCGCGCCGTCCGCCATCGGCATGGCGCGGAAGCGGTCGATCACGCCCTTGTTCAGGTCCTGGGTGACCGCGGTCAACGTCCCTTCGAGGCCGAAGACCATGGTCAGCGTGAGCATCCCGGGGACGAGGAAGTCGACGTAGTCGCCCTCGACGGCCCGCCCGCCGCCGACGAGGTAGCCGAACATCAGCAGCATCATGACCGGGAAGACCAGCCCGACCACCACCTGGACCGGTTGCCGCGCCCAGTGGGCCAGCTCCCGGCGGGTCATGGTCCAGCAGTCGCTCACCGCGTACGCCGCGCTCATGCGGCCACCTCCTCGGCCCGGGCGCTCGTCAGGTGCAGGAAGACCTCGTCGAGCGTGGGCCGCCGCAGGGCGATGTCCTCCGCCTCGATCCCGGCCGCTTCCAGGGCCCGTACGGTCTCGGCGAGCGAGGCCATCCGGTCCCGCACGGGGGCGCTGATCCGCCGCCGGTCGCGGTCGACGTCGGCCTCGGCCGTGCCCGACGGCAGCAGTCGCAGCGCCTCGTCGAGCCGGGCCCCGTCACGGACGACCACGTCGATCCGGTCCCGGCCGACCCGGGTCTTCAGCTCGTCGGGGGTGCCGTCGGCGACCACCCGCCCCTGGTCGACGACGGAGATCCGGTCGGCCAGCTGGTCGGCCTCCTCCAGGTACTGGGTGGTCAGCAGCACCGTCGTGCCCCCGCCGACCAGCGAGCGCACGGACTCCCAGACCTCGCCGCGCCCGCGCGGGTCGAGCCCGGTGGTGGGCTCGTCGAGGAAGAGCACCTCCGGGTCCGTGATCAGCGAGGCGGCCAGGTCGAGCCGCCGCCGCATGCCGCCGCTGTACTGCCGTACGGCCTTGCGGCCGGTGTCGGCGAGCCCGAAGCGTTCCAGGAGCTCCTCCGCACGCCCCACCGCACGCCGGGCGCCCAGGTGGTGCAGCCGCGCGAACATCTCCAGGTTCTGCCGGCCGGACAGCTCCTCGTCGAGCGCCGCGTGCTGCCCGAGCAGCCCGATCCGCCGCCGCACCTCGGCGGCCTCCCGCCGTACGTCGTGCCCGGCCACCCGCACCTCGCCCTCGTCGTGCCGGAGCA
Source organism: Streptomyces sp. NPDC101191 (assembly GCF_044767915.1). Taxonomy (NCBI): domain Bacteria; kingdom Bacillati; phylum Actinomycetota; class Actinomycetes; order Kitasatosporales; family Streptomycetaceae; genus Streptomyces; species Streptomyces sp. NPDC101191. Next base: position 83,293 of record NZ_JBIWOU010000003.1, read on the forward strand.
GGGTGGCCAGGACCCGTACCGTCGTGGTCTTCCCGGCGCCGTTCGGGCCGAGCAGCCCGTGCACCGTGCCGCGCCGGACGGCCAGGTCGAGCCCGTCCAGCGCCTGCTTCCGTCCGTACCGCTTCCGCGCGCCCTTCACGAGGATCGCGTCGTCCACTGACATCTCTTTCCTCCCGAAAACCATGTAGTCAAATTTGACCACCATCAAGCCGGGGGAGGTTATGCCCTCCCGGGCAACTAGTCAAACTTGATTACGCACGGGATCACGCGCGGGATTGCCCGCGCCTCAGCCCGCCTTCTCGTCGTCCGGGTGCGGACCCGTCGCGTACGGGTTCTCCTCGCCCTCCGCGAGAACGCCCACGAAGGGCTCGCCCTCGCCCGCGAACACGTACGCCCCGCCCTCGATCCGGTCGATCAGGCCGAGCGTCCATTCCCGGCTGGAGTCGGCCGAGTGCACCCAGAGGTGCATGATCTCCCCGATGTGGCCGAGCTGCCCGGGACCGCCCTCCGGGGTGTAGTACGTGGTGACCGCCGCCCGCCACTCGTCCAGGCCCCGCACCCGGGCCCGGAGCAGCTCCACCGCCTCGTCCCGCGGCAGGTCCACGACGAAGCCGAGGGCCGCCGACAGGACGTCCATCTCCTGGTCGTACGTGGACAGGGCCGCGCGCAGCAGCCGGAGGTACTCCTCGCGGCCGGCGTCCGTGATCTCGTACTCGACCCGCGGCGGACCGCCCGCCGTGCTGGGCGCGATCTCGTCGGCCGCCAGCAGTCCCTGCTTCGCCATCTGCTTCAGCGCGTGGTAGATCGAGCCGGGCTTGGCGTTGGACCACTCGTGCGCGCCCCAGTACTCCAGGTCGTTGCGCACCTGATAGCCGTGGGCGCGGCCGTGCATCTTGACCGCGCCCAGGACGAGAAGGCGGATCGCCGACATCCCGCGGACCTCCCTGGTCAATTTCGACCAGGGTAGGCCAGGGGCGACGGCGGGACGGGGAGCGGGGCAGGGCGGCCCGGCTCAGCCCTGCTGCTTCTCCAGCTCGATCAGCTCGAAGGAGCCCTTGCCGTCGAGCGACTCCCGGATGATGTCCGCGTGCCCGGCGTGCCGGCCGATCTCCTGGACCAGGTGCAGCAGCATCCAGCGCACCGACACCCGCCCGTCCTTCGGGAACCAGGGCGCCGGCGGCAGCGGGAAGGTGTCGTCCAGGCTCGGTGCGTTCCGGACGAACTCCTCCGTCTCCTTCGCCACGCCCTCCCAGAAGGCCACGGTCTCAGGGATCGACTCGCCGTCGAGGAGCCGGAAGGCCTCGCCCCAGGTCTCCCGGGTCCGCTGCCGCTCGTTCGGCCGCTGCTGGGCCAGCCGCAGCCAGTTGAGCTCGACCTCCGCGACGTGCTTGACCAGTCCGGAGAGGCTGAGCTCACTGGCGCTGGGGCGGCTCGCCGCCTGCTCCTCGGAGAGTCCGAGGGTCGCCCGCACGACCGCGGCACGCTGTGCCTCGATGAAGTTGAGGAACGCGCCGCGCTCGTCGCCGGGGGTCTCCGCAGGAACAAGAGCAACCATGATGTCCGCCTTCCGTATGCGTCCTTAGCCGTTCGCCGGAGCCTCAGCCCCTCCGACAACGACCACGCTACGGACCCTTGCGGACAGCTACGGTCCTCAATCCGGAATTGACCGACGCGGAAGTGGAGCCGTGGCTAGAACGGGAAGCGGCTGCGCCCGTACTGGATCGAGATCCACTTCTGCGTCGTGAAGGCCTCGATCATCGCCGCGCCGTTGAGCCGGCCGATGCCCGACTGCTTCTCGCCGCCGAACGGCACGATCGGCTCGTCGTGCACGGTGCCGTCGTTGATGTGGATCATGCCGGTGTGGATGCGCTTGGCGATCCGCACACCCCGCTCGATGTCACCGGTGTGCACGGCGCCGCTGAGCCCGTAGGGGGTGTCGTTGGCGATCCGTACGGCCTCGTCCTCGCCGTCGAAGGGCACGATCAGGGCCACCGGGCCGAAGATCTCCTGGTTGAGGACGGGCGCGTCGGCGGCGATGCCGCCGAGGACGGTCGGGGAGACCAGGCTGCCCTCGACCGAGCCGTGCAGCAGGGCGGTCGCACCGCCCGCGACGGTCTGGTCGACCAGCGCGGCGACAGCCTCCGCCTGCTGGGAGTTGATGAGCGGGCCGATGTGGGTGGCCGGGTCGGCCGGGTCGCCGACCCGCAGGGTCTTCACCTTGGCGACGAACTTCTCGGTGAACTCCGCCTCCAGGGTGCGGTCCACCAGGATGCGGTTGGCGGCCATGCAGACCTGGCCCTGGTGCACGAAGCGGCTGAAGACCGCCGCGTCGACCGCGTAGTCGACGTCGGCGTCGTCGAGGACGATCAGGGCGCTGTTGCCGCCGAGTTCGAGGACGGCGTGCTTGAAGTGCTGGGCACAGACCGTGGCGACGTGACGGCCGGTGCGGTCGGAGCCGGTGAAGGAGATGACCTTCGGGACCGGGTGGGTCAGCAGGGCGTCGCCGATCTCGGCGATGTCCGTGACGACGACGTTGAGCAGTCCGGCCGGCAGACCGGCGTCCTCCAGCACCTTGGCGACCAGGGTGCCGCCGCAGATCGGGGTGTTCTGGTGGGGCTTGAGCACGACCGCGTTGCCCAGGGCGAGGGCCGGGGCCACCGACTTGATCGACAGGAGGAAGGGGAAGTTGAAGGGCGAGATGACGCCGACGACACCGACCGGGAGGCGGTAGACGCGGTTCTCCTTGCCGTCCACGGGGGACGGCAGGATGCTGCCCTCGGGGCGCAGCGCCAGCTGGATCGCCTCGCGCAGGAACTCCTTCGCCAGGTGCAGCTCGAAGGCGGCCTTCAGGCGCGTGCCGCCGAGCTCGGCGACGATGGCCTCCGCGAGCTCGTCCTCGCGCTCCTCGACGATCCGCAGCGCCCGCTCGAAGACGAGCCGGCGGGTGTACGGGTTGGTCTCGGCCCACTCCGCCTGCGCGCGCTCGGCGGCCCGGTAGGCGCGGTCCACCTCGGCGACGGTCGCGATGGTGATCGCGGCCAGCTTCTCCCCGGTGTACGGGTTGAAGTCGATGATGTCCCACGAGCCGCTGCCGGGCTTCCACTCGCCGTCGATGTACTGGTGAGCCAGTTCGGTGAAGTAGGCCGAAGACGAAGCAGACGCCATGGAACGAGACCCCTTACCCGCGGTGGCGGATTTCGGCATGGACAGCTGCCGCGTCACAACTGTCTCACTGATGTCTCGTCATCGTACTGACGTATCAGGAGAGTTGAAGGAGTCCTCGGAGAAGATCACGGCTTTCCGCGGGATCGGGGCTGTCGGCCTGCAGCCGCTCCAGCACCCGGCCGTACTGCGCCACTTCCTCGCGCTTGTCGAGATACAGGGCGCTGGTCAGCTGTTCCAGGTAGACGACGTCCGAGAGGTCCGACTCGGGGAAGCTCAGCAGGGTGAAGGCGCCGCTCTCGCCCGCGTGCCCGCCGAAGCTGAAGGGCATGACCTGGAGCGTGATGTTCGGATGCTCCGAGACCTCGATGAGATGCCTCAACTGTCCCTGCATGACGCCCCGGTCGCCGTACGGACGGCGCAGCGCGGCCTCGTCGAGGACGGCGTGCAGGTGCGGGGCGTTCTCCGACACGAGGACCTTCTGACGCTCCAGGCGCAGCGCGACCCGGCGCTCGATCTCCGCGTGCGGGGCGCCGGGCATGCCCCGGGTCACGACGGCGTGGGCGTACGCCTCGGTCTGCAACAGGCCGTGGACGAACTGGACTTCGTAGAAGCGGATGAGGGAGGCGGCGCCCTCCAGGCCGATGTACGTCTGGAACCAGCCCGGGAGCACGTCGCCGAAGCTGTGCCACCAGCCGGCCACGTTGGCCTCGCGGACGAGGCTGAGGAGCGCGCCGCGCTCGTTCTCGTCGCTGACCCCGTAGAGCGTGAGCAGATCCTCGACGTCCCTGGCCTTGAAGCTCACCCTTCCCAACTCCATACGGCTGATCTTGGATTCGGACGCTCGGATCGAGTAGCCGGCGGCTTCCCGGGTGATGCCGCGCGATTCGCGCAGTCGCCTCAACTGGGAGCCCAGCAGAATGCGGCGCACCACGCTCCCGCTCGCCCCGCTCGATTCGCCTGCCGTCACGGCTCCAGCCTCCCCTTCACGGTGCTGCTCTCGCTGTCGAGCCCCCGTCGAGCCCCGGATTCTGCCACTAAACGCTTCAGCGCGTACACATTCGATTACGGATAGACGGCGGGTTCCGGGCACCCGCGGTCCGCGGGGCGGACGACTTATGCACAGATTAGGCACGGGGCCGGACAGGTCCGGCGCGTGCACGTGCATCTGCCCTTGCATCCCCACGGCGCATTCGGAACCATGGTGCTCGCGCAGCGCGTACTCGCGCGGGCTGCCGCACCGTTCTCGCACCGCCTTTGTCGCACCACCGCCGCGATTCCCGGGAGTGCCTCGCATGGGACCGAATGGATCGACCATGCTCGAGCCGTTACGGCAGGGACTTCCGCCGATCGATCCCGCGACGGTCTCCAACTCCGCCTCCTGCGCACTCCCACCCCGCTACGAAGCGGTCCGCGGTGCGCGGACCTTCACCCGGCAGACGCTCGGCAACTGGGATCTGTCCGACCGTTTCGACGACGTCGCCCTCGTCGTCTCCGAACTGGTCACGAACGCCCTGCGGCACGCGGTGCCGGGCGAAGCGGCCCCGGAGCACGAGGAAGGCCTGAATCCGCCGGTCCGGCTGCACCTCATGCGCTGGGCCTCGCGCCTGGTGTGCGCCGTGCGCGACCCCAGCCGGGAGAGCCCGGAGGCGCGGCAGAGCGAGGAGGACTTCGCCGCCGAGTCGGGCCGGGGGCTGTTCCTGGTGGAGTCGTTCAGCGACAGCTGGGGCTGGCACCCGCTCGCGGGCACGCTCCAGGGCAAGGTGGTGTGGGCGCTGTTCCGGCTGGCGCCGGAGTAGTCCGCCACGACATACGGAGAAGGGCCCCGGGGGCAGCAGCCGCCCGGGGCCCTTCGCGTTCCGCTGTTCACACCAGGTGGTCGAACTCGCCGTCCTTGACGCCCAGGAGAAGGGCCTCTATCTCGGCGGGCGTGTAGACGAGCGCGGGGCCGTCGGGGTGCCGTGAATTGCGCACGGCGACGTTCCCTCCCGGCAGCTTGGCGAACTCCACGCAGGACCCCTGGGAGTTGCTGTGCCGGCTCTTCTGCCACACGACACCACGAAGCTCCGTGGCCGCCATGCCGTTGTACGCGTGGTGCGCGTGATGCACTGGTAGCTCCCCGAGATCTTTGGTGCAGGTGTCAACTTCCTCGGATCATAGCTGTGTTCACATGCCGATGCATGAGCAGATGCACGTGCACGCGGGGTGGCGTAGCGACTACACGACTCAGCGTGCTACTCCCCGGTACGCCGGAACGGACGGCTCCCACCAGCATGTTGACCCACATGGGCTGGGACGCAGCCGCGGCCCCTCCGGTTCACGAGCCGGGCATCCCGTCGAGGCCGGCCAGGCGCCTGCCCGTACGGTCGTACAGGGCGAGGTCCGGCGTACTGCCCGGGTCCCGCAGCGAGGCCGGCAGGTGCGCGTACCAGACGCCCCAGCCCGGCCGGCCCGGCAGCTCCAGCAGGGTCGCGAGCGCGGTCCGGCCGTCCGCGTCCCGCAGCTCGACCCGGCCCACCGCGCGCGTTCCGTAATAGAGCCCCGACAGGAAGATCCCGGACGGGCCGCCCTCCGACTGGGCCGAGATCCCCGGCGTGGACGTCTCCACGTTGCCGTCCGTCACACTGCGGAAGTTCTCCTCGCTCTCCGGCCCCGACCAGTGCTTGCCCTCGCTCGTCAGCCACACCCGCCAGCCCCGGCCCGCGTCCACCCGCTGCCCTGCCTCCACCACGCGCACCGGCGTCACCTGGGGCGCGGTCACCCGGCCCGGTCCGGCCGTGCCCGTCGGCAGCGCCGGGACGGACGGCACCAGCGGGGCGAGCCGGACCGGCCGCTGTTGCTCCCCGGGCAGGGCCAGCGCCGCCACCGTGGCCGCGCCGGACACCGACAGCACCGCGAGGGCCGCCAGCGTCACCGTCCGCCGCCGCCGGTGCGCCAGCCCCCGCCGCCGAACGGCCGCCAGCGGCACCGGACCCGGCGTGACGTCGTACGCGGCCCGCGCGAACACGGCCCGGAGGCGGTCGTCCGTGGCGGGATCGGGGCCGGGTGCACCGGGGGAGGCGGGATCGGGGCCGGGGACGCCGAGGGAGGCGGGCGCAGGGCCCGAGGCGGGGTCGGGGCCGGAATCGGCACCGGCATCTGGGCCGGGGCCGGGGGCCGGGGTCATCACCGGACTCCGGTGCGGGTGGGGGTCATCATTCGGCTCCGGTGGGGGTGTCGGGCATCATCGGGCTCCCGCGGGCGCGGAGGGAAGGGTGAGGCCCGGATGGCTCCGCAGCGCCGCGAGACCGCGCCGGGCGTGCGTCTTGACCGTACCGATCGAGCAGCCGAGCACCGTCGCGATCTCCTGCTCGCTCAGGTCCTCCCAGTAGCGCAGCACCATGACCGCCCGCTGCCGCGCGGGCAGGTCGGCCAGTGCGGCGAGCAGCGCGGTGCGCTGCTCCACCGACTCGGCGTGCCCTCCGGACGCGTGGCGCAGCGACTCCGGCAGCACCGGCGTCAGCAGGTGCACCACCCGCTTGCGGCGCAGCCGGCTGAGGTTGTTGTTGACCAGCGCCCTGCGCACGTAGAGGTCGATCTCCTCGCGCGGCACCCGCCGCCAGCGTCCGTACACCTTGGCGAGGGTCGTCTGCACCAGGTCCTCGGCCTCGTGGAAGTCGCCCGTCAGGAGCTGTGCCGTGCGCACCAGCCGGGGCCAGGCGGCGACGGCGAACGCGGCGAAGCCGTCGTCCGCGTCGGTGGACTCCTGCGGTGCGGGCTCGTACGACACGCTGACGGACCTCGTGCTCGCTGCGGGTGAGGGGCAGGGCCCGCCCCGTGCCGGGCCCTGCCATGAGACACGCATGACGAGGGGTCAGGCGTTCCAGCCCGGCAGGTCCGCGAGCAGCCGCCCGTTGCGGTCGTAGAGCGCGACGGCGGCACCGCCCCTGCCCTCCGGACCGGTGTGCGCGTACCAGACGCCCCAGCCGGGCCGTCCGGGCAGTTCGAGCAGGGTGGCGGAGGTCTTCCTGCCGTCCGTGCCGGTCAGCACGACCTTCCCGACCTTCTTGGTGCCGTAGTAGAGGCCGGAGTGGAAGACGCGGACCGGGTCGCCCTGCGACTGGTGGCTGACGCCCGGCCGGGACAGGTCCACGTTGCCGTCGACGACGCTGCGGAAGTTCTCGTAACCGTCGGGACCCGACCAGTACTTGCCCTCCCCGGTCAGCCACACCGCCCAGCCCTGGCCGGCGTCGACGCGCTCGCCGGAGGCGACGACCCGGACGGGGGACGGGGCCTTGGCCGCAGCGGACAGGAGGGGAGCGGCCGCGGGCCGGGCGGACGCGGCAGGGTGGGACGCGGTCTGGGCGGACGGGGCGGACGCGGTGCGAACGGCGGCCCGGTCCGGGGCGGCGACGGCGGGCGCCGCGGCGGTCGTGCACACGGCCACGACCACGGCCGCGGCCCACAGGTACTTCTTCATACGGTGGCTCCTGGTCTCCGATGAGCTGTCCTCACCCCTTCCAACCCCCCTCCGCCGTATCCCGGATGACATGCCGTACGCAAAATCTCAGCTGTCGCGGCGAAGGACCGCCGTCAGCTCGTCCAGGGCCTCCAGGAGCAGCACGGCCCCCTTGCGCAGCAGGAAGTGGTCCGGGCCGTCCCTGTCCCAGGCCGCGACCGTCTCCCGCAGGTCGTCCCAGTGGGGCGGCTTCCGCTCCCGCAGCTCCCTCGCGCCCCGTTCGGTCGCCCGCCGCAGCGCCTCCGCCAGGGCGGCCGCCTCCGGCACCGCCGGCGCGCCGCGCTCCGGGAGGTGCGCCTCCAGGAGCATCGCGACCCGCCCGAACTGGGCCAGGGCGTGCTCGGCGTCGTCCGCCGCCGCGTGCGACAGACCCCGGTGCCGAACCGGCTCGTGGGTGGCCCGGGCCACGCCCTCCTGCCAGGCGATACGGGCCTCGCGGGCATCGAGCAGCGCCTCGCGCACGTCCGCGCAGGCGGGCCCGGCCGGGTGGGCGTAGTGACCGACGACGGAGGCCGCGTACCGCCCGCTGGTCTTCAGCCAATCGGCGAGCCGACCGCTCAGCCGGGGTGTCTCCCAGGCCGGATAGACGGCGTACGACAGCATCGCGAGCACCCCGCCGAGGAGCGTGAGGAGCACCCGGTCGCGGACGGTCTGGGCGGCACCCTCGCCGGCCATGCCGAGCAGGAAGACCACGTACGCGCCGACGAAGGCCTGCGTCACCGCGTACCCGGTGCGCATCAGCAGGTACATCCCGAAGGCGCACAGGACGGCGAGCGTCGCCAGCGCGTAGGTGCCCGGATGCCCGGCCTGCACGACGCCCGTCGCGAGGGCCACCCCGACGAGGGTGCCGCCGAAGCGGGCGACGGAACGCCCGTACGTCTGCGAGAAGTCGGGACGCATCACCATCACCGAGGCCAGCGGCGCCCAGTAGCCGTGCCCCAGCGGGAGCGCCGTGCCCAGGAGATAGCCGGCGGTCGCCACGGCCGTCACCCGGATCGCGTGCCGCAGGATCGGCGACTCGTGCCGCAGCTCGGCCCGCATCCGGGCCGTCGCGACCGGCACCAGCCGCATGAGGGTGGGCCGGCTGCGGGCCCCGGCCGCCGTCTCCGTCCGCGGCTCCGCCGTCTCCACGACGTCGCCGAGCAGGGCCGCGAGGCGGGTCGCGGCCCGGCGCGGTGCGCCGGTCAGGATCGCGCCGGTGTCCGGCGTGCGGAGCGCGGCGAGCGCGGGCGGCGGCAGCACGACCGGTTCGCCGTGCCGGATCGCGTGCGCGCAGGCGTCCAGGACCTCGCCGGCCGCGGCGAGCAGCTCGCGGACCCGGTCCCGCTCCGGCCCCTCGTCCGCCGCCCCCACCGCCGGGTCCGCGAGCGAGGCCAGCACCGGCCGGATCCGCTCCGCGAGCCCCCGCGCCCCGTGCAGCTCGGCGGGCCGGCGACGGGCCTGGCGCGGGGTGACGGCGGCCGCGCTGCGGGCCGCCATCAGCGGCACGGGGTCGAAGGCGGCGATCGGGTCCTGCCGGAGCCGACGCGCGTAGTCCGCCTCCGCCGCGAGGGCGTCGGCGAGGGCGTCGCGCTGCACGCCCCAACGGCGCACGGGCAGCAGCACGATCAGCGCGGCCTGCACCAGGCCGCCGACCGCGATCATCGCGGCATGACCGGCGGCGGTCGCCACGGACGTGGGAAGGGTGACGGTGACCAGCATGATCGCCACGTTCGAGGAGGCGATGAGCCCGACGGTCGGACCGGCGGCCCAGGCGAGCCCGGACAGGAAGGTCCACACCGCGAGGAGGACGAGGAAGAGAAGGATATGGGCCCCGGTCAGATAGCCGAGGAACGTCGACACGGCCAGACTCGCCCCGGAGGCGAGCGCCAGTGTCGGGCGCGGCCGGTACGAGCGTTGGAAGGTCGCGATCGCCGCCTGGAACGCCCCGAACGCCGACGCGGCCGCCACCGACGGCCCGAAGAACGCGAGCGACATCCCCACGACGAGCGCCAGCCCGAGCGCACCCCGCGCGGCGACGGCCGGTTCCAACCGCCGGCGCTCGACCCGGAGCCCCGAGCGCGCGGTCTCCTTCAGCGCCCGGAGCCAGCTCATGGGGCGAGCCTAGTCGCGACGGCGGGCGAATCAGGCATTCGAGGCGTTGCGGGCGGGGAGGCGGCCGACGAGGTGACGGGGAGGCGGCGACGTGCCCCTGTCTGTCCTGGGAGGCGGCGAGGCGCCCCTGTCGGTCCCGGGAGCCGGCGAGGCGCCCCTGTCCTGGGAGGCGGCGAGGCGCCCCCGTCTGCCCTGGGAGCCGGCGAGTCCGCGGCGACAGGTCCGCCAGCGGTCCCGCCCCGCGGTGGCGCGCCCAGGCCCGCCAGCGGATCCCGCCCCGCGGTCGCGGCGGCAGGTCCGCTACCGGATCTCGCCCCGCGGTGGCGCGCCCAGGCCAGCGCGGTCCGCCGCAGACGTCCCATGGTCCCAGCCCGCCTCGTCCCAGGCGGCGCGGACCCGGGTCGTCCGGGTCTCCGGGAACAGCTCGTCCGTGCGGGTGGTGACCGCCACCTCGCGCGACGCGAGGGCCGGGAGCAGCGTCGGGGTCTCGGCGGCGACCCGGCGGGTCGTCGCGGAGAGGCGGGCGCCGAGCCGGTTGGCGTAGGCGAGCAGGAAGGACTGCCGGAAGGACTTGGTGCGCTTGCGGCCGCCCTTGCGCTGCTCGGCCTCCGCCCGGGTCATCGCCGCGGTGCCCTGGACGAGCAGGGAGGTGTAGAGCAGCTCGACCGGTTCCAGATCGGCCTCGAAACCGACGACCGTCGAAAAGCCATAGGCCTCGTTCCACACGGCCCGGCAGTGGTTCGCCGTGGCGACCGCGTCGAGCAGGATCGCCTTGGCCTGCTCGTACGGCGGGTCCACCCCGATCCGGATGGCCCCGGGCGTCTCCGGCGAGGGCGCTCCGGCGGCCAGCGACGCCTCGTCGAGGCTGTGCCGGGCCATCAGCTCCTGGGCCTTGGCCGTCAGGGCCTCGGCCTCCTCCGCGTAGGTGGTCGCCTCGGCCTTGGCGAGCAGCGCGCGGATCCTGGTCAGCATCTTCGGCTCGCCCGCGACGGCGGGCGGCAGGGCCTCGCCGGGCACTGGCCCGACGGCGTCGAGGCGGGGCAGCCGTACGAGGAGCCGGTAGAGCTCCAGCGTGGTGGTCGCGTTGGAGAAGCGGTCGGCCGGCGGCCTCTCCTCGGGGTCGAACGCGTCGAGCTGGGCCTGCCAGCGGTGCGGGAGCCGCTCGTAGCCGGCCGTCTCGGACCGTACGAGCGAGACGAGCAGGCGCACGTGCTCGTCGGCGAGTTCGCGGCGGGCCATGCGGACGAGATCGGCGGGCTGCCAGCCGCGTGTCCACAGAGTGCGGACGAACTCGCGTCCCCGCCGGGCGAGTTCGGCGTCGGCCGAGCGATCGGCGGCAAGGAGGGAGGCGGCGGTGTCGAGCGCGTGGTCGTCGCGGCCGTCCCCGTAGAGCGCCTTGAGGGCCTCTCCTACGGTGCCCACGCCTGCGCCCATGCTCTCGTTCCCGCCCTCGCTCTTGCCCTTGCTCCTGCTCTCGCCCTTGCCCTGGCTCCTGCTCCGACTCTTGCTCTCGTCGCTGTTCTTGTTCTTGTTCTTGTTCTTGTTCGTGTTCTCGTTCTTGTCGGCGCTCATGCGGGATGCCTCGCGTCGAACGCCTCGCGGGACCGGGCGATGACGGCCCGGTGGTCGAGGGACCAGTCGACCAGTTGCCTGATCAGGTGGGTCATGCTGTGGCCGGTGTCGGTGAGGGAGTACTCGACCTGCGGCGGAGTGGTCGGGAAGACCTGTCGCGCGACGAGGCCGTCCCGTTCCAGGCGGCGCAGCGTGAAGGTGAGCATGCGCTGCGAGACGCCCTCGACGAGACGCTGAAGCTCCCTGAACCGCCTTGGCCCGGCGGCCAGTTCGACGACCACATGGACGGTCCACTTGTCACCCAGCCGGTCCTGGACATCGCGCACGCCGCACTCGTCGGCGCAGCTGACGACCGGGGCGGCGACGTCGGGGGCGGTGCCGTCCGGAGTGGCGACGTCCGGGACGGCCTCGGTCCCGACGCCCACCCGGGTGGTTACGTCGGTGTGCCCCTCCGACATCAATGTGCCTCCTTACGAGATCCTCCCCGCCTCGGCACGATGGTCCCGGGCGCTCACTTCACCGCCATCATCCATGCTCAGGGGGAATCCATGCTGCTCGTCACCGGTGTCTCCGGCGCACTCGGCTCGCTCGTCGCGGAGCGGGTCGCCGGCCGCGAGGACGTCGTCCTCGGCACCCGCGCCGGTCTGCCGGGCACCCGGCACGTCGACTTCGACGCCCCGGACACGCTCCCGGAGGCCTTCGCCGGGATCGACACGCTGCTGCTGATCTCGGCCGGGTACGGGGAGGACGACGTGGTCGTCGCCCGCCATGAGGCCGCGATCTCGGCCGCGGAGCGGGCCGGCGTCGGTCACGTCGTCTACACGAGCCTTTCCGGGGACGGCGACCACCTCACGTACGCACTGGCCCACCGCTGGACCGAGCGGCGGCTGCGGCGGTCGACGGCGGACTGGACGATCCTGCGCAACGGCCTCTACGCCGAGTTCCTGACCTGGATCGCCACGCCCGGCGCCGACAGCCGGCTCACCGGTCCGCTCGGCACGGGCGGTCTCGCCGCCGTCGCCCGCGCGGACCTCGCCGACGTCGCGGTCTCCGTGGCCTCCGATCCGGCACCGCACGCGGGCCGCGTCTACGAACTGGTCGGCGAGCGCGCCCTGGGCGGCGCGGAGCTGGCGGAGGCGCTGGGCGCCACGTACGCGCCGGTGACGCTCGCGGAGGTCCGTTCCGCCCTCGCTGCGTCCGGGGCGCAGGCCTTCCAGGTGCCGATGCTCGCGAGCACGTACTCGGCGATCGCGCACGGCTTTCTGGACGGCTCGGGCGTGAAGAGCGACCTGCGCGAACTGCTGGGCGGGCGGGAGCCGCTGGATGCGCTGCAGATCTTCGCGACGGCGGTACGGGAGGGGCGGGCGGACCGGTAGGTAGGCCTGGCACTACCTCGGGGACGCCTGCTGGTGGTCGTGATCGGGAGGCGCGGAAACGGTTCGCTTGAGGCATGCGACCGAACCCCTCGAAGCTCCCGTCGGGCCCTCCGGACCCGTCGACCCAGCCGACCCAGCCGGGCGGCCGGCCGGCCCTGGCGGCCCCGTCGACCCGTCCGGCTCCGTCGACCCTGACGACCCCGTCGGCCCCTCCGGCTCGGTCGACCCTGACGACCCCGTCGCCCCTGGCGATCGCGTCGCCCCTGGCGTTCGCGTCGGCTCCGGCTCCGACACCCGCTCCGGCACCGGCGTCCGGAGCCGTGGCGCCCGTGGCGGTGCGCATTCGCGGTCTGCGCCGCCACCACCGAGACGTGCGCGCCCTCGACGGGGTGGATCTCGACCTTCCCGCCGGGACGTTCACCGCCGTCATGGGCCCGTCCGGCTCGGGCAAGTCGACGCTGCTGCAGTGCGCGGCCGGCCTCGACCGCCCGACGGCGGGCAGCGTGGAGATCGACGGGGTCCCGCTGGCGGGCCTGAGCCCGCGCCGCCTCACGCTGTTGCGGCGTGGCCGGATCGGCTTCGTCTTCCAGTCCTTCAACCTGCTGCCGTCGCTCACCGCCGCCCAGAACGTCGCCCTGCCGCTGCGGCTGGCCGGCCGCCGCCCGTCCCGTACGCAGGTACGGGACGCCCTCGCCCGCGTCGGACTCTCAGGCCGCGAGCGCCACCGCCCCGGGGAGCTCTCCGGGGGCCAGCAACAGCGCGTGGCCCTCGCCCGCGCCCTGATCACCCGCCCTGCGGTCCTCTTCGCCGACGAGCCGACCGGTGCCCTCGACTCGGCCACCGGCCGCGAGGTGCTGACCATGCTGCGTGCACTGGTCGACGGCGACGGGCAGACGATCGTCATGGTCACCCACGACCCGGTGGCGGCGGCCTGCGCCGACCGGGTGGTCTTCCTGGTCGACGGGCGGGTGCAGGGGGAACTGACCGGGCCCACGACGGACGCGGTGGCGGCGCGCATGGCGGGGCTGGAGACGGCCGTGCCCCTCGCCCCGACCACCAGGGCCGCCGTGGCCCGGAAGGCAGGTGCCCCGTGCTGACCGTCGTTCTTGCCGGGCTGCGGGCCCGCTGGGCCTCCTTCGTCGGCGGGTTCACCGCGCTGACGCTCGGGGTCGGGCTCGTCGCCGTCATGGGGCTCGGACTGTCCGCCACCCTCCGTGCGCCCGAGCGCGCCCCGGAGCGATTCGCTTCGTCACCCGTGGTCGTGCAGGGTCGGGACCGGATCGCCGTGGAGGTGCGGCGCGGACCGGGAACGGCCGTGGTGACGACACCACTCGACCGTCCACAGCCTGTGGACAGAGAACTGTTGCGCGAACTGCGCGCCCGATGGACGGTCACGACGTCCGCCACCGACACCACCACCCCGGCCGCTCCCGCTCCTCCTTCTGCTACTCCTGCTGCTCCTCCTCGTTCTGCTACTCCTGCTGCTGGCATCCCCCTCGCCGCCGCACCCCCCGACGGTCCCGACGCCGTCGGGGTCGACGCCCCCGCGGCCGAGGTCCGGGCCCTCGTCGGCGACCGGGCGCGGGTCCTCACCGGTGCGGAGCGACGGGCGGTCGACCCGGAGGCGGCGCGGGACGCCCAGGCGCTCGTCACCCTCAACGCCCTGCTCGGCACCGCCGGGGGCGTGACCACCTTCGTCTCCGTCTTCGTCGTCGCCTCGACCTTCGCCTTCGCCGTGGCGCTGCGGCGCCGCGAGTACGGCCTGCTGCGGATGGCCGGAGCCACCCCCGGCCAGGTTCGGCGGATGCTCCTCGCCGAGGCGACGGGTGTCGGGATCGCGGCCTCCGCCGCCGGCTGCCTGCTCGGCGCCTGGGGCGCCTCCCGGCTCGCCCGGGTGCTGGTGGACGGCGGGGCGGCCCCGTCGTGGTTCGCGATCGACCCGGGGGCGGCGGCCTGGCCGTACCACCTGGCCTTCTGGACCGGGACGACCGTCGCCCTGGCGGGTGCGCTGGCGGCGTCCCGTCGGGCCGGGCGGGTCGGGCCCACGGCCGCCCTGCGCGAGGCGGACGTCGACGCCGACGTCCTGCCGCGGGGCAGGGCGCTGCTGGGTGCGGCCCTGCTCCTGACCGGCGTGGGCCTGATGGTGTGGACGTGCGTCACGGAGCCGTCCGAGCTCCTGAAGCGCAAGACGTACACGACCCAGCCGATGCTGCTGATCACGGGCGTCGCCCTGCTCTCCCCGCTCCTCGTGCGGCCGGCCGCACGGGCGGTACGGCTGTGGGGGGCGACGGGGATGCTCGTACGGGAGAACAGCGCGGCGGCCGTCCGCCGTACCGCCGCCGTCGCCGCCCCGGTCCTGGTGACGGTCGCCCTCGCGGGCACGCTCCTCGGCTCGGCGGCGACGGTGACGGGCGCCAAGGCGGCAGAGGCCCGGCGGCAGACGACGGCGGCGTACGTGACGACGCCGGGGAAGGCCCTCCCGCTCCCGGCCGCCTCTGCGCCCGTGCCCCCGGCGCCCACGCCCGTGCCCCCGGCGCCCTCGTCCGTGCCCCGCGCGTCGGTCGCCTCCACCGGAGCGACCTCGGTCTTCGTACGGGAGGGGGCGGAGGCCCTGGTCAAGTACGGCGCACGGGCCGTCGCCGACCCGGCCGCCTGGGCCTCGTACGCGCGGCTGCCGGTGGTCGCGGGCGACCTTCGGAAGCTGGACGACGGATCGATCGTCGTGAACGAGGAGTTCGAGCGACGGACCGTCGGGGAGACGGTCGAGGTGTGGCGGGCGGACGGCCGGGGGCCGGTGCGGCTGCGTGTCGTGGCGGTGCTCGCGAAGGGGACGGGCGCCAACGGACCGTACGTGACCTGGGCGAACGCGCCGGGCGCGACGGTCGACCGGATCGACGCGGACCGGCCGGTGCGCGTGCCCGGCGGGACCGTACGGACGGCCGACGCCTGGGCGGCCGCCACCCATCCGACGACGACCCCGCAGACCCGTCTCGGCCTGCTCCTGGTCCTCGGCATCGCGCTCGTCTACACGGTGATCGCCCTGGCCAACACCCTGCTCATGGCCACTTCGGTCCGGGGCCCCGAACTGACCGCCCTCCGCCTGGCCGGCGCCACCCGGGCGCAGGTCCTGCGGGTGGTCGCGGGCGAGTCGCTGCTGGCCACGGCGATCGGCGCGGTCCTGGGCCTGGCCGTCACGGCCCTCTGCCTCGGCACCCTGGGCACCGGCCTCGCGGCCCTCTCCGCCCCGGTCGCCATGGCCGTCCCCTGGGCCGCCCTCGGCCTGGCGGCGGGGATCTGCGCGGCGGTCGCGACGGCGGCGGCGACCGTCCCCGCGTGGCGGCTGTCGCGCTGAGGGGCGAGGCTGGTGAGTCGGGACGGGACAGGGACTGGGGTCGGAGCCGGGTCCCTGTCCCGTCCCGCTTCGCCGGGGGTCCGGAAAGCGAGTCCCAGGACGGCCTGGGGGCGAGTCGCGGAAACGGCCTCGGGCCGGCGCACGCAGCCCCGCCCGACTGTCAGTGGCGGGCGATAGCTTCCCCTGAACGGACACCTAATCGGGGGCAAAGGGGGGCGACCGTGCATCTGCACCTGCGCGCTGCGGCGGAGACGGACCTACGGGACGACCACGTGTGGCTGACCGCCTTCATGGGCATGGCCTGGGAGAACCACGAGGTCGAGTGTGCGGCGGGGGTGTCCGACTCCGTCGAGAAGGACTTCCGGACACTCCACGAGCTGTACGAGGCGAGCGCCGAGAGCGACGCCTGGCTCCCGGTCTTCGGCGGCCGCCAGCCCGCCGGGGCCCCCTCCGAACGGCTCGCCCATCCGCCCCTGATGCTGCTCACGCCGGACGAGACGGTGCGGGCCGCGGCCTTCCTGACCTCGGTGTCCTTCGACGACCTGTGGTCCCGCGCAGGTGCCGGGATCCACGCCTCCTTCGGCCCGGGCTGGCCGGAGACCACGGTCCGCGAGATCTTCCGATCGCACCACCGGGACCTCCGCGCCTTCTACGCACGAGCGGCGGCGTCGGGCCACACCGTCCTCAAAGCCGGCTGGTTCTGACAGGCCCGCGTCCGACCGGGCCTCGCCCCTCCGTGCGGGCAGGGCGAGTGGGCCTGCCCCCGGACGGCGTCGGCAGCCGGCGCGTGTTCCCTCCGGCGGCCCGCGGCGCGGGTCGGCGGTCAAGGGTCACGCCGCGTTCCACGCCTCCGTCGTGCAGCCCGTCTCCCAGTGCCACCACCCGTCCTCCGTCCCCCGCTCCAGCACCGCCTTGATCTCCCTCATCGGGGCATCGGCCGGCACCGTGAGGGCCACGAGCGGGAAGTCGCCACTGAAGGACTCGCCACCGAGTCCGAAGGGCGCGAGGCGTTCGTGGACCGCCCGGGCGTCCGGGCCGAGGGGCCCGGAGCGGACGGGCAGGACGCGGACCGTGACGTTCCCGGACGCGGCCGCCCGGCCCGTGGCCCAGTGCATGCCCTCGGCGTCCGTCGTGTAGCGCACGACGTCCCCCTCGGCCACGCCGTCCTGCAGGAACGGCACGTTCGCCACCTGAGCCGTGCCCTCGCCGACCCGGACGGCCCACAACCCCTCGGTGTCCTGCGGAAGCCAGCCCTCGCGGGGGACGAAACGGAACCAGATCTTGATGCGATCGGCGGGTGTGCTCACCCGGCGAGGTTAGCCCCCGCGACCGCGGACCGCCCCCGGGAGCGAGGCCCGGGGACACCCTTGAACAAGCCCCGGGACACCCGGGAGCGAGGCCCGGGACAACGTTGGGCGAGGCACGAGGCCCGGGACACCCCTGAGCGAGGCCCGGAACACCCCCGTGATCCCGGACCGCGCCGCCGCTTCCCCCACCCGGGCTGACCGGGCCGCCCCGCCGCTGATCGCGATGCCACCGGCCGGCCGGACTCCCTACGGCAGCAGCACCAGCTTCCCCCGCACGTGCCCCGCCTCGCTCAGCTCCTGCGCCCGCGCCGCCTCCTTCAACGGCAGGGTGTCCGCGATGTCGAGCCGCAGCCGGCCGTCCACCGCCAGGGCCGCGAGCCCGGTCAGCCACTCGCGGGCGGTCGCCGCCTCGACGGTGACACCGGAGAAGACGATGCCGTGCTCGGCCGCGTCCGTGGCCGCGATGGTCACGATGCGCGAGGTCTCGCCGCCGAGCAGCTCGATCGACACGGGCAGGGTGTCGTGACCGGCGGCGTCGAAGACCGCGTCGACGCCCTGCGGGGCTGCCGCGCGAACCCGGTCGCCCAGGCCCTCCCCGTACGTCACGGGGGTCACGCCCAGCTCCCGCAGGAACGCGTGGTTCCGCTCGGACGCTGTGCCGATCACCGTCACGCCGGCCGCGACGGCCAGCTGGGCGGCGACCGCGCCGACCGCGCCCGCGGCGCCGTGCAGGAGCAGCGTCTCTCCGCGCTCCACTCCGAGCAGTTCCAGGACGCGCTTGGCGGTCTCGCCGGCGACCGGAATGCTCGCGGCACTCTCCCAGGACAGGCCCGCGGGCTTGCGGGCGACGACGTCGGCGATGGCGTACTCGGCGTACGCGCCGGTCCTGCTCCAGCCGAACACCTCGTCGCCGACACCCAGTTCGGTGACTCCCTCGCCGAGCGCGTCGACCGTGCCCGCGAACTCCAGACCGGGCACCGCCGGGAACGCCGTCGGGTAGAACGCCTCCACCCACCCGTAACGGCGCTTCCAGTCCACCGGGTTGACGCCGACCGCCGCCACCTTCACCCGTACCTCACCGGGTCCGGGCAGGGGCACCGTCACGCCCGCCTCGTGGCGCAGCACCTCGGGGCCGCCGAACTCCTCGTACACGATCGCTTCCATGGTTCCCCCATGTCCTGAACTCGGTTTCGATGGGACAAGCCTCCGTCACGGACCACTCCGCCCCCGCCATCCGAACGAACAGGCCCACCTGACCGAAAGAACGGCCGTAGCCTGCCCCCATGGAACTCATGGCGGACCCCACGGCACCCCTCCCGACCCCTCCCGCAGCCGAGCCCGCCGCGGCCGGGCCCCTCACGGCCGAAGCGGCCGCCACCGAACCGCCCCCGGCCGGAGCCGTTCCGCCGGCCACCCCGGAGCTCACCTCCCAACCCGCCGCCCTCACCGCCCTCCTGGCCGCGCACGACATCCTGCGCCAACCCCTCGGCGAAATCCTGCCCCGCCTGTCCGAGCTCCTCGCCCCGCTCGTCCCGCACCGCGCCGCCGCCGAACTCTCCACGCACTGCGCGCACTCGCCGTTCAAGCGGACCGGTGACGTCGACGTGCCGTTCACCGCCGCCGAGCTCACCCCGCTCCTGGCCGCCGTCGACGCCGGCCGGCCGTGGCAGGGCCGGGCCGCGGCCGTCGGCGGGGCGGAACGCGACGTGATCGCGGTACGGAGCGACGCCACGCCCCGGGGATCGGTCCTCGTGCTCGTACGGGAGGACGGCGCAAGGCCCGTCGGACCGGCCGAACTCGCCCTGGTCCAGGCCCTGTGGGACCTGGTAACCAGCCACTTCGACCGCTTCGCGAGCGAGGCGATGCCGGGCGCACTGGCCCGTTCGCGGGCGGCAGCCGACACGCGGGCGCGGGTCACCGCCGAACTGACCACCGCGCACGCGGCCGCCCTCTCCGGTCTGCTCGGGGTGCTCCGCAGCCGCGCCCTGGACGACTCCGCCGCCCGCGCGACCGCCACCGATCTGGCCGTGTCGGCGCTGATCGAGCTGCGGGCCGAGTCCCAGCGGGACCGCTCGGTGGCGGAGGAACCCGCGTTCGAGGCCTTCGCCCGGCTCGCGGACGACCTGCGCCCGATGCTGCGGCACAGCCCGGTACGGCTCGAACTCGGCCCCCCGGACGGCCCCGACGCCACCCGCACCCTCCCGGCGGACCTGGCGCACGGCGCACGCGCGATCGTCCGGGCGCTGCTCCTGGTGGTACTGGAGCAGGAGGCGGTGTCCCGGGTGCACGTCGGCTGGACGCTGACCGAGCACGAACTGCGCGCGACCGTGCGGGACGACGGGCCCGGCCTCCTCGACGCCTGCCCGGTGGGCGCGGGCAGCGTCACCGACCGCCTGGAGGTCCTCGGCGGGCGCCTGGAGCTCGACGCGGTGCCCGGCTGGGGCACGACGCTCGCCGCGACCCTGCCGCTGTCCACCCCGGACGCCCCGGTCGCCGCGATGGACCCGCTGAGCGGCCTCGGCGGGCGCGAGATCGAGGTCCTGACCCACCTGGCCCTCGGGCACCGCAACCGGCAGATCGCGCAGGAGCTGCACATCAGCGAGTCCACGGTGAAGTTCCACGTCGCCAACATCCTGAACAAGCTCGGCGTCGGCTCCCGCGGAGAGGCGGCCGCCCTGTTCCACAGGGCGGCGTGACGGCGGGGCCGGACGCCGGATCCCTCGCCCCCGCCCTCCCGAGGCCCCGCCCTCCCGAGGCCCCGACCGCTCGGCAGCCCGCAGCCCGGCGACCCGACGGCCCGACGACCGCCGCCCCCGCCGCCCGGCGACCCGACGGCGCGCCGCCCTGACGGCGTCTCCCTGGCACCTGACGGCATTACCAGACAGAACGGCCCGAAAGCCCCCTTTGTCAGTGCTGGGTGCCAGACTCGCACCCGTGAACGAAAGGTGGGCGCTCGCGCCCGAGCCGGAGGGGGACGGGGCACTGCTCGTCCCCCTCGGCGGCGACGGCCTGCCCGCCGGGGAGGTGCGGCGCGAGGCGGACCTGGTGGCGGCCGTCCGCTCCCGGCCGGACGTCGCCCGCTGGGTGTGGCGGAACACCGCCGAGGTGTATCCGCGGCTGCTCGCCGCGGGCGTGCGGGTGGAGCGGTGCTACGACATCGAGGACGCCGAGCAGCTCCTCCTCGGTCACGAGGGCCGGCTCGGCGAGCCCCGCTCGGCAGCGGCCGCATGGGCCCGGCTCCGGAACGCGCCGGTGCCGCCCGACCCGCCACTCAGAGCCGCCGAACCGACCACGCAGGACTCCCTCTTCGAGCCGGCGGCCACCACCACGACACTCCCCTTCGACGCGCTTCTCGCCGTGTACGCGGAACAGCAGCACCGCCACGACCGGGCCGAGCACCCCGGCCGGATGCGGCTGCTCACGGCGGCGGAGTCGGCGGGGATGCTGATCGCCGCCGAGATGCACCGGGCCGGGCTGCCGTGGCGGGCCGACGTGCACCGGGAGCTGCTGCACGAGCTGCTCGGCGAGCGGTACGCGGGCGGGGGCGAGCCGCGCCGGCTCGCGGAGCTGGCGGACGAGGTGTCCGCGGCCTTCGGGCGCCGGGTCAGACCGGATCTGCCCGCCGACGTCCTGAAGGCCTTCGCGCAGGCCGGCATCCGGGTGCGGTCCACCCGGCGCTGGGAGCTGGAGGAGATCGCGCATCCGGCCGTCGCCCCGCTCGTCGCGTACAAGAAGCTGTACCGGATCTGGACCGCGCACGGCTGGTCCTGGCTGGCCGACTGGGTGCGGGACGGGCGCTTCCGTCCCGAGTACCTGCCGGGCGGCACGGTCAGCGGCCGCTGGACCACCAACGGCGGTGGCGCGTTGCAGATCCCGAAGGTCATACGGCGGGCCGTGGTCGCCGACGAGGGCTGGCGGCTGGTGGTCGCCGACGCCGACCAGCTGGAGCCGCGGGTGCTGGCCGCGATCTCGCGCGACCCGGGGCTGATGGAGGTCGCGGGGCACCCCGACGACCTGTACACCCGGCTGTCCGACCGGGCCTTCTCCGGCGACCGCGACCACGCCAAGCTCGCGCTGCTGGGCGCGATCTACGGGCAGACCAGCGGTGACGGTCTGAAGAACCTGGCCGCGCTGCGCCGCCGCTTCCCGCGCGCGGTCGCGTACGTGGACGACGCGGCCCGGGCGGGCGAGGAGGGCCGGCTCGTACGGACCTGGCTGGGCCGCACCAGCCCACGGGCGGCGGGCACCGACGAGGACGGGGAGGCGGGCATCCCCCCGTCCGAGCTGCCCCCGGACTCCGGGGGCCCACCGGGGTCCGGGGGCTCCCAGGAGGGCGGGGCGGACGGGTACGTGCCGGGCTACGCGTCGACGGACGCCCGCGCCCGGGGCCGGTTCACCCGCAACTTCGTCGTCCAGGGCAGCGCCGCCGACTGGGCCCTGCTGATGCTGGCGGCCTTGCGGCGCGCCACCGCCGGAATGCGCGCCGAGCTGGTCTTCTTCCAGCACGACGAGGTGATCGTGCACTGCCCGGCGGAGGAGGCCGAGGCGGTGACGGCGGCGATCCGCGCGGCGGGCGACGAGGCGGGACGGATCGCGTTCGGCGAGACGCCGGTGCGCTTCCCGTTCACGACGGCGACCGTCGAGAGGTACTCGGACGCGAAGTGACGACCCGGCAGGACCCGACCCGCCATCCTGGCCGTGGCCCGGCTGCTCGGCCGCCCGAGGCGGGGACAGTCCGACGGCGGGGCGGGCTGGGCCGCGGAGAAGCGAGGGCCCGGGCCCCCGCCGGGACCCGGACCCTCACGTTCGATGCGGCCTGACCACCCCGGGATCAACGCGCGCGGTCACTCAGAACGGCCCGACCGGTGCCGCGATCAGTACGCGCGGTCACTCAGAACGGCCCGACCGGTGCCGCGATCAGCGCGCGCTCCCGGTCAGCTGCCGCCACTTGGGGCTGAGCGCGATCGCCTTCAGCTGCTCGGTGGTCAGCGCCGGCTCCGCGCGGGTCGCGGCCTCGTGCTGGGCGGCGGTGTTGAACGAGGAGACGACAACCCGGAAGCCGTCCGTGGCCATGGTGTCGGCGCTCCACCAGACGACGCCCGCACCGCCCTTCTCGCCGGGCCGCTTGTCCAGCTTCACGACGGTGCCGTCGGGCAGGGTCTGGACGTCGCCCGTGCCGAAGAGGTCGTCGCGGACGTCGTTCATGTGGGGCTGCACGTCGATCCCGACGAGGCTCGCGCCCTTGCCGTCGTCGACGACCAGGTAGCCGTAGCCCTGTTCGCCGCCCTTGTCGACGACCTTGAGGCCCTTGCCCTTGGGCAGCAGCGAGCGCAGGGTCGCCTGGACGACGGCGGGGCTGGGCTCCGCCGGCGGGGCGGCGTCACCGGCGGTCGGCTTCCCCTTCGGGGGCACGGGAACGGGGAGCTGCTTCAGCAGCGGACGCCAGCCGTCCGCCAGCACCAGCGACTTGAGCTGGGCCGCGCCGAACGGCGGGGTCTCGCGGCTGATCTCGGCGCCCTTCTCGGCCGGCGCGTTGTACTCGCTGGCGTCGACGATGAAGCCGTCCGCGGTCAGCAGCACGGCCCGCCAGTTCTTGGTGAGGACCCGCTTGTCCGGGTACTCGTACCCCTGGAAGACCATGAGCCGCCCGCCGCCCGGCACCCGCGCGGTCGTG
The DNA here is from genome assembly GCF_044767915.1 of Streptomyces sp. NPDC101191. Classification (NCBI taxonomy): domain Bacteria; kingdom Bacillati; phylum Actinomycetota; class Actinomycetes; order Kitasatosporales; family Streptomycetaceae; genus Streptomyces; species Streptomyces sp. NPDC101191. Next base: position 106,328 of record NZ_JBIWOU010000003.1, read on the forward strand.
CAGGCGTCGTACGGGACGGCCGCCTTGTCCGGGCAGGTCACCTGGTCGAGACCGGTCTCGGCGCTCTTGCCGGCGCGGTAGAGGCCGACGGAGACGGCCGCCTTGCCCTTGCCGTCGTCGTAGATGCCGGAGACGGCCTGACCGGTGCCCCCGAGGTTGTCGATCTGCCAGTCCCCGGCCGGGGTGTTCGCCTTGAGGACGGCGGCGAGATCGGTGACGGGGATCTCGGCCATGCCCTTCCCCTGTTCGGCGGCGCCGCTGCTGCTGCCGCCCGGCTTGGGCCCGGCGACCGAGACCTGATCGGGGCCGCCGCTGCCGCCGAGGACCGAACCGCCGTACACACCGCCCACGCCGATCGCGGCGAGGGCGAGGGCGCCGCCGGTCACGGCCAGGCGGCGGCGGAACAGCCGGCGCCGGCCGCGGGCGAGCCCGCCGGTAACGAGCTCGCGCCGGTCGTCGGCGGCGAAGCCTTCGCCGGTGTGACGCAGGACCGCGCCGAGCTCCTCCTCGAAGTATCCGTCCGTCGGGTCGAGCTCGTCGTGCGGTCCGTGCTCTCCGTATTGAGGCATGCCGAGATCACCGTCTCCGGTTCGTGGGTGGGAAAAGTATGGGGTCGGCGGGCGGCGGGGCCGCCGGCCGGGGTCAGCGGGCGGCGAATTCGGCGATGCTTCCGCCGAGCCGTTCCCGCAGCTTCGCCAGAGCGCGCACCGAGCGGGTGCGGACGGCGGCCGAGCTGACGTGCAGGGCGTCCGCGGTCTCCTCGATGCTGCGGTCCTCCCAGTAGCGCAGGACCACCACCGCCCGGTCCTTGGGCGCGAGGCCGGCGAGGGCGTCGAGCAGGGCGATCCGCAGGGCAGGGTCCTCGCCGGTCTCGGGAGCCCGGTCGGGCAGCTCCCCGAGGGGGCGCTCGGTGGCCGAGCGGCGCCTCCGGTGGCTGAGGAAGGTCCGTACGAGCACGGTCTGGGCGTAGCCCGCGGGGTTTCCGATGCGGTTCGCCCGCCCCCAGAGGGCGTACATCCGGCCCAGGGTCTCCTGCGTCAGATCCTCGGCGAGATGGGTGTCGCCGCTGGTCAGAAGGCATGCCGAGCGGAACAGATGCCCCGTACGGGCGGAGGCGAACTCCAGGAACTCGTCCGCGCGGGACGTTCTCATGCCCCTCCCCTCCATCGCTGTCACGAGTTCGCTTGTGTGGTGCGTCGTGGTGCTTCTCGGCGCTCGTTCGCGCCTACACCTCACTGACGCGATGGGCCGGGGGAAATGTTTCACCCCGTTTTTCGGGGCGGGAGGGCTCTGCAAGGCGCTCGGGGGGCTCCGCAGGGACTTCGGGCGGGCTCCGCGAAGGACTTCGGGTGTACTCATAGGAACAAACGGTCGGAAACGGGGTAATGCTGGAGTATGAACACTTTCCTCGTGGATTCGGCACAGGTCACCACGGCGGCCGGTGTCTGGCAGTCCGGCCTCGGGCAGGTCATCGGCGGTCTCGTCGTGGTCTTCGTCCTGATCGGTGCCTTCGCGCTCGGTATCAGGCTCAAGAACAAGGAACTCCCCCCGCCCGACCCCGAGACCCAGCCCCACCGGCCCGACACCGACGCACTCCCCGGTGAGACGACCGAGTACCGCCGGCCGGCGGAGATGCCGCAGACCGACGGCGAGCACCGGCTCATGCCCTACCAGCTCAAGGACGGCTCCGAGCCCAACCCCGACCCGCCGACCGAGGAGAAGCGCAAGTGGGGCGGGATCTCCAGCGGAGGCTTCGGCAGCGGCGGACCCGGCCACGGCGACTGACGCCGCCCGACGGACGCGCACGCCGTGCTCACCGTGAGCGTGGAGGAGCACCGGACGCGACTGCGCGCGGTCGCGTTCCGGTTGCTCGGCTCGTACGACGAGGCCGACGCCGCCCTGACGGCGGCCGGCTCCCGCCTGACCGGTTCCGAGGCGGACCTGGACGCCCTCGCCCGGGTGTGTCTGGACCTCCTGCGCTCGCGCGAGGCGCGGCGCGAGCCCGGAGACCGGGCGAACCGGCCGCCCGTACCCGATGACCCACGAGGGCCGGAGGAAGCGGTCCTGGACACGATGCCGCCCTCCGAGCGGCTGGCCTTCGTGCTGCACGACGCCTTCGGCGTGCCGAACGAGGAGATCGCGCCCGTCGTCGACCTGACCCCCGCCGCCACCCGCCAACTGGTCGCGCGGGCGCGACGCCGGGTCCAGGGCACGGAAGAGATGCCCGAACCGGACCCGGCGCGCCAGCAGGAGGCCGTCGCGGCGTTCCTGGCGGCCGCGCGGGCGGACGACACGGAGGCGCTCCTCGCGCTGATGGACCCGGACGTGGTGCTGCGGGCCGACGCCGAGGCGGTACGGACCGGGACCGAGCCCGCGCACGGGGCGTACGCGGTGGCGCGGAGCCTGGCGGGACGGACCCGTGAGGCCCGCCTCGCCCTCGTCGACGGCGCGGCGGGCCTGGTGCGGTCGGCACCGGGCGGCGGACCGGAGGCGGTTTTCGCGTTCACCGTCCTGGACGGCCGGATCACGGCGGTGGACGTCCTGGCAGCCCGGGACACCCTGGACGCACTGGCGCTCACCGGGCCCGCCTGACGGCGACGGTCCACGGGCGAACGGGCCGACGGCCGACGAACAGGCGGGCCGATCACCGGTGAAAGGGCCGCCCGACCACCGACGGAGGGGCCACTGACGGAGGGCCTCACGCCCAGCCGGGCGGCCGCCCGACCACCCGCGACCGGGCCACCGACGGAGGGCCCGACGCCCAACCGGGCCGACCGACGACCGACCACCGACAACCGACGACGGCGGGCGCGCGGCCTAGCTACCGGCGGACGACCTGATCCCGATCATGTTCCCGTCCGCGTCCTTCACGGTGGCCACCTGCATGCCGCCGCCGACGTCCTGCACGTCCTGCACGGCCTGGGCCCCGGCGGCGAGCAGGCTCTGGAGCGTGCCGGGCAGGTCGTCGACGTCCCAGAAGGGCACGGCCCCGGTCAGCCCCTTCCCGTGGCCGTTGGGGTCGAGCCCGTAGTGCCGGCCGTCGACGTCGAAGCCGACGTAGTACGGCTCGTCGATGCTGGGCCCGGTCCCGAGCAGCGCGGTGAGCAGGGCCTTGCCGCGGTCGAGGTCCGAGACGGGAAAGATCACCGTGTTCATGGGCATGAGGTGCTCCTCAGGGATGGCGGCGAGCAGGGCCGGAGACAGGGGAAGCGAACGCTCCCCCCGCCATGACACCCGCCGCCCGCGCCCGGGGCGCGCCGAGACGGCGCCGGGCAGACCCGAACGGGTCACACGCCGCCGACAGGCTCCCCCGACGGCGCCCCGGCCACCCGCCCGGCCCGCTCGGCGATGTGGGCGGGCGGTTCGATCCCGGCCGGCAGCAGCGGATCCGCCACCGGCTCACCGAACCGGGTGACGAGCGGCAGCACGCCGGCCCAGAGCCCGAGCTCGGCGTCCGGCCCGTCACCGTCGTCCGGGGGCCCGCTCGCGATCTTCACCGAGGCCTCGGTGAGGTCGAGCGCCACGAGCGAGGTCGCGGCGAGTTCCTTGCGGCTCGGCTGCCGCACGTACTCCCACTGCCCGGGCGAGGACTGCTCGGTGAGCGCGCGCAGCCCGCGCAGCTTCTCCTCGGGATCGGTCACGAGGCGCGGGACGCCGTAGATCATGGCGCTGCGGTAGTTCACGCCGTGCTCGAAGACGGACCGCGCGAGCACGAGCCCGTCGATGTGCGTGACGTTGAGGCACACGACGCCGTCGGGGGCCTGCACGAGACTCCGGCTGGCGACGGAGCCGTGCACGTAGACGCGGTCGCCGTCGACCCCGTACACCGTGGGCACCACCATCGGGGTGCCGTCCACGACGACTCCGAGGTGACAGAGGAAGCCGGCGGCGAGCACGGCGTCCAGATCGGCCCGCCGGTGGCTCCCCTTCTCCCGCATCCGCCGCAGCCGCGTGCGCTCGGTGACCTCGAGCTCCTCACCCATCCGGTGTCCTCCCCGTTCTCCTGGCCGTGCCCGCCACCCTATTGGCACCCTTCAGGGGTCACTCGAACGTGGTGCGGGACGGCCGACGGGCACCTTCGGGGCGGTGAGGGGCATAGGGTCCGTTGGCATGGCAGGTGTGCGACGAGACCGGGGAGTGGAAGTGGGGGACGTGGCGATCGAGGCGCGGTCCGAGCGGGAGGAGCCGGAGGGCGACCCGGCCCCGCCGGCCGGTCGCAAGCCGAAGCGCGGCCGCCCCGCCTGGCTGGAGCTGCCGCTCCTGGCCGCGATCGCCCTGGTGATGGCCTTCCTTATCAAGACGTTCCTGCTCCAGGCCTTCCTGATCCCGTCGGGCTCCATGCAGAACACGCTGCAGCAGGACGACCGCGTCCTGGTCGACAAGCTCACCCCGTGGTTCGGGGCGGAGCCCGACCGGGGCGAGGTCGTGGTCTTCCGCGATCCCGGTGACTGGCTGGCGGGCCGCCCGGTGGCGGAGCCCAACGCGGCCCAGAAGTTCCTGAGTTTCATCGGCCTGATGCCGGCGGCCGGCGAACAGCACCTGATCAAGCGGGTCATCGGCGTCGCCGGGGACACGATCGAGTGCAAGGGCACGGGCCCGCTGAAGGTGAACGGCAAGCCGCTCGACGAGCCGTACGTCTTCGCCGGCAACACCCCGTGCAGCACGGACGCGCCCGGCCAGTTCAAGGTCACGGTCCCGAGCGGCCACCTGTGGGTGATGGGCGACCACCGCCAGAGCTCCCTGGACTCCCGCTACCACCAGTCCGACCCGCGCGGCGGCATGGTCCCCCTGACCGACGTCGTGGGCCGCGCCGTCGTCATCGCCTGGCCGGTCTCCCACTGGGACACCCTCCCGGTCCCGGACACCTTCGACCAGCCGCACCTGACGCCGACCAACTGAGCCCGGTGCGGGGCCCGTCCGCCCCGCGACCGGCCGGGCGGGCCCTGGGCGCGCCCCGCGCGGACTCCTCCAGCCGCCCAGATCACCCTTCCGCCCCGCAGCGGCTCCCCGACCGGCACCTCGCGACAGGCCGTAACGGGAGCCGGGCGCGGCGTCCCTCGCCCGCCGGATCGGCGTCCACCGCGACGGTCATGACGCCGAGGCCGAAGCGCACACCGCCGCGATCGTGCAGGCGCTGGGACCAGCGCCCCACCGTCCGCCCGTGCCGGATCCGCCGCCGCGTCCGCTGAACCACGAAGCCCCAGGTCAGAGTTGATCTGACCTGGGGTTTCAACTGAGCCGCCTCCGGGATTCGAACTCGAGACCTCACGCATGACGAGTTCACAACTTCCAGCGGCAGCGGTGGGTGACTGGTCGCGTATCGCCGGCACGCAGGCAGCGTGAGAACCGCATGCGATACCCGATCCACCTGAGATCACACCGTCCGAGAAGAGGATTCGCATCATCGAGCGAACTTGCCCCTGGCATGGGCTTTTGGCAGCTTTTGGTAATGATCTCGGGCCTAGCCTCGGGGAGGACGCGCGGATGCGCGCCGCCACCTCACTCTCGAGAAAGGGCAATCATGGCGACCGCCACCACTGACCCGATCAGCCTCAAGCTGGACCAGATGTTCGCCGCCACCGACACCGACGGTGACGGCTACGTCGACTGGAGCGACTACCAGCACATCGTCGACCGCTACCTCGCCGCTTACAAGATCGGCAAGAGGGACCTCCGGGCGCAGGCGCTGCTGGCTTCGTACCAGATGCAGTGGGCCGAGCTGCTGCGTCACGCGGACGGCGCCAACCGTCTCTCCAAGGAGCAGTACCACTTCGCCATCCGCGCGGTGAGCGTGGACACCAGCCGCTTCAACATGGTCGAGGGCGTGCCGCACGCCGTCTTCGACATCATGGACACCGACGGCGACAACACCATCAGCCAGGCCGAGTTCAAGAAGTACTTGGACGTCTGGAACATCACCGACCCCGGCGCCATGGACACCTTCGCCCAGCTGGACACCGACGGTGACGGATGCATCAGCCGACACGAGTTCATCCGCGCCGTCAGGGAGTTCTTCTACTCCTCGGACCTGGACGCCCCCGGCAGCCTGATCTTCGGACGCCTGTCCGACTGACACGCGAGGCTGCACACGGGCAGCAAGCCCGCCGTGAGGCGGATGGGAGACACGTTCCTCCCTCAGCTCCGGCCGCAGATCCCCGGGCCCGCCGAACCCCCGGCTGGGACCAGAACTGAGACCACGGCCACGCGCGCGGCACGGTCCCGACTCCGTCGCCGCGTCCGCTGAAACCAGAGAACCCCAGGTCAGATTGAATCTGACCTGGGGTTCAGTCTGAGCCGCCTTCGGGATTCGAACCCGAGACCTACGCATTACGAGTGCGTTGCTCTGGCCAACTGAGCTAAGGCGGCATGCCGTGCGTCCCATGGTGGGTGCAGCAGCGTCGCCAAGTCTACACAGTTTCCGGGGGTGCTCCGACCACCCCCCGTGGAGGCCGGCGCGGGGGCTATGAGCAGCGCTTTCCGTCCTTGGGGGCGGTGCCTTCCAGGAGGTAGGCGTTGATCGCGGTGTCGATGCAGTCGCTGCCGCGGCCGTAGGCGGTGTGGCCGTCGCCCTCGTAGGTGAGAAGGGTGCCGGAGGAGAGCTGGTCGGCGAGGGACCGGGCCCACTTGTAGGGGGTGGCGGGGTCGCGGGTGGTGCCGACCACGACGATCGGGGCGGCGCCCTCGGCGGTGATGCGGTGGGGGCGGCCGGTGGCCGGGGTGGGCCAGTAGGTGCAGTTCAGGGCCGCCCAGGCGAGATTGCGGCCGAAGACCGGCGAGGCCTTCTCGAAGGACGCCACTGAGGCGTCGACGTCCGCCGGGCCGGTGAAGGCCGGCGGCAGGTCCAGGCAGTTCACGGCGGCGTTGGCGAACATCAGGTTCGCGTACGAGCCGTCCGGCTCCCGCTCGTAGTAGCTGTCCGCCAGGGCGAGCAGCGACGCGCCGTCGCCGCTCATGGCCTGGGTCAGCGCCTCCCGCAGCTGCGGCCAGGCGGCCTCGTCGTACATCGCGGTGATCACACCGGTCGTCGCGAGGGACTCGCCCAGCTGCCGGCTCTCGCCCGTCGGCAGCGGCTTCGCGTCGGTCTCCCGGAAGAAGCGCTGGAGGTTGGCGAGGGCCGCCGGGACGGAGTCCGTGCCCAGCGGGCAGTCGCTCTGCTTCACGCAGTCCGCGGCGAAGGCCTCGATCGCGGTCTGGAAGCCTCCGGTCTGCTCGCGATTGAGGTCCTCGGCGGACAGGGACGGGTCCATCGCCCCGTCGAGGACCAGCCGCCCGACCCGCTGCGGGAACAGCTCGGCGTACGTCGCGCCGAGGAACGTCCCGTACGAGGCGCCCACGTACGAGAGCTTCTCGTCGCCGAGGACCGCCCGCACGATGTCCATGTCGCGCGCCGCCTCCACGGTCGAGACGTGCGGCAGCACCTTGCCCGAGCGCTTCTCGCAGGCCGCCGCGAAGTCCTTGTACGCCCCCTCCAGCGCCTTCTTCTCTGCCGCGCTGTCGGGCGTCACGTCCGCCTGCGTGTACGTGTCCATCTGCGGGCCGGTCAGGCACTCGACCGGCTCGCTGCGGGCCACGCCCCGCGGGTCGACGCCCACGAGGTCGTACCGCGCCCGGACCGGGGCGGGGTAGCCGATGCCCGCGTACCCCTGGAGGTAGCCCACGGCGGAGCCGCCGGGGCCGCCCGGGTTGACCAGGAGGGAGCCGAGCCGCTTGCCGGGGCCGGTGGCCTTCGCCCGGGAGACGGCGAGATCGATCTGGGCGCCCTCCGGCTTCGCGTAGTCGAGCGGGGCCCGCACGGTGGCGCACTGGAAGTTCGCCACACCGCAGTCCCGCCAGGACACCTTCTGCGTGTAGTACTTCTGCAGCGAGGCGGCCGGCGCCCCGGAGGTGGTGGACGGCGCGGGCGCGGCCGCGCCGCTGCCGCTCGTGCAGCCCGACAGGATCAGCCCGGCCGCCGCGAGGGCCGTGGTGGAGGTGCGGAAGAGGCGCCTGGAGTCCATCCCCGGAGCGTATCGGGACCAGTACGTACCGTGTCCAATCGCCCTTGCGGGCGCCCCGGCCCGTGCGCCCGGGTCGTCCCCGGGTGGGGGCGACCGTGTCACGGGCGGCGTCAGTCGCGCAGCGCCATCGTCATCGCCTCGACCGCGAGCAGCGGCGCCACGTTCCGGTCCAGGGCCTCGCGACAGGCCAGCACGGCCTCGATCCGGCGCAGGGTGCGCTCGGGGGTCGTGTCGCGGGCGATCCGCTCCAGGGAGTCCCGCACGTCCTCGTTGGCCAGGTCGGACGCCGCCCGCAGTTGGAGGGCGAGCACATCGCGGTAGAAGCCGGTGAGGTCGGTGAGGGCGAGGTCGAGGCTGTCGCGCTGGGTCCGCGTACGGCGCCGCTTCTGGCGCTCCTCCAGCTCCTTCATCGCGCCGGCCGTGCCCCGCGGCATCCGGCCGCCCTGGGCCGCACCGAGCGCCGCCTTCAGCTCCTCGGTCTCCTTGACGTCGACCTCTTCGGCGACCTGCTTGGCATCCTCGGTCGCCGCGTCGATCAGCTCCTGCGCGGCTCGCAGCCCGCCGCCGACGTCCCCGACCCGGAGCGGCAGCTTCAGCACCACGGAGCGGCGGGCCCGCGCCCGCTCGTCCGTGGCGAGCCGCCGCGCGCGGTCGATGTGGCCCTGGGTGGCCCGGGCCGCCGCATGGGCGGTCTCCGGCTCGATGCCGTCCCGGCGGATCAGCAGGTCGGCGACGGCCGCGACGGAGGGCGTGCTCAGCGACAGGTGCCGGCAACGGGAGCGGATCGTCGGCAGCACGTCCTCCAGGGACGGCGCGCACAGCAGCCAGACCGTGCGGGGCGCGGGCTCCTCCACCGCCTTCAGGAGGACGTTGGCCGCGCCCTCGGTCAGGCGGTCGGCGTCCTCGAGGACGATCACCTGCCAGCGCCGGCCTGCCGGGGAGAGCTGGGCCCGGCGGACCAGGTCGCGGGTCTCCTTCACACCGATGGAGAGCAGGTCGGTGCGCACCACCTCGACGTCGGCGTGCGTGCCGATGAGCGCGGTGTGGCAGCCGTCGCAGAAGCCGCAGCCCGGCGCCCCGCCGAGCGCCCGGTCCGGGCTCACGCACTGCAGCGCCGCCGCGAACGCCCGGGCCGCCGTGTCCCGCCCGGCCCCCGGCGGGCCGGTGAACAGCCAGGCGTGCGTCATCTTGGACGCCTCGGGAGCGGGCTCGCCGGCGGCCTGCGCGGTCACGAGCGCGTCGGCGTCGCGCGCGGCGGCGGCGAGCTGCTCCTCGACCCGCGGCTGACCCACCAGGTCGTCCCATACGGCCATGTCTGCTGCCCCTCCTCAGGTACGCGTCCCATTGTGGGGCACCGCTCTGACACTCCCGCCGGTCCGGCGGGAGTGCCACGGCCTGGGCCGGACCGCTCAGCGGCGGCGGCCGCGCCGGTCGTCGTCCTCGTCGTCGAAGGTGCCGAGCAGCTCGTCCGCCAGCGTCGGCAGGTCGTCCAGCGGCGTCTCCTCGGCCCAGTCGGAGCGGCGCCTGGGCCGGCCGTGCTCGTCGAGTTGGGGCAGCTCACGGGTCCGGTCGTTCGCCCCGGGCTGCTCCTCGCGCCCGTCGCGCCCGTCCCGCTCGTCGCGGAAGAAGTCCTGCGGCACCCGGTCGACCGGATCGTTCCCCCGGACGGACGGGAGTACGGCGGTCTCGTCGACCTCCCGGATCCGCGGGATGACGGTGGTCTCGTCGTCCAGCTTCACGATCGGGGTGGGGACGGTGATCTCGTTGGGGGAGACGGTCGGCGCGGCGTCGTCCTCCGGCGTCGCCGCCGACTTGCCGCCCCGGCGGCCGGCCGGCGTCGCGTCCGGCTGCACGATCGGGGTCGCCACGGTGATCTCGTTCGCCGACTCCGCCGCCTTGGCGGCGGCAGCGGCACGCGCCGCGGCGGCCTTCTCGGCGGCAGCGCGCTCGGCTGCCGCCCGCTCGGCCGCGGCCTTGTCCGACGCCGCCTTCTCCACGGCGGCCTTCTCCGCCGCCGCCTTCGCCTCGGCCTCCTGCCGAGCGGCCTCCGCCGCACGCGCGGCCTCCGCCGCCGCCTTACGGGCGGCCGCCTCGGCAGCCTCCTCCGCGGCGCGGCGGGCGGCATCCTCGCTCGCCTTGCGGGCGGCCTCCTCCGCCGCCTTCGCCGCGGCGGCCTCCGCGAGCTTGCGGGCCTCCTCGGCACGGATCAGGGCCTCTTCGGCCTTGCGCTGCTTCTCCAGGCGGCGCTCCTCGGCCTCGGCCCGCAACCGGGCCTCCTCCTCGGCCTGCTTGCGGCGCCGTTCCTCCTCCTCGCGGCGGGCCTTCTCCTCGGCCTCGCGCCGCCTGCGCTCCTCCTCGGCGGCGATCCGGGCCTCCTCTGCCCGCTGCCGGGCCTCCTCGGCCTGGCGCTCGGCCTCCCGCCGGCGTGCCTCTTCCTCCTCGGCCTTGCGCCGCGCCTCCTCCTCGGCGCGCAGCTTGGCGAGCTGCTCCTGGCGCTCGCGCTCCAGGCGCTCCTCCTCGGCCTTGCGGGCGGCCTCTTCCTCGGCGCGCCTGCGGGCGTCCTCCTCGGCCTTGCGGCGGGCCTCCTCCTGGGCCTTCACCTCGGCCTCGGAGAGCGGCAGCATCCGGTCGAGCCGGTGGCGGACGACGGTGGTGACGGCCGCGGGCTCCTGGCCTGCGTCGACGACCAGGTAGCGGCCGGGGTCACCGGCGGCGAGGGCGAGGAAACCGGCCCGCACGCGCGCGTGGAACTCCGGCGGCTCGGACTCGAGCCGGTCGGGGGCCTCGGTGAAGCGCTCTCGGGCGGTCTCCGGGGAGACGTCGAGGAGCACGGTGAGGTGGGGGACGAGCCCGCCGGTCGCCCAGCGGTTGATGCGGGCGATCTCGGTCGGGGACAGGTCGCGGCCGGCGCCCTGGTAGGCGACGGACGAGTCGATGTAGCGGTCGGAGATGACGACCGCGCCGCGCTCCAGGGCGGGCCGGACGAGGGAGTCGACGTGCTCGGCGCGGTCGGCGGCGTAGAGCAGGGCCTCGGCGCGGTTGGACAGTCCGGCGCTGGAGACGTCGAGCAGGATCGAGCGGAGCCGCTTGCCGATCGGCGTGGCGCCGGGCTCACGGGTGACGACGACCTCGTGGCCCTTCGCGCGGATCCATTCGGCGAGCGCCTCGACCTGGGTGGACTTGCCGGCGCCGTCGCCGCCCTCCAGGGCGATGAAGAAGCCGGTCGCCGACCGGGCCTCGGCCGGGTCGGCGCCGCGGACCGCGTCGCGCAGGTCGCGGCGGAGCGGGACACCGGCCCGGTCGTCGGTCTTGGCGAGGACGAGCGCGGCGACGGGCAGGAGCAGCGCGCCGACCAGCATGAGGGTGAAGGCGGCGCCGCCGTGGGCGAAGACGAAGCTGCCGGAGGCGAGCCGGTGCGGGCCGATCGCGGCGGCGAGCAGCGGGGCGCCGAGGGCGCCGACTCCGATGCCGACGCGGACGACGGCCTGCAGGTGCTCGGTGAAGCGGGCCCGGCGGGGCTCCTCGGTCTCCTGGTCGACGAGGTTGTGGCCGGTGCGGGCGGCGACCCCGGCGGCGTAGCCGGCGAGGACGGCGAGCATCAGCACGGTCGCGGTGTCCGGTACGAGGCCCATCGCGAGCAGGGCGATACCGGTGACGGCGACCGCGAGGGCGAAGAGCCGGCGCCGGGAGAGCACGGTGAGGACGGCACCGGCGGTGCGGATGCCGACGGCGGTGGCGCCGCTGAGCGCGAGGATCAGCAGCGCGTACGTGACGGGCCCGCCGCCCAGGTCGTACGCGTGGAGCACGGCGACGGACGCGGCCGCGGCGATGGCCGCGGCGACGGTGGCGCAGGCCAGGACGAGCAGCCCGAGGGCGCCGGTACGGCCCTTCTCGGCTCCCTGGTCACCCGGGGCGGACGGCCGGCGCAGGCCCTCCAGCGGCGAGCGGGGCCGCGGGGTCTGGCCGCCGGGCAGCTCCAGGGCGTACAGGACGGAGACGGAGGCGGCGAAGAGCCCGGCGGCGACGTAGGAGCCGAGGGCGGCCTGGTGCAGGTCGAACCAGTCGATCCCGGCGCCGAGCAGGTTGCCGAGGAGCGTCGCGAGCAGCAGGACGGCGGCGGCCGCGGGCACCGCGAGGAAGCTGGTGCGCAGGCTGAGCGTGCGCAGCGCGCCGAGGTGGTCGGGCAGCGGCCGGACGGCGGCGCCCTCGATCGGCGGGGCGGGCAGCAGCGCGGGCGCGGCGCCCTCCTTGGCGATCGTCCACAGGCGTTCGGCGGCGCCGGTGACGAAGACGGTGCCGAGCAGGAACCAGAGCGCCTTGCCGGGGGTCCAGTCGATCCACAGCGGCGCGATGACGAGCAGCGCGACCCGGACGACGTCGGCGCCGATCATGGTCCAGCGGCGGTCGAGCGGGCCGCCGGGCGCGGTCAGCGCGGTGAGCGGGCCGAGCAGGACGGCGCCGAAGAGGGCGGCGGCGAGCATCCGCGCGCCGATGACGGCGGCCACGGCGAACGCGGCGCCCCGGTATCCGCCACCGAGCGCGCCGGTCGCGACGGCCGCCTGGAGACCGAGCAGGATCAGGACGATCAGGGCGAGGGCGTCGCCGGTGCCGCCGACGAGCTGGGCGCTCCACAACCTCCGCAGGGGTTGATGGCGCAAGAGGGCCCGTACGGCACGCTCGCGGGAATCGGCGACGAGTGCGGCGTCGGTGTCTGGCTGCTCTGCTCGCGTCATCCGTCCACCCTATCCGGACGCCCTTGCTCCTCGCGGCCTTCGCCCGAACAAAGAAGCGGGGAGGGAGGAGGCCGCGGCCCCCTCCCTCCCCGCGGTGTCGGGAGAGTCACTCCGGAAGGTCACTCCGGCTTCGCGGCCGCCGTCTTCTTGGCAGCCGCGGCCGTCGTCTTCTTGGCCGTCGTGGTCTTCTTCGCCGCCGTCTTCTTGGCGGCGGTCTTCTTCGCCGTGGTGGTCTTCTTGGCGGCGGTCTTCTTCGCCGGCGCCTTCTTGGCCGTCTTCTTCGCGGGACCCTTGGCCCGCTTCTCGGCGAGCAGCTCGTAGCCACGCTCGGGCGTGATCGTCTCCACGCTGTCGCCGGTGCGCAGGGTGGCGTTGGTCTCGCCGTCCGTCACGTACGGGCCGAAGCGCCCGTCCTTGACGACCACGGGCTTCTCGCTGACGGGGTCGTTGCCGAGTTCCTTCAGCGGGGGCTTGGCGGCGGCCCGGCCACGCTGCTTGGGCTGGGCGTAGATCGCCAGCGCCTCCTCCAGCGTGATCGTGAACAGCTGCTCCTCCTCGGTGAGGGAGCGCGAGTCCGTGCCCTTCTTCAGGTACGGGCCGTAGCGGCCGTTCTGCGCGGTGATCTCGACGCCCTCGGCGTCGGTGCCGACGACGCGCGGCAGCGACATCAGCTTGAGCGCGTCCTCCAGGGTCACCGTGTCCAGGGACATCGACTTGAAGAGGGAGGCGGTGCGCGGCTTGACCGCGTTCTTGCCGGTCTTCGGGGTGTCCTCGGGCAGGATCTCGGTCACGTACGGGCCGTAGCGGCCGGCCTTGGCGACGATCTCGTTGCCGCTGACCGGGTCGGTGCCCAGCTCGAAGTCGCCGCTCGGCTTGGCGAGCAGCTCCTCGGCGTGCTCGACGGTGAGCTCGTCGGGGGCGAGGTCGTCGGGGACGTCGGCGCGCTGGTGGCCTTCCTGGTCCTTCTCGCCGCGCTCGACGTACGGGCCGTAGCGGCCGACGCGCAGCACGATGCCGGCGCCGACGGGGAAGGAGGAGATCTCCCGGGCGTCGATGGCGCCGAGGTCGGTGACCAGCTCCTTCAGTCCGCCGAGGTGGTCGCCGTCGCCGTTCCCGGCGTCGGCGGCACCGGAGCCCTCGGGGCCGCCCTCGCCGAAGTAGAAACGCTTCAGCCACGGCACCGCCTGGGCCTCGCCGCGCGCGATGCGGTCGAGGTCGTCCTCCATCCGGGCGGTGAAGTCGTAGTCGACCAGCCGCCCGAAGTGCTTCTCCAGGAGGTTGACGACGGCGAAGGAGAGGAACGACGGCACGAGCGCCGTCCCCTTCTTGAAGACGTAGCCGCGGTCGAGGATGGTGCCGATGATGGAGGCGTAGGTCGACGGGCGGCCGATCTCGCGCTCTTCCAGCTCCTTGACCAGGCTGGCCTCGGTGTAGCGGGCCGGCGGCTTGGTCGCGTGGCCGTCCGCCGTGATCTCCTCGGCGGCGAGCGCGTCACCCTCGGCGACCTGCGGCAGGCGCCGCTCGCGGTCGTCGAGCTCCGCGTTCGGGTCGTCGGCGCCCTCCACGTAGGCCTTCATGAAGCCGTGGAAGGTGATCGTCTTGCCGGAGGCCGAGAACTCGACGTCCCGGCCGTCGGCGGCGGCGCCGGCGATCTTGACGGTGACCGAGTTACCGGTCGCGTCCTTCATCTGGGAGGCGACGGTCCGCTTCCAGATCAGCTCGTAGAGCTTGAACTGGTCGCCGGTCAGTCCGGTCTCCGCCGGGGTGCGGAAACGATCACCCGAAGGGCGAATCGCCTCGTGCGCCTCCTGGGCGTTCTTGACCTTGCCGGCGTAGACGCGCGGCTTCTCCGGCAGGTACTCGGCGCCGTACAGCTGCGTGACCTGGGCGCGGGCCGCCGAGACGGCGGTGTCGGACAGCACGGTGGAGTCCGTACGCATGTAGGTGATGAAGCCGTTCTCGTACAGCTTCTGCGCCACCTGCATCGTCGCCTTCGCACCGAAGCCGAGCTTCCGGCTCGCCTCCTGCTGGAGGGTCGTGGTGCGGAAGGGGGCGTACGGCGAGCGGCGGTACGGCTTCGACTCGACCGAGCGGACGGCGAAGCGGGTGTCGGCGAGGGAGGCGGCGAGCGCGCGGGCCTTCTCCTCGTCGAGGTGGAGCACGTTCGCGGTCTTCAGCTGTCCGTCGGCACCGAAGTCACGGCCCTGGGCGACCCGCTTGCCGTCGACCGTCGCGAGCCGCGCGACCAGCGAGGACGGGTCGGAGGAGTCGCCGGCGCGGCCGGTGGAGAAGGTGCCGGTGAGGTCCCAGTACTCGGCGGAGCGGAAGGCGATGCGCTCGCGCTCACGCTCGACGACGAGGCGGGTGGCGACGGACTGGACACGGCCGGCGGAGAGGCCGCGCATGACCTTCTTCCACAGGACCGGCGAGACCTCGTAGCCGTAGAGGCGGTCGAGGATGCGGCGGGTCTCCTGGGCGTCGACCATCCGCTTGTTCAGCTCGCGCGGATTGCGGACGGCCTGCTGGATCGCGTCCTTGGTGATCTCGTGGAAGACCATCCGGTGGACCGGGACCTTGGGCTTCAGGACTTCCTGGAGGTGCCACGCGATGGCCTCGCCCTCGCGGTCCTCATCGGTGGCGAGGAAGAGCTCGTCCGACTCGGCGAGCAGGTCCTTGAGCTTCTTGACCTGGGCCTTCTTGTCGGAGTTGACGACATAGATGGGCTGGAAGTCGTGTTCGACGTCGACACCGAGCCGACGCACCTCGCCCGTGTACTTCTCGGGCACCTCGGCGGCGCCGCTGGGGAGGTCGCGGATGTGCCCGACGCTCGCCTCGACGACGTAGCCGGGGCCGAGGTAGCCCTTGATCGTCTTCGCCTTGGCAGGCGACTCGACGATGACGAGTCGGCGGCCGCCCTGTGCGGTCTCGCTGGTCGGGGACAACTTCGCTCTTCTCTCCGGTCGACGCTCTCTTGCACGTACTGCGTACGTACGGCGCTGGCACGCACGGCAGCGGCACCCACGGTGACACTGCCGTCGCTGCGGAGTGTGACGGTACAACCCGCCCCCGTGTCAAACAGGGAAAGCCCGCAACGGCCACTCGAACGGTAACCCGACTCCTGCCTTTCCTGCCGCCCGGACTCCCGGACGGGCGGGGCGTCCATCCGGCCGGGCGCTCGTCACAGGCGCCCGAAGCACCAGATCCCGAGCACGAGGAAGACGGCGCCGAAGAGGGCGGTGAGGGCGGCGGCGGCGCGCGGCGCGACCCCGAGCGCGACGGGCTCCCCCTGCCGGACGCGGACGCCCGTCCAGAGCAGCAGCGCCGCTCCGAACAGCGTGAACGCCGCTCCCGCGAAGATCGCCGGCCCGCTCTCCATGCCCGTACCCCGTTCCGTCGCCCGTGGCTCTTCGGCCCCCGGAGCCGAGGCTGGCACCTCCCGGCGTCAGGGGGGCGAATTCGCGGTGAACGGCACGGACGGCCCCGAACGGTTTCACGAGGATGGCCGGTACTCCCCCTTCCTCCTCCCTTCCTTCGTCACCTCCCCAGTCGTCTCTCTCACATCGGCTCTCACGTGGGATCTCATGTGGGATCTCACATCCGATCCCTCCCGAGGGCTCTCGCACCGGCCGGCACATCACGTCGAGCGTGGCGCGGCGCCGGCTGCCCCGCTCGAAGAGCGCGAGCAGCACCACCGCGAGCACCGCGTAGCCCGCGCCGACCGGCAGCTCGGTCCCGAGCAGCCGCCCGTCGAGGCCGCCGCCCGCCGTGAGCCGGCGCGCCGCGTCCGCCGCATGGGTCAGCGGCAGCAGCTCGCCGGCGACGCGCAGCCCGTCCGGCAGGGTCTCCCGGGGCACGGCGGCGCCCGTCAGGAGCAGCAGGGCCGAGCTCGCCACGTTCGAGACCAGGAACACGTCGCGGAAGCGCAGCCCGAGCGCGCCGAGGGCGAGCCCGAAGGCCGAGCAGGCCGCGGCCCCCGCGAGCAGCACGAGACCGAGCCCGGGCAGGGCACCCGCCGGCACGGGCAGGCCGAGCACGGTCGCGGCCGCCGCGAGCACGAAGGCGCTGACCAGCAGCCCGTTGAGGACATACGGCAGAGCGCGACCCGCCCACAGCGGGACCCGGTGCCGGGGCGAGAGCAGGACGGCCCCGAGGGTGCCGTACCGGCGCTCGTTGGCGACGGCCATCGTGCCGCCGTACACGCAGGAGGCGGAAGCTGCGAGCACGGCGTTGCCGACGAGAGGGAAACGGGTGTCGGCGACGCCGAGTTCCCGCCCGAGGAAGACGAAGAAGAAGACCTGAAGCAGCGGCCCCACCAGCAGGGTTCCGATGAACATGGGCGGGCTCGTCCAGTTGAACAGGGCGCGGTACGAGAGGACCCCGCCGACGAGCAGAAGCCGCGCGGAGCCGAGGAAGCGGAACATCTCGGGGCCTTTCGGGGGCACGGTCTCGAACGGGAGGCCGGACGGGAGGTCACGCGACAGGCCCGGGCGACCGGGGCCGGGACGTCGGACCGTGCCCGGGCCACAGGCGACCTCGCCCGCACCGGCCGCCCGCGTCCGAACCGTCAGGCGACCGCGCCGAGGACGCCTTCCCCGACGAGCAGTGCGAGCAGCGAACGCCCGGTGTCCGTCAGCTGGTAGGAGACGGAGCGTCCCACCCGGTGCCGCGTGACCACGCCCGCGCCGGCGAGCAGCGACAGGTGCTCGGAGACGGTGCTGGGGGCGAGGCCCAGCCGGTCGGCGAGACCGGCGGCGGTGCGGGGCCCGGCCAGTTCGCGCAGGACGGCCGCCCGACCGCGCCCGAGCAGCAGACCGAGGCGGTCGTCGGCGGCGGGCTCCACCGGTTCGCGCAGCGCGGCGGCGCCCATGGCCTGGAAGGAGACGGCCGGCACCTCGGGGTCGTCGGTCGAGTAGAGCCGGCAGCCCTCCGCGAAGACGAGCGGCACGAGCACGAGCCGCCGCTTCCCCGCCGCGTACTCCGCCTCGACGTACTTGGTCAGTTCGAGCACGGGCCGCTCCCAGCGCGCCCGGCTCTCCAGGCCGCTGAACAGCGCGTCGACGCCCTCGGTGGCGAAGGTCCGGGCGCGGACGAGGACTTCGTCCTCGACGAGCCGCCGCATCACCGGCCAGTGCGGCGCGACGGCCTCCTCCCACCAGGCGGCGTACGCGTCGGCGAGCGCCGCGCAGGCGGCCTGCGGGTCCGTCAGATACGGCCGCAGGAACGGCTCGTCGGCCATGCCCGGTTAGCAGGCGGCGGCCTGCTCGCGGACGAACGCGGGGTCGGTGGCCCGGAGCAGGTCCAGCTCCTCGTACACGTCCGGGGTGCCGACCGGCCGGGGCAGCAGGAAGTCGGAGTCGTCGTACCGCCCTTCGGCGAGCAGGTCCCGCAGCGGCCTGAGCCGCTCGTCCTCCCGCCACACGGCGCGGGCATGACCCACCCACTCCTGGTACGGCCAGGACGGGGTCCGCCACGGAAGCTGGAGGTGCGGGGCGCAGAAGGCGTCCCGCAGCGGGCTCATCGCGATACGGGTCGCGCCGAGGGCGGCCTCGTCGAGCTCGATCCGTATCAAGCAGCGCCCCCGTCCCCGTCCCGGGCGGGCAGCAGGAAGCCCTCCTCCACGAGGAGCCGGATCGCCTGCGGGGTGCGGTCCCGCAGCATGACCGGGTCCTCGCCGGTGAGCTGACCGATGGCGTCGAGGATCCGCCCGGCGCTCAGCGTGCCGTCGCACACGCCGGCGAACCCGGCGGCGACGTGGTCGACCCGGGTGGCGCGCCGCATGCCCCGGTTCTGCCGCAGCAGCACGTGCTCGGGGTCCTCGGCGCCGGGCAGGCCGACCTGCTCCTGCACGACCTCGGGGGCGAGGACGAAGTGGTCGGCGAGCAGGGCCGCGTCGTCGTGGGCGCGTAGATAGTCCTGCCGCTCGAAGTGGGCCCGCACGGTGTCGCCGAGCGGCTGCTCGACGGGGTGCGGCCACTCCTCGACGACGATCGACTGCTCGACGGTGCCGGAGGCGACGTCGGGGTTCTTGCGGAGGGTGATCCAGCCGAAGCCGATCGCCTTCGTCCTGCGGGCCTCGAACTCGTCGAGCCAGCGCCCGTACGCCAGGCGGTACTCGTCCGGGTCGCCGCGGTGCTCACCGCTGTCACGCAGCCAGAGCTCGGTGTACTGGGTGACGTCCTGGACCTCGCGCTGCACGATCCAGGCGTCGCAGCCGCGCGGCACCCAGGAACGCAGCCGGTCCTGCCACTCCTCGCCGTCGACGTGCTGCCAGTTGGCGAGGAACTGGGCGTAGCCGCCGTCGTTGAGACGCTCCCCGGCCTCCTGCACGAGGGTGCGGCACAGGTCGTCGCCGCCCATGCCGCCATCCCGGTAGGTGAGCCCGGCTCCCGGGGAGATCACGAACGGCGGGTTGGAGACGATCAGGTCGTACGTGTCACCGTCGACCGGCTCGAAGAGCGAGCCCTGCAGCAGCTCGGCGCCGCGGGCCCCGGAGAGGGCGAGCGTGAGCCGGGTGAAGTCGAGGGCGCGCGCGTTGAGGTCGGTGGCGGTGACCAGGGTGGCGTGCTGCGCGGCGTGCAGGGCCTGGATGCCGGAGCCGGTGCCGAGGTCCAGCGCGGTGGCGACGGGCTTGCGGACGGTGATGCCGGCGAGGGTGGTGGAGGCTCCGCCGACGCCGAGGACGACCCCTTCGTCCTTCTTGCCGATGCCGCCGGCGCCGCCGACGGCGCAGCCGAGGTCGGAGACGATGAACCAGTCCTCGCCGTCCGGTCCGCCGTAGGGCCGCACGTCGACCGCGGCGTACACGGTGTCGTCCGCACGGACCAGCCAGCCGTCGGCGAGGGCCTCCTCCAGGGGCAGCGCGGCGGCGGCCCGCTCGTGCTCGACGGCCTGCTGGAGCAGGAAGAGGCGGACGAGGGTCTCCAGCGGGGAGTCCCCGCGGGTCGCCCGGAGGGCGGGCACGGTCTCGCTGCGCGCCAGGGCCGCGTAGGCCTGGGCGCCGAGCAGGTCGAGCAGGCCGTCGGCGGTGAAGTCGGCGGCGAGCAGGGCCTCGCGCAGTCGGACGGCGTGCGTGGGCACCGGAAGGCTGGGGGTCGTGCTGGTCGTACTCACGTGCCCCATTGTGACGGCCGCCACCGACAACCGTCGCCACCGACATCGGACGGGCCGGAGGACGCCGTCGCGGAGAGGCGCGGCGGCGGATCGGCGCGGGAGCCCAGTGGCGTGACGGCACGGCGGACGCTCTGAGCGGACGCGCGCGACGGACGGGCCGGAGACGGACGCTCTCAGCGGACGCGCGCGACGGACGGGCCGGGGACGGGCGCGACGAACGGCCGGCGTGGTGGTCGCCGGGCCGGGCCGTCCGCCGCGCCGTCGCGTCTGTCCGGGTGCTCCCGCCTGCGTCCTGAGCCCCCGCGTGCTGTGCCTCCGGGAAGGCCTACTGGCTCTTGGGGGAGGCGGTGGACTTGGCGGACGGGGTGGTGGCCGGGGCGCCGGCCTTCGGGGAGGCGCTCGCCGGGGCCGAGGCCTTCGGGGTCTGGCAGCCCGGCTGCTTGGCCATGGCCTGGCCGAGCTCGCCGGCCTGGAGCTTGGCGACGGCGTCCTGGTCCATGGTCTGGATCTTCGCCAGGCTGTCGGAGACGACCTTGAGACCGTCGGCGAACTTCTGCTGGTTCGTCGCGTCGAGCGCGTCGACCTGCTTCTTCAGCCCGTCGTACGCCACGGCCGTGGCGTTCAGCTCCTTGATGGCGTCCTGCTGGATCTTCTCGCCGTTGTCGACGGGCGGCGCCCCGGCGGACTCGACGGCCTTGGCGAGGGCGCGGTCGGCCGCGGCGATGTCCTGGAACGCCTTCGAGTCGGCGGCCTTGATCGTGGCGGGCTTGCTGTCGGCCGCCGTGGAGATGATCAGCTGGTTCGCGTTCGCCCGCTTCTGGATCTGCGGCTGCGCCTGGTCGCAGAAGGTCTTGGCCCAGTCGTTGACCTTGTCGCCCTCGTCGTCGCTGCAACCGGACAGCACGAGCATCAGTACCGCGCCGCCGGACAGTGCGGCCGCAAGCTTCTTGTTCACCGGATCGGTCCCTTCCAAGGCTCTCGGCCCCGGAACATACACGCCGTGCGGGTGACATCCACCGATCGTGCGACCGATTCATCCCATATTGCAGCCTTTTGAACCATGCAGACAGGGGCGGACGTCACGTCAGAACGCGACATCCGCCCCTGCTTTGACAGTGGCTCATCAAGCTTTGCCCGGTACGCCCTTACGGAGTCACCGCGGCGTCCTTCGAGGAACCGTCCCGGTCCTGCGAGTCGTTCCCCATGACCACCGAACGCCGCTTGGAGACGCGGACGGCACCCACGATGACGGCGACCGCCACGACCGCGACCAGGGCCCGCAGCCAGACGCTGGCGTCGTCCCCGTAACTGAACTGCACGACCGCCGGGGCGATCAGCAGCGCGACCAGGTTCATCACCTTCAGGAGCGGGTTGATCGCCGGCCCTGCGGTGTCCTTGAAGGGGTCGCCGACCGTGTCACCGATGACGGTCGCCTCGTGGGCGTCGCTGCCCTTGCCGCCGTGGTGCCCGTCCTCGACCAGCTTCTTGGCGTTGTCCCAGGCACCGCCGGAGTTGGCGAGGAAGACGGCCATCAGCGCACCGGTGGCGATCGCCCCGGCGAGGTACGAGCCGAGCGGGCCGACGCCGAGGGTGAAGCCGACCGCGATCGGCGCCATCACGGCGAGCAGCCCGGGCGTGGCGAGCTCGCGCAGGGCGTCCTTGGTGCAGATGTCCACGACCCGCCCGTACTCGGGGGTCTCGCTGTAGTCCATGATCCCGGGGTGCTCGCGGAACTGCCGCCGCACCTCGTAGACCACCGCCCCGGCCGACCGGGACACCGCGTTGATGGCGAGCCCGGAGAAGAGGAAGACGACCGCGGCGCCGAGCACCATCCCGAAGAGGTTGTTGGGGCGCGAGATGTCCATGGACAGGTTCATCTCGCTCGCCTTCGCCCCGACGTCGGCGACCGAGGTCGCGATGGCGTCCCGGTAGGAGCCGAAGAGCGCGGCGGCGGCGAGGACGGCCGTGGCGATCGCGATGCCCTTGGTGATCGCCTTGGTGGTGTTGCCGACGGCGTCGAGGTCGGTCAGGACCTGCGCGCCCGCGCCCTGGACGTCGCCGGACATCTCCGCGATGCCCTGGGCGTTGTCGGAGACCGGGCCGAAGGTGTCCATGGCGACGATCACGCCGACCGTGGTGAGCAGCCCGGTGCCCGCGAGCGCGATCGCGAACAGCGCCAGCATGATGGAGGCACCGCCCAGCAGGAACGCCCCGTAGACGGCGAGGCCGATCAGCAGCGCGGTGTAGACGGCCGACTCCAGGCCGATGGAGATGCCGGCGAGGACGACGGTGGCGGGGCCGGTCAGCGAGGACTTGCCGATGTCCCGCACCGGGCGCCGGTCGGTCTCGGTGAAGTAGCCGGTGAGCTGCTGGATCAGGGCGGCGAGCACGATGCCGATGGCCACCGCGACGAGGGCGAGGACCCGCGGGTCGCCGCCGTGAGTGGGGATTCCGGGCTCGGTGACGCCCTTGAGGTCGGCGTAGGAGGACGGCAGGTAGGCGAAGACGGCCACGGCGACGAGCGCGAGCGAGATCAGCGCCGAGATGAAGAAGCCGCGGTTGATCGCCGTCATCCCGCTGCGGTCGGCGCGCCGCGGGGCCACCGCGAAGATGCCGATCATCGCGGTGACCACGCCGATCGCCGGCACGATCAGGGGGAAGGCGAGGCCGAGGTCGCCGAAGGCGGCCTTGCCGAGGATGAGGGCGGCGACCAGGGTCACCGCGTACGACTCGAAGAGGTCGGCGGCCATGCCCGCGCAGTCGCCGACGTTGTCGCCCACGTTGTCCGCGATCGTGGCGGCGTTGCGCGGGTCGTCCTCGGGGATGCCCTGCTCGACCTTGCCGACCAGGTCGGCGCCGACGTCGGCGGCCTTGGTGAAGATGCCGCCGCCGACCCTCATGAACATCGCGATGAGCGCGGCACCGAGGCCGAAGCCCTCCAGGACCTTCGGCGCGTCGGCCGCGTAGACGAGCACGACGCAGGACGCGCCGAGCAGTCCGAGCCCCACCGTGATCATGCCGACCACTCCGCCGGTGCGGAACGCGATCTTCATGGCCCGGTGGGCGACAGAGGTCAGGTCCTTCTCCGGTTCCCCCTCCGCCGGGGTGGCCTCCCGGGCCGCCGCCGCGACCCGCACGTTCGCCCTTACCGCGAGCCGCATCCCGATGTATCCCGTGACCGCCGAGAAAAGCGCGCCCACCAGGAAGAACAGGGACCGTCCGGCCCGTTGCGACCAGTTGTCGGCCGGCAGCAGGAAAAGCAGGAAGAACACGACGACGGCGAACACGCCGACCGTGCGCAGCTGCCGGGCGAGATAGGCGTTGGCGCCCTCCTGCACGGCGGCCGCGATCTTCTTCATGGTTTCCGTGCCCTCGCCGGCCGCGAGGACCTGTCGTACGAGGAGTCGGGCCACGACCAGCGCCGCGAGCGCGACGGCTGCGACGACGACCACGATCACGCGGTTCTCCTCAGTGAGCACCGCGGCTGCAAGACCCGCCATTCCGTCCTCCTTGACGTCGCGAGGTCAAGACAAGCCGGATTGTAAGGAGGGAAACCTGATCAAAACAGGCCGCCGCAATGAGAATTCCGGAATACCTCACAAGTACCGCCGAATGCGGTAATGGGACGAAAGCATTCGCCGACGGCGGGCGGCTCCTTCGCGGCACCGCGAAAACGAGAAGAGGCCCTGCGGGGCGGGGCCTCTTCTCACATTCTCGGGCGGACCGGGCCGTCCGGGTGACAGACCACCCCGGCCGAGAGGCGCTCGGGCACCGGACGGCCGGACGATCGGGCGTCCGGCGCTCAGGTGAGCGCGGCGTCCGGGTTGGCCGGCCAGCTCATCCTGATGGTGCCGCCGTCCTCGCGGGCGCTCACCTCGAAGTCGTCGACGAGGCCGCGGATCACCGCGAGCCCCATCTCGTCCTCGCCGTCCGCGTCGTCGTAGTCCTCGGCCGGAGCCGCGTCCCGCGCGCCGGGCACGCCGGCGGCGTCCGCAGCCGCCACGCCCGCTCCCGGCACCTCGTCGCCGACCTCGATGGAGAAGGTCTTCTCCTCCTCGGTCAGCACGACCCGGACCGGGGTGGTGACCCCGTTGCTCCGATGCAGGCCGACCGCGCGGGAACAGGCCTCGCCGACGGCGAGCCGGACCTCGTCGAGGACCGCCTCGTCGACCCCGGCCCGGCGGGCGACCGCGGCGGCCACGAGGCGGGCCGTGCGGACGTGCTCGGGCTGGGCGCTGAAGAGGAGTTCAACGGTGGCCATGCAATCCCCCTGGGATTCTCGGCGACGGCTGCGCGCGACCTCAGTCGGCCGCGTTGATGGCCTCTTCGACCGACGTGTGGATCGGGAACACCTTGGTGAGGCCGGTGATCCGGAAAATCTTGAGAATGCGCTCCTGGTTGCAGACCAGGCGCAGCGATCCCTCATGCGCGCGCACGCGCTTCAGTCCGCCCACAAGCACGCCGAGACCGGTCGAGTCGAGGAAGTCCACGCCTTCCATGTCGACAACCAGGTGGTAGCTGCCGTCGTTCACCAACTCGACCAACTGCTCGCGCAGCTTGGGCGCGGTATACACATCAATCTCGCCACCGACCTCGACGACCGTACGGTCGCCATTGGGGCCGGGCACAGTGCGAGTCGACAGAGACAGGTCCACGGGTCCTCCAGCACCTAGCTATCGAGCGGCCGTCCCTCGGGACCCCCGTGCGGAGCCACGGGACGGATCGCCGGCCGCGATGGCATTCAATCACTTACCGGCAGCCATGCACGACGCCTTGGGACCATTGTCCGTCATGCCGGTGACACACTCGGTGCCGATGGCCGAGAATCACCGCCCCAGTCGACCCGCCGGAGCAAAGGGCAGCCGCCCCTCTCCCGACCAGGTCCTCGACCGGCTCTCCAGAGGCGAGAGCCGGGCCGCGCGCATCACTCATACGGAGCATCTGCCCGCCCGTGCGGGCAGGCATGCCGTCTGGCCGCACCGCATCCGCGCGGAGGTGATCTCCGCCATCCAGCGGGCCGGGATCGAGCACCCCTGGGCCCACCAGGCCGAAGCCGCCGAGCACGCGCTGGACGGCACCTCGGTGGTGATCTCCACAGGAACCGCCTCGGGCAAGTCGCTCGCCTATCTCACCCCCGTCCTCTCCACCCTCCTGGACGGCGCGGAGGCCGCCAACGGGCGCGGCGCCACCGCCCTGTACCTGGCCCCCACCAAGGCGCTCGCCGCCGACCAGCGGCGCGCCGTGCGCGAACTGGCCGCCCCGCTCGGCAACCGGATCCGGCCCGCCGTCTACGACGGCGACACGCCGGTCGAGGAGCGCGAGTGGGTCCGCCAGTACGCGAACTACGTGCTCACCAATCCCGACATGCTCCACCGGGGCATACTCCCGTCCCACCCCCGCTGGTCCTCCTTCCTGCGCTCCCTGCGCTACGTCGTCGTCGACGAGTGCCACACCTACCGGGGCGTCTTCGGCTCGCACGTCGCCCAGGTGCTCCGCCGGCTGCGCCGCGTCTGTGCCCGGTACGGCTCCGAGCCCGTGTTCCTCCTCGCCTCGGCCACCTCGGCCGAGCCCGCCCTGGCCGCCGGACGGCTGACCGGCCTGCCCGTCACGGAGGTCTCCGACGACGCCTCCCCGCGCGGCGAGCTGGTCTTCGCCCTCTGGGAACCGCCACTGACCGAACTCCACGGCGAACAGGGCGCCCCGGTGCGCCGCACCGCCACCGCCGAGACCGCCGACCTGCTGACCGACCTGACCGTCCAGGGCGTCCGCTCGGTCGCCTTCGTGCGCTCCCGGCGCGGCGCCGAGCTGATCTCGGTGATCGCCCAGGAACGTCTCGCCGAGGTCGACCGCTCGCTCGCCCGCCGGGTCGCCGCCTACCGGGGCGGCTACCTGCCGGAGGAGCGGCGCGCCCTGGAGCGGGCCCTGCACTCCGGCGAGCTCCTCGGCCTGGCCGCGACGACCGCCCTGGAGCTGGGCGTGGACGTCTCAGGCCTGGACGCGGTGGTGATCGCCGGCTACCCGGGCACCCGCGCCTCCCTGTGGCAGCAGGCGGGCCGAGCCGGACGCTCGGGCGAGGGCGCGCTCGCGGTCCTGGTCGCCCGCGACGACCCGCTGGACACCTTCCTGGTCCACCACCCGGAGGCGATCTTCCGGCAACCGGTCGAGTCGACCGTCCTCGATCCCGACAATCCCTACGTCCTCGCCCCCCATCTGTGCGCGGCGGCATCGGAGCTGCCGCTGACCGAGGCGGACCTGGCGCTCTTCGGCCCGGCCGTGCCCGAACTCCTCCCCCAGCTGGAATCCGCCGGGCTGCTGCGCCGCCGCAGCACCGGCTGGTACTGGACCCGCCGGGAGCGGGCCGCCGACCTCACCGACATCCGCGGCGGCGGCGGGAGCCCCGTCCGGATCGTCGAGGCCGGCACCGGCCGACTGCTCGGCACGGTCGACGAGGCCGCCTCGCACACCGCCGTCCACGAGGGTGCCGTCCACCTGCACCAGGGCCGCACCTATCTGGTCCGGGAACTCGACCTGAAGGACTCCGTGGCCCTGGTCGAACAGGCGAACCCGCCCTACTCGACCACCGCCCGCGACACCACCTCCATCTCCGTCCTGTCCACCGACACCGAGATCCCCTGGGGAGCCGGCCGCCTCTGCTATGGCTCCGTCGAGGTCACCAACCAGGTCGTCTCCTTCCTCCGCCGCCGTCTGATCACCGGCGAGGTGCTCGGCGAGACCAAGCTCGACCTGCCGCCCCGCACCCTGCGCACCCGGGCCGTGTGGTGGACGGTCACCGAGGACCAGCTGGACGCCGCCCGGATCAACCCGGAGATCCTCGGCGGCGCCCTGCACGCCGCCGAGCACGCCTCCATCGGCATGCTGCCGCTGTTCGCCACCTGCGACCGCTGGGACATCGGCGGCGTCTCCGTCCCGCTCCACCCGGACACGCTGCTGCCGACCGTGTTCGTCTACGACGGGCACCCCGGCGGGGCCGGCTTCGCCGAGCGCGCCTTCCACACCGCCCGCTCCTGGCTCACCGCCACCCGCGAGGCCATCGCCTCCTGCGAGTGCGACTCCGGCTGTCCCTCGTGCATCCAGTCCCCCAAGTGCGGCAACGGGAACGACCCGCTCCACAAGCGCGGCGCCGTCCGCCTGCTCACGGAGCTCCTCCGAGCGGCTCCCGACGAGGGGCCGTGAAGGAGGAGTCCCGGGCCGAGAGGGCTCCGGACCAGGCAGCCCCGCATCAGGCGACTCCGGACCAGGCGGCTCCGCACCAGGCGGCTCCGCACCAGGGTGAACCGGATCCTCGGGCGGGCCGACCTAACCGGGGGACGACCCGGGAAGACCCCGCTGGTCCGGAAGGCCCCGTGGGTCCGGGATCGCCCGCTGGTCCGGAAGGCCCCGTGGGTCTGGGATCGCCCGCTGGTCCGGAAGGCCCCGTGGGTCCGGGATCGCCCGCTGGTCCGGAAGACCCCGCGGGTCCGGGGGGCCCGCTCTCGATCTGACCTCGGTCGTCCACGGCCCGAGGGCGACTCTCGCGGTGACGTCCGCGATGTCCTCGCGGACCTGGCAGCGCGTGAGGGCGGCGCCCTGGGCGCCGGCCACTCGGGTCGCGGCGGCACAGGCGTCCGACTCACCCCACAGGGCCCGGTCGGCGGCCGCGAGGGCGGCCAGGTCGGCCGCGCCGCCCGCTCGATGCCGGGCGGTGACCGCCTGTCCGAGCGCGAGGACGGCCCCGAACAGCATGCACAGGGCGCACGCGGCGAACGCGGTCCACACCGTCGCCGCTCCCCGGTCGGCCCGTCCCCGTCTCATGCCGCCGCCTCCCCCACCGTGTCCTCGGCGAGCGCCGCCGCCCGGGCTCTGAGCGTCAGCCCCAGGCCGCCGGGGCCGGGCGCCGTCGCCTCCACCGTCACCCGCCAGAGCTCGCCCTCCCGTACGACGCCGACCCGGGCGCCGTCGGGCGCCGCGGCCCTCGCGGCCGCCTCCGCGGCCGCGACCGGCTCGGAGCGGGCCACCGCCCGCGCCCCCGCCCTGGCCGCGTCCACGCACTGGATCTGCGCCGCGGCCGCGGCCAGCGCCCAGAGCAGGGCTGCCGTGAACAGGACCAGGGCCGGCAGCGCGACCGCCGCCTCGGCGGTCACCGAGCCCCGGTCAGAACGGCGCATCGAGGGCCTTCCCGATCACCGACTCCAGCGCCTTCGAGACCGCCCCGCTGGTGAGAACCTTGTAGAGCACGGCCGCGAAGGCCGCGGCCGCGATGGTGCCCATCGCGTACTCCGTCGTGCTCATTCCCGCGTCCCGCCGGGCCGCCGCCATCCGGGCCGCCCACCATGCGCGCGTACGCCGCATGACCTTCATGTCCGAACCTCCTCGTGTCGTCCGTGTCGCTTCGTGCGTGTTCATGTACCGGCGAGCAGCCCGCTCGCCAGGCCGATCACCACCGGGGCCACGCCCACCGCCAGGAAGGCCGGCAGGAAGCAGAGGCCGACAGGTGCGGTGATCAGCACCTGGGCCCGCTGGGCACGGGCCGCCGCCGCGCGGGCGCGGGCCGCCCGGAGGGCCTCCGCGTGCCGCGCCACGGCCTCGGCCGCGGGCGCTCCGGAGGAGGCCGCGCGTTCCAGGCAGCGGGCCAGCCCCTCCGCGCCGGGTATGGCCCCGAACCTCCGCCACACCTCGGCCGGTTCGCCCCCGAGCCGCAGCTCGGCCGCCGTACGCATCAGCCGCTCGCCGACCGGCCCTCCGAGCGACCGGCCCACCGCCTCGGCGGACTCGGCCGGCCCCGCCCCCGCCGAGGCGCAGGCCGCCAACAGATCGGCCGCGAGGGGCAATTGACGTGCCGTCTCCGCGCCCTCGGCGCTGCCCGCGTCCGCATCACGCGGGCGTCGCGTCCGCCGGTACCGCAGGCTCCAGGCGAGGCCGACGCCGACCGTCAGCCCGACGGGGCCGCCCATCAGCACCCAGGCGACGAGACCGACCGCGCACGGGACTCCCCAACCCCGCAACGATGCGGGTAGCCCGGGCCCGCGGGCCCGTGCCGGGGCAGCTGGCGCCAGGGCGAGCAGACCGGCGACACGCCGACGCGACGACCGGGCCTGGCGCCCGTCCACCAGCGCCCCGACCGCCGCGGCGAGGGCGCAGAGCACCGCGAGAAGTGCCGTCACGGCCGCTCACCGCCCCGCACGATCCGGGCCGCCCACCACAGTCCGGCCGCCTCCAGGACCACGCCGACGGCCAGGCAGCCCAGACCGGCGGGGGTGTGGAGCAGCACCTGCAGCGGGCGGGCGCCCAGCGCCGCGCCGAGGCCGAGACCGGCGACCGGCAGCACCGCGAGGACCGCCACCGTCGCCCAGGCCCCGGCCAGTTGGGCCCGGAGCCGCTCCCGCTGGTCCCGGTGGGCGCGCAGCGCGGCCTCCAGCCGGTCGAGGCCGGCCGCGAGGCCCGCACCGCCGTCCACGGCGACCTGCCAGCAGGCGCCGATCCCGGCCAGGCCGTCGGCGCCGTCCTGCTGCGCCGCGCGGCGCAGCGCCGCCGGAACGTCCCCGCCGAACCGGGCCGCCGCGAGGACCGCGGCCTCCTGGTCGCCGAGCGCCGCCGTCGTCCGCGCCGCGAACGCCAGCGCCTGGGCGGGCTGCCAGCCGGCTCTCAGCTCTCCGGCGGCCGCCCCGCACAGCGCCACCACCCCGTCGGAGCGGGCTTCCCGCTCGCGCCGTGCCCGGGCGTTCCGCAGCCCGCGTCCCACCAGCGGCACCGCCACCGCCCCGGCGAGCAGCGGCAGGGGCGAGGCGCCGAGGAGCGCGATCACCCCCGCCACCGGCAGACAGAGCCACTCCCGCCGCCCCCGCGCGACGCTCCACCAGCGGGCAGCGGCGGCCGCCCAGGGCGCCCCCGGCCCGCTCGGCAGCGCCAGAAGCGCCCGGGCCCTGCGGCGCCCGCGCTCCCGTTCGGCCGTCCACCACAGCGCGAGCACCGCGCACAGGGCCGCCGCGCCCTGCGCCGGAAGTCCTCCCGGGACCGGAAGCGCCGTCATCGCGCCCCTCCGATCAGGGACCGCAGCCGCTCCCAGCCCCGCTCCCGCTCGAATCCGCCGGCGCTCCAGCTCAGCGCGGGCACCGTCACCACCAGTCCGTCCCGGTCCCGTTCGAGGACGTGCACCTCGGCGATCCGGCGGCGTCCCTCGCGGTCCCGCACCAGGTGGAGGACCGCCGACAGTCCGGCGCCCAACTGGCTGTGCAGGGCGGCCCTGTCGAGCCCCGCGGCGGTGCCGAGGGCCTCCAGCCGGGCGGGCACGTCCGCCGCCGTGTTGGCGTGGAGGGTCCCGCAGCCGCCTTCGTGACCCGTGTTCAGGGCGGCCAGGAGATCGACCGCCTCGGGACCGCGGACCTCGCCGACCACGAGCCGGTCCGGGCGCATCCGCAGCGCCTGCCGCACCAGGTCCCGCAGGGTCACGAGGCCGGCGCCCTCCTGATTGGGCGGGCGCGCCTCCAGGCGCACCACGTGCGGGTGGTCGGGGCGCAGTTCGGCGGAGTCCTCGGCGATCACGATCCGCTCCCCCGGGCCGACCAGACCGAGCAGAGTGGACAGCAGGGTCGTCTTGCCCGATCCGGTGCCACCGCTGACCAGGAAGGACACGCGTGCCTCGACGAGCGCCCGCAGCACCGGCTCGCCGCCCGGCGGGACGGTGCCCGCCTCGGTCAGCTCCCCGACGGAGAAGGCCCGGGGCCGCACCACCCGCAGCGACAGGCAGGTCGAGCCGACGGCGACCGGCGGCAGGACGGCGTGCATCCGGGTGCCGTCCGGCAGCCGGGCGTCCACCCAGGGCCGTGCGTCGTCGAGCCGGCGGCCGGCCACGGCCGCGAGTCGCTGCGCCAGCCGCCGTACCGCCGCCGCGTCCGGAAAGGTCACGCCGGTCGGTTCGAGTCCCGAGCC
Organism: Streptomyces sp. NPDC101191; assembly: GCF_044767915.1. NCBI lineage: Bacteria > Bacillati > Actinomycetota > Actinomycetes > Kitasatosporales > Streptomycetaceae > Streptomyces > Streptomyces sp. NPDC101191. The sequence goes on from NZ_JBIWOU010000003.1 coordinate 137,094, forward strand.
GCGGTCCACCCAGACGCGATCGGGCGCGGAGACCAGGACATCGGTGACCCGGGGGTCGGCGAGCAGCTGCTCCAGCGGTCCCGTGCCGATGAGTTCGCTCCGCAGTTCCTCCGCGGCACCAAGCACCTCGGCGTCCCCGAGCAGCCGCCCCTGGGCCCGCAGCGCGGCCGCGACCCGCGCCGGCGTGGGCTCGGCACCGCTCTCCGCGAGCTGCCGGCGTACGGCTTCGAGCAGCACCGCCCCGCTCATGCCGCACTCTCCGGCACGAGCACCCGCTGCCAGAACGCGCCGCAGAAGCGGGCGAGTCCGCCGCGGGCGTCGGCGCCGGGCGGCGGTCCGCCCTCACCGGTCGCGAAGGCCCGGGCCTCCTCGGGGAGTTCCCCGGCGAGGGGCAGCCGCAGGGCGTCGGCGATCCAGCGCTCGTCGAGCCCGGGCTCGTAGGGTCCGCGCACGACGGCGCGCAGATCACGGATCACCGGGCCGACCATCGCGGCCACCCGGTGGGCGGCGGTGACGGCGCGCAGTTCGCCGGGGACGAGCAGCAGTCCGAGGTCGAGCTGGGCGAGGGCCTCCGTGCCCGCGTCGTCGATCCGGCGGGGCAGGTCGACCACGACCACTCCGCCGCGCCGGCGGGCGGCGGCGAGCATCGAGCGCATGGCTTCGGGCGGCACCAGGACGGGGTCGCCCCGGTCCCAGCTGAGCACCCGCACGCCCCGCACGAGGGGCAGCGACTCCTCCAGGGCTCCGCCCGCGACGCGGCCCTTCGAGGCGGCGAAGTCGGGCCAGCGCCGGCCCTCGGCCCGCTCCCCGCCGAGCAGCACGTCGAGTCCGCCGCCGAGCGGGTCGGCGTCGACGAGGAGCGTGCGCCGACCGGCCCGCGCGGCGGCGAGGGCCAGCGCACAGGCCAGGGTCGAGGCCCCGGCGCCGCCGCGCCCGCCGATGACGCCGACGGTCAACGCCTGCCGACCGCCGCCCTCGACGCCGTCGGCGATCAGGTCCACGAGGCGGCCCTCGGCTTCGGGCAGCAGCAGGACGTCCTCCGCGCCGGTCTCCACGGCCCGCCGCCACACGGCCGGGTCGTCGCCCTCCCGCCCGACCAGCAGGACGCCCGGCCTGCGCGTGGCGCCGCGGCAGCGGGCCGCCGCGTCGTCGCCGACGAGGACGAGCGGAGGGTCGGTCCAGCCCGCCCGGCGCTCGGGCACCGTGTGGTGCACCTCGGGCTCGGCTCCCGCCGCGGCGCACAGGCGCAGCAGGTCGTCGAGGAGCGCCAGGTCCTCGGTGACGATCAGCGGCCGGGCCGGCCGCACCCCTCCGTCGCCCGCGCCCGGGCCCGAGTCCGGGCCGGCGCCCGGGCGCACGGCAGACCTGTCTCGCACTCGCGTTCCGGAAGCCTTCGATCCCTTCACGGCACACACCCCTCACGTGATTCCCGCGGTCCGCGAACTTCGCGGCCGGAATCACCGTGCAGCCATCTCGGAAATCTTGTGGATCTTGCTCAAAAACTGTGGATAACCCCGCGCTTGTGAATAACTTCGCCACCCGAACCGGTACTGCCCGGAGAGCAGTCCGTCGACTACGCCGAGTGACGAATCGAGGGCTCTCGCGGCCGTCCGGGCGTCACCGGCGTGCGGGCCGGGAGGAGGGGCGGAGATGGTGGAAACATGGACCAAAACGGGTCCGGACATGCGACGACCCCCGCCGGGGGGGAGAGCGGGGGTCGTCTCTCCGGCCGACTCGGGGGGGGAGGAGCCGGTCCGGGTTAGCACGGTCGCGAACGATCCGTGACTTCCATGGTGTACCCGAGAGCCTTCTCAGGCAAACCCACGCGCCCCAGCGTACGCCGAATGGCGGGCACCTATGCTCGGGCACGTGGAAAACCACTCGATGCCGCGCGCAGCCGCCTTCTTTGACCTGGACAAGACGGTCATTGCGAAGTCCTCGACGCTGACCTTCAGCAAGTCCTTCTACCGGGGCGGGCTGATCAGTCGCCGTGCCGCGTTGCGGACGGCCTACATCCAGTTCGTGTTCCTGGTCGGCGGAGCCGATCACGACCAGATGGAGCGGATGCGCGAATATCTTTCCGCGCTCTGCAAAGGCTGGAACGTGGCACAGGTCAAGGAGCTCGTCGCGGAGACCCTGCACGACCTGATCGACCCGATCATCTACGACGAGGCGGCCTCGCTCATCGAGGGCCACCACGCCGCCGGACGGGACGTCGTGATCGTCTCGACCTCCGGGGCCGAGGTGGTCGAGCCGATCGGCGAGATGCTCGGCGCCGACCGGGTGGTCGCCACCCGCATGGTGGTCGGCGAGGACGGCTGCTTCACGGGCGAGGTGGAGTACTACGCCTACGGACCCACCAAGGCGGAGGCGGTCCGTGAGCTCGCCGAGTCCGAGGGGTACGACCTCTCGCGCTGCTACGCCTACAGCGACTCGGCGACCGATCTGCCGATGCTGGAGGCCGTGGGCCACCCGTACGCCGTGAACCCCGACCGGGCCCTGCGCCGCGAGGCGGCCGGCCGGGACTGGCCGATCCTCGCCTTCGACCGGCCGGTCCGGCTCAAGCAGCGCCTGCCGGAGTTCCGGATGCCGCCCCGGCCCGCCCTCGTCGCCGCGGCGGCCGTGGGAGCGGCGGCGGCCACGGCGGGGCTCGTCTGGTACGCCAGTCGCCGCAGACAGGCGGCGCTGACACGGGCCGCGCGGACCGCGTGAGCCACCGCTCTTGCCGATCGCTTTGCCTGGATTTGGGGTGAAGGCAAAGAAGCGGATTCAGGACTTTCGCTTCCATCCCGACAGGAGTAGAAAGGAATCAGGCCCGCGAGACCTGGGACATCCGAGAGGATCACCTGTTGAGCAGTACGGCCCCACGGACCTGATGCACAGAAACCCGGCACCCACGCGACGTCGACCCTTCGATTAAGGGCCAGCCGCACCAGGCGCAGGGCAAAGTAACCCCGCCTGATGGGCACATATCGAGGACGCTTGGTAACTGGGTAGACGTGCCAGCGGCGGTACCGAAGTCTGGTACCGCCGCAACCCATGTCGGGGCTCGTTCAGGCGGCGCCGCGCTGCAGCGCCTCGCACACGGCCGTCGACTCCCGGACGCCCAGCTCCACCGCGCGCCCGCAGTGCGCGATCCAGGCGCCCATGCCTTCCGGAGTCCCGGACAGATAGCCCTCGAAGGCGGCCAGGTAGGCCGCCCGGCCCAGCTCCGCGTGTCCGACCTCGGCCGGGCAGATCGCCTTCGGGTCGAGCCCGCTGCCGATCAGCACGATCCGCTCGGCGGCGCGCGCGATCAGACCGTTGTGCGAGGTGAAGGGCCGCAGGGCGAGCAGTTCGCCGTGCACGACGGCGGCCGTGACCAGGGCCGGGGCGTCGCTGCCCGCGATGATCAGGTCCGCGAGTCCGTCGAGCCGGCCGGAGACCTCCCCGGGGTCGGGCAGCGGCGCCTCGACCAGCGGCTCGTCCACCGGCTCGCCCGCGTGGCGCGGTCGGCCCGTCGCGTCGCGCGGCTCGCCCTCGGCGACCAGGTGCAGCCGGGCGAGCACCCGCAGCGGCGACTGGCGCCAGATGGAGAGCAGCTGACCGCACTCGGCGCTCAGCCGCAGGGCCGCGCCGACGGTGCGGGCCTCCGCGTCCGCGCTGAAGTCGGTACGCCGGCGGACCTCTTCCAGGGCCCAGTCGGCGCCCGAGAGCGCGGCCGAGGCGCGCGCCCCGCGGAGCGCCGCCTCGGAGGTGATCTCGTTGCTGCGGCGGCGCATCACGCGGTGGCCGTAGACCCGGTCGACGGCCTTGCGTACGGAGTCCACCGAGTCGGCGACGCCCGGCAGGGAGCCGAGGGCGGCCAGGGGGTCAGAGGCGTGCGTACTCATAAGTAGGGAGGCTACGCGCCCGGGGCCCGGGGCCCACCTTGGAGTGGTCTTCTTCACGCACCTTGACCACGCGGCGCTAGCATGCCGCTACGCTAGGTGAACATGAAGATCGCTTTCGTGGGGAAGGGCGGCAGCGGAAAGACGACGCTGTCCTCGCTCTTCATCCGACACCTCGCCGCCGCCGAAGCCCCGGTCGTCGCGGTCGACGCCGACATCAACCAGCACCTCGGAGCGGCACTCGGCCTCTCCGACGAGGACGCGGGCGCGCTGCCCGCGATGGGTGCGCACCTGCCGTTGATCAAGGAGTACCTGCGGGGCTCCAATCCGCGGATCGCCTCCGGAGACACGATGATCAAGACGACGCCGCCCGGGGAGGGTTCGCGGCTGCTCCGGGTCCGCGAGGACAACCCGGTCTACGAGGCCTGCGCCCGGCCCGTGCCGCTCGACGACGGCGAGGTCCGGCTGATGGCCACGGGCCCCTTCACGGAGTCGGACCTCGGCGTGGCCTGTTACCACTCGAAGGTCGGCGCGGTGGAGCTCTGCCTCAACCACCTGGTGGACGGGCCGGACGAGTACGTGGTCGTCGACATGACGGCCGGCTCCGACTCCTTCGCGTCCGGCCTGTTCACCCGCTTCGACATGACCTTCCTGGTGGCCGAACCGACCCGCAAGGGCGTGTCCGTCTACCGCCAGTACAAGGAGTACGCGCGGGACTTCGGGGTCGCCCTGAAGGTCGTGGGGAACAAGGTGCAGGGCCTGGACGACGTCGGCTTCCTGCGCGACGAGGTCGGCGACGACCTGCTCGTGACGGTCGGCCACTCCGACTGGGTCCGCGCCATGGAGAAGGGCCGCCCGCCCCGCTTCGAGCTCCTGGAGGCCACCAACCGCATGGCCCTCCAGTCCCTGCAGAACGCGGCGGACGACTCGTACGCCCACCGCGACTGGGAGCGCTACACCCGCCAGATGGTCCACTTCCACCTGAAGAACGCGGAGAGCTGGGGGAACGCGAAGACGGGGGCCGACCTGGCGGCGCAGGTCGACCCCGGGTTCGTGCTGGACGAGCGGCTCGTCGTTCCCCAGCCGAGCTGACGGCCGTCGGCCCGTCGGCTCGGCTGGGGCCCGCCGGGCCGGCGGATCAGTGGTGGGCGGTCGGCTCGGCCGCCGCGGCACCGGCCGGGACGGCCGGCTGCGGGGTCAGGAAGGACTTCCAGCCGGCCGGCGGGGCCTCGCCCACCTTCAGGGTGCGCAGCTTGGCGATGACAGCCGGATCCTGGGCGTCGAGCCAGTCGGCGAGCTGGCGGAAGGAGACGCACTTGACGTCCTTCTGCACGCAGACCGTGGCGATCGTCTCCTCGACGGCGCGCATGTACGTGCCGCCGTTCCAGGACTCGAAGTGGTTGCCGATGATCAGCGGCGCGCGGTTGCCCCGGTAGGAGCGCTCGAAGGCCTGCACGAGGCCGTCTCGCATCTGGTTGCCCCAGTACTGGTGCATCGACGGGTCACCCTTGGTCGTGCCGGACTGGTTGACCAGGAAGTTGTAGTCCATCGAGAGCGTCTGGAAGGCGCGGCCCGGCACCGGGACGAGCTGCATCGACAGGTCCCACAGCCCTGCGTCCTTCTTGGGCCAGATCTGGTCGTTGACGCCGCTGGTGTCGTAGCGGAAGCCCATCTGCGAGGCCGCCCGGACGAAGTTCGTGCGGCCCTCCAGACACGGCGTGCGGGCGCCGACCAGCTCCTTCTCGTAGTCGAACGGGAGCGGCTTCTCGCCCTTCAGGCCGGCGTTGGTCTTCCAGTTCTTGACGAAGGACTTGGCCTGGTTGATCTCGCTCTTCCACTCGTCGACCGACCAGGTGCCCACTCCCCCGTCCTTGCCGCAGAAGTGCCCGTTGAAGTGGGTGCCGATCTCGTTGCCCTCCTCCCACGCGCCGCGCAGTTCGCGCACGGTGTCACGGATGCCCTTGACGTCGTTGAAGCCGATGTCGGAGCGGCCCGCGGAGTGCTGCGGCGGGTCGTAGAGGTCGCGCTTGTCCTCCGGCAGGAGGTACACGCCGCTGAGGAAGTAGGTCATCGTCGCGCCGTAGCGCTTGCCGACCGTACGGAAGTGGGAGAAGAGCCTCTGGCTGTCCTCGCCCGCGCCGTCCCAGGAGAACACCACGAACTGCGGCGGCTGCTGACCCGGCGCCAGCTTCTGCCAGACCGGCTGGTGGGGCTGGGCGCCGGTGAAGGCGGTGGAACCGTCGCCGATCAGGCGCACCGCGTTCTGCGGGGCGGCGGCCGGCGGCTTCTTGGCACCGGCCGCGGCACCCTTCGCGGCCACCGGGCCCGAGCCGCCCGAACCCGAGCAGCCGGCGAGGCCGGACGTCAGGGCGATGGCGAGGGCGCCGACGGCGAGCGTCCTCCTGTGGACAGTGGTCCTTCTCCCGGCGGCTGACATCGCCCACCTCTCCTCTGCTTCTCGGATTTCCCTACAAGCTGCGTCAACGTCGCACCAGGACGGCCAGGGGACGTCAACGACAAGCGGTGTGGCTACGTTCTGTCACCGGAAGCGGTGAATTCTTGCCCCATTTGCCCTGAAATTAATGCCGGACTCTTTACTCTCCATTACCATCCATTTACCGAGCGTTGCTCGGCACGCCCGATGTACCCGCCGCTGCACCCCGCACGAGCCGCGACCGCGCTGCCCCGGAGGAGACGGGAACATGACCCTCTGCCCACCCGACCGCACGACCACCCGGCCCCGCCTCCAGCGGCCCCACAGCCCGCCGGACGGCCCACGCCGCCGCTTCCGCATCGCCGGCGCGGACCTCTCCGCGTCCGTCGCCGTCTTCCTGATCGCGCTGCCGCTCTCCCTCGGCATCGCCCTCGCCACCGGCGCGCCGCTCCAGGCCGGTCTGGTGGCCGCCGCCGTGGGCGGCATCGTCGCCGGGCGCCTCGGCGGCTCCCCGCTCCAGGTCAGCGGCCCGGCCGCCGGACTGACCGTGGTGACCGCCGAGCTGATCCAGCGCTACGGCTGGCGCACCACCTGCGCCATCACCGTCCTCGCCGGACTCGCCCAGATCGGGCTGGCGGCCCTGCGGGTGGCCCGCTCCGCGCTCGTCGTCTCCCCCGCGATCGTGCACGGCATGCTCGCGGGCATCGGCGTCACCATCGCCCTCGCCCAGCTGCACATCGTGCTGGGCGGAACCCCCCAGAGCTCCGCCGTCGACAACGCGCTCGGCCTGCCCGCCCAGTTGGCGCACACCTCCGCCGCCGCGCTCGTCGTGAGTGCCCTCACCGTCGGCCTGCTGCTGCTCTGGCCCCGGCTGCCCGGAGGTACGGGACGCCTGCTGCGCACGGTGCCCGCCGCGCTCGTCGCGGTGGCCGCCGCCACGGCCGTCGCGGCGCTCACCGGACTCGCCGTGCCGCGGGTCGACCTGCCCTCGTGGAGCAGCCACGCGCTGCCCGGACTCCCGGAGGGGCCGTTCCTCGGGATCGCGGCCGGGGTCCTCACCATCACGCTGGTCACCAGCGTGCAGTCGCTGCTGTCCGCCGTCGCCGTCGACAAGCTGGTGGCGAAGCGCGCCGCCGACACCGGCACGGCCGCCACGCCCCGCTCCCGGCTCGACCGCGAACTCGCGGGCCAGGGCGCGGCGAACGTGGTGTCCGGCGCCCTCGGCGGCCTTCCGGTGGCCGGGGTCGCGGTGCGCAGCGTCGCGAACGTCTCCGCGGGGGCCGTGAGCCGCAACTCGTCGATACTGCACGGCGTGTGGATCGTGCTCGCGGCCCTGCTCCTCGTGCCGCTCCTCGACCTCATCCCGCTGTCCGCGCTGGCCGCCCTCGTCATGGTCGTCGGCATCCAGATGGTCAGCATCACGCACATCCGCACGGTCACCCGTCATCGTGAAGTCCTGGTGTACGTGGTGACGCTGGCGGGTGTGGTGTTCGTCGGCATCCTGGAGGGCGTGGCCCTCGGGATCGCCGTTGCGGTCGGCGTCGCGCTGAACCGCCTGACCCGTACCCGGATCACCCGGGAGGAGAGGGACGGCCGGCAGCTGGTGCACATCCGCGGCCAGTTGACCTTCCTCGCGGTGCCGCGGCTGAGCCGGGCCCTGCACCAGATCCCGGCCGGCGCCGACGTGGTGGTGGAGCTGGACGGCTCCTTCATGGACCACGCGGCGTACGAGACGCTGCACGACTGGCAGACCGCCCATCTGTCCCGCGGCGGCACGGTGGAGACGACCGGGCCCTCCGGCGGCCGGATCCCCGACTCCGGCCATGCCGTCACGGCGACGGACGGCTCCGGCGACGCAGCCGGGACGGCCGGTCGGCACTCCTGCTGCGGTCCGTGGACACCGTGGCGCAACCACCAGTGCGGGGAACAGAAGCCGCCGCGCAGCCCGGACGGAATCGAGGGCGCCGACGAAGCGGGCGCCACCCGGCACCGGCTGGCCAGCGGCATCGGCGCCTTCCAGCGGGACACGGCACCGCTCGTGCGGGAGGAGCTGGCCCGGCTCGCTCGGGAGGGGCAGCGGCCTTCGCAGCTCTTCCTGACCTGCGCCGACTCCCGGCTGGTCACCAGCATGATCACGTCGAGCGGCCCGGGCGACCTGTTCACCGTGCGGAATGTGGGCAATCTGGTGCCGCTGCCCGGCGAGGAGAGTGGGGACGACTCGGTGGCGGCCGCGATCGAGTACGCGGTGGAGGTGCTGCGGGTCGAGTCGATCACGATCTGCGGCCACTCGGGCTGCGGCGCGATGCAGGCGCTGCTGAACAGCGGCCCCGACGACCCGTCCACCCCGCTGCGGCGCTGGTTGCGGCACGGCCGACCGAGCCTGACGCGGATGGCCAGCCGCCGGCACGCGTGGGCCAGGATCTCCGGGCGGCTGCCGGCGGACGCGGTCGAGCAGCTGTGCCTGACCAACGTCGTGCAGCAGCTGGATCACCTGCGGGCGTACGAGTCGGTGGCGCGGCGGCTCGCCGAGGGCACGCTGACCCTGCACGGGATGTACTTCCACGTGGGCGAGGCGCAGGCCTATCTGCTGGCCGGCACGGACGAGGTGCACAGCTACGACGACGTCTTCAACCATGTGCCGCCCTCCTCGGGGCGGACGGCGCCCGGGGCGGAGGCTCTGGAGATCGCCCGCGCGTCCTGAACCTCCCCTTCCGTTCGTCCGTGTCAGTGTGTGTGGCCGCCGCCCCCTTCCGCTCGGGGGGCGGCGGCCACCCTCGCATGGCCTCACAGGTCTAAACCAATTACCCGGAGGCTCTTGTCACCCGGGCATCCGCCTGATGAGCTATGACACGGGACACACAGGCACATAGGACGCCCTGGGAAAGGGAGATGTCGTGAGCAACGAATCCTTGGCCAATCTGCTCAAGGAAGAACGCCGCTTCGCGCCGCCGGCCGAGCTGGCCGCGGACGCCAACGTGACGGCGGAGGCGTACGAGCAGGCCAAGGCGGACAGGCTGGGTTTCTGGGCCGAGCAGGCCAAGCGGCTCACCTGGGCCACCGAGCCGACCGAGACCCTCGACTGGTCGAACCCGCCCTTCGCCAAGTGGTTCGCCGACGGCGAGCTGAACGTCGCGTACAACTGCGTCGACCGGCACGTCGAGGCCGGAAACGGTGACCGGGTCGCCATCCACTTCGAGGGCGAGCCCGGCGACAGCCGCTCCCTCACCTACGCCGAGCTCAAGGACGAGGTCTCCCGGGCCGCGAACGCCCTGATCGAGCTGGGCGTCCGCAAGGGCGACCGGGTCGCCGTCTACCTGCCGATGATCCCCGAGGCGGCCGTCACGATGCTGGCCTGTGCCCGCATCGGCGCCGCCCACTCCGTGGTCTTCGGCGGCTTCTCGGCCGACGCCGTCGCCTCCCGCATCCAGGACGCCGACGCCAAGCTGGTCGTCACCGCCGACGGCGGCTACCGCCGCGGCAAGCCGTCCGCGCTCAAGCCGGCCATCGACGAGGCCGTGTCCCGCTGCCCGCAGGTCGAGCACGTCCTCGTGGTCCGCCGTACCGGCCAGGACACCGCCTTCACCGAGGGCCGCGACGTCTGGTGGGACGACATCGTCGCCCGCCAGTCCGCGGAGCACACCCCGGAGGCCTTCGAGGCGGAGCACCCGCTCTTCATCCTCTACACCTCCGGCACCACCGGTAAGCCGAAGGGCATCCTGCACACCTCCGGCGGCTACCTCACGCAGACCGCGTACACCCACCACGCCGTCTTCGACCTCAAGCCGGAGACCGACGTCTACTGGTGCACCGCCGACATCGGCTGGGTGACCGGCCACTCGTACATCGTCTACGGGCCGCTGGCGAACGGCGCGACCCAGGTCATGTACGAGGGCACCCCGGACACCCCGCACCAGGGCCGGTTCTGGGAGATCGTGCAGAAGTACGGCGTCACCATCCTCTACACGGCGCCGACCGCGATCCGCACGTTCATGAAGTGGGGCGACGACATCCCCGCCAAGTTCGACCTGTCGTCGCTGCGCGTCCTCGGCTCCGTCGGCGAGCCGATCAACCCCGAGGCCTGGATCTGGTACCGCAAGCACATCGGTGCCGACAAGTGCCCGATCGTGGACACCTGGTGGCAGACCGAGACCGGCGCGATGATGATCTCGCCGCTGCCCGGCGTCACCGAGACCAAGCCCGGCTCCGCGCAGAGCCCGCTGCCCGGCATCTCCGCCACCGTCGTCGACGACGAGGCGAACGAGGTGGCGAACGGGGGCGGCGGCTACCTGGTCCTCACCGAGCCGTGGCCGTCGATGCTCCGTACCATCTGGGGCGACGACCAGCGCTTCATCGACACCTACTGGTCGCGCTTCGAGGGCACCTACTTCGCGGGCGACGGCGCCAAGAAGGACGACGACGGCGACATCTGGCTGCTGGGCCGGGTCGACGACGTCATGCTCGTCTCGGGCCACAACATCTCCACCACCGAGGTCGAGTCCGCGCTGGTGTCCCACCCGTCCGTCGCCGAGGCGGCCGTCGTCGGCGCCGCCGACGAGACCACCGGCCAGGCGATCGTCGCCTTCGTGATCCTGCGCGGCACGGCCAGCGAGGACGAGGGGCTCGTCGCCGAGCTGCGCAACCACGTCGGCGCGACGCTCGGCCCGATCGCCAAGCCGAAGCGGATCCTGCCGGTGGCCGAGCTGCCCAAGACCCGCTCCGGCAAGATCATGCGGCGCCTGCTGCGCGACGTCGCCGAGAACCGCGAGCTGGGCGACGTCACCACGCTGACGGACTCCTCGGTCATGGACCTCATCCAGACCAAGCTGCCGGCCGCCTCCAGCGAGGACTGAGGCCCCCGCACGCCCTCAGGCGCCCGTCCCCGGACCCGGGGGCGGGCGCTTCCGCGTGGGCTCCGCGGTTGTCCACAGGCCGTTGTCCACAGGGGGTGCCGGTGTCCGCCCCTGCACCTAAAGTGAAGATCACCGGACGCCACCGAGCATCTTTAGGTAAAGTAAGGATCGCGTCAGTGACGCGACAAGAAGACCTAGGTGCGCCGGGAAGTCTGGTCGGCATGTGCTCTGTGCTGCCCACCGACCGGAGGTCCTCGTGCCCGCGACCGCACCCACCCCCACCGACCGCAAGTTCCTGGGTCGGCTCTCGCTGCCCGAGCGCCGGTACATCGCCGACGCGCTGCGCGCCGAGACCGTCGGTGGCGTGCTGCTCCTGATCGCCGCCGTCGTCGCGCTCGTCTGGGCCAACGCGCCCTTCAAGGACAGCTACCACACGGTGCAGGACTTCCACATCGGCCCGGCCGCCCTCGGGCTCGACCTGTCGATCCAGCACTGGGCCGCCGACGGACTGCTCGCGATCTTCTTCTTCGTCGCCGGCATCGAGCTCAAGCGGGAGCTCGTCGCGGGCGAGCTGCGCGACCCGAAGGCCGCCGCCCTGCCCGTCATCGCCGCGATATGCGGCATGGCCGTGCCCGCACTCGTCTACACGCTGGTGAACGTCTTCGGCAGCGGCAGCCTGGACGGCTGGGCCGTGCCCACCGCCACCGACATCGCCTTCGCGCTCGCCGTCCTCGCCGTGATCGGCACCTCGCTGCCCTCGGCGCTGCGGGCCTTCCTGCTCACGCTCGCCGTCGTCGACGACCTCTTCGCGATCCTCATCATCGCGATCTTCTTCACCAGCGACATCGACTTCGCCGCCCTCGGCGGCGCCTTCGCCGGTCTCGCCGTCTTCTGGCTCCTGCTGCGCATGAACGTCCGCGGCTGGTACGTGTACGTGCCGCTCGCCCTGGTCATCTGGGGCCTGATGTACAACAGCGGCGTCCACGCGACCATCGCCGGCGTCGCCATGGGCCTGATGCTGCGCTGCACCACCCGGGAAGGCGAGGAGCAGTCCCCCGGCGAGCACATCGAGCACCTGGTCCGCCCGGTCTCCGCGGGGCTGGCCGTGCCGCTGTTCGCCCTGTTCTCGGCCGGTGTCGCCGTCTCCGGCGGCGCCATCGCCGACGTCTTCACCCAGCCCGTCACCCTCGGCGTGGTGCTCGGACTGGTGGTCGGCAAGGCGGTCGGCATCTTCGGCGGCACCTGGCTCACCGCCCGCTTCACCCGGGCCTCGCTCAACTCCGACCTGGCCTGGCCTGACGTCTTCGCCGTCGCCTCGCTCGCCGGCATCGGCTTCACGGTGTCGCTGCTCATCGGCGAGCTCGCCTTCGTGGGCGACGCGTCCCTCACCGACGAGGTGAAGGCCTCCGTCCTGGTCGGGTCCCTCATAGCCGCGGTCATCGCCTCGGTGCTGCTGAAGCTGCGGGTCCGCAAGTACCAGGCCCTGGTGGTCGAGGAGGAGCGTGACGATGACCAGGACGGCATTCCGGACATCTACGAGGAGGACAATCCGGAGTACCACCTGAGGATGGCCGCGATCCACGAACGGAAGGCCGCCGAACACCGTGAGCGCGCCCGACTGGCGGGGGCATCGCGCGAGGAGGCCGACCGTCCGGCATGATCTGAGGTCGGACCGTACAGCAGAAGAGGGAGCAGGGATGAGCGACCCGTTCGACGGAACCGAGCGCAGCCTCGGCCAGCTGGTCGCCTCGGCGACCGCCGAGATGTCCGCGCTGGTGCACGACGAGATCGCCTTGGCGAAGGCCGAGATCCGCCAGGACGTGAAGCGCGGGGCGATCGGCAGCGCCGCCGGCATCGCCGCCGGCGTGGTGCTGCTGTTCTCGCTGCCGATGCTGAGCTTCGCGCTCGCCTACGCCATCAACACGTGGACCGGCGGCCACAACGGCAACGGCGGCTGGAACCTGGTCTGGTGCTTCCTGCTGTCCTTCGCGGCGAACGTGCTGATCGCCGGGCTGTTCGGCCTGCTCGCCTACGCGAAGTTCCGCAAGCTGAAGAAGCCGGAGAGGTCGATCGCCTCCGCCAAGCAGACGGCCGCGATCATGCAGAACGTCAAGCCGCACCCGCGCCCGGTGCCCGACGCGACCCCGGTCGCCCTGGACAAGGCCGCTTCTGTGGGACGCTCGTCTGCATGACCGTCCCTGAGAGCAGCGGCGCCAACGGCGCGAGCCCGATCCGCATCGACGGACCGTGGACCCACCGCGACGTGGCGGCCAACGGTGCCCGCTTCCACATCGCCGAGATGGGCGACGGACCGCTGGTGCTGCTGCTGCACGGCTTCCCGCAGTTCTGGTGGACCTGGCGGCACCAGCTGCCCGCCCTCGCCGAGGCCGGCTTCCGGGCCGTGGCCATGGACCTGCGGGGGGTGGGCGGCAGCGACCGCACGCCGCGCGGTTACGACCCGGCCAACCTGGCGCTCGACATCACCGGCGTGATCCGCTCGCTCGGCGAGCCGGACGCTGCGCTGGTCGGCCACGACCTGGGTGGCTACCTGGCGTGGACGGCGGCCGTGATGCGGCCCAAGCTGGTGCGCCGGCTCGTGGTGTCCTCCATGCCTCACCCGCGCCGCTGGCGTTCGGCGATGCTCTCCGACTTCTCCCAGTCGCGGGCCGGCTCGTACGTGTGGGGCTTCCAGCGCCCATGGCTGCCGGAGCGTCAGCTCGTCGCGGACGAGGCGGAACTGGTGGGCCGGCTGATCCAGGACTGGTCGGGGCCGCACCCCCGGTCGGCCGCCGACGACGAGGCCCTCGCCGTCTACCGGCGGGCCATGTGCATCCCGTCGACCGCGCACTGCTCGATCGAGCCGTACCGCTGGATGGTGCGGTCGCTGGCGCGTCCGGACGGCATCCAGTTCAACCGGCGCATGAAGCGGCCGGTGCGGGTGCCCACACTGCATCTGCACGGCTCGCTCGACCCGGTGATGCGGACCCGCAGCGCCGCGGGCTCCGGGCAGTACGTGGAGGCTCCGTACCGCTGGCGGCTCTTCGACGGGCTGGGGCACTTCCCCCACGAGGAGGACCCCGTCGCCTTCACCACGGAGCTCGTCAACTGGCTGAAGGACCCCGAGCCGGACCGCTGACACGCGGGACGCCGTGCGGCGACCACACGGCCGCCGCACGGCTGACGCGCGGGCCGCCGCACGGGCGTGCGTCGAACTGCCATGTGCCTCGCGCATACGCCAATTGGCGGCCCCCCGGGCGGTTACCGACCTTGGGGCCCGGGCAGACGTCCGGGTATGGGCTGGACGCACGACTACGGTGACACGGCACACGACCGCCGCTCGATCGGCGGCCCGGGCTCCCCGGAGCGGGGGAGCACCCACGACCAGGGCTACCCGCATCCCGCGCGGGACGTGGGGATCTCACGGATCCTCCGCCGCCGGGCCCGCTGGGTGTCCGCCCGGCTGCGTCACACCCGCACGTAGCCGCCGGAGGCCCCAGGCCCGAGGCCCCTCTGCGACCGCAGCCGGGGCGTCCCGGCCCTGATCGGCCGGGGGCCGGGCCCGGGTTCCCTACAGTGCGCAGCCCTGGCTGTCGACCTGCTGGTTGGCGGCGCGGCCCCGGGAGATGTCGTCCCGGATCTCGTCGGCCGTCAGCGCGTAGCCGGTGTTGGCGTCGTCCAGGGAGCGGGCGAAGATCACGCCGGACACCTTGCCGTCCGCGGTGAGCAGCGGGCCGCCGGAGTTGCCCTGACGGACCGTCGCGTACAGCGAGTACACGTCCCTGCGCACCTCGCCGCGGTGGTAGATGTCGGGGCCGTTGGCGGCGATCCGGCCGCGGACGCGCGCCGAGCGGACGTCGTACGAGCCGTTCTCCGGGAACCCGGCCACGATGGCGTCGTCGCCGCTGCGGGCGTCCTCGTCGGTGAACTGGAGCGGCTCGGCGTCCAGATCGGGCACGTCGAGGACGGCGATGTCGCGCTTCCAGTCGTAGAGCACGACCTTGGCGTCGTAGAGCTTGCCCTCGCCGCCTATCTGCACGGTCGGCTCGTCGACCCCGCCGACGACGTGCGCGTTCGTCATGACCCGGCGGTCGGCGAAGACGAAGCCGGTGCCTTCCAGGACCTTGCCGCAGCTCGGGGCGGTGCCGACGACCTTCACGATGGAACGCTGGGCGCGGTCGGCCACCGGGCTGCCGGAGAGGGCAGGGTCGGGGGGCCGGACGGCGGTGATGGGCTCGTTGGCGAAGGGGCTGAAGACCTGGGGGAAGCCGTTCTGCGCGAGCGCGTTGGTGAAGTCGTCGAACCAGCTCGGTGCCTGATCCGGCATCACCTGGGAGATGCCGAGCAACACCTTGGAGCTGCGGACCTCCTTGCCGACGGTGGGCATCGCCGTGCGGGCCAGTGCGGAACCGATCAGCCACGCGACGAGGAGCATGGCGACCACGTTGACCAGGGCGCCGCCGGTGGCGTCGAGCGCGCGGGCCGGCGACCACGTGATGTGGCGGCGAAGCCTGTTGCCGAGGTGGGTGGTGAAGGCCTGGCCGACGGAGGCACAGATGATCACCACCATCACGAAGACCACCGTCGCCGTGGTGGTGACCTCGCTGTGGTCGGTCAGCTGGTTCCAGATGACCGGCAGCAGCAGGACGGCGACGAGACCGCCGCCGAGGAACCCGATCACCGAGAGGATGCCGACCACGAAGCCCTGGCGGTAACCGATGATCGCGAACCACACGGCGGCGAGCAGCAACAGGATGTCCAGCACGTTCACCGTCAATAGCCTCGCAGATTCGTCTCGGTCGCCCCGGGGTCAGCCTGTCATGACCGCCAGTCGAGCGGGACCTGCTTGGACCGGTCCCAGGGGCGCTCCCAACCCGCGAAATGCAGGATCCGGTCGATCACTCCGGCCGTGAAACCCCAGACCAGAGCCGATTCGACCAGGAATGCGGGGCCCTCGTGGCCACTGGGATGGACCGAGGTCGCACGGTTCCGGGGATCCGTGAGATCCGCCACGGGGACGGTGAAGACCCGGGCGGTCTCGGCGGGATCGACGACGCCGACGGCGCTGGGCTCGCGCCACCAGCCCAGGACGGGGGTGACGACGAAGCGGCTCACCGGGATGTAGAGCCTGGGCAGCACGCCGAAGAGCTGGACGCCGGCCGGGTCGAGCCCGGTCTCCTCCCGGGCCTCACGCAGCGCGGCGCGCAGCAGCCCGCCCTCGGCAGGGTCGCCGTCCTCGGGGTCCAGGGCGCCGCCGGGGAAGGAGGGCTGCCCGGCGTGCGAGCGGAGGCTGCCGGAGCGCTCCATGAGCAGCAGCTCCGGGCCGCGCGGGCCCTCTCCGAACAGGATGAGCACGGCGGACTGCCGGCCCGCCCCGTCCGCGGGCGGCAGGAAGCGGCTCAGCTGCTCGGGCGCCACCGTGCGGGCCGCCCGGTCGACCGGCGCCAGCCACTCGGGCAGGCCCTCGCGGTCGAGCAGGCCGCCCGTTCCGTGGATCTCTTCACCAGTGCGCGTCATAGGCACCCCCGTGGTTCACAACGCGATCGACATGCGGGTTCGTTCCCCCGGGCCGCGTGAGCCGTGGCTACGTGAGCCGTGGCCCCGGGAGCCGGCGCTTCGGGACCCGTGATCTCCGGACCCGTGCCCCCGGGACCCACGGCCTCGGGAGCCGAGGGCCCGGACCCCTGGGCCCCGGAAAGCCGGGTGCGGGCTCACGCCTCCGCTCCCAGCGGGGGCGCCGGGCGGCCGGGGTAGTCCGGGGGCGGGTTGAGCCGCTGGCCGGGGAAGCCGCCCTTCTCGTACTTCAGGAGCTTCCTGGCCTTCTCCGGGTCCGTCTCGCCCTCCCCGTACGCGGGGCAGAGGTGGGTGATCGGGCAGGCGCCGCAGGCGGGCTTGCGGGCGTGGCAGATGCGGCGCCCGTGGAAGATCACCCGGTGCGAGAGCATGGTCCAGTCGCTCTTGGGGAAGATCGCGGCGACCTCGGCCTCGATCTTCACCGGGTCGTCGGACTCGGTCCACTTCCAGCGCCGGGCGAGCCGCATGAAGTGCGTGTCGACGGTGATGCCGGGCACGCCGAAGGCGTTGCCCAGGACGACGAAGGCGGTCTTGCGGCCCACGCCGGGCAGCTTGACCAGGTCCTCCAGGCGGCCGGGGACCTCGCCTCCGAAGTCGTCCCGCAGGGCGGTGGCCAGGCCCATGATCGACTTGGTCTTGGCGCGGAAGAACCCGGTCGGCCGAATGAGCTCCTCGACTTCCTCGGGAACGGCCGCGGCCAGGTCCTCGGGCGTCGGGTACTTCGCGAACAGCGCGGGGGTGGTCTGGTTGACCCGCAGGTCGGTGGTCTGGGCGGAGAGGACCGTGGCGACCAGGAGCTCGAAGGGATTGCGGAAGTCGAGCTCCGGATGGGCGTACGGGTAGACCTCGGCCAGCTCCCGGTTGATCTTGCGGGCACGCCGGACCATGCCGAGGTGCGACTCGGGCCTGGCGGCCTTGGCGCCGGCCCCGGCGGTCCCGGCGGCCTTCGCCGCGGGCTCCGCCGCCTTCCCCCGACCGGCCGCCTTGGACCCACCGCGAGCCTTGGTGCCGCCGGCTGCCTTGGACCCACCGGCCGCCTTAGACCCAGCGGCCGCCTTGGACCCACCACCAGCCGCCTCGGTCCCACCAGCCGCCTTGGACCCACCGCGAGCCTTGGCGCCGCCGGCCGCCTTCGCCGACTCGGCCGTCTCCCCGGTCTTCGGCGCCCCGGCCCCCCGGGGCGCGGTCGCGGACTTCTCCGGAGGTGTCACCTTCGCCCCGGAACGCTTCGACGGTGCGCGTTTCGTCGCCTTCGTCTGTTTCGACACGCCGTGTTCGCCCACGGCGGAATTACCCTCGTCCCGCACTCTTCCAGCCCCCTTGGCCTGTGCTCTCACCGGCGAGTTGGACACCCGGCCAGCCTAGGGGCCGACACCGACATCCGCCCCGCACGCACCGGATCGCGACCCAATCGGGCCCCTGACGTACGGAAAGGCCGCCCGGTGAGTCAAACTTGTTGTGATTGATCGCACTGAGGTCGACATAGGAGAGAACTCGTGGACGACGTTCTGCGACGCGCCCCGCTGTTCGCGGCGCTCGACGACGAGCAGGCCGCTGAGCTGCGCGCCTCGATGAGTGAGGCGACGCTTGCCCGAGGGGACGCGCTCTTCCACGAGGGCGACCCGGGTGACCGGCTGTACGTGGTCACCGAGGGCAAGGTGAAGCTGCACCGCACGTCACCCGACGGCCGCGAGAACATGCTGGCGGTCCTCGGCCCCGGCGAGCTCATCGGCGAGCTGTCGCTGTTCGACCCGGGCCCGCGCACCGCCACGGCGACCGCGCTTACCGAGGTCAAGCTGCTCGGCCTCGGCCACGGCGACCTGCAGCCCTGGCTGAACGCGCGCCCCGAGGTGGCGACCGCGCTGCTGCGCGCCGTCGCCCGCCGCCTGCGCAAGACCAACGACCAGATGTCCGACCTGGTCTTCTCCGACGTCCCGGGCCGCGTCGCCCGCGCGCTCCTCGACCTGTCGCGCCGCTTCGGCGTGCAGTCGGAGGAGGGCATCCACGTCGTCCACGACCTCACCCAGGAGGAGCTGGCCCAGCTCGTCGGCGCCTCCCGCGAGACGGTCAACAAGGCGCTCGCCGACTTCGCCCAGCGCGGCTGGCTGCGCCTGGAGGCCCGCGCCGTGATCCTGCTGGACGTGGAGCGCCTCGCGAAGCGCTCGCGGTAGGCGGCACACGTCGTCGCACGACACCGAGAAGGGGGCCGCCCGGTTCGACCGGGCGGCCCCCTTCCGCATGCCGTACCGCCGCGATCAGCGCTTGGTGCCGTCCACGATCAGCGGGTTCGAGCCGCCGCTGCCGCAGGGCACCGCGTAGACCGGGTTCTTGGCCGAGGCCTCCTTGTAGGCGTCGATGCACTGGTTCATGAGGACCTTGTCGGTCAGGGAGTCGTTGAGGATCTTGTTGGCGCGGGCGATGCCCTCGGCCTCGATACGGCGCCGGTCGGACTCCGCCTTGGCGGTACGGGCGGCCTCCAGGGCCCGCTCGGTGGCCTGCTGCTGCTGGATCTTGCGGTCGATCTGGTCCTGCAGGGCCTGCGAGGGCTTCACGTTGCGCAGGTTGACGGTGGTGACGTCGATGCCGCGCGGGGCGAGGCGCTCCTTGATGAGGCCGGCGATCTCGGCGTTGATCTTCTCGCGGTCGGAGGCGTAGCCCTGCTCGCTCGAGTAGCGGGCGAAGACGTTGCGGACGATCTCGCGGCTGTCCGGGTAGACGAGCCGCTGCTGGATGGCGTCCTCACTGCCGGCCAGCTTGTACAGCTCGACGGCCTTGGACGGGTGGACCGCCCACTTCACGGTGACCTCGGCGTACATCACGCCGCCCTGCGAGGAGCGGACCTCGACCACGTCCTTGTCGGAGAGGTTGAGGTCCACGGGCCGCGTCGAGAAGGTCGTCACGGTCGTGAACGGCGAGGTCAGGTGCATGCCGGAGGTCATCGGCGTGCCGACCTTGCCGAAGGCGACCGGGACGCCGACCTCGTACGCGCTGATCACGTACGTCATGCTCACGACCAGCGAGAACACGCCGGCGAGCACGGCGCCGAGCGCGCCCAGCTTGAGACCGCGGCTGTCGCTCGCGCGGCCGACGAAGTAGAGCACCGCTGCCGTGATGACCAGCAGGATGGCTATGACGAACACGGGCTTCCCCCCAAGAACTACGGCCAGATGTAAGCGGAGCGTAAGACACCTGGCGGAGCCTCCCGGTTGCGGGGTCGCCGTGGTCAGATCAGGCCGTGCTCCTTCAGGTAGTCCAGCTGGGCCCGGACGGAGAGCTCCGCGGCCGGCCACAGCGAACGGTCGACGTCCGCGTACACCTCGGCCACGACCTCCTGAGCCGTCCGGTGGCCGCTCTCGACGGCCGTCTCCACCTGCGCCAGCCGGTTCGCGCGGTGCGCCAGGTAGAACTCCACGGCGCCCTGCGCGTCCTCCAGGACCGGCCCGTGGCCCGGCAGCACCGTGTGGACCCCGTCGTCGAGGGTGAGCGAGCGCAGCCGCCGCAGCGAGTCCAGGTAGTCGCCGAGCCGCCCGTCCGGGTGCGCCACGATCGTCGTGCCGCGCCCCAGGATCGTGTCCCCGGTCAGCACCGCCCGGTCGGCCGGGAGGTGGAAGGAGAGCGAGTCCGAGGTGTGCCCCGGAGTGGGGACGACCCGTAGTTCGAGCCCGCCGGTGGTGATCACGTCCCCCGCGGCCAGACCCTCGTCGCCGAGCCGCAGCGCGGGGTCCAGCGCCCGCACCGCGGTCCGGGTCAGCTCGGCGAACCGCACCGCGCCCTCGGCGTGGTCCGGATGCCCGTGGGTGAGCAGGGTGAGCCCGACCCGCTTGCCGAGCCGCTCGGCGGTCTCGACGACCCGTCGCAGATGCCCCTCGTCGAGCGGTCCGGGGTCGATGACGACGGCGAGGTCGGAGTCCGGCTCGGCGACGATCCAGGTGTTGGTGCCGTCCAGGGTCATCGCGGAGGGGTTGGGCGCGAGGACGTTGTACGCGCGCGCGGTGCCGGGGCCGGAGACCACCGCCCCGCGCGGCTGCCCCGGGAGGGCGGCGGCGTCGCTCATGACGCACCCCCGTCCGGCCCCGCGGACGGTTCCGTGGGGATGTGCTTGGTGAACTCGTCGTGTCCCGGCCAGCTCAGGACCAGCCGGTCGCCGTCGAGCCGGGCCTGGGCGAGGACGGGAGTCATGTCCTGGGCCGCCGACGCGGCCAGCGCCGCCTCGGCACTCCCGTACCCCTGGATGCCCCGCAGCGTGGAGATGGTCGGCGGCATCATCGTGAACTCGCCCCGGTCGTAGCCGGCCGCCGCGTCCGCCGGGCGGATCCACACCGTCCGGTCGGCCTCCGTGGAGGCGTTCCGGGTGCGCTGGCCGGCCGGCAGGGCCGCCACGAAGAACCAGGTGTCGTAGCGCCGCTGCTCGAACTCGGGGGTGATCCAGCGGGCCCACTCGCCGAGCAGGTCCGAGCGCAGCACCAGTCCGCGCCGGTCGAGGAAGTCGGCGAAGGACAGCTCGCGGGCGACCAGGGCCTCACGGTCCTTCTCCCAGTCCTCGCCGGTCGTGTCGCCGACGACGGTGTCCGCGGTCTCGCCGGCGAGCAGGACGCCCGCCTCCTCGTACGTCTCCCGCACCGCGGCGCACACCACGGCCTGCGCCTCCGCGGGGTCCGTGAGCCCGAGCCGGGCCGCCCACTCCTCGCGGGAGGGGCCCGCCCAGCGCACGGGGTGCTCGTCCCGCGGATCGACGCCGCCGCCGGGGTAGGCGTACGCGCCGCCCGCGAAGGCCATGGAGGCGCGGCGGCGCAGCATGTGCACGAGGGGGCCGTCCGGGCCGTCCTTCAGGAGCAGCACGGTGGCGGCCCGCCGGGGTGTCGCGGGAACGAGCTCACCGGCCGCGAGGGCCCGGATGCGGTCGGGCCATTCCGGTGGGTACCACTGACCATTCGACTGACCATTCGACATGGCCGGATGCTATGCGCAAGCATCGAAATGCACGAGAGCCGATTCCCTCCGGACAGGAGGAAACCGGCTCGACGGGCGGCCCGCGCGGGCACCCGGGGCGGGTGGCCGACGCGCGGTCGGGCCGGCGCGGGGCGCGGCCCGCGCGGGGTGACGCTCAGTCCTGGACGAGCTCCACCTGGACCTCGAGCTCCACCGGGGCGTCCAGCGGGAGGACCGTGACACCGACGGCGCTGCGGGCGTGCACGCCCTTCTCGCCGAGCACGGCGCCGAGCAGCTCGCTGGCGCCGTTGATCACGCCGGGCTGCCCGGTGAAGTCGGGGGCGGAGGCGACGAAGCCGACCACCTTCACGACCCGCTTGATCCGGTCCAGGTCACCGGCGACCGACTTCACGGCGGCCAGGGCGTTGAGCGCGCAGGTGGCGGCGAGCTCCTTGGCCTCCTCGGGCGTGACCTCGCCGCCGACCTTGCCGGTGATGGGCAGCTTGCCGGCCACCATCGGGAGCTGGCCCGAGGTGTAGACGTACACGCCGGACTGCACGGCCGGCTGGTACGTGGCGATCGGCGGGACGACCTCGGGCAGGGTCAGGCCCAGCTCGGCGATCTTCGCCTCGACGGCTCCGGACCCGCTCACGAGGACTTCTCCCGCTTCAGGTAGGCCACGAGCTGCTCGGGGTTGTTCGGCCCGGGCACGACCTGGACGAGCTCCCAGCCGTCCTCGCCCCAGGTGTCAAGAATCTGCTTCGTCGCGTGCACCAGCAGCGGCACAGTCGCGTACTCCCACTTGGTCATGAGCCGACTGTAGCCGCTGCCGCGGAGCGCCCCGTTCCCGTAGGGGCTCATTCAGGGGCGCGTCCGGGGCGGCCCTCTGATTGGGCCGGGCCGCCAGTGGTTAGGCTCGAAGGCGTGAGCAGGCTCCAGGTCGTCAGCGGCAAGGGCGGTACCGGTAAGACGACGGTGGCCGCCGCACTCGCGCTCGCCCTCGCCACCGAGGGCAAGCGCACCCTCCTGGTCGAGGTCGAGGGCAGGCAGGGCATCGCGCAGCTCTTCGAGACGGAGGCGTTGCCCTACGAGGAGCGGAAGATCGCCGTCGCTCCGGGCGGCGGCGAGGTCTTCGCCCTGGCCATCGACGCCGAGCGGGCGCTCCTCGACTACCTCCAGATGTTCTACAAGCTGGGCAGCGCGGGCCGGGCGCTGAAGAAGCTCGGCGCGATCGACTTCGCGACGACGATAGCCCCGGGCGTCCGCGACGTGCTGCTGACGGGCAAGGCGTGCGAGGCGGTCCGCCGCCGCGAGAAGCAGGGCGGCTTCACCTACGACTACGTGGTGATGGACGCGCCGCCGACGGGCCGCATCACCCGCTTCCTCAACGTCAACGACGAGGTGGCGGGCCTCGCGAGGATCGGGCCGATACACCATCAGGCCCAGGCCATCATGCGCTTCCTGAAGTCCCCGGACACCGCGGTGCACCTGGTGACGCTCCTGGAGGAGATGCCGGTCCAGGAGACCGCCGACGGCATCGCCGAGCTGCGCGCGGCCGAACTGCCCGTGGGCCGCGCCATCGTGAACATGGTCCGGCCGCACGTCCTCGACGAGGCGGCGGTGGCGGCCGCGTCGGGAGCCCACCGGGACGCCATCGCCGCGACCCTGGCGACGGCCGGCGTCAAGGGCGGGACCAAGCTGGTCGAGCCGCTGCTGGAGCAGGCCGCGGAGCACGCCCAGCGGGTGGAGCTGGAGCGGGCCCAGCGCGAGGCGTTGAACGGCATCGGGGTGCCGACGTTCGAACTGCCCTTCCTGGGGGACGGGGCGGACATCGCCGGGCTGTACCGGCTGGCGAAGGAGCTGCGGAGACAAGGGGTGGGCGCGTGACGGAGAAGACGGCGGCCGACGGTCTGGACACCGTGCCCGTCCTGGAGCTCGATCCGCTGATCGACGACCCGGCCACCCGCATCATCGTGTGCTGCGGCGCGGGCGGGGTCGGCAAGACGACGACCGCGGCGGCCCTGGGGGTGCGGGCGGCGGAGCGGGGCCGGCGGGTGGTGGTGCTGACCATCGACCCGGCCCGCCGGCTCGCCCAGTCCATGGGGATCGACTCGCTGGACAACGTGCCGCGCAAGGTGGACGGCATCAAGGGCTCGGACGGCGGCGAGCTGCACGCGATGATGCTCGACATGAAGCGGACCTTCGACGAGATCGTCGAGGCGCACGCGGACGCCGACCGGGCCCGGGCGATCCTGGAGAACCCCTTCTACCAGTCCCTGTCGGCCGGCTTCGCCGGCACGCAGGAGTACATGGCGATGGAGAAGCTCGGCCAGCTGCGGGCGAGGGACGAGTGGGACCTGATCGTGGTCGACACGCCGCCGTCCCGTTCGGCGCTGGACTTCCTGGACGCGCCGAAGCGGCTCGGGTCCTTCCTCGACGGGAAGTTCATCAAGCTCCTGATGGCGCCCGCGAAGGTGGGCGGCCGGGCCGGGATGAAGTTCCTGAACGTCGGCATGTCGATGATGACGGGGACGCTGGGGAAGCTGCTCGGGGGGCAGTTCCTCAAGGACGTGCAGACCTTCGTGGCGGCGATGGACACGATGTTCGGCGGATTCCGGACCCGCGCGGACGCCACCTACAAGCTGCTCCAGGCGCCGGGCACGGCCTTCCTCGTGGTCGCCACCCCGGAGCGGGACGCGCTGCGCGAGGCGGCGTACTTCGTGGAGCGGCTGGCCGCGGAGGAGATGCCGCTGGCCGGTCTCGTCCTCAATCGGGTCCACGGCAGCGCCGCCGCCCGGCTGTCGGCCGAGCGGGCGCGGGCCGCCGCAGAAAATCTTGACGAGGGGCGCATTGTGGATCAGGGGGCCGGGAAGATTCCTGGGCGTGGCTCCCGGGCCACTTCTTCCGAGCCGTCAGACCCCGCTGCGGACCCCACCGCAGACCTCGCCACCGCCGCCGCACGTTCCGTGCCCGAGGCTGCCCCCACAGCCGAGACGGACACGGATGTTCAGCAACTGACCGCAGGACTGCTCCGTCTCCATGCCGAGCGGATGCAGGTGCTCGCACGCGAACAGCACACGCGCGACCGTTTCACCGCGCTCCACCCGGAGGTGGCGGTCGCCGAAGTGGCCGCCCTGCCCGGCGATGTGCACGACCTCGACGGGCTGCGGGCGATCGGTGACCGTCTGACGGTCGGCCGTATGCCCTGACGGGCGCGCCGACCGCTACGGCGTGGTGGGAAGGGCCCTCGGCCCTAGCCCACCGCCGCGTACGTCTCGTACGTCGCGTCGTCGTCGATCGCCACGGGCAGCAGGCCCGCTCCCCGCTCGTACTCGGTGCGCGCGGTCTCCAGGAGCCGGCGCCACGAGGTCACGGTCGGCCGACGGCGCAGCAGGGCGCGTCGCTCGCGCTCCGTCATGCCGCCCCACACGCCGAATTCCACGCGGTTGTCGAGAGCGTCGGCGAGGCATTCGGTCCGCACCGGGCACCCGGTGCACACCGCCTTTGCCCTGTTCTGCGCCGCGCCCTGCACGAAAAGTTCATCCGGATCGGTAGTGCGGCAGGCCGCCTGCGCACTCCAGTCAGCTACCCAGCCCATACCGGCGCCGTCCTCTCCCGAATCGAGGCTCCCCCACGGCGGTAGCGGCATATTCACCGCTGCCAGTTGGGACGTTACGGAAGGTGGGGACAGCGCAACACCCCCTTCGGGCCCAATCTTGAATGGCCCGAACGGACTATGCGTGTGCGTGAGATCACCCAGGGGAGTGACCCCAGGACATCATGCCCATAACGGACATGAGCCGGATTCAGGCATGAAGTCACCGCGCTTCGGGTACGCGGGAATTCACGCCGACGTCATGCACGGGTCTTGCTGCGGGACCACACTGCTGTGACAGTTGGGAGCAGCTTAGGCCAAGGCATATCCGTGTGTCCGGCGAATGCGAACGTCGACACGTCACGCTGCCCTGCCGTGCTGTTCAGGGGACGAGACCTCCGTCCCGGACGGCGCCTCCGGGTGCCCGACGGCAGCTGGATGTCACGGTCTGGTACGCGAACGCTCCGAGAGGCGCCCGCTCCTACGGAACGCTCATCTCTACGGATTAGGCTGCCCTCATGCCAAAGAAGCGCTCGGGCGGAGGTCTGACCGGGACCCAGCAGGCCGCCAAGTTCCTCGGTGTCAGTGTGCTCTCCGGAGCCGTGCTGGCGGGCATCGCCCTGCCCGCGGCCGGAGCGCTGGGGCTGGCGGCGAAGGGCACGGTCGAGGGATTCGACGAAATCCCGTCCAATCTGAAGACGCCCCCGCTGAGTCAGCGCACCACGATCCTCGACTCAGAGGGCGGCCACATCGCCACGGTGTACTCGCGCGACCGGAAGGTCGTGCCGATCGAGAAGATCTCGCCGTACATGCAGAAGGCGATCGTCGCGATCGAGGACTCGCGCTTCTACGAGCACGGCGCGATCGACCTCAAGGGCGTGCTGCGCGCCATCAACCGCAACGCGCAGTCGGGCGGGGTCGCGCAGGGCGCGTCCACGCTCACCCAGCAGTACGTGAAGAACGTCTTCGTCGAGGAGGCCGGTGACGACCCCGAGAAGGTCGCCCAGGCCACCCAGCAGACCATGGGCCGCAAGGTGCGCGAGCTGAAGTTCGCCATCCAGGTCGAGGAGGAGCTGGGCAAGAAGAAGATCCTGGAGAACTACCTCAACATCACGTTCTTCGGGCAGCAGGCGTACGGCATCGAGGCCGCCTCGCAGCGCTACTTCTCGAAGCACGCCGCCGACCTCACCCTTCCCGAGGCCGCCATGATGGCCGGCCTCGTGCAGTCGCCCAGCCGCTTCGACCCGGTGAACGACCTCCAGGAGGCCACCAAGCGCCGCAACATCGTGCTGCAGCGCATGGCCGACGTGAAGGACGTCAGCCAGGCCGAGGCCGACCAGGCGAAGGCCACCCCGATCAAGCTCAAGGTGAAGTCGCCGAAGAACGGCTGCATCACCGCCGTGGACGGCGCCGGCTTCTTCTGCGACTACGTCCGCAAGACGATCCTCAACGACCCGGTCTTCGGCAAGACGGCCGAGGAGCGCCAGAAGCTGTGGAACCTGGGCGGTCTGACGATCAAGACCACCCTCGATCCGCGCGCCCAGGCCGCCGCCAACGAGGCCGCCGTCGCCAAGGTCGACAAGGACGACCCGGTCGCCGCCTCGGTGGTCCAGGTCCAGCCCGGCAGCGGCAAGATCCTGTCGATGGGCCAGTCCCGCCCGTACGGCCTCGACCAGAAGCTGCACCAGACGACGCTCAACCTCGCGGTCGGCAAGAAGATGGGCGGCACGACCTACGGCTTCCAGGTCGGCTCGACGTTCAAGCCGATCACGGCCGCGGCCGCGCTGGAGAAGGGCCTCAGCCCGGCGCAGTCGTTCACGACGCCGTGGAAGATCTCGCTGCCGATGAGCTCGTACAACACCTGCTCGGGCGGCCCCTCCGGCGGCGGCAACTGGGACCTGCAGAACGAGATGCAGTCCGAGGCCGGCAGCTGGGACATGACCAGCGCCCTGGGCAAGTCCATCAACACGTACTTCGCGCAGCTGGAGCAGATGACCGGTCTGTGCGAGACGGTGACGATGGCGCAGAAGATGGGGTACGAGCGGGAGCTCGGCAAGAAGCTGAAGGAGCTCCCCTCCATCACGCTCGGCGGCCAGGAGGCGACCCCGCTGGACATGGCCTCGGTGTACGCGACCTTCGCGAACCGCGGCACGTACTGCACCCCGGTCGTCCTCGAGTCGATCACGACGGCCAACGGCGAGAAGCTGAAGGTCCCGCAGACCGAGTGCTCGCGGGCGATGACCGAGCGGACCGCCGACATGGTCAACCAGATGCTCAAGGGCGTCGTCGAGGACGGTACGGGTACCAAGGCCGGTCTGAGCGACCGCGACAACGCGGGCAAGACGGGTACGACCAACGACCGCAAGGACGCCTGGTTCGTCGGCTACACGCCGAACCTGGCCACGGCGGTCTGGGTCGGTGACGACGTCGGCGAGAAGAAGTCGATGTACGACATCACCATCGGCGGCCAGTACTACGACAAGGTCTGCGGTGGCTGCCTCCCCGGCCCGATCTGGCGGATCGCGATGACCGGCGCGCTCAACGCCGGACAGACCCCGTCCTTCGTCCCGATCGTCGTGCCGCGCGGCGCGCAGCCCGCGGACAAGGACAAGGACAAGAACAAGCGTCCGGGCGACGACAACAAGCCGGGCCGCCGCGACCCGGGCACCACGCTGCCGGGCGGGATCACCCTCCCGCCGGACATCATCGGCGGAACCACCGGCCGCGGAGGTCGCGGCGGTGGCGGCAACGGGCACTGATCCCGGCCGCGAGCGCCACAGCGCATGACGAAGGCGCCCCACCCGGCAGGACCGGGAGGGGCGCCTTCGGCGTCGGACGGCGCGTGCGGCCTCGGGCGCCGGCGCGCGGGGGCCGGCCCTGGGCGGCCTTGCGGCGGCCTCGGGCTGATCAGCCCGCGAGCAGCCTCTTCACGGCGGCGGCCACCCGGCCGCCCTCCGCCTGCCCGGCGACCTTCGGGTTCACGATCTTCATGACGGCGCCCATCGCGCGCGGGCCCTCGGCACCGGCGCCCTTCGCCTCCTCGACGGCGGCGGCCACGATGCCCTCCAGCTCCTCGTCGGAGAGCTGCTTCGGCAGGTACGCGTCGAGGAGCTCGCCCTCCGCGAGCTCGCGTGCCGCGGACTCGGCACGACCGCCCTGGGTGAAGGCGTCCGCGGCCTCGCGGCGCTTCTTCGCCTCCTTGGCGATCACCTTCTGCACCTCGTCGTCGGAGAGTTCGCGCTTGGTCTTGCCCGCGACCTCCTCCTTCTGGATCGCGGCGAGGGTCATCCGCAGGGTCGAGGAGCGCAGTTCGTCGCGGCCCTTGATCGCGGCGTTGAGGTCGTCCTGGAGCTTGGCCTTGAACGTGGTCATGGGGTCAAGTGTGTCAGGTGCCGGGCCCGCGACGCCCGCGCATTTCCTCCCACCGGGTCTGCGACGATAGGGGGATGCGCGCACGGTACGGGATCCCCCTGAAGATCACGGCAGGTCTCACGGCGACGGCCGCGGCCGGACTCGTCTACGCGGCGGGCTTCGAGGCCCGCTCCTTCCGACTGCGCCGGGTGACCGTCCCGGTGCTCCCCCGAGGCATGCGTGATCTGCGGGTCCTCCAGGTCTCCGACATCCACATGGTGTGCGGGCAGCGCAAGAAGCGCGCCTGGCTCCAGTCCCTCGCGGGCCTGCGACCCGACTTCGTCGTCAACACCGGCGACAACCTCTCCGACACGGAGGCCGTGCCCGAGGTGCTCGACGCGCTCGGGCCGCTGATGGAGTTCCCGGGCGTCTACGTCTTCGGCTCCAACGACTACTACGGGCCCCGGCTGCGCAACCCCGCCCTGTATCTCAAGGAGAAGATGCAGGGCCGGCACGGCCTCAACGGCAACCCGCCGGCGGTCGGCGTCGTGCACAACCCGTGGGAGGGCCTGCGGGACGCCTTCGACGCGGCGGGCTGGGTGAATCTCACCAACACCCGCGGCCGGCTGAAGCTGCCCGACCTGGACCTCGCCTTCACCGGCGTCGACGACCCCCACATCAAGCGGGACCGGTACGCGCGGGTCGCCGGCGGCCCCGACCCGGACGCCGACTTCTCCGTGGGCGTGGTCCACGCGCCGTACCTGCGGGCGCTCGACGCGTTCACCGCGGACGGTTACGAGCTGGTGCTGGCCGGCCACACCCACGGCGGGCAGCTGTGCGTCCCCTTCTACGGCGCCCTGGTCACCAACTGCGACCTGGACACCGACCGCGTGAAGGGGCTCTCCACCCACACGGCGGGCGACCACACCTCTTACCTGCACGTCTCGGCGGGCTGCGGCACCAACCGCTACACCCCGGTCCGCTTCGCCTGCCCGCCCGAGGCGACGCTGCTCACCCTGACCGCCCGGCGCTGATCTCCCCTCCCCCGCGCCGTACGGCGCATACGGTGACCCCATGCCGTATCCCGCCGTGACCTCCGTCTTCCGCGGCCTGCTCGCCCTGGCCGCGGTGACGGGCATCGTGATCGAGTGCGTCGAGGGCAGTCCCCTCGTCGTCTTCAGTTTCTTCACGATCTGGTCGAACACCGCCGTCGCCGTCGTCCTCGGCCTGGGCGCCGTCCGGGCCCGGACCCGCCGCCCGCCGCCGCCCGCGCTGTGGACCGGCGGGGTGCTGCTGTGCATCACGGTGGTGGGGCTGGTCTTCCACCTGGTCCTGGACAACGAGGCGAGCGAGTTCAACGAGGCGGCCGCGATCGCCCGCCTCACGGGCGCCAGGGCGGTCGCCAACCAGCTCCTGCACACCGTCACCCCGATCGGCGTGGTCCTGGACTGGCTCCTGCTCACCCGCCCCGGCGCCCTCCGGTGGCGCCATGCGGCCCAGTGGCTCGCCGCGCCCGGCGCCTACCTCGTCTTCGCCCTGGTCCGCGGCGCCCTGGTCTCCCCCGACACGCCGACCCGCTACACGTACCCCTTCCTCGACGTCACCGCCCACGGCTACCCCGGCGTCCTCACCAACGCCCTCGTCCTGGGCCTGGCCTTCTACGCCCTCGGTCTCGCCCTGGTCACCGTGGACCGCTTCCGACCTGCGGTGGGGGGCCGCGAAAACCGGATTTCGTCTCTGGGCGCGGGTGGGCTAAAGTAATCGATGTCGCCGCGACGGGAAGACCACAGCAGCGACATCGGGGTGTAGCGCAGCTTGGCAGCGCGCTTCGTTCGGGACGAAGAGGTCGTGGGTTCAAATCCCGCCACCCCGACAGCCGAAACAGCAGGTGAGGCCGGTACTGGATTCAGTACCGGCCTCACCTGTTTCTGTCTGCGTGACGAGGGGTCTCCCGTCGAGCAGTGCGCTCCGACCCCGCTCGCCAAGGGACGTGGCCCCGGAGCGCGGCAGACGGCCTCCGCACCCGGGCGCGGCGGGGCCGCCGCCTCCGGGGCGGCCCGGGGCCGTCCGCTCAGTCCTTGTACTTGATCGTCAGCTCCGCGCACTCCGCCCCGTCCGGGTGGGGCGGTGAGGCCCAGGCCGCCAGGAAGTCCGTGGGGGCGGTGGCGGGCGGGGAGGCCGGGTCCGGGGTCTCCAGGTAGCAGATCATGTTCACCGGGTATCCCGTGTGGGCGAACATGTAGCGGTCCATGGGGGTCGGCCGCTGGCTGATGCGGAGGCCGCGTTCGGCGGGCGGGCCTATGTGGTGCCAGTCCGGGTGCAGGTGGATCGAGCCGAGGACCTCCAGGCCGTCCCGGTCGGCGCTCCGGTGGATGCGGAGCAGGTCGCGCGACGAGCACCAGAAGCCGCGGCGGCGGTTGGCGTAGGCGGCGCCGAAGCACGGGACGATCGACGCGGCGAACTCCGCCTCGGCCGTGTCGTCGACGGCCCGGACGTTCTCGGCGTGCTCGATGCGCAGGACCTCCGCCGCGTCGGCGTCGAGGGTGCCGACGAGGACGGCGAAACAGCCCGGTGGGGCCTCGGGGGTGCAGTCGCGGTACTCCTGGCGGGCGGCCGCGAGGAAGGGGCCCAGCAGTGCGCGGTCGATCACCACCGCCGGCGGTACGGGGATCATGGGTTCTCCTCATTCCTTACGGTCGGAAGGCCCCTACCGGGAACGGCTCGGGGGTGCGGGAGGCGGCGTCCAGGAGGGCCGTCTCGGCGGCCTCCAGGACCAGGTCCGCGCCGGCCAGGAGCTCCTTCAGCTGTTCGGGGGTGCGGGCGCTGGCGAGGGCGGCGGCGACCGTGGGCCGGCCCGCGAGCCAACCCAGCGCCACGGCCGCGGGCGTCGTCCCGCGGGCCGCGGCGAGCTCGTCGAGCGCGAAGAGGACGGCCCGGCCCGCCGCCGTGCGCCCCGGTGCCGACGCGGCCTCGGCGCGGGGGCCGGCCACCTTGCGGCCGGGGCGGTACTTGCCCGTCAGGAAGCCCTGTTCCAGGGCGAGGTAGGGGATGGTGGGGAGATCGGCGGCGAGGCACACGGGAAGCAGCTCCCGCTCGAACTCCGCGCGTCTCACCAGGTTGTACGGGGTCTGCAGGGCGCTGTAGCGGGGCAGGTCCGCGCGTTCCGCGGCCGTGAGGGCCTCGGTGAGGCGGGGTCCGGTGATGTTGGAGACGGCGACGTGGCGGACGAGGCCCTCGCGGCGGAGTGCGTCGAGGGCGCCGAGGGTCTCCTCGAACGGGACCGAGGGGTCGTCGATGTGTGCGTAGTAGAGGTCGATGTGGTCGGTGCGCAGCCGGCGCAGGGACTCCTCGGCGGCGCGGCGGACGGTCGCCGCGTCCAGCCCGGGGTGGCGTTCCGAGCGGCCCACCTTGGTGGCGATGACCATGCGGTCCCGGTTGCCGCGGGAGGCCAGCCAGGTGCCGATGATGCGCTCGGACTCGCCGCCGGAGTTGCCGGGGACCCATTGGCTGTACGAGTCCGCGGTGTCCAGGAAATTGCCTCCGGCGTCGGCGTAGACGTCCAGCACCCGGTGGGAGGTGCTCGTGTCGGCGGTCCAGCCGAAGACGCTGCCGCCGAGGCAGAGCGGATGGACGTCGAGTGCGGTTCCCTGAAGGCGTCGTCGCGTCATGCGGCGACCGTAGGGGCGGGTGGCCGGTGCCGACCGGCAGTAACCGGCGGCATTTTGCGGGCTGGCGGCGAAGGCGGAGCGGGGGCGGAGCGGGGGCGGAGCGGGGCGGAGGCTGGTGGCTGGGGCGGCCGGTGGCCGGGGCCGGGGGCGGGGCCAGAGGCAGGGGCACGGCCGGTGGCCGGGGCCGGGACAGGGTCGGTGGCCGGGGCCGGGGCAGGTCCAGTGGCTGGGGCCGGGCAGGGCCGGTGGCCGGGCCGGGGAAGGGCCTGTGGCCGGGGCGGCGGGGCGGGGATGGGGCGGCGGGGCGGGGGCGGTCCGTCCCCCGGTGGGGGCGGACCGCCCGCCCGTCAGACGAGGTGCAGCCAGCCGTCCGGGTCGGCCAGTTCGCCGTGGTGCAGGTCCACCAGGGCCTGGCGGATCCGCAGGGTGACCGGGCCGGGCCGGCCGTCGCCGATGGTCCAGTCGCCGCCCTTGGGGTCGCGCACGTGGCCGACGGGGGTGACCACGGCGGCGGTGCCGCACGCGAAGACCTCCGTGATGGTGCCGTTCAGGCACTCCTCGCGCCACTGGTCGACGGTGATGCGCTCCGTGGAGGCGCTGTGGCCGAGGCGCTCGGCGAGGGTGAGCAGGGTGTTGCGGGTGACGCCGGGCAGGAGGGTTCCGGTGAGCTCCGGCGTGACGATCTGCGCGTCGGCCCCGCTGCCGCGTACGAGGAACATGTTCATGCCCCCCATCTCCTCGACGTAGCGGCGCTCGATGGCGTCCAGCCACACGGCCTGCTGGCAGCCGGCCGCCTCGGCCTGCTGCTGGGCGAGGAAGGACGGGGCGTAGTTGCCGGCGATCTTGACGTCTCCGGTGCCGCCGGGGAAGGCGCGGACGTAGTCGTGGCTGATGAACACCGAGACGGACTCGACGTTCTCGCCGAAGAAGCCGCCGGCCACGAAGGCCATGAGCAGGAAGCGGTAGGTGCGGGAGGGGCGCAGCATCAGCGTGGTGTCCGTCGCGAACATGAACGGACGCAGGTAGATGCTGTGCGTGGGGTCGTCGGAGAGGTGCACCTCGTCGATGGCGATGAGGCGCTCCACGGCCTCCACGAAGGTGTCCTCGGGGAGTTCGGGCATGGCGAGCCGGCGGGCCGAGCGCTGGAAGCGGCGGGCGTGGTCGCGGGGGCGGAAGACGCCCATCCGGCCGTCGGTGCGGCGGTGGGCCTTGAGCCCCTCGAAGGTGACCTGGCCGTAGTGCAGGCCGATCATGCCGGGGTGGATGACGATGTCGGAGAGCGGCATGAGCTCGGGGCTCGTCCAGCCGCCCTCCTCGGACCACTCCATGCTGATCATGTGGGCGGTGAAGGACTCGCCGTGGCCGGGGTTCTGCACGACCTTGCTGAGCGGGGGTTCGACGACGGAGGTCATGGTGGGTGCTCCTCGGGTGGGTTCGGGTGGAGGTCGGGTGGGGGTCGGTCAGACGAGCGGGGCGAAGAAGTAGGTGTCGCGGCGGACGAAGCGCCCGTCGGAGCCGAGGCCGAAGTAGTCCGCGAAGCGCAGGTCCACCGGGGCGCCGTCGTGCAGGACGCCGTGGAACTCGCCGAACACGGCGATGTCGTCGCCCTGTTCGACGATCCGGTCGAGGACGTGGCCGCCCTCGCGGATGGTGCGCAGCTCCGTGTAGAAGCGCAGGAGTCCGGCGGGGCCGATGAAGGGTTCGTAGCCGGGGCGGGTGTAGACGGCGCCGGGCGCGAAGAGTTCGGACATCGCGAGCGCGTCGCCGCTGTCGACCCGCTCGTAGAAGCGGATCACCTGTCGGACGCCGTGGCTGCCGGCGTCCTGCCGGCCGGAGCCGGTGTGCCGGGATGCGGCGGTGGTCATGGGCTTGCCTCCTTGTGGGAGAGAGAGGACGGGGTGACGGCGGTCAGGCGACCGGGAGCGCCGCCGCGACCGGGGTTCGCCCGGCGAGACGGGCGCGCAGCAGCGGGGCGATGACGGACAGCGGTCCGGGGCGGACGATTCCGCCGTGGTCGCAGTCGACGGCGTGCAGGTCGAGCCGGCCGGTGAGGTGCGGCGCCCAGGCCTCCGGCCGGGGGGAGTTCGCGTGCTTGTCGGCGGTGGCGTGGAAGTAGAGGACGTCGCCGTCGAAGACGCCCGGAGTGAAGCCGGGCAGCAGGCTGAGGTTGGCGGCGAAGGCGCCGGGGAGGGCCGCGGCGATGTCCGCGGGCAGCCCGCCGAGGGGGCCGTGGACGTCCCGTACGGTCTCCTCGTACTCGGCGTAGGACGGTCCGCGGGCGCCCCACGGTGCCGTGTCGTAGCCGAGGTTGAGCAGCAGCGCGGCCAGGGTCTCGGGGGCGTCGGCCCGCCAGGTGCGGTCCCAGGTGGGGTCCGGCGGATAGCCGTCGAGCATGACGAGCAGGGCCACCTCCTGGCCCCAGGCCTGGAGCTGTACCGCCATCTCGTGGGCGACGCCCGCGCCGAAGGACCAGCCGAGCAGGTGGTACGGCCCTTCGGGCTGCACGGCGCGGATCTCGGCGAGGTAGTCGGCGGCCATGGCGCGTACGGAGTCGGGTGCCGCGTCCGGTTCGGTCAGCGCTCGGGCCTGGAGGCCGTGGACGGGCCGGTCGGGGCCGAGCGCGGTGAGCAGTCCGGAGTAGACGGAGCCGACGCCCGCGGAGGGGTGGACGCAGAACAGGGGCGGCAGGCTGCCGGTGGAGCGCAGCGGCAGCAGGACTCCCTGTGCCTCGGCGGTGTCCGGGGCGTCCAGGCGGGCGGCGAGGCCGGCCACGGTCGGCGCCTCGAACAGGGTCCTGAGGCCGAAGCGCACGCCGAACGCGGCCCGGATGCGGCTGATCAGGCGGGTGGCGAGGAGCGAGTGGCCGCCCAGGTCGAAGAAGCCGTCGTCGATGCCGACCCGCTCGACGCGCAGCACGTCCGCGAAGATCCCGCACAGGATCTGCTCCCGCTCGGTGCGCGGCGGGCGGAAGGGGCGTGCGTCCGGGCCGAGGGGACCGGCCTCGGGGGCCGGCAGCCTTCGCAGGTCGATCTTGCCGTTGGGGGTGAGCGGGAAGGCGTCCAGGACGACCACGTGGGCGGGGACCATGTACTCGGGGAGCGAGCCGGCGGCGAACGCGCGCAGTGCGGCCGGGTCCGGGCGGGTGTCCCCGGCCGGGATGGCGTGGGCGATCAGGGCCTCCGCGCCGCCGGGCCCCCTGCCCACCCGGACGACCGCCGCGCCGACGTCCGGGTGGCGGGCGAGGACGGACTCGATCTCGCCGGTCTCGATGCGCAGGCCGCGCAGCTTGACCTGCTGGTCGGTGCGGCCGGCGAAGACGAGACGCCCGTCGGGCAGCCGGCGCACGGCGTCGCCGGTGCGGTACATGCGGGATCCGGGCGGCCCGTAGGGGTCGGCGACGAAGCGGCCGGCGGTCAGGTCCGGTCGGCGCAGGTAGCCGCGGGCCACGCCGTCGCCCGCGAGGTAGAGCTCTCCCCGCACCCCGTCGGGGACGGGCCGCAGCCAGTCGTCGAGGACGTGGCAGCGGGTGTTGGCGGTCGGGCCGCCGATGTCGGGCAGTCCCTCGGCGCCGGGGCCCTGCGGGGCCACGACTCCGGCCGTGGCGGCGACGGTGCACTCCGTGGGGCCGTACATGTTGGTGAAGACGAAGGACGCGTCCGGGCGGGGCCGGTTGCGCAGCACGTCGCCGCCGCAGTAGACGAAGCGCAGGGCGGGGGCCCGGTCGGTGAGGTCGTCGAGGACGAGGTCGACGCGCGGGGTGGGCAGCAGGCAGAAGGTGACGCCCGCGTCGGCGACCCAGTCGACGAGCGCCTCGGCGTCGTCCAGGACCTCCTGCTCGGCGACGCACAGGGCGGCGCCGGCGAACAGGGCGGGCCAGATCTCGATCACGGAGGCGTCGAAGCCCTGGGTGGCGACCTGGCTGACCCGGTCGGCGGGGGTGATCGCGTACTCCCGCGTCAGCCACACGCACAGGTCGGCGAGGTTGCGGTGCTCGACGACGACGCCCTTGGGACGGCCGGTGGAGCCGGAGGTGTAGATGACGTAGGCGGCGTCGCCGTCCGTGACCGCGGTCCCGGGGGCGGTGGCGGGCCGGGCGGCCAGGGCCGCGGCCTCGGCGTCGAGGTCGACGAGGACCGCTCCGGTGTCGGGGACGAGGGCCCGCTGGGCGCCGCCGGTGACGATGGCGGCGGCCCGGGAGTCCTCGATGAGGAAGGCGAGGCGCTCGGCCGGGTAGCTCACGTCGAGGGGGACGTACGCGGCGCCCGCGCGGTGGATGCCGAGCAGCGCGACGATCATGCCGATGCCGCGGCCGAGGCACACCCCGACCAGGTCGCCCGGGCGCACTCCCGCCTCCACCAGGTGGTGCGCGAGCTGGTTGGCGCGCCCGTCGAGTTCCCCGTACGTGAGGCGCTCGGTGCCGTACGTCAGGGCCGTGGCGTCCGGGCGGCGGCGGGCGTGGCCGGCGATCGCGTCGGGGACGCGGGTGCCGGGCGGCACGTCGAGCGCGGGCCCGGTCGACCGCTCCGGCAGGGCGGCGCGCTCGTCCTCGGAGAGGATGCCGAGCCGGCCGACCGGGACGTCCGGGTCGGTGAGGGCCGCGTCCAGGAGCCGGACCAGGCGCTCGATGACGGTGTCGACCGTGGGCATGTCGAAGAGGTCGGCCGCGAAGTCCACGTTGAGGCTGAGGCCGGCCGGCTCGCCCGCGGCGTCGTAGGTGTCGCCGATGGCGATGGTCAGGTCGAAGGACTTGGCCGTCCTCGTACCGGCGCCCATCGGCGCGACGGCGAGGCCCGGCAGGCTCAGTGCCTCACCGGACTTCTCCTGCTGGACGAGGAGCATGATCTGGAACAGGGGGTGGCGGGTCAGGGAGCGCGGTGGGTTCAGCTCCTCCACCAGACGCTCGAAGGGCACGTCCGCGTGGGCGAACGCGTTCAGGTCCGCCTCCCGTACCTGGCGGAGGAGTTCACGGAACGTGGGGTCTCCGGAGAGGTCCGTCCGCAGGGCGAGGGTGTTGACGAAGAAGCCGACGAGGTCGTCGAGGGCGTCGTCGGTGCGGCCCGCGGTCGCGGTGCCGATCACCACGTCCGGGCCCGCGCCGAGCCGGTACATCAGCGCGGCCAGCGCGGCGTGCACCACCATGAACACGGTGGCCTGCTCCTCGCGGGCGAGGCCGAGCAGCCGGTGGTGCAGTGCGGGGCCGGTCGTCAGGGCGGTGGCGCCGCCGCGGTGCGAGGGCTGCGCCGGCCGGGGCCGGTCGGAGGGCAGTGCCGACTCCTCGGGCAGCCCGGCCAGGGTCTCGGTCCAGTGCCGGAGCTGGCGGGCGAGCAGGCTGTCCGGGTCGTCGGGGTCGCCGAGCAGGTCCTGCTGCCAGAGCGTGTAGTCGGAGTACTGCACCGGCAGCGGCTCCCAGTCGGGCGCCCGGTCGGCCAGGCGCGCCGCGTAGGCGGCGGCCAGATCGCGTACGAGGGGGCCGAGGGACCAGCCGTCGGTCGCGATGTGGTGCATCACGAGCAGCAGCGTGTGGTCGTCGGGCGCGGTCACGAACAGGTGGGCGCGCAGGGGGAGTTCGGTGGTGAGGTCGAAGCCGACCGGGCCGTGGGCGAGGGCCTCGGCCAGGTCCTCCTCGGCGCAGTCCGAGACGTGCCAGGGCACCTCGCGCTCCCCGGCGTCGAGGATGCGCTGGTAGGGCTCGTCGGCCACGGTGAGGCACAGGGTGCGCAGGGCCTCGTGCCGGGCGACCACGTCCGCAAGCGCGGCCCGCAGGGCGTCCTGGTCGAGGGTGCCGCGCAGCCGGAGCGCGAACGGCAGGTTGTACGCGGCGGTCGAGCCGTGGGCCTGTTCGAAGAACCACAGCCGGCGCTGGGCGAAGGACAGGGGTATCACGAGGAGCCTTCCCTCCTGCGGGCCCGGAGCATGGGGCGGGCCTTGGGGGCGGTGGTCAGCTGGTCGGCGAGGCCCGCGACGGTCGGTGACTCGAAGACGGCCTTGATGGTGAGCTCGGCGCTGAGGACGGACCGGACCCGGCTGATCAGGCGGGTGACGAGCAGCGAGTGCCCGCCGAGGTCGAAGAAGTTGTCGTCGATGGTGACGCCGTCGCGGCCGAGGATCTCGGCGAACAGGCCGCACAGCTTCTCCTCGCGCTCGTTGCGCGGGGCACGGCCCCCCTCCCGGGACTCGTAGACCGGGGCGGGCAGGGCGCGCCGGTCGAGCTTGCCGGTCGGGGTGAGCGGGAAGGCGTCCACGGTCACGTAGCCGGCCGGGACCATGTACTCCGGCAGCCGGTCCGCCAGGTGGGCGCGCAGCGTTCCGGAGTCGGGTGCGACGGCCGGGTCGGCGGGGACGACATAGGCGACGAGGCGCTTGTCGCCGGGGGTGTCCTCGCGGACCACGACGGCGGCCTGGCCGACCGTCGGGTGGGTGGCGAGCACGTTCTGGATCTCGCCGGGCTCGACGCGGAAGCCGCGGATCTTGACCTGGTCGTCGGCGCGCCCGTGGAACTCCAGGATGCCGTCCGCGCGCCAGCGCACCAGGTCGCCCGTGCGGTACATCCGCTCGCCGGCCGGACCGAACGGGCAGGCCACGAACCGGCCCGCGGTCAGGGCGGGTTGGCCGGCGTATCCGTGCGCGAGGCCGACGCCGGCCATGTAGAGCTCGCCGATCACGCCCGGGGCGGCGAGGTTGAGCTGCTCGTCGAGGACGTAGAGGCGCTTGTTGGAGAGCGACCGGCCGACCGGGATGGAGGCGGAGCCCGCGTCGGCCTCGGTGATGTGGTGGGCGACCGTGAAGATCATCGACTCGGCGGGCGAGTAGCCGTTGACCAACCGCACCTGCGGGAACTCCCGCACCAGACGCATCACATGGGGGATGGACGCGGCCTCGCCACCGGTCATGACGTGGCGCAGTCCGGCGAAGACGCCCGGGTACTCGTCGAGGAGGAAGTTCAGCAGGCTCGCCGAGACGTGCAGGGAGGTGACGGAGTGCTCGTGGATCAGCCGGGAGATGAGCGCGGGCTCGGGCCGCTGGCCGGGCTGCAGCACGCAGGTCGCGCCGGTGAGCAGCGCGCCGAACAGCTCCAGGGCGAAGGCGTCCCAGGACACCGGGGCGCACTGCAGCCAGACATCGTCCGCGCCGAAGGGGAGGCTGCGCTGGTTGGTGAGGGTGCCGACGACCGCGCGGTGCGGGGAGACGACGCCCTTCGGGGTGCCCGTGGAACCCGAGGTGAACATCACGCAGGCCGCGTCCGCCGGGGTGGCGATCCGCCCGACCGGTCCGGCGTCCAGGGCGGCGATGGCGGCGGCGTCCCGGTCGATCACGACCTCGGAGTAGCCGTCGAGGCGTCCGGACAGGGCGCTCTCGGTGATGACGAGCCGGCTGCCGGTCTGCCCGAGCACCACGGAGATGCGCTCCACGGGGAACTCCGGGTCCAGCATCGTGTACGTGCCGCCGGCCTTCAGGAGACCGAGGACGGCCACGACCAGGTCCACCGAGCGCGGCAGGTAGACGCCGGCCACGTCACCGCGCCGCACACCGGACGCGGTCAGGTGCCGGGCCATCCGGTTGGAGCGCTCCTCCAGCTCGCCGTACGTCACCCGCCGGTCCTCGAAGACCAGGGCAACGGCGTCGGGCGTGGCCGCGGCCCGCCGGGAGAACATCTCGTGCACGCAGGACTCGGCCGGGAACTCGGCGTCGTCGCCCGCCCAGTCGTCGAGGAGCGCGGTCCGCTCGTCGCGCGACAGGACGTCCCAGCGGCCCACCGGCAGGTCCGGGTCGTCGAGCTGGGCCTCCATGAGGCGTTCGAGACGGGCCACCAGGGCCTCGATGGACGCGGCGTCGAACAGGTCGGTGGCGTACTCGACGACGGTCAGGATGCCGGCCGGCTCCCGGTTCGCGTCGAAGGTCTCGGTGAAGCCGAAGGTGAGGTCGAACTTCGCGCTCCCGGTGAGGACCGGGTCGACCTCCACCTCGACGCCGGGGAAGGAGAGCTTGGCCTCGGCGTTGTTCTGCACGACGAGCATGATCTGGAAGAGCGGGTGCCGGGCCAGCGACCGCGGCGGGTTCAGCTCCTCCACCAGACGCTCGAAGGGCACGTCGGCGTGCGCGTACGCCTCCAGGTCCGTGGACCGCACCCGGGCCACCAGCTCACGGAACGTCGGATCGCCCGACACGTCCGAGCGCAGCACGAGGGTGTTCACGAAGAAGCCGACCAGGTCGTCCAGGGCCTCGTCCGTACGCCCCGCCACCGGCGTGCCCATCGGGACGTCCGTGCCCGCGCCCAGGCGGGCGAGCAGGCCCGACACGGCCGCCTGGATCACCATGAAGACGGTCGCCTGGGACTCGCGGGCGAAGGCGAGCAGGCGCCGGTGCAGGTCCCTGCCGAGCATCACCTCCGCTATTTCCCCCTTGTGCGAGGGCTCGGAGGGGCGGGGCCGGTCGACGGGGAGGGTGGTCTCCTCGGGAAGGCCGTCGAGGGCCTCGCGCCAGTAGTCGAGCTGGCGGGCGATGAGGCTGTCGGGGTCGGCGGAGTCGCCGAGCAGGTCCTGCTGCCAGAGGGTGTAGTCGACGTACTGCACGGGCAACGGCTCCCAGACCGGGGTGTCGCCGGCACTGCGGGCGGCGTAGGCGTAGGTCAGGTCGCGCAGGACCGGGCCCATGGACCAGCCGTCGCTGGCGATGTGGTGCATGACGAGGAGCAGCACGTGCTCGGTGGGGCTCACCACGAAGATGTCGGCGCGCACCGGCAGGGTCGTGCCGAGGTCGAAGGTGTAACGGGAGGCCGTGTCGAGCGCGACGACGAGCCCGTCGGCCTCGACCCGGGTCACCTCGACGCTCACCCGCGCGTCGGACGACGGCACGACCCGCTGGTGCGGCTCGCCCTCCAGCTCCACGAAGACCGTGCGCAGGGCCTCGTGCCGGGCCACGACGTCGACGATCGAGGTGCGCAGCGCCTCGACGTCCAGCGGGCCGCGCAGCCGGATCGCGAAGGCGACGTTGTACGTGCTGTTCGGTCCCTCCATCTTGTTGAGGAACCACAGCCTGCGCTGGGCGTAGGAGAGAGGGATGTCCTCGGGTCGGTCCATGACGCTGGAGCCCTTTCTCGCCTGGCGGGCATCGACGGTGCGCGCCGAGAAGTCGGAAACGGTGGGTGCCTCGAAGAGATCCGGTACGGCGAGTTCGACGCCGAGGGTGGAGCGGAGGCGGGTGATGAGCTTGGCGGCCAGGAGCGAATGGCCGCCCAGATCGAAGAAGTTGTCGTCGATCGTGACGCTGTCGCGGCCGAGCAGCTCGGCGAAGAGCGCGCACAGCGCCTCCTCGCGCTCGTCGCGCGGGGCCCGCCCGCCGGCCCGGGACACGTACGCCGGGGCAGGCAGGGCGCGCCGGTCGAGCTTGCCGGTCGGCGTGAGCGGGAAGGCGTCGAGGACGACGTGGCCCGCAGGCACCATGTACTCCGGCAGCCGGTCCGCCACATGGGCGCGGAGATCGGCCGGCTCCGGCGGCGCCTGCGGGTCGGCGGGGACGACGTAGCCGACGAGACGCTTGTCGCCGGGGGTGTCCTCGCGGACCACGACGGCGGCCTGGCCGACGGCCGGGTGGGTGGAGAGGACGTTCTGGATCTCGCCGGGCTCCACGCGGAAGCCGCGGATCTTGACCTGGTCGTCGGCGCGCCCGTGGAACTCCAGGACCCCGTCGGCGCGCCAGCGCACCAGGTCCCCGGTGCGGTACATGCGCTCGCCGGCCGGACCGAACGGGCAGGCCACGAACCGGCCCGCGGTCAGGCCGGGCTGGCCCGCGTAACCGTGGGCCAGGCCGACTCCCGCCATGTACAGCTCGCCGATCACGCCCGGGGCGACCGGGTTCAGCTGCTCGTCGAGCACGTACAGACGCTTGTTGTTGAGCGCCCGGCCCACGGGGATGGAGGCGGAGCCGGCGTCGTCCTCGGTGATGCGGTGGGCGACCGTGAAGATCATCGACTCGGCCGGCGAATAGCCGTTCACGAGCCGCAGCCGCGGGAACTCCCGGACGAGACGCGTCACATGGGCGACCGAGGCGGCCTCGCCGCCGGTCATGACCTGCGTCAGGCCGGTGAAGACACCCGGGTACTCGTCGAGGAGGAAGTTCAGCAGGCTCGCCGAGACGTGCACGGTGGTCACCCCGTGCTCCGCCACCAGGCGGGAGATGACGGCCGGTTCGGGCCGCTGGCCCGGCTGCAGGACACAGGTGGCCCCGGACAGCAGCGCGCCGAACAGCTCCAGGGCGAAGGCGTCCCAGGACACCGGGGCGCACTGGAGCCACACCTGGCCGGGGTCGAAGTCCACGTAGCGCTGGCCGGCCAGGGTGCCGACGATCGCGCGGTGCGGGGAGACGACGCCCTTCGGGGTGCCCGTGGAGCCCGAGGTGAACATGACGCAGGCCGCGTCGGGCGGGCCGGCGATCCGCTCCGGCGCGGAGGAGTCCAGGGCGGCGATCGTGTCCGCGTCCCGGTCCAGGACCAGCTCGTCGTATCCGGTGAGGCGCCCCGACAGGGCACTCTCGGTGATCACGAGCCTGCCGCCGGTCTGCCCGAGGACCGCGGAGACCCGTTCCACGGGGAACTCCGGGTCCAGCATCGTGTACGCGCCGCCGGCCTTGAGGACGCCGAGGACGGCCACGACCAGGTCCACCGAGCGCGGCAGGTACACGCCCACCACGTCGCCGCGCGTGACACCCGAGGCGAGGAGGTGCCGGGCCAGCCGGTTCGACCGCGCCTCCAGCTCCCCGTACGGGATCCGGGCCCGGTCGAAGACGAGCGCCACCGCGTCCGGCGTGGCCGCCGCCTGCCGGGCGAACACCTCGTGCACGCAGGACCCGTCCGGGAACCTCTCCTCGCCGCCCGCCCACTCGGCCAGCAGCGTGGTGCGCTCCCCCGCCGACAGCACGTCCCAGCCGCCCACCGGAAGGTCCGGCGCGGCGAGGGCCTGGGTGAGGACGCGGGTGAGGCGCTCCATGAGGCGCTCCACCGTGGGCCGGTCGAAGAGGTCGGCGGCGTACTTGAGCAGCACGCTGACGCCGGCCGGCTCGCCGTCCGGGCCGAAGGTCTCGGCGAGCTCGACCGTCAGGTCGAACTTCGCGACGTCCAGCTCGACCACCTCGGTGGCGGCCGACGTGATGCCGGGGAGCTGGAGGGCCGGCGGCTCGTGGCTCTGGAGCAGCAGCATGATCTGGAAGAGCGGGTGCCGGGCCAGCGACCGCGGCGGGTTCAGCTCCTCCACCAGGCGCTCGAAGGGCACGTCGGCGTGCGCGTAGGCCTCCAGGTCCGCCGTCCGCACCCGGGCCACCAGCTCACGGAACGTCGGATCGCCCGACACGTCCGAGCGCAGCACGAGGGTGTTCACGAAGAAGCCGACCAGGTCGTCCAGGGCCTCGTCCGTACGCCCCGCCACCGGCGTGCCGAGCGGGATGTCCGTGCCGGCGCCGAGCCGCGTGAGCAGGCCGGACAGCGCCGCCTGGACGACCATGAAGACGGTCGCCCTGGACTCGCGCCCGAAGGCAGTGATCCGGCGGTGCAGCTCCGCGTCGAACGAGGCGCGCAGCACCCCGCCGCGGTAGGAGGCCGAGCTCGGCCGGGGACGGTCGAAGACCAGGGGCAGCTCGTCGGGGAGGCCGTCGAGGGCGGTCCGCCAGTGGTCGAGCTGGCGGCGGACCGTGCTCTCGGGGTCGTCGGCGGCGCCGAGCAGGTCCTCCTGCCAGAGCGTGTAGTCGGAGTACTGCACCGGCAGCGGCTCCCAGATCGGCGCGCGGTCGGCGAGCCGGCTCTCGTAAGCCGCGGCCACGTCGCGCAGGAGGGGGCGCAGGGACCAGCCGTCGGTGG
The DNA here is from genome assembly GCF_044767915.1 of Streptomyces sp. NPDC101191. Taxonomy (NCBI): domain Bacteria; kingdom Bacillati; phylum Actinomycetota; class Actinomycetes; order Kitasatosporales; family Streptomycetaceae; genus Streptomyces; species Streptomyces sp. NPDC101191. The sequence continues at coordinate 181,206 of NZ_JBIWOU010000003.1, forward strand.
CGATGTGGTGCATGGCGAGCAGGAGCACGTGGTCCTCGTCGGCGACCCGGAACAGGTGCACGCGCAAAGGCAGTTCGCATCCCAGGTCGAAGCCCTGGGCGGCGGCCTCGCGTACGGCCTCCGGCAGTTCGTCCTCGGTGACGGACGTGATCGTCCAGGGCACGGTGCTCTCCGAGGGGTCCAGCGTCCGCTGGTGGGGCTCGCCGTCGACCTCGGGGAAAACCGTGCGCAGCACCTCGTGCCGGGTCACGACGTCGTGGACCGCCGCACGCAGTGCCCGGGTGTCGAGGGCGCCGCGCAGCCGGACCGTCAGGGGAACGTTGTAGGTCGGGCCGGGGCCCTCGACCTGCTGGAGGAACCACAGCCGTGCCTGTGCGTAGGAAAGCGGAGTCATCGGTCTTCCCATCGGTCTTTCAGGGACGGTGGCGGTGGTCAGGCCGCGCCGGACAGCGAGCTGCTCGGGCGGATGTCGGTCCAGTGGCGCTCGACCCAGTCGAGGCTGTCGGCACGGGTGGCGGGGCCGTACACCTGGCGCCAGCCCTCGGGGACCTCGGTGCGGGCGGGCCAGATCGAGTGCTGGTTCTCGTGGTTGACCACGACGAGGAACTCGATGTCGTCACGGTCGAAGGGGTTGGTCATGGCGGACTCCTCCTGGGATTCCGGATGTCGGGAGGTGCGGGTCGGGGTACGGGGCTACGGGGCTACGGGCCGAGGCGTACGGGTCGGGGCGTGTGCCGGGGGCCGGAAGCGGCCGCGGCGGGCGGGGTCAGACGAGCAGCGCGTGCGGCTGCCGGGCGAGCGCGTGCTCGGCCTCCAGGGCGAGCCCGAGCAGGCGGCTCTCCTCGGCCGGGCCGAACAGCGAGACACCGACGGGCAGTCCGCCGTGCGCGGCCGGCACGGTGACGTTGGGTCTGCGGGCGAGTGCCGGGAGGGTGGAGCTGCCCGGGGAGTACGGGTCGCCGAGCTGGTGGTCGACGAGCCAGGCGGGCTCGTTGGTGGGGGCGACGACGGCCTCGACCCCGTACCGCCGCAGCGTGCCGTCGAGCAGCTCCACGGCGCGCTCCACCGCCCGGGCCCGGCCGCCCTCAGCCTTGGCGCGGTCGGCGTCGGTGAGACCGAGGACCGTCTCGAAGAGGTCCTGGCCGAACAGGGAGAGCTCCACCGGGTCGGCCCGGTTGGCCTCGACGATCTCGGCCAGGGTGCTCGGTACGCCGTCCCGGCCGGCCAGGTACTTCTCCAGACTGGGCGTGAACTCGGCGTACATGGCGCGCAGTCCGTCGACCAGGATCTCCCGGTCGATGTCGATCTCGACGTCGACCAGGGTGAACCCGGCCGCCCGCAGGGACCCGGCGGCCGCGTCCAGGACGGCGCCCACCTGGGCCGGCATCCGGGGCACCCGCCACAGGCCGAGCCGCCGTCCCGCGCCGCCGAGCGGCCCGGGGGCCGCGCCGGCGGCCGGGGCGTCGGAGGTGAGGACGTCGAGGGCCAGGGCGGCGTCGGCGACGCGTCCGGCGAGCAGACCGACCGAGTCCTCGGTGTCCGAGACCGGGACGACCCCGTCGAGCGGCAGGGTGCCGGGCGTCGGCTTGAGGCCGACCACCCCGCAGATCCCGGCCGGGCTGACGATCGAGCCGTCCGTCTCGGCGCCGACCGCGAGCGGTGCCATGCCGGTGGCGACGGCGACCGCGGAGCCGGAGGAGGAGCCGGAGGCGGTGCGCTGCGGGGAGTACGGATTGACCGTCTGCCCGCCGACCGCCGACCATCCCTCGCAGCCCTGCGTCGTACGGAAGCTCGACCACTCGGTGAGGTTGGTCTTGCCGAGGACCACCGCGCCGGCCCGGCGCAGCCGTTCCACGACCGCGGCGTCACCCCGCGGCGGGGCGACGGCGAGCAGCCGGGAGCCGGCCGTGCTGGCGAGCCCCGCGGTGTCGATGCTGTCCTTGACCAGGACCGGGATGCCGTCGAGCGGGCCGAGCGGGGTGCCGGCCGCGTAGCGCCGGTCGGCCGCGGCGGCCTGCTCCAGGGCGGTGGCGTCGACCGCGAGGACGGCGCCCAGGACGGGGTTCACCGCCGCGATGCGGTCCAGGCACAGGCGGGTGAGGGCGGTGCTGGTGAGGGTGCCGCCGCGGAGCCGGTCGTGCAGGTCGGTGAGGGCGGGGAAGCCGCTGACGCGGGATTCGCCGCGCGCGTTGTCAGCCAAGGCGGGCGCTCCTCAGGGTCGGGGTCAGCGCGATGATCGCCGTGGACGCGAGACACAGGGCGCCGAAGACCCGCAGGGTGGGGGCGAAGCCCAGCCAGTCGAGCGACATGCCGTAGACGGCGTTCGCCAGCGGGGCCGCACCGAAGATGACGAGGGACAGCACGGCCATCACCCGGCCGCGCACCTCCGCCCCGGTCCACTGCTGCGTCAGGGAGACGAGGATGACTCCCGAGAGCCCCGTGACCAGGCCGAGGACCAGGTACAGGGCGAGGCCCGCCCACAGGTCGCCGACGCTCCCGAGGGCCGCCAGACAGGCGGCCGCGAGGGCGGTCTCCGCCATCAGGGCGATCCCGACCCGCTTCGCCTTCGGCAGCAGCATGGTGACGAAGGAGCTGGCGACGGCGCCGACGGTGTAGGCCGTGAGCAGGTAGCCGGCTCCGGCCGCCCCCGTACCGGCCCGGTCGGACAGCACCACCAGGCCGAGGTTGACCGGCGGGGCGCAGCTGAGCTCGCTCAGCGCGAGCACGACCAGGATCAGGCCGAGGTGCCGCTCGCCGCGCAGATAGCGCAGCCCGAAGGTGAGTTCGCGCAGGAACGGCTTGCGTTCCGGCGGCGGCGGCAGGTCGTGCACGAGCTTCACCCGGGCGCTCGCCAGCGCGGACACGGCGTAGCCGACGGCGTTGGTGAGGGCGATCAGCGGCAGTCCGCCGAGCGCGATCAGGGAGGCGCCGATCGGTCCGCCGGCCGCCTGTCCGCCGCGCAGTCCGAGGACGAACAGGGCGTTGCCGCGCAGCAGATGGGCCTCGTCGAGGAGCAGCGGCTTGATGGCTCCGGACGCCGGGATGAAGAAGGCGCTCAGCAGGGCCACCAGGGCCGCGGTGACGAAGAGCAGCGTCACCGAGGGGCGGGTGAGGAAGATCGCTCCCGCCGCCCCGACCATCACCGCGCAGCGCGCCAGGTCCGTCAGGACCATGAGGCGGCGCGGTCCGGTGCGGTCGGCGAGGACGCCGCCGCCGAGCAGGGCGATCAGCCGGGGCAGCGCGGCCAGGGCGAGCAGGCTGCCCGCCGCGGCGGCGCTGACCTCGCGTGACAGGGTCCAGGTGAGGGCCACGTACCAGGCGGCGTCGCCGAGCGCGGAGAGCCCCATCGCACCGGTGAAGGTGAGGTAGTTGAGCCCCAGGTAGTGGCCCGTGGAGCGGCCGGCGGGGGCGGTGGCGGTCTGGGTGCCGGTGTCGGTGTCACTCATGGGCGACGGCCTCCCGGGGGTCCTCGGCGAGCGCCGGGAGGAGCGGCTGGGGCGCCCACAGGTCCTCGGGGCCGAGTGCCCGGGGCGTGTACTTGCCCAGGGCGCTGATCAGCATCCGCAGTTCCAGGGCGAGGCAGTCGACCAGGTTGACCAGGCCGCTGTCGGGGTTCTCGTCGACGGCGACCAGCGCGCCGCGGCCGAGGCCGACGGCGGTCGCGCCGAGCGCCAGGCACTTGGCGGCCCGGCTCCCCTCCCAGATGCGGCCGGAGGCCAGCAGGCTGCCGCCGTGGGCGCCGATCCGGCTCAGGCACTCGCCGAGCGGCAGTCCGACCTGGGCCAGGAAGGCGCGCGGCGCCCAGCCGGAGCCGCCCTCGGCACCGTCGACGGTGACCGCGTCGGCGCCCGCGGCCCAGGCGACGGCCGCGGCGTGGCCGATGTCCCGGCCGGGGTGGAGCTTCACCCACACCTTGGCGCGGGGGTAGTTGTTGCGCATGAGGTGGATCTGCTGCCGCAGGATCTCCTCGGTGAAGGTGCCGGGGCTGCTGCAGCGCAGGACGCGCTCGGCCTCGGTGCCGTAGACCGGCTCGATGGCGTACTGCTCGTCGACCCGCCGCGCCTCGGCGCGGTCGAGCACGGTGAGCCCGCCGAGGCCCGGCTTGGCGCCCTGGCCGGTCTTCAGCTCGAAGGCGAGGCGTCCGCTGTCGAGGAGCGGCTGGGCGCCCGGGTCGCTGTAGACGAGGTTCCACACCTCGGCGTCGGCGTCCTCGGTGCTCTGCTGGACGACGAGGCCGCCGAGGCCGTCGGGGAGCTCCTCGGTGTAGGCGCGGATGCGGTCGAGGACGGTGCGTCCGCTGTCCTCCCCGGAGCGCCCGTAGCCGGCGATGGGCATGATGTTCTCGCCGACGCCCATGGGGATGCCGAGCCGGCCGGCCTGCCGGCTGAGGGCCAGGACGTGGTCGGTGCCGGCCGCCCTGGTGGAGCCGAAGGCGGACAGGTACACGGGCAGCGGCGAGGTGAACCCGCCGATGCGGGTGGTGAGTTCGACGTCCGAGTGGAGCGGCTCGCGACCCAGATCGATGAGCTTCTCCAGGCGCAGCGGCATGAACACCGGCGGCGTGATCCGGAGCGCGTCGAGGGCGTCCCGGCCGGTGCCGTCCGCGGTGTCCTGCCCGAAGGCGGTGCTGCCGTAGGCGGCGAGGTCGGGGAAGGCGGCGGCGGTGCCGAGCCGGGCCCGTTCGCGTATCCGTTCCTCGGGGAGGGCGGGTGTGCGGAATCCGGTCACGGGGACACCCGGCCCGGGAGCTTGGGGAAGGCGTTGGCCTGCCAGGCGGCGTCGAGGCCGGTGACGTAGCGGGTCAGCCGCTCGACGCCGATGCCGAAGCCGGCCGAGCCGGGGATGCCCTCGCGGACCATGGCCAGGTACCAGCCGTACTTCGCGGGGTTCTCGCCGGTCTCGCGCATCCGGGTGACGATCCGGCCGTAGTCGAACTCGCGCTCGCTGCCGCTGCACAGCTCGCCGTAGCCCTCGGGGGCGATCAGGTCGAAGTTCCGCAGCACACCGGGCTGTTCGGCGCTCTCCCGGTCGTAGAAGCCGCGGGATCCCTTGGGGTAGTCGGTGAGGAAGAAGGGCCGGTCGGCGGCCTCGGAGACGATGACCTCGCCCTGCCAGTCGATCTCGGCGTCCGGGCTCTGCGGGTGGCCGCCGGCCCGGAGCTCGGCCACGGCGTCGGCGTGGGTTCGGCGCCCGAACGGCGCGCCGAGCAGCGTGTCGAAGACGGCCGTGTCCCGGCCGAGCAGGGCGAAGTCCTCGGCGCAGTCGGCGACGGCGCGCCCGATCATGTGCCGGACCAGCTCCTCGACGACCTGCGTGATCTCGTCGCGGGAGGCGCCCGCGATCTCGACGTCGATCTGGTGGAACTCGGCCAGGTGACGGCTGGTGTTCGCGGTCTCCAGCGGCTCCAGGCGCACGTTCGGGGCTATGCAGAAGATCTTGTCGAAGGCGAGCAGCGAGGCCTGCTTGTACAGGATCGCGCTGGTCATGAGCTTGTACTTGTGCCCGTAGAAGTCCAGGTCGACCTGCTTGGAGCCGCGGATGCCGGGGTCGGTCACCGGGCCGATGATCGGCGGCATCATCTCCGCGCAGCCGGCGCCGGTGAGGTACTCGCGGGCGCCGGCGAGCAGCCGCTGCTGGATCCGCAGCGCGGCCCGGGTCACCGGGGAGCTGAGGTGCTCCCGGGGGTCGGCGGGCGGCAGCAGCTCGCCACGGTTCGCCGTCTCGGGTGAGGTCAGGGTCATGATGTCGCGTCCTGTCGGTCGTGGTCGTGAGGGTCGTGACGGGTACGGGCGGTCGTGACGGGTGCGCGTGGGCGTGACGGGTGCGCGCGGTCGTGACGGCTGCGCGCGGTCGTGACGGGTGCGCGCGGGCGCCTCGGCCCTATGGCAGGAGCACCGGCTGCCGGGCGGCCAGGGCGCGGCGCCGGTCGCCGGCCTTCAGGGCCAGGTCGTCGTAGGTGCGCTGGACGTGCGAGAGCGAGCTGAGCAGCGCGTCCGAGGTCATCCCGGCGCCCGGGGTGATCTCCGCGACGCCCCCGATGGGCATCGCGCCGATCGCGGTCCAGCGCAGCCGGCCGTCGGTGTCGACGCGGGCGCGGGAGCGGCCGGGGTTGTCCGGGTGCAGGCAGAAGGGGACGTCGAGCAGGCCGCGTCCGAAGGCGCGGACGAGGGCCCGGCCGATGTCGGGGTCCAGGTCGAGGACGGTCCGGACGAGCGTGCGGGCCTCTTCGTAGATCCCGGTCTCCAGGGCCGCCGGCGGCAGACCGCCCGGCAGGACGCGGGCGCGTTCGTCCGCGGCCGCCGCCGAGGCCAGTTCGAGGGCCGTGACGTTCTCCTCGACGGTGGGGATGCGGTGGGCCTCGGCCGCCGTCTTGACGATGAGGCGGGCGGCGCCGGCCCGGGTCGCGAGGCGGGCCGCCCGCTCCAGCAGCAGCAGCGCGCCGTCCTCGGTCCGCGGGTAGACGCCCATGTACGCGTACAGGACGATGTGCCAGTCGACGTCGGGGAGCAGTTCGCCGGCGAGCCGGCCGAGGGCGCGCAGCGCCTCCTCGTCCTGGGCGGTGCTGGTCTGCTGGGCGTAGCTCAGCGAGACGCTGCGCAGCCCGTGGGCGCGGAAGAACACCGCTTCGAGGACGCTGAGCGCCACGAGCAGTCCGGGCGGGCAGAGCTGGCCCATCATGCAGCCGCCGAAGGTCTCCAGGTGGGGTTCCTCGCCGACCTCGCGGAGGCGGGCGAAGACCTCGCAGCAGCGGGACCAGCTGGCCACCGACTGGGTGAGCGGGGCGCGGCTGTAGGGCAGGCAGTACGAGACGGGGCCGCCTTCGGTGGCGGTGAGCCCGGAGCCGACGAGCGCGCGGAAGATGGCCTCCGGCTGGGCGGAGCCGTGCCGCACCTGCACCGGGAAGCCCGGGTCGAGGACGCCGTCGAGGACCTCGCCCGTGACGTGGGTGCCGTGGTTGACGATCGGATAGCCGTTGAGGGCTCCGCCGGCGGCGAGGGCGCGGCGGGCGGCCTCGATGTCGTTGACGCGGGTGTAGCTGTCCAGGGTGATGGTGCCGACGGTGGTCGCCGTCGCGTGCTTGGTGGCGAGCAGGCCGCGGCGCATCTCGGCCGGGTCGCTCATCCCCATGCGGGGCTGGACCACGAGGTCGCCCACGTCCTGGGCCTCCTTGACGAAGGCCCCGAAGCCGACGCTCATCTCGTCACTCTCGCCATCACCCGGGCCGGGAGCTCGCGGACGAAGCCCTGGAACTGGGCGATGCCGGTACCGTCCTCGAAGACGGCGTCGAACCCGGCGGCGCGCAGCTCCTCCAGCGGGCCGCGGTCGCCGCCGCCCGTGATGCCGAGCTTGCCGCCGATGACGACCGGGGTCTCCCGCAGTTCCGGGCAGTCGCGGAGCCGGCCGATGACACGCAGACCGTCGTGGTGGCCGTGGCCGTTGACGCTGCTGACGACGACGAGGTCGGGGCGCAGCCTGCGGCACTCGTCGACCATGAGGTCGTCCGGCACACAGGCGCCGAGGTTGGTCACCCGGTGGCCGAGCTCTTCCAGGAGGAGCTGGAGGTAGATCAGGTTCCAGGTGTGCGAGTCGGACGCGACGCTGGTGACCACGACGTGCAGGGCATTCCTGGCGGGGGGTGCCCCGGCCTGTGATAGCTGCATATCAACCTTCAGAAGGGAAGTCCGAGGGAACGAGAGGCGCGAGCGCCTGCGAGCGCGACCGCGGACCGGCGCCGGATCACGGCGCGCGGGGGTACGGGTACGGATGCGGGTACAGGTGCGGTGCGGGTGCAGGTACGGATGCGGGTGCAGGTACGGATGCGGGCGCGGGTGCGGGTGCGGCGGGCGGGTGCGGGTGCGGCGGGCGGGACGGGCCGTCAGCCGAGCCGGCGCTCCAGGAAGGCCACGCCGCGGTCCACCGAGACCAGCCGCCACGCTTGCGCGGCCAGGTCGTTGAGGGCGCGTGACCACTCCCCGTCGCTCGAGTCGGACGCGAGCGAGTCGAGCAGGACGGTGCTGTACTCGTAGGCGCGGTGGGCGTCCGGGGACGGCCGGCCGATCGGTTCGGGGTGTGCGCCGGCGGGTGGGCCGACGGTGCGCGAGGCGGTGCCGCCCCGGGCGGCGCGTTCGAACTCCGCGCGCCGGGCCGGATCCAGCCGGAGGGCCTCGGCGAGCAGCCGGACGGTGTCCCGTCGGGGGCGTTCCGCCCTCCCGTGCTCCAGGTCGCGGACGGCACGGACGCTGAGGGTGGCGAAGTCGGCGAGCTGCTGCTGGGTGAGCCCCTCGGTCGCCCGGTGGGACTGGAGGAGCGCCGCGAAGCGTCCGGGCCGCGTCATGACGGACGTGCTCATGTCACCTCCAGAGGCGGCTCGGTGCCGGCCTCACTCCCAGCCGGTGGTGTCCTTGCCCGTGGACGGCGTGGCGCTGGGCGCCGGCGTGGCGTCGGCGGTGATCCGGGTGTCCGTCGCCGTACCGGTGGCGGCGAGAGCGGCGGTGCCCAGGGCGGGCAGGGCGACGAGGGTGACGACCGCGGCGAACTTGGGGAAGAGGACACGGCTGCGAGACACGACGGGCTCCTTTGGCTTCTGGTGGTCTGCTGACGGCGGATCCACGGCCGGTACGTCCCGCGGTGACGGTCCCGGCCTCCGACCCGCCCCGGCCGGTCGTTCCCGGCCGGTGCGCTTCGGTGAGAAGAGATTCGCCCGGGGCCGGGGCCCCTGTCAGCAATCCGCGATGTCCTGATCCGGCAATCGCATAGACCGTCCATCGTGACCTGCGGAATCGCGGAGCCGCTCGAAGTACTCCCCGACGATGGCGCCCGAACTACTGGTGATCCAGGCGCCGTCCAGGCCCGGAGAGGACCGTACGGCGCGCTGCGCGACGGTGAGCGCCACGCTTTCCGCGATCAAGAGGGATTCGGCCGGCACGAAACAGCCGACGGTGACGGAGCCGGGTCCGTCGGGATGGATGCTGAAGTGCTCCACACGCTCTCGGGGGCTTACGTGCTCGGAAAGAATTCGCACAAGCACATCGCGTTCGGGAAGAGTCTCGGGTGATCGAATACGAACGTGGACGAGAATCATCCGTCGAGCGTCCGTCGACGACGCACCCGTCATCAAGTGGCAAACCGGGACCATTGAGGCCATGGCCGGAATATGCCATGCCGTCGCAAGGGCGGACCAGTTGCACGGTCCGCCCGGTTTCAGCGATCCTCCTCCTGACGCACACACTGTGCACACACTGCGCAGAAACGCTTCACCACCCGCCGCGCACCCACCAGCGACAGTCTTGACCGACACAAACGGGGAACCTCTTGCTGCATGTCCTGGGGTTAGACGAAACCTGCACACGGGTCTATCGGGCGATACTGGCCCATCCACAGGCCGGTCTGCTCGATCTTCGGGGCTCGCTGAACCTGACCGAAACAGAACTCCGCGACGCCCTTGACAAACTCAGCGAACTGGCTTTGGTGAGAACGCCTTTCGACAGTCCGCAGACATTCCGCGCGGTGAATCCCGAGATGGCGATTCAGGCCCTCATGGCCCGCCAGGAAGAACGCGTCGCGGCCGAGCATCATCGGACCGAACAAATCCGGCTGGCCGCCGCACAATTGGCCGCGGATTTCACCACGTCCAGAGCGCACCAGAACATCGACGGAATCGAGCGGCTCGACGGACTCGACGAGATCAGGGACCGCATCCGGCTCCTCGTCCGCGACGTCCGCGAGGAGGTGCTCGCGCTCGCCCCCGGCGGCGGCCAGCAGGCGGCCAACATGGCGGCGGCCCGCCCGCAGGACCAGGCACTCCTCGAACGCGGCGTCCGCATGCGGACCCTGTACCTCGACAGTGTCCGCAACAGTCCCGCCACCGTCACGTACGCGAAATGGCTCGCGGAACACGGCGGCGAGGTGCGCACCGCCCCGTCCCTCCCGGTCCGGCTGACCATCCTGGACCGCAAGATCGCCATCGTCCCCGTGGACGACGAGAACAGCTCCGCCGGCGCCCTGGTCCTGACCGGAGCCGGCACCCTGACCGCCCTCAGCGCGCTCTTCGACACCATCTGGACCCGCGCCACGCCGCTCGGCACGACCACGCGCGAGCGCGACCCGAACGGCCTGAACTCCCAGGAGCAGGCGGCCCTCCACCTCCTCGGCCAGGGCCTCACCGACGAGGCCGTGGCCAAACGCCTCGGCGTCTCGCCCCGTACGGCACGCCGCATCGCCGCCGACCTGATGGAGCTCCTGGGCGCCCGCAGCCGCTTCCAGGCGGGCTGCCGGGCGGTCGCCAAGGGCTGGCTGCCCGCCGACCTCTGCTGACCGTCCGTACGGACGTCGACAGCGGGACCGCCGCAGAAGGCGGGGAGGGGCCGGGGGCACAGGGCAGGCGGCAGGCGCTGCGGCAGGGGGAACCGCCGCCGGAAGCTGCCGCTCGGACGCCCGGGGCGCCCCTCGGGTTTCACACCGGGGATTCCACCCGGGGAGGTGCCCGGGGTCCCGCCTCGGCGAGTGAGCGCACCGACTGCGCGGGGTGGCACCGGGCCGACGTGGAGGCCTGCCGCCGCCGACCCGCGGTGATGACCACCACCCAGGCCGAGGAAGCCCTGGGCGCACCGGTCGCGGATCCCGCGGGCGCACCGGTCGCGCATCCCGCAGGCCCACCGGTCGCGGATCCCGCGGGCGCACCGGTCGCGGATCCCGGCACCACGCGGGAGCAGTCGGCGGAGTGGACGCGGCCGAGGCCCACCGGGGCCCGTACGAGACCGGCTCAGCCCGGAGAAGGAGAGCCCCATGGCGCCGGCCCGGCGCCTTGCCACCGCCACCCGCACCGAGCGGTCCGGCGGAGCCCGCCCGCTCTCCCCCGCGCAGGCGGTCGCCCCGCCCGCTCTCCGCCCCTCCCGCCCGGCTCACCGCCGGTCTTCCCGCCCGCCGCTCCGTCCGTGAACCGGACCGCCGCAGGAACCCTTCAAAAGCCGCTCTACGATGAGGCGTCCAGAGGAAAGGGTGGGTCACAGGTGCTGGTCGCGGACCGATATCGGCTCCACGTGTGTGTCGGGCGTGGCGGCATGGGCGAGGTGTGGCGGGCGACCGACGAGGTCCTCGGGCGCGACGTGGCCGTGAAGCTGATGCTGGGTCACGAGCACGACCCGTCGGCGGCGGACCGCTTCCGCCTGGAGGCGCAGACCGCGGCCCGGCTCAGCCACCCGCACGTGGTCGGCGTCTTCGACTTCGGGACCTGGGACGGAAAGCTTTACCTGGTCATGGAGTTGGTGCACGGCGACAGCCTGGCCGCCGCCCCCGGTCGACCGGTGGTGCTCCCGGTCGAGCAGGTCGCGACCGTGGCCGCGCACGCGGCGGCGGGCCTCGCGGCGGCGCACAGACAGGGAGTGGTGCACCGGGACATCAAGCCGGGCAACCTCCTGATGGACTCCGACGGCACCGTGAAGCTGGCCGACTTCGGCATCGCCCGCTTCGTCGACGACCCCTCGGCGGCGCTCACCACGACGGGACAGATCGTGGGTACGGGGCTCTACCTGGCCCCCGAGCGCGCCCTCGGCAACCCCGCGTCGCCCGCCTCCGACGTGTACTCGCTGGGCTGCGTCCTCTACCAACTGCTCACCGGGCAGCCCCCGTTCCGCGCCGACACCGCGACCGCCCTGCTCTACCAGCACATCGACACCCCGCCGACGCCGCCACGACAGGTCGGCATACCCATGCCGGCCGCCTTCGAGGACTTCCTGCTGACGCTGCTCGCGAAGCAGCCGGAGCAGCGGCCCGCCGCGCAGGCCATCGCCGACTGGTTCAGCTCCGGCGCCTGGCGCGACCGGCCGCTCCCGCTCCCGCAGGCGGTGCCGCACAGCGGCACCGGCCCCGTGCATCCGAGCGCGCCCCAGGCCGCACCGCCCGCGCACCGGGCCCCGGCCCACCACCGGCCCGCACCGCCGTCACGGCGTCAGCCCGCCGCACGGTCCGCGGCGCCGATGGCGCCCGCTCCCGCGCCGAGCCGGCCCCGGCGGTCCCAGCCGCCCGCCGAGAACCCGCTCACGGCGATCTCCCGGCGCCGCCCGCGCAGGACCGCCGCCGTGGCGGGGGCCGTCGCCTTCGTGGTCTTCCTGCTGATCGGCATGGCCTGGCTCAGCTAGGTCGTGTCCTTCGAGGCGCAGGCACCGGCGACGTCGGAGGCGCGGCCCTCGGATCAGGCCGCGCCGAAAGATCACCGGCCGGCGGACACCGGCCGGTGACCGGCGGTACTCGCTAGTAGATACGGGGCGCCATCACATGCCCCTCGGGCTCCTCCGGCCCGAGCAGCAGGCACCGGGGCACGCCGGGGCCCGGGGTCGCGCGGACGCTCACGGGGATCGGCGGCTCGCTCGGCAGCACGACGTTCACGGTGACCGGACGGTCGTGGTGGGTCGTGGCGTGCCCCGTCTCCTTGCCGTCCACCAGGACCTCGACGACCGGCCGGTGACCTGTCTGGACGGTGGCGCTCACCGAGTGGCCCCGGTAGTCGATGTGGAAGTGGTGCCGAGCTTTCATGACGTCGCCTCCGCGCGCAGGACAGCTTCCTCCAGGGTAGGACGGTCAGCCCAGCGCGGCGACGTACGCCAGCCCGCCCAGCAGGACCAGCGCCCCGCAGATCCCCAGGTTCACGGCCCTGTACTGGAGGAAGACGGCCGCGAACTCGCGGATGGTCGCGCTCGGCCAGAAGTAGGCGGCGGTCGGCGAGCCGACCACCTGCCCGTTCACGCCCGCCTTCCGGGCCAGCAGCGCGGCCCGGAACGCGTGGAAGTTGTTGGTGACGATCACGCACTCGGAGCCGGGGCGCTCGGCCTCCATCAGGGCGTGGCTGAAGAGCATGTTCTCCTCGGTCGTCCGCGAGCGGTCCTCGCGGACGATCCGGTCCGCCGGGAAGCCCCGCTCCACCAGGTAGTCGGCCATCGCGTGCGACTCGGGGAGCTGCTCGTCGGGACCCTGCCCGCCGGAGGTGATCAGGATCGGCGTCCGGTCCACCTCGCGGCGCTCGGCCAGCGTCGCGTACACCTCGCGGCCCCGGTCGAGCCGGCTCGCGAGCAGGGGCGGTACGCGACGGCCGCCGAGCAGTCCCGAGCCGAGGACGACCACGTAGTCGGCGTCGCGGCGGATCCGCATCCGGCCGTAGAGGAAGGCGTAGCCGACGAAGCAGAGGAAGAGGAAGGAGACGTAGCCGAGGACCATCAGAAGGGTGCCGACGACTATGCCGAGGGTCGTGGAGTGGCTGAGGACCGCGGCGGCCATCAGGCCCATCACCCCGAAGATGCCCAGCCCGGCGAGCAGCGACAGCAGGTTGGCGGGGCTCCTGCCCTCCTTGCGGACCATCTTGACGCCGTTCGCGCACAGCAGCCCGGCGAGCGCCACGGGGCCGAGCGCCAGCACGAGCAGCAGCACCACCGCCACGGTCACGCCGACACCGGGCGGGGCGTCCTCCAGTCCGGCGAGCAGACCGAGGCCGAGGAACGTCACGGCGAGGCCCAGGTACACGGCGTTGCTGAAGCGGCGCCGGTCGCGCAGCACACCGGCTCCGAAGAGCAGGAGGAACACGGCGGCCACGACGTAGGCGAACATGCCGCCATCGTAGACACCGCCCGTGACGGCCGGGGGTCCCTCGGATCCGGTCCGGGGCCCCGCCCGGAGCCCCGCCCGGAGTCCCGCCCCGTCAGGGCTCCGTGACCAGCGCGTACAGACCGCGGCGCGCGCCCTCCTCGTAGGCCCGGCGCAGTTCGGCGTCCGAGAGGCGGTCCCGCAGGGCCGTCTCGCTGCGGGCGCGCCCGGGCGCGCAGAACTCGGCCGGACGGTAGCCGTCTTCGAAGGCGTCGGACCTCAAGAGGTCGACTGCTCCCAGGAGATGGGCGGCAGTCCGGGGGCGGCCGCGCAGGATCCGCATCTGGGCGAGGAGTTCGGCGGCGCAGGCCGCTCCGCTGACGGTGCCGAGCCGCAGATGCCCGCGCAGCGCGTGTGTGGCGTGCTCCGCGGCTCGGGTCGTCTCGCCGTCCCAGTAGAGGAGTTCGGCGCGGGCGTACTGCGCCCAGGCGTCCGCCCAGACGTCCCGCCCCGTCCAACTGCGCACCGCGGCGCGGTCCAGGGCCTCCTGGGCCGCCTCCGGGTCGGCGCGGACGAGGGCCAGGGCCAGCGCGGTCCAGCACAGCTGCCGGGAGGGACCGAGGTCCGGGTAGTCCCCCGACGCCGCGATGGCGTCGCGGAACTCGGCCGCGGCCGCCTCCGCCCGCCCCTGGTGCAGGGCGGTCGATCCGCGCAGGTGCGCCAGCATCCCCAGGCACCGGTCGTCACCTTCGCGCACGGCGGCCGCCCACGCCTGGACGAGCAGCGGGTCGGCGTCCTGGGGACGGCCGGACTCCAGCTCCAGATAGGCGGCGAGCCACAGGGCGCGGGCCGGGGCCGGGCCGGGATGGAGGGCGAGCGCGTGCCGCAGCCGGGCTCGGCCCTCGGTGACGTGGCCGCAGGCCACCCACAGGAACCACAGGGAGACGGCGATCTCGACGGCCGCGTCCGCCTCGGCGGCCGGGGAGAGGGGCGCGGTGGTCGGGTCCATGGCGGCGGCCAGGTCGGGCAGTTCGAGCAGGGCGAGTGCGCGGGCGTCGAGCTGCCGACCGCCGTGCCACCAGTCGGCGGCTCGCCGCGCCACCTTCGCGTACCACCGGCGGTGGCGGAGGACGACGGCCCAGCGGTCGCCGCGCGCGGCGAGCCGGCGGGCGCCGACGGCGCGCATCGGGTGCGGCATCCAGTGGCGGGCCTCGCCGGACCCGCCGTCGTCCGCGGGCAGCAGGGCGAGCGGGGCGAGCCGGTCCAGTACGTCGAGAACGACGTCGGCGGGCAGGGCACCGGAGGAACAGACCTCGAGGACGGCCTCCCGTCCGAAGGAGCCCTCGAAGACGGAGAGGCGCTCCCACAGGATGCGTTCGAGGGGGTCGCACCGGGCGTAGCCGTGCTCGGCGGCAGCGAGTTGCGGCGTCGAGGGCTCGTCGCGGGGCGGCTCACCCGCGTGCGGAGCGGCGGGCGGGCCGACGTGGAGGGACCAGGGCCCGTCACCGGGCCGTTCGGCCGGCCGCCGGTCCTTCGCGGGCGGGACGAGGTGGAGCGGCGAGGGTTCGTGGCCGGGGTGCGGATCCCAGCCGGACGCGGCGACGTGAGGGGGCGACGGCGGCTCGTCACACGGAGAGGCTTCCGACCCGGACGCGGCGACGTGAAGGGGCGACGGCGGCTCGCCGCACGGAGACCCTTCCGACCCGGACGCGGCGACATGAAGCGACGACGGCGGCTCGCCGCACGGAGACCCTTCCGACCCGGACGCGGCAACATGAAGGGGCGACGGCGGTTCGTCTCCCGGGCGCCCGGCAGCGGGCCGCGGCGGCTCGTCGCCCGGGCGCCCGGCAGGGTGCGGCTCCCGCGCAGGCGCGGAGGACGGCTCGGCATCGGGCCGCCCGCCCGGACGCGGTTCCAGGCCGGACTCGGCGGCGTGGGACGGCAAGGGCTCGTCGCCCGGGCGCCCGGCAGGGTGCGGCTCCCCGTGCGGTTCGCACTCCGGCGCGACGACGTGGAGCGGGGAGGACCCTCCCCCGGGGAGCCCGGGCCGGGCCGCGGCGGGGCGGGGGGCGTCCGGGCCGACCACGACCGTCGTCTCCCCCTCCAGGTACAGCGGGCGCAGGGCCGTGACGAGGACGGTGAGGCGCGGGGCCGCGGCCGGGACCTCGCGGAGCAGGCCGGCCAGGAGGGTCCGGCCGCCGCGGCCCAGGCGCTCCCAGCCGTCGAGGACGAGGAGCGGGGGCGCCGCCGGGTCCTCCAGTCCCTCGCGGAGCCGGCCCGCGAGGTCCGGGAGGTGGCGGGGGCCGAGCGTGCCCGCCCGTTCCCAGCGGGCCCCGACATCCTCGTACCGCAACGCCTCCCGGATCAGCCGGGTCTTGGCCGCGCCGGGCGGCCCGGTGAGAGTGACGAGCCGTGCCCCGTCGCGTATGCGGCCGCGCAGCACGGCGAGTTGCTGCTCCCGGCTCCCCAGCGGTCCCGTGTCCGCCATCTGCTCCTGTCCACCCCGTTTGACAGCTGTGACTGCCGTGACTACCTGTGACGTGAGTCCGACCTCATGGTGGGACGTCGCGCGTGCCGCTTGCGCGCCCGTGTCCCGGGAGAAATCCTGGCGGCCCGGGCCGATCCGGCCGGCGGTTTGTCGTCAATCGGCCAAGGAGGGGCATGCGTACCGGGGAATCCGTCCTGGGGGAGGCGGATCTGGCGCTGATTCACGCGCTGCAGATCACTCCGCGCGCCAGCTGGACCCAGCTCTCGACGGTCCTCGGCGCGAGCCCCGACACCCTGGCCCGCCGCTGGGAGCACCTGACGTCCGGCGGCTACGCGTGGGCGAGCCTGCTGCCCCGCACGCCCGGCCCCGAGGGGCCGCTGCACGCGTGGGTGGAGGTCGACTGCGCGGGCGGCCGTTCCGAGGAGACCGCGGTCGAGCTCGCCGGCGACGGCTGCACCCTGGGCGTGCACCAGGTGACCGGGGACGCCGATCTACTGCTCCTGGTCCTCTGCCCCGACCTCCACGCGCTCGACGCCTACCTGTCCCGGCGGGTGCAGCGGCTGCCCGGCGTGATCCGGTCCCGGACCCAGGTCGTCACGGGGGTGCACAGTGCGCGGAATCTGTGGCGGCTCGACCAGCTCACGCCGGGCCAGGTCCAGCAGCTGACGGAGACGGCGGGCCCGGCGTCCGGCGGCCCGGGCGCGCGGCGGGCCCGGCCGCGGCCGCTCGGCGGGCTCGACGAGGCCCTGGTCCTGGAACTGGCCGGGGACGCCCGGCGCAGCGCGGCGGAACTGGCCCGCACCTGCGGGGTGAGCGAGTCGACCGTACGGCGCCGGCTCGACGCCCTGGTCAACGGCGGGGCGCTGGTGCACCACTGCGTACCGGCGCCGCGCTTCTCGGGGCGACCGGTGTGGGCGCTGATCAAGGCGGACGTGCCGCCCCTCGACGTGACGCCGACGGCGACGGCCCTGGCCCGGCTGCGGCAGACCCGCCTGGTCACCTCCGTGACGGGCGGCCACAACCTGACCGTGGGGGCCTGGATGCGCTCGGTCGGCGAGCTGCACGAGATAACGACGGGCATGGAGCGGGCCGCGCCGTCGATACGCATCATCGGGACGGTGCTGTCGCTGCGGATCCACAAGGCGGGGGCCCAGGTCCTCGGCCCGGACGGCCGCCGGACGCACCACGTACGCCCGGGCGTCGGACCGGCGGACGAGCGCCGGACGCACCA
Source organism: Streptomyces sp. NPDC101191 (assembly GCF_044767915.1). Classification (NCBI taxonomy): domain Bacteria; kingdom Bacillati; phylum Actinomycetota; class Actinomycetes; order Kitasatosporales; family Streptomycetaceae; genus Streptomyces; species Streptomyces sp. NPDC101191. The sequence goes on from NZ_JBIWOU010000003.1 coordinate 198,497, forward strand.
CGTACCACCGACCGCCGGAGCCGACGGGCCCTGACGCCCACGCAGCACCCCACGGCCGGCGGCCCCTGACGCACCAGGCAGCACCCCATGGCCGACTGGCCCTGACACCCACGCAGCACCCCACGGCCGACCGCCGGAGCCGACGGGCCCCGGGCACCAGAGCTCCCTCGTGATGCGCGACGACGAGCAGGACGGCGCCCCGCCGCACGCTCCACGGTGGGTCCGGCGGGCGGACGCGCCGTCGTCCGGCTCACGCCCGCCGCCAGGGGGTGACGCGGGGTGCACCCGGCCTGATCGCCGAGTCGCCCGTCAGGCCTTCGAGGCCCTGATCGAGTACATCAGCGGGATGCGGGGCCGGTCGGCCGGGAGGCGGTAGTAGCCGTCCTCGTGCCGCGTGAGCGCGCCGAAGCGCGGGAACAGCGTCACGTCGTGCTCGTGCAGGAACTCGATCCGCAGCCCCGCCTTCGCGATGGCCGTGACGACCTCGCCGACCGGGTGCACCCACTCCACACTGCGGTTGTGGACGGTGTCGGCGTCGAGGTCCGCGTAGGTGCCGGACGAGGTGTCGACCCACGGCTCGCGCACGAAGTAGTCGTTGATCAGCCGGGTCGCCGTCTCGTCGTCGAAGGAGTCGGTGATCGGGTGGAACTCGGCCACGTAGAGGAAGCCCCCCGGCGCCACCAGCGAGGCGGCGGTCTCCGCCCACCGTTCGAGGTCGGGGAGCCAGTTCAGCGCCCCGCCGCCGGTGTAGACGACGTCGTACGAGGAGTCCGGCACCGCCTCGGCCGCGTCGTAGACGTCGGCGGCCACGAACGCGGCACGGTCCGGCGTGAGCCCGAGGTCGGTCGCCAGGGAGCGGGCGACCTCCACGGCCGGCTCGGAGAAGTCCAGGCCGACCACGCGCTCCGCGCCGTGCCGGGCCCAGGACAGGGTGTCCAGGCCGATGTGGCACTGGAGGTGCAGCAGCGAGCGTCCCGAGACGTCACCGACCTCCGCGAGCTCGAAGTCGCGCAGCGCGTCCTTGCCGGCGCGGAAGGCGTCGAGGTCGTAGAACTCGCTGGCGACGTGGAGGGGGACGCGTTCGTCCCAGCGGGCCCGGTTGGCCGCGTGCCAGTCGTCGGGGGTGGGTGCGTACATGCCAGGGAGGTTATCCACAGGCTACGGACGGGGCGAACGATTTGTCGGCCGGGCGGAGCATGATGGCTCCATGACTGAGCGCAAGGACGACACCACGGCCGCCGGCACGGACACCGGCGGCGCTTTCGAGGACTTCGCGGCGGCCCCGGCCTGGGAGCGGCGCTTCCGCGCGCCGCGGGTCTCGCTGCCCGAGTGGGCCGAGGAGGCCCCGGACCGCTCGCTGTTCGTGTCGAACGCGACGGGGACGTACGAGCTGTACGCATGGGACCGCGCGACCGGCGCACAGCGTCAGGTCACCGACCGGCCGAACGGCACGACGGACGGCACGCTCAGCCCGGACGGGCGGTGGGTCTGGTGGTTCGCGGACACCGACGGCGACGAGTTCGGCGTGTGGATGCGCCAGCCCTTCGCCGGCGGGCCGGACGAGCCGGCGGTGCCCGGGCTCGCCGCCTCCTACCCGGCCGGCCTCGCCCTCGGGCGGGACGGCACGGTCGTGGTCGGCCGCTCCACCGACGAGGACGGCTCGACCGTGCACGTGCTGCGCCCGGGCGCCGAAGCCCCGGTGGAGATCTACCGGCACCGGGAGTCGGCCGGCGTCGGCGACCTGTCGCACGACGCGCGTCTGATCGCCGTCGAGCACACCGAGCACGGGGACGCGATGCACTCGGCGATCCGGGTGCTGCGCGCGGAGGACGCCTCGGTGCTCGCCGAACTCGACGACACCAAGGGCGGCACGGAGGAGCTGGGCCTCAGCGTGCTCGGCTTCGCCCCGGTGGCCGGCGACACCCGGCTGCTCGTCGGCCACCAGCGGCGCGGCCGCTGGGAGCCGATGCTGTGGGACGTGGCCACGGGTGCCGAGACCGACCTGCGGCTCGACCTGCCGGGCGACGTGTCGGCCGAGTGGTATCCGGACGGCTCGGGTCTCCTGGTGGTGCACGGCTTCGAGGCCCGCAGCGAGCTCTGGCGGTACGACATCGCCACCGGCGCCCTGATCCGGGTGGAGACCCCGGCCGGCACGGTGTCGAGCGCGACGGCCCGCCCGGACGGCTCCGTGGAGTACCTGTGGTCCTCCGCCGCCCTGCCGCCGGTCGTGCGCTCCACGGACGGCTCGGTCGTCCTCGACCCGCCCGGGCCCGCGGCGCCGCCGTCGGTGCCGGTGGAGGACGTGTGGGTGGAGGGCCCCGGCGGCCGGGTGCACGCCCTGGTGCAGCGCCCGGCGGAGGGCGAGGGTCCGTTCCCGACGGTCTTCGAGGTGCACGGCGGTCCGACCTGGCACGACAGCGATGCCTTCGCCTCCGGCCCGGCGGCCTGGATCGACCACGGCTACGCGGTCGTGCGGGTCAACTACCGCGGCTCCACGGGCTACGGCCGGGAGTGGACGGACGCCCTCAAGCACCGGGTCGGTCTGATCGAGCTGGAGGACATCGCCGCGGTCCGCGACTGGGCGGTGGCGAGCGGCCTCGCCGACCCGGAGCGGCTGGTCCTGGCGGGCGGCTCGTGGGGCGGCTATCTCACCCTGCTCGGCCTCGGCACCCAGCCGGACGCCTGGGCGGTGGGCCTGGCCGCCGTGCCCGTCGCCGACTACGTGACGGCGTACGAGGACGAGATGGAGGCGCTCAAGGCCCTGGACCGCACCCTGCTCGGCGGCTCCCCCGAGGAGGTCCCGGAGCGGTTCGCCGCGTCGTCGCCCCTGACGTACGTGGACGCCGTGAAGGCACCGGTGCACATCTCGGCCGGGGTCAACGACCCGCGCTGCCCGATCCGTCAGATCGACAACTACGTGGACCGGCTGGCCGCCCGGGACGCCGTGCACGAGGTGTACCGGTACGACGCGGGGCACGGCTCGCTGGTGGTGGAGGAGCGGATCAAGCAGGTCGCGCTCGACCTCGACTTCGCCGCCCGGCACCTGGGGACACCGGGGACCCGGCCGACCGAGGCGTGAGCGCGCTTGCGTACCGTGGGGGTGTGTACCGGTTCCTGAGAACGCCCCGCTGGTGGGGGATCAACGTCTTCGTCCTGCTGGCGATCCCGTTCTGCGTGTTCATGGGGACGTGGCAGATGGGCAAGTTCGAGGAACGCGTCGCATCCCACGAGGAGGCCGAGCGGCGTCCCGACCCGGAGGCCCGGCCCGCCGAGGCGCTGGACTCGCTGCTGCCGGTGGACAAGGAGACCTCGGGCCGGATCGCGCGGGCCAGCGGCCGCTTCGGGCAGCAGTTCCTGGTGCCCGGCCGCGAGCTCGACGGCCGTGACGGCGCGTACGTGCTGACGCTTCTGCGGACGGACGGCGGCCGGGCGCTCCCGGTGGTCCGGGGCTGGCTGCCGCGGGGCGCGCAGGCACCGGCCCCGCCGTCCGGCGAGGTCACGGTGACGGGCGCGCTGCAGGCCTCGGAGAGCGCGGGCAGCAAGGGCGTGCGCGCGGCTGGCGGGCTGCCCGAGGGACAGCTCGGGATGATCAGCGCCGCCTCGCTGGTGAACGTGGTGCAGGACGACGTCTACGACGCCTGGATCACGCTGACCCACTCCCCCGCCGGGCTCACCCCGGTGCCGGCGGCGGCCGCCGCCGGCACGAGCCTGGACATGAAGGCCTTCCAGAACCTGGGCTACACGGCCGAGTGGTTCGTCTTCGCCGGCTTCGTGGTCTTCATGTGGTTCCGGCTGCTGCGCCGCGAACTGGACGCCTCCCGGGACGCCGCCCTCGGGCTGTAGGCCCGGCGAAGGGTTCCGGCTGCTGCGGGACGCGAACCGGACGCCTCCCGGGACCGCCCTCGGGCCGCAGGCCCGGCGAAAGATTCCGGCTGCTGCGGCGAACCGGTCGGCCGCGAACCGGACGCCTCCCGGGACCGCCCTCGGGCTGCAGGGCCCGGCGAAGGGTTCCGGCTGCTGCCCGGCGAACCGGGCGCCGCTCAGGACGCGTCCAGGACCCCGGTCCGGTAGATCGTGCCCGCGCACGCGTTGGGGATGGTCGCGGCCGCCACCGGGCCGCCCGGATCCGCGGTGTGGGTGACGTCGACGCTGCCGTCCGCCGGGGTGCCGTCCGTGACGAGCTGCGTGGAGACGGTGTTCTCGTTCGGGCCCGTGCCGGTCGAGCCGGTGGCCCCGCCGCTCGACGCGGAGCCGCCGCCCGTCGTCGGGGTCGGTGTCGGCGTGGGACTCGGCGGCGTGGTCGGGCAGGTCTCGCTGGGGACCCAGGCGAACCGCACCTCGTAGGCGTTGTCCGGGGTGAGGATCAGCGAGGCCGACTCCTGCGAGGGGTCGGGCAGCCCGCTCGCCGCGTCCCCGGTGGTGTGCGCGACGACCGCGATCTTCGACGCGTCGGCCGCACCGCGCGTCGCGAAACCGACCCGGCCGGCCCCGCCGACCACACAGTCGCGACCGGAGACGTTGGCGATGCGGAAGGTCCCGTAGACCTTGCCGCTCGGGTCGGGGGCGCCCGTCTGCACCGAGCTGACGCCCAACTGGTCGGCCGCGCAGACCGGACGCGTGTCCGGGGCGCCGTCGGACGGGGTGCCGGCGCCGCCGGTGCCGCCGGGGTCCTGCGCCGACGCGGTGGGCTTCCCCGCCGCGCCCCCGGCGGAGCCGCCCGGGCTGGGCGCCGCGGTGCCGGCGGGCGGGTCGGCGCTCTTCTGACCGCCCTCGATGCCGGTCTCGGTTCCGGTGCCGCCCTGGGCCTGCTCGCCGTGCCCGGCGTTGACCGCCTTGTCGGCGGAGATGCCGCCCGAGGAGGCGACGTGCACCAGCGCCGGGACGGCCGTGCCGACGAGCACGGCCGCGGCGGCCATGCCGACGACCGCCTGCCGCTTGCGGGCCCGGCGGGCGGGAACGGCGCGGCGCAGGTGTTCGAGCGCACCGTCGGAGGGTTCGAGACCGGACACCGCGCCCTGGAGCAGCCGCCGTAGCGCCAGCTCGTCGGGCGTGCCGTTCTCCGGCGCTTCGTTCACCATCCCGCGTCCACTCAGATCGTCCCGGTCACCGTGCTGGTCGTGCTGGTCCTGCCGGTCGTCCCCGGCCGACGGCCCGCTCATGACGCGGCCTCCATGGCGACGCGCAGCGCGGCGATGCCCCGGGAGCCGTAGGCCTTGACGGAGCCGAGGGAGATCCCGAGCGTCTCCGCGACCTGTGCCTCCGTCATGTCCGCGAAGTATCGCAGCACGAGGACCTCCCGCTGGCGCCTCTGGAGGCCGCGCATGGCCTTGATCAGCGCGTCCCGCTCCAGCTGGTCGTAGGCGCCCTCCTCCGCGCTGGCCATGTCGGGCATGGGCTTGGAGAGCAGCTTGAGGCCGAGGATCCGCCGGCGCAGCGCGGAGCGGGAGAGGTTGACCACGGTCTGGCGCAGATAGGCCAGGGTCTTCTCGGGGTCGCGCACCCGGTTGCGCGCCGAGTGGACCCGTATGAAGGCCTCCTGCACGACGTCCTCGCAGGAGGCGGTGTCGTCGAGGAGGAGCGCGGCGAGCCCGAGCAGCGAGCGGTAGTGCGCGCGGTAGGTCTCGGTGAGGTGGTCGACGGTGGTACCGGCAGCCATCGTGTCGTCAGCGCCCTCGCGGGGCGCCGGAATGCCGCTCACGGCGGACGGACGGGTCCTCATGGGCACGGGCGCGATCACCGGCATGCCGCCGACCGGGCGCGGCCGCCTGAGCGGGCGCACCGCGGTGCTGTGCAGCGGGATGACCGCTGCGATGTCGAGTACCTCTGCCACGCCTGTTGGACACGCTTCCCCCCGTCAGGGTTGTACGCGCACGGCACCGGTTTTGACGGCGCGTCGTATGCCCTCATTGCGTACCCGTTCTCCCCGATGCCCCGTTTGCGCAGCGTGCTCCACGTCACATGACCCTGGGTGCACGCGAAGACGCTCCCGCCCGACCACCGGTTGCAGAGGGGACGGAACAGCATCGTCGTCCAGGACATATGACCTGATCAAGAGCCATCTGAAGCCGATTTGCTCACAGGGCTTTCACAGATCCTACAAACTTCAACGGTGAGGCGATGCCGATTTCCGGACACCCCGGAAAGTCCGGACCACCGGATCCGGCCACGCCCCGTCAGACGCGCTCCTCCGCGATCCGCTCCGCGATCTGAAGGGCGTTCAGCGCGGCACCCTTGCGCAGGTTGTCGCCGCACACGAAGAACTCCAGGCACCGCTCGTCGTCCATCGACCGCCGCACCCGGCCCACCCAGGTCGGGTCGGTGCCCACCACGTCGGCCGGGGTCGGGAAGTCGCCCGTGGCGGGGTCGTCGTACAGCACCACACCGGGCGAGGTCGCCAGGATCTCGTGGGCGCGCGCGACGGTCACCGGGCGCTCGAAACGGACGTGCACGGAGGCCGAGTGGCCGGTGACGACCGGCACCCGGACGCAGGTGGCGGCCACGCGCAGGGCCGGCAGGCCGAGGATCCTGCGGGTCTCCTCGCGGACGGCCAGCTCCTCGGAGGACCACCCGTCGGCGGCGGGCTCCCCGGACCAGGGCAGCACGTTGAGGGCGAGGGGCCCGGGGAAGGGGCCGGTGTGGTCGCGGACGGCCCGCCGGACGTCGCCGGGGTGCGTGCCGAGCTCGCGGCCGGTGACCACGGCCAGCTGCTCGCGCAGCGCGCCCGTCCCGGCCCGCCCGGCGCCGCTGGCGGCCTGCTGGGCGGTGACGACCAGTTCCGTGAGCCCGAACTCGGCGTGCAGCGCACCCACGGCGACGATCAGCGCCAGGGTCGTACAGCCGGGGCTCGCGACGATGCCGCGCGGCCTCATGCGGACGGCGTGCGCGTTGATCTCGGGCACCACGAGCGGTACGTCGGGGTCGGCCCGGAAGGCCGTGGAGGTGTCGACGACCACCGTGCCCTTGGCGGCGGCGATCGGCGCCCAGCGCGCGGCGACGTCGTCGGGCACGAGGAACAGGGCGAGGTCGACGCCCGTCAGGTTCTCCTCGTTCAGCACGAGGACCTCGCTCTCCTCCCCCCGCACGGCGGCCTTGGAGCCGGCCGAGCGGGAGGAGGCGAGGAGTCGGATCTCGCCCCAGACGTCCGCGTGGTGCGTGAGCATCTGGAGCAGCACCGCGCCCACGGCCCCGGTCGCTCCCACGACCGCGAGCGTCGGTTTGCCGCTCATCGGAGGTGTCCCCCGGTCAGCGGCCGGTGCCGCCGTACACGACGGCCTCGTCCGAGTCGCTGTCCAGACCGAAGGCGGTGTGGACGGCGCGCACGGCCTCGTTGACGTCGTCGGCGCGGGTGACGACCGAGATGCGGATCTCCGAGGTGGAGATCAGCTCGATGTTGACGCCCGCGTCGGACAGCGCCTTGAAGAAGTCCGCGGTGACGCCCGGGTTCGTCTTCATGCCGGCGCCGACGAGGGAGATCTTGCCGATCTGGTCGTCGTAGCGGAGCGAGTCGAAGCCGATCACGGGCTTCGTCTTCTCCAGGGCGTCGATGGCCTTGCGGCCCTCGGCCTTGGGGAGGGTGAAGGAGATGTCCGTGAGTCCGGTCGAGGCGGCGGACACGTTCTGCACGATCATGTCGATGTTGATCTCGGCGTCCGCGACGGCCCGGAAGATGGCCGCGGCCTCGCCCGGCTTGTCCGGCACGCCGACGACCGTGATCTTGGCCTCGGAGGTGTCGTGGGCGACACCGGAGATGATGGCCTGCTCCACCTTCAGATCCCCTGTCGGTTCGTTGCTGACCCACGTGCCCTGCAGCCCCGAGAAGGAGGAGCGGACGTGGATCGGGATGTTGTAGCGGCGTGCGTACTCGACGCACCGGTGCAGCAGCACCTTGGAGCCGGAGGCGGCGAGCTCCAGCATGTCCTCGAAGGAGATCCAGTCGATCTTCTTCGCCTTCTTCACCACGCGCGGGTCGGCCGTGAACACGCCGTCGACGTCCGTGTAGATCTCGCAGACCTCGGCGTCGAGCGCGGCGGCCAGGGCGACGGCGGTCGTGTCGGAGCCGCCGCGGCCCAGGGTGGTGATGTCCTTCTTGTCCGCGGACACGCCCTGGAAGCCGGCGACGATGGCGATGTTGCCCTCGTCCAGCGCCGTACGGATACGGCCCGGCGTGACATCGATGATGCGCGCTTTGTTGTGGACCGAGTCGGTGATGACACCGGCCTGGCTGCCCGTGAACGACTGGGCCTCGTGGCCCAGGTTTTTGATCGCCATGGCCAACAGGGCCATGGAGATCCGCTCTCCGGCGGTCAGCAGCATGTCGAACTCACGCCCGGCCGGCATCGGGGATACCTGCTCGGCGAGATCGATCAACTCGTCCGTCGTGTCGCCCATCGCGGAGACCACGACGACCACCTGGTGGCCGTTCTTCTTGGCTTCCACGATCCGCTTGGCGACGCGCTTGATGCCTTCGGCATCGGCAACGGAGGAGCCTCCGTACTTCTGCACGACAAGGCCCACGTGCGCTCCTCGCTCAGTCCTAGCCACAGCTGGCACTGCGGTCGGCTCAGTCTAACGAGGGACACGGAAACACCCTCGGTATATCGCATGCTGAGATACGCGGCTCAGAACGTGATCACCGCTTGCCCGACCCGCCGGCAACACCCCCGTCACGTCCCTTCAACAAACGTTTCGCCATACGAGACGCCACCTTTGTGACCTGGACAGACGCCCCTGCGGGTGCCAATCTCCGGGCATGCGTCCACGTCACAGCCTCACCCTGGCAGCGGCCTCCGTCCTCGTCGCCCTCGCCGCGTCCGGCTGCGCACCGCAGCCCGAGAGCACCGGCGGCCCGTCCGCCGCCGCTTCGGGCGCCGGGAAGCCCGCGTCCTGCGCCCCCGGCACGCTCGCCACCGAGGCCAAGGGCAAGCTCACCGTCGGCACCGACACGCCCGCCTACGCCCCCTGGTTCCAGGACGACGACCCGGCCAACGGCAAGGGCTACGAGTCGGCCGTCGCCTACGCCGTCGCCCGGAAGCTCGGCTTCGCCGAGGGCGACGTCGTCTGGCAGAAGGTCGCCTTCAACAACGCCTTCGCGCCCGGCGAGAAGACCTTCGACTTCGACATCAACCAGGTGTCGATCAGCGAGGACCGCCGCAAGGCCGTGGACCTCTCCACCGGCTACTACGACGTGCGCCAGGCCGTCATCGCCCTCAAGACCTCCAAGGCCGCCAAGGCGACGAGCCTCGCCGACCTGAAGGGCGCCAAGCTCGGCGCGCAGGTCGGCACGACCAGCCTCGACGTGATCAACCAGCAGATCAGGCCCGAGCAGCAGCCGGCCGTCTTCCAGAAGAACGACCTCGCCAAGGCCGCCCTCAAGAACGGCCAGGTCGACGCGATCGTGGTGGACCTGCCCACCGCCTTCTACATCACCGGCGCCGAGGTCCCCGAGGCCGAGGTGGTCGGCCAGTTCGACACCGCGGGTGCCGCCAAGGAGCAGTTCGGCCTGGTCCTCGACAAGGGCTCCGCGCTCACCTCCTGCGTCTCCCGGGCCGTCGACGCCCTCCGTAAGGACGGCACCCTCGCCGCCATCGAGAAGCAGTGGCTGTCCGAGGCGGCGGGCGCGCCGGTGCTCAAGTGACCGTCACGAAGGAGGACCCGCTCGAAGGGCCGGTCGGCGACGCGCCCGAGGAGGCGTACACCCCGTCCGCGCGGCGGATCGAGCGCGAGCGCTACAAGCGCTCCCGCACCCGCCGCGCCACGGCGGTCGCCGCCCTCAGCACGGCCGTCACCCTGGCGGTGCTCTACTTCGTCGTCACCGGCTCTCCCGGCTGGCCGCGCACGAAGGAGACCTTCTTCAGCGCCGCGTACGCGCGCCAGGCGCTCCCCCAGGTCCTCGACGGCCTGTGGCTCAACCTGCGCCTGCTCGTGATCTGCGGCGCCGTCACGCTCGTGCTCGGCCTGCTGCTCGCCGTCGCCCGCACCCTGCGCGGCCCGGCGCTGTTCCCGCTGCGCGCCCTGGCCACCGCGTACGTCGACTTCTTCCGCGGCCTGCCGCTCATCATCTGCCTGCTCGCGGTGATCTTCGGCGTACCGGCGCTGCGCCTCCAGGGCGTCCCCACCGACCCGGTGGTCCTCGGCGGCGCGGCCCTGGTGCTGACCTACTCGGCGTACATGGCCGAGGTGTTCCGCGCCGGCATCGAGAGCGTCCACCCCAGCCAGCGCGCCGCCGCCCGCTCGCTGGGCCTGTCGAGCGCCCAGACCATGCGCTTCGTCGTGCTCCCGCAGGCCGTACGCCGGGTCGTGCCGCCGCTCCTCAACGACCTGGTCTCCCTCCAGAAGGACACCGGCCTGGTCTCCATCGCGGGCGCCGTCGACGCCGTGTACGCGGCGCAGATCCTGGCCAGCAAGACCTTCAACTACACCCCGTACGTCGTCGCGGGCCTGGTCTTCGTCGTGCTGACCATCCCCATGACCCGCTTCACCGACTGGGTCACGGCCCGGATGAACCGGCGCCAGTCGCAGGGAGGCACGGTATGACCGGGACCCCGGTCCTCCGCCTGGAGTCCGTCCGCAAGACGTACGGCCCCACCGTCGTCCTGCGCGACGTCGACCTCGCGGTCCCGCAGCACACGGTCACCGTCCTCATCGGCGCCTCCGGCTCCGGCAAGTCGACCCTGCTGCGCTGCTCCAACCTGCTGGAGGAGATCGACGACGGCGCGATCTTCCTCGACGCCGAGGAGATCACCGACCCGCGCGTCGACGCCGACGCCGTCCGGCGCCGGATCGGCGTCGTCTTCCAGGCGTACAACCTCTTCCCGCACATGAGCGTGCTCGACAACATCACCCTCGCCCCGCGCCGCGTCCACCGGACCGAGCGCCGGGAGGCCGAGGAGCGGGCCCGCGAGCTGCTCGGCAGGCTCGGGCTCGGCGACAAGGCGGGCGAGTACCCGGACCGGCTCAGCGGCGGCCAGCAGCAGCGCGTGGCGATCGCCCGGGCGCTCGCGAGCCGCCCGCGGCTGCTGCTCCTCGACGAGGTGACGGCGGCGCTCGACCCGGAGCTGGTCGGCGAGGTCCTGAACGTGGTGCGGGACCTCAAGGAGGAGGGCATGACGATGGTCATCGCCACCCATGAGATGGGCTTCGCCCGGGAGGTCGCCGACCAGGTCTGCTTCCTGGAGAACGGTGTCGTCCTGGAGCGCGGCACGCCGGACGAGGTCTTCGGCGCCCCCGCGCACGAGCGCACCCGCCGCTTCCTGAGCCGCATCGTGGAGGCGGGGCGGCTGTAGGGAGGGGGCCGGGGCCGGCCGAGAACGGCTGCAGGGGGCCGGGTACCGGCCGAGAACGGCCGGAGGGGCCGACTGCAGCCGGGAAACAACGGACGAGTGGCCGGGGCCCGCCGGGGAGCGGCTCCGTCGGCCCCACAGCCGGCGGCCGGCACGGGACCGCCCGCAGGTTCGCAGGGAGGCCCAAGGCGCTGGAACCGCCTCCGCGAGCAGCGGCCGGAGTCGGGCCGCGGGCTGGGGCCGCGAGCGGCCCCAGCCGTCGAGCGGCCCCCGGCCGTCAGCCCTTCGGCCGGCCGAGGCCGCCCAGCTCCGCCGCCATCACGCGGCCCGCCTCCTCCGCGAGGTCGTCCTCCGTGAGGTCCTCGTCCGTGTCGAGCCCGTCGAGCGCGGCGAGCGGCTGGTCGAGGCGCACATGGGCGACCAGCGACTGCAGGGCGCGCAGGGTGGCGGAGGCGGTGGGGCCCCAGTTCGTGAAGTACGAGAACTGCCACCACCACAGTGCCTCGCTGGTCCGGCCGCTCCGGTAGTGGGCGAGGCCGTGCCGCAGGTCGAGGACGATGTCGGCGAGGTTGTCGGAGATCCGCGCCGGCACGGGCGCCTTGCGCGGCTCGTACGGGTCGAAGACCTCGGAGAAGACGTCCACCGGCTCCAGCATGACCGCGAAGCGCTCGCGCAGGTCGTCCACGTCCATGTCGGGGCCCGCGTCGGGCTCGTAGCGCTCGTCCGGGACGATGTCCTCGTGCGCGCCGAGCCGGCCGCCCGCGAGCAGCAGCTGGGAGACCTCCAGGAGCAGGAACGGCACCGCGCTGTCGGGCTCGTCGCCCTTGGCGACCTCGGTCGTCGCGACGATGAAGCTCTCGATCGAGTCCGCGATCTGGACGGCGAAGTCGTCCGGGTCCTGCGTGATGGAGTGCAGCGTGGCGTCAGACATCGAGGAGCCTCCCTGAGAGTGCGCCGTCGTGCGCACGGACCCGGTCGTCATACATCTAGCAGCCGCCGCCCCTCGAAGGCACGCCCCAGGGTGACCTCGTCGGCGTACTCCAGGTCGCCGCCGACGGGCAGACCGCTGGCGAGGCGGGTCACCTTCAGGCCCATGGGCTTGATCATCCGCGCCAGGTACGTCGCGGTGGCCTCGCCCTCCAGGTTCGGGTCGGTGGCCAGGATCAGCTCCGTGACGGTGCCGTCCGCGAGGCGCGCGAGCAGCTCGCGGATCCGCAGGTCGTCCGGCCCGACGCCCTCGATCGGGCTGATGGCGCCGCCGAGCACGTGATAGCGCCCGCGGAACTCTCGGGTCCGCTCGATGGCGACGACGTCCTTGGGCTCCTCCACCACACAGATGACCGTCAGGTCCCGGCGCGGGTCACGGCAGATGTTGCACTGCTCCTGCTGGGCCACGTTGCCGCAGATCGCGCAGAACCGGACCTTCTCCTTGACCTCCAGGAGCGCCTGGGCGAGCCGCCGCACGTCGGTGGGCTCGGCCTGGAGGATGTGGAAGGCGATCCGCTGCGCGCTCTTGGGACCGACGCCGGGCAGCCTGCCCAGTTCGTCGATGAGGTCCTGAACCACGCCTTCGTACAACGGAACGCCCTTCTCGGGAGTGCTTGATTCTTACGGTAGTGGCTGGAAACCAGCCGCAGAAGGTGTACGGGAAAGCTGTCCGGATCAGAAGCCCAGGCCCGGCATGCCGCCCAGGCCCTGCGCCAGCGGACCCAGCTTGGCCTGCTGGAGCGCCTGAGCGTTGTCGTTGGCGGCCTGCACGGCCGCCACGATCAGGTCCGCGAGCGTCTCGGTGTCCTCCGGGTCGACCGCCTTCGGGTCGATCACCAGGCCGCGCAGCTCGCCGGAACCGGTCACGGTCGCCTTCACCAGGCCGCCGCCCGCCTGCCCGTCGACCTCGGTCCGCGCGAGCTCCTCCTGGGCACGGGCGAGGTCCTGCTGCATCTTCTGCGCCTGCTGGAGGAGCTGCTGCATGTTGGGCTGGCCACCACCGGGGATCACGGTCACTCACTCCTGCTGGTCTGCGTACGCGGATGCGGATGTCGGTAAGCCGAGCCTACGTGGTCCCCGAGCGGGGTGCCGCCACAACACTTTCGAGTGAGAAACTGCGGGCTCCTCTACCTGATCAACACCCTCTTGCGGGCGGAAATCCCGGGATTCCGGGCCCACAGCCCACCATTCGGCGGTAGGAAGGGCAGGCACCACGTGCACCGCACGTCACAGAAGGACACGAGCGCTGAGCTGAACAGAGGAGTTCCCCGGTGAGCCAGCAGCCGGACATGCAGCCGCAGCCGGGGAATCCCGAAGGACCGGGCAGGCCCGAGGGCCCGGCCCCGCACCGCGACCTGACCGGATCGCCCTTCCCGCTGGGCGACTGGGGCGAGCCCGCCGAACGCCTCGACGAGCTCTACCGCTGGGTCGAGTCCAACGCGCTGCGCACCGCCGAGTGGTATCTCTCCGACCGCGTCCGGAAGCGCCGCTGCGCCCGCGCGCTGCGCGTCGGCACGGCCCTGGGGGTGATCGCCGGTGCCGCGCTGCCCCTGCTCGACCTGACCGGCGCCGCCGACGGGACGGCCGGCTGGGGCTACGTGTCCCTGCTGCTCGGCGCGGCCTGCCTGGCCTGCGACCGCTACTTCGGCCTGACCTCGGGCTGGATAAGGGACGTGGCCACCGCGCAGGCCGTGCAGCGGCGGCTGCAGGCGCTCCAGTTCGACTGGGCCTCGGAGAGCGTGCGCGAGGTCCTGGGCCCCACCGAGGGCACGGCCAGCGAGGCCGCCGAGCGCTGTCTGGGAGTGCTGCGCCGCTTCTCGGAGGACGTGACGGAGCTGGTGCGGGCCGAGACGGCGGACTGGATGGTCGAGTTCCGCTCGGGCCCGGCGCCGCTGGCCCTGCAGTCGGTCGGCACGACCCCGGTCCGCCCGGAGAGCGGCCAACCCTCCGGCCGTTTCCCCCTGCCGCCGGGCACCCGCCCGAACATGCCGCGCCAGCGGCCGCCGGAGCCGCGCTGAGGCCCGTACGGGTGGGCGCCCGTAAGGGTGGGCCCGTACGGGTACGGCGGGCCCCTGGCCGGATCCGTACCCGTACGGGAGGGGGGCGACGCGTCAGCTGAGGATGATCATGGAGCCCTGCCCGAGGCTCCGGGTCGCCGCCGCGTGCAGCCCGAGCCACACGTGCCGCTCCCGCGCGAAGGGGCTGTCGTCCTGGTACGCGACGGGGGCCGCGGGCTCGTCCAGGGCGGTGGGCCGCTCCGGGGGCCGCGGCGCCGCCGGCGGGTTGGCCGGGTCGATGCCGATCGCGGGCGCGACGAACTCCAGCTCGCGCAGCAGCCCCTGCGAGGAGCCGAGCGGGCCGCCGCCCTCCAGGAGCTGGTCGTTGGACAGGGGGACGGGGAAGTCGACCGGCACGTAGGCACCGGCGTGGTCGTAGTGCCACACCAGGTGGGACTGCTGCGCGGTCGCCTCGAACATCTCCAGGAGCTGCTCGTAGTCACCGCCGAGCTCACCGACCGGTTCGACGGGCAGCCCGCACATCTGGAGCAGGTAGGCGCGGCGCAGGAAGTGCAGGGCCTCGTAGTCGAACCCGGCGACCGGGGCGACGTCCCCGGAGAGTCCCGGCATGTACGCGTAGACGGGCACGGTGGGCAGGCCGGCCGCGGTCAGGGCGTGGTCGTAGACGGCGATCTCTTCGGCGAAGGGGTTGTCGGGGCTGTGGCACAGCACGTCGACGAGGGGGACCAGCCACAGGTCACAGGCCAAGGGAGGCTCGCTCTCCGTCAGTTGCGGGGTCGGGTGCAGGGACGGCCAGGGTAGTCGGGCCTTCACGCCACGCACACCCGCTGGGTGCCTGCCCCTGGAAGAGCGTCCTCAACCCGTCCGGCCGGAACGCCGGTCCAGCCGGTCCGCCCACTCCAGCGAGCGCGCGTTGTAGTCACGTACGACCGCGACGGCACCCTCGGCGTCGCCGCGGGTGATCGCGTCCACCAGCTCGACGTGCCCGCTCCACAGCCAGCCCACCAGATCGCGGTCGGAGCGCAGGTACGGCACGGAGAAGACCCAGGCCTGGACGCGCAGCCGGTGCAGGAAGTCGGCGATGTGGTCGTTCGAGGAGACCAGCCGGCCCAGCTCGCGCCAGTAACGGATGTCGTAGCCGATGAGGACGTCCAGGTCGCCGGCCCGGGCGGCGCGGGCGGCCGCCTCGCCCCGGCGGCGTATCGACACCAGCGCGACCCCGTAGGAGAGGTCGGGTTCGCCGGGCCGGGGGTGCCGGGCGTCACGGCGGAAGATGCCGTCGACGACGAGCATGCGGGCCTCGACCATGCCCCGGTAGTCGTCCACCGAGAACTCGTGCACGCGGAAGCCGCGGTGCTGGTCGGAGTCGAGCAGCCCCTGCGCGCACAGGTCGACGAGGGCCTCGCGCACCGGCGTCGCGGACACGCCGTACTGCTCGGCGATCTGCTTGACGGTGAATTCCTCACCGGGCTGGAGACGCCCCGCGAGGACCTCGTCACGCAGCGCGTCCGCGATCTGCTGCCGCAGGGTGTTGCGGGTGACAGCTCCGCTCGCGGGCATAGTGGTCGGCCCCCTCCGTCCGGCTCCCGGACACCCTAGTCCAGACCGCGGAGAGGGCCGATCAGGTCACGCAGCGTGAGGCCGGAGGCCTCAGACCGTGTGCTCGTCCGCGACCGAGAGCGCCGCGTCGAGGGCCGCGAGACCCTCCTTGAGCTCCGCCTCGGAGACGTTGCAGGCGGGGACGACGTGCGTTCGGTTCATGTTGACGAAGGGCCACACGCCGTTCTTCTTCGCCGCGGCGCCGAAGGCGGCCATCGGCGCGTTGGCCTCGCCGGCCGCGTTGTACGGCACGAGCGGCTCGCGGGTCTCCTTGTTCCTGACCAGGTCGAGCGCCCAGAAGACACCGAGACCGCGCACCTCGCCGACCGACGGGTGGCGCTCGGCGAGCTCGCGCAGGGCGGGGCCGATGACGTTCTCGCCGAGGTGGGCGGCGTGCTCGACGACCTTCTCGTCCTCCATCACCCGGATGGTGGCGACGGCGGCGGCGCAGGCGAGCGGGTGCCCGGAGTAGGTGAGGCCGCCGGGGTAGGGGCGGGTCTCGAAGGTGGCGGCGATCCGCTCGCTGATCGCGACGCCGCCGAGCGGGACATAGCCGGAGTTGACGCCCTTGGCGAAGGTCATCAGGTCGGGCACGACGTCGAAGTGCTCCGCGGCGAACCACTTGCCGGTGCGGCCGAAGCCGGCCATGACCTCGTCGAGGACGAAGACGATGCCGTACCTGTCGCAGATCTCGCGGACGCCGGCGAGGTAGCCGGGCGGCGGGGTCATGATGCCGGCGGTGCCCGGGACGGTCTCCAGGATGATCGCGGCGATGGTCTGCGGGCCCTCGAAGGCGATGGTGTCCTCGAGGTGGGCGAGGGCGCGCTCGCACTCCTGCTGCTCGTTCTCCGCGTAGAACGGGGAGCGGTAGAGGAACGGCGCCCAGAAGCGCACGACGCCCGCGGAACCGGTGTCGGAGGCCCAGCGGCGCGGGTCGCCGGTCAGGTTGATCGCGGTGGAGGTCGCGCCGTGGTACGAGCGGAAGGCCGAGAGCACCTTGTGGCGGCCCGTGTGCAGGCGGGCCATACGGACGGCGTTCTCGACGGCCTCGGCGCCGCCGTTGGTGAAGAAGATCTTGTTCAGGTCGCCCGGGGTGCGCTCGGCGATGAGGCGTGCGGCCTCGGAGCGGACGTCCACGGCGAAGGCGGGCGCGAAGGTGGCGAGCTTTCCGGCCTGCTCCTGGATCGCGGCGACGACCTTGGGGTGCTGGTAGCCGATGTTGGTGTAGACGAGGCCGCTGGTGAAGTCGAGGTAGCGGTTGCCGTCGTAGTCCCAGAAGTACGAACCCTCGGCGCCGGCGACGGCGAGCGGGTCGATCAGGCCCTGGGCGGACCAGGAGTGGAACACGTGCGCGCGGTCGGCGGCCTTGACGGCCGCTCCGGCCTGCGGGTCGGGTACGACATGAGGGGTCATGGCTCCGAGGGTAAGGAAGCGCAGGTGGAGCGGGCCATGGCCATCTTGTCCACCGAGACCGGGACGGACGAGACAGATTGCCGGGAGCGCGTTCCGCGACGGATTCCGTAGGGACTCGGACGGGGGCTCGGGCGGGGGCTCGACCAGGGACTCGACCGTGAGCCCCCAGGGCTGGCTGGAACGTGGGCTCCGCAGGGATCCACCGTCGCCCCCCAGGGATCCACCGTTGGCCCCCCAGGGGCTCGACCGTGGGCCCCAGGGGCTCGACCGTGGGCCCCAGGGGCTCGACCGTGCGCTCCCCAGGGACTCGACCGTGACCTCGACCGGGGCGCACATTGACAGCAAGCTGTCATGGTGACAGTCTGCTGTCATGACCGAGATCGAGGCACCCACGACCGTCCACCTCGCCGTCTACGACACCCTCGCCGACTGGGAGACGGGCCACGCCACCGCCTGGCTCGTCAGGGCCGGCTACACGGTCCGGACCGTCGGCCCGGACGACCGGGCCGCCGGGGAGCCCGTCACGACCCTCGCGGGCATCCGCGTCCTCCCCGACCTCACCCTGGCCGACCTGGACCCGGCGGACAGCGCGCTGCTGATCCTGCCGGGGGCCGAGAAGTACGACGAGGGCGACGAGCTCGCCCCCTTCACCGCCAAGGCCCGCGCCTTCCTCGACGCCGGCGTCCCGGTCGCCGCGATCTGCGGCGCCACGGCCGGCCTCGCCAGGGAGGGCCTGCTCGACGGCCGCCGCCACACCAGCGCCGCCTCCTTCTACCTGGACGCCACCGGCTACGCGGGCGGCAAGCACTACGTAGAGGCGGACGCGGTCACCGACGGCGACCTGATCACGGCGGGCCCGACCGAGCCGGTGGCCTTCGCGCGCGAGATCTTCGCCCGGCTCGGCGCGTACGAGGGCAAGCGGGACGCCTGGTACCGCCTCTTCCACGACTCGGACCCGGCGGCCTTCGCCGAGCTCCACGCGGACGATGATGCGTAGATGACCCGAGCACAACAGGACGCGCTCAGCCGCACCGCCCTGAGCGTCTTCCGCCTCAACGGCCAGTTCCTCGCCGTGTCGGAGAAGCTGGCCGAACCGGCCGGCCTGACCGCCGCCTGGTGGCAGGTCCTCGGCGCCGTCCTCCCCGAACCGCTCCCCGTCTCCGGCATCGCCCGCGCCATGGGCATCACCCGTCAGAGCGTCCAGCGCGTCGCCGACCTCCTCGTACGCGAGGGCCTGGCGGCCTACGAGCCGAACCCGGCCCACCGCCGCGCCAAGCTCCTCGCCCCGACCGAGACGGGCCGCGCCGCCGTCCGCCGCATCGACCCGGGCCACGCGGAACTGGCCGCCCGGCTCATGCAGGAGCTGGGCGGCCAGGAGGCCTTCGACGAGACGGTACGGGTCCTCGACCGGCTCAGCCGGGCGCTGGAGGCCGTGGACGGGCCGGACGCGCCGGACAGAATGCCGGAGTGACGGAGTCCGCGAACTACCAGCCGGTGCTGGGGTAGTAGCCCCAGCGCTGGTTGTCGTTGCCGTTGTACGGCCATGCGGTGATCTGCGTGCCCCACGCGTGGGTGCCCTGCGGCACGTCGACGGCGTGACCGGTCGTCGGGTTGATGTAGGCCAGGCCCTGCTCGTCCCAGACCTGGTTCCAGCCGTTGTTGCAGTACCAGAGGATCAGCGGGGCGCCCCGGTCCCGGCTGGCGCCGGAGATGTCCAGGCACAGCCCGCTGTACGAGTTGACCAGGACAGGCTGGCCGTAGGCGTTCTTGGAGCCGTACCAGAGCTGGTGCAGGCCGCCGTTGCACTCCCACTGGGTCACCCGGGCGCCGGCGGTGGTGCTCTCGCCGCTGGACTCCAGGCACAGGTTGGTCTCGTGGTTCTTCAGCGTGTAGCCGGAGTAGATCTCGTCCGCCGAGGCGGAGGAGGCGCCGACGAGGCCGGTCGCGGCGACGGCGAGCGTCGCGGCACCGGCGGCGGCGAGTCGGCGGATCTTGCTGCTGAGGGTCATGGTGTTCCTTCGGTGACGGCGCGGGGAGAACCGGGCCGGCACGGGCGCACGCACGCATGACACCGCACCACCGCAGGCTCCCCCGTACCTTCGGTCGTTGATCGACTCGGAACCTAACGACCGGCCGTGGGCATGTCACACCGGCTCGCCCGGCGTGTCGCGCGGGCCTCGCCGCGTCCGGGAGGCGAGGGGCTGGCGGTGCGCCCGGCGCGAGGGGCTCGCCGCGTTGCCTTGCCGGCGCGAGGGGCTCGCCGCGTTGCCTTGCCGGCGCGAGGGGCTCGCCGCGTCCGTGGCGCGAAGGGCTCGCCGCGTTGCCTAGCCGGCGCGAAGGTCCGGCGGATCGTGCACGAAGGTCCGGGGCGGCTGAGCCGCAGGTGCCCGGGGCGGCCCCGGCGTTCGCCGTGGGGCCGCCCCGGGCCTCGCGCGTCAGTCGGCGGGACCGACTAGCAGGACAGGTTCGACCCGGTGGGGACGCCCAGGATCTGGGTGAACTGCTGGTACTTGGTGACCCGGCTCTGCACCTGGCCGGGGTTGCCGCCGTTGCACTCCAGGGAACCGTTGATGGAGCGGATCGTCTCGCCGAAGCCGCGGCTGTTGACCATGGCGTCGTGCGCGGTCATGGTGCCGGGGCCGTTCTGGGTGTTCCAGTACCAGAGGCCGGTCTTCCACGCGACGGCCGCGTCCCGCTCGACGCGGTAGGGGTCGGCGAGGAGGTTGATGCCGAGGGCGTCACCGGCGGCCTTGTAGTTGAAGTTCCAGGAGAGCTGGATGGGACCGCGGCCGTAGTACGCGGCCTGGCCGGCGGGGCAGCCGTAGGGCTGCGTGGCGTCGCAGTAGTGGGGGTAGTTGGCGGTGTTCTGCTCGACGACGTAGACGAGGCCGCCCGTCTCGTGGCTGACGTTGGCGAGGAAGGCCGCGGCCTCCTGCCTCTTCACGGTGTCGCTGCCGGTGTTCGCGAATCCGGGGTACGCGCTGAGCGCGGCGGTGAGCCCGGCGTAGGTGTAGAAGGGGTTCCGGCCCGGGAACATCTGGTTGAACTGGGCCTCGGAGACGACGAATCCGGTGGTGGGCGGCGGGGTCGTGCCACCGCCGCCGCCACCGGCGCAGGCGCCCTGGTCGGCCCAGACGCCCCACTCGCCGGTCGTGCCGGGAGTCTCGTTCTGGGTCCACCACTTGGCCTGCCAGTTGTGACCGTTGTGCGAGGCGGTCATTCCGCCCGTGTAGACGCTGGAGGCGTTCCAGGCGGTCGCGCAGGCGGTGGCCGCGCCCGCGCTGGCGGGCACGAGTACGGCGAGGCCGGCGACCGTACAGATCGCGGCGAGGACAGTGAGCAGACGTCGCAGCATGCGCTCGTCCTTCCGGTGGGGGGAAGAACACAGAAGCGCGATTGGTCTGTACCTGTCAATAGGTCTGGACCAGCCGGAAGCGGACCTGCCCCCTCCGCTCAGCGGGTGAGCACGCGCTCCAACAAGCTGACCAGCAAGGCCCGTTCGGCTACGGACAGCGGCTCCATCAGGTCGTCCTGCGCGTCCGCGAGGACCTTGTCGAGCCGCTTGAGGTGCCGGCGGCCCTGAGCGGTGAGGGTGACGACGTTGCGGCGGCGGTCGGCGGGGTCGGGGGTGCGGGCCACATGCCCCCGTTCCTCCAGCTCGTTGAGGACGGCGACGAGGTCGCTGCGGTAGATGCCGGTGCGGCGACTGACGTCGGCCTGGCTCGCCGGACCGTGCTCGTCGAGCGAGGCGAGCACCGCGTAGTGCCACTTGCGGGCGTCCTCGGCGGCCAGCCGCTCGCTCACCACGCGGTCGGCCCGCGCCGCGGTCATGGCGAGGAGGCGGCTGGGGAGGCCGCGGAGCCGGTCGGGGGGCTGCACCTCGTCCGTCTCGGCGCCCTGGGGGGTCTCGGTCATGGCGTGCAGATTACCCCTTGCGTTAGTGGGGCGAACGATCTAATGTCGTTCGTGCGACAAACGTTAGTGACTCGAACGTTAGAGGAGTGAACGAGCATGTCCGCGAACACCACCACGACCGCCCGCACGGCTGCCGCTCCCACGGCTGCCGCCTCCACCGCTCCGCTCGCCGACGCGCGCTCCCTCGGTCTCGCGCACTACGCGGCCCGCGGCGTCCTGGAGCTGGTCCTGGCGCAGCACGGCACCACGTTCCAGCAGCAGATCGCGCTGCGCGCCGCCGTCACCGCCGAGGCACCTCAGACGCCGGAGGCGCTGGTCGCCCAGGTCCGGGGCTCCCTGAAGGCCGACCCGGCCGACATCCGCGCCACGCTCGACGAGCTGCAGGCCAGGGAATTGCTCGCCAAGGACGGCGCACACCTGCGCCCCACGGACGGGGGCCGCGAGCTGCTCGCCACGCTCGCCGCGGCGACCGCCCCGCTCTCGGCCCGGGTCTGGGGCGGCATACCCCCCGAGGACCTCGCGGCCGCCGGACGCGTGCTGGCGCTGGTCACCGAGCGGGCGAACGCGGAGTTCGCGGCGCTGACGGCGAGCTCTTGAACCGGTTCGAATACGGGGGACGTCACGACGATCACACTGTTACGCTCCCTTTCGGCCTGCGACGGGGGACGGGCAGGCGAGAAAGCAACACGGGGACCCGGGGCAGCCCGGGGGAAATCGGGGAGGGAACCAGGTGGTTCGTCATGCCCTCGCGCGGGGGGCTTCCATCGCCGCGCTCTCGCTCGCGGTCACCGCGGGCACGTTGATCCCGCTCGCGGCACCGGCCGCGGCGGACGGGGAGGCACCGCAGGAGCTGGTGATCCCGCCGGCCGTCAAGGAGAACGCCGGCACCACCGCGGCCGTGGAGCGGCTCACCCTCGCCCAGGGAGAGCTGTCGGTCGTCGACAGGAGCGACGACGGCGCCGGCAACAGCAAGGAGTGGCGCCGCGACCTGTCCACCGGCGACCCCCTCGGCTACGGCGCCCGGACCCCCGGTTCGACGCCCGTCCAGCCCTGCCCGGAGGACGACGCCCCGTGCGGCGAGTACTGGGCCACCGGAGACGGCCGCTTCGTGACCCGTCAGGGCGGCTACCTCTACTTCACCAGCGGGAAGCGCACCGACTTCATCGGCACCTGGGTGGGCGCCGGCGCCCGGATCCGGGACGTCAACGGCTCGTACCTGGTCGTCGACTCCGGCGGCAACACCCCGAAGCAGCGGATCGTCGCCCTCGCCCCCGGCGTCGAGGTCGGCAAGGTCCTGGAGGAGCGCACGCCCGTCGCGGCCGCCCTGTGGGGCTCCTGGCTGTGGAGCGCCGACGGAGGGAAGGGCGCGGTCTCCGCGAAGGACCTGAAGACCGGCGCCACCGTCGAGACGCTGAACACGGGCGCTGACTGCGTACCCCAGGAGCTCCAGGCCGCCGGGCGCTGGATCTACTGGTCCTGCGGCGCGAACGGCCCCGCCGGGGTCTACGACCGCACGGCCGAGAAGTCCGGCACCGTCCCCTCGGACGAGGCGCTGCTCGGCGACGGTTACGTCGTCACCCATGACAAGACCGCCGGCAAGCTCGTCCTGACCGGCACCGACACCGGCAAGCCGGCCGTCAGCCGTGTCGTCGGCGACCTGCCCGACACGGGCGTCTCCCAGCGACGCGTGCGCTGGACCGTCGACCGGTTCGGCGGGCACCTCGCCTACGCCGACGCCAAGGAACAGGTCCACGTCGTGCCCAGCGGCATCGCGCCGCAGCCGCTGGTCCTGCTCACCCGCGAGGACACCCCGTCCCCGGTGGTCGACGGCTTCGCGGAAGACCGCCCGACCCTCCTCACCTCGCTGACCCCGTCCCGGCCTCTGCGGTCCTGGACCCTGACGGCCCGCCACCACACCACCGGCAAGGTCAGCGAGCTGGCCTCCGGCACGGACGGCCGCTGGCTGCGTCCGGCTTGGAACGGCCGGGACAAGGCCGGCACGCTGATGCCGAACGGCGAGTACACCTGGACGCTGACCGCCCGGCCCGACGGCCCCACGGGCGCCGAGACCACGGTCTCCGGCAGCGCCCTGCTGCGCCGCGGCGCGTCCCCCGCGCACACCTCGTTCACGAACCTGCCGCCGCAGCGTGTCCTCGACACCCGCAACGGCACGGGTGTCGCCAAGGGCAAGCTCGGCGCCAAGGGCACCGTCACCCTCGACGTCTCGGGCGTGCCGGGCATCGGGACGGCCTGGAACCGGTCCGTGGCGCTGCACGTCACCGCGACCAACGCGAGCGCCGGCACCTTCGTCTCCGCCTACGGCGCCGACGCCGACCGCTCCGCCGGCTCGAATCTCAACGTGCCCGCCGGGAAGACGGTGTCCAACCTGATCATCGCCCCCGTCAACGAGGGCAAGGTCACCTTCTACAACCACGCGGGCACGGTCGACCTCATCGCCGACGTCGCCGGCGTGAACAAGATCGGTGAGGACGACTCGCTGTACCGGCCGATGGCCCCGTGGCGGGCCCTCGACACCCGCAGCGGCCTCGGCGGCCCCAAGGCCAAGGTCAAGGGCGGCACCCGGGCGCACGTCACCTTCGGCGGCACCGCCGTGGGCGGCGCCGACGTCACGGCGGTCGTCCTCAACGTGACGGCCACCAACGTCACCGGCGGCACCTTCGTCACGGCCGTCCCCCAGGGCGGCCCGGTGGTCGGCTCGCACCTCAACCCGCAGGCGGGCGAGACCCGTTCGAACCTGGTGGTCGTCCCCGTCAAGGACGGCGGCGTCGACCTGTACAACCACGCGGGCACGGTCGACCTGATCGCCGACGTGGCCGGTTACTACACCAAGGCCCGCACCGGCTCGCTGTACAGCGAACTCCCCTACGGCGCACGCCTGATGGACACCCGCTACGGCACCGGTGTCGCCAAGGCCAAGGTCGGCGCCGGCAAGACGGTCACCCTGGCGGTCGGCGGCAAGGCCGGGATACCCGCGACGGGCGCCACGGCCGTCGTGCTCAACGTGACCGCCACCAACACCACGGCGGGCACCTACGTCACGGCCTACCCGTACGGCACGACCCGCAGCAGCGCGTCCAACCTGAACGTGCCTGCCGGGGCGACGGTCTCCAACCTGGTGGTGGTGCCCGTCAAGGACGGCAAGGTCACCTTCTACAACCACGGCGGCACGGTCGACCTCATCGCCGACGTGCAGGGCTTCTACGCCGAGTAGCCCCTCCGACCGGAGCCTGCACGCGCGCGTCAGGCTCCGGTCCGCCCGATCCCGGGGCGCCGTCGGCGTCACCCCGGGGGCGCCGTCGGCGTCACCCCGGGGTCGGCTCAGATCATCAGGACGACCCGCCCGGGCCGGTGGCCCGACTCCGCGCGCCGGTGTGCCTCGGCGGCCTCCTCCAGGGGCATGACGTCGGCCACGCGGGTGATGAGCTCCCGGGACGCCACCTGTTCCAGGATCTCCTTCAGCAGGGTCGCGTCCGGCCGGGCGCGGTCGAACTCGACGCGGATCTCGCGTTCGGCGGCCGGGACGCGGTCCGGGGCGATGGAGACGAAGACGCCGCGGTCCTTCAGGACGGCCAGCGCCACGGTCCCGAGCAGGGCCCCGTCGAAGATCCCGTCGACGCCCTCCGGGGCGTGCTCCCTGACCTGGCGGAGCACGTCGAGCGGCTCTCCGCGCGTGATGCACTCCTTGGCGCCGAGGACCTTCAGCTCGCTCTCGTCTCCCTCGTAGGAGACGGCGATCACCCGCAGCCCGGCCGCCGAGGCGAGCTGGACCACGAAGCGGCCGACCACACCGCTGGCACCGGTGACGAGCAGCGTGGCACCGGGCGGAAGATTCAGCTGTTCCATGCCGTTGCGGGCGGTGAGCGCGGCCAGCGGCACGGAGGCGGCGGCGGTGAAGTCCACGTCGTCTGGGAGGGGGGCGAACCACTCGGGGTCGGCCCAGATGACCTCCGCGTAGGTGCCCTGTCCGTTCAGCTCCTCGTACCAGGGAATGAAGCCCGCCACCCGGGTGCCGGCCGGCAGGGTGCCGCCGGGGCCGGGCGCCGGGTCGAGGAGCCGGCCCGCGAAGTCCGTACCGAGGACGAAGGGAGGGCGCAGCTCACCCATCTGGTCGACATACAGACCGGCGCGGATCCTGAGGTCCGCGATGGTGATTCCGGCCGCCTTGAGCCGTACGCGTACCTTGCCCGGCATCTGGCCGGCCTCGGGTTCGGGGCGCCGGGCCATGCTCAGCACCTCGGGTCCGCCAAAGGCGGTGACTTCGACGACACGCATGGGGATCTCCTCCTGCGGAAGCCCCCTCGTGGCCATTACACCCACGCCCGCCACCCCCGGCAACAGGGACGCGGCAGCGGCGTGATGGACGGCTCCGCCGCCGGCATACGGGATCCCGCCCGCCAGGGAGGCGAAGTCCCGCACCCGGGACGAGCCGCCCGCCGACTCGCTCACCGCCGGCTTCCCCGGCCGTCCGGGCCGGGGCGGCGGGCAGGCCGTCCTCGGCGCCCACGGGCATCTGCGCCCTGTGCCACGCCCGGGGACCCGAGATCCGCGGGGAGGGTTGAGGCGGGCTGGTGGACGCCATGTCTGGCATCCTCTTTCGACGTGGATCCCTTGAACGCGGAAGACCCGGTCGCCATAGGACCGTTCCGGCTGCTCGGGCGGCTCGGCACGGGCGGCATGGGCCGGGTGTACCTGGCACGTTCGGCGGGCGGACGCGCCGTCGCGGTGAAGGTCGTGCACCCGGAGCTGGCCGCCCAGGACGAGTTCCGGCGCCGCTTCGCCCGCGAGGTCTCCGCCCTGGAGCGCGTCGGCGGCACCGGCACCGCGCCCGTGCTCGGTGCCGACACCGAGGCCGACCTCCCCTGGGTCGCCGTCGGTTACGTGCCCGGCCCCTCGCTGCGCACCGTCGTCAACGAGGAACACGGGCCGCTGCCGCCCGCCAGCGTCCGCACCCTCGCCTCCGGCCTCGCGCGCGCCCTCACCCACATCCATGCCGCCGGGCTGGTCCACCGCGACCTGAAGCCGGGCAACGTCCTGCTCACCGTGGACGGGCCGCAGATCATCGACTTCGGCATCGCCCGCGCCCTGGACACCGTCACCGACGGGGGCCTGACCAGCACCGGCGCCGTCGTCGGCTCACCCGGCTTCATGTCTCCCGAGCAGGTGCGCGGCGAGCGGGTCACCCCCGCCTCGGACATCTTCTGCCTGGGGTCCGTCCTGGTCTACGCGGCGACCGGGCGCTCCCCGTTCGGCTCTTCCGACAGCGGCGTGCACGCCACCATGTTCCGCATCGCCAACGAGGAGCCCGACCTCACCGGGCTCGCGCCCGAACTCACCGGGCTGATCCGGGCCTGCCTCGCCAAGGACCCCACGGGGCGCCCCTCGGCCACCGAGCTCGTCGACACCCTCCAGGTCACGGACCCCTGGCTGCCCGCCGAGGTCCTGGTCCGGCTCGGCCGGCACGCCGCCAAGGTCCTGGAGGCCGAGGGCAGCGCGGCCGCCGAGTCGGGCGACCCCACCCCCGCGACCCCGCTGCCGCCCGGAGGCACCGCGGCGCCCCGGCGTCGCCGGCGCGGCCCGCTGGTCGCCGCCGTGACCGCGCTCGTCGTCGCGGCCGCCGGGGCCCTCGCCTACACCTACTGGCCCGGCGCGGGCACCGCCTCCGGAGCCGACGGGCACAGGAACAAGGCCCGCGGCGGCACCGGCACGCCCGCCGGCCGGCCCTCCGGGATCGTCCCGGCCACCTTCCTGGGTGCCTGGGAAGGCGTCCTGCAGGGCTCCGCCAGCCACCCCCGCGAGACCCTCCGGCTCGAGATCACCCAGGGCGCCGCCGGCAGCAAGGCCGCCGTCTACGTCCACGTCACCGACGAGCGCCTGTGCATGGGCCGCTCCCGGCTCGTCTCGGCGGACGAGGACAAGGTGGTCCTCGGCGAGTCCGACGTCACCGCCAGCGTGCCCGCCCAGCGCTGCACGCCCTCCGCCCGGCAGACCCTCACTCTGCGCTCCCCCGAGGTCCTGGTGTGGACCTCCGGCGCCGCGAAGGCCACCTTCCGCAAGGGGCGGACCGGCTCGGAGGCCCTGCCGGTGAAGTTCCTCGGCAGCTGGCGGATGCGGAACGACCCGGAACTCTTCGGGAAGAACGTCGACCGCTACACCGACGAGGTGACGCTCACCCAGGGTCCGATCGGCTCCGCCGTCTTCCGCTACGAGCAGGGCTATCCGCGCACCGACGCGGAGGGGAACCCCACCTCCGAGTCGGTCCACTGCACCTTCACGGCCCTCCTCGCCGGCTCGGGCACCCCGCTGGTCGTCGGTCCGCAGACCGCCGAACCGGGCTCGGACGCCGAGTGCGCCGCCACCGCCGGCATGGCGAGCTACCTCGACATCGTCCGCTACAAGGGCGAGGACCGGCTCCTGGTCTATCCGATGGCGGACGCCGAGCCGGGCGAGTTCCACAAGAACTAGAGACCGCTCCTAGGTCCTGTCCGGAGCCACGGCCGCCGCCGCCCTCGCGTAGCCCTGCACCAGCTCGCGGGTGTCGTCCGCGCGCCAGGCGAGGACGAAGCGGCTGGGGCTGACCCCGCGGACGGGGCGGGTGACGACGCCGTCGCGGGTCAGGAGCGGGGCATTGCCCGTGGCGACGAGGCAGATGCCGAGGCCGCCGACCAGCGCCTCGTACGTCTCGTCGGCACTGGCGATCTCGGCGCCGACGACCGGTGGACGCCCGCCGCGGGCGTCCACCGCCAGCCAGTAGTCGCGCAGTTCGGGCCCGGTGTCGGGCAGGGCGAGGAAGGGTTCGTCGAGCAGTTCGGCGAAGTCGAGGCTCTCCCGGGCCGTCAGCGGATGAGAGGCGGGCAGGGCGACGAGCCGGGGCTCGGTGGCGACGACGACCCAGCGGAAGCGTTCCGCCCCGGTCAGCGGCAGCCACACGAACGCGACGTCGCTGCCGCCGTCCGCGAGCCCGGCCGTGGGATCCTCCCAGCCGACCTGCCGAAGCCGCGTCCGAGCCGCCGGATGGGCCTCGGTGAAGCGGGAGCGGATCGCGGGGAGCAGCCCGCCCCGCCCCGGGCTGGTGCTCATCCCCACGACCAGGGTGGCTCCGGCCGCGGCCCGGGCCGCCCGTACGGCCCCGTCGGCCTCCGCCCAGGCGGCGAGCACCGCCCGGGCGTGCGGCAGCAGGGCGGCGCCGACGGCGGTGAGCCGCACCCCCTGCCGGTTCCGGTCGAAGAGCGGGGCGCCGAGCTGCCGTTCCAGGGCGCGGATCTGCTTGCTGAGCGCGGGCTGCGAGACGTAGAGGCGCTCGGCGGCGCGGGTGAAGTGGAGCTCCTCCGCGACCGCCAGGAAGTACCGCAGATCCCGTCCGTGCACATCCGTGGTGGTCATGCCCATGGGCTATCACGACGGATCTTGGACGGACAACTCCCTTCCGGTGCACGCTGGTTGCACAATCAACGAGGGGAACCCGAGAACATGAGCAAGGTCTGGCTGATCACCGGGGCGAACAGCGGCTTCGGACGTGCCTTCACCGAGGCCGCGGTCGCCGCCGGCGATGTCGTGGTCGCCGCCGCCCGCCGCGCCGGCTCCCTGGACGAGCTGGTCGCCGCCCACCCCGACCAGGTCGAGGCGGTCACCCTGGACGTCACCGACCACGCGGCCGTCGACCGGGTGGTCGCCGGGATCGCCGAGCGCCACGGCCGCATCGACGTCCTGGTCAACAACGCGGGCCGCACGCACGTCGGCTCGGTCGAGGAGACCGACGACGCCGCCCTGCGCTCGCTCTTCGACGTGCACGTCTTCGGCCCGGCCGCGCTGACCCGCGCCGTCCTGCCCCACATGCGGGCCCGCCGCTCGGGCGCGATCGTCCAGCTCAGCAGCGTCGGCGGCCAGATGTCGATGGCCGGCTTCGGCGCGTACAGCGCGACGAAGTTCGCCCTGGAGGGCATGTCGGAGGCGCTGGCCGCCGAGGTGAACCCGCTCGGCATCCACGTCCTCATCGTCGAGCCCGGCGCCTTCCGCACCGGCCTGTTCGGCAACCACAGCCTCAGCGAGGGCACCATCGCCGACTATGCCGACACCGTCGGCACCACCCGCGGCTTCGTCGAGACCGGCGGCGGCACCCAGGAGGGCGACCCGGCCAAGGCCGCCGCCGCCGTCCTGGCCGCCCTGAACGCCGACGAGAAGCCGCTCCGCCTCGCGCTCGGCGACGACTCCATCGACACGATCCACCAGCACCTCGACCAGGTCCGCGCCGATCTGGCCGCCTGGGAGAAGGTCGGCCGGGACACCAAGCTGGACGTCTAGGCCCTCTCTTTCGGACCTTGCCGGGCTCGCGGGGTCCGGCCTGATCCGAAAGAAACGGCCTTGGCCGTCCCCGGATCCGCGAAGGGCCCGCACCCCGGCCGAAGCCGGGGTGCGGGCCCTTTCGCGTGTGCCGTGCGGCCGGTGCGGCCTACAGGAACGAGTTGATCTCGATCGTCTCGGTGCGGCCGGGGCCGACGCCGATCGCGGAGATCGGGGCGCCGGACATCTCCTCCAGGGCCTTCACGTAGGCCTGGGCGTTCTTCGGCAGGTCGCCGAAGGTCTTGGCCTTGGTGATGTCCTCGGACCAGCCCGGGAGCATCTCGTAGATCGGCTTCGCGTGGTGGAAGTCGGTCTGCGAGTACGGCAGCTCCTCGACGCGCTTGCCGTCGATCTCGTACGCGACGCAGACCGGGATCTGCTCCCAGCCGGTCAGCACGTCGAGCTTGGTCAGGAAGAAGTCGGTGAGGCCGTTCACGCGGGTGGCGTAGCGGGCGATGACCGCGTCGAACCAGCCGCAGCGGCGGTCACGGCCGGTGGTGACACCGCGCTCGCCGCCGATGCGGCGCAGCGCCTCGCCGTCCTCGTCGAACAGCTCGGTCGGGAACGGGCCGGCGCCGACACGCGTCGTGTACGCCTTGAGGATGCCGATGACCCGGCTGATCTTCGTCGGGCCCACGCCCGCGCCGGTGCAGGCGCCGCCGGCGGTCGGGTTCGAGGAGGTGACGAAGGGGTAGGTGCCGTGGTCGACGTCGAGCAGGGTGCCCTGGCCGCCCTCGAAGAGCACGACCTTGTCGTCGTCGAGCGCCTTGTTGAGGATCAGCGTGGTGTCCGCGACGAACGGCTTGATCTGCTCCGCGTACTGGAGCATCTCCTCGACGATCTGCCCGGCCTCGATGGCGCGGCGGTTGTAGAGCTTGGCGAGCAGCTGGTTCTTGCCCTCCAGCGCCGCCTCGACCTTCTGGGTGAGGATCGACTCGTCGTACAGGTCCTGGACCCGGATGCCGACGCGGTTGATCTTGTCGGCGTAGGTCGGGCCGATGCCGCGGCCCGTGGTGCCGATCTTGCGCTTGCCGAGGAACCGTTCCGTCACCTTGTCGAGGGTGACGTTGTACGGCGTGATCAGGTGGGCGTTGCCGCTGATCAGGAGCTTCGAGGTGTCGACGCCGCGCTCGTTCAGCCCACTCAGCTCGGAGAGCAGGACCGCCGGGTCGACGACGACGCCGTTTCCGATGACCGGGGTGCACCCCGGTGAGAGGATTCCGGAAGGGAGCAGGTGGAGCGCGTACTTCTGGTCGCCCACGACGACCGTGTGGCCGGCGTTGTTGCCGCCCTGGTAACGCACCACGTAGTCAACGGAGCCACCGAGCAGGTCGGTGGCCTTTCCCTTGCCCTCGTCACCCCACTGAGCACCGAGCAGCACAAGTGCGGGCACAGGCGTACACCCCTTCCGGGCGGGGCAAGACCAAGGTCAGGGGGCCGACGCCGCCTCACCCATGTGCCCCGGAATAGACGAAGCCCCTGGCGCAATAGCGCAAGGGGCTCTTGCACAAAGAGACTACCCGAGGAAGGACCGAGGTGTCGGATCACGACCAGCTGCTGGTCATCGTCGACCCGGTCGCCCGCCGAATGGACGGCGAGTCCGTGCGGATCGCGAAGGATGTGCTGTCAGCGGGCGCGGCAGCGAAGATCTGCCTGCCGGACGGTCCGGAGGAATTCTCCCGGGCCCTGTACCGGCGGGGCTCCCGGCGCCCCGTCGTCCTCGGTGACGACCGCGCGCTGCTGCGCACCGTGACCCTGCTGCACCGCGAGGCCGCGGCCGGACGGGCGGCCGGAGGCGGGGCGCTGGCCCTCGTGCCCATCGGGGCCCCCGACCGGCTGCGGACCGCCCACGCGCTCGGCGTGCCGCCCGGCACGGTCGCGGCGGCCCGGGCCGTCCTCGACGGCGTGGTGCGCAGCCTCGACCTGCTCGTCGACGACAGCGACGGCGTCGTCCTCGATCGCCTGGACATCCCGGCCGCCCGCACTCTCGCCCCGGCGCCGCCCACTGTCTGGGACACCTGCCGTTCCCTGGTGCGCACCCTGGTCCGCCCGGCCCCGACGGCCCTGGCGGAGCCCACCCACCGGCTTCGGGTCGAGGCGGACGGGGTGCTGCTCTGCGACGTCGACACCCCGGTGGAGGGCCTCACGGCCCGCGCCCTGGGCGGCGCGGCCGCCCTCACCCTGGTCCCGGCGGGCGCCCCGCCGGTGCACGTCACCGCCCACACCCTCACGGTCACCGGCCCCGACTTCCGCTACCGCGCCGACACGGCGGTCTCGGGCCCGGTGCGGCGCCGGACCTGGACGGTGCGGGCGGGCGCCTGGGGGCTGACAATTCCCGCGCCCACCTCGGCGGCCACCGCATAGGCTCGGCCGCCGAGGTCCGGACGTGGGGAGATTCCTGTGGGCATGGGGGGCGGTTCCGCCGCACTGTACGAGGCGGGTACCGGGGAGGCGCTGGCGCGCTATCGGGAGCGGGCCCGCGGCTGGGCGGTCTGCGGGCCGCTCGCGGCCCTCGTGGGCGCGTGGCTGGCGTTCGGCCCCTTCGGCAGCGGCACGAGCACCTTCGTGGGGTCCGGGCTGCTGGTACTCGGCCTGGCCGGGGCCGCGCTGGGCTTCGGCGCCCTGTCCGGCGCCCGCCGTATGGAGGACGCGCTGGCCTCGGGCCCGTGGACGCCGCTGCCCGCCGTCCGCGTGTCCGCCGCCCCGGCCCTGGTCGTCCGCGACCCCGCCTCGGACGAGACCTGGCCGCTGACCGTACGGGCGGTCCCGTGGCGCCGCCACCTCGCGCGCCCCGGCGCCCACGGCGAGCTGTGGTGGTGCGGCACCCCTGACACCGGCGGGGTGCTCAGCCGCCCCGGCGGCGGCGAACTCCTCCGCGCGGTACCGGTCCGCGGAAGCACCCGCGAGGCGCTGGTGGAGCGCGCCACGACCGCGTGGCCGCCTGCCCGGCCGGCCACGGGCGGCCCGGGCGCTCCCGGAGCACCGGCCACGGCGGGCGGGGCAGGCGTCGCAAGCCCACCGGCCGCCACCGGCGCACCCACCCCTGCCGGCGCGCCGAGCACCGCGGGCGACGCCCCGTCCCCCGCCGCGCCCGTGTCCGTCCCGGCCCGCCGCCGCGGCGGGTGGCGATGGGTCGTCGTCGTGGGCGTGGTCGTCCTCGGATTCGCCCGGCTCTTCGAGATGTCCGTGGCGGACGATCCGCGGGTCGAGCTCACCGTGGAGGCGTGGCGGCCCGACGGCTCCTGCACGGTCACGTGGACCGACCCCTTCGACGGCGCCCTGCGGTCAGGGCCGTACCGGTGCGCGCAGCACCCGGAGCGCCCGTTCGGACGGCATCGGGAGACCGGCCACGTGGTCTCGTACGACCCGTGGAAGGGCGAGTTGTACAACGCGGACCACGAGGGCACCCGCGCCTTCGTCGAGACCCGGGCGCTGAAGGTGCTCGGCGCGGTCACGCTGCTCGTCGGACTGGCCGGCGGAGCGACCGACCTGCTGCTGCGGCGCCGGCGGAGCGCCGTCGAGGCCCGGGCCGCCGCGCGCGGCAAGGGCGCGGCCGCCCCGGGGACGCACCGCCCCCGCAGCACCGCCGGACAGGACTGACGCACCGCCCCCGCGGCACGGCAGGACAGGACTGACGCGCCGCCCCCGCGGCACGGCAGGGCAGGACTAGGGCGTGTCCCGAGTGGCCCTGTGGGCCCGCCAGCGGTCCATGATCCCGGCCATCTCGCCGTGCAGGAAGGCGAAGAACTCGGCCGTCTCGGCGGTGCGCCGACCGCCGGGGGTGTCGGGGCCGAGGAGCTCCGTGCCGTCGTTGAGGACCTTCTCCCAGCGGATCAGGACCTGGTCGCGGCGGGTGAAGGTCTCGTACCAGAGCTCGTTGTGGAGCACGTAGCGCTCGCGGCGGGTGCCGGGGTCGCGCTCGCGGCTGACCATGCCGACCTGGGTGAGGTAGCGGATCGCGCCCGAGACGGCCGCGGGGCTGATCTGCAGCTGCTCGGCGAGCTCGGCAGAGGTCAGGGAGGCCGTCTCGGACGCGAGCAGCGCCGCGAAGACCCGGCTCGCCATGCGCTGCATGCCCGCCGCGGTCATCTCGGCGGCGAAGCGCTCCACGAAGCGGGAGACCGCCTCGTCCGTACCGTCGCCCCCGCTGCCCTCACCGGTCGTCGTCATCTCGCTCATCCTCCGATTTTATACGGTTCCTTAACTTCCTTAGCTTCACAACTTTGTGAAAGTAGCGTACGTTCTGAAGCATGACGAAGGCAATCAGCATCGCCGGGCTCCACAAGGCGTTCGGCCGCACACGGGCGCTGGACGGCCTCGACCTCGCCGTCGAGTCGGGCGAGGTCCACGGCTTCCTCGGCCCCAACGGCGCCGGGAAGTCCACCACCATCCGGGTCCTCCTCGGACTCCTGCGCGCCGACTCCGGCGCCGCCCGGCTGCTCGGCCGCGACCCCTGGTCCGACGCCGTGGAGCTGCACCGGCGGATCGCCTACGTTCCCGGCGACGTCACCCTCTGGCGCAACCTCTCCGGCGGCGAGGTCATCGACCTCTACGGACGGCTGCGCGGCGGACTCGACACCGCCCGCCGGGCCCGGCTGATCGAGCGCTTCGAGCTCGACCCCACCAAGAAGGGCCGGACCTACTCCAAGGGCAACCGGCAGAAGGTCGCCCTCGTCGCCGCCTTCGCCTCCGACGTCGACCTGCTCGTCCTCGACGAACCCACCAGCGGCCTCGACCCGTTGATGGAGGAGGTCTTCCAGAGCTGCGTCGAGGAGGCACGCGACCGCGGCACCACCGTGCTGCTGTCCAGCCACATCCTCAGCGAGGTCGAGAGCCTCTGCGACCGGGTCAGCATCATCCGCCAGGGCCGGACGGTCGAGTCCGGTTCGCTCGCCGAGCTGCGGCACCTCACCCGCACGAGCGTGGCCGCCGAACTCGCCGGCCCGCCCAACGGACTGGCCCACCTCCCCGGCGTGCACGATCTCGACGTGCAGGGGCACCGCGTGCGGCTCCAGGTCGACACCGAGCAGCTCGACGCCGTCCTGCGCTCGCTCACCGAGTCCGGCGTCCGCAGTCTCACCAGCACCCCGCCCACCCTGGAGGAGCTCTTCCTCCGGCACTACGCGGACGACACGGCCGAAGAGGCGAACGCCCGATGAGTACGCTCAGCCTGACCGGGACCGGGTCGCTCACCCGGCTCGCCCTGCGCCGCGACCGGCTGATGCTGCCGGTCTGGGCCCTGGTCACCGGCGGCATGGTCGCCAGTGGCGCCGGCTCCCTGGAGAGCCTGTACGGCACGGCCGCCCAACGCGCCGAGCTCGCCGCCTCCATGACCGCCAACAGCTCGATGCGCTCGCTCTACGGGCCGGTCCTCGACGACTCCCTCGGCGGCCTCGTCGCCTGGCGGTTCGGCACCTTCGCCGCCGTCCTCGCCGCCGTCATGAGCCTGATCATCGTGGTCCGGCACACCCGCGAGGAGGAGGAGACGGGCCGTCAGGAGCTGCTGTCCGCAGGCGCGGTGGGCCGCCGGGCCCCGCTCACCGCCGCCCTCCTCGCCGCGCTCGCCGCCAACGCCCTCGTCGCCCTGATCGTGACCGCCGGGCTCGCCGGACAGGGCCCGGCCGGGGCCCTCGCCCTCGGCCTCGCGATCGGCGGCACCGGCATGGTCTTCGCGACCGTGGCCGCGATCGTCGCCCAGCTGACCGAGAGCGCCCGGCTCGCGAAGGGCCTGACGGCCGGCGTCCTCGGCCTGGCCTTCGCCCTGCGGGCCGCCGGTGACGCGGGCTCGGCGGAGGGCGGTTCGGTGCTCACCTGGCTGTCCCCCGTCGGCTGGGCCGAGAACGTGCGCGCCTTCGCCGGCGAGCGCTGGTGGGTGCTGCTGCTCCTCGCCGCGGCGACCGCGGCGCAGACGGCCGCCGCCTACGTCCTCACCGCGCGGCGCGACGTCGGCATGAGCTTCCTGCCCACTCGCCCCGGCCCTGCCGCCGGCCGGCTCGCGACCGCGGGCGCCCTCGCCTGGCGGCTCCAGCGCGGCACCCTGCTCGGCTGGGCGCTCGGCTTCCTGCTCGGCGGGCTGGTCCTCGGCGGCATGGTCGAGGGAGCGGCCGACATCGTCGGCGACAACGAGCAGGCCCGGCAGATCTTCGAGCGGATGGGCGGCCGGAGCGGCCTCACCGACGCCTTCCTCGCCACCATGGTCGGCCTCTTCGGCATGATCGCGGCGCTGTTCGCGGTCGGCTCGGTGCTCCGGCTGCACGGCGAGGAGACCTCGCAGCGCGCCGAACCCCTGCTCGCCGCCCCCGTCGGCCGGCTGCGCTGGGCGGCCGGGCACCTGCTGGTCGCCTTCGCAGGATCGGCGCTGATCATGCTCCTCAGCGGGGTCGGCCTGACCCTCTCGTACGGCAGGGACCCCCTGCCGATCCTGGGCGCCTCGCTCGCCCAGCTCCCCGCGGTCTGGACCCTGGCGGGCCTCGCGGTGCTGCTGTGGGGCGCGTTCCCGAAGGCGGCCGCGGGCGCCTGGGGCGTGGCGGGGGCCTGCCTGGGCCTCGGCTGGATCGGCCCCGCCCTCGGTCTGCCCCAGGCGGTCCTGAACCTCTCGCCCTTCGGGCACCTGCCGAAGCTCCCCGGCCAGGAGATGGCCTGGACCCCGGTCCTCGCCCTCACGGCCCTCGCCGCCGCCCTGGTCGCGGCCGGGCTGGCCGGGCTGCGCCGCCGGGACATGCTGAGCTGAGCGTCCTCGGCACGCCCCGGAACCGGCCCCCGTCGACGTGTGCGCGGGGGCCGGCGCCGTTCACACCTCCACGAGCAGCTCCTTGAAGCCCCGGATCACGTAGCCCGGCTTCCACTCCGGCTCGGCGACGAGCCGCAGTCCCGGCGCCTGGCGGAGCAACTCACCGAAGACGGCGGTGAGTTCGAGGCGGGCGAGCGGGGCGCCGAGGCAGTAGTGGATGCCGGCGCCGAAGGTGATGTGGGGGTTGTCGGCGCGGGTCAGGTCGAGCGCGCCGGCGGTGGGGCCGAAGCGCGCGGGGTCGCGGTTGGCGGAGCCGAAGAGCAGGGCGACCTCGGCGCCGCGCGGGATGACGACGCCGCCGAGCTCGATGTCGTCGAGGACCCAGCGCTCGAACATCTGGAGCGGGGTGTCGTAGCGCAGAAGTTCTTCCACAGCTGTGGACAACTTCCCGGGATCGGGATCCGGCCGGACCCCGTGCCGGAACAGCGTCCACCAGCCGTTGACCGTGGTGTTCACGGTCGCCTCGTGGCCGGCGTTGAGCAGCAGCACGCAGGTGGAGATCATCTCCTGCTCGGTCAGCTCCGTCACGGCGAGCAGGCCCGAGACCAGGTCGTCCCCTGGATCCCTCCGCCGGCGGGCGATCAACTCCCTGAGGTAGTCCGAGAATTCGACGGAGGCCTGCACCGCGCGGCGGGCCGTCTCCGCCGAGGGGTTCAGCTCGAACATCCCGCAGATGTCCGCCGACCACGGCCGCAGCCGCCCCCGCTCCTCCGCGTCCCGCGGGATGCCGAGCATCTCGGCGATCACCGCCACCGGCAGGGGCTCGGCGACCGTGGCGAGGAGATCGCCGCCGCCGTTCGCGACCAGCCCGCCGACGAGCTCCGCGGCGAGCCGCCGGACCGTCGGGGCGAGGTTCTCCACCGTCCGCGGCGTGAACGCCTTGGACACGAGCCGCCGGATCCTGGTGTGGTCGGCGCCCTCCAGATCGAGCAGCCCGTGGTCGTTGAGGGTGTGGAACGGCTCGTGGGCGGCGTCCGGCGCCTCACGCCCGAACTCCTCGTGGCTGAAGCGGTGCGTGTACGTACGGCCCAGGCGCCGGTCCCGGAGCAGCGCCGACACGTCCTCGTAGTGAGGGACCAGCCACTGTCGGGTGGGCCCGTACCAGTGGGCGCGTCCGGTGGCGCGCAGGCGCTCGTAGGCGGGATAGGGGTCGGCGACGAACCCGGGCGACCAGGGGTCGAAGGCGGCAACGGAGTCAGCGGCGTCCATGGCCGGACGCTACCGGCCGACCTCCACCAGGCGCGCCTCGTACGCGAAGACCGCCGCCTGTGTCCGGTCCCGCAGGCCCAGCTTCACCAGGATGCGGCTGACGTGCGTCTTGATCGTGGACTCCGCGACGACGAGGTGGTCGGCGATCTCGACGTTGGACAGGCCCTGCGCGATGAGCACGAGGACCTCCGTCTCGCGCTCGGTCAGCTCGCCGATCTGCGCGGTCGCGGGCGGCCGCGGGGAGAGCGCGGCCGACTTGGCGAACTCGGTGATGAGGCGCTTGGTGACGGTGGGCGCGAGCAGGGCCTCGCCGGCCGCGACCACCCGGACGCCCTCCGCGAGCTGCCGGGCCGAGGCGTCCTTGAGCAGGAAGCCGGAGGCTCCGGCGCGCAGCGCCTGGTACACGTACTCGTCGAGGTCGAAGGTGGTCAGCACGAGCACCTTGGCGTCGGCGTTCGCCGCGACGATCTCACGGGTGGCGTCGATGCCGTTGAGCTCGGGCATGCGGATGTCCATGAGGACCACGTCCGGCCGGAGCGCGGCGACCTGGGCGACGGCCTCGCGTCCGTTGACCGCCTCCCCCACGACCTCGATGTCCGGCATGGCGCCGAGCAGCACGGAGAAGCCCTCCCGGACCATCATCTGGTCGTCGACGATGAGCACGCGGATCACGGCTGGGGCTCCTCACGGTGCACGCTGACGGGGACGAACACGGCGACCTCGTAGCCGCCGTCGTCGGTGGCCTCGGCGGTCATCTCTCCGCCGAGCATGGCGACCCGCTCGCGCATCCCGGTCAGGCCGTGTCCGGCGCCGATCGAACGGGTGGTGGCCGGTTGCGGCTTGACGAGGCCGCGCGCCGGGCCGTTCACGATACGCAGGCCGAGCCCGCCGAGCACATGGCTGACCTCGACACGGGCGGCCGCGCCGGGCGCGTGCCGCAGCACGTTCGACAGGGCCTCCTGGACGATGCGGTACGCGGACAGCTCCACGCCCTGCGGCAGCTCGCGCACCGAACCCGTCACCGTGGTCTCCACCTCCAGACCGGCCTCGCGCACGTTGGCCACCAGGCCGTCCAGGTCGGCGAGGGTCGGCTGCGGCGCGTCGGGCGCCTCGTAGTCCTCGGCCCGTACGACACCGAGGATGCGGCGCAGCTCGGTGAGGGCGGCGACGGCGTTCTCCCTGATGGTGACGAAGGCCTGCTCCAGCTCCGGCGGCGGGTTCTCGACGCGGTACGGGGCGGCCTCGGCCTGGATCGCGACCACCGACATGTGGTGGGCGACGACGTCGTGCAGCTCGCGGGCGATGGTGGTGCGCTCCTCGAGCAGGGTGCGCTTGGAACGCTCGACCGCGGTCACGCTCTGCTGGGCGGTGACCTCGCGGGCGGCCTGGCGGCGCACCTGGGAGGTCGTGACGAGCAGGAGGCAGACACCGGCGGTGAAGAGCAGCGGCAGTGCGTCGTTCTCGTAGCCGATGCCGCCGATGAAGACCGAGACGAAGAGCGCGTACCCGGCGGTGACCAGCCACATCCAGCCGGCGGTGCGCGGCCTGGTGCGCAGGGCGACGACGACGAGGACGACGAGCTGCGCGGCGAACGAGTTCGGCGCCCAGGGCCAGCCGTCCCCGTAGCTGCCCAGGTAGGCGATGAAGGGGGTGGAGACGAGGGAGACCCAGAACGCGAGCACCGGGCGGAACAGGGTGAAGAGCACGGCCACGGCCGGCACGACGGCGTACACGAACGCGACCGGGCCGATCGAGTCATGGGCCCGCTCGAACCCGAGGAAGAAGACGATCAGCGCGGAGAAACCGACGACGAGGTGCGGCAGCACGCCCAGTTCGTCGCGTATCCGCTCGGGCAGGAACCTGAGCCACCCCCGGGACAGGTCGAGCCGTGGCAGCGGCCGGTAGGCGAGGGCGTCGTCGAAGAGGTCGGCCCGCAGACCGCCGAGCGCCTTCAGCGTCAGGCGGAGCTCGGGGCTGCGGCTCGTTTCGGAGGTCCGGGGCGTCGAAGTCACCCGTCCACGGTACGGGCGGCCGGGGAGGGCGGTCGTCCCGCTGGATGCGGATCCTGCGGGGTCCGCCTTGAGGACTACGCGGGGTCCCGGCGCCCGTCCCCGGTCACCACGCGAGCTGGGCGATCTCCTCCGCCACCACGGCGCAGGCGTCCGCCGCCGGGTCGATCAGCGGGAAATGGCCGACCTCCTCCAGCAGCGTGAAGCCGACCGTCTCGCCGGCCTTGGCCGCCGCGTCGACGTAGGCGTCGGCGACCGCGGACGGGACGACCACGTCGGCGCGGCCGTGGACGAGGGTGGTGGCGATGCCCGTCGGGAGCAGCAGGGCCGGGTCCGCGTGGGCCGCTCGGGCCTCGAAGTCCACTTCCCCACCGAGGAGTTCGGTCACGGCGCCGCCGCAGACCGCCAGCTCCACCGCCCGCTCGAAGTGGGCGATCGGGGCGAGGGCCACCACCCCGCGCAGGGCGGGCGCCGCCGCGAGGCGCCAGGGCGATCCGGCCGGCAGGACGTGCCGGGCGGTGGCCCACAGGGCCAGATGGCCGCCCGCGGAGTGGCCGGTCAGGACGGTCCGGCGCGGGTCGGCCTGCGGCAGGTGCTCCGCCGCCAGGTCGTGCACGGCGTCCAGCGCCGCCGCCACGTCGTCGAAGGTCTCCGGCCAGCGGCCGGCCACCGGGGCCGCGCCTCCCTGCCGCGGGATGTCGCTGCCGCGCCGGTACTCGACGTTCGCCACGGCGAAACCGCGCCGGGCCAGGAAGTCCACGAAAGGAGTCAGGTGCTGCCGGTCGTACGGGGCCCGCCAGGCACCGCCGTGCAGCGCGACGACCAGGGGCGCGCTCCGCCGGCCGTCACGCGGGGCGTAGAAGTCGACCACCTGGTCGGGGTGCGCGCCGTACGCGGCGGAGGCGTCCGGGGCGACGGCCGGGTGCGAGAAGGCCGATGCCTCTTCGGCGGCATCGCGCGCGGCGGGGTCCGGCATGCTGCTTCCAACCTCTCCTCCGACAGGGCCGATTGGCCTGACCTGCGGGGACCGTATCAGGAGTACGACCCCCGGAGATCAGGCGATCAGGCGATGATCCGACGTATGCCGGAGGCATGGGCGGAAGCGGGCCGGCGACCGGACCGAGGCCCGGTCGCCGGCCGGGATCAGGCCGAGGCGGCCGGAACGTCCCGCAGGACCTCCGCGAGCACCCGGGCCGCCCGCTCGGCGTCCGCGAAGCTCACGTACAGCGGCGTGAAGCCGAACCGCAGGATGTCCGGGCGGCGCAGGTCGCCCACGACGCCGCGGCGGATCAGCTCCGCCATGACCGCGGGCGCCTCGGCGCAGCGCAGCGCGACCTGGCTGCCGCGTTCCGCGTGCGTCTCGGGCGTCACGGAGACGACCCGGCCCTCGGGGACGTAGGCCCGGACGCACTCCAGGAAGAAGTCCGTGAGCGCGAGGGACTTGGCCCGCACGTCCTCGATCCGCACCCCGTCCCACACGTCGAGCGCCGCCTCCAGGGCGGACATCGACAGGATGTCGGGGGTGCCGACCCGGCCGCGCCGCGCGCCGTCGGCGGCCCGGTAGCCCGGGGTCATCCCGAAGGGGTCGGCGTGCGAGTTCCAGCCGGGCAGCGGCGAGTCGAAGGCTGCCTGGTGCCGCTCGGCGACGTACAGGTACGCGGGCGCGCCGGGGCCGCCGTTGAGGTACTT
Source organism: Streptomyces sp. NPDC101191 (assembly GCF_044767915.1). Classification (NCBI taxonomy): domain Bacteria; kingdom Bacillati; phylum Actinomycetota; class Actinomycetes; order Kitasatosporales; family Streptomycetaceae; genus Streptomyces; species Streptomyces sp. NPDC101191. Next base: position 239,763 of record NZ_JBIWOU010000003.1, read on the forward strand.
GTACGTGCAGCCGACCGCCAGGTCGACGCCGTGCTCGTCCAGGCCGACCGGCAGCGCGCCGGCGCTGTGGCACAGGTCCCAGACGGCGAGCGCGCCGGCCGCATGGAGCGCGGCGGTGACGGCGGGCAGGTCCTGGAGCCGGCCGGTGCGGTAGTCGACGTGGTTGACCAGGGCGAGCGCGGTGCGCTCGCCGGCCGCGCCGGGGATGTCGGCGGGGTCGAGCGGCACGATCCGGTGACCGGTCAGGCGCGCCGCGGACTCCGCGATGTACCCGTCCGTGGGAAAGGTGGTCGCGTCGACCAAGATCTCGTCGCGGCCCTCGCCGGCGAGCCGGGCGCCCGCGACGACGGCCTTGAAGACGTTCACGCTGGTCGAGTCGCCGACCACGATCTGCCCCTCGGCCGCCCCGACCAGCGGGGCGATCCGGTCGCCGATCCGCTCGGGCGCGGTCCACCAGCCGGACTCGTCCCAGGAGCGGATGCGCAGCTCGCCCCACTCGCGGGCGATGACGTCGGCCATCCGCGCGGGGACGTGCGCGGGCAGTGCGCCCAGCGAGTTGCCGTCGAGGTAGATGCCCGCGGCGCCGGCCGCAGGACCGGACACCGGGTCGAGGGCGAACTTCTCGCGGTGCTTGCCGAGCTCGTCGGCGGTGTCGAGCGCCTGGGCGCGCTCACCGAAGGTCTCAGACATGGCTGCGCGCCGTCCACAGCTCGGGGAAGACGTTCTTCTGCGCCCGCTTCTCCAGCCAGGCCACGCCCGCCGAGCCGCCGGTGCCGGTCTTGGCGCCCATGGCGCGCCGGGTGGCCACCAGGTGGTCGTTGCGCCAGCGCCAGACCAGTTCGGCGACGTCGCTCAGCGCCTCGCCGAGGCGGACGAGGTCGGAGTTCTGGTCGGGGTCGGCGTAGATCCCGGCCCAGATCCGCTCGACCTCGGCGGAGGGCTCGTAGCGCAGCGCCCGGTCACGGTCGAGGACCTCGGCGGGGACGGGCAGACCGCGCCGGGCGAGCAGCCGCAGCGTCTCGTCGTAGAGGCTGGGCTCCTGGAGGGCCTTCTCCAGCTCGGCGTGGACGCGGGGCGCGCCGCGGTGCGGCACCAGCATGGACGCCGACTTCTCGCCGAGCAGGAACTCCATGCGCCGGTACATCGCCGACTGGAAGCCGGAGCCCTCGCCGAGGGCGCCGCGGTAGGAGTTGAACTGGGCGGGGGTGAGGTGGGCGAGCGGCCGCCAGGAGTGGTTGAGGGCCTCCAGCTCGCGGACGGACCGCTTGAGGGCATCCATGGCCACGGGCAGGTCGTCGCCGCGCAGGGCGCGGCCGGCGGTCTCCCACTCGTGGACGATCACCGTGAACCACAGCTCCATGACCTGGGTGGTGACCAGGAAGACCATCTCGCCGGGGTCGTCCGAGCGAAGGTGCTGGAGGTGGGTGAGTACGTCCGCCTGGACGTAGTCCTCGTACGGCGTGGTGCCCGCGAAGTCGAGGTTCGGCGCGTCTTCGGCGACCGGAGCGGCTCCGGAGGCATCGGGAGAACCTTGGAAGGCTGACATTTCTGTCTCCTGGTACGAACTTCCAGGTAGCGGTCCGCTCCTCTCGGCCGTTCCGGCACGGGAGCCCCGGTCCCCTCGGGAGGCGGGCGTCGTCGCGCGGCCTCCCAACCGCATCATGACACGATCGGACCCGCGATGTAGATCCCCTCTTCGTCATACGGATAAGCGTTCGAACGGCAACCGTTCAGGCCCTTGATCTGCTGCATCATGACCGGCGCGAGCCTTCCGGGCCCCGGACAGCCCATGTGCTGCCGGATGCCGATCTCGTGCCCGACCTCGTGGTTGATGATCAGATGCCGGTACTCCTGGGCGGGCCCCGCGAAGGTCGGCGAGCCGAGCATCCACCGCTTGAGGTTGACCACGACGCCGGAGGTGGTCTCGCAGTTCAGCTCGCCGTGGGTGTTCATTCCGTTGGCGGCACATAGCTTGTCGGCGGTGTCCGGGGTGGCGATCCGGATCACGAAGTCGGCGTCGTCGCTGACCAGTTGGAAGCGCCCACGGCCGTGCGCGGCCCAGCCGCGCGGATGCGCCAGGATCCGCTCGATCTCCTCGGCGGCCTCACGGGCGGAGATGTCGACGCCGTCCTCGACCTGCACGCGGTAGCGGCGCAGGGAGCCCCCGGTGCCGACGGCCCGGCCGGTGGTCCGGGCGGTGGTGAAGCTGCCGGCGCCGGCCTGCGGGACCGTGGTCCGCTTCGTCGTGGGCTTGGGCTTCGGCCTGGGTTTCGGCGTGGGCGTGGGCTTCGGGGTCGGGGTGGGTCTCGGCTTCGGCGGCGCCGGGGCCGGGGACCCCGTGGTGGCCGTCGGTAACGGCCGGACGGCGGCGGTGTCCCGTCCGTCGTCCTCCCCCTGGAGGTGCGCCAGCGCGGCCCCGCAGCCGAGCGAGACCAGGACCAGGGCGAGGACGGGCAGGATCAGCCGTCCCCTCGCGGACCGTTTTCCCCTGCTTCGTCTGCGACCGGTCGTCGCGGCACGCTTCCCCAAGACAGTTCCCCCCTGCACGCGGTCGGGAGGATCGTACCGACCCTTTCGAACGCGCTCGAACGCCGCGGGCGGTCCTGTCCGGATCGTCCCCACCCGCGGGGCGGGGACGATCCGCAGCGTCAGCGCAGGTCAGCCGAGCGTGTCCGCGGCCGTCTGGGACGAGTCCCGCAGGAACGTCGTGCAGCGCTCGTACTCGTCCTTCTCACCGATCTCGCCGGCCGCCCGCGCCAGCGCGTGCAGCGCGCGCAGGAAGCCCCGGTTCGGCTCGTGCTCCCACGGGACCGGCCCGTGGCCCTTCCAGCCGTTGCGGCGCAGGGCGTCGAGGCCCCGGTGGTAGCCGGTACGGGCGTAGGCGTACGACTCGATCACGCGGCCGCCCTCGTACGCGTCGTCCGCGAGCTGCGCCCAGACGAGCGAGGAGGTCGGGTACTTCGCCGCGACGTCGGCCGGCGCGGCGCCGGACGCCAGGAGCTCACGCGGCTCCGGGTCGTCGGGCAGGTGGGTGGGGGGCGGTCCCCCCAGCAGGTTCTCGTGGAGTGCCATGGGGCCCAGTCTGCCTCAGCTCTCCCGTGGCGGTGCGACGGCGCCCTTCCCCGGGTCCAGGGGCGGGGCCGTCACCCCGCAGTGCACCTTGCACTCGGGGTGGCACTCCGCCGCCGCCGGGGTGCGCAGCGTGGCCCAGGCCAGGATCGCGCCGGCCACCAGGACGCCCGCGAGGATCGGCATCGCCCGCTCGAACGTCGCGGCGAACTCGTCCGCCGAGCGGTACGCCTCCGGGCTCATGCCCGCCAGCAGCGGCAGCGCCGCCACCGCGACCAGCCCGGCCGCCCGGGCCGCCGCGTTGTTGATGCCGCTGGCCAGACCCGCCCGGGACACGTCCACGGAGGACAGCACGGTCGCCGTGAGCGGGGCCACCAGCGTGGTCATGCCGAGCCCGAGGACGACCATCGCCGGCAGCACGTCCGTCAGGTAGTCGGCGTCCTCCCCCACCCGCAGCATCAGCAGCATCCCCGCCGCGCACAGCAGCGGCCCCACGGTGAGCGGCAGCCGCGGCCCGGTCCGCTCGCCGAGCTCGCCGGACTTCGCCGAGAGCAGCAGCATCAGGACGGTCGTCGGCAGCATCGCCGTGCCGGCGGCGAGCGCCGAGTAGCCCGACACCACCTGGAGCTGCAGCGCGGCCAGGAAGAAGAAGCCGCTGAAACCCGCGTACACGCACAGCGTCACCAGGTTCACCGCGGTGAAGGTCCGGGAGCGGAAGATCGACGGCGGCACCATCGCGTTCGCGCCGCGCCGCCGCTCCACCAGGACGAACCACGCCCCGACCACCAACCCGGCCGCACCCGCCCACCAGACCTCGTCGATCAGCGCGTACGTCACCAGGGCGAGCGCGGCGGCGCCCAGGACCGCGCCGAGCACGTCGAAGCGCCCGTGCGCGGCCTCGTCGCGCGACTCGGGGACGTGCCGCAGCGCCACGGGCACGCAGATCAGCGCGAGCGGCACGTTCAGCAGGAACACCCAGCGCCAGCCGGGGCCGTCCACCAGCCAGCCGCCGACGAACGGCCCGATCGCCGCCCCCACCCCGCCGAAGCCGGACCACAGACCGACCGCGCGGGCCCGGTCGTCCTGGTGGAAGCTCGCCTGGATCAGCGCCAGCGAGCCCGGCGTGAGCAGCGCCCCGCCGACGCCCTGCAGGGCACGGGCGGCGATCAGCACGCCGGCGTTCGGGGCGAGCCCGCACAGCAGCGAGGCGGCCGCGAACCACACCACCCCCGTCACGAACACCCGCCGCCGCCCGTAGCGGTCGCCGAGCGACCCGCCGAGCAGGATCAGACCGGCCAGGGTGAGCATGTACGCGTTGACCGTCCACTGCAGGGCGGCCAGGTCGGCGCCCAGGTCCTCGCCGATGTGCGGCAGCGCGATGTTCACGACGGTGGAGTCGAGCAGCGCCATTCCCGAGGCGAGAACGGTGGTGAACACGATCCACCGCCCCGTTCCCGAGGCCAGCCTGATGTCCATGTCTGCATCGTCCCGCGAACGCGGAGGCCCCGCCCACCGGAACGGCGGACGGGGCCTCTGCTTCCTCAGGTGCCCGCGGGCGGTCAGCGCGTGAAGTTGAAGTACTTCCACGGGCCGTAGGCGGTCGCGTTCACGTTGTCGCCGGAGAGTCCGTCGATGTACGCGGAACGCATCCGGAAGCGGTAGCCGGCCAGCTCGTCACCGTCGAAGCTGACGTACGACCTGCCGTACTGGTCGAGCTGGAAGTACTCCACCCCGAGGTCACGCCAGGCGCCCGCGTACCAGAACTGGACGTCCAGCTGGGTGCTGCGGTTCGGGAAGGCGTTGTGCCAGGTGGTGAACAGCGGGTCGGCGGTCTGGTGGTACGTCTGGTAGTTGACGCCGCCGATGTTGGTCCACTTGTAGTGACGCGACAGCGAGGTGCTGACACCGGCCTTCGTGTACACGCCGGACTTGGCCTGCACCCAGGCGTTGCGGGCGTCGCCCGTGAAGACCGCGGTGACCGTCGTGTCGCGGTTCATCCACATCGACGCGGACAGCTTGCCGGCCGCGTTGACCGTGCCGCGCTTGAGCAGCCGCTTCGGCTCGGGACCCCACGGGTCGGCCCAGATCTCGACGACGCGGTTCCTGTACGTCGGGCCGAGGGTGGCGGTGTAGGTGACGGTGGTGCCGTAGTTGACCAGCAGGCCGTTGCGGTCCAGCGTCAGCGCGGTCCGGTTGTGCGAGACCTGGACCGCCCTGGTCCCGATGGCGGACGCGTGATCGGCGTCGCCCGCGTACGTCACCCGGTAGCTCACGCTGCCGGCGGCGGTCGGCGTGTCCTGGAAGGAGAAGGCGCCGTTGGTGGCGGTCGTCCTCGTGCCGAGGGACTTGCCCTGCGGGTTCTCGACGTCGAAGCGCTGCACGGTGACGGGCGTGCCGGCCGGCAGCGGCTGGGTCGACGTGAGGGTGCCGGTGACGTTGAGCGCCTTGAGCAGCGGCGCGGACGACGCGGCGTTGAGGGTGACGGTGGTCCTGGCCAGCTCGACCCTGACCGACGCGGTGCCGGTGCCGGGCGCGTGCTCGGCGTCACCCGCGTACGCCACCTTGTACGTGGCGTTGCCGGCGACGGGCGGGGTGTCCTCGAACGAGAACGCTCCGTTCGCACCGAGCGTCTTGGTGCCGAGGGCCTCGCCCTGCGGGCTCGCGGGGTCGAAGCGGGTCACGGTGACCGGCGTGCCGACGGGCAGCGCCACGGGGGACGAGACGGTGCCGCTGACGGTGAGCGGCTTGCGCACCGGGGCGGTGGCCGGGGCGCTGACGGTGACCGTCGCCGCGGCCTTGGCCGGCTCGTCGAAGACGTTCAGCCGGGCCGAGCCGCCGTAGCTCTCGGACACAGCGAACAGCTTGCTGTTGTCGGGCGCCCAGGCGAGGGCGCCGGCGGCGAGGTTCGGACCCGTCTCGAAGTCGCGGACCGCCGTCGGGCCGCCCTGCTTGAAGACGCGGACGTCCTTCTCGTAGTACGACATGGTGCCGGCGGCGATGGTGCCGTCGGGCGCCACGGCCACGGCGTTCGGGTAGTTCGTGGTGTTGTAGCGCGCCACCTCGGACAGGTCCGTGGTGGAGAGCGCCGCGTGGTAGTACGGGGAACCGGTCGCCGTGACGACCTGCTTGCCGTCGGGCGTGATGTCGAGCTCACCCAGGTCGCTGCCGGTGTCGACCCGGCGGGCCTTCTCCGTGGCACTGCCCGTCGACACGTCGAAGAGCGTGACCGGGGCCGGGCTCATGCCCGGGACGCCCGCAGCCAGCAGGCTGGGCGCCGCCGGGTCCGCCCCGAGCAGGGGCGCCGAGTAGAAGGCTCCCTGGGCCACCTGGGCGAGCGCCACCACCGGCGTCTCGCCGGACAGGTCCAGCGAACCCAGATTGCCGGCGGCGGCCTTGCCGTAGCCGAACCAGATCTTGCCGCCGGCGATCGCCAGGTCCTCGGGGTTCTCGGCGTCGCCGAGGTCGTAGCCGACCGCCTCGGTCGGCGTCTCGGTGCTGATGGAGGCGATCTCGCCCTTGCCGGCCACGGCCGCGTAGACACGCGACGAGTCGGCGGAGATCTCCAGGCCCCGGACGCCCGGCAGGTCGGACAGGGTCGCCAGGACCGTGCCCGCGTAGTCGGTGACGACGATCTTGCCGCCGGCCGGGTCGCTGATGAAGACCTTCTGGTGGACGCCGTCGACGACCATGTCGCCCACGGACGCCAGAGGCAGGTTCACACTGCCGTCGGCGGACGCCGTGCCCGCCGTGCCCGCGACCAGCGCCGCGGAGCTGAAGAGGACCGCGAGCGCCGTCGCGGCCGAGAGAGTGCGCTTGCGCACGATGATGTGACCCCCCACATGATCCCTCGCGCTTCACAGATCGAAGCGCGGTGGACGCAGCCTAGATCACGCCTCTGACGCTCCGCCTCCCGGTATCCGTTGAGCCGTCAACTTCGCAGGCGGGCCGCCGCCCGCACCAGCGCGTCGACGCCCCGCTCGGCCTTGGCCCGGGGGCAGCCCACGTTGAGGCGCACGAAACCGGGGGTGCCGTAGGTCCCGCCGGGCATGATCGCGACCCGCTCCGCCGACACCAGCTCCTCCTGGAGGGCGCTCTCCTCGATGCCCAGCGGCCGCAGGTCGATCCAGGCGAGGTAGCCGGCCTGCGGCGGGGACCAGTCGACGTCCGGCAGACCGGCCGCGAGCCGCTCCTGGAGGAGGTCCATCGTGCCGGCGACATAGCCGCGCAGCGCGTCCAGCCAGGGCGCACCGTGCCGGTAGGCGGCGACGTGGGCGGTGAGCGAGAGCACCGCCGGGGAGGCCAGGCCCTCACCGGTCTCCATGCGGCGGACGAACGCGACCCGCTCGTCGGGGTCGCCGAGGAAGCCGTAGGAGCCGGAGAGTGCGGGGAAGTTGAAGGCCTTGGTGCCGGAGGTGATCAGGGCCCAGCGGCGTCCGCGCCCGGGCTCGGCGATCGCCGCCCACGGCACGTGGCGGTGGCCCTCGCCGGTCAGGTCGGCGTGGATCTCGTCGCTGACGACGGCCGCGCCGTGCCGCTCGGCGAGCCGGGCGAACTCCTTCAGCTCGTCCGCGCGCCACACCCGTCCGGTCGGGTTGTGCGGGGAGCACAGCAGCAGCATCCGGCTGTCCGGCCGGGCCAGCTCGCGTTCCAGGGCGTCGAGGTCGCCGACGGGGACGCCGCGCAGCTCACGGCCGAGGCCGGTGACGGCCTTGCGGAAGCCGTCGTAGGTCGGCGTGTGGACGACGACGCCGTCGCCGGGCTCGGTCCACATCTGGAGCAGCTGGGAGAGCTGGGAGAGGACGGACGGGGCGTAGACCATCGCCTCGGGGTCGACCGCCGTGCCGAACCGGCTCGCGTACCAGTCCCGTACGGCCTCGCGGAACTCACCGAGCCGCCAGTCGGTGTAGCCGAACACCCCGTGGTCGACCCGCTCGCGCAGCGCGTCGAGGACGGCCGGCGGGGAGGCGAAGTCCATGTCGGAGATGGTGAACGGCAGCAGGTCGGAGACCCCGAAGCGGTCGGCTATGCCGTCCCACTGCACCGACCCGGTGCCCCGCCGGTCTATCTCACGGTCGAAGTCGAACATCCCAGCCCCTTCGGGTACGACGACGGGCCCGGCACCACTCTCGTGGCGCCGGGCCCGTCACACAACGGTGCTTGCCTCAGCCGCTTACTTCAGCTTCTGGCCGGCCGAGCGCAGCGCGGCGCAGGCCTCGACGACGCGCTGGGCCATGCCCGCCTCGGCGAGCTTGCCCCAGGTGCGCGGGTCGTAGGTGGACTTCTTGCCGACCTCGCCGTCGACCTTCAGGACACCGTCGTAGTTGCGGAACATGTGGTCCACGACCGGCCGGGTGAAGGCGTACTGGGTGTCGGTGTCGAGGTTCATCTTCACGACGCCGTTGTCGAGCGCGGTGGCGATCTCCTCGGCGGTGGAGCCGGAGCCGCCGTGGAAGACGAAGTCGAACGGGGAGGGCTTGCCGAACTTCTCGGCGACGCCCGCCTGGAGGTCCTTGAGCAGCTCGGGGCGGAGCACGACGTTGCCCGGCTTGTAGACGCCGTGGACGTTGCCGAAGGACGCGGCCAGCAGGTAGCGGCCCTTCTCGCCCAGGCCCAGGGCCTCGGCGGTGCGGATGGCGTCGTCGACGGTGGTGTACAGCTCGTCGTTGATCTCGTGGCTGACGCCGTCCTCCTCGCCACCGGTCGGGGTGATCTCGACCTCGAGGATGATCTTGGCGGCGGCGGCCTTCGCGAGCAGCTCCTGGGCGATGGCCAGGTTGTCGGCGAGGGTCTCCGCGGAACCGTCCCACATGTGCGACTGGAAGAGCGGGTTCTCACCACGGGCCACGCGCTCGGCGGAGATGTCGAGCAGCGGGCGGACGTAGCCGTCCAGCTTGTCCTTCGGGCAGTGGTCGGTGTGCAGCGCGACCGTGATGTCGTACTTCGCGGCGACGATGTGCGCGAACTCGGCCAGGGCAACGGCGCCCGTGACCATGTCCTTCTTGTGCTGGCCGCCCAGGAACTCGGCGCCACCGGTCGAGATCTGGATGATGCCGTCGCTCTCGGCCTCCGCGAAGCCGCGCAGAGCGGCGTGGAGGGTCTGGGACGAGGTGACGTTGATGGCCGGGTAGGCGAACTTGCCTGCCTTCGCCCGGTCGAGCATCTCGTTGTAGACCTCGGGGGTTGCGATGGGCATTCGTCCGCTCCTTGTGATGTGCGGGTGTGTGCGTTGCTGTCCCTGACCTGGGGGGCGACGTCATCGTCGACCCCATCCTTCCAGACTCTTGTGCGGGCTCCCACAGGCCCGGCACGACGAGGGGCGGGGTGTTTCACGTGAAACACCCCGCCCCTCGGCAAAACTGCAGGTCAGGGCCGTTTGCGGCAGACCCCGGGACCTAGGTCACGACTTCGAAGCGGTAGCTCCGGTTACGCCAGCCCCAGCTCGTCGAGCGCGTACGCGTAGAGGTACGGCACCCCCGCGGTCGTGCTGATCTTCTCGCCCGCGCCGGTGGCCCGGTCGACGATCGTCGCGACGGCCACGACCTCGGCGCCCGCTGCGCGCGCCGCCTCGACGGCGGTCAGCGGCGAGCCGCCGGTCGTCGAGGTGTCCTCGACGATCAGGACCCGGCGGCCCTTGATGTCCGGGCCCTCGACCTGGCGCTGCATGCCGTGCGCCTTGGCGGCCTTGCGGACCACGAAGGCGTCCAGGCGCTCGCCGCGCCCGGCGGAGGCGTGCAGCATCGAGGTCGCGACCGGGTCGGCGCCCAGGGTCAGACCGCCGACCGCGTCGAAGTCCAGGTCCTTGGTCAGTTCGAGCATGACCTGGCCGACGAGCGGCGAGGCGGCGCCGTCGAGCGTGATCCGGCGCAGATCGACGTAGTAGTCGGCCTCAAGACCCGAGGAGAGGGTCACCTTGCCGTGCACCACGGCCTTGTCCTTGATCTGCTGGAGCAGCTCAGCGCGTACGTCAGTCATGCTCACGAGCTTAAAGCCGCCCGGTCACAGGCTGCGCCAGCGCCAGGTGGTCGCGACCTCCAGGGGGTCGATCGGGGTGACCAGGCGCGGATGGGTGTTGAGGCCGTTCGGGGGACCGGACTGCGGCTCGACGCAGACCGCGTCGGCCGGCTCGTCGTAGATCACGACCCACTCGGCCCGGCTGGTGATCCTCAGCTCCAGCCGCTCCGGCCAGGTGAGGGTCACGTCGACGCCGTCCGGCATGCCGAAGCAGTCGTCCCAGGGGCGCGGTCCCGGGTCGATCCGGCGGCCGGTGGGCAGGTGGTCCTCGCCCCGCTCCTCCTGCCAGCCGGGGTGGAAGCCGATCTCCACCTCGCGGGCGTCCCCGCCGAGGGTGCGGTGGAACCAGGGGTGCCAGCCGGCCTGCGCCGGGAAGGAGTCCCCGGCCGTCTCGACGCCGAGCTGGAGCGTGAGGGAGTCCTCGGTCAGCTCGACGGTCTGGGTGACCGTTCCGGTGTACGGCCAGGGGGCGGCCAGTTCCGTGGTGAACGCCGCCGTCGTCCCGGTCGCGTAAGCCGTCTTCCACGGCACGTCGCGGACGGTGCCGTGCATGGCGTGCGGCGCCGCGTGCTCGCTGACGGGGAGTTGGTGCACGGTGCCGCCGTCGCGGAAACGCCCGTACCCGGTGCGGCCCGCCCACGGCGCCATCACGAAGCAGCCGTAGTGCGCTCCCTGGAGCAGCAGTTCGGTGCCTCCGATACGGAGGCTGTCGATCCGGCAGCCGTGCTCCGGATCGATGGTCAACTCGGCGTCGCCGGCCGTCAGTCGCGTCAGATTGGTCACGGGTCCGACCCTAGGGCCATCCGGCCTGATCCGGTCGACAGGCCCTCAGGCCTGTCGGCGGGCCCGGCAGGGGGCCGGCAGGGGCCCGCCGCGAGCCGGTCGCCGGGGCGAGCGCAGGGGGCCGGCGCGGGTCCGGCACGGGCTCGGCGCGCGGGTCCGGCACGGGCTCGGCGCGCGGGTCCGGCACGGGCTCGGCGCGCGGGTCCGGCACGGGCTCGGCGCGCGGGTCCGGCACGCTCGGCCGCGGGGCGTCCGCTCGTCCGTCCGCGCGCGCGGATCCGGCACGGGCTCGGCGCGCGGGTCCGGCACGCTCGGCCGCGGGGCGTCCGCTCGTCCGTCCGCGCCCTCAGCGGCGGCGGCGCAGCGCGCGGCTCACGACCACGGCCGAGGCCAGCGCGAGGGCCGCGGCGGGGGCGATCCAACGCAGGGTCGCGCCCGCGCTGGAACTCTCGGCGGACGGGACCGGGGCGTAGCGGCCGCGCGGCGGGGCGTGGTCGACCTCCTCGGCGCTCCGGCCGATCATGGTGCGGCGGGCGTGTGCAGCCTCGGCGGGGCGGCCGGTGCCGGCCCGGTCGGCGAGATCCTCGTCCGCGAGCGGGTCCAGGGGCGTGGGCGGGACCGGGGTGTCGAAGACCGGGGCACCGCCCGGCTCCTCGACGCCGTCGTCGACGCCGTCCAGGTCCACCGCGTCGAGGTCGTCGTCCGCCTCCTCGGCCGCGATCTCCGCCTCCACGTCCGCGACGGCGGCCAGCGCCTCCGCGAAGCGGTCGAGCAGCCGGGCCCCGGCCGCCGTCCGGGCCTCGGTCTCCGCGTCCGCGAGCCGGCCCTCCGCCGTCACCCGCCCGGTGAAGCCGATCGTGGTGCCCTCGGCCACGGGGGTGAGCGCGAGGGTGACGGCGAGGGTCGCGGTGCCCTTGCCGCGGACCTCGGTGCCCTCGCCCTCGAGGGCGAAGCGCCCGGCGCGCTCGGCGATCCGCAGCGCGCCCCGGTAGGTGATCGTGTTTGCGCCGACGCGGACCTTCAGCCGGCCCGTGAGCGGGCCCGCCTCGCCGTCGGTGTCCTGCTGGAAGCCGGGGACGCAGCGCGCCACCCGGGCGGGGTCCGTCAGCGTCGCGCGCAGGACCTCGGCGGGGACCGGGACGAACACCTCATGCTCCATGGAAGCCGAGCCTACTCAGGCGGGGGACGCCCGTCGCCTGTTTGTGCCGGCGGCGCGGGGCCCTGCGGGTTCGTCGTGCCCCCGCCCGGGGGGCGTCCAGGCCGGGACGCCCTGCGGGTTCGCCGCCTCAGGCCCGTACGTGTCCAGGCCGGAAGCCTGCGGGTTCGCCGCCTCAAACCCGTAGGCCTTCGAGGGCCGGGACCTCGGGGCCGGGACCTCCGCGGGGGCGGGACCTCCGCGGGGGCGGGACCTCCGCGGGGGCGGGACCTCCGCGGGGGCGGGGGTGCCCGGACTGCGAGCTTCCCTTCGCTTCCCTTCGCTTCGCTCGGGAAGGTCGCCGCCACGTCCGGGCACCCCCACTCCCGCTCGGGACCCGGCACCCTTCCCTCCGACTTCGTCAGTAGCGGGGGTGCACCAGTGTCGACGGGGGGAGGTCGGTCGTCGACGGGGTGCGGGTGCGTCGGACGCGGGTCTCGGCGGACGGGAGGGAGGCGGAGGTGAGGGAGCGCAGGCTCGGGGCGTCGGCGGGGAGGGCCAGGGCGGGCGGCCGCGGGCCGGGGGTCGCCAGGAGGAAGGCCCAGTCGGCCGTGGCCCAGGAGCGGGCCGTCCGGTCGGGGCCGGCGGTCAGCCCGGTGGTGCGGCCGGTGGCGCCGTAGGGGCGGGCGGCGAAGCCCGCCGCGCGGAGGGTGGCGGCGACCGTCCAGTACGTGCGGGGGCGGGCGGCCGCCGAACCGGCGTGGACGACGAGCCGCCCCTCGGCGGCGAGGGCGCCGGCCGCGAGTCCGTAGAACTCCTCCGAGTAGAGCTTGGCGCTGGAGGTGATGCCGGGGTCCGGGAGGTCGGAGATCACCACGTCGTACCGTTCCTGCACGGGGCGGGAGCCGCGCAGCCAGCTGAAGGCGTCGCCGTAGGCGACGGTGACGCGCGGATCGCGGAAGGCATGGGCGTTGAGCGCGGCCAGGTCGGGGGCGGTCTCGGCGAGCCGGACCACTCCAGGGTCGAGTTCGACGACGGTGACGGCCCGGACGCCGGGATAGCGCAGCACCTCGCGGGCGGCGAGGCCGTCGCCGCCGCCGAGGATCAGCACGCGCGCGTGCGGCCCGTTCATCGCGGGGTGCACGAGGGACTCGTGGTACCGGTACTCGTCCCGGCCGCCGACCCGCAGCCGCCCGTCCAGGAAGAGGTCGGGCGGAGCTCCGCGCTCGCCGGCGACGACGACCTCCTGGAAGTCGGTGTGGACGGCGACCCGGATGCTTTCGCCGTACACCGCCCGGCGCGCGGCCTGCTCGAAGTCGTCGACGAGGACGGTCGCGGTGGCGAGGACGGCCAGCACGGAGAGGTTGGTGCCGACGAGCAGCACGCGCGAACGGGACGTCAGATCGTGGCGGAACAGCCACAGGACGAGCCCGCCGCCCGCCACGGCGTTGACCGCGCCGGTGACCAGCGCGCCGGAGAGCTGGCCGAGCCACGGCAGCAGGAGGAACGGGAAGGCGAGCCCGCCGACGAGTGCGCCGACGTAGTCCGCGGCGAAGAGGTCGGCGACCGTTCCGGCCGGGTCGTGCGCCTCCCGCCGGTGCGGGACGCCGCGCGCCGACTCCGCCCGCTGGATGAGGGACATCAGGAGCGGGATCTCCGCGCCGATGAGCACGCCGATGGCGAGGGAGAACGCCACCAGGAGGTACTGGGACGAGCCGAACCAGGCGAAGGCCGCGTAGAGCACCATCGCCGAACAGCCGCCGATCAGCGCCAGACCGGCCTCGACCAGGCCGAAGCCGACCGCCGCGCGGCAGCGCAGCCGCTTGGCGAGCAGCGAGCCGGCGCCCATGGCGAAGACCATGACGGACAGCACGACGGACGCCTGGGTGACCGAGTCGCCGATCAAGTAGGAGGCGATCGCGACCAGTTCGAGCTCGTACACCAGGCCGCACGCGGCGCAGACGAACACCACCGCGAGCACCCGATACCGCACCGCGCCCGGCCGCTCTGGCAGCCGCGGCGCCCGCCGGGGCGGCCGCGCCACCCGCTTGGGCGGCAGGGGCAGGGTCACGGACGGGTCGATCATGTCCGTAACGCTACGTCACAGCTGTGGCGCAGCCTGTCACCCACACGAGTGCATCGGAGGCACGTGTACGGCGCGTCAGAGCGCGGCGGTCACCCGGGCGCCGATCCGGGTTCTCGTCACCACCAACTGCCCTTCCTGCGGATACGCGTGCCAGGTGCGCCACCGCACCTGGCCCTCGTGGCGCTGCGCCAGCATGGCCGTGAAGGCGTGCGGCGAGCCGGGGAAGGTCCCCGCGAGGCCGTGCGGATGGTCGGCGACGAGTGCGAGCAACTCCTGTGCGCGCCCCGCGAACGAGCCCTGGGTGAGGGTCTCGACGCGGGCCGCGAACTCGTACTCCCACTCGCCGACCCGCTTGGACACGCCCAGCGGCAGCGGGGTGCTGCTGCCGGGCATGCAGGCCACGGTCTCCGAGCAGGTGCGGTCCTCTTCTTCGAGGAGGACCTGGTGGGAGGCGCCGAGGAGCCGCAACTGCAGCTTGGCCCCGGAGAGTTCGAGATCGAGCACGGCGAGCGCGGGCAGCGGGTCGCGCCCCAGCGCCCAGGCCAGGTCGGCCGCGCGCGTATCGGTGTAGGAGGTCTTCAGGGTGGTGAGCATGGATCGGCTCCGCAAACACGGTTTGACGGGTGGGCCGGGGGCGTCCCGGTGAAGGGTTTCGACCGGGAGTGGGGATCGCCGGCTCGGGTCCACACACGGTCCGAGGGCTGGATGTTCTCGACAGCGAGGGAATCATGAACCTCGGTCAGCTCACAGCGTTTTTACCCAACTTGACGTGGTTTCCATCCCCCCGGGGGCCCCACGGTTCAACTGTTCAGTCGGAATCGATCGCGTGATTCCCACAAATGCCCAACGGAAAGGCGTGCGACGGACGTTGCCTCCGCCCCGTCAGCTGCCGCCGCCGCAGCCGCCCCCGCCGCCCCCACCGCCGCACGACGACCCGCACGAGCTGCCGCAGGACGAGCTGAAGCCGCCGCACGAGGAGGATCCGCTCGCGCCGCCGGAGCCGCTCGACCAGCCACCGCGCCGGCGCCGCCGCCGGTTGCGCTTGCCCCCGCCCGCGGCCGCGGAGAAGCCGGCGACCACCAGGATGATGAGTCCGAAGATCACGAAGAATTCCATGCCGTCCCCCGTCATTACGGTGCTGAAAGAGCCTCGTCGGGCTCTCTGCGAGGGGGATTCCCGACGGGAACGGGCCCAAAGCGCACTTGAGCAAGTCCAGAGCTTCGGCCCAGGATGGCGGGCATGACACGACCGCTGCTCAATCGCCGGCTCGCGGAGTTCGGGACGACGATCTTCGCCGAGATGTCCGCGCTCGCCGCCCGGACCGGTTCGATCAATCTGGGCCAGGGCTTCCCGGACACCGACGGCCCCGAGGAGATCCGCGAGGCCGCCGTACGGGCGCTGCGGGAGGGCCGCGGCAACCAGTACCCGCCGGGCCCCGGCGTCCCCGAGCTGCGCACCGCGATCGCCGAGCACCAGCTGCGCCGCTACGGACTCGCGTACGACCCCGACGCCGAGGTGCTGGTCACCGCCGGCGCCACCGAGGCGATCGCCGCCGCGCTGCTCGCGCTGGTCGAGCCCGGTGACGAGGTCGTCGCCCTGGAGCCGTACTACGACTCGTACGCCGCCTGCATCGCGATGGCCGGCGGCACCCGGGTCCCGGTCACCCTCCGCCCGCACGCGGGCGCCTTCGCCCTCGACCTGGACGAACTGAAGGCGGCGGTCACCGAGCGGACCCGGCTGATCCTGCTCAACACCCCGCACAACCCGACCGGCACCGTCCTCAGCCGCGCCGAGCTGACCGCGATCGCCGAACTCGCCCAGGAGCGCGACCTGCTCGTCGTCACCGACGAGGTGTACGAGCACCTGGTGTACGACGACGCCGAGCACGTGCCGATCGCGAGCCTGCCCGGCATGCGCGAGCGCACCGTGACCATCGGCTCGGCCGGCAAAACGTACTCCTTCACCGGCTGGAAGGTCGGCTGGATCACCGCCACGCCCGAGCTGACGAGCGCCGTCCGCTCCGCCAAGCAGTTCCTCACGTACGTGGCGTCCGGCCCCTTCCAGTACGCGGTCGCCGAGGCCCTGCGCCTCCCCGACGCGTACACCGACGGGCTGCGCGCCGAGCTCCAGGCGAAGCGCGACCTGCTGAGCGAGGGCCTGGCCGCGGCGGGCTTCGGCGTGCACCGCCCGGCCGGCACCTACTTCGTCACCACCGACATCCGCCCCCTCGGCGAGACCGACGGCTTCGCCTTCTGCCGGGCGCTGCCCGAGCGCGCGGGTGTGGTCGCGATCCCCAACGCGGTCTTCTACGACCACCGCGAGGAGGGCGCCCCCTTCGTGCGCTTCGCCTTCTGCAAGCGCGTCGACGTGCTCCAGGAGGCGGTGGACCGGCTGAAGCGGCTGGGCCGGGTCTGACCCGCGCGGGCCTAGGAGGGTGCGCCGTCCTCCTCCGCGGGGTGCGGGGTCACCAGGCCCGAGGTGGCGAGGAGGTAGCCCAGTTGGGCGCGGCTGTGGGAGCCGAGGCCCTCGGAGATCCGGCGGACGTGGTCGCCGACCGTACGGCGGCTGACGCCGAGCCTCCGGGCGATCGTCTCGTCGGTCTGACCGTCGACGATCGCCCGGACGATGGTCAGCTGGACCTCGGAGAGCACGATGTCGGGGCGTGCGGTCGTGGCCGGGTCGAAGGGCGTGGCCTGGGCCCACACCTGCTCGAAGGCCCGCACCAGGATCCGGACGACCGCGGGGTGGCGGATCTCCAGGGCGGCCCGGCCGCGGTCCTCGCCGACCGGGACGAAGGCCACGTCGCGGTCGCAGACGATGAGGCGCTCGAACACCTCGGGGACGGTGCGGACCTCGGCGCCGAGGCCGAGGACCTGCTCGACGTAGGCGAGCGTGGGGGGATGGGCGCGCACCGCGTGCTGGTAGAGGGTGCGCTGGCGCACCCCCCGGGCGAGCAGGGCGCCGTCCCGCTCCAGGGCCGCCGCCAGGGTCTCCGGCGAGCGGCGCCCGCCGGGCTGGGCGGTGATCAGCTCCGTGCGGCAGCGGCTCAGGGCCTCTTCGAGGGCGTTGCCGATGTTCCGGCTGCCGTGGTGCTCGGTGAAGAGTTCGCCCCGCTGACTGCGGTGCTCCGCGTAGACCGACTCAAAGGAATTCAGCGCGGACTCGACCGCGTACTCCTTTTCCCGGGTTTCCCGGATCTGCCGTTGGAGCGGGGCGAGAACAGCCGCCGCGGCGGCGGTCGGCGGGACGGCGCGGAGCGTCCCCGGATTATCGGGATTTTCCGCGACCAGCCCCAGCTCCCGCAAACACGGAAGGGCTGATTCCGCTACCAGGGACGGCTCGACGAGGGCCTGCCGGTACTGGTCGAGTGCCGCTTCACAGGCCGATAGCCCTGGTGGGGTGTCACAAATAGCGACATCTCGGCAGGTATGTCCGGGGTTCACACTTGGGAAATGTACACCTGTGCAGAGGGTACTTCTTTGCCCGGGGAGGAGGGGCGAAGCAGCATGGGCGAGGAAGGTTCTACAGCGGCCACCCCGCTATTTATGAACTCCTTGTGAACGCAGAGAAAGACACTCGAGATGCGAAAGCCGATAATCCTCGCGCTGCTTGCTCCGACCCTCGCCGCCGCCTGCCTGGGCCTGCTTGCCGCAGGCGGCCCGAGCGCCGCCCCCGCGACGGACGGCGGGCATTCCGTCCGGGCCGACTCGGGGTGGGACATCCACCCGGTGGTCGTCGACGACTCCGGTTGGGACCAGCCGAAGCCGTGACCACTCTGAGCGCGCTTGCGGGGGACGCGCTGGGAGCCCGACGACTCGTTCTGACGTCGGAGGACCGACGGCGCATCGCCGAAGGACACACCACACTCGAACAGCGGCTCGCCGACGGCGAGTCCGTCTACGGCGTCACCCGGGGCTTCGGCCCCCTGGTCGCCTATGCCGCCGACCACGACGGCGCCGCCCAGGGCCTCGGGCTCGTCCACCATCTGTGCACCGGGCAAGGCCGCCCGCTCGGCCGCGAGGCCACCGTCCTGGCGGTCTGGCTGCGGCTCCAGGGCATGCGGCACGGCTGGTCGGCGGTGTCCGCCGACCACTGGGAGGCGGTGGCCGACCTGCTCGGCCGCGGCTTCGTCCCGGTCGTGCCCGGCGAGGGCAGCCTCAGTGCCAGCGGCGACCTCGTCCCCCTCGCCCACGCCGCCCTCGCCCTCGGCGGCGAGGGCGAGGCCTGGCTCGACACCGGCGCCGGCCCGGTCGCCGCGCCGGCCGCCCAGGTCATCGCCGAACTCGGCGGCGCGCCGGTCGCCTGGTCGGCCCGCTCCGCCCTCGCCTTCGTCAACGGCACCAGCGTCTCCCTCGCGGTGGCCGTCCTCAACCAGCTCGAACTGGTGGCGCAGGCCCGGGCCCTCGCGGCCCTCACCGGGCACATCGCCGGCCTGCTCGGCTGCGATCCGCAGGCCTACGCCGAACCGCTCCAGCGGGTCCGCCCGCACCCCGGCCAGCGGCGGGCGGCCGAGTGGATCCGCGCCGAACTGCCCGCGGACGCACGGCGCGGAGCGGACCGGCCGCTCCAGGAGCCGTACTCGCTGCGCTGCGCGCCGCAGGTCATCGGAGCCGTGCTCGACCAGCTCGACGCCCAGGGCGCCGTGCTGGCCACCGAGGCGGCGGGCTGCACCGACAACCCGGTGGTCGTCGACGGGCAGGTCTGGCACGGCGGCAACTTCCACGCCCTGCCCGTCGGGCTCGCCTCCGACCAGCTGACGCTCTGCGCGCACCAGCTCGCCTTCCTCGCCGAACGGCAGCTCGCCCTGCTGGTGGACCCGGCCCACAACGGCGGCCTGCCCCCCATGCTCACGCCCACCCCGGGCGCGCGCAGCGGGCTCGCCGGGGTCCAGATCGCCGCCACCTCGATGGTCGCCAAGGCGCGCCAGCTCGGCCTGCCCGCCACCCTCACCCCGCTGCCGACCAACCTCGGCAACCAGGACCACGTGCCCATGGCGCTCAACGGCGCCCTCGCGGGCGAGGAGGTCATCCGGCTCGGCTGGCTCGTGCTCGGCTCGCTGGCCGTCGCCATCACCCAGTGGGAGCGGCTCGCCGGGCGGACGCCCGCGGCGGGCCGGATCTGGGCCGAACTGCGTGCCCTCATGCCTGCGCTCACCGAGGACCGACCGCTCGCCGGCACCGTGGCGGCCGCCGGGGCGAGCCTGCGGACGCACTTCCGCGAGCCGGGGGCGGCGTACGCACCCCAGGGCCCGGTGGCGGCCGACGGCCCGGAAGCGGTCGGCGGTCCGGTGGCGGTCCGCGCTCCGGTAACGGTCGACGGGGGGAGCGGCCGGTGAGACTCGCCGATGCGGTACCGGACGCGCTCCCGGCTCCGCCGGCGGAGCCGGGTCCGCTCACCCTGCGCCAGTGGCGGTACTTCGTCGCCGTCGCGACCGAGCGCAGCTTCAGCGTGGCCGCGCAGCGCTGCCGGGTCTCCCAGCCCACCCTCTCCCAGCAGATCAAGTCCCTGGAGACGCACCTGGACACCCCGCTGTTCGTCCGCGGGCCGCGGGGCGTACGGCTCACGGCTGCGGCCGAACGGCTGCTGCCGCCGGTCGCCCGACTGCTCGAACAGGCCAGTACGGTCGACCGGCTGGCCCGCACCCTGACGGATCCCGCTCCGGTCGAACTGCGCCTCGGCTACACCCCGTCGGTGCACTCGGCGGCGCTGCGCGCGGCCGTCACCGCGTTCCGTGAGGCGCACCCGGAGATCCGGCTGCCGGCGAGTTCGGCGAGCACCGCGCAGCAGCTGCGCCATCTCGTCGAAGGGCGGGTGGACGCGGCCTTCGTCCGCACGCCGCTGCCCGGGCCGGAGGACGGACGCCAGTGGAACGTGCTGCCGCTGGAGGAGGAGCCGGTGCTGCTCGTGGTCCGCGAGGACCATCCGCTGGCCGGCGCGGCCCGGGTGGCGCCCGCGCAACTCCGGGGCGAGCCGCTGGTGTTCGTCGCCCGGGAGCTCAGCCCCGGGCTGTGGGACTCGGTCGTCGGCCGGCTCTACCCGGAGCCGCCGGAGCCCTGGCGGCTGGAGCCCGACGACACGCACCTGGTCGCCGCCGTCGCCGAGCACGGCGGCATCTCCTTCGTGACCGCCTCGACGGCCCGCCTGCTGCGCGCCGAGGGTGTCCGCTACAAGCACTTCACCACCCCGGAGCCGACCGCTCCCCTCGCCCTGGTCTGGTGCCGCGACGACACCCGACCGGAACTCCTGGCGCTGGTGGACTTCCTCCGCCACCACTTCCGCGCGGCCTGACCCCGGCGATCCCGGGCGGCGGTCAGGACCTCCGCCCCGGGACCGCCGGGCGGACCAGCCGGGGCCGTTCGCCGGGCGCGAGGACCGTGTCGACCGCCCGCGCCACGCGGGCGGTCGCCGTGGCGTCGCCGTCGACCAGGATCTCGTACCACTCGCCGCGCAGCGGGTCGGTCACCGGCGTCCAGGAGAGCCGGCAGCCCGGGGCGGCGGCGCGGAGCCGGTTGGAGACGGCGTCGGCGTTGACCCGGCGCCCGTTGACCTTGACCAGCCGGGTACGGCGGCCCACCAGGCGGTACGCACGGGAGTCGACCGGCACCACCAGGTCGTCCAGGACGAAGGCGTCCGGCAGCGGCGCGTCCGGTTCCGTACGGGCGAGGCGCGGACCGGAGACGGTCAGCCGGGTCTCCTCGCCGGGGTTCCACGGGCCGGCCGGGCGGACGTCCGGGGCGAGCCGCCAGGCGCCCCCGCCATCCGGGCCGCCGCGCCGCACCCCGATCAGGCCGGTCTCGGTGGAACCGTGGAGTTCGGTCAGCCGCAGGTGCGGGTGGGCCGCGCACACCGCGGCGGCCCGCTCGGGCAGCGCCGCCGTGCTGTGCACGACCGTGACCCGCTCGTACCCGTCGAGCGCACGGCCCGCGTGCTCCAGCGCCCACCAGGTCGCCGGGACGGCCGCGACCAGCGGCCGCACGGGCCCGGCCGGCAGCCCGTCGAGCAGCTGCAGCCGGACCGCCGGCACCCCGAGCAGCCGGGGCACCAGCACCCCCATCAACTGCCCGAAGAGGTGCTCCTCGGGGGCGTGCGTGACGATCGCGTCCGGCGGGTCGTCCGCGAACAGCCCGGCCAGCAGCTCCGCCTCGGCCGCGAGCTGCTCGCGGCCGCGCCACCAGGTCACCGGCTCCCCCGTGGAACCCGACGTGCGGTACGGCGTGAAGCCGGGCTCCATCAGAACGCCGCGCCCAGCACCGACTGGTCGTCGAGCTTGCGGCGCACGAGCGCGCTGATCGCGGCCACGCTCACGAAGGTGCTGCGCAGGTCGTCGTCGACCAGGTCGACCGATATCCCGAACTCCCGCTCGACGGCGCCGACGCAGTCGAGGACGCCCAGGCTGTCGTAGCGGTCGAAACGGGGGGCCAGTTCCACGGCGTCGTCCGCGGGCGACAGCTCCGTGGCGACGACGGACACGACGGCGGACCGCACCCGGTCGGCGATCTCCTCGGGGGTGGGCACGGCGTCAGACATCGGCGGTCTCCTTGTTCTCGGAGCCCTGGGGACCCGCGTCCCCGGGACCTGCGTGGTGCAGCAGCGGATCGATGGGTTCGAAGTGGACGAAGACCCGGTCCCGGGGTACCTCCGGGGCGAGGCCGCGGGCGATCTCGGCCGCCGCCTCGTCCAGGAACTCCCGGGACCGGTCCCGGGACACGACACAGCGGACCAGGGCGGCGTGCTTCGGCTCGGGCCCCGCGGCGGCCAGCGGGAACGGGCCGCTGAACACCGCGTCGGGCTCCAGGGTGTGGAACTCGGTCAGGACGTGGGTGATGTCCACGCCCCGGCCGCGCATCCACATGCTGATGTGCTTGGCGAACCGGCGGCGCGCCACCGGATCGGTGACCGTGGTGCGCACGGTGAGGGTGGGCACGGAGGGCTCCTCGGGCGGGTCGGGGGTCAGAGGTTGAGCGCGGGCAGCGGTCGGTCCGTCCGCCGGCCGCGTTCCAGCAGCGCGCCCAGCGCGTCGGCGAGCGGACCGCCGGAACCGCGGCCCAGCGGCGACCACGCGTGCCCCTCGCCGGGGCGGCGGACCTTCGCCAGGAACCGGTCCAGGTCGGCGTCGGCCCCGGCGTCGGTGGTGGCGTCGCCCGCCGCGCCGAGGGTCTGTGCCGTCAGCCGGGCCTGGTAGGTGGACACCAGGTCGGGCAGGTGCCGGGGGACGGCGGAGAAGCCTCCGAGCGGCGAACGGAAGGGGTCGAGGAGCTTGGCCTCGGCCCGGGCCTCGTCCCGGTCCCCCAGCAGGTACCGGGCGCGCACCGCCTGCGCGGTGGCCGCACAGGTGACGGAACCGCCGGGGGCGAAGCGGTAGCCGTCCGAGTCACCGCAGGCGTCGAGGAAGCGGCGCAGCGCGTCGAGGTCCAGGCCCTCCGGGGACCGCCCGGCGGTCGCGAGGATCTCCAGCGCCGAGACGGTGGCCACCATGTCGGAACCGCGGCCGTGCCAGAACCCGAAGCCGCCGTCGGAGTTCTGCAGCAGCCGCAGCCAGTCGGCCAGCCGGTCCGCGTCGAGCGGCCGCTCGTCCGCGGTGCGCAGCGCGCTCGCCGCCCACAGGGTGCAGCGCACCTCGGCACCGCGCCCCGGCATGTACATCACGCCGCCCTCGTACGGCAGATGGGCGGCCCGCAGCCACCCGGCGAGTGCCGCGCGCCGGCCGGGCGCCACCGCGCCCGGGGCCGTCGCCACGCCCGCGCCCGGGGCCGGGCGCCCGCCCGCGTCCTCCGCCGGCCCGGCGCCGGCCCCGTCCGCGGCGGCGAGGATCAGGGCCGCCGCGGTGGCCAGGCTGTCGCCCGCCGCCGCCGCGTCCCGGTAGGTGAAGCCGCCCTCGGGAAGGCCGCACGCCACCAGGGCCGCGCGGACGCCCTCGGGGTCCGGCACCTCGTGACCGAGCGCGGTCAGCGCGCCGACCGCGCTGAAGCACGCCCAGACGTCCGCGTGGCCGTAGCCCTCCCAGCGGACGAAGCCGCCGTCGGGCAGCTGCCGGGCACGGATCCACGCGACGCACTGCTCCTCGCGCGCCGGGCGGGCGCCGAGCGCCGTCAGGGCGCGCACCGCTCGGAAGGTGGCCCACAGGCAGGCGGCGGTGGCGGACTCGTCGAAGACGAAGCCGCCCTCGGGGGTCTGCCGCTCCCGCAGCCAGTCGACCAGGGCCGGGACGTCCCAGGGCGGGGCGGTGTCGCCGAAGGCGGCCCGGTGGGCCATCGCCCCGTAGTAGCAGGCCCGGGCATCGGACTCGCTCGCGCCCGGGTTCCAGCCGAGGCCGCCGTCGGCCCGCTGGCTGCCCGCCAGCCAGGCCCGCAGGGCCTCGGGCCGGGGCACGGGCCGGCCCAGGATCTCGGCGTAGGTGCGGGCCGCGTAGTAGGTGGCCCAGATGTCGGCGGCCTGGCCCGGGGTCATGGCGAAACCGCCGTCCGGGTCCTGCGTGCCGGCCAGCCACGCGGCGATGCGGTCGGGTTCCGGCACCTCGGCGCCGAGGTCGTTCAGCGCCTGGGTGCAGTAGTAGGTGGCCCAGATGTCGGAGGGCAGGCCCTTCTGCCAGGCGAAGCCGCCGTCGGAGTTCTGACGGGCGAGCAGGGTGGCGACGGTGGCGTCCCGGCCCGGCAGGGCGAGGCCGAGCCAGCCGGCGGTGCGTACCGCGGCGTAGGTGCACCACAGGTCGGCGCCGCCCTGCCGGGCGCCGCCGTCCTCGGTCCACACCGTCCGGTCGAGGATGTCGGTCATGGTCAGTCCACCCACTGGACGTTGGTGCGCTTCCAGTTCTTCTGGCTGCCGCCGGCCTTGGTGGTCTGCGGGAGCTGACCGACCAGGGCGACCGCCGTCCACCGCACGCCGTCGGCCGCGAACCGCTCCGAGACCGCACGGCACAGCTCGTCCGGATCCGTGCCGACGGCGCTGTCGAAGTCCACGTCGCGTTCGAGCAGCAGCCGTCCGGCGCCGGGGTCGGAGCTCTTGAGCTGCATGAGGTAGCCGGTGACGCCGGGCGTGGTGTAGACGATCCGCTCCACGGCCTCCGCGGTCAGCCGGGTGCCGCCGAGCGCCACGCCGTCGGTGTCGCGGCCGTGCACCGTGAGCACGGGCAGCGCGACGCCGCAGTCGCAGCCGGCGCCGTCGCCCACCGTGACCAGGTCTCCGGTGCCGTACCGCAGCAGCGGCCGGGCGTGGTTGTTGAGCGGTGTGACGACGAGCTCGCCGTGCGCGCCGGGGGCGGCCGGCACCGGCTCCCCGCCGGGCTCGGCCACCTCCGCGACGTGGCTGTGCTCCAGCACGTGCAGCCGGTCGTGCTCGCAGGCCGCGGCGATGGTGCCGGTCTCGGTGCTGCCGTACGAGGCGTCGAGGACCCGCGCGCCCCACTGCTCGGCGAGCCGGGCCCGCAGCGGCGGGGTGCTGACCTCGCCGAGCAGCATCAGGCTGCGGACGCCCGCGGCGACCTCGGCGAGCCGGCCACGGCTCTTGAGGACCCGCGTCCACTGCAGCAGCACGCCGGGGGCGGCGAAGACGTGTTCGGGCCGGTAGCGGGTGAACAGCACCTCCAGCCGGTCCCAGTCGCACATTCCCTGGCTGAACGGGTAGCAGCGCAGCATCGTGCAGCCCAGGTACTCGGACACCCCGGCGACCAGGTCGCAGACGGGTGCCACGTCGGAGGGCAGCAGCGAGGCCACCCGGTCGCCGGGCCGCAGCACCCGCGACCACAGGGACGCCACCGACACGGTGTTGAGCACCGTGTCCTCGACGAGCCGCGGGGTCGGCGTCGGCACCGACGTCGTCCCGGAGGTCTCGTAGTACTTGTGGTACGGCCCGGCGCCCTCGCGCAGGAACCGTTCCGGGTCCGCCTTGAGCGCCGCCTTGGGCGTCAACGGCGCTGCGGTGAAGGCCCGTTCGGCCACCGCGGGCAGACCGCGGTAGTAGGGTACGTCGGCGAGCCGGTCCCACAGCCGGTCGAGCTTCACCCGCTGCCGTTCGGCGACGAGTTCGCTCCCGAATCCGGCCTCGGTGATCCGCAGCCGTTCCTCGTGCCCTTCCTCGAAGGCCTTGACGGCCACGGAATCGGCGAATATCAACGCTTCCACTCCCCCTGCGAGACTGACGAGGTTTGCGTCAACGGCCCTTTTCGGCACCGCCGTTGACCTGAATGATCTGACCCGTGACATGGCCGGCGGCCGGCGAGGCCAGCCAGCGGACGGTCTCCGCGACATCCGCGGGCGCCCCGGCGCGCTTGTTCATCGCCTGGTCGACGAGCATCCGGCGCCGCGCTTCGGCGACGCCGTCCGGACCGAAGAACTCGGTCTCCGCGATGTAGCCGGGGGCGACGGTGTTGACGGTGACGCCGCGCGGACCGAGGTCGGCGGCGAGGTCGTACATGTACGGGTGGAGCGCCGCCTTGGCCCCGGCGTACGAGCCGGCGCCCGAGCCGCGGTAGGCGGCGATCGAGCTGAGGAGCACCACCCGGCCGCCGGGCGCGGCCAGCAGGTCGCGCAGGGCCTCCGTGAGGAGGACGGCGGTCAGGACGTTCGACCGGAAATTGCCGGTCCAGTGCCAGGCCGCGCCCGCCAGTCCGGCCGCGGCGCCTTCGGGCGCCCCGACCAGCACGTTGCCGCCGGCGTTGTTGACGACCACGTCCACCCGGCCGTACGCCGCGCGCAGCTCGTCGCGGACCCGCTCGGCCTCCGCCGGCTCCGTCAGGTCGGCGGTCAGGGCGCGCACCGAGCCGCCCGCCGCCGCATGCTCCTCGGTGAGCTCCTTCGCGGCCCGCTCCAGCGGTTCTGCGCGGCGTCCGAGGGCGACGACCTCGGCCCCCTCGGCGGCGAAGGCCGCGGACACGGCCCGTCCGATGCCGGTGCCGCCACCGCTGACGACCACGATCCTGCGCTCAGCCGTTCCCATTCCAGGTCTCCTCCGTGTCGGAGCCGCTGCGGTGGCGCAGCAACGGCGTCTTGTTCGAGCGCGGGTTCACCCACAGCCGCTCCACCGCACGCACCTCGAAGGCCTGGGGGACGGCCGCCACCTCGAACCCCAACCTGTACACGTCGGTGAGGACCCGGTGGCGAACCTCGGCCACTGCTCCGTCCGTGTCGGTGCCGGGCGCGAGGGTCACCAGCAGCTCCATGCGCTCCTCGGCGGCGCCGTGGTCGACCATCACGACCTGGACGCCGGTCACCGCGGGCACCGCGTGGGCCGCCTCGGCGACCTCCTGCGGGGTCACGAGGATGCTGAGGAACTTCAGCTGGGGGTCGTCGCGGCCGTGCACCTTGAGCGCCGGGCCCGGACGGCCGCACGGGCAGTCGACCCAGGTGCCGCGGTCGCCGATGCGGTAGCGCAGCACGGGGTTGAGGCAGTCGGGGTGGGTGTTGGTCACGAGGATCATGCCCTCGTCGAGCTCGATGTGCTGGTACGGCAGGACGTGGAAGGTGTCGAGGTCGCAGCCCGGGCCGTTGTGCCCGATCACCCAGGTCTCGGTGGAGCCGTAGATGCCGTGCAGTTCGGTGTCGGGCAGCTGCTCGCGCACCAGGGAGGCGGCGGAGGCGCTGAACGCCTCGCCGTTCCACAGCACCTTGCGGAAGGCCGGGGGCTTGCGGCCGGCCGCCGCGCACAGCCGGACCAGCTGCGCGATCTGGCTCTGGGTGCCGTTGAAGGCGGTGACGCCGAGCGACTCCACGGTGTCCAGCCAGGCCGGGACCCGCTCGTCGTCGACCGCGCCGAGGGGGACGCTGACGGCGCCGGTGAGTTCGGCGAGCCCGTTGAAGAAGTTGTGCGCGGAGGACAGCAGGCCCGGGGTGTCGTAGTTGAGCAGCACGTCGTCGGCGGTGAGCGGGTTCCAGTGCGCGGCGACGTCGCGGACGAACATGTGGCTCGGGATCAGGCTGAGCTTGGGGCTCGCGGTGGTCCCGCCGCTGGCGTAGACGAGGGAGCCGAAGCGGGCGTCGCGGGCCCTGGCCATGGTGCCGGGGAGGGCGGCCCGGAAGTCGTCCTTGGTGAGGACGGGCACCTCGGTGAGGGCGGGCTCGGCCACGCCGTCCAGGTGGCCGTAGGCCTCGGCGAGCGGACCGGACGCGTAGCGGTCCACCAGGGCGCGCACCTGCTCCCCGGTGAGGGTGTGGTCGGGCTGGGTCATGGCGGTGGTGCTCCTCAGGCGTCGTGGGCGGGGGCGCCGGGCTCGGCGGAAGGGGCGCGGACGGCGGGCTCGGCGGAAGGGGCGGGAGCGGCGGAAGGGGCGCGGACGGCGGGCTCGGCGCGGCCGCCCGGCTCGGCGGCGAGCCGCTCGGCGACCCGGTCGGCCACGGCGGTGCGGATCCGCGGGTCCCAGGCGGCGAAGGTGCCGATCCGTTCCTCGTGCCGGGCGCGCAGCTCGGCGCGGCCGGCCGCGTCCAGCGGCAGGTCGAGGAACAGGCCCCACAGCGGCTGGAGTTCCGCGCCGCGCAGCACCTTCGTCTCGTGCGAGTCGCAGCCGAGGTCGAGGGTCGTGACGCCGGCCCCGGCCGCGTGCTCGATCGCGTGGTAGTAGGTCAGGTTGAAGTAGAGGGAGGCGCTGCGGGCCAGTTCGTCGTCGAGCCCGTGGACCCGGCCGTACATCGTGCCGTTCTCCACGAAGAACAGCGTGAAGCCGACGACCCGGCCGTCCTTGCGGGCGAGGACGACCTGGGTGAGGTCGTCGAGCTGTTCCGCCTGCGAGGCGAAGCGCGCGGCCTCCTCCTCGGCGCTGGTCGGATATCCGTAGCGCTGGAGCACCTGGGCGGCCAGCGGCCCGAGTTCCTTGTGGCAGGCGGAGAGCGGCAGCACCTCGCGGACGCAGCTGGCCTCCTCGAAGTTGCGCATCTCGTTGCGGATCCGGGCCCTGGTCTTGCGGCCCACCCGGCCGCGCAGTCCGTCGAGTCCGTCCGCGTCGACGTCGATCCGGGCCCGCGAGTCGATCAGCATCAGCCGGTCCTCGGGCCCGAGTTCGGGCAGCAGCAGCGCCGCCGTCTCGTCGGTGAGGTAGAGCAGCGCGGCGAGGCCGCCTTCCCGCCGCAGCTCCCGCACCCGGTCGAGCAGGGCCCGGGCGGCGCCGCGGGCCTCCTCCTCGGACGCCCCGGGGTCGAGCAGCAGCTCCGTGGTGTAACCGGCGCGGGTGCCGCCGAGGACGTAGGGCCGGGCGGTCGCGCCGGTGGTCTGCGGCACCGGGAGCAGCTGCGCCGGGTCGTAGAACTTCGGTACGTCGCCGGGGAACTCGTAGAGCGGGAGCGCGCCGACCGTCCGGCCGGCCCGCCGGGCCAGCAGGTAGCGCGGCACGCAGTCGCGGTACTGCTCCAGGTACGCGAGCCAGCGGTGGCCGGAGTAGAGCGAGGAGCCGGCCGCGAGGCGGTCCCACTCGGCGCGGTCCACGTCCGCGACGGTGCTCCGCTCGACGATCTCGTACGGCCCGGCGGCGGCCGTGGCGGCCTCGCCCGCGGTGGCGGTCGTCCCCGTCATGCGCCGTTCTCCCCGGCCGCGGCGGCGGTCGTGGCGGCGGCGGTGGCGGCGTCGTTCAGCCGGGCCTCCATGCCGTCGAGGACGGCGTAGGTGTCGCGCAGCAGGGTGCCCGGGTCGGGCGAGGTGAGGAAGAGCATGCCCGCGCAGTTGGTGATGCCGCGGGGCGCGTCGTACGCGGGGATGGGGGTGCCGTCCGGCACGGTCAGGCTGCGCACCGGCTCGACGTGGCTGCCGGGCGACACCAGCAGGTCGAGGTCGGCGGTGCGCGAGTCCCACACCGGCGTCGTGGTCCACGGCCGGCCGGCCGCGTCGGTGCCGATGAGCGACATCTCGGCCGCCGCGCCCCGGCCGCCCTCCACGAGCATGCGCTCGGGCAGTCCGGCGGGCTCGCCGAGGAGTTCGCGGGTCAGCATGGTGACCAGGTCGGCGCCGAAGACCTCCTCGACGACGGCCATGATGGCCGAGCCGCCGAACCGGGCCGCGGACTCGACGACCATCAGGCCGCCGTCCCGGCACAGCTTGATCTCGGTGTGCGTGCCGCAGGTGTCCAGGCCGAGCGCGTCGACGGCGGCGCGGGCGACCTCCTCGACCCGGCGCTGCAGCGGCTCGGCGAGGACGCAGGGCGCGTGGCTGCTGAGCTCGGTGAAGGGCGCGATGGTCGGGATCCGGCCGGTGATCGCCACCGGGTGGAAGACGCCGCGTGCCACGACGCCCTCGACGCTGAGGTAGTCGCCGTAGCCCTCCTCCTCGTACCAGCCCTCGGTGGTGGCGTCGATGATCTCCTCGACGAGCAGGTGGCCCGGGGCGTCCGTCTCGTACGACTCCCCGAAGCCGCGGTCGGCGAGGCCGCGCAGCGCGCCGGTCACGGACGACCAGGCGCCGGCCACGTCGTCCCGGGTGCGCAGCACCGCCTGGCCGATCGAGCCGGCCCCCCACGCGGGCTTCAGCAGCATCGGCGCGGTGAGCGCGTCGAAGGCCTCGGCCAGCTCCGCC
The DNA here is from genome assembly GCF_044767915.1 of Streptomyces sp. NPDC101191. Taxonomy (NCBI): domain Bacteria; kingdom Bacillati; phylum Actinomycetota; class Actinomycetes; order Kitasatosporales; family Streptomycetaceae; genus Streptomyces; species Streptomyces sp. NPDC101191. The sequence continues at coordinate 269,333 of NZ_JBIWOU010000003.1, forward strand.
TCGGTGGCGACCCGCCGGAAGGCGGGCACCGGCACCCCGGCCTCGGCCCAGCGCTCCCGCATCAGCCGCTTGTCGCGGGAGTAGACGGCGCCCGCGCCGGGGCCCGGCAGGCCGAGCCGCTCGGCGGCGTGGGCCAGGGCGAGCAGGATGTACTCGGAGAAGCCGATGACGGCGTCGGCGCCGACCTCCTTGGCGCTCGCGACGACGAGATCGACGAGCTCCTCGCCGACGATCCGCCGGTCGCCCGCCTCGATGACGTCGGCGCACCAGCGGCGCCAGGGCTCGGAGCGGTCGGCGGAGAGCGCGGACAGCGCCAGCATGTGCACCTCGCCGCAGGCGGCGAGCCGGGGCAGGGCGTGGTCGAGCGGGACACCGCCCCGGGCGTGGACGAACAGGATCTTCTTCACGGCTCTGTCGGTGCCTTTCGCGAGGAGAGGTGCTGGGTGACGAGGTGGGGAGGACGCACGGGCGGGGGTCGGGGAGGCGCGGGGAGGGGCCGGGGCTCAGCCCTCGTCGAGGTGGCGCCGGGCGGCGAACCACGACCAGGCGAGGGCCAGCAGGACGACCAGGACGACCCCGCGGACGAACTCCCGGTAGCCGAAGGCCGCCCCGCCCACGCCGAGCAGCGCGGTGCCGAGAGGAATGCTGGAGAAGACCGTCAGTCGGCGCAGGCTGAAGACCCGGACCCGGATCTCCGCCGGGGTGCGCTTGAGCCAGACCGCGCCGCCGACCGCGACGAGCACGGAGAACAGCAGCCCGGTCAGGGCCGTGCCCGCGACGACCACGCCGGGCGAGCGGGTCAGCGAGACGCCGAACACGACGGCGCAGATGGCGGCCAGCGCGCCGCTCGCCACGCCGAGCGCCCGGCGCCCGGAGAGCCCCCGGCCGGCCCGCAGCAGCAGCACGGTGCCGACCAGCATGCCCAGGCCGTAGCCGGCGGCCGCCTGCCCGTACACGGTGGCGTTCTCGCGGGGCGAGGAGACGTAGGCCGTGAGGAAGGCGGGCAGCACGGCGTAGAAGGGGAAGACGACCAGGTTGCCGAGCACTCCGAGCCGCACCAGGAAGACCAGGTCGCGGTGGGCCCGGATGAGGGCGACGGCGGACGCCGCGTCCTTCAGCCAGGTGCGCAGCGGGGAGCCCGGCGCGTCCCCGGCCGCGGCCTCGGCCCGGATCCGGGCGGTCACCGCGTCCAGCGGGCGCCGTCCCCAGCGCAGCACCAGCAGCATCGCGAGGAGTACGGCGAGCGCGGTGAGCGGGATGGAGCGCAGCGCCCCCGCGGAGATCGCGGCCCCCGCGGCGGCCGGCGCCACGACCCGGTCGACCTGCGAGTGGATCTGGGTGAGCAGCGCGGTGCGGGTCTCCGGCCAGTTCGCCGGGGCGAGATCGGCGGTCACCGTCTCGGTGGCGGCCAGGTAGAGGGTCTCGGTGGTGCTGATCGCGGTGTAGCAGACGGCGGCCAGGACCAGCGCCGCCGTGCCGGGACGGGACGGGCCGAAGAGGACGACGAGCGCGCCGACGGGCAGCGCCAGGACCAGCAGCAGGACGGTGAGGGCGCGCAGCCGGTCGGCCCGGTCGAGCACCCCGGACAGGACGGTGGTCACGCTGAGGGACACCACGCTCGACCCGCCGATGACGAGGCCGAGCGAAGCGCCCCCGCCGGGCGCGCCGTTGATCCACCAGCTCAGCGAGAAGAGGCACCCGCCCGTCGCGATGACGACGAGGAGGCTGGGCAGCCACGCCACGAGGAAGGCCCGGACGCCGCCCGCGCCCGGGACGCTCTGCCCGGCGCCGGCCGGGGCGCCGGGTGCCGTGCCGGTGGGCTGTGGGGCGCTCATCGGCCCTCTTCCGCAGGCCACTTGGACGGGCGGCCCAGGTAGTGAGTGGCGGTCCCGGCGGCGCCGGTGACGAAGGAGGCGAGCGCGATCAGCGCGGGCTCGGTGTCGGGCGGCCCGATCAGCTGCATGCCGAGCGGGGCCTCGTGGCCGGCGTCGTACGCGAGCGGGAAGTTGAGGGCCGGGAGTCCGGCGAAGGCCGCCATGGTGGCGTAGTTGACGCCGTCGTAGCCGTCGTCGTCACCCTCGTCGCCGGGACCGGCGGTGGTCTCGGGGTCCGCCGTGCGGATGGTCGTCTCCGGCGCCGCCTCGGTGTGGAGGTTGCGCGGCAGCAGCGTCCCGGCGGGCATCAGCCAGCCGTCGACCCGGTCCTCGGCGAACAGGCGGCGGGCGAGCGCGCGGTGCCGTTCGTGGACCGCGATCAGTTCGGCGTGCCGGTCCGGGCCGACGGCCGCGCCCATCTCCAGTGCCCGGCGGGTGGACGGCGCCGGCTCGTCGGCGTCGCCGGAACCGCCCGCCCGCCACCGGACGTACGCGTCGAAGGCGTCCTTGGCGCACAGCTCGTACGCCAGCGCGCGCCGCCGGAACAGTTCGCCGAGCCGTACCGGGACCAGCTCCGCCCCGGCCGCCTCGACGGCCGCGCGCACCCGGTCGTAGTCCGCCCGGACCTCGGGCAGCATCCGGTCGGCGAGCACCTCCTCGGGCACCCCGATCCGCCAGGCACCGTCGGGGCGCCGGCCGTCGGCGGCGAGCCGGGCGCCGAGCGCGCCGGAGCGGCAGAGCACGTCGAGGTCGTCGACGGTGCGGGTGAGCCAGCCGGGCGCGTCGAGCCGGTCGGACAGCCGGTACAGGCCGTCGAGGAGCCGGGGGTCGTGGGTGAGGCGCAGGCCGACGACGCCGCAGGCGGCGGCCGGCAGCCGGACCGAGGCCACCGAGTCGGTGCCCATCGCGAGGTCGCTGATGCCGGCGGCGACGGCGACCGCGCAGCCGGTGCTCGACCCGGCGGGGTCGAGGTGCGGGAAGTACGGGTTCACGCAGCCGTGTTCGAGACCGAGGCTCAGCTCGGTGGTGACCAGCTTGGCGTTGACGACCGCCCCGGTGACGCCGTCCAGCGCGGCGGCCGAGCGCTCCGGATACCCGCGGTGCCTGCGCAGGCCGAGCCGGGTCGGCAGCCGGGCCACGTCCACGGTGTCCTTGACGCCGAGCCGTACGGGCGGATCAGCCGGTTCCACGGGGCACAGCAGCGTGGTCGCCCGGTAGCGCTCGTCGGCCACGAAGCTCCAGGCGTTGGCCTGCTCCGCCCAGTCGGCGGGGTCCACCCCGCCCCGCGCGAACGCGTCAAGACGCGCCCTCAGCGGCAGCCGGACGAGTTCCGGCGGCTCCTGCGTCCCTGCATTGTGCACCGCGAAATCCCCCCGGACATCCGACCAGCCGAACAGCATTGCCGTGGACTATCCATCCACACCGCCGAGACACCCGTCAAATACCCTGGACCAATAACGTCATAGGCCGCCTCAATAATGAACTCCACCTTGCGCGACGGCCTCCCTCCTTGCATTGCGGATCGGCGTCGTGCCACGATCCCGCCACCGATAGCCGCACTCCAGGGGGAGGGTTCATGAGTATCGTCGAAGAGCTCGAATCGGAAGTACGGAGCTATTGCCGAACGTGGCCGACGGAATTCAAGGAGGCCCACGGGGCCATTCTCACCGATACTTCCGGGCGGGAATTCATCGATTTCTTCTCGGGCGCCGGAACCCTGAATTACGGGCATAACAACGACCTGCTCAAGCAGCCGTTGATCGACTATCTGACCAGCAACGGGGTGACCCACGGCCTGGACATGACGACCTCCGCGAAGACGGAATTCCTGGAGGTCTTCAGGAGCCGGATCCTCACCCCGCGCGGGCTGCCCCACAAGGTCCAGTTCCCCGGCCCGACCGGCACCAACGCCGTCGAGGCGGCGCTGAAGCTCGTCCGCAAGGTCTCCGGCCGGCCGAACGTCGTGGCCTTCACCAACGCCTTCCACGGCATGAGCCTGGGCTCCCTGGCGCTCACCGGGAACGCGGACAAGCGGGCGGGCGCGGGCGTGCCGCTCGACCACGTGCTGCGGGTGCCGTACGACGGCTTCGACCCCGACGTGGACGGGCTCGCCCTGCTCGACCGCATGCTCTCCGACGGTGGCAGCGGCCTCGACCGGCCCGGCGCGGTGGTCGTGGAGACCGTGCAGGGCGAGGGCGGCGTCAACGTGGCCCGGGTGGAATGGCTCCAGGAGCTGTCCGACCTGTGCCGCCGCCACGAACTGCTGCTCGTCGTCGACGACGTCCAGATGGGCTGCGGACGCACCGGCGCCTTCTTCAGCTTCGAGGAGGCGGGCATCGTCCCGGACGTCATCTGCCTCTCCAAGTCGATCAGCGGCTACGGACTGCCGATGGCGCTCGTCCTGCTCCGGCCGGAGCTCGACGTCTGGCGCCCGGGCGAGCACAACGGCACCTTCCGGGGCAACAACCTGGCCTTCGTCACCGGCGCCGCCGCGCTGCGCGCGTACTGGAGCGACAGCACCCTGGAGAAGTCCACCGGCGACCTCGCCGACCAGGTCCGCGAGCGCCTGACCCGCCTCGCCGGCTCCGTCGGCGCCGATGTCTCCGTGCGCGGCCGCGGCCTCGTCCAGGGCCTGCGCTTCGCCCACGCCCCGACGGCCGCGGCGGTCGGCCGGCGCGCCTTCGAGCTGGGCCTCCTCGTCGAGACCTCCGGCCCCCGGGACGAGGTGCTGAAGCTCCTGCCGCCGCTCACCGTCGACGGGGCGCGCCTCGACGCGGGCCTCACCGTGCTGGAGCGCGCCGTCCGGGAGCTGGCCTAGTGGAGACGGCGAAGCGCGAGGTGACCGCCGAGACGGAGCCCGCCACCCGCACCGGAGCCCCCGAGCCCGCACCCGACGACGGGCGGGGCCGGCTGGTCGACCTGGACACGCAGATCATCGACCTGGTCCGCCGCCGCGCCGCCGAGCAGCGGCGGTTCGTCGCCGCGCGGCGCGCCGTCGGGCGCCCGGCCACGGATCTGGCCTGGGAGAACGCGGTGGTCCTGCGCTACGGGGAGGAGCTGCGCCGCCCCGGGGTGAGACTGGCGCTGCTGCTCCTGGAGATGGGCCGGGGCTGACCCGGAGGGGTTGTCCCCCGAGCGGACCAGGGGGCGCGCGGCGTGCCCGTCCCCCGGACGGGCCGATCGTCCGGTAAACCGATTTGTCGAGTCACGATCGGTTTGTCCGTGCGCACGGAGGTGCCCCCTGTCCGCCGAGACCCTCGACCGCCCGGCATCCGCCGTCGCCCCCGCCCGGCGGGTGCCCCGCTGGCGGGCCTCGCTGCAGCGTGCCGCACCCGCCCTCGGGCTCTTCGCCGCCGCGCGGCTCACCGGGGTCCTGGTGCTCGCGCTGTGGGCCTGGCACGTCGGGCGCTCGCCGAGGGCGCTGCTCGCCAAGTCCTGGGACTCCCTCTGGTACACCGGGATCGCGGCGAACGGCTACGGCCGCACGCTGTTCTGGCCCGACGGGGTGGTCCAGTCCGACCTGGCCTTCTTCCCGCTCTATCCCGGGCTCGTCCGGGCCGTCACGGCCGTGCTGCCCGTCACCGGCGGCACAGCCGGACTGCTGCTGTCCTGGCTCGCCGCCGGGGCCGCGGCCTGGGGGATCTACCTGGTCGCGGAGCGCCTGTGCGGCCGGCCCACCGCCGTCGTCACGGTGCTGCTGTGGGGCCTGCTCCCCCACTCGATCGTGCTGTCCATGGCGTACACCGAACCCCTCATGACCGCCTTCGCGGCCTGGGCGCTGTACGCGCTGCTGACCCGCCGATGGCTGTGGGCGGGCGGCCTCGCCGCACTGGCCGGGCTCTCCCGGCCCAACGGCGTCGCCATCGCCGCCGCCGTCCTCGCCGCCGCGGCCCTGGCGCTGTGGCGGGCCCGGGGCCGGGTCGCCTGGCCGGTGTGGGCCGGGGCCGCGTGCGCGCCGGTCGGCTGGCTCTCGTACCTGCTGTGGGTCGGCGCCCGGCGGGGCGATCTGCTCGGCGGCTACTTCGCCGTCCAGGACGGCTGGACCTCCCGCTTCGACTTCGGGCGGGGCACGCTGCGCTTCGTGCGGGACATGCTGAAGGGCCCGACCCAGTTCGGCTTCGCGATGGCCCTGGTCATCACGGCGGCCGGGGTACTGCTGTTCGCCCTGCTCACGCTCGTCGAGCGCCCGCCGCTGCCGGTGCTCGTCTACACGGGCGTGCTCGTACTCATCACGGTCGGCGGCTCCGGCTTCTTCGAGTCGAAGCCACGGTTCCTGCTGCCGGCCTTCCCCCTCCTGCTGCCGCTGGCCGGCGCCATGACGAGAGCCCGGCCGGGCGCCGCGATCGTGGTGATCGCGGGCCTGGCCGGGCTCTCGTTCGGCTACGCGCCGTACGCGCTGACACTCGCGCGCATGGCTCTGTGACTACTCGGAGTCGGCCTCGCCGGAGTCCTTGCCCTCCGGCGACTCCAGACCGAACTGCTCGACGAGCCACTTGTCGAACTCGATCGACGCGCGGACCCAGCTGACGGTGGAGGACACGAAGTGCTCCAGCGACACACCGGTGCCGATCAGCATCTGCGCCTCACCGATGAGTCGGAGGGTGGCGGAGCCGTCCTCCTCCTCGTGCAGGTGGGTGTAGACCTTGGGCCACAGGGTGCGGCGGTTCCAGTCGTCGATCGCGTCGAGGATGCGGGCGCGGTCGTCGGCGGCGTGCGGGCGGTCGTAGAACGTGCGGACCGAGAAGACCTGCTGCTCGCCCTCGCCACGGAACATGAAGTACGTGCGGAATTCCTCCCACGGCGCCGCGAGGTCACCCTCGTCGTCGACGACGTACTTCAGCTCCATCTGGTCGAGAAGCTGCTTGACGAGGTCCTGGTCGGGAACGACGGGGCCCGCCGGTCCTCCGGCCTGCGGCTGGGGCTGAGCCCCGAAGTTAGGAATCGAGGACGGGTCGATGCTCACCGGGTTTTCCCTTCGTACGGATGCCCGCCATCCTCCCCCATGCCAGGCGGTACGTGGCAAGTCCTCACGGCACGATCAGCTCGTGGCTGACACGATCTCGCCCCATGGAGGGAACCGGAGGAGCGCTCGCGGCACCGGATCCGGCTCTCCATGGGGCTGATCACGCCGACCGGCTACTGGGCCCGGCCCACGATCAGGCCGTCCTCGAACCGGTCCACCCGGACCGTGTCGCCGTCGCGCACCTCGCCCGCCAGGATCTCCTTCGCCAGGCGGTCGCCGATGGCGGTCTGGATCAGGCGGCGCAGCGGGCGGGCGCCGTAGGCCGGATCGTTGCCCTCCTCCGCGAGCCAGGCCAGTGCCTCGGGCGTGACGTCCAGGGTGAGGCGGCGGTCGGCGAGGCGGCGGGCCAGACGGTCGATCTGGAGCCGCGCGATGCGCGCCAGCTCGTCCTTCTCCAGCGCGGAGAACACGACGATCTCGTCCAGACGGTTCAGGAACTCCGGCTTGAAGCTCGCCCGGACGACCTCCAGGACCTGCTCCCGCTTCTCCCCCTCACCGGTCAGCGGGTCCATGAGGAACTGGCTGCCCAGGTTCGAGGTGAGGATCAGGATCGTGTTGCGGAAGTCGACCGTGCGGCCCTGGCCGTCCGTGAGCCGGCCGTCGTCGAGGACCTGGAGCAGGATGTCGAAGACCTCGGGGTGGGCCTTCTCCACCTCGTCCAGGAGCACGACCGAGTACGGGCGCCGCCGTACGGCCTCGGTGAGCTGGCCGCCCTCCTCGTAGCCGACGTAGCCGGGAGGCGCGCCGACCAGACGGGCGACGGAGTGCTTCTCCGAGTACTCCGACATGTCGATGCGGACCATCGCCCGCTCGTCGTCGAAGAGGAAGTCCGCGAGCGCCTTCGCCAGCTCGGTCTTGCCCACGCCGGTCGGGCCGAGGAAGAGGAAGGAGCCGGTCGGCCGGTCCGGGTCGGCGATGCCGGCGCGGGTGCGGCGCACCGCGTCGGAGACCGCGCGGACGGCCTCGCTCTGGCCGATCAGACGCCGCCCGAGCTCGTCCTCCATGCGCAGCAGCTTCTGCGTCTCGCCCTCCAGGAGACGGCCCGCGGGGATGCCGGTCCAGGCGCCCACGACGTCGGCGATGTCGTCCGGGCCGACCTCCTCCTTGACCATCGTGTCCTTCGCGGCCTCCTGCTGGGCCTCCGCCTCGCTCGCGGCCGCCAGCTCGCGCTCCAGGGCCGGGATCTCCCCGTAGAGCAGCTTGGAGGCGGTGTCGAAGTCGCCGTCGCGCTGGGCGCGCTCGGCGCGCCCCCGCAGCTCGTCGAGCTGCTCCTTGAGCTCGCCGACCCGGTTGAGGGACTGCTTCTCCTTCTCCCAGCGGGCGGTGAGGCCGCGCAGCTCCTCCTCGCGGTCCGCGAGGTCGCGGCGCAGCTTCTCCAGGCGCTGCAGGCTCGCCTCGTCGGTCTCCTTGGAGAGGGCGAGCTCCTCCATCTTGAGCCGGTCGACGGAGCGCTGGAGCTCGTCGATCTCGACGGGCGACGAGTCGATCTCCATGCGCAGCCGGGAGGCGGCCTCGTCGACCAGGTCGATGGCCTTGTCCGGCAGGAACCGGGAGGTGATGTAGCGGTCGGAGAGGGCCGCCGCGGCGACGAGGGCGGAGTCGGCGATCTGGACCTTGTGGTGGGCCTCGTAGCGCCCCTTGAGCCCGCGCAGGATGGCGACGGTGTCCTCGACGGACGGCTCGGCGACCAGGACCTGCTGGAAGCGGCGCTCCAGGGCGGGGTCCTTCTCGATCCGCTCGCGGTACTCGTCGAGCGTCGTGGCGCCGACCATGCGCAGCTCGCCGCGGGCCAGCATCGGCTTGAGCATGTTGCCGGCGTCCATGGCGGAGTCGCCGCCGGCGCCCGCCCCGACGACGGTGTGCAGCTCGTCGATGAAGGTGATGACCTGGCCTTCGCTCTCCTTGATCTCGGAGAGGACGGTCTTCAGGCGCTCCTCGAACTCGCCCCGGTACTTGGCGCCCGCGACCATCGCGCCGAGGTCGAGGGAGACCAGGCGCTTGTCGCGCAGCGACTCGGGGACGTCGCCCTTCACGATCCGCTGGGCGAGGCCCTCGACGACCGCGGTCTTGCCGACGCCGGGCTCGCCGATGAGGACCGGGTTGTTCTTCGTGCGGCGGGAGAGGACCTGGACGACGCGCCGGATCTCGTGGTCGCGGCCGATGACCGGGTCGAGCTTGCCCTCGCGGGCGGCGGCGGTGAAGTCGGTGCCGAACTTCTCCAGGGCCTTGTACGAGCCCTCGGGGTCGGCGCTGGTCACCCGGCGGCTGCCGCGGGCCTTCTCGAAGGCCGCCTGGAGTTTGCGGGCGTCGGCGCCCTGCCGGTCGAGGAGCTCGCCGGCCCGGCCGCCCTTGGCGGCGATGCCGATGAGCAGGTGCTCGGTGGAGAGGAACTCGTCCCCGAGCTTCCTGGCGCGCTCGTCGGCGTCGGCGATGACGGCGAGCAGCTCGCGGTTGGGCTGCGGGGGCGCGACCGTGGACCCGGTGACGCTGGGCAGGGCGGCGATGAGCCGCTCCGCGCCGGAGCGCACGACGGCCTGGTCGGCCTCGACGGCGGCGAGCAGGTCGGTGATGTTCTCGTTGTCCTGACCCGCGAGCAGGGCGAGCAGGAGATGCGCGGGGGTCAGATCGGCGTGCCCCTCGGACACGGCGCGGCTGCTGGCCGCGTTCAGCGCGTCCCGGCTCCTGTTGGTCAGTTCGGCGTCCACGTGCGGGGTCTCCTCCTGGTTCTCGACTGCTGCGGGGACTCTTCCCCTCCTATGACTCATCCAACGTACACAAAGTTGAGCCTATTCCGCTCAAGGTACCGAAGGGAGTCCTTCCCGGAGTAGTTTCCGGAGCATGGCCATCGACCCGAGCAAGCCCAGTGACACGTACCTCGCCTTCTGGCGCGAGTACCACATGTGCACCCTGACCACGCCCCGCCCGGACGGCACGCCGCACGTGGTGGCGGTCGGCGTCACGTACGACCCCGAGGGCGGCGAGAAGGGCATCGCCCGGGTCATCACGAACAAGCACAGCCGCAAGGTCGCCAACGTCCTGGCGGCGGGCCCGGAGGGCGCGAGGGTCGCGGTCTGCCAGGTGGACAAGGGCCGCTGGGCCACGCTGGAGGGCGTGGCGCGGGTCCGCACCGAGGCGGAGACGGTCGCGGACGCGGTGGACCGCTACGCGGCGCGCTACGGCCGGGTCCCGACGCCGAACCCGGACCGGGTCGTGATCGAGATCGCCCTGACGCGCGCGATGGGCCGGGCGTAGTCGGCACGGGGGCCGGCCGCCGGCGCGTCCGGACGCGGACGCACAGCGGCGCCATCGCGTTTCAGGTCCGCGATGGCGCCGCTGTGTGGGGGAAGCACCTGAACGATCTACAACGACGGGGGAATCGTTCAGGCGCTGCGGGGGGTGGCGGTGATGGTCTCGGTGTCGACCAGGTGGGGTTCGACCAGTTGGTGGTCGCGCTGGTCGAGATTGACGAAGATCATGCCGTACCTGATGGCACAGCGGACGGGCTGCGGGGCGCCGCGTGGGCGGCGAAGACACCGGTAGGCGCGAATGTCCTCGTCGTCTTCGCGGACGACGACGATCGGCTCTCCGAAGAGGGTGACCATCAACGACTCGCCACGGCGCGGCACCGCGGTGACGAGGTCGATGAAGTGCCACCCGGACCGGTAGGCGCTCGCCATCTCCCGTCGGAAACGAGGATCTTCGGGAACCGTCATGCCCTCACGGACTCCCATCCAGGATCGGAGGCCGGTGCGACACCCCAGCCGGGATCGGCGGCGGCCAGGACGAGACCCCAGCCCGGGTCGGCGGCCTCGGCACCGGGGGCAAGACCCCAGCCCGGGTCGGCGTTCACGACCCTCGTCTGCGAACCCCACCCCGGGTCCTCGGTTGCCGTGACCGCTCCCACAGCGGCAGCAGCCATCAGTGCGACACCGGCTACGGTGCGTATGAGCTTCTTGGACATGACCGAGCAACCTCACTTGAAGGTGTGTAACAACCTGCTCCCCCGCAAGTCACGACGATGGCTCACTCATCCCGTTTCCACCACTCGCTCAATGCATCATGTTCCTGTAATGCAAAAGCCTGGGGGTGTACGTATGCGAAGAGAACCTGAGAAAGCGGGACATTCTCACACGCACGCAGACCTGTGCGAAGCGGGCACACGCCTCTATGCCGAAGCGCTGCGATCAGGCCGGATCGCCCGCTCGGACATCGGGTCGGCCCCCTGCCTCATGGACCTCGACCTGCTGCGTCCCGACCCCGACGACGCCGAATGGCTGCGCCCCGTGGCCCCTTCGGCCGCGCTGGCCCGGCTGCTCCTTCCCATAGAGAAGGAGATCCAGGAGCGCAGGCGCCTGACCGTCTCCCTCTCCGACGCTTTCGAGCCGTTCATGGCCCTCGGCGCACGCGACCCCTCGATGACCCACGCCATCACGGTCCTCGAAGGCCTCGACCGCATCAACGCCAGCCTGGACCGCGCCGTCGAGGAGTGCACCTCGGAACTGCTCACCGTACAACCGGGGAAGGGCCGCAGCGCCCACACGTTCGGCGAAGCCCTGCGCCGGGTCCGGCCGTTGCTCGGCAAGGGCATCAAGATGCGCACGCTCTACCAGCACACGGCGCGCCACCAGCCCATCACCCTGGCCTACTTGGAGCGCATCGGCCCCGAGGTCGAGGTCCGCACGCTGGAAGAGATCATCGACCGGCTCATCATCGTCGACCGCAAGGTCGCCTTCGTGCCGGCCAGCCGCGACCGCACCATAGCGCTCGAACTGCGCCACCAGGGCCTCGTCGAGTACCTCGGCGGCGTCTTCGACCAGTTCTGGCTCCAGGCCACACCGCTGGACGCCCCCGTGACCTACGAGCCGATGCTCAGCGGCATCAGCGGCGTGCAGCGCTCCATCGCCAAGCTCCTCGTCGAGGGGCACGTCGACGAGGCCATCGCCCGCCGCCTCGGCATGAACGTCCGCACCTGCCGTGCCCACATCGCCAAGCTCGCCGCCGCCCTCGGCAGCGGCAGCCGCGCCCAGTTGGGCTATCTCATCGCCCGCTCCGGCATCCTCGAACGGGACGAATGACCGACGTGTACGTCCGGATCCACCTCGACACCCCTGCCGGCGCCCTCCGGGTCGACGGCCACGGCCTGCCCTCCGTGGAGCTCGTACGGGCCCCCGAGAGCGCCGCCGACCGCCACACGCCCATCGGCACCCGCGACGCCGCGCTGCTCGCGCTCACCGTCGACGGGCGCCCGGCCGGACTCCGCCCCGCCAGGGGCCGCCTCTCACGCCGCTCGTACCGCGTCGACGCGACCGTGGACGGGCGGCGCTACCGCCTCGTGCCCTGCTCGTACGGCGAGAGCCGGCTCACCCGGGACGGGCGGCGTCTCGGCACCCTGGAGTCGGCCGGCGACGGCCGCGTCGACGCCGGCTGGGAGCCGGACGCGGACGCGCTCGACCAGGCCCTCGGGACCGCCCTCGCCGCCGGCTTCGGCACCGGGGCGCAGCCCTGGTGGCACACGGCCGTCGAGATCGTCTCCGAACTCCTGCCGTGACGCCCGCCCGTGAACGCGACGAGGCCCCCTCCGGAGAGGGGGCCTCGTGCGCGAAGGGAGCCACGTGCGAGAAGGGAGCCGCGTGCGAAGAGGAAGCTATTCGCCGCGCTTGTGCCCCGGCCGCCACACCACCAGGGCACTCGCCTGCTGCACGTCCGTGTAAGGGACCAGGTCGCGCCGGTAGGAGGCGTGTACCTGGGCCTCGCGCTGACGCATCGCCACCGCCGCGCCCTCGACGGCCGTCGACAGCTCGGCCACCCGGGCCTGGAGGGCCGCCACCTGGTTCTCCAGTTCGATGATGCGCTTGATGCCGGCCAGGTTGATGCCCTCGTCCTGCGACAGCTGCTGCACCTGCCGGAGCAGCTCGATGTCACGGGCCGAGTAGCGGCGGCCCCGCCCGGCCGTGCGGTCCGGGGAGACCAGGCCGAGGCGGTCGTACTGACGCAGCGTCTGGGGATGCAGACCGGAGAGCTGAGCCGCCACCGAGATGACGTACACCGGCGTCTCGTCGGTCAGCTGGTAGGGATTACGGCGGCGGCCTTCCATCTCCTCAAGCTCCCTTCGCGGCCTGGAACAGCTCTGCCCTGGGGTCCTCGCCCGTCGTGGCCTCGCGGTACGTCTCCAGGGCCTCGCGGGCCTTGTCGTCCAGTTCCTTCGGCACCGCGACCTCCACCGTGATCAGCAGGTCGCCGCGGGTGCCGTCCTTGCGGACCGCGCCCTTGCCGCGGGCCCGCATGGTGCGCCCGTTGGGAGTACCCGCGGGCAGCTTCAGCGTCACCGCGGGGCCGCCCAGGGTCGGCACCTTGATCTCGCCGCCGAGCGCCGCCTCGTCGAACGTGACGGGCACCGTGACGGTGAGGTTGTCGTCCTTGCGGCCGAACACCGGGTGCGCGTCGACGTGCACGACGACGTACAGGTCGCCGTGCGGCCCACCGCGCTCGCCCGGAGCGCCCTTGCCGCGCAGCCGGATCTTCTGCTTGTCGCTGACGCCCGCCGGGATGCGGACCTGCATGGTGCGGGAGGACTTGGCCCGCCCGCTGCCCTTGCAGACCTCGCAGGGGGTCTCGGCGATCAGGCCGCGGCCCTTGCAGTCCACGCACGGGTCGGTCAGCGAGAAGCCGCCGCCGCTGCCGCGCGAGACCTGCCCGGTGCCGACACAGGTCGGGCACACCCGCGGGGTGCCGTTCTTGTCGCCGGTGCCCGAACACGCCTTGCAGGGCTGCTGGCTGGACATCCGCAGCGGCACCGTGGCGCCCTCGATGGCCTCGGTGAAGCTGAGCGTCACCTCGGACTCGATGTCCTGGCCGCGGCGCGGCTGCGTACGGGTGCCCGCACCGCCCGCGCCCCGGTTGAACAGGCCGCCGAAGACGTCACCGATACCGCCGCCGAAGCCGCCGGCGCTCCCGGCCCCGCCCTGGGCGCCCCCGAAGAGGTCGCCGAGGTCGAAGTTGAAGGAGCCGCCGCCCGGGCCGCCGGCCCGGAAGCCGCCGTTGCCGAACAGGGCACGGGCGTCGTCGTACTCCTTGCGCTTCTTCGGGTCACCGAGGATGTCGTTGGCCTCGGAGATCTCCTTGAAGCGCGCCTCCGCCTTGGTGTCGCCCTTGTTGGCGTCCGGGTGGTTCTCGCGGGCGAGCTTCCGGTACGCCTTCTTGATCTCGGCGTCGGTGGCGTCCTTGGGGACGCCGAGAACCTTGTAGTAGTCCTTCTCGACGAAGTCCTTCGTGCTCATCGACGTCCCTCCTCTCGGACGATCGTCGCGCTAGCCCTCGTCGGGGCCACCGCTCTCCTCGTCGGCCTTCTTCTCTTCCTTGGCGGCCGGAGCCGCGCCCGGCTGGGGCTCGGCGACGGCCACCCGCGCGGGGCGGATGGTCCGCTCGCCGATCCGGTACCCCGGCTGCAGGATCGCCACGCAGGTCGTCTCGGTGACGTCCGGCGCGTACGAGTGCATCAGGGCCTCGTGGATCGTCGGGTCGAAGGGCTCGCCCTCCTTGCCGAACTGCTGCAGACCCATCTTGGCGGCGACGGTCTCCAGCGACTCGGCGACCGACTTGAAGCCGCCCACGAGCTCGCCGTGCTCCCGGGCCCGGCCGATGTCGTCGAGCACGGGCAGGAGCTCGGTCAGGAGGCTCGCGACGGCGATCTCCTTGACCGTGACCCGGTCCCGCTCCACACGGCGGCGGTAGTTCTGGTACTCGGCCTGGAGCCGCTGGAGGTCCGCGGTGCGCTCGGAGAGCGCGGTGCGGGTCTGGTCCAGCTGGGCCAGCAGAGCTACGTCCGTAGCGTCCCCGGCCGGGGCCGCCCCCTCCGCCTTGTCGGCGGAGTCGGCGGCCTCGGTCTCCTCGGGCGTGCCGTCGGCGGGGACGTCGGGCTTCTCCTCGAAGCCCGGGGTCTCCTCCGACATCAGGCAGCGCCGCCCTTCGGCTTGTCCTCGTCGACGATCTCGGCGTCGACGACGTCGTCGTCCTGGGCCTGGGCCTGGCCGGCGTCGGCGCCACCCGCGGCCTGGGCGGCCTGGGCGTCGGCGTACATGGCCTGGCCGAGCTTCTGGGAGACGGCCGCGACCTTCTCGGTGGCCGTGCGGATCTCCGCGGTGTCCTCGCCCTTGAGCTTCTCCTTCAGCTCGGCGACGGCGGTCTCGACCTCGGTCTTGACCTCACCGGGGACCTTGTCCTCGTTGTCCTTGAGGAACTTCTCCGTCTGGTAGACGAGCTGCTCGCCCTGGTTGCGGGACTCGGCGGCCTCGCGGCGGCGGTGGTCCTCCTCCGCGTACTGCTCGGCCTCCTGGCGCATCCGGTCGACCTCGTCCTTGGCGAGCGAGGAACCGCCGGTGACGGTCATCTTCTGCTCCTTGCCCGTGCCGAGGTCCTTCGCGGTCACGTGCATGATGCCGTTCGCGTCAATGTCGAAGGAGACCTCGATCTGCGGGACGCCACGCGGGGCCGGCGGCAGACCGGTCAGCTCGAACATGCCGAGCTTCTTGTTGTACGCCGCGATCTCGCGCTCGCCCTGGTAGACCTGGATCTGCACGGACGGCTGGTTGTCCTCGGCCGTCGTGAAGATCTCGGACCGCTTGGTCGGGATCGTGGTGTTGCGCTCGATGAGCTTGGTCATGATGCCGCCCTTGGTCTCGATACCGAGGGACAGCGGGGTCACGTCGAGGAGCAGGACGTCCTTGACCTCACCCTTGAGGACACCGGCCTGGAGCGTGGCGCCGATGGCGACGACCTCGTCCGGGTTCACACCCTTGTTGGCCTCCTTGCCGCCGGTCAGCTCCTTGACGAGCTCGGCGACGGCGGGCATACGGGTGGAGCCGCCGACCAGGACGACGTGGTCGATCTCGCTGAGGGAGATGCCGGCGTCCTTGATGACGTTGTGGAACGGGGTCTTGCAGCGCTCGAGCAGGTCGGCGGTCAGCTGCTGGAACTGGGCGCGCGTGAGCTTCTCGTCCAGGTGCAGCGGGCCCTCGGCGGAGGCCGTGATGTAGGGAAGGTTGATCGTGGTCTCCGTGGAGGAGGACAGCTCGATCTTGGCCTTCTCGGCGGCCTCGCGCAGACGCTGCAGGGCCATCTTGTCCTTGGACAGGTCGACGCCGTGGCCGTTCGCGAACTGCTTCACCAGGTAGTCGACGACGCGCTGGTCCCAGTCGTCACCACCGAGGTGGTTGTCACCGTTGGTGGCCTTCACCTCGACGACGCCGTCGCCGATCTCCAGGAGGGACACGTCGAAGGTGCCGCCACCGAGGTCGAAGACGAGGATGATCTGCTCGTCCTTGTCGAGGCCGTACGCGAGCGCGGCCGCGGTGGGCTCGTTGACGATACGAAGGACGTTCAGACCGGCGATCTCGCCGGCCTCCTTCGTCGCCTGGCGCTCGGAGTCGTTGAAGTAGGCCGGGACGGTGATGACCGCGTCGGTCACCTTCTCGCCCAGGTAGGCCTCGGCGTCACGCTTCAGCTTCTGAAGGATGAACGCGGACATCTGCTGCGGGTTGAAGGTCTTCCCGTCGAGCTCGATCTTCCAGTCCGTGCCCATGTGACGCTTCACGGACCGGATGGTCCGGTCGACGTTGGTGACCGCCTGGCGCTTGGCGACCTCGCCGACGAGCACCTCGCCGTTCTTCGCGAAGGCGACGACGGACGGCGTGGTCCTGGCGCCCTCGGCGTTGGTGATGACGGTGGGCTCGCCGCCTTCCAGAACGCTGACGACGGAGTTAGTCGTGCCCAGGTCGATGCCGACCGCACGTGCCATTTCGATTCCTCCAGCTGACTGACTTGAGTGGAACTGACTCAAGGATGCACGACCCCCGGATGAGAGTCAACAGACCTGAGTGGGGTCGACTCAACTCTTCGCCATCCCTTGCACTCAATCAACGCATCACCAGGGCGCGTCGTTCCCCACCCCGGCACCCTTTGCGTGAGAGAGTCCGGACATATCCCATGATTCTCGCCGGAAGGTGGAGGCGCATGACGGCGAAGCGCGCGTTCGACATCGCGGGCGGCCTCGCCCTCCTCGTCCTGCTGTCCCCGCTGATCGCCACCGTCGCCCTCTCCGTCGCACTCGGAACGGGCAGCACGCGCGCGGGGAGCACGACCGGACTGCTGCGCCGCCGCCCGGTCGCGGGCCGGCACGACCGGATCTTCACGATGCTGACCTTCCGCACGCGGAGCCCGCTGGCGAACCTGCCGCTGCTGCTCCATGTCGTACGCGGCGAGATGTCACTGGTCGGGCCGTGCCCGCTGGCACCCGGACACCGGGAGAGCAGAGGAGACGGACGCCGCCGGCTGTCCGTACGACCGGGGATGACGGGTCCTTGGCAGATCAGCGGGCGTTCGGAGCTGCCGTGGGAGGAGCGCGAGCTGCTCGATCTCCACTATGTGGACCATCACTGGCTCGGCATGGACCTGGTGATCCTGGCGCGTACCCTGCCTGCAGTCCGTAAACGTCGTCACGCGCCCCACGCACCCCACACGGCAAGGGTTGCCTGAGCGACACAGATCACCGTAGGCGCCGCTACAGTGCGCGGCCGCTACCCGGTAATCTCGTCACGGACTGAATAAGTTACCGCTTAGTAGTGCCACACTCGACAGTGCCCGGAGCGCTCGAGAGTGCCGGTGCTCCGCCTCGCAGGCCCGCCCGAGGAGCCCCTCATGCAACTCGCCGCGATCGTCGTGTCGATCGTCATCACGGTGGTAGCCGTCGCGCTGTTCGGCCGCGCCATCGCGCAGATCTACCGCTTCGTGCGGCTCGGTCAGCCGGTGCCCGCGGGAACGCGCACCGGCGACCCGACGCAGCGCACCGTCACCCTGGTCAAGGAATTCCTCGGCCACACCCGGATGAACCGCTGGGGCGTCGTCGGCGTGGCGCACTGGTTCGTGGCGGTGGGCTTCTTCTCCCTCCTGCTCACGATCGTCAACGCCTTCGGCCAGCTCTTCCAGGCGGACTGGCTCATCCCGATCATCGGCGACTGGCTGCCGTACGAGATCTTCACCGAGTTCCTCGGCCTGATGACCGTCCTCGGCATCGTCACGCTGATCGTGATCCGCCAGCTCAGCAAGCCGACCAAGGCCGGCCGCAAGTCCCGCTTCGCGGGCTCCAAGACGGGCCAGGCCTACTTCGTCGAGGCCGTCATCCTCATCGTCGGCGTCTGCATCATGACGCTGCGCGCGCTCGAGGGCGTCCAGCACCACGTGACCGGCTGGGAGCCGGGCTTCTTCGCCTCCTACCCGCTGATCGCGCTGCTCGACGGCGCCGACCTGAGCACGATCCAGAACCTCACGTACTTCTTCGCGGCGCTGAAGATCGTCACGTCCTTCACCTGGATGATCACGGTCTCGCTGAACACCAACATGGGTGTCGCCTGGCACCGCTTCCTCGGCTTCCCCAACATCTGGTTCAAGCGCAACGCCGACGGCTCCACCGCCCTCGGCCCGCTGCAGCCGATGACCTCCGCCGGCAAGCCGATCGACTTCGAGGACCCGGGCGAGGACGACGTCTACGGCGTCTCCCAGGTCGAGCAGTTCTCCTGGAAGGGCATCCTCGACTTCTCCACCTGCACCGAGTGCGGCCGCTGCCAGTCGCAGTGCCCCGCCTGGAACACGGGCAAGCCGCTCTCCCCGAAGCTCCTCATCATGTCGCTGCGCGACCACGCGCACGCCAAGGCGCCGTACCTGCTCGCGGGCGGCGGCAAGACGATGGAGGGCGAGGAGAAGGCGACCGAGGAGCAGCTCAAGGACGTTCCCGCCGCGGCCCTCGCCGAGGCCGAGCGCCCGCTGATCGGCACCGCCGAGGAGAACGGCGTCATCGACCCGGACGTCCTGTGGTCCTGCACCACCTGCGGCGCCTGCGTCGAGCAGTGCCCGGTCGACATCGAGCACATCGACCACATCGTCGACATGCGCCGCTACCAGGTCATGATCGAGTCCGCCTTCCCGTCGGAGGCCGGCACGATGCTGAAGAACCTGGAGAAGAAGGGCAACCCCTGGGGCCT
The DNA here is from genome assembly GCF_044767915.1 of Streptomyces sp. NPDC101191. Taxonomy (NCBI): domain Bacteria; kingdom Bacillati; phylum Actinomycetota; class Actinomycetes; order Kitasatosporales; family Streptomycetaceae; genus Streptomyces; species Streptomyces sp. NPDC101191. Next base: position 288,262 of record NZ_JBIWOU010000003.1, read on the forward strand.
CGCCAAGAAGCAGCGCGTCGAGTGGACCAAGGAGGTCGACTTCGAGGTCCCGATCGTCGGCAAGGACATCGAGGACCTCAGCGAGGTCGACTACCTCTACTGGGTCGGCTGCGCCGGCGCCCTGGAGGACCGCGCCAAGAAGACCACCAGGGCCTTCGCCGAGCTGCTGCACATCGCGGGCGTCAAGTTCGCGATCATGGGCGGCGACGAGAAGTGCACCGGTGACTCCCCGCGCCGTCTGGGCAACGAGCCCCTGTTCCAGCAGCTCGGCCAGGAGAACGTCGCCATGCTGAACATGGCGTTCGGCGAGGACGACGACGACCCGGAGACGAAGAAGCCGAAGTCGGCGAAGAAGATCGTCTCGACCTGCCCGCACTGCTTCAACACCATCGCCAACGAGTACCCGCAGCTCGGCGGCGACTACGAGGTCATCCACCACACCCAGCTGCTCCAGCACCTCATCGACGAGGGCAAGCTGATCCCGGTGACCCCGGTCGAAGGCCTCATCACGTACCACGACCCGTGCTACCTGGGCCGCCACAACAAGGTCTACACGCCGCCGCGCGAGATCATGTCCGCCGTCCCCGGCCTGCGCCAGCAGGAGATGCACCGCCACAAGGAGCGCGGCTTCTGCTGCGGCGCCGGTGGTGCCCGGATGTGGATGGAGGAGCGGATCGGCAAGCGCATCAACACCGAGCGCGTGGACGAGGCGCTGTCCCTCAACCCGGACATCGTCTCCACCGCCTGCCCGTTCTGCCTCGTCATGCTGACGGACTCCGTCAACGGCAAGAAGAACGACGGCAAGGCCAAGGAGAGCCTCCAGGTCGTCGACGTGGCGCAGCTGCTGCTCGACTCGGTGAAGACCCCGGTGGAGCCGGAGCCGGAGCCGACGGAGGAGCCGGAGCCCGCGGTCTGACGGGTCTCCAGGACGACGTGACGAAGGGCCGCCCCCGCAGGACGCGGGGGCGGCCCTTCGCCGTACGGCGGTGCCGTCGGCCATCGCCGGTCACCGCTCGCCGCTCGCCGCTCGCCGCGATGCGAGGCAGGCGCCCCTGTGTGGGCGTTCCCTCGCACTCGTCGCAGCCCTCCCCAGGCTTCGGGTCCGGCTGGGCGACCCCCGAGGACCCCTAGGGGATGTCACAGCTCTGCCGCACTCTCCCGGCATGGCGCGAGGTCACAGCGGGAGCGGGTACGTTTCTTGACGTGGCTGGATTCAGGAACGGACGCGGCCGGGCCGGCGGCCCCCCGCAACAACGACAGCAGGCGCCCTACGGGTACAACGCGCCCCCGCAGCAGCACCAGCAGCAGCAGTGGGCGCAGCAGCAGGGGTACGGGGACGGGGAGCCGGAGTACTTCGGCGACCCGCACGCGCCGCAGCAGCACCCGCGGCAGCACTACGCCGCCAACAACCCGGGCCACACCCAGGTCTTCAGCGTCGACGAGGACCCGTACGGCCGGCCGGCCGCGTACCAGGCCGGCGCCGCCCCCGTCCCGACGGGCCCGCGGCTGCCCTGGAAGGGCCTCCTGAGCGGCATCGTGCTGCGTCCGGCGGACACGTTCCTCCGGATGCGGGACCACGCGGTGTGGGGCCCGGCGCTGGTCGTCACGTTCCTCTACGGGCTCCTGGCGATCTTCGGCTTCGACAAGGCCCGCGAGGAGGCGATCAACGCCACCCTGGCGACGGCGGTCCCGTACGTCCTGATGACGGCCGTCGGCTTCGTGGTCGGTGGGCTGATCCTCGGCGCGGTCACGCACACGCTGGCCCGCCAACTGGGCGGCGCCGGCTCCTGGCAGCCGACGGTGGGCCTGTCGATGCTGATCATGTCGATCACGGACGCGCCGCGCCTGGTCTTCGCGCTCTTCCTGGGCGGCGAGAACGGCCTGGTGCAGGTCATCGGCTGGCTGACCTGGCTGGCGGCGGGCGCGCTCCTCACCGTGATGGTGAGCCGCTCCCACGACCTGCCGTGGCCGAAGGCGCTCGGGGCGTCGGCGATCCAGCTGGTGGCCCTGCTGAGCCTGATCAAGCTGGGCACGCTCTAGGAACCTCGTAGCGACGCAGGAGGGCCCCCACCGCGGTGCGGTGGGGGCCCTCCTGCGTCGTACGGTCCGGCACGCCCGCTGCCCGGCCCGACGGGTGGACGAGGCGTCCTCCGGATCGAACCGCCCGTCCTGCGGGTCAGGCGTCGAGGACCTGGCCCTCGCGCTGGACGACCGGCGGCTCGACGGACCACGGGAAGTTGATCCACTCGTCGGTCTTCTTCCACACGTACTCGCACTTCACGAGGGAGTGCGACTTCTCGTAGATGACGGCGGAGCGGACCTCGGCGACGTGGTCGACGCAGAAGTCGTGGACCAGCTTCAGCGTCTTGCCGGTGTCGGCGACGTCGTCGGTGATCAGGACCTTCTTGTCGGAGAAGTCGATCGCGTCCGGGACGGGCGCCAGCATGACCGGCATCTCCAGCGTGGTGCCCACGCCCGTGTAGAACTCCACGTTCACCAGGTGGATGTTCTTGCAGTCGAGCGCGTAGGCCAGACCGCCGGCCACGAAGACGCCGCCGCGGGCGATGGAGAGGACGATGTCGGGCTCGTAGCCGTCGTCGGCGATGGTCTGCGCCAGCTCGCGGACGGCCGTCCCGAAGCCCTCGTACGTCAGGTTCTCGCGTACTTCAGTCATGTCCGGCTACCGCCTCACACCTGGGTCCGATGGAAGTTCATGTACGAGCGGGAGGCCGTCGGCCCCCGCTGGCCCTGGTACCGGGACCCGTACCGCTCACTGCCGTACGGGAACTCGGCGGGCGAGCTCAGCCGGAACATGCAGAGCTGCCCGATCTTCATCCCCGGCCACAGCTTGATCGGCAGGGTGGCGAGGTTCGACAGCTCCAGGGTCACGTGCCCGGAGAAGCCCGGGTCGATGAAACCGGCGGTGGAGTGCGTGACGAGGCCGAGCCGCCCGAGGGAGCTCTTCCCCTCCAGGCGGGAGGCGATGTCGTCCGGCAGGGTGATGACCTCGTAGGTCGACGCGAGCACGAACTCGCCCGGGTGCAGGATGAACGCCTCGTCACCCTCCGGCTCGACCTCACGGGTGAGGTCCAGCTGCTCGACCGCTGGGTCGATGTGGGGGTAGCGGTGGTTCTCGAACACCCGGAAGAAGCGGTCAAGCCGCACGTCGATGCTCGAGGGCTGCACCATGGATTCGTCGTACGGGTCGATGCGGACCCGCCCGGCGTCGATCTCGGCCCGGATGTCCTTGTCTGAGAGAAGCACGGTCCCACGATACGCAGAGGGCGCTGAGCTCCCCCAATCGGGAGAACCCGCGCCCCTCCGTCGGTCTCCGCAGACGATCAGCGCTGCTCGAGCTCCACCGGCACGGCATGCCGCAGCCGCGCGCACCGTGGACACCGGATGAGCCGCCCGGGCCCGATCCGCCCTGCCCCGAGTTGCTGCAACGGGAACGAAACGGTGCTGAAAACGTGCCCCTCGGCACAACGGACGACGGTGCGCTCCATCGAACCCATCAAGTCCCTTCCCCGACAAGTGGTGGACGAGACAGCCACATTAGGGGATCAGGGTCGACACCCCGTGGAGGGCACTCCGATCGAACGCGCTTCGCCTCGGATGCGGGATGGGGTACAGTGTGCAACGATGCCGCAGCGATCTTCGGCGGCTTTGCGGATGTAGTTTAATGGTAGAACATGAGCTTCCCAAGCTTATAGCGCGGGTTCGATTCCCGTCATCCGCTCTTCACACGAAGCCCCAGGTCAGCGACCTGGGGCTTCGTCGTTGTCCAGACCTCTCGGCTCTCGCCGTGCCCCAACTCCCGCGAACTCCTTGGCCGGAGGCCCTTTGGTGCACCACATGCGCCACACAGGCGTGTCGCCGTCCCGGATCGCGAGTCATTTCAAGGGCTAGCAGGCCCCGGCTGGCAGCGGCGGAGGCGGCGGCGGCAGCCGACGAGCCAGGCCATGGTGCGTTCGACGGTCCAGCGATGTCGGCCCAGGCGCTGCGCCGGCGCTTCCGCGTCTGCCCAGAGTGCTCGGGTCACCATCGCTCACCGGAGCCGACCACCACGAGTTCTGCGGTTGACGACAGTCCGGCACGGGGCTGGACTGGTTTCTGGACGCTGCGACGCCTCCACCCAAGGGAGAGCAGCGATGACAACCACGGATACGTTCAACCTTCTGCAGCCGTACAAGATCGCCGAGGAGACATTCGTCATCCCGTGGGCTCTTGAGGCCCCGCCGGTCGGCCACTTTCCGATGAACTCGATGGTGATCCGAGGAGCCGAACCGATCCTCGTGGACACCGGGGCGCCCGCAGTGCGCGCCCAGTGGCTGGAGGCAGCCTGGTCCGTCGTAGACCCTCTGGACGTACGGTGGATCTTCCTCACCCACGACGACCGCGACCACGCCGGCAACCTCCTGGCGGTCTTCGCCGCATGCCCGAACGCGACCCTGCTGACGACGTGGTTCTCCATCGGCCGCATGGCCGAGGAGTGGGAAACTCCCATCAACCGGTGCCGCTTCATGACAGATGGCGACACGATCGACACGGGCGACCGCGTCCTGGTCGCCAAACGACCGCCTCTGTACGACAACCCCACAACCCGCGCTCTCTTCGACCGGAAGACCCACGTCCTGTGGTCCGTCGACACCTTCGCCACGAACGTGCCGACCCCCATGCCCGAAACGGCAGCGCTGTCGCCGGACGAATTCCGCGACGGCCAGTTCTTCGGCGGAAGGCTGGTCTCCCCCTGGGTCGCCCTGTTGGACGCCCAGAAGTTCGGGACGGTCGTCACCGACTTCCAGCACCTGGAGGCCGAGGTCATCGCCGGCTGCCACTGCCCTGTCCTGCGCGGTCCCCAGATTCCCCAGGCCTACGACCTCCTCCGACAGCTCCCCGCGATCCCACCCTGGACAGAGTTCACCCAGGCCGACCTGGACCAGTGGATGGCTTTTGCCGAGAGCTCGGTCCCGCCGGAGCAGCCGCGGCCGTCGGGGACGTGAGGGGCACCGTTGCGCGGCGCAGTGCCTTCCACACCGGTGTCCAGCGTCAATGACGAGGGATCAGAGCCTGGCTGTCAGGGGATCGAAACATCGGCTGCCCGTGGCCCTTTGATCGGCGGATGCAGTGCTGGCGCCCGCAGCGCCCGCTCACAGATTCCGCATCCTGGCACCGGGAGCCAGTACGCCGGGTCGAGATGCCCCTCGCCCCGATGTGTGCCGCGTCTCGCCCGAGGTGTCGCATGAGTACTCTGACCTGGCCTTACGGCAGCGTTACCGCCACTACGGCGAGGTAGAAGCTCTGAGCCGGGTGTTACCCGTACCGGAGTCACCAGGCCGCCTCGCCCTCTTGCGGAATAGTCAAGGCATGGCAGCCACGCCCAGGGTTCCCGAGCTCCGCCGCACCAGATTCGCCAGGCGGTTGCCCGCCAAGCTCTCAGAACTCGGCGGCCCCGCCCACGGCCACGTCGACCTTCCGCTGCACCTCGCGTGGTCCGGCCTGTCCCGGTTCGACCTCGACCAGCCCCGATTGCGGATGAGCTGCTATCGGATCGTGCTGGCCGAAGGGCAGCACGATGACCTGGTCCATTACCTGAACCGGGACCTGCTCGTCGCCATGTGGCCCGTCCTGCGCACACTGATCAGCCGGGACATCCGCGATGTCTGGGAGGACGCCTTCAACGAACTGACGCCCGACGCCCAGGCTGCTGCGTGAACCTCACGGAACTGCACCGGCGGCTCCTCGCGGATGTCCTCGCCGTGGGCGATGTCTACCCGCTCGTGCTCACGGGTGCTACGCCGTCCAGGCACACGGGCTGGTCGACCGGCTCAGCAAGGACCTCGATGTCGCCACCGAGAATCTCTACTCAACAGTCAAGGCATGGCAGCCACGGCCAGCGTCTCCGAGCTCCGCAGCGAACAGCGGTCAACACGTGTCGCCGAGCAGCGAGAAGCACCGCATGAGGTCGCCGGCCTAGACCGTCTTCGTCACCGTTCCGGAGGAGGCGGAGTTCGCGGATCGTCGATGTCGACTGTGATCTCGAACCCTGAGGTCGAACTGAGAGTAGCGACGTTTCCGGACAGCTGAATTCGATCAAACGGATTCGATTCAGTAAAGAACATCGCCCAGACCAGCGCACGGTCGGCAGTCAGACGTGCGATGAATCCCTCCGAACCGTACGAACCTTCTCCGCCCCACAGAAGCCCCTTCTCCCCCAGGTCCGCAGCGGCAAGCCCATCGACCGCAGATACCCAGGAAGGATCATCGTCCAGCATTTCGTCGAGCTCGAACGGAGAGAGCACCGAGAAGCCACTCGGTGCGGCGGAGTCGAGGGCTACATCATAGGAGCGCCCGTCGGCATAGTGGAGTGCATCCTTGATGGGAAGCTCAAATTCTTCCCACAGGCGTTCGATCGTGGTCATTTCTTGTTTTTACACTTCCCGTTGCGCACGTGCTGTGGCCTCTCCTGGAGTCCGGTCGGGGGAACCGGCTCACCCAGTTCACTTCTGTTCCGCGCGGAATTCATGCGCCTTTGGAATTGCTGCGCCCAGGTCCGTCCGGTCGTCGAATCAGGGTGAACCGCGTTCGGATCGACACGCTCGATGATGACCGGCCTCCCCACTTCGCGTGCCGCGTCAAGCCTTCGGTTGTCGTACGACACCAGCTGGCCGTCCACTTCCATGACCTTCAACGCCGTACCGGGGCGTCGCCAGTCCCACTCCCCGGAGCGCATCTTCTCCACGTAGTCGTTCGGGGACACGGTACGTTGGGAGAAGTTGATGTCTTCCGGATTGGCCCATTCCGGCTCCCCGGCAAGCCCCAGGTGGTCGGCCCAGCTGTGGGGGTTGCGAACATACGTCGTCGCGTTGGGCGCCGGAACCAACCCGAGCGGGTCCGGTGTGGTGTAGCGGGCGGTTTCCGGGTCGTAGTGCCGGAAGTAGTTGTAGTGGAGGCCGGTTTCCTCGTCCGCGTACTGGCCGGGGAAGCGAAGCGGGCAGTCCACCTCTCCATCCGCGGCGGGAAGGGGGGTGCCCCAGAGGGTGGTGCGGGACTGCCAGGCAAGAGTGCCTTCGGACGTGACCAGTTCGACGGGCGTTCCGACCAGGTCGGTCACGATCGCGAGGAAGCGGGCGTCGAACTCGGACTGGGAGGTGGTGCCCGCGAGGCCGAGGAGCGAGTGGCCGGCCTCGGGTTCGGCCTCGGCCGCTCGCCGTGTGGACTGGGATATCGGGCGATGGGTGCCGGGCGCGTAGTCCCATGTCGTCGCCGTGCCGTCCACGTCGACCTGCTCGGCCAGGCAGGTGCCATCCCACGTGAAGGTGAGAGCGGTTCCGTCAGGAGCCGTCTTGGAGATGCGGCGGCCCAGGGGGTCGTAGGCGTAGGTCCATTCCCCGCCGTCGGGGGTGGTGGCTCTGGTGAGGCGGTTCTCCGCGCTCCACGTGTACGTCCAGGTGCGGATCTGGCCATTGAGGAGCCTGCGGGTCCTGCGGATCAGCCGACCGGCGGCGTCGTGCTCGTAGGTGGTACGGCCCGCCCGGCGGATGACAGCGCCCTCATAGCTCCGGTCGCCCGCCGCGGGGTGGTGCGGCGCGTCGGCGTGGGTCTGGTTGCCTGTCCTGTCGTATGCGTACCGCTCGCTCCAGCCGTGCGCCTGGACGCCCGTCACCCGACCCATGGGGTCCAGGGTGAAACGCCGTGTTCCGGTGGTCAGTTCACGGATCTCCGTAAGGTAGCCGTCGGGGCGGTACGCATAGATGCGCTGCTGGAGGATCCGGGCCGCTTCGGTCTCGTCTCGGGTGGCGAGGGTCTGGTTGGTGAGCCGGTCGCCCGTGTCCCAGGCGTGCGTGAGGGTGGTGTCGGCGCCGATCTGGCGTTCGGTCTCGCGACCCGCGGCGTCGTAGGCGAAGGCAAGGGTCGCGTCGCCTCTCCTTAGTCCGGTGGGCCGGCCCGCCGGGTCGTACGTCCACTCCGACCGCGCGCCGGATGGAGTGGTGCGCCGGGTACGGCGGCCCATCGCGTCATACCGGTAGGCGCTGGTACCGCCGTTGACCGTCTCCGAGACGACGCACCCGGCCGCGTCGTGTTCCCGGCTCAATACCGCGTCCGCGTTGGCCGCGTGAAGCAGGACGCCGCTCGCGTCGTAGGCGTAGGTGGTGACGTCACCGGTGGACTCGTCGTGCTGGGCGATCATGCGTCCGACCTCGTCGAGGCTGAAGCGCAGCGTTTGACCCAGTGCGTTCGTCTGGGCCGTGAGGCGGCCGGCGGGGTCGCGTTCGTACGTGCGCGTAGCACCGTCGAAGTCGGTTTCCGCGACCAGGTGGCCTGCCGCATCGTAGGTGTAGTTCCACTCCTTGCCCTGCGGGTTGGTGACTCTGATCAGGCGCAGTTCGGTGTCGTAGGCGAATGCGTAGTGCGCGCCGTCGGGGTCGGTCCTGGTGGCGGGCTGGTCGTAGTGGGTGTACGTGTAGGTGGTGGTGTGCCCGGCCTCGTCGGTGTGGAGGACGAGATTGCCCTCGGTGTCCCACTGCCACTCCTCGCGGCCGCCGTCCGGCCCCTCGCGCCAGGCCGGCATGCCCTCGATCGTCCAGCCGTGGCGTGTGGTCCGGCCCAGGGCGTCGGTGACGGCGGTGACCTGGCCGTGCGGGCCACGGCGCATCCTGACCGTGCGGCCCAGCGGATCCGTCGTCTCGACCGGAAGGCCCGCCCCCGAGCGTCGATTCGTACGACGCATTCCCCCGAACGTGCCCCATTCGTGCCCTCGCAAGCGGCGAACAGCGGTTATTACGAGCCCTCACGGGGCCTCTCCACATCTGTCCCAGAACCCCGTTCATGCAGGTCAGGAACCCCAGCCGAGCATCGGTGATTCCCTAGCTTGAACCGGGGGTTCGATTCCCTTCATCCACTCGTGTACGAAGGCCCAGGTCAGAGACCTGGGCCCTCGTCGTTGCCTCGACCCGCGGCTCGGCCGGAAGCCGGTCAGAACTCCAGCACCTCGCGGTCGAGCGGGTACCGCGCACGGTGAGGGCCCTCGTACGGCGAGGGGGTGATCGGCAGGACGCCGGTCGGCTGCAGGCCCAGGTTGTCGTCCCAGATGCGGGGTTCGACCTGTCCGACGACGCGGAACTCCCGGAAGGTGAACGGCGGGCTGTCGGTCGGGAAGAACTCGGGCGTGGTCATCACCTGGAAGTGCAGGTGCGGCGTGGTCGAGTTGCCGCTGTTGCCGATCAGCCCGAGAACCCGGCCGGGTTCGACGCGCTCGCCTTCCCGGACCCTGAGCGAGCCGGGCGTCAGGTGGGCGTAGAGCAGGTAGCGGCCCGGCGCGACCTCCACGGTGACGTGGTTGCCGACGGTCTCCTCGATGGGCGGGACCGGCGGCGCGACGGGCGGCGTGTTGTCCGGGATCCCGTCCTGGACCTCCACCACCCGGCCGCCGGCCGCCGCCACGACCGGCTGCCGGTAGCTCAGGTAGCTGGTGAGCCGCGCGGGGTCGCCTTCCCAGGTCTGTCCCCGCTCGCCGACCTTGTACCAGTCGATCGCGAAGCGCTGCGGTACGTAGAAGCGGCCGTTGATCGGGGCGAGCCCGCGGCGGTGGTGGGTGTTGCCGCAGCACGACTCGCTGGAGTACCAGGTGCCGGGGCGGACCGGCGCGTCCAGGTCCAGCGGAGCGGTGCGCTCGGTCGGGGTGATCTGGACCGTCTCCTCGAACGGGGAGGAACCGGAGGCGGTGACGACGGCGCCCGAGAGGTGGTGTTCGAGGACCTTGGGCACCCGCTGACCGCGGTCGAGGGCCAGGTCGAGCCAGATGACCCACTGCTGGGAGCCCGGGATGACGGTCGGCGTCGGCCCCGGCGGCGCCGGGGTGTACGCGTCCGCACCCGGCAGGGGGTCGCCCACCGGGTTGGCGGCATCGGCCAGCGCCTGTCCGCTCAGCGAGCCCACCACCCGGTGCGTTCGCGCGTCCCGGACCTCGACACGGTCCAGCCGCGCCCGTGCACTGCTGGGCAGCGCGTTCGTGGTGAGCAGTTCGTACGAGAGGTGCGTCTTGCCGTCCGTCGCGCGGAACGGCGCCGGTTCGGTCATCACGGCCGCCGTCAACGGCGTGAACTGGGGGCCGGGCGCCGGCGCGGCCCCGCCGGTGCCGTATCCGGGTGCCGTCGAAGCCGTCAGCATGCCGACCGCGAGCACGGCGGCGGCGAGCCCGCGACGTAGCGGTCTCCGGCCGGTGCGGTGGGGAGGGTGGCGCTCTGCCATGGTGCTCTTCCGGTCGTCGGGTCCGGGGCCGCGAAGGGCACCGGCACGCCCCGCGCCGAGGCGCAGGCTCATGTAATCCGGCCGAGCGGCGCTCCCGGCGGACGGCGCCGGAGTCGGGTGCCGAACTACACCCGTCCAGCCGCACCGGACCGCCGGGTGGGAGCCGGTACGTGCCCCATCCGCCCATCCGTGCCCTCCAGGACGGTGAACAGCGGTCACCACGGGTGTGAGCAGAGCCTCCCGGCAGGACCCGCGAAGATACTTGTCCGCAGGTCAGAGGCCATTCGCGTGCCCTACGGGACCTCATGCGGCGTCAGATCGGCGGCCGACCCCATGGGCCGGGCGAGTACCGCCGCGCCCTGGGCGCCCCGCGATGGTCACTTGCCGCTGTCCTCGGCGAGGGTGTGGGCGACGAGGGCATTGGCGTGGCCGTGGCCGAGGCCGTGCTCGGACTTGAGCCAGTTGACCAGCTCCATGTGCTTGGTCAGCGGAGAGGAGCGGATGAGGTCCTTCCATTCGGCGATCGGGCGGCCGTACTTCTTCTCGATGGACGGGAAGTAGCTGGCAGGACCCTTCACAGCGTCTGTCATGGTGCTCCGTTCCGGATCGTGATGATCTTGGTCGTGTCGATGATGCCGGACGGACCGGCAGTCGGCTAGCGGTCGGTCAGGCGGGCCGTCACGGCGCTCAGCCACAGCAGACCGAGGCCGGCGCCGGCGGTGAACGCCAGGACCGAGGCGGCCGAGGCCATGAAGCCGGCGAAGACGACCACGGGCACGACACGGGACGCGACGGACCAGCCGCGAAGGCCCCGGGCGGCGAGCGGACGGGCCAGGACGAAGAACCCGGCGCACAGGGCGAGGTAGCCGATCATTCCGCCGAACATGTGGACGGCGCCGTGCCCGCTCATCACGGTCGCCTCGGGCGCCCCGACGGGAAAACCCGCTCCGGCATCGGCCGGGAAGGCCGCCGCGACCCAGAAGGAAGCGCCGAAGACGCCCACCAGGGCCGGCCCCCACGTCGCGCCGGGGCCACCGCGCAGCGCCCGCCGCAGTCCGGTCGCGCCGGCGATCAGCAACGCTCCGGCGAGCACGAAACTTGCCGTCTGGATCCACCCCGCCTCGCCGAGGGCGAGCTGGCTGATCGCGTTCCGCCTGAAGTCGAAGCCGTCGCGCACGAAGCCCTGGGCGAGTCCGGCCGCAAGGAACAGCGGCCCCGCCACCACACCACCGGCCAACGCCCACCGGGCCTCAGATCGCGACGCGGGCACAGCGGAAAGAACGTGGCGGGCGCGGGGCTCGGTGAGCATGTCGGTCATGGCAGGGCCTTCCTCGCTTCGAACGTGTCACCCACATGACCGATGGCAACGAGAAGACTCATCGCTCCCGGCGGTGTGCACTGAATCACACCCGGGCGGGGGCGGCCTCCCGCACGCTGCACAGGGCTGGAACAACGCGGCCGGCAGGTGCGGAGGTTGGTCACCGACCCGCTGTCCGGGCCGGTGACCGGGCTTACCGTTGCAACGGCCGCACCGGCGCCTCCCTGTGCGTCGGGCCACTCACGGGTACGGGCAAGGAGTACGGCATGGGGGACGTCAGGGCACGCGTGGCCGCGGAGGAATTGGAGGAGTATCGCGGGGAGTTGACCGGCTACTGCTACCGCATGCTGGGGTCGTACTCGGAGGCCGAGGACGCGGTGCAGGAGGCGCTGGTCCGGGCCTGGCGGAGCGCCGACCGGTTCGAGGGCAGGTCGTCGCTCCGTTCGTGGATGTACCGCATCGCCACCAACGTGTGCCTCGACGCCCTCGCCTCCGGGAAGCGGCGGGCGTTGCCGATGGACCTGTCAGGACCGGAGGACGGCTCCACGCCGCCGGGTGCTCCCTCGAAGGCCGTGCTGTGGATCGAACCCCTGCCGGGCGACGATCCCGGGACCGCGGTGACGGCCTCCGAATCCGTACGCCTCGCTTTCGTCGCTGCGCTCCAGCACCTGCCGGCCAAGCAGCGGGCCACCCTGATCCTGCGGGACGTCCTGGGCTTCTCCGCTCGGGAGGTCGCCGACCTGCACGGCTCCAGCCTCGCATCGGTCAACAGCGCCGTGCAGCGCGCCCGTGCCACGCTGGCCGACCGCCGAGACGAGGTCGTCGGGGCGCGGACCCCTGCGCCCGACGGCGTCCGCCGAGCCCTGGCGGAGCGGTACGCCACGGCGTTCGCCCGGTACGACGTGGAGGAGCTGAACATGCTGCTCCACGTCGACGCCACCATGTCCCTGCCTCCGTACGCGAAGTGGATGCGCGGAGTGACCGACATCAGGTCGTGGCTGGCGGGTCCGGCCGTCGGGTGCCGCGGATCGCGGCTCGTCCCGACCGTGGCGAACGGCTCCCCCGCCTTCGGCCAGTACCGGCCCCGAACGGACGGAGCCGGCTACGAGGCCTGGGCCCTCCAGGTCGTCGAATTCTCCGGCGACCGCATTTCGAGCATCACCGCCTTCCGCGACACCGCACGTCTCTTCCCTCTGTTCCACCTGCCGGACCGCCTGAGCGCGGAAGCCGACCTCGGCGTCCCTGCCTGAGCGCGGAAGCCGACCTCGGCGTCCCTGCCCGATCACTAGCCGCTGTCCTCGGCGAGGGTGTGGGCTACGAGAGCGTTGGCGTGGCCGTGGCCGAGCCCGTGCTCGGACTGAGCCAGTCGACGAGCTCCGTGTGCCTGGTCAGCGGGGAGGAACGGATGGGGACCTTCCACTCGGCGATCAGCCGGGAGGCCCCACCGGCATCCGCCGGTCGGGCCCTCCCCGGTGTCGGCGGGTGGGCTTCCCCAAGGAAGGGAGATCAGTGGTCGGAGTAGCTGACGTCGCCCATGGTCCAGGCGGTGATGTCCGCGATCGAGACGCGGTACATCCCTCCCGTCTCCGGGATCCCGACCGGGCCCTGAAGGATCCGCGCCAGGTGGAAGTGCAGATGTGTGGGCGGCCCCTCCTTCGCCACCGTGGTGGCGAAGACGGCAGAGAACTCGACCAGCCGGTCGGAGTCCGCCAAGATCTCCGACACCCGCTGTCGCCACACCGCTTCGGGTGCCAGCCGACCTGTGATGACAGCGCCCCCGGTGACGACGGTCAGGGACATCTGGTTGCTCTGCCCGGACTCCACCAGCCTGGCGACGTCAACGAGCAACTCGTCAATCTTCGACATGAGAACCGATCCTATTCGCGGGTCCCCCCGTCCCCTCAACCGGTCGTGCCACCGGACGGGAAGGGCCGTCACCAGTGGTCGACGTCGACGTAGGTCTCCACGACCCGTTCGGCGCGTTCGGGCCGCATGGCGGCGGCGCGCGCGGTGGGGTTCAAGGGCGCGGCTCGATGCCGAGTTCGGCCAGCAGGCCGCGGATGCGCTGCTCGACGGCGTCGCGGATAGGGCGGACGGCGTCCACGCCCTGGCCGGCGGGGTCGTCCAGCTTCCAGTCGAGGTAGCGCTTGCCGGGGAAGTACGGGCATGCGTCGCCGCAGCCCATCGTGACGACCACGTCGGACGCCCGCACCGCTTCGGTGGTGAGCACCTTCGGCGTCTCGGCGGAGATGTCGATGCCGACCTCCGACATGGCCGCGGCGACGGCCGGGTTCACCGCGTCGGCGGGAGCGGACCCGGCTGACCGGACCTCGATCCGGTCGCCACCGAGGTGGGCGAGGAAGGCGGCGGCCATCTGGGACCGGCCCGCGTTGTGGACGCAGACGAACAGCACGGACGGGATCGCGGGAGAGCTCACGGGCGGACTTCCTGGGTCGGGTCGGTTCAACGGCCGGCGGTGGCGAGTTCGGGTTCGCCGGTCGGATCGGGTACGGCCGCGGGCATGGGCGCGGTGCGGCCGAAGAGGGCGACCGACAGCGCGACGCCGACGCCGGCGCCGACGAGCTGGGCGGCGACGAAGGACGGCACCGAGGCCGGGGCGATGCCCGCGAAGGTGTCGGAGAAGGCCCGCGCCAGGGACACGGCCGGGTTGGCGAAGCTGGTGGACGAGGTGAACCAGTAGGCCGCTCCGATGTAGGACGGCACGAGGACCGGGCCGAGACGCTGCCGGGCCGTACGTCCCAGGCCGAGGACCAGGAGGACCAGACCGGCGGTGGCGACGATCTCGCCGAGCCACAGGTGACCGGCGGACCGGTCGTGGGTGGAGAGCCGGACCAGGGGTTCGGCGAACATCGCGTTCGCCAGCACCGCGCCGCCGAGGCCGCCGACGATCTGCGCGGGCACGTAGGCCGCCACGGCGCGCAGCTCCAAGCCGTCCCCGTCCCCGTCCCCGTCGCGGCGACCGGTCCACCACAGGGCCAGGGTCACGGCCGGGTTGAAGTGGGCCCCGGAGACCGGCCCGAGCAGCCCGATGAGCACGCCGAGGCCGAAGACCGTGGCCAGCGAGTTGGCGAGCAGCTGGAGGGCCACGTCGTCGGTCAGCCCGGTGGCCTGGATTCCGGAGCCGACCACGATCGCGACCAGGGCGGCGGTACCGATCAGCTCGGCCAGGGCACGGCGCCCGAGGGGAGGCGTCAACTGACCGCTCCGGCCGGTACGGCTCCGGCCGGTGCCTGGAGGAGGGAGGAGAGCCGGGCGAGGGCGGCGGGCAGCACCCAGTAGTAGACCCAGGTGCCGCGGCGCTCGGAGCCCACCAGGCCCGCTTCCCTCAGCACCTTCAGGTGGTGGGAGATCGTCGGCTGAGACACGTCGAACGGGCCGGTCAGGTCACACACGCAGGCTTCGCCGCCCTCGTGCGAGGCGATCAGCGAGAGCAGGCGCAACCGGATCGGGTCCGACAGGGCCTTGAACATCCTGGCCAGGTCGACGGCGTCCGCTTCGTCCAGCGGCTCACGGACCATCGGCGAGCAGCACGCCACCTGATCGTCCTGCCCGATCACCGGCAACTCTGATTTCGACATGCGTCTATGTTGACAGCCATCTAATCCAGTGGCAACGTCGATCTCGCCAAGCTGTATCGACAGACATCGAAACAGCATCGGATCGTGAAGATCAGGGAGACGGCCATGTCCCGCGTCCAGCTCGCCCTCCGCGTCGCCGACCTCGAAGGCTCCGTCGCGTTCTACTCGAAGCTGTTCGGCGTCGAACCCGCGAAGCGTCGCCCCGGATACGCCAACTTCGCCGTGGCCGAGCCGCCGCTCAAGCTCGTCCTCATCGAGGGCGAGGCCGGCCAGGACACCCGGCTCGACCACCTCGGCGTGGAGGTCGACAGCACCGACCAGGTCACCGCGGCCACCACGCGCCTGAAGGACTCCGGACTCGCCACCTTCGAGGAGAACGACACCGCGTGCTGCTACGCCCTCCAGGACAAGGTCTGGGTCACCGGCCCGGGCAGGGAGCCCTGGGAGGTCTACGTGGTCAAGGCCGACGCAGACACGCTCACCAAGGCCGCCGAGACCACACCGGACGCCTGCTGCGGCACCACGGCCTGCCGCACCCCCGAAGGGAAGGCCGTCGACCCGGCGCGGACGACCCCGACGCGGACGACCCCGACGCGGACGACCCCGACGCGGACGACCGAGGAGGCGAAGGTGGCCGCCGGCTGCTCGTGCGGCGCCTGAGCAGAGCGCCGTTCCTTTTGGTGCTGATGGCGTCCGCCGTGGGCCCGGGGCCGGCACCGCAGGGGGCTGACGGCGATCCCGTGGGGCACGAACAGCGGTCGAGGGCCGCACTCCTCGCCGGGAGTGCGGCCCTCGGCGCATGTGGTTACGAGGTCCAGCCGCCGTACGGCACGGTGATGAGTTCCATGGCGTGGCCCGCCGGGTCCATGAAGTACACGCCACGGCCACCGTCGTTGCGGTTGATCGTGCCGGGCTGCTTCCGGTGGGGGTCGGCGTAATGCTCGATGCCGCGCTGTTCGATCTGCGCGTACGCCGCGTCGAACTCCTCCTCGGAGATCAGGAAGGCGTAGTGCTGGGGGGTGATGCTGTCCGCGGGGACGGTGGCGAAGTCCAGGGTGACGCCGTTGCCCAGGCCGACCGCGATGAACGGACCCCACTCGGCGGTGATCTCGAGATCGAGCAGCTTCGCGAAGAACTCCGCGGACTCCCGGTTGTCCCGGGCATGGACGATCGTGTGGTTCAACTCGACTGACAAGGAATGCCTCCGAAGGCATGTCCCGACACCTCCATGCCTCACCCAGCCGGTGACCGACACGCGATGTCGCCGTAGACCTTAGCCCCGTCCACCCTGGAGATCAACGGGAGTTGACGAGGGCAGCAGGTGAGCCGACGGCAGTGCCCCCCCGGGGGCGGTGAGCGGCGGACGGCGCCGCGCCGTTGCGAAACGCCGCCCTCGGAGTGCATGAATACCTCCGTTCGCGGTCTGAGGTTTTAGGGGGCATCACGAAGAGAGTTTTTGGCGGTGACACGCAGGGGAAATTTTCGACGCACACGAACTGCGGCGACGTGCTACCTTCGAAGCAGTTGCAGTTTTGGTACCCAAAAACTTCAGGCGCTTCCCGCGGTGCAGATCACGCGGAAGCGTCTTGTATTTCCGGTCATATTCCGGGCAGGGCATCATCGCGGCGACACGGCGTCCGTAAGGTACGGGCGCCGGCGTAATGCCTCAAGGAGATATGACATGGCTACTGGCACCGTGAAGTGGTTCAACTCGGAAAAGGGCTTCGGCTTCATCGAGCAGGACGGCGGCGGCCCCGACGTGTTCGCCCACTTCTCGAACATCGCCGCCCAGGGCTTCCGCGAGCTCCAGGAGGGCCAGAAGGTCTCCTTCGACATCGCGCAGGGCCAGAAGGGCCCGACGGCCGAGAACATCGTCTCCGCCTGACGCCGACGCGTAACACGTAGCTGGGGCCCGCATCCCTCGGGGTGCGGGCCCCAGCTGCATGCATTTCACCGCGCTTTCACGTGAGCCTGCGTCTCCGCATTCCGTGCTCGCCCAGTTGCACCGGAAACTAACGGCCCTGAGCCACGCCGCCTACCGGTCGCATTTCATTCGGCCCGTTCCTGTGATTCCCGTCGCCGCCCATACGCTGCCGGAATTCCTGATACGCGCCGTATCAAGGAAGGTTCTGAATGAACCCCACACGCACGAACGGCCGTTCCTCCCGCACTCGCCGCAACGGCGGACACACGTACGACTCCTCCGCCGGAACGGGTCGGGGCGGTCGTTCCGCTTCGTTCGGCTCGGGCCGATCGGGAGGTCCGGGCCGGTCGGGCGGATACGGCAGGCGTCCCGCCCCGGCGCAGGGGGAGTTCGCCCTGCCGAAGACGATCACTCCGGCGCTGCCCGCCGTCGAGGACTTCGCCGCCCTGGGCCTGGACGGGCGTCTCCTGACCGCGCTCACCGCGCAGGGCGTGGCCGTCCCGTTCCCCATCCAGGGTGCGACGCTGCCGAACTCCCTGGCGGGACGTGACGTCCTGGGCCGCGGCCGGACGGGCTCCGGCAAGACCCTCGCCTTCGGCCTGGCCGTACTGGCCCGTACCGTCGGGGAGCTCGCCGAGCCCCGTCAGCCACTGGCCCTGATCCTGGTCCCGACCCGGGAACTCGCCCAGCAGGTCACCGACGCCCTCACCCCCTACGCCCGTGCCGTGAAGCTGCGCCTGGCCACCGTCGTCGGTGGCATGCCGATCGGCCGCCAGGCGAACGCGCTGCGCGGCGGTGTCGAGGTCGTCGTGGCCACCCCCGGCCGCCTCAAGGACCTCATCGACCGCGGCGACTGCCGGCTGAACCAGGTCGCGATCACCGTGCTGGACGAGGCCGACCAGATGGCCGACATGGGCTTCATGCCCCAGGTCACCGCGCTCCTGAACCAGGTACGCCCCGAGGGTCAGCGGATGCTGTTCTCCGCGACGCTGGACCGCAACGTCGACCTCCTGGTCCGCCGCTACCTCACCGACCCCGTCGTCCATTCCGTGGACCCCTCCCAGGGCGCGGTCACCACGATGGAGCACCACGTCCTGCACGTGCACGGCGCCGACAAGCAGCGACTGACCACCGAGATCGCCGCGCGCGACGGCCGGGTGATCATGTTCCTGGACACCAAGCACGCCGTGGACCGCCTCACCGAGGACCTCCTCCGCAGCGGCGTGCGGGCCGCCGCCCTGCACGGCGGGAAGACGCAACCACAGCGCGCCCGTACCCTCGCCTGGTTCAAGACCGGACACGTCACCGTCCTGGTCGCCACGAACGTCGCGGCCCGCGGCATCCACGTCGACCACCTCGACCTCGTCGTCAACGTGGACCCGCCGACCGACCACAAGGACTACCTCCACCGCGGCGGCCGTACCGCCCGGGCCGGCGAGTCAGGCAGCGTCGTCACCCTCGTCACGCCCCAGCAGCGCCGCGACATGACCCGCCTCATGACCACCGCCGGCATCGTGCCGGAGACCACCCAGGTCCGCTCCGGCGAGCAGGCGCTCGCCCGGATCACCGGCGCGCGGACCCCCTCCGGCATTCCCGTGACGATCACCCCGCCGCCCACCGAGCAGCGCAAGCGCGCCCCGCGCTCTCGCGGTCGACGCGGCCCCGCCCCGGCGACCAGGCGCGTCGGTGGCACGCGCTCCGCCGGCACGGCGGCCTGAGCGCACACCGGCCTCGTCACCCGGGCCCAGCTCACCACCGTCCGCGACAGCCCCGCGTACACCGACCGGCTCCGGCTGCGCGACCTCTCCCCGGCGACGGCCCGACCGAGCTACCGGCGCCCCCCACACGCGATGTGGGGGCCGCCCGTCCTTCCGCGTCCGGCCTGATCGAGCTACCGGCCCCCACATGCGATGGTGGGGGGCCGCCCGTCTTTCCGCGTCCGGCCTGCCCGCCCGCCCCCACCCGGACCTGCGGTCGCCCGCACCCGCGCCTGCGGGCGCCCCCGGCCGCGCCTGCGGGCGCCCCCGCCGTGCCCGGCTGCGCGACCACCCACACCCCGCCGACATCGATTGCCTACCCACCTCGCACCGGAAAATCTATGTCGGCCGGAGTAGACATTGGGTGGCGGCCTCGTTATGGTTTTTCTCGTAACCCAGAGAGACAGCAGGGCCTGGCAGAGATGAACTGCCGGCAAGCAGAACCAGCGGTACAGGTAGTCGAGCAGGACGGTGCGGCGGCGGAGATTCGAAGCCAGGGCTTTCGCAGGACGGCGACGAATCTGGCGGCCGGACCGGGTGGCCCGCAGGTCAGGGGCCTCCGAGAGCGGGGCCGCGGTCATCGCGGTTGCGGTCTCGTGCATGCGGTACCGCTGTACCCAGCAGTGAAGTCAGTGAGCAGTACCCCTGACAAGAAGTAGGTCACCGAGGAAGGAACGGAGGAACGCAGCGCCATCAGGATCGCCCGGGCGGAAGCGAGCCTGGGTACCGCAGGACATCGATAGTGAGGTGGTCTCCGGTCAAGCAACTGCGATCCCTCCGCACCCCGCAGCGATCAGGTCGGGCACGCGGACACAGAACGCCGGCGCGTTGTCAGGGCCGGCAGGTGGTGTAGTAGTTCCTTCGGGGCCCTGGTGCCGTACGGCGCCAGGGCCCCTCGACGCGTTTCACGGAGAGGTGCAAATGACAGCAGATGACTCGTACGACCGTCTCGACGACGACGACTACCCCGCCTACACCATGGGCCGGGCCGCCGACATGATCGGCACCACCCAGGGCTTCCTCCGCGCCATCGGCGAGGCCCGTCTGATCACCCCGCTGCGCTCCGAGGGCGGTCACCGCCGCTACTCCCGCTACCAGTTGCGCATCGCCGCCCGCGCCCGCGAACTCGTCGACCAGGGCACCCCGATCGAGGCCGCCTGCCGCATCATCATCCTGGAAGACCAGCTCGAAGAAGCCCAGCGCATCAACGCCGAGTACCGCCGCGCCGCCGAATCCGGCACGCCTCAGGACCCTGCGTGAGGTGAGGACGCCCGGCGTCGGCACCGACCGGAAGCTACGGACCGAGTGCGTGGTGGAGGACTGCCCACGAGCGGCTGCCCGTGCGAGGTCCGCCCCCACGTCAGCCGTACGAGTGGTCCCGTAGGTGCCGCACGCCCGCGTGCAGCACCGACTGTCCGGAGCCGCCGGCCCGCGCCGCCGGCGGTGCGGGTCACGTGTTGCGCTGGTCGTGGGTGTCCTGGCGGAGCCGGTCCGTGTGGCGGGTCAGCGCGTCGAGGCGTTCCGCAAGCTCGGCGTCCTCGGGCCGAAGGTGGGGCCGGGTGTCGGCGAGCGGGCGGACGAGGCGGGCCGCGTCGTTGTCGGCGAGGGCGAGGTTCAGGTCGCCGATGGCGCCCTCCGCCCCGGCGGGGAGTGTGGTGAGGGCGGCGATCTGGCCGGCGAGACGACGCAGATCGGCGGCGTTGTCACGAGCCCAGGCGTCCACGTTCCGGTCTGCGGCACGGGTGTCACGGGTGGCCTGGACGCGTTCCTCTCCGGTGCTTCCGGCCCTGCCGGGCCGCATACGGAGATAGCGCCGCTCCGCGGCCTGGCGGCTGGCGACCCCCAGGGGGCCGGCGAGCTCGGCCCAGCTGGCGCCCTGGCCGCGGGCGGTCTCGATGAGACCGGTCTCCCACCCGGCGAGCTGCTTGCGGACCTCGCGCAGTGTCAGCAGTGCGGCCAGGGCCGGGTGCGGCCCCGCGTCCGGTGGCGACGCCGCCGCGGACGTGCTCGCCGGCGCGGCCTGCTGCGCGTCCTTGACGACCTGGTCGATGGTCTCCAGTGCCGCGGCGGCGACAAGGAAGGGGACGGGTGGAGTCGCGTCCGCTGTCTCGTCCATGGTGACCTCCGTGCCTGTCATCCTCCAGATGACTTCATTTCTTGTCATCGCTTCGATGACATGTTACAACAGGAGCGTTGAAGCGCATTGGCAGTTCCTGCCTGAACCGACTGGAGGTGTTTCGCGATGTTGATGCGCACCGACCCGTTCCGCGAGATGGACCGACTCGTTCAGCAGCTCTCCGGAGCGTCCGGCACGTGGTCGAAGCCGTCCGTGATGCCGATGGACGCCTACCGGCAGGGCGACGCGTACGTGATCGCCTTCGACATCCCCGGTGTCAGCGCCGAGGCGATCGACATCGACGTCGAGCGGAACATGCTGACGGTCAAGGCCGAGCGCCGGCCCGCGGAGAAGTCCGACGCTGTGCAGATGGAGCTCTCCGAGCGGCCCCTCGGCGTCTTCTCCCGCCAGATCATGCTGGCCGACACCCTCGACACCGAGCACATCGAAGCCGACTACGAAGCCGGCGTCCTGACCCTGCGGATCCCGATCTCCGAGCGCGCCAAGCCGCGGAAGGTCGCCATCGGCGGCGCGTCCGGCCGCAGGCAGATCTCCGGCTGACCGGCCCGGAAGCGGCGGAGGGCGGGGAACGTTCCCCCTCCGGCACCCCGTCCTCCGCGCCCGCCCCTCTTCGCCCTCCTCCGGAGGTGACCTGAGATGCCGATGCACCGGGAAGCCTTCCTGGACCACGTCCGGGAACGCGGCGAGTACCGGACCCGGGAGGAAGCCGACCGGGCGGCCCGTGTCGTCCTGGGCCTCCTGGGCGCGCACCTGGTCGGGGCCGTGCGGGCCGCACTCGCCGCCCGGCTCCCCGAGACCTACGCCCTGATCCTCCTCAACCCGTTGCAGGCCGCGGAACCGCTCTCCCCCGAACGCTTCGTCCGCGCGACCGCGGCCTGGATCGAGGGCGCCACCGAGAAGACGGCCCTGTGGGACGTCGGCTCCGTGCTCTCCACCGTGGCCGCCGCGGCCGGAGACGCCCTCACCCACGAAGTCCTGCTGCAGCTCCCGCCCGGCTACGACCTCCTCTTCGGCCACCCCCGGCCCGCCTGACCGGCCGACGCCACCGGCCGGCAGCAGAACCCCGACGAGAAAGGCAACCGCAGCACCATGTACGACCAGCGTCGACCGAACCCGGCCCGTCCCGCCATGACGTTCGAGCAGATGTTGGAACTCGTGCGCTACGAAGGCGCCTACCCCACCCTCGAACGCGCCGAGGAAGCCGTCCGCACCGTCCTGGCCGCCCTCGGCCGCCAGGTCGTCGGAGACGAGCGCGTCGACCTCGCCCAGTGCCTGCCCGTCGAGGCCGCGCTCGCCCTGACCGCCCAGGTCCCCGACACCGAACGGCTCACCGGCTGGGGATTCGTCAAGGACATGGCCGCCCGCGCCGGCGTCACCCCGGCCGTCGCCCGCTGGGACGCCGGCGCCGTACTCGCCGTCGTCACCCGCCTCACCGGCCCCGACCTCCTCGCCCGGATCCTCCGGCACCTCCCCGCCGGCTACGCACTCCTCTTCGGCCAGGCCGAACTGCGACAGCCCCAGCCCACCGCCTGATGCGCCGTGCGAACGGGGGCTCGGCCGGAACGGCGGCCCGGGCGGGCACAGGCCCGGGTCGGGGTCGATGAGCAGGGCCCGCTGCCGGGTGATTCCCCGAGCTGGTGGCGCGGGTGCGATCCCCGTCACCCGCTCCCGAAAAAGCGCCAGGTCAGCGACCTGAGGCCGGCGTTTTCGGCGAGACTCTCCGGTCACCGCGCACTGCGGGCGTGCACAGCCGCAGCGATCGGATGCCCGGGGCTGCATACTGGCGACAATGACAAAGCCCAGTGCACCGAAGCGCTATTTGCCCACCAGCCCCTTCAAGCCTCCCGTCACGCTGCCTCCCAAGCAGTTCGCCGTGGGCGACCAGGTCACGCACGACGTGCACGGCCTCGGCCGGGTCGTCGGCGTCGAGAACGGGATCGCGGCAGTCGTGGATTTCGGCTCGAAGCAAGAGCGGATCCTGAGCCCGTACCCCAAGATGAGCAAGCTGTAGCACCGCCGTGCCCGGTCAGGGCACACCCGGCCCGTTCACGGGCCCCCACCGAAGAGGAGCCCTCCCATCGACCTGACCTCGCCGTTCTCCGCCCCGGAAGGGGCGCCCTCCTATGCCGCCACGGCATCTCCCTCTCCCACCACGAACCCCTTCATGGCACCGGACTTCGGGGAGGACGACACCTTCCTGCCCGAGGATGTGCCGGCCTCCGCTCCCGGCGCGGGTGCGGCGGGGCGCTAGACCGACTAGCTCCCGTCCGTGGCACCTGGGGCGCTCCGGCGGCGCTGTCGGTGCCGGCCTCCCCCATGGCCTCCCCCACCGCGGGGGCTCAGGTCAGGTGGTGGGTGTCGTTGAGGGTGTGGAGCGTGGCGGTGCCGGTCGGGCCGTACGTCAGGGTCGACAGGGACGCCGCCGCGAGTTCCATGCGGAACAGGGTGTGCGGTGGGGCCTGCGCAGCGCGTCCCCCAGGGCCTCGGCGAGTGCCGGATCGCGGTCGTCAGGGTCGGCGGTGACCGTGATGCCGAGGTCGGGCCAGGAGATCTCGATCTGACGGCCAGGCAGCTTCTCGGACAAGGCTTTCCCCGTTCGCTGGTTCGGCTTGTTCCAGGAGTGGGTCGCCAACCGCCTTTCACCAGGCAGGCGTTGAAACATGAACCTTGATCGACCTGGGATGCGCAGTTCGTGCGTTTCGACGGAACCGCAGCTCAGTCCAGTTGGCCGGACAGGCCCTAGGATCGTGGCATGGCCCTGATGATGAGTGACGTCGACCGGTTCGAGGCCGCCAGGCCCCGGCTGGCGGCCATCGCCTACCGGCTGCTCGGCTCCTCGAGCGAGGCGGAGGACGCCGTGCAGGAGACCTTCCTGCGCTGGCAGGCGTCCGACGTCGCGCGGATCGAGGTCCCCGAGGCCTGGCTGACGAAGGTCCTCACCAATCTGTGCCTCAACCAGCTGACGTCGGCCCGCGCGCGGCGCGAGACCTACGTGGGCCGGTGGCTCCCCGAACCGCTGCTCGCCGGGGACCCCATGCTCGGCCCGGCCGACACCGCCGAGCAGCGCGAGTCGGTGTCGTACGCGGTCCTCGTCCTCCTGGAGCGCCTCGCCCCCAAGGAGCGGGCGGTGTACGTGCTGCGGGAGGCCTTCGACTACCCGCACCGGGAGATCGCCGAGATCCTGGACATCACCGAGGCGGCCGCGCAGCAGATCTACCACCGGGCCAGGAAGCACGTCGCGGACGGCAAGGTGCGCACCGAGGTCGACGAGGCCACCGCCCGCCGGATCGTCGAGGAGTTCCTGGCCGCGGCGACCAGCGGACGGACCGAGCCCCTCGTGCGGCTGCTCACCGAGGACGCCGTCTCGGTCGGCGACGGCGGCGGCAAGGTCCCGGCCCGCGCCAAGGCGTTCGAGGGCGCGAAGGCGGTCGCCACGTTCCTGCGCGGCCTGTTCAAGCCCGCCGCGGCCAAGCGGGCCCACGTCGGCGGCGTGCCCGAGATCTACGCCACGACCGCCAACGGCGGACCCGCCGTCCTCGCGGTCGTGGAGGGCCGGGTCGTCGGCATCACCTGCCTGGAGGTCACCGCGGAGGGCATCGCGGCGGTCCGCAGCCAGGTCAACCCCGACAAGCTGGTCCGCGCCACCGAGCTGTGGGCCGCCACGGACCACGGGGAGGGCCCGCTCCACACCCTCTGAGGAGATGTGACGCGGGTCACATGCGAATCCTGTCAGGAAACCGGGGGCCGCCCGGTTCAAGGGGCGACACCACGCCGGACAACGGCGGACCCCGCTCAGACAGGAGCACGGACATGCAGCACCGCATCGTCGTCCTCGGAGCCGGCTACACCGGAGCCATCGCCGCCGGCCGCCTCGCCAAGCGGCTGCACCGCGAGGACGTCACCATCACCCTCGTCAATCCCGAGCCCGACTTCGTGGAGCGCGTCCGGCTCCACCAGCTCGCCGCCGGCCAGGACCTCCGGCCCCGCCCGTTCGCCGAGATGTTCGCCGGCACGGGCGTGGAGCTGAGGCTCGCCGAGGTCACCGCCGTGGACGTGGAGCGCCGGACGGTCGCCGTCACCGGAACCGACGGACCGGCGGAGCTGGCGTACGACACCCTGGTCTACGCCCTCGGCAGCGGCTGGAACGACGGCGACGTCCCCGGCACCGCCGTGCACGCCCACGAGCTGTCCAGCCGGCCGGGCGCCCGCCGGCTCCGCGAGCGCCTCGCCGCCCTGCCCGCCGGCCGGCCCGTGGTCGTCGTGGGCGGAGGCCTGACCGGGCTGGAGGCCGCGACCGAGATCGCGGAGGCCCGCCCGGACCTCGCCGTCTCCCTGGCCACCCACGGCGTCCTGGGCGACTGGCTCTCGGTGAAGGGCCGCGCCCATCTGCGGAAGGTGACCGACCGGCTCGGCATCGAGGTCCACGAGCACGCGGCGGTCACCGCCGTGGCGGCGGACGGCGTGACGACCGCGGACGGCCGGACCGTCCCCGCCGACGTCACCGTCTGGACCACCGGGTTCGCCGTGCACCCGATCGCCCAGGGCACCACCCTGGAACTCGGCGAGGGCGGCCGGATCCTGGTCGACGCGACGATGCGCTCGGTCTCCCACCCGGACGTGTACGCCGTGGGCGACGCGGCGCTGGCGATCGGCCCCCAGGACAAGCCGCTGCGCATGTCCTGCGCCTCGGGTGTCCCTATGGCCTGGCAGGCGGCCGACGCCATCGCCGCCCGGCTCACCGGCGCCAAGGTCCCCCACATCTCCATCCGTTACTTCCAGCAGTGCATCTCCCTCGGCCGCAAGGAGGGCCTGATCCAGTTCGTGACCGCCGACGACCGTGCGGTCGACCGCGCGCTGACGGGTCGTCTGGCGGCTCTCTACAAGGAGCTGATCTGCAAGGGCGCGGCCTGGGGCGTCGCCACCCCGACGTCGGGCATGCCGTCCCGACGCCGCCGGGTCGTACGCCAGGGGACCGGGGTTCCCACCCCGGCCGAGGCAACCGCCTGAACCCCCATCACGTCCTCAGAACCGGAGCCCCGGGACGCAGAGCCGGGGCTCCGGGACGGGCGGCCGTCGTACGGCGCCTCGTCCCGGGCGACGGCTCGGGCGCTTTCGAACGACCCAAGCGCTTTCGAACGGCTAAGTCCCCTACCCCCGAAAGGCGTTACTATGCGCGCCTGCGACCAGCTTTCACACCATCTTTGCTGGGGGTTCCGAAGATGAACGTTCTGCGTACGCCTACCGTTTCGCTCGTCATTCCGGTCTACAACTCGATGCCGTACCTGGAACTGACCCTCCAGTCGATCGAGCAACAGACCATCGGCCTGGACGCCATCGAGGTCGTCGCCGTGGACGACGGCTCCACCGACGGCAGCGGCAAGGTGCTCGACGCGTGGGCCGACCGGCATCCGGGGGTCATGAAGGTCATCCACCAGGAAGCGTCCGGCGGGCCGAGCCGACCGCGGAACGTGGGGCTCGACCAGGCCACCGGCACCTACGTGTTCTTCGTCGACGGGGACGACTGCCTCGGTCCCGAGGCGCTGGAGCGGCTGGTCGCGACGGCCGAGAAGAACGGCTCGGACACCGTGCTCGCCAAGCTGGTCGGCGTGGGACGCCGGGTGCCCAAGCAGGTCTTCGCGAAGAACGTCGCCAAGGCGGACCTGTCGAAGGGCGACGTCTACTACACCCTGATGCCCTTCAAGCTGTTCCGGCGCGAGCTCATCGAGAAGCACGGCCTGCGCTTCCCCGAGCACATGCGGGTCAGCGAGGACCAGCACTTCGTCGCCCGCGCCTATCTGCACAGCAAGGTCATCTCGATCGTCGGCGACTACGACTGCTACTACGTCGTGAAGCGGGGCGACAACGGCAACATCACCGCCGACTGGCTCGACTTCCCCGTCGCCCTGCAGCAGGCCGACGAGATGGTCTCTCTCGTCACCGGACTCACCGAACCCGGCCCGCTGCGCAACCACCTCATCGGCCGGCACGTCACCGTCGAGATGATCCGCCGGTTCGACCAACTCCTCACCGACTGCGACGCCGAGGAGTTCCGGCGCATGGTGGAGCTGGCCCGGCCGTACGCGCTGAAGTGGATCAGCCCCGAGATCCTCGCCGAGAAGTCCGTCCACGAGAAGCTCGTCGCGCACTGCCTGCGCGAGGGGCTGGTGGACGAGCTCGCCGCCGTCGTGCGGTGGAACCGCGACGGGCAGCCCGGCAAGGCCGTGATCCGCGACGGACGGCTGTACGCGGCACCACCGTTCCCGGCCGTCGAGTCCCCGCTGCACGCGGAGTTGTGCGACATCACCACCGCCGCCCTCGGCGTCAGCCCGCGCCGCCGAGTCGAGCGGCTCGCCTGGCGCGGCACCGTCCTGGAGCTCTCCGGATACGCCTACCTCGACCAGGTCGACACGGACGACCTGGTGACCGAGCTCGTCCTCCGGCACGCCGGCACCGGGCGCGAGATCGCCCTCCCCGCCGAGCAGGTCCCCTCTCCGCATCTGACCGTCACCCGCGGCAAGGAGACCTACGACTACGGGCGGGCCTGCTTCCGCGCCTCCGTCGACCTGGCCACCGCCGACGGCGGCACCGTCCTCCCCAAGGGCGACTGGCACCTCTCGCTGCGCTGCACCTCGCACGGCCTGAGCGCCCGCGGCAGCCTCGGCGGCGCCCTCGGCGGCAAGGTCAGCAAGCGCGCCGACGAGCACGCCGTCTCGCTGCCCGGCTCGGGCAGGAAGCCGCACACCGTACGGATCGGGCCGCGCGGCGACCAGCTGGTCCTCCAGATCAAGCCGGCCCCGTCGGCGGTCTCCGCGTACGCCCTCAGCTACGGGTGGAAGGCCGCCCGCGCGGTCAAGGCCCGGATCAACTGGCAGTAGCCGCGCGCCCCCGGCGGGCCGCGGCCGGCTCACGTCCGCCATCATGCGGTGCATGAAGCTGCGTTGCGCGATCCTCGACGACTACCAGGGCGTCGCCCTCTCCTCCGCCGACTGGGGCCCGCTCGACGGGCGGGTCGAGGTGCGCGTCCTGCGGGAGCACCTCGTCGACCGGGACCAGCTCGTCGCCGCCGTCGAGGACTGCGAGATCCTCGTCGTGATGCGGGAGCGCACCCCCGTCGACGCCGCGCTCCTCGCCCGCCTGCCCCGGCTGCGGCTGCTGATCACCTCCGGGATGCGCAACGCGTCCGTCGACGTGGCCGCCGCCCGCGCCCGGGGCGTCACCGTCTGTGGCACGGACAGCAGTTCCGTACCGCCCAGCGAACTCACCTGGGCGCTGATCCTGGGGCTCGTCCGGCAGGTGCACACGGAGAGCCGGGCGATGCGCGACGGCGGACCCTGGCAGTCGACCGTCGGCGCGGACCTGGAGGGCCGCACCCTCGGCCTCGTCGGCCTCGGCAGGATCGGAGGTCGCACGGCGCGGATCGGGCAGGCCTTCGGCATGGACGTGATCGCCTGGAGCCCGAACCTCACCGACGAGCGCGCGGCCGGGCACGGCGTACGGCGCGCGGCCTCGCTCCACGAACTGCTCGGAGCCGCCGACGTCGTCTCCCTGCACCTGGTGCTCTCCGACCGCACCCGCGGCCTGATCGGGGAGCCGGAACTGCGGGCCATGCGCCGGAGCGCGTATCTCGTCAACACCTCACGGGCCGGTCTCGTCGACGGCCCGGCACTGCTCGGCGCCCTGCGCGAGGGCCGGATCGCGGGGGCTGGCCTGGACGTGTACGAGACTGAGCCGCTGCCCGCCGACGACCCGCTGCGCACCCTGCCGAACGTCCTCGCGCTGCCGCACCTCGGCTACGTCACCGAGGGCAACTACGCCCGCTACTTCGGCCAGGCGGTCGAGGACATCGAGGCCTTCCTGGACGGCACGCCGGTGCGGGAGCTGGCCTGATCCGAAAGAAACCGGCCTGGAACGCGACCGGCCCCGCCCGCCTCATCGGGCGGACGGGGCCGGTCGCGTCGGCGCGGCACCGGGTTCAGGCGGCCGGTGCGGCCGCCCCGACGGCTTGCGCCGTCTCCGTCCTCGGTGCGAGGAGCCGTTCCGCGAGCAGCCCGAAGGCGAGTCCGAAGACCACCCACAGGGCCGCCTGGATGCCCAGCGTCGCGAGCCGGAAGTCCCACAGCACGGCGGCGGGGAAGGTACCCGCCACCGAGTCCTCGTTCCCGGGCAGGAACGCGCAGGCGATCCCGACCGCGGCGACGAAACCGAGGCCCGCGACGACGGTCGCGTTCCAGTTGCCGAGGCGCGGCGCGAGCCGGCGGCCCGCGACGACCGCGGCGATGCCGAGCAGCACGCTCAGCAGGATCATCAGGAAGAACAGCGTGGTGCGCTTCCCGATGGTGTCCGGATTGCCGACGGCCGGAGGGGTCGCCGGGTACTTCAGGAACGGCACCAGATACACCGTGGTGAAGGCCGCCGCCGCGACGAGCGCCGCGGTGGCCTTCGCGGTGAACCGGCCGACCCGGCCCAGGACGAAGCAGAACGCCAGGGAGGCGATGCCGCCGAGGGCGACGCCGTAGACGAGGACGCCGGTGGCGAGACCCGCGGTGGACTGCAGGTCCCGGCTGACGATCTCCTCCTCGGAGTCGGCCTGGGTGGCCGCTCCGTTGGCGCCGTGGTCGTGCGCCGGCGCGGCGTGCTCCGCCTTGGCGGCGGCCTCCTCGACGGCGATCGAGGCGTTGACGGACGGCTCACCGGCGACGTAGGCGACGGCGAAGGCGAACAGTCCGGCGATCAGACCCGCGAGCAGGCCGCGGAGCAGGAGTCTTCCGACGAGCGAGCCCGTGGGGGCGGTGGGGACGTGAGCGGGGGACGACATGACTGCGGTGGCCCCTCAGTGGCAGGGGAAACCGAGCAGGTGACGTCCGTCGTGCACCCACTCGTGCACGTCGCTGCCGGCGAACAGAGAGGTGGCACCCTGCTCCGCGCCGACGAAGTAGAGCGCGACGAGCATCAGGACACCGACGAACAGCGCCCAGGGCAGCACGGCGCGGACCGGCAGCGTGAGCGGGACCGTGACGGCGGGGGTGGACGGAACGGCGGGCGACGCAATGGCCTCGGCCATGGTGGAACCTCCTCGGGAACTCGCGTCCCATACGGTGGTGCGCGACGACGGTCGTCGGGTCTGACTCACCGCCCACGGGCTGGGGGCGGCTCACAGTGGCGCGACCGTGCCGGACTTGCACCGGGCTTCCGTCTCGCCGTCGTCGTTCATATGGAAATGTCGACTGACGGTACCGCGCCGATCACTACACGCCAAGACCGCCTGAAACGCTGAGGGATGAATCACCCATGACCACGCCCACGTCCGCGCCCGGGACCGGCAGCGGGACCGTGCGCCTCGCCCTGATCGCGCCCGCCATGAACCGGGGCCTGCGCGAGGCGCGGTTCGACGACGCCGGTCCGCTGGAGCCGCCGCGGGACGGGAGCGTCGCCCCGCTGTGCCCCGGGCCCCGGGTCCGGCTGCTCCGTTCGCCGTCGCCCCGCTGCGCGCACACGGCCGCCCTCCTCGGCCACGCGGACGTGGCCGCCGAACCGGCGCTCGCGGGCTGCGCGATGGGCCGGTGGCGCGGCCGGAGCCTGGACGAACTCAGCGCCGGCGAACCGGAGTCGGTGGCCGCGTGGCTGTCCGATCCGGCCGCCGCCCCGCACGGCGGCGAGTCCCTGCGGGAACTGCGCGCCCGGGTCGCGGACTGGATGGACGCCCTGGAGCCGGGCACCGTCATCGCCTTCGCGGAGGCGGACGTGATCCGCGCGGGCGTCGCGCACGCGCTGGGCGCACCGGAGGCGGTCTTCTGGCGCCTCGACGTGCGCCCGCTGGAACGGGTCGAGCTGTCGGGCCGCTCGGGGCGCTGGAACGTGCGCCTGGGAGCGCCGGCCGGCTGATGCCGCCCGTCAACCGAGTCCCGACCGGGCGAGGTCCAGGAACTCCTCGTCCGTGAGGCCGAGGCGCCGGGCCTCGGCGGCCAGCTCCCGCAGGCGCTCGACGAGCTGGGCGCGGCCGGGACCCTGCGCGCCCGCCACGATCACGGCGCCCCGGCCGCGGCGCAGCTCGATCAGGCCCTCCTCGCGCAGGCGTTGGTAGCCGCGCAGCACGGTGTGGACGTTGACGCCGAGGGAGTCCGCGAGCTCCCTGGCGGCGGGCAGGCGTTCGCCGGGGGCGGCGGTGCCGTCGGCGAGGGCGCCGCGGACGCAGGCGGCGATCTGGTCGCCGAGCGGGGCGGCGGAGGCGGGGTCGACCCGGAAGAGCACGGTCAGATCCTCTCAGTCCCGGCGATGTCCCGCTCAGGCACGGGTGACCAGCGTGTTGAGCAGGCCCGCGGCGGTCGCCGCGTCGCCGACGGTCACGACGAACTCCCAGCCGCCCGCCCGGCGTACGACGAGGGCCTCGCCGGAGCGCAGGACGAGACCGGAGCGGTGCGACCGGGTGCGGTAGCCCCAGCCGCCGAACTCGGCGAACGCGTCGACGTCGCGCACGCTCGCCGAGACCACCTCGTCGAGCGGGATCCGGATGCGCGGGCGGGACACCAGGGACGGGGTGACGGTCAGGCCGCGCCGGTCGACGGTGACCCGGACCTGCGAGAGCGCCAGCCCGGGCACCCCGACGACCAGGCCCACCAGGCCGATCAGGGCGTACGGCCAGGGGCCGAGGAACAGGGCCAGGAGCAGCCCCGCGGCGCCCGCGAGGAGGAAGCCGGCGGAGAGCGCGCCCGTCGCCCGCGAGCCGGTGACGCACGACCAGCCGGCCAGCTCGTGCGCGCCGAGGTCGAGACGGGGCTCACGGACCGGATCGGGCGTCCCGGGCGGGGGCTTCGGTACGAGGCGGGTGAGCGCGAGACCGGCGAGCGCGGCGAGTCCGGCGACGCCGGCGGCCAGGGAGAGCAGGGCGAGCGGGAAGCGGGCGTCGGGAGCGTCCGTCGCGGCGGCGTTGGCCCGGAGGAGCAGGTCGAGCAGGGCGACGGCGAAGCCAGCGGTGGCCCAGGCACCCCAGAGCGCGGAGCGCCGGACCAGCAGGGTCCAGCCGGCCCCGAGGGTGAGGAGCAGGGCGGTGCTGAGGGCGGCGTAGGTGCCGAGGCCGGTGAAGCCGTCCGGCCGGCCGCCGCCGGCGGTGAAGTGCGTGGCGAGCGGATCCGGGAGGCGGTCGTACCAGAGGGCGAGCAGCAGCAGATGGGTCGCGAGTGCGAGGACGAAGGGCGCGGCGGCGAGCGCGCGGAGACGGTTCATGAACCCCCCTTGGTTCTAGTTGTTTGCACTCTACTAGAACAACTACCGCGTGGGCGATCCCTTCCCGACCGCCGGGACCACCCCACCCTCACCCGGCGCACGGGTCGCCGGGACGCCTCAGACAGGAGTCACGCTTCGAGCGCCGCGCGCAGGGCATTCGCGAACGTCTCCGGGGCGCCGTGCCGGCCGAACTCCCCGCCCAGGAAGCCGCCGCGCCCGCTCGGGAAGACGGCGGGCGGGCTGCCGAGCCCCTCGGCGACGCCCGCCGTGCGGTCCACGCCGGGCACGCCTGCCGGGCGCCCGCCCTCCGCGTCCGCTACTCGCCGCACTCGTGGCCGGCCGGGTCCACGACGACCCGGTCGAGCAGGCCGCGCAGCAGGACCTGCTCCGCCTCGGTGAGGTCGCCGAAGAGCTCGCGTTCGGCCGCGCTCACCGCCGCGTCGACGCGCTCCAGGGCGTCGCGGCCCGCCGGGGTGATCTCCACGATGTGGCGCCGCCGGTCGGCCGGGTCGCGGCGCCGTTCGCACAGCCCGTCCGACTCCAACTCGTTCAGGATCGCGACGAGTTGGCTGGGGTCGACCTCCATGACGGCGGCGAGCTCGCGCTGACTGGTGGCCCCGGGGGCGAGGTGCATGAGGGTCATGGCGTTGCGCGGGTGGAGCCCGGCGACGGCCACGGCGGCCCGGATGCGCGCGCCGGTGAGCTCCCCGCGGAAGGAGAGGAGGAAGCCGAGGCGGTCGTTCGGGTCAGCTGCTGCCATGCCGTCCACCGTAACAGCGGCTCCATTGTGGAGCGCGATGAATCATTGTTAGTCTTCAACGGTTTCCGCCCCCGGATCATTGGAGCAGTTCCATGTTCATCGCCTACGCCGTCGTCGCCGCGCTGCTGGCGCTCGCGCTCGCCGCCTCCGCATTTCTGACCTTCACCCGGAACCCGCAGGTCACCGGCAACATGACCAAGCTGGGCGTACCCGAGTCCTGGCTTCCGTGGCTGGGGACCGCGAAGGCGGCGGGCGCGCTGGGGCTGCTCGCCGGGCTCGTCGTGCCGGCGCTCGGCGCGGCCGCTGCCGTGGGTCTGGTGCTCTACTTCCTCGGCGCGCTCATCAGCCACGTCCGCGCGAAGGACCACGCGGTGGCGCCGGTCGTCGTCCTCACCCTCCTGTCGGGCGCGGCGCTGATCCTGCGCCTGGCCTCCGCCTGACCTCCGCCTGAGCCCCGCCGAACCCGACGAGACGAAACGTCTTGCGGCGCGGGGGTCCGCGGCGTACGGTAGGGGACGCAACGAGACGAGACGTCTCGTTGCATGGATCGCGCTCCACGGATCCCGTCCCTGTCGCCGCACCCCGGGAGGTCGCCCTTGTTCCGTGTCCATCTCCTCGACGTCACCAAGCGCTACGACGACCGTCACGTCCAGGACCGGCTCGTCCTCGACCGGGTCTCGCTCACCGTCCAGGCCGGCGAGCGCGTCGGGGTCGTCGGTGACAACGGCTCCGGCAAGTCCACCCTGCTGCGCCTCCTCGCCGGCATCGAGGAGCCCGACCACGGCACCGTCACCGTCGAGTCCCCCGGCGGCGTCGGGCACCTCGCCCAGACCCTGGACCTGCCCGGCACCGCCACCGTCGGCGACGCGATCGACCGGGCGCTGGCCGAGGTCAGGACACTGGAGCGGCGCATCCACGAGGCCGAGGCCGCACTCGCCGCGACCGGCGACCTCGACGGGTACGCCGCGCTGCTCGCGGCCTACGAGGCACGCGGCGGCGAGGGCGCCGACCGGCGCGTGGAGACCGTGCTCCGGCAGCTCGGCGAGCGCGCGCCGCTCGACCGGGGCCGGCCGCTCGGCACCCTCTCCGGCGGCAGGCGCTCCCGGCTCGCGCTCGCCGCGACCCTCGCCGCCGACCCCGAGCTGCTGTTGCTCGACGAGCCCACCAACGACCTCGACGACGAGGCCGTCGGCTGGCTCGAGGAGCGGCTGCGCGCCCACCGGGGTACGGTCGTCGCCGTCACCCACGACCGGGCCTTCCTCGACCGGATCACCACCGCCGTCCTGGAGGTGGACCACGAGACCCGGACGGTACGGCGCCACGGCAACGGTTACGCCGGCTACCTGACCGACCGGGCGGCCGAACGCGCCCGCCGGGAGCGGGAGTACGGGGAATGGCGGGCCGAGCGGGCCCGGTACGCGGGGATCGCCGACAGCACCATCGACCGCTTCTCCCGCATCCCGCGCAAGGCCCCCGCCGCGTTCAGCGGCGCCGGCGCCTTCCGGGCCCGGTCACGGGCGCACGGTGCGATGAGCCGCATCCGGGCCGCCCGCACCCGGCTCCGGGAGCTCGACGGGCACCCGGTGCCCAGGCCGCCGGATCCGCTGCGGTTCGCGGCCCGCATCGAGGGCACGGCCGCGCCGGTCGACCTGGCGGACGTGCGGGTCGAGGGGCGGCTGCGGCTGGACGCCCTGCACCTGGAGCCCGGCGAACGCCTTCTGGTCACCGGCCCGAACGGAGCGGGGAAGACCACGCTGCTGCGGCTCCTGGCGGGCGAACTCGCCCCGGACGCGGGCACGGTGAGCGCCCCGGAACGTACCGGGATGCTGCGGCAGGACACCGCCGGGCACCCCGCGCCCGCGCACGACCCGCGCCCCCTGGCCGCCGCCTTCGGCGAGGGCCGGGAGGAGGAGCTGCTCGGGCTGGGCCTGTTCACCCCCGCCGACCTGCGCACCCCGGTGCGGGCCCTGTCCGCCGGGCAGCGGCGCCGGCTGGAGCTCGCCCGCCTGGTCACCGCCCCGGCCGACCTGCTCCTCCTCGACGAGCCGACCAACCACCTCTCCCCCGGCCTGGTCGAGGAGCTGGAGGCCGCTCTCGCGCACTACCCGGGCACGCTGGTGGTCGTGAGCCACGACCGGCGCCTGCGGGACGGTTTCCGGGGGCGGCGGGTGGAGCTGGAGCCGTGGGTCAGCGCACCGTGTCCGGTGTGAACGGGGCCTGCTCGAAGGTGGGGACCGGGACGACGGTGACGGGGTCGCCCGGCTGGTACGCCGGCGGCGGCGTGTAGGGCGGCGGCTCCGGGCGGTCCGGCGCCGGGGGCGGGTTCGGGCCCGCGTAGGGGTTCTGCGGTTCCGCCGCCGTCTTCTTCCCGACGCCGCCGGAGGCCCCGGGCCGGTACGGCTTCGCCGAGCGCCCGCCGACGCCCGGAGTGACCCGGACGGGCGACGGGGTCGCGCTCGCGGCCGGGTCCGGCGTCGGGTCCGCGTCCGCGGACGGCGTCGCCGAGGGTGTCGGGGGTGCCGCCGTGGTGGGGGGCGCGGACCTCGGGGCCTTCGGCTTCGGAGGCGTACCCCCGTCTCCCCCGGCCGAGCACGCGCCCAGGGCCAGGCACAGGCCCAGCACCACCGCCGTCGTCACCGGCGTCGTCACAGCTCCACGGGCACGCACGCCCACCACCCCACCCCAGGTCCCCGCACCGGTCCGCACGCACGGTGCGCGCGGACCGGGATCGTCACTCAGGCCTCGTCGGCGTCCGCCGCGCCTTCGAGGTCGCCCTCCGTCTCCAGGAAGACCTGGCGCAGCGCCGCCAGCGTCTCCGGGTCCGGCTTCTCCCACATGCCACGGGACTCGGCCTCCAGGAGGCGCTCGGCGATGCCGTGCAGGGCCCAGGGGTTGGCCTGCTTCAGGAAGGCCTGGTTCTCCGGGTCGAGCACGTAGGCCTCGGTGAGCTTGTCGTACATCCAATCGGCGACGACGCCCGTGGTGGCGTCGTAGCCGAAGAGGTAGTCGACGGTCGCCGCCAGCTCGAAGGCGCCCTTGTAGCCGTGGCGGCGCATCGCCTCGATCCAGCGCGGGTTGACCACGCGGGCGCGGAAGACGCGCGAGGTCTCCTCGACGAGGGTGCGGGTGCGGACGGTCTCCGGGCGGGTGGAGTCGCCGATGTACGCCTCCGGGGCCGTGCCGCGCAGCGCGCGGACGGTGGCCACCATGCCGCCGTGGTACTGGAAGTAGTCGTCCGAGTCGGCGATGTCGTGCTCGCGGGTGTCGGTGTTCTTCGCCGCGACCGCGATCCGCTTGTACGCCGTCTCCATCTCGGCGCGCGCCGGTCGCCCTTCGAGCCCGCGGCCGTACGCGTATCCGCCCCACACCGTGTAGACCTCGGCCAGGTCGGCGTCGGTGCGCCAGTCACGCGAGTCGATCAGCTGGAGCAGACCCGCGCCGTAGGTGCCCGGGCGGGAGCCGAAGATGCGGGTGGTGGCGCGGCGCTCGTCGCCGTGCTCGGCCAGGTCGGCCTGCGCGTGGGCGCGGACGTGGTTGTCCTCGGCCGGCTCGTCCAGGCCCGCGACCAGCCGTACGGCGTCGTCGAGCAGTCCGATGACGTGCGGGAAGGCGTCCCGGAAGAATCCGGAGATGCGCAGCGTCACGTCGATGCGCGGGCGCCCGAGTTCGGCCACCGGGATCGGCTCCAGGCCGTTCACACGGCGCGAGGCCTCGTCCCACAGCGGGCGGACGCCGAGCAGCGCGAGGGCCTCGGCGACGTCGTCGCCCGCCGTGCGCATCGCGCTCGTGCCCCACAGCGAGAGACCGACCGAGGTGGGCCACTCGCCGTTGTCGTCGCGGTAGCGGGTGAGCAGCGAGTCGGCGAGCGCCTGGCCGGTCTCCCACGCGAGCCGGGACGGCACGGCCTTGGGGTCGACGGAGTAGAAGTTGCGGCCGGTCGGCAGGACGTTGACCAGGCCGCGCAGCGGCGAGCCGGACGGGCCGGCCGGCACGAAGCCGCCGTTCAGCGCGTGGACGGCGTGGTCGAGCTCGTCGGTGGTCGCGGCGAGCCGGGGCACGACCTGCTCGCAGGCGAAGCGCAGCACGTCCGCGACCTCGGGGCCGTACGGCTCGGCCAGGGCCGGGACCGCGTCCACGGCCCAGTCGGCGGCCTCCATCGCCTCGACCAGCTCGCGCGCCTTCGCCTCCGCCTCGTCGGCGGTCGTCCGGGTCGCGGCCGACTCGTCCAGGCCGAGGGCCTCGCGCAGACCGGGCAGCGCCTGGGTGCCGCCCCAGATCTGGCGGGCGCGCAGGATCGACAGGACCAGGTTGACCCGCTCGGGGCCGGTCGGGGCGCCGCCGAGGACGTGCAGACCGTCGCGGATCTGGGCGTCCTTGACCTCGCACAGCCAGCCGTCGACGTGCAGCAGGAAGTCGTCGAAACCGTCGTCGTCCGGGCGGTCGTCCATGCCCAGGTCGTGGTCCAGCTTCGCGGCCTGGATCAGCGTCCAGATCTGGGCGCGGATCGCGGGCAGCTTCGCCGGGTCCATGCTGCTGATCTGCGCGTACTCGTCGAGCAGCTGCTCCAGCCGCGCGATGTCGCCGTAGGAGTCGGCGCGGGCCATCGGCGGCACCAGGTGGTCGACGAGGGTCGCGTGCACCCGGCGCTTGGCCTGGGTGCCCTCGCCCGGGTCGTTGACGAGGAACGGGTAGACCAGCGGCAGGTCGCCGAGGGCCGCGTCCGGGCCGCACGCGGCGGACAGGCCCGCGTTCTTGCCGGGCAGCCACTCCAGGTTGCCGTGCTTGCCCAGGTGCACCATCGCGTCGGCGCCGAAGCCGCCGTCCTCGGCCCGGGCGGCGATCCAGCGGTAGGCCGCCAGGTAGTGGTGGGACGGCGGCAGGTCGGGGTCGTGGTAGATCGCGATCGGGTTCTCGCCGAAGCCGCGCGGCGGCTGGATGAGGACCAGCAGGTTCCCCCGGCGCAGCGCGCCGAGCACGATGTCGCCTTCCGGGTTGCGCGAGCGGTCGAGGAACATCTCGCCGGGCGCCGGGCCCCAGTGCTCCTCCACCTGCTCGCGCAGCTCGGCCGGCAGCTCGGCGTACCAGCGCTTGTAGTCGGCGGCCGGGATGCGGACGGGGTTGCGGGCCAGCTGCTCCTCGGTGAGCCAGTCCTGGTCGTGGCCGCCGGCCTCGATGAGGGCGTAGATCAGCTCGTCGCCGTCGCCGGAGACGAGACCCGGGATGTCCTCGACCGGGCCGAAGTCGTAGCCCTCCGCGCGCAGTCGGCGCAGCAGGGCGACGGCCGAGGCGGGGGTGTCGAGGCCCACCGCGTTGCCGATCCGGGAGTGCTTCGTCGGGTACGCGGAGAGGACGAGCGCCAGCTTCTTCTCGGCGTTCGGGATGTGCCGGAGGCGGGCGTGCCGGACGGCGATGCCGGCCACCCGGGCGGCCCGCTCGGGGTCGGCGACGTACGCCGGGAGGCCGTCCTCGTCGATCTCCTTGAAGGAGAACGGGACCGTGATCAGGCGCCCGTCGAACTCGGGGACGGCCACCTGGCTGGCGGCGTCGAGCGGCGACAGGCCCTCGTCGTTCTCCTCCCACGCGGCGCGCGAGCCGGTCAGGCACAGCGCCTGCAGGATCGGCACGTCGAGCGCGGCGAGCGCGCCGGCGTCCCAGGCCTCCTCGTCGCCGCCGGCCTGCGCCTCGGCGGGCTTGGTGCCGCCGGCAGCGAGGACGGTGGTGACGATGGCGTCGGCACCGCGCAGCTCGTCGAGGAGCTCCGGCTCGGGAGCGCGCAGGGACGCCACGTACAGCGCCTTGGCCCGGCCGCCGGCCTCCTCGACGGCGTCGCACAGGGCGCCGACGAAGGCGGTGTTGCCGCTCATGTGGTGGGCGCGGTAGTAGAGCACGGCGACCGTCGGGCCGGTCTCGTTCCTCGCGGTCCGCTCCAGCGGGCCCCAGGTGGGGGCGGGCGCCGGGGGCTCGAAGCCGTGGCCGGTCAGCAGGACCGTGTCGGACAGGAAGCGGGCCAGCTGCTCCAGGTTGGCCGGGCCGCCGTGCGCGAGGTAGGCGTGGGCCTCGGTCGCGACGCCGACCGGAACCGTGGAGGCCTCCATCAGCTGGGCGTCGGGCGCCTGTTCGCCGCTGAGCACGACCACCGGCTTCCCGGCGGCGAGGACCGTGTCCAGGCCCTCCTGCCAGGAGCGCAGGCCGCCGAGGAGGCGGACGACGACGAGTTCGGCGCCGTCGAGGAGTGCGGGGAGGTCGGCGTGGGGCAGCCGGGCCGGGTTGGCGAAGCGGTAGGCGACCGGGCCCTCGGCGGCGTTCGCCGCACGGGCGCTGAGCAGGTCGGTGTCGGAGTGCGACAGCAGCAGGAGCATGGCGAGCTCAGGCCTTCCTCGGGGTTGTCCGCGCCCCGGGTGGTCGTATGGGTTGGGGCCTCCCCTGCTCGGGCGAAGCCGAGAGCCTGGGGAAGGGAGTTCCTGACTCACCGGTCGCCCGGGTGCCCGGGACCGGCTCACAGTGGCGGGACCGCGCCGGATTCTCACCGGGCTTCCTCCCCGGGGTCCTGGGACCCCATGCCGGTCTGCATCCTAGATCGTGCGGGTCCACGGGTGGGGCGGTGCGGGCGAGTAGGCCTGATCACACCCCCGCGCGAGCCCTCGGTCGGCCGCGGGGCCGTGGGTATGCTCGCCGCCATGCCGCCCACCCCTCACCGCTCGCCCGAACGGGGCGAACCACTCATACGGGACCGTGGTGACGCATGCCCGGGGGCGCTGCGTCTGCACGCCGCCGACGACGGCTTCCTGGCCCGACTCCGCCTGCCCGGCGGCCTCTTGACGGCAGGTCAGGTGGAGATGCTGGCCTCCGCTGCCGAGGCCCTGGGCGACGGCGGCATCAGTGTCACCTCGCGCGGCAACGCCGAGCTGCGCGGCCTCCGGGACGGCTGCGGCGCCGAGCTCGCCGCTCTCCTCGACGCCGCCGGCCTGCTGCCCTCCCCCACCCACGAGCGGGTGCGCAACATCGTCGCCTCGCCGGCCGCCGGCCTCGACGGACTCGGCCACGGGGACGTGCAGTTGTGGGTGCGCGAACTGGACGCGCTGCTGTGCGACGAGCCCCGGGCCGCGTCCCTTTCGGGCCGGTTTCTCTTCGTCCTCGACGACGGGCGCGGCGACGTCGCCGGACTCGGCGGCGATGTGACCTTGGTCGCAGGGCCGTCGGGCGCGGACCTCCGGGTGGGCCCCGAGGTCCTCCGCGTCCCCGCCGCCGACGCGCCCCGCGCCGCCCTGGCCGCCGCGCTCGCCTTCCTGGACACCGCCGCGGCGGCCGGGACCGGCGCCTGGCGGGTACGGGAACTGCCCGCCGGCCACGCGCCGGACCTGACCGGAGCGCTGGAGGAGGCCGGGATCCGGGCCGAGGCCGCGCCGGACTCCCCGCTCCCGCAGGGCGCGCCGCCCGTGCCGGGAGCCCTCGGCGCGGCAGCGGTGTACGTCCTCGCCCCCCTCGGCCGGCTGACCGGCGCCCAGCTGCGGGCGCTGCCGCCCGCGGACGGGATCCGGCTGACGCCCTGGCGCGGAGCGGTCGTCCGCACCGCCCCCGCCCGGCTCCCCGAACTCGCCGCGCACGGCCTGATCACGGGCCCCGACGCGCCCGGCGCCCGGGTCACCGCGTGCACCGGGCGCCCCGGCTGCGCCAAGGCCCTCGACGACGTGCGCGCCGAGGCCCGCCGGGCGCCCGCGGGGCTCCTGCCCGTGCACTTCTCCGGCTGCGAACGCCGCTGCGGCCACCCGCACGGCACCTGGGTCGACGTCCTCGCCACCGGCGACGGCGGCTATCTGGTGGCCGGCGTCCCCACACCCCGTACCTCCCTGCCCGAAGCGGTCGCCACGGCCCGCACCACGACCACGACGAGATGAGCGAGAGCCCCAGGATGTTCGAGTACGAGAAGGACGGGGCGGAGATCTACCGCCGCTCCTTTGCCACGATCCGCGCCGAGGCGGATCTCGCGGACCTGCCCGCCGACGTCGCCACGGTGGCGGTGCGGATGATCCACGCCTGCGGCATGACCGACCTCGTCCAGGACGTCGCGTACTCCCCCGGTGTCGTGGCCTCGGCCCGCGCCGCGCTCCGCGCGGGCGCCCCCATCCTGTGCGACGCGCAGATGGTCGCCAGCGGGGTCACCCGCAAGCGGCTGCCCGCCGACAACGACGTGGTCTGCACCCTGTCCGACCCGGCGGTCCCGGGGCTCGCCGCCGAGCTCGGCACCACGCGCTCGGCCGCGGCCATGGAGCTGTGGCGGGACCGCCTGGAGGGCTCCGTCGTCGCCATCGGCAACGCGCCGACCGCCCTCTTCCACCTCCTGGAGATGATCGCGAAGGGCGCCGGCAGGCCCGCCGCCGTACTCGGCATCCCGGTCGGCTTCATCGGCGCCGCCGAGTCCAAGGACGCCCTCGCCGCGAACACCCTCGGCCTGGAGTACCTCGTCGTCCGCGGCCGGCGTGGCGGCAGCGCCATGACCGCGGCGGCCCTCAACGCCCTCGCGCACGAAGCGGAGATCCAGAAGTGACCGGCAAGCTGTACGGCGTGGGCCTCGGGCCCGGCGACCCGAACCTGATGACCGTGGCCGCCGTGAAGGCCATCGCCGAGGCCGACGTGGTCGCGTACCACTCGGCCCGCCACGGCCGGTCCATCGCGCGCTCCATCGCGGCCGAGCACCTGCGCGAGGACCACATCGAGGAGCGGCTGGTGTACCCGCTCACGGTGGAGACCACCGACCACCCCGGCGGCTACCGGGGCGCGCTCGACGACTTCTACGAGGAGGCCTCGGCCCGCCTCGCCGCCCACCTCGACGCCGGGCGCACGGTCGCCGTCCTCGCCGAGGGCGACCCGCTCTTCTACGGCTCCTACCAGCACATGCACAAGCGGCTCGCGCACCGCTACGACACCACCGTCATCCCCGGCGTCACGTCCGTGAGCGCCGCCGCCGCCCGGCTGGGCGAGCCGCTGTGCGAGGCGGAGGAGGTGCTGACGATCATCCCCGGCACCCTTCCGGAGGACGAGCTGACCGCCCGCCTCGCGGGCACCGACTCGGCCGTCGTGATGAAGCTCGGCCGCACCTTCCCGACCGTACGGCGGGCCCTGGAGCGAGCGGGCCGCCTGGAGGACGCGCGCTACGTGGAGCGCGCGTTCATGGCGGGCGAGCGCACGGACGCCCTGGCCGACGTCGACCCGGCCTCCGTCCCGTACTTCTCGGTGGCCGTCCTCCCCTCCCGCATCGACGCCGTGGCCCCCGAGTCCCGGGAGACCGGCGGCGAGGTCGTCGTCGTCGGCACCGGCC
Source organism: Streptomyces sp. NPDC101191 (assembly GCF_044767915.1). Lineage (NCBI taxonomy): Bacteria > Bacillati > Actinomycetota > Actinomycetes > Kitasatosporales > Streptomycetaceae > Streptomyces > Streptomyces sp. NPDC101191. The sequence goes on from NZ_JBIWOU010000003.1 coordinate 330,544, forward strand.
CGGCCGGAGCACCGTGGCTGACCCCCGAGTCCCGCGGCGCGCTCGTCAACGCCGACGACCTCGTCGGCTACACCACGTACCTCGACCGCGTCCCGGCCCTGCGGGCGAGCCAGCGCCGCCACGGCTCGGACAACAAGGTCGAGTCGGAGCGCGCCGAGTTCGCCCTCGACCTGGCCCGCCGCGGCCGCCGCGTCGCGGTCGTGTCGGGCGGCGACCCGGGCGTCTTCGCCATGGCGACGGCGGTCCTGGAGGTCGCCTCGGAGGAGCGGTACGCCGACATCCCCGTACGCGTCCTCCCGGGCGTGACCGCCGCCAACGCGGCCGCCGCCGCGGCGGGCGCCCCCCTCGGCCACGACTACGCCACCCTCTCCCTCTCCGACCGCCTCAAGCCCTGGGACGTCATCGCCCGCCGCGTCCGCGCCGCCGCCGAGGCCGACCTGGTCCTGGCCGTCTACAACCCGGGCTCGCGTTCCCGCACCCACCAGGTGGCCGCCGCCCGCGACCTCCTCCTGGAACTCCGCTCCCCCGACACCCCGGTGGTCGTCGCCCGCGACGTCGGCGGGCCGGAGCAGTCGGTCCGCATCCTGACCCTGAAGACCCTGGACCCGGCCGAGGTCGACATGCGCACGCTGCTGCTGATCGGCTCGTCGCAGACGCAGGTCACCGAACGCGCCGACGGCCGGACGATCGCCTGGACGCCGCGGCGTTATCCGGAGGAGTAGCCCTACGCCGTCCACGCCGGGCGGCGGCCGTCAGCCGCCGCTGCGGGTGAACGTCCCCAGCCCCTCCGTGTTCAGGTACTCGACCGTGAACGCCCTCCCGTCCGGGGTGAAGGTGACCCCGGTGCGGCCGACGGCGTTCTCGCCGGCGGTCTCGAAGCTGAACGTGTCGCCGGCGTAGTGGGTGAGGGGGTACGACTGGGGCTTCGGGCCCAGTCGGAGGGTCAGTGTGCCGTTCGGGCCGGCGACGACCTGCGCGCTTCCGTAGTACGGGCTGGTGTAGGTGCCCGTGTAGGTGTCGGCGGACCGGGCGGGCGCGGCGTCGGCCGGCGGGTGGGCGTAGTCGGTCTTCGAGCGGCCCGCTTCCTCCTCCTGCGCGTACAGCGCGTTCACGAGGGGGATCCAGTCACGGCTGACCCGCCCGGTCTGGGCGATGTCGAAGAAGTCGAGGGCGACCGCGTCGGCGACGCCGACCGGTGAGGTGTTGGTGAGGACGACGATGCCGAGCTGCTCGCCCGGCAGCATCGTGACGTTGGTGTGCGCGCCCTCGGCGAACGCTCCCGTGTGGGAGAGCCGGAGCCGGCCCTCGTCGTCGTAACTCACGTTCCAGCCCAGGCCGTAGAAGCCGGCCCGGCCGGCCGGGGCGGGGGGCGGGGCGAGCACCGACTCGGGCCAGTGGGTGCGCTCCAGGGCGTCGGCGCCGATGATCTGCCGGCCGTCGAGCTTGCCGTTCGCCAGCTGCAGCCTCAGCCAGGTCGCCATGTCCCGGGCGCTGGAGCTGACGCCGCCGGCGGGGGACTGCGCGTCCGGGTCCCGGACGAACTCGGGCTTCCAGACGCCGTCGACCTTGACGTGCCCCCAGGCCCGGTCGGAGGCCTTCTCGAAGTCCACGAAGCGCGAGCTGGTGGAGTTCATGCCGGCCGGCTTGTAGAGGACGTCGTCGGCGAGCTTCTCCCAGGGCACGCCCTTCCGGTCGGCGACGGCCTGCGCGGCCGCCGTCAGGCCGAAGTTGGTGTAGGCGTAGCTCGCGCGGAACGGCGTGAGGGGCTCGTAGCGCAGGTGGGACAGGATGTACGCCCGGTCGTAGCCGAGGTCCTCCAGGAGGTCGCCGGCGTGGTCCGGGAGCCCGCTGCGGTGCGAGAAGAGGTCGGCGACCGTCACATGGGAGGTCACCCAGGGGTCCTTGAGGGCGAAGCCCGGCACGCGCGGCGCGACGGGCTGGGTCCAGCCGTCGACGCCCACCGCTCCGGAGACGATCGTGGAGGCGATCGGCTTCGAGACCGACGCCAGCTGGAAGACCGTGTCGGCGTCCACGGCGGCCTTCTCACCGGACTTCCGCACCCCGTACCCCTTCAGGGCCACGACCTTGCCCTTGTGGACCACGGCGACGGCCACGCCGGGCACCCCGGTGCGCCTCATGGCATCCCGCACGACCCCGTCCAGGCGCCCGACGGCCCGGTTCACCTCCGCGTCGTCGAGCTGCGGAGGCGGCTGGGGCGGAGGCGGGGCCCCGGGGGCGGCCGTGGCGATGGCGGGCGCGGTGGCGCCCAGCAGGGCCGCAAGCCCGGCCGCGGCAAGCCGTCGAACGGTGCTCATTCCTCCATTGAAAGTCCGCCTCCCGCGTCTGTCGCGCTCAGCCCCCGGCCCGCTCCCGCGCCCCCACCCACACCGCGGCCTCCTCCGCGGTCGCCGTCGTCGGGACGCCGGCCGGGGCGGGCGGGCGGCGGACCACGACGACCGGAATGCCGGCCTCGCGGGCCGCGGCGAGCTTGGGGGCGGTCGCGGCGGCGCCGCTGTCCTTGGTGACGAGGACGTCGATGCGGTGGGCGGCGAGCAGTGCGCGTTCGCCGTCGAGGGTGAACGGGCCGCGGTCCAGGAGGACTTCGGTGCGGGCGGGCATCGGGGCCTCGGGGGCGTCGACCGAGCGGACCAGGAACCACTCGGGGCGGGCGGCGAAGGAGGCGAGGCCCATGCGGCCGGTCGTCAGGAAGACCCGGTCGCCGAAGCCGTCGAGGGCGGCCGCGGCCCCGTCCAGCGAGGCGACCTCGTGCCACCGGTCGCCGTCCACCGGGACCCAGCCGGGGCGGCGCAGCGCGAGCAGGGGAACATGGGCGGTGGCGGCCGCCGCGGCCGCGTTGAAACTGATCCGCTCGGCGAAGGGATGGGTGGCGTCGATGACCGCGTCCACGGCGTGCTCCCGCAGCCACGCGGCGAGCCCATCGGGCCCGCCGAAGCCCCCGATCCGGACCTCCCCGGCCGGCAGCCGGGGTGCTGCGACCCGCCCGGCGAGGGAGCTCGTGACACGGACCCGCGGGTGGAGCAGCCCGGCCAGGGCGCGCGCTTCGGTCGTCCCGCCGAGGATGAGTACGTGCATGGGAATCCTGGGAGTCCGTTCATGAGTTCCGGCGGGCGTGCGGCCCAACTCAAGCACACCGGTCTGCGCCCCGGCTGGACGACCGGTGCCTGTGCGACGGCGGCGACGACCGCCGCCTACACGGCGCTGCTCACCGGGGACTTCCCGGACCCGGTGACGATCACCCTGCCCAAGGGCCAGACGCCGGCCTTCGCCCTCGCGGTCGAGTCGACCGGGCCGGGCTCCGCGACGGCCGGCGTGGTGAAGGACGCCGGCGACGACCCGGACGTCACGCACGGGGCGCTGGTCCGCTCCACGGTCCGGCTGCTCCCGGCCGGCTCCGGGGTCGTCTTCAAGGCCGGTGAGGGCGTCGGCACCGTGACCCTGCCCGGACTGCCCCTCGACGTGGGCGAACCGGCGATCAACCCGGTCCCCCGCCAGATGATGCGCGAGCACGTGGCCCGGGTCGCGGCCGCGCACGGCGGCACCGGCGACGTCGAGATCACCCTCTCCGTCGACAACGGCGCCGAGATCGCCCGCTCCACCTGGAACCCGCGCATCGGCATCCTCGGCGGCCTGTCCATCCTCGGCACCACCGGCGTCGTCGTCCCCTACTCCTGCTCCGCCTGGATCGACTCCATCCGCCGCGGCGTCGACGTGGCCCGCGCGGGCGGCCTCACCCACGTCGCCGGCTGCACCGGCTCCACCTCGGAACGGACCGTCACCGGCCTCTACGACCTGCCGGAGATCGCCCTGCTCGACATGGGCGACTTCGCGGGCGCCGTGCTCAAGTACGTCCGCCGCCACCCCGTGGACCGGCTCACCGTCTGCGGCGGCTTCGCGAAACTCTCCAAGCTGGCCGCCGGCCACCTGGACCTGCACTCCGCCCGCTCCCAGGTCGACAAGGGCTTCCTGGCCGACCTGGCCCGCACGGGCGGCGCCACCGAGGACCTGGCCGCGCAGATCGCCGAGGCCAACACGGGTCTCGCCGCGCTCCGCCTCTGCGAGGCCGCCGGCGTCCCGCTGGGCGACCTGGTCGCCGTCCGCGCCCGCGACGAGGCCCTGGCCGTCCTGCGCGGCGCCCCCGTCGCCGTCGACGTGGTGTGCATCGACCGCGCGGGCGTGGTCGTGGGGCGCTCGGCGGTGGCGGGGCCAGGGCGCTGACCGACTCTGCGCAACGGTAGGCGGGCCGCGAAGGCCTGAGTCCCTTGCCACGCTGCGAACCCCCGTGGAGCCCCGTCGTGACCTCGGCCCACGAAAGCACGCCACGGCGGCGGGAGAGCCGGGCGGTCGTCCGCCACGTGTGCCTCCATCAGCCACCCCCGGCCCCAGCCACGCCTCCTTGTTGCTCACGCTCCCGAGCCCACGGCGGGCCGCAGACGGCGGGGGACCTTCCCTACTTAAGACGGGCCGACCACGGCGGGTTCCTGACCTGCGGAAACGAGGCAAAGATCACCCAACCTTGGGTAGGTCTACCCAGAATTGCATAGCCCGAGTAGGCTCGCCTCACCCATTTCTGCATAGGAATGGTCAGGGCTGCATCAGCCCATGCATGTGCGCTCGTCTTCTATTCACCCGTGGGGGGTAATCTGTGCGTGCGGCCCGGAAGGTGACCCGGATCGAGACCGTCAACCGGTCGACGGGCGAGGTGAACGACCTCACCGTCCACTCCTCGGTCTCCACCGCAGCAAGTCTCTGGTTCAGAGGAGGAGGGTTCACCACGATGGGATACGCGGCACACATGGCGCTCGCCGACGCCGACCTCAGCGCGGCCTCCTTCAAGCTGTTCCACAAGATGTGCGCCATCCAGAACCGCAAGGACCACGGCCTGATCCTCGTCGAGAGCCAGACCAAGTTCGCCCAGCAGGTCGGCATGTCCCAGTCCTCGGTGTCTCGCGCTCTGCGGCAGCTCTCCGAGGCCGGATTTATCTACGCCGACGGCCGGAACTGGCGACTTCGCCCCGACTTCGTCTTCAACGGCAACGGACTCGCACAGGGACAGGCCGTCCAGCACATCCCCGCCGACGCCCCCGACCCGTACACGACCTCCAAGACCGTCGGTGGCCTGACCGTCATCGACGGCGGCGACGGAGGCCAGCCCGACGACCGGGCATGACGCGCCAGGCCGTGCCCGTCGACTCAGGCCGTCGCCTGCAGCAAGACCTGTGGGCGGCGAGGCGCCGTCGGCACGGCATGACGCGCAGGCAGTATTCGTCACTCTGACGTGTATCGCACGGAAACCGGACCGCCCCCGACCGTCCTCTGCGATGCTGAAGCTCGATCGAGAGGGGCCGCAGCGATGCAGTGGAAGATCCATGGGGAACGTCCGATCTACGAGAACAGCTGGGTGAACCTGTGGCTCACCGACGTCGAGACGCCGGACGGAAACCGCTGGGAACACCACGTCGTCAAGCTCCGGCATCTGGCCGTGGCCGCCGTCGTCAACGAGCGGCGCGAGGTTCTGATGATGTGGCGGCACCGCTTCATCACAGACGCCTGGGCGTGGGAACTACCCATGGGGCTGGTCGAGGAAGGCGAGAGCCCGGCGGAGGCGGCGGCCCGTGAGGTACTGGAGGAAACCGGCTGGCGCCCCGGTCCGATCAAGCCGCTGATCTACGCCGAGCCCGCCAACGGCATTACGGACTCCCAGCACCACGTCTTCCGGGCCGATGGAGCGACGTACGAGGCTCCGCCGACCGAGAAGAACGAGTCGGACCGGATCGAGTGGATCCCTCTGGCCGACGTGCGGGGCATGATCGACCGTCGCGAGATCGTCAGCAGTGGCTCCCTGGTCGGACTGCTGTACGTGCTCATGGACGAGGCGATCCGCTGACCTGGCGGGGCAGCACTTCCCGGAGCCGGGACTCGAACGCCACCGCGGCCGGTTCACGGCGGAAGGGTTCCAACTGCTCGTAGAACTCCCTGAGGTGTCCGGCGACGCGTTGCGAGCTGACGGCAACCGCCGGGGCGAGAGCGTCCATGGCCGTGTGGCACGCCTCTTCGAGCTTGCCGCGCTGGAGCTGGGTGCGGGCAAGCCAGAAGGCGTGGAAGGCACGGCCCCGGTGGTTCGATGCGTGCTCGCGTCGCAGAGCGTCCGCGATGAGGGGTTCGGCGAGGGCGGCTTCGCCCAAGCGCCCGTGCGCGATGCCGGTGTCCACGATCAGCTTCGGTTCGTCGAAGTAGGCGACCCAGGCCGGGTCCGGATCACCGGTACCGATCCGGCCGAACTGGGTGTGGGCTTCCGAGATCGCTGTGTGGGTCGCGCTGTGATTGCCCAGGGTGGCATGGGCGAAGGCTTCGCGCATCGCGAGCATGGCCAGCACGCGCGGTGTCGTCCCCGCGGCGGCGCGGGCCTGGTCCTGGGCGGCTGTAACGAGTGCGAGGGCGTCACCGGGCTTGTCCTGGTAGGTGGCCTGGAGGCTCATGCAGGCGAGGACGTTGGCCATGAACGGGCGGTCGTCGATGGCCTTGGCCAGTCCGAGGGATTCCGTGAAGTAGGCACGCGCCTGGTTGTACCGGCGGGCGTCGAAGTAGGTCCATCCGGTGAGCCGGGCCAGCTCGGCCGCGATGCTGTGCAGGCCGTCCCGCATGGGAGCGGGGCGCTGTTCCTTCAGGAGATCGACGACGTAACGGAGCTGGCCAACGACGGCCGGCCGTAAGGTCTCCCCGCCGTGCTCGTCGTCCCGGCGCCAGTAATCGGCGATCGACGAGTGCAGTGCGTCCAGCGTCGACGGGTTGAGGTCCCGATCGGCCGCAAGGGCGAGGATGCTGTCCACGTCCGCCCCCGGCAGCCCGGCGGCGGGCGGCTCGACGGCTGAGGCCGTCGGCTTGGCCGGTGCTCGGGGCGTGACCCCCAGGCTGGACGGCGTCTCCCACGAGCGTCGGGCAAGTCCGAGCATGTGTCCGGGGATGCGTAGTCCGTCCGAGATCCGTTCGATCACATCCATGTGAAGCAACTGCCGCTGTCCAGCGATCACTTCGGCCACGCGGCTGGGGGTGAGGTCGCAGCGGCGCGCGATCATCGACGGGTAGATGCCTGCTCGCGCTTTGATCAGCTGAAAGATGCGGCCGAAGTCCCTGGCCCGGCATGCCTCGATCATCACCGGGTCCGTGAGCAGACTGACCGGGAGTTCCTGCGAGCGGGGTGGCTCGGGCATCGGGCACGCTCCGGCATGAGGACTACGGATCGCTGCACTTGATCAACCGAGGGTGATGTTACCCAGGTTGGGTAATCCGCTTGACCTTTCTGGTCGAGCCCGCAGGTCGCGATGCTCCTCACCATGGCGAACGGACACGACGACGTACGGATGACGCTGCGGGTCTCGCGCGACTCCGGCCACACGTGGGGGCCTCTCACAGAGGTCCGCGTGGGTGACGACCAGGCACTCCCGGACAACCCGGGCCGCTTCCCGCCGTGCGCCTGCCGTCGGTGCGCAGAGCAGGAGCGGACATCAGCCGGATCCCTCCGGATGGTGTCGTGATGCAGTGCGCGCACTGGCGACAGGTGCCCCTCGGCCTCGCGCGTGAGGGGTGGGAGAAGTCGGCTGCCGAGTACATCGACGGGGCCGTGCAGTGCCAACTGCCCGCACACGAAGGCGGTGACCACTACGGTCTCCTCGCCGACGTCGGCGAGTACGGGACCGCGCTGTGGCTCCGCTGGCACGGGAGGGGCGAGGTCGAGCTCGTCGTGCTGCCGGACTGCCCCGTGGCCGCCCCGGGGCCCGACGGCGAGGGCTGCTGTCTGTTCGCCGACCACGCCGACCAGCACACCTGGGAAGACGCCCTGGAGGAGGCCTCGTGCACCAGCTGATCGCGAGCCCGCCCGGTCGGCGGGGCCGACCGGGCAGCAATTCGCGCGACGCGTGCGCCGGCCGCGTCGCAGAATGCCGAGATGGTCGACTTCTCTCACAAGCCCACCCTGACCGGCGGACTCGTCACGCTGCGTCCCGTCACCGAGGACGACGTCCCGGCGCTGCTGCCGATGTTCGGCGACCCCGAGATCTCCCGGCTGACCGGGAACCACACCCGCTTCGACGAGCCCGCGCTGCGCCGGTGGTACGGGTCGCGCGGCGCCCAGGACGACCGGCTCGACCTGGCCGTGGTGGAGCGGGCGTCGGGCCGGGTGGTCGGCGAGGCGGTCCTCCACGAGTGGGACCCGGGCAACGAGAGCTGCGCCTTCCGGATCTGCTTCACCCCGGCCGGCATCGGCCGCGGCCTCGGCACCGAGGCCACCCGCCTCATCGTCGGCCACGCCTTCGAGGCGCTCGGGCTCTACCGCGTCTGGCTGGAGGTCTACGCCTTCAACCCGCGCGCCCGCCGCGCCTACGAGAAGGCCGGTTTCCGCCCGGAGGGGGTGCTCCGGGGCGCCCTGCTGTGGGAGGGCGAGCGGGTGGACGCGACGCTGATGTCCGCGCTGGCGCCGGAGTGGGCGCCGGCCGCTCAGGCCGGATAGCCGATCTCCCGTATGTCCTCGGCCAGGTCGGCGGGCGTCAGCTCCGGGTCGAGCGCCGCGACGACCTCACGGGTGAGGGGGCGCAGAGCCAGGACGTGGCGAACGGCCTCGACGTCGATCTCCGTCTCGTAGTAGTCCGAGGCCCACTCCGCGTACGCCTCCGCCGAACGGTCGACGAGCAGGGCGAAGAGGTGGTCGGCGCCGTCAGGCTCGCCGTCTCCCCAGGTGGGGAAGTCGATGGTGCCGGCGCGCCAGGCGGCGGACGTCGCCTCGCGCCACAGGCAGACGGTGATGTGCGGGGCGTCGCCGCCCTCGCCCTCGGAGACGTACGGGCGGAAGACGTCCGGGACGTCGTCGAGCACGCCCGGCCAGACCTCCGGCGTGTCCATGCCCGCCCAGGGGCTCATCGGCGCCTCGTGGGCGAAGCCCTCCGCGTACGCGCCCGCCGGACAGAACACGATGCGGAACTCGTCGCCCTGCCCGTCGCGCATGAAGGCCGTGTCCTTGGCGAACGAGTAGTACCGCCCCTCCCACTCCGGGCTCAGCACGGCCTCCAGCATCGCGAGCCCACGGCAGTGGTCGCGCAGTTCCCCGATGCCCGGCAAGGCCCGGGCCACGTCGTAGACGGTCACCCGCCCCCTGCAGCGCACGGGTCCGACATTCGGCATGCGGGTCCCGGGGCCCGCCCCTAGGCTGGCGTCGGCAGCATCCCCAATCGAGAGGGAGTCCCATGGCGAAGCGCGGCAACAAGAAGCGGGCCCGCAAGAAGAAGAAGGCGAACCACGGCAAGCGGCCGAACGCCTGAGGCGTCCGGCCGCGGGGGCCGCCCTCAGCAGGTGTGGCGGTCCCGGGCCGGGTCGTAGAGGTGGCTGTCGCGGAACTCCGAGGCCGCCAGCGTGCGGCCCACGATGATGACCGCGGTCTTGGTGATGCCCGCCGCCTTCACCTGCTCCGCGATGTCCTCCAGCGTGCCGCGCAGCACGATCTCGTCGGGCCGGCCGGCCATGGCGACGACCGCGGCCGGGCAGTCCACGCCGTAGTTCGGGACGAGCTCGGAGACGATCCGGTCGACGTAGCGGGCGCCGAGGTGGAGGACGAGCAGGGCGCCGCTGCGGCCGAGGGTGGCCAGGTCCTCGCCCTCGGGCATGGGTGTGGCCTGCTGGGCGATGCGGGTGAGGATGACGGTCTGGCCGACGGTCGGGACCGTCAGCTCCCGCTTCAGCGCCGCCGCGGCCGCCGCGAAGGCGGGCACGCCCGGCACGACCTCGTACGGGATCCCGGCCGCGTCCAGGCGCCGCATCTGCTCGGCCATGGCGCTGAAGACGGACGGGTCGCCGGAGTGCAGCCGGGCGACGTCCTGGCCCGCCTCGTGCGCGGCGGTGATCTCGGCGACGATCCGGTCCAGGTCCAGCTGCGCCGTGTCGACGAGCTTCGCGTCCGGCGGGCACTCGGCCAGCAGCTCGGTCGGCACGAGGGAGCCGGCGTAGAGGCAGACCCCGCACTTCGCCAGGGTCCGCGCGCCGCGCACGGTGATCAGGTCGGCCGCGCCGGGGCCCGCGCCGATGAAGTAGACGGTCATCTCTCTGTTCAACCCTTCGTTACGGACCACTGGGTGACCGGCATGGCCTGGCGCCAGCCGGTGAAGCCGCCCACGGGCACGGCGGCGGCGACCGCGAGCCGGATCAGCTCGCCGCCGTGCCGCCGGTAGCGGTCGGCGAGCAGCGCCTCGGACTCCAGGGTCACGGTGTTGGCGACGAGCCGTCCGCCGTGCGGGAGCGCGTCCCAGCAGGCGTCGAGCAGACCGGGGGCGGTCAGGCCGCCGCCGATGAAGATCGCGTCGGGGGTGGGGAGCGCGGCGAGGCCGGCGGGCGCGGCGGCCGTGACGACCTTCAGGCCGGGTACGCCGAGGGCCGCGGCGTTGCGCTCGATGCGCGCCGCGCGCTCGGGCTGCTTCTCGACGGCGACCGCCCGGCAGCCGCGGTGGGCCCGCATCCACTCGATGCCGATGGAGCCGGAGCCGCCGCCGATGTCCCAGAGCAGTTCGCCGGGGGCGGGGGCGAGCGCGGCGAGGGTGGCGGCCCGCACGTACCGCTTGGTGAGCTGGCCGTCGTGCTCGTAGGCCTCGTCGGGCAGGCCGGGCGTGGTGCCGAGCCGGAGCGTGTCCGGGTCGCGCACGCAGTCGAGGGCGAGGACGTGGAGGGCGTCGGTGCGCTCGTACGGCCAGTCGGCGGCGGTGCCGTCGAGGAGCCGCTCGCCCGGTCCGCCGAGCTGCTCCAGGACCCGGATCCGGGTGCCGCCCCAGCCGCGCTCGCGCAGCAGCCCCGCGACCCGCGCGGGGCTGTCGGGGCCCTCGCCGAGCAGGAGGAGCCGGCGTCCGTCGTGGAGGGCTGCGGCGAGCGCGGCGAGCGGCCGGGCGACGAGGGAGATCGTCTCGGTGGTCTCCAGCGGCCAGCCGAGCCGGGCACAGGCGTACGAGACGGAGGACGGGTGCGGCCGGACGTCGAGGCGGTCCGGGCCGACGAGTTCGGCGAGCGTGCGCCCGATCCCGTAGAAGAAGGGGTCGCCGCTGGCGAGGACGGCGACGCGGCGCCCCTCGTGGGCGGCGAGCAGGCCGGGGACGGCGGGGCGCAGCGGGCTCGGCCAGGGGACCCGGGTGCCGGGACAGTCGGCGGCGGGGAGCAGGTCGAGCTGGCGGGGGCCGCCGATCAGCACCTCGGCGGCGCGCAGGGTGCGGCGCGAGGCCTCGGGGAGCCCGTCCCAGCCGTCCGCGCCGATTCCGACGACCGATATCGCAGCGTTCACGTCGGGGACTTTACGGGAGGCCCTTGCGGAGGGCGGGAACCGGTCGTCCGGCGCCTACTTCCCGGCGTTCTGCCCCACGTAGAAGAGCAGCCAGACGAAACCGGCGAAGGCGTGGGTCGCGAAGACGTAGACGAAGACGCGGAGCATCACGCCCCGCTCCTTCCAGTGCTCGTCGTCGCGCTCGACGTCCTTCGTGCCCTCGGTCATGACGTCCAGGGTACGGGCGCCGCCGCGGGGCGCGCGGGGTCCGTGCCGGCCCCTCCGTGGGCGGGCGGGCCCCGTGCGGTCCGGCCGTGGGCGGGCGGGCCCCGTGCGGTCCGGCCGCGGGTGGGCGGGCCCCGTGCGGTCCGGCCGCGGGACGGCCCCGTACGGCCCTCGGCCGGATACGGCCCCTCCGGGCAGGGGTCGGGAATAGGGGCGGAGGTGACACCGTTGAGGCGGACAGTTTAAGATTCAACCAAAGACTTCGAGAGGCGAGAGGTGAGCACGATGCAGTTCGGCATCTTCACCGTCGGCGACGTGACGACCGACCCGACCACCGGCCGGACCCCCACCGAGCACGAGCGGATCAAGAACACCGTCGCCATCGCGCTCAAGGCGGAAGAGGTCGGCCTGGACGTCTTCGCGACCGGCGAGCACCACAACCCGCCGTTCGTGCCGTCCTCCCCGACGACGCTCCTCGGCCATATCGCGGCCCGCACGGAGAACCTGATCCTCTCCACCTCCACGACCCTGATCACCACCAACGACCCGGTGAAGATCGCCGAGGACTACGCGACCCTGCAGCACCTCGCCGACGGCCGCGTCGACCTGATGATGGGCCGCGGCAACACCGGCCCGGTCTACCCGTGGTTCGGCCAGGACATCCGCCAGGGCATACCGCTCGCCATCGAGAACTACGCGCTCCTCCACAAGCTGTGGAGGGAGGACGTCGTCGACTGGGAGGGCAAGTTCCGCACCGCGCTCCAGGGCTTCACGTCCACCCCGCGCCCGCTCGACGGCGTCCCGCCCTTCGTCTGGCACGGCTCCATCCGCTCGGCCGAGATCGCCGAGCAGGCGGCGTACTACGGCGACGGCTTCTTCGCCAACCACATCTTCTGGCCCAAGCAGCACACCGAGAAGATGGTCCGGCTCTACCGGCAGCGGTACGCGCACTACGGCCACGGCACCCCCGAGCAGGCGATCGTCGGCCTCGGCGGCCAGGTCTTCCTGCGCAAGAACTCGCAGGACGCGGTACGGGAGTTCCGCCCGTACTTCGACAACGCGCCGGTCTACGGCCACGGCCCGTCCCTGGAGGAGTTCAGCCGCGAGACCCCGCTGACCGTCGGCTCGCCGCAGGAGGTCATCGAACGCACCCTGTCGTTCCGCGACTACGTCGGCGACTACCAGCGGCAGCTCTTCCTGGTCGACCACGCGGGACTGCCGCTGAAGACGGTCCTCGAACAGCTCGACATCCTCGGCGAGGAGGTCGTCCCGGTCCTTCGCAAGGAGTTCGCGAACCTGCGCCCCGCGGACGTCCCGGCGACCGCCCCGCTCCACCCGGCCGTGTCGTCGGCCGCGGCGACGAAGAAGGAGGCATGACCCCGTGCGCACCCTGAAGCTGATCGCGGTCTCGGCCGGCCTCAGCAGCCCCTCGTCCACCCGGCTGCTCGCCGACCGCCTCCTCCAGGCCGCCCGCTACCGGCTCGCCGAGCAGGAGTACGCCGTCGACGTCGAGGTGGTCGAACTGCGCGACCTGGCGATCGACATCGCGAAGAACTTCGTCACCGGCTTCCCGTCGGAGAAGCTCCAGGAGGCGATCGACAAGGTCACCGGCGCGGACGGGGTCATCGCCGTGACACCCGTCTTCACCGCCTCGTACAGCGGCCTGTTCAAGTCCTTCTTCGACCTGGTCGACCCGGCCGCGCTGACCGGGACCCCGGTCCTCATCGGCGCGACCGGCGGCACCGCCCGCCACTCCCTCGTCCTCGACCACGCCCTCCGGCCGCTCTTCGCGTACCTGCGGGCGGTGGTCGCCCCGACCGCCGTCTACGCGGCCTCGGAGGACTGGGGTTCGGGCGGCGACGAGTACACCGAGGGCCTGCCGACCCGGATCACCCGCGCCGGCAGCGAGTTCGGGGATCTGGTCGGAGCACGGCCGGCGCGCGAGGAGGCCGAGGCCGACGGGGACCTCGTCCCCTTCGAGAAGCAGTTGGCCGATCTGCGCCTGGATTGAACCGTTTGTCACGCGGGGTTCGGGTGAGGCTTCCCGACGACGACGACGAACGGAGGTCGGCGATGGCCGGCGGCAGGATCGTGGTGGGCGTGGACGGATCGGCGTCCTCCCTGAAGGCGCTGAAATGGGCGGCCCGGCAGGCCTCCCTCACCGGGGACTCCCTCCAGGCGGTGATCAGTTGGGAGTACCCGGCGTCCTGGGCGACGCTGATGCCGGGCGTGCCGCCCGAGTTCGACCCCGAGGAGCTCGCCCAGCAGATCCTCGACGAGTCCCTGGCCAAGGCGCTCCCGGCCGGGACCGCCGCCACGATCATCCGCACGGTCGTGAGCGGCAACCCCTCCCAGGTCCTCATCGACCAGGCCATGGGCGCGTCCCTCCTGGTGGTGGGCGACCGCGGCCACAGCGGCTTCAAGGCGGCCTTCCTCGGCTCCGTCTCGGCGAACGTGACGCAGCACGCGCCGTGCCCGGTCGTGGTGGTGCGCGGGCGGACGGCGGAGGACGAGGCGCCGGCCTAGACGGCGTCGGCGCCGGGGCCAGCGCCGGGGCCGGGGCCGGGGCCGGGGGAGATCCTGCGCCGATCCCGGGGCCCGGGCACCACGTCCGCGACGGCGCAGGCCAGGTTGTCCGGGCCACCCCGGCCGCGGGCCAGGGCCGCCAGGGCGCGGGCCGTGGCCTCCGGGGCGCCGCCCGAGGCCAGCGCGAGCCGGAGCTCCTCGGCGGGCACCACCGCCGAGAGGCCGTCCGTGCACAGCAACAGGCGGTCCCCCGGCCGCACCTCGCGCACCCCGAGCTCCGGCTCCGGCGGCACGTCCCCGCCGTCGAGAGCCTTCAGGAGCAGCGCGCGGTCCGGCCGGTCCGGCACCTCGGCGGGATCGAGCTCGCCCGCGTCGACGAGCGCCTGCACGACGGTGTGGTCCCGGGTCAGCCGCACCAGGGCCCCGTCGCGCAGGAGATACGCCCGCGAGTCACCCACATGGGCGAGTGCCAGGCGGGTGCCGGCGAGCAGGACGGCGGTCAGCGTCGTCCCGGACTCCGGGAGCCCGGCGACGGCGTCGTTCGCCCCGCGCAGGCCGTCCTCCAGGGCGTTGAGGACGTCGCCGGGACGCAGGGCGGCCGGTACGGCCCCCAGCGCGGCGACCGCGGCACCCGCGGCCCGCGCGCCCTCCGGCCCGTATCCGTCCGCGACGGTCAGCAGCAGCGGGCCGGCGTGCGCCGCGTCCTGCTGGGACGGGCGGACCAGGCCGCGGTCGAGCAGCACGGCCGCGTCCAGGACGCAGGAAGTCGTGGTCATGGTGGTGGTTCCTCTCATCCGGTCCACCAGGGAGGACGCCAGGTCCCGTCGCGCCGCCGTCTCCGACTCGACCCCGGCCCAGTACGCGCGGACGGCCCGGGCCGCGCCCGCCGCGTCCGTCTCGAACCGGGCGCAGACCCGACGGACCTCGGCGAGCGGCATCCCGATCCGCCGCAGCCAGCCCACCAGACGCGCCCGCTCCACCTGCTCCTCGGCGTAGTACCGGTAGCCGGAGTACGGGTCGACGCGCGCGGGCGGCAGCACGCCCAGTTCGTCGTAGCGGCGCAGCGACCTGGCCGAGAGTCCCGTGGCACGGGCGAAGTCGCCGATCGTCAGCAGCAGCATGGCCCCCAGCCTTTCAGCCTCCCTGGACCGGGCTTCCCGCCCGGCACGACCGAGGCTGGGCCTTCCCGGCGGGGGAAGGTCAACGGGCGACCCGCCCGGGGGGAGCGGATGATGCCGACATGGACATCAAACTGGAGCTGATCGGAGTGCCCGTCACCGACGTGGACCGGGCCAAGGCCTTCTACGAGCAGGTGGGGTTCCGGCCCGACCACGACGTGACGGTCAGCGAGGCGATCCGCTTCGTCCAGATGACACCGCCCGGCTCCGCCTGTTCGATCGCCTTCGGGCAGGGGATCACCGAGATGACCCCGGGATCCCTGGACAACATGCAGGTCGTCGTCGCCGACATCGAGGAGGCGCACGCCGCTCTCACCGAGCGCGGCATCGAGGTCAGCCCGATCGACGACCAGCCCTGGGGCTCGTTCGTCTACTTCGCCGACCCCGACGGCAACCGCTGGGCCGTGCAGCAGACCACACCGCGCAGCTGATCACCTGCGGCTGGAGAGCCGCGTCGCCACCGCGCGGAGGCCACCGCCGGCAGCGCCGACCACCCCGGCGTCCAGGCGATGTCCGGACGAGGGCGTCTCCCCCGCGCGGCGGAGGAGGACCGGCCGCCGCGCCGATGCCGCCGCCCCGGCCCACCCGCCAACCTGGCGTCATGCTGAAGCCGAACGCTCTTCCCACCGTGCCCCGTTGGGCCGTGCTCGCCGCCCATGCCGTCCCGCTCGCCGTGCTGCCCGCCGGTCTGTGGCGGCTCGCCCTCGGCTTCGGGGTGCCCGTCGTCGAGGCCTCCCCTTACCTGAACGCGAGCCCCGGAACGCTCTCGTACATGATCGCGCTGACCGTGCTCTCCGAGGTGCTCGCCTTCCTCACCCTGGGCCTGGTCCGGCCGTGGGGCGAGGTCTTCCTCGGCCGGCGGGTGAACCCCCGCCTGGCGACCGGCGCGGCCCTGGCCGGGGCGGTCATGCTGGTGGCGGCCGTCGGCTGGTCCGCGTACGCCGAGTACGCGGGGCTCGGCGACGGCGACGGCACGGTGATGACGGCCGCGCAGCAGGCCCTGTTCTTCGGCTGCTACCTGCCGCTCGCGGCCTGGCCCGTCCTGCTGGCCGCGGTGGCGATCGCGTACCACCGGCGCCGGACGGGGCGCCCCGGCGACGGCGCCGCGACGCCCGGCCGCCCCGGCCCCCGAGGCTGACGCCGTGCCGACGCCGAAGCCGAACGCCCTGCCCACCGTGCCCCGCTGGGCCGTCCTCGCCGCCCATGCCGTCCCGCTCACCGTGCTGCCGTCGGGGCTGTGGCGGCTCGCGCTCGTCGCCGGGCTGCCGGTCACCCGGGACGCCGGCGATGCCACGATGGGGCTCGGCGAGTGCGTGTACGTCGTGTCCCTGAGCCTCGTCTCGGAGTTGCCGGCATTCCTGACCCTGGGGCTGGTGCGCGCCTGGGGCGAGGTGTTCCCGCGGTGGATGCCGTTCCTCGGCGGGCGCCTCGTGAACCCCACCGCCGCGACCGCGACCGCCCTCGCCGGGGTGGCCGGGCTGTGCGCGATCGCGGGGTGGGGCGCGTACGCGGCGTACGCCGGGCTCGGCCCGGGCATCCCGGCCTCACCGGCCCAGGACGCCCTGCTCGTGGCTTGCTACGCGCCGCTCCTCGCCTGGCCGCCGCTGCTCGCGGCGGTGGCGGTGGCGTACCACCGGCGACCGACCGCGGTCAGTACGGCGCGGGGTGACCGGACGCGTCCTCGTGCGTGTAGAAGAGGTAGAACGCGGCTCCCCCGTTGAGGGCGGCGACGAGCAGGCCGAGGATCGCCGAGGAGTAGACGCTCGCGCCGGTGAGGCTGTAGAGGAAGCCGATCGCGATGCCGGCGAGGGTGCCCCAGGCCGCGGCCCGCAGCTCGCGCCTCAGGTGCCGTCCGTAATGGTGCAGTGTCCACACGGCGACGGCGACGACGACGCCGCTGATGAGGCCGACCCAGAAGTCGCCCCAGGTCGTCGGCCCGCCCTGGCGGGCGTTGGTCCCGGCGTAGAGGGCGTAGGCCACGCCGAGGGTGACGGGTATCCCCCAGCCGTGCGTGCTGAACTGCCTGCGGGCGGGTACCGCTGCGTGTGCGGCCATGGCGAGGCTCCTTTCCCGCGCCTGCGGGTGCACCCTCCAGGGCACACCCGCGCGGTACCGCCCGCAAGTGGATCAGCCGGTCGTCAGGGCGACGACCGACCGGTGCCCCCGGCGGAGGACGCGGTCCGGCGCGGCCGGCGCCTGCAGCCGGGCCTCGCGGCGAGCACCGGCGGCGCGGCCGGCGCCTGCCGCTCCGCCTCGCGACGAGCACCGGGGGTCGCGGCCGGCGGCTGCCGCTCCGCCTCGCGACGAGCATCGGCCGCACGGTTCCCCTCACCCGTACGGCCCAGCAGAAGGTTCGGAACCGAACCGGCGCTCCGACGATGAGGCCATGAGCCAGAACACCGCGCCTCCGCGCACATCGAAGCAACCGCCGAGCAGCGGCGGCTGGGCCGCCGGGGGCACCCTCTTCGCCGGTGTCCTGATGCTGGTCGTCGGCATCATGGACGTCTTCCAGGGCATCGCCGGCATCGCCGAGGACAACGTCTACGCCCGGGTCGGCAGCTACGTGTACAGGTTCAACCTGACCACGTGGGGCGTGATCCACCTCTGCCTCGGCGTCGTCGTCGCCGTCGCCGGCATCGGGATCCTCAAGGGCGCCGAGTGGGGCCGGATCGCGGGCATCGCGCTCGCCTCGCTCAACATCATCGCCCAGTTCCTGTTCCTGCCGTACCAGCCGTGGTGGGCGCTGTTCTCGATGGCCGTGTCCGTCTTCGTCGTCTGGGCGCTCGCGTCGGACGACTCGTACGGGCGCGAGACGCTGTGACGCGCCCCCGCGGCCGCCGCGCCGCGTCCGCCGCTGCCGCGGTCCTCGCCGTCGCCGCCTTCGGGCCGGCCCTCACCGGGTGCGACCAGGCGAAGGACACGGCGGGGAGCATCATCTCCTCCGCCACCGCGGCGGCCGCCTCGGCCGCGGATCAGAAGATGAACGAGGTCAAGGACGGGGTCAACGCCACCGGCGACGTCAAGGCCGGGCCGACGTCCGTCGACGGCGACCGGACGGTCGCCGAGATCACCGCGACGAACCCCCTGGACAAGAGCGCCGACTACACGATCAGGGTCGACTTCCGCGACACGGAAGGCAATCTCCTCGACGTCGTCGTCCTCGGCATCGACGCGGTCGACCCCAAGAAGTCCAAGTCCGGTACGGCCCGCAGCAACCGCTCGCTGACCGGCGACACCAAGGCGGAGATCGCCCAGGCGCTGCGCCACTGACGGCGACCGCGGTGCCCGGCCCCGGCCCGGGGCCCGAACCGGCCCTCCCCGACCTGCGGGCCGGGCACCCATCGGCCACGCTGGAAGGCATGGACAACGACGAGATCCTCGAGAACATCGGCGCCCTCGTCGAGGAGGAGCGCTCTCTGCGGCAGCGCACGGGCGGCCTCCCGGACGAGGAACGCGCCCGCCTCGCCGAGGTGGAGGTGCAGCTCGACCAGTGCTGGGACCTGCTGCGGCAGCGCCGCGCGAAGAGCGAATTCGGCGAGGATCCCGACACGGCGGCCCTGCGCCCCGCCGCCGAGGTGGAGAACTACCGCAGCTGATCCGGGCGGCCGGGATCCCGCCCCCACCACCTACGTTGGTCGCATGGCGAAACCCGCACGGCTGTCCCCGCCCACGTGGCTCACCGCCGGGCTGCGGCCGCAGCCCACGCCCGTTCCGTGGCCCGCCGTGGTCCGCGCCTCCGTCGCGCTGGCCGCGCCCCTCGCCGTCGGATTCGCGACCGACCGGCCGGCGTACGGGGCGCTCGTGTCGATGGGGGCACTCTCCGGAGTCATCGGCGACACCGCCGACGCCTACCGGATGCGGATCCTGAACATCGCCGTCCCGCAGCTCTTCGGCGCGCTCGGCGTCACCCTCGGCACGCTCGTGTTCGGGGAGGGCTGGATCGCGGTCGCCGTGCTCACGCTCGTCGCGCTGGTCTCGGGGATGATCTCGTCGATCGGCGCCGTCGCGTCCGTCTCCGGACTGCTCCTGCTCCTCAACGCCGTCGTCGGCGCCGGCCTGCCCATGCCCCAGCCCTGGTGGAAGGCGCCGGTCCTGCTCGGCCTCGGCGGGGTCGTCGTCCTCGTCCTGACCCTCCTCGGCTGGCCGCTGCGCGGCGGACAGCCCGAGCGGGCGGCCGTCGCCGGGACCTACCGCGCGGTCGCCGAGCTCTTCGAGGCCGCCGGCACCGACACGTACGACGTACGCCGGCAGGCCGTCACCGCCTCCCTCAACCAGTCGTACGACCTCGTCCTGGCCCGCCGCGCCCGCCAGCACGGCCGGGCGCCCACCCTGGTGCGCCTGCTGTCCCAGCTCAACGCCCTGATCCCGCTCCTGGAGGCCGCCCCCGCGGCCCACTTCGCCGCCCGCCGCTTCCACCGGCCGCTGCCTCCGCAGATCCCCGCCGCGGTCCGCGCGCTCGCCGCCACCGTCGAGACGGACCGCACCGGCGAGCCCACGCCGGAACTCCCCGAGGCCCACCGCCCCTCCGAGAAGGCCGTGGACGAGGCCCTGCGCCACGCGGCGGACATCGTCAACGGCACCGAGTCCCGGCCGTACAACGTCGACGACCGTCTCGGCCGCCCCGCCGCCCTGCGCGTACGCGTCCACCGCGCCACCCGCGGCGCCCTGCTGTCCGGCGCCTCCTGGCGCTACGGCCTCCGTCTCGCCCTCTGCATCGGCCTCGCCCAGGCGCTCGTCTCGCTCATCCCCGTCCCCCGCTCCTACTGGGTCGCGCTCACCGTCACCTTCGTCCTGAAGCCGGACTTCGGCTCGGTGTTCTCCCGGGCCGTGCTCCGCGCCCTCGGCACCGCCGGCGGGCTGCTGCTCGCCGCGCCCGTGCTCGCCGCGGTGCCGCGCGGCTGGTGGGACGTGCCGGTGACGATGGTGCTCGCGGCCCTCATCCCGGCCTTCTCGGCGAAGGGGTACGCCTTCCAGACCGCGGCCATCACCCCGGTCATCCTGCTCCTGTCCGACCTGCTCAACCACCAGAGCTTCCACCTGGTCCTGCCGCGCCTCTACGACTCCCTCATCGGCTGTGCCATCGCCCTGATCGCCGGGTACCTGCTGTGGCCCGAGTCCTGGCACACCCGGGTCGCCGACCGGCTGGCAGACGCCGTCGCCGACACCGCCGGCTATCTCGCCCTCGCCTTCGCGCCCGGCGCGACCGACGCCGATCCGGCCGTCCGGCACCGCGCCCGGCGCAAGCTGTACCGGGACATGTCGAGCGTGCGGTCGGAGTTCCAGCGCGCCCTGACCGAGCCTCCGCCCGCCGGCGACCTGGCCGCCGCCTGGTGGCCGCTGGCCATCGCCGTGGAACGCATCGTGGACGCCACCACCGCCGCCCGGATCCGCGTCGACCACGGCGCGCCCCCGCCCGAACCGGCCGAGGTCGCCGCCGTGGAACGCCAGTTGCGCGACATGGCCGACGGACTGCGGTCGAGCGACGTACTCGTGGAGGTACGGGTGGACCTCGGCGGTGACGAGGACGGGGTGCTCTCCGCGCTCCGCCAGGAGGTGCGGGCCGCCCGGGCGATCGCCTCGCCGTGACGGGTGTCGTCGCGCGTTCTCGGCGTGAACGGCCCGGCGCTCCCGGCCCGTCGTGACCTCGTGATCAACGCGGGCAGGCCCGTAAACCACGCCAATGGGGCGTACGGAAGCCTTTACCGGCGGTAGCGGAATCCAACCCTCCCGCCGCCGTTACCGGAACCCACGGGTACGACTACGATGCGCACGAATTCACCGTGACCGGCGTCTCCTCCCTGCCACAAGCGCCCTGGTGGCACGGTCACCCCCCTGCCCCGCACACCCCCTCCGCGTCTCCCCCCACCCCGATCCTCCTCGCTCGCCCCCTCCCCCCTCCCCACCGCCCCGAGGACATCGCCATGCGCACGACTCCCGGCAGAGCATCCGGCAGAGCCCCCGGCAGAGGTCTCCAGCCCAACGCCCTCGGCACGTTCGACACCATCGTGATGGCCGTGGCAGGCAGCGCGCCCGCGTACTCGCTCGCCGCCACCACCGCCGTGCTCTTCGGCGCGGTCGGCCTCGCCGGGCCCGCCTCGCTGCTCTACTGCGCGATACCCATGCTCGGCATCGTCCTCGCGTACGCCCGCCTGGGCCGGATCGACGTCAACGCCGGTGCCGGGTACTCGTGGGTGGGCCGCACCCTCCACCCCTTCCTCGGCTTCCTCTCCGGCTGGGCGCTGGTCTTCTCCGCCACCGTCTTCATGGTCGCCGGATCGCTCCCCGCCGGGACGCTCACACTCTCCCTGCTCGCGCCCGAGCACGCCGACGACACCGCACTGTCCTGCGCCGTCGGCGCCGGCTGGTTCCTGATGATGCTGCTCGTCGTCCTGGGCGGCGCGCGGCTCACCGTACGGGCCCAACTCGTCATGTCCGGCGTCGAGATGTTCGTCATGGTGGCCTTCATCCTGGGGGCGCTGATCCACCACGGCAGCGCCACCGCCTTCGACTGGTCCTGGTTCGGCCTCGGCCACTTCGGCGGCACCTCCGGCTTCGCGGCCGGTGCGCTGATCGCCGCCTTCTACTACTGGGGCTGGGACGTCACCAGCAACCTCAGCGAGGAGACCCGCGACAGCCGCCGCACGGCCGGGCTCGCGGCCCTCGTCGGCATCGGCGTCGTGTTCCTGTTCTTCGAGGCCTTCACGGTGGCGGTCAACGTGCTGCTCAGCGCCGAGCAGATCCGGGCCGCCGACGCGAACGTGCTCGCCGTACTCGGTCAGGAGATCTGGCCCGGCGTCGGCGGCAAGCTGCTGATCCTCGCGGTGCTCCTGTCCACCGTCGCCACCCTGGAGACCACGCTCATCCAGGTCACCCGCTCGCTCTTCGCGATGGGCCGCGACCGCACCCTGCCGGCCGCGCTCGGCACCGTCCACCGCCGCTGGAACACCCCGTGGGTCGCCGTCCTCACGGTCGGCGCCGCCGCGCTCGTCATGTTCGCGGCCTCGGCCGCCGCCGGCTCGGTCGGCCAGGTCCTCGGCGACGCGGTGCGCGCGATCGGCCTGCAGATCGCCTTCTACTACGCCCTCGCCGGCATCGCCGCGGTCGTCGCGTACAAGAAGCTGCTGCTCGCCTCCGTACGGGACTTCCTGCTGGGCGGGGTGTGGCCCCTGCTGGGCTCGGCGTTCATGCTGTGGGTCTTCGTCGAGTCGCTCGGCGAACTGTCCACGGCCTCGCTGGCGATCGGCCTCGGCGGTCTCGCCGTAGGCGTCGTACCGATGCTCGTGTACTGGAAGAAGGGCAGCGCCTACTACCGTCCGGCGCGCCTCGACGCGGGCCGCGCGCTGGCCGCCGCCGAGCTCTACGCCTCGCCGGACTCGCCGCGCGCCCGGCGGGCGGACGAATCGCTCGCCACCGACTTCTGACGGGCGTCACGCCTCGGGCGGCCACGCCTGGCCGCTCCGGCTCCGCGGGCCCACCGGCTCCGCGGGCCCACCGGCTCCGCGGGCCCCCCGGCTCCGCACAGGACCACCGGTCCGGCAGCTTCCGCACGGGCCCACCGGTTCCACGGGCTCGCACGGCCCCACCGGTTCCACAGGATTGGCAGCTTTCGCAGGTTCCGCTCACGAGGGAGGTATCCGGATGGCCGCTCTGCGCCGCCCGTCGCGATCGGGGCGCTCCTCACGTCACGCGCGCTTCACCCCGGACTTCGACCCGGACTTCGGCGACCGCGCGCTCACCGAGGCACGGCACGACATGGTCATCGGCCGCTGGCAGGGCGTACGCGACCTGCTGGCGGCGACCGGTGACGACTGGTCGCGCCGCACCCACCGGCTGCGGCTCCTCTCGCACGCCGCCGCGGGCAGTTCGACCGTCGAGGCCTGGCGGGCGGCCGAGCCGGGCAACCCGGACGCGGCGGTGCTGCGGGCGGCGACCGAGGTGGTGCGGGTCTTCGACACGGCCATCGCGGCCGGCCGGGGCGGTGCCGTCGACCGGGGACGCATCGACGCCGCCGTGGACGCCTGCCTCACGGCGGCGGACGCGGCGCTGCAGGACCCGATGCCGTGGATCTCGCTGCTGTCGGTCGCCCGGCTGTACGAGGGCGGAGTGCCGCGCCGCCAACTGCACCACTGGTTCGCCGAGTTGCGACGCCGTGACCCCTACAACACCGAGGGTCACACGCAGGTGCTGCGCTACTGGTCGGCCCGCTGGCACGGCACGCACGGCGCCATGTACGACTTCGCGCGGGACGCGGCCGGCGTGGCGCCGCCCGGCTCGCCGCTGCCGGTCCTGGTGCAGATCGCCCGGGTCGAGGAGTACCGCTACATCGCGGACGGGGCGCTGGGCCGCGGCCCGGTGCGCGGCTTCGACCAGCACTGGAAGCACGAGCTGGCGGTGACGGAGCTGCGCCGTACGCACGCGCGCTGGATCGGCGGGCGGGAGCCGGGCAGCCCGGTGGCGCCCGAAGAGGTGGCGGACCTCAACTACCTGGCCCACGCCGCCTGCTACGCGGGCCAGGTGGAGGTGGCGCGGGAACTGCTCGGGCTCCTGGGCACGCGGGCGGCGTGGGTCCCGTGGGTGTACACGGGGGAGCCGGAGGAGCAGGTCGTGAGGTTCCGGGAGGGACTCGGGGTGGACTGACGCCCACCCCGAGTCCGCGTGGGCCGGCCCCGGGAGCGACGTCCGGCCCCGGGAGCGACGTCCGGGGCCGGATCCAGGGACAGCGGGCGGACGGGGGGCGGGTGGTCGGGCGGTCGGGCGGTCGGGCGGTCGGGCTCAGACGCCGATGTCGCGGCCGTCGGTGCGCCAGACGGAGACGACGGCCGGGCGGACGATCCTGCCCGGTCCGTCGGGCCAGACGGAGGCCGGCTTCTCGACGGAGGCGCCGTCGATCTCGCCCGGGTGCTGGACGGCGACCAGGACGCGGCGGTCCTGGACGATCGGACCGCAGGTCTCGGCACCGCGCGGGACGGTCAGGAACTGCTTGAGCTCACCGCGCCGCTCGCCGTGCGTGGCGACACCGAACAGGCCGTCGTGGGAGCCGAGCTGGTTGCCGTCGGTGGAGATCCACAGGTTGCCGTGCGGGTCGAAGGCGACGTTGTCCGGGCAGGAGATCGGGGAGACCTTCTCCTTCGGGAAGCCGGAGAAGTAGGTGGCCGGGTCGTTCGGGTCGCCGGCCACGAGGAACAGGCGCCAGGCGAAGCCGTCGGCGGCAGGGTCGTCCCAATGCTCGGCGAGTTCGAGGATCTGGCCGTGCTTGTTGAGGTTGCGCGGGTTGGCCTCGTCGGCCGCCGGGTTGGTGCCCTTGCCGCGGTTGGTGTTGTTGGTGAGCGCGACGTAGACGCGGCCGGTGCGCGGGGAAGGCTCGATGTCCTCGGGGCGGTCCATCTTCGTGGCACCGACCTTGTCACCGGCGATGCGCGTGAAGACGTACACCTCCTCGGCGGTCATGCCGGGGACGTGCGAGACGCTGCCCTCGGGACCGGCCGTGGCGAGCGGGATCCACACGCCGGAGCCGTCGAACTCGCCGTCGGAGGGCAGCTTGCCGCTGCCGTCGATCTCGGCGGCCGGGCTGTCGCCGGTCAGCTTGGCGACGTAGAGCGTCCCCTCGTCGAGCAGGGTGAGGTTGTGCGCGTGCGCGGCCCTCGACGAGCCCTTCTTCATCCGCTTGCTCGACACGAACTTGTAGAAGTAGTCGAAGCGCTCGTCGTCGCCCATGTAGACGACGGGACGGCCGTCCTCGGTGAGGCGGGGCTGCGCGGCCTCGTGCTTGAAGCGGCCGAGGGCGGTGCGCTTGCGCGGGGTCGACTCCGGGTCGTACGGGTCGAGCTCGACGACCCAGCCGAAGCGGTGCGCCTCGTTGGGCTCCTGCTTGAGGTCGAAGCGCTTGTCGAAGCGCTCCCACTTGCGCTCGGTGGCGCCGGTGCCGATGCCGTAGCGCTTGTCGGTGGCGCTGGAGGCGTGGGCGAAGTACTGGTTGAAGTTCTCCTCGCCGTGGAGGGTGGTGCCCCACGGGGTGGTACCGCCGGAGCAGTTGTTGAGCGTGCCGAGGACGATCCGGCCCTCGGGGTCGACGGAGGTCTTCACCAGGTCGCTGCCGGCGGCGGGGCCGGTGAGCTCGAACTCGCTGGTGGCGGTCAGGCGCCGGTTGAGGTGGTGGCGGGTGACCGCGGTCAGCTTGCCGGTGCGGTGCTCGTCCTGGACCACGACGACACCGAGGCCGTGCGCCGCCCAGGCGATCTCGACCTGCTCGCGGGTCGGGTTCTCGGGGTCGTACCCCCGGAACATCAGAACCTCGTCGGTGTACTCGTGGTTGGCCACGAGCACCTGGCGGTGCGGCTCGCCGCGCAGCGGGAGGAGGGAGAGGAAGTCGTTGTTGTAGCCGAACTGCCCGGCCTGGGCGGCGGCGGTCTGCTTCTCCGGGTCGAAGGCCGGAGCGCCTCGGAGGATGGGCTCGCCCCAGCGGATGACGACGTTCTGGGCGTAGCCCTCGGGGACGGTGACCTGGTCGGCGGTGTTCGGCGCGACCGGGTCGAAGCGGAGCCCACGGGCTCCGGTGGCCTTCCCGCCCTGGTGGTGGTGGCCACCGTGCGCCTCGGCGGCGGGCGCGTTGCCGAGGACGACGGCACCGCCGGCGGCGGAGGCGACGGTGACGACGGCGGCGGCGCGCATGAGGGAGCGGCGCGACAGCACCCCGGCTATGACGTCGCCGACGTACTCGTTGGCGCTGGTGTTGGGCACCTCCTGGAAGCAGGCGTCACCGCACCGGAACCGGCACGTCAGGGCGGAACGGCCGCCTCCGTGCGAGTGGTTGCTCAGCATCGGCAGCAGTTTGCGCACTTCGTCCTCCATGGCTCGGCTCTGGTCGGCCGTGACGTTATGTGCGCACTTCTGCACAGCGGAGGCGTTGGGGTGAACGCGCGATGAATGCGCGGCAACCGGGGGTGCCCGGGTCGTAGGGACCGGGGAGGGCGGCCGCTAACCTTACGTGTCCGCCCTGGCCAGGGATGAAGGACGCATACCGCACCCAACTCATGCGAAGGGGTTCTCCCATGGGTATTCGGAGCTTGCTGAGCAAGGTATTCGGCCGCAACCGCGCGAACGACGCCGAGCCCGACGTCCCGGCAACCTCTGTCCCGGCCCAGGGGACGGCGCCTGAGACGGAGACGGCGACGGCCCCGGCGGCAGAGACGACGGCAGAGACGCCCGAGACGGCGACCGATCGGGCGGCGGAGCCCGCCGGGACGCCGGACGAGGCGCCGGACGAGGCGACGGTCGCAGCGCCGGCCGAGAGGTCCGCGGAGACGGCCGAGCCGGCCGCGGCTCCGGCCCCGAAGGCCAAGGCGGTCGACTCCGCCCCGGCGGAGAGCGCCGCGGAGCGCGCGGCGGCGGACCTGGTGGCGGCGAGCTTCGACAACCCGCAGATCCCGGCCGCCCGCCGGGCATCGTCGGGGGCCGCCGAGGCGTCGGCCGAGGAGCCGCAGGCGGGTGCGGCCGAAGCGGAGACGGAGACTGAGGCTGAGGTCGTGACCTCGGCTCCGGTCGAGGTCGAGGCGGAGGTCGAGGTCGAGGCGGAGGCTGCGGGCGAGAGTGCGGCCGCTGAGGCGGAGCCGGTCGCGGACGAGGCCGAGGCGTCGGCAGCGCAGGAGCCCGCCGAGGCGGCGGCCGCCGAGAGCACGACTCCGGCCGATGAGACCCCGGCGGCCGAGACCGAGACCGAGACGGTCCCGGCCGAGCCGGTCGCCGCGGAGCCGATCGCCGCCGAGGCGCCGGCAGAGGAGGTTGCGGCCCCCGTCGAGGCGCCTGCGGCGACGCAGGAGCAGCCCGCTGCGGCGGAGGACGCGGCGGGCACCGAGGTCGTGGCGGACGCCGAGCCGGCCACCGCGACCGAGGACGACCTCACCGCCACGGACACGGAGGTTCCGGCGGAGCCCGTTGCCGCGGCGGGGACCGACGAGACCGAGGCGCAGCCCTCGGCCGACAGCGCGACACAGCCGGAGGCGGACGCCCCGGCGTCCGAGGCCGACGAGGTCACCGCGGTCACCGAGACGCCGCAGGCGGACGAGACCCAGGCGGCGACCCCCCTCGCGGCGGCCACGGAAGCACCGACGGAGGTGACCCCGGCCTCCGAGGCGGAAGCCGGTACGAAGCCGGAGGAAGCCCCGAAGACCGAGACCGCGGCCGAGACCGAGCCCGTGGCCGCGGCCGCGGCCGGGGCCGACGAGACCGAGACGTCGGCCGAGACCGAGACCGAGGCGGCCACCCCCGTCCCCGCCTCCCCCTCCGCCCCCGCCTCCGCCCCGGCCCTCCCCCTCGCCCGCCTCAAGGCCGACGCCCCCCACCTGGTGGCCGCCTACAAGGCGGCCGGCACGGTGCTCAAGAAGCAGGGCCTGACGGGCGCGCGGGCGGCGGTGTACCTGGTGGTGGACCGTTCCGGCTCGATGCGGCCGTTCTTCAAGGACGGCTCCGTGCAGCGCCTCGCCGAGCAGACCGTCGCGCTGGCGGCCCACCTGTCCGAGGACGCGGCCGTGACCACCGTCTTCTTCTCGACGGAGATCGACGGCACCGCGGAGCTCCGCCCCGCCGACATCACCCCGGACCGCGTCGAGGCGATCAACGCGACCCTCGGCCGGATGGGCCGGACCAACTACGACCGTGCGGTCGAGGAGGTCCTCGCGCTGCACGGG
The DNA here is from genome assembly GCF_044767915.1 of Streptomyces sp. NPDC101191. Lineage (NCBI taxonomy): Bacteria > Bacillati > Actinomycetota > Actinomycetes > Kitasatosporales > Streptomycetaceae > Streptomyces > Streptomyces sp. NPDC101191. Next base: position 358,461 of record NZ_JBIWOU010000003.1, read on the forward strand.
AAGAGCGCGGACCCGGCCCTTCCCGCGCTGGTGGTCTTCCAGACGGACGGCGCGCCGGAGTCGAAGACGGCCGCGACCCAGGCGCTGACGGACGCGGCGGCGGAGGGCAAGGCCGCGGTGCACTGGCGCTTCACGGTCTGGGGCGAGGAGGACAACAAGGCCTTCGACTACCTCCGTAAGCTGGCGACCCCTCGTACGGGCGTCCACTTCGCGGGCCCGGCCCCGGTGGAGACCCCGCACGCCGCGTTCTACAAGGGCCTCCTCGCGGACTGGTCCCTGTAGGGACCGGCAGGGGCCCCGCGGGGGCCCGTGAGGCACACCCGCACCCACCCGCTCGACCCCCGGGGGCCCGGCGCCGCACGCACCACGCGTGCCGCCGGGCCCCCGGCGTGTGACGGGCCCCGACCGCCCCGGCAGGGGCAGTGGCTCCCGGCCGTTAAAATTCGCACCATGGCGGCCACTGGATCCGAGAAGCAGGGAACGAAGGCGTACTACGTCTCGACCCCCATCTACTACGTCAACGACGCTCCTCACCTGGGCCACGCCTACACGACCGTCGCAGGCGACGTGCTCACCCGCTGGCACCGCCAGCGCGGTGAGAAGGTGTGGTACCTCACCGGCACGGACGAGCACGGTCAGAAGATCATGCGCACCGCGGAGGCGAACGGCGTCACTCCCCAGGAGTGGTGCGACAAGCTCGTCGAGGAGGCCTGGAAGCCCCTCTGGGAGCACCTGGGCATCGCGAACGACGACTTCATCCGCACCACCCAGAAGCGTCACACCGACCGCGTCCAGGAGTTCGTGCAGGACCTGTACGACAGGGACGAGATCTACAAGGGCGGCTACGAGGGCCCGTACTGCGTGGGCTGCGAGGAGTACAAGCTCCCGGGCGATCTCATCGAGGCCGAGGACGGCACGAAGCTGTGCCCGATCCACAAGAAGCCGGTGGAGATCCTCAAGGAGGAGAACTACTTCTTCAAGCTGAGCGAGTACGGCCCGAAGCTGCTGGAGTTCTACGAGGCGAACCCGGGCTTCATCCAGCCGGAGTCGGCCCGCAACGAGGTCGTGAACTTCGTCAAGCAGGGCCTGCAGGACCTGTCGATCTCCCGCTCGACCTTCGACTGGGGCATCCCGATCCCGTGGGACGACAAGCACGTGATCTACGTGTGGGTCGACGCGCTCCTGAACTACGCGACGGCCGTCGGCTACAACGAGAACCCGGCGAAGTTCGAGGAGACGTTCCCGGCGAACGTGCACCTGGTCGGCAAGGACATCCTCCGCTTCCACGCGGTGATCTGGCCGGCGATGCTCATGGCGCAGGGCCTGCCGGTCCCGGGCCGGGTGGCGGCGAACGGCTGGCTGATGGTCGGCGGCGAGAAGATGTCGAAGTCGAACCTGACCGGCATCAAGCCGCAGGACCTGACCTCGCACTTCGGCGTGGACGCGTACCGCTGGTACTTCCTGCGCGCGATCGCGTTCGGCAGCGACGGCTCGTTCTCGTGGGAGGACTTCACCGCCCGCTACACGTCCGAGCTGGCCAACGACTACGGCAACCTCGCCTCGCGCGTGGCGGCGATGGTCGGCAAGTACTTCGGCGGCGCGCTGCCGGCTGCGACGGCGGACGGCGACGCGGAGAAGGCGATCCACGAGGGTCTGGCGAAGGCCGTGGCGGCGGCCGACGCGAAGATCGGCGAGGAGCTGGACTTCCAGGGCGGCATCCTGGCGATCTTCGACTTCGTGAAGCAGGTCAACGGCTACATCACGGAGCAGGAGCCGTGGAAGGTCGCCAAGGACGAGTCCGAGGAGGGCCGCGCCCGCCTCGCCACGATCCTGTACACGGCCGCCGAGTCGCTCCGCGCGGTCGCCGTCCTGCTCAACCCGATCATGCCGGAGACCTCGCAGGCCCTCTGGGAGTCCCTGGGCGCCGAGGCGTCCCTGGGCGCCCTGGCCGCGCAGCCGGTGCAGTCCTCCGCGACGTGGGGACAGCTCCCGGCGGGCGCGACGGTGACGAAGGGCGCGGTCCTCTTCCCGCGCCTGGAGGACCCGAAGAAGGACTGACCCTCCTCCCGTAGCCACACCGCAGCGGCCGCCGCCCCTCACGGGGACGGCGGCCGCTGTGTGTCGTCCGGGGACCCGTCACGAGGGCGACGAATATCGGCCGAATGTTCGTTGCTCGTGGAAATACGCACATGGCAGCATGGGCGAGTGATCGACAACGGGGACGACGGGGCGAGGCCTCAAAGAGTTTCGAGACTGGCCGAGTTGGCGAACGGTCCGGCACCGGTGCCGCCCACGACGGCGGTGACCGGGATGGCCGCCGACGCGCCTGCCGATGACCCGGCCCTGGCGCGGCGGGAGTTTGCGCGTTTGCTGGGCGAGTTCCGGCGTACGGCGGTGCTGGTGCCGTTCGACGCGTCCGGGAGTCTGTGGACGGCGGACTTCAACGGGGTGCGGTGGATCTGCGCGTTCTCGGACGAGGAGGCGCTGGCCCGGTTCGCGGTGGCGCGGGGCGAGGCGGGACGGGAGTGGGCGTACCGGACGGTTCTGGGTGCGCGGCTGCTCGACGTGATGGTGCCGATGCTGCCCGGTCCGGGCGGGGTGGCGCTGGACGCGGGCAGTGCGGACGGGATGGTGTTTCCGCCGGTGGCGGGGATCGTCCCGGACGAGGTGGCAGTGGATCTCGGGGGAACGGGGAAGCAGTGAGCGGGGACGATCCTGATCTGGCGGTGCCGCCGGCGGCGCTGGCGGAGATAGCGAAGGGCATCGACCTGGCGCATTCCGAGCTGAAGGATCTCGGGATGGTCGGTCAGGCGTCGGTGGGGCGGGGTTTCTCGGATCTGGCCCTGTCCGGGCTGGAGTTGGGGCACGGCGGTCTGACGTCGGAGTTCGAGACGTTCTGTGGCCGGTGGGAGTGGGGTGTGCGGGCGCTGGCGATGCGGGGGAACGGGTTCGCGCAGGGGGTCGGACTGTCGGCGGGGTCGTTCGCCGAGCAGGAGCAGTACATCAAGGACACCTTCAAGATCGGTGTGAACGCCCTGAACGGCAATCCGCATCTGTCCGAGGACGAGGTCAAGCAGATGAGCTGGGAGACCGTCCGCGACCAGAACACGTGGGACGGTGCGGACTGGAGCCCGGAGTCGTTCTCGAAGGCGCACGACGAGGTCAAGCAGACCTGGAAGAACACCGGCTACGACGTGATGGACGCGGAGCTGGACCAGATGGAGCGCTCCGGGCTGATCGACCCGCGCGACCGCGACCTCATGGACGCGAAGCTGAAGGAGAAGCTCGCCCCTGACCAGGCGACGGTCGACCAGGCCGAGGAGCCGCGGTGGGGGGAGAGCCGCTGATGGTCGACTGGAAGGGGTGGGGCGACAAGATCGTCGACGGGGTCGACCGGGGGCTCGACCGGGGCAAGGAGCTGGTCGGCGAGGGCGTCGACTACGTCACCGACAAGACCGGGCAGGCGCTGGACAAGGCCGGTGCGCACGACTGGGCGGACGCCGTCGAGGACTGGGGCGACGAGACCGCCTCCTCCCTGGGGGCGGAGGTCGGCGAGCAGCAGCTCGGGCAGACCGAGCAGGCGGACGAACTGATCCACGGCAAGCCGGACAGGATCACGGCCGCGGTGAAGAACCTGCGGGACTTCCAGAAGGCCTTCGACCTGGTCGGCGGCGGGATGAAGAAGCTGGACTCCGCGCACTGGAAGGGCGCGGCGGCGGACACGTTCCGGGAGAAGTTCCAGACGCTGCCGACGGACTGGCTGCACGCGGCGGACGCGATGGAGAACGCGGCCAAGGCGCTCGAGACGTACGCGCACGCGGTGACCACCGCGCAGGGCAAGGCGCGTGAGGCGATAGCCCTGTACAAGGAGGGCGACAAGGACACCAAGGACGCGGACGAGGCCTTCCGGAAGAAGTCCGCCGCCTACGAGGCGGCCCGCGACAGCGACAGCCCACTGCCCCACCCGGGCACGTTCACGGACCCCGGTGAGTCGAAGCGGAAGCGCGCGCAGGAGATCCTGAACGCCGCCCGCAAGGCCCGGAACGAGGCCGGCGAGACGGCGAAGGGCGCGGTGCGCGCCGCCCTCGCGCACGCGCCGAAGGAGCCGACCGGCCTGGAGAAGGCCAAGCTCGAGCTGATGGACTACGGGGTCGGGCAGGGCTTCGAGCTGGCCCACTTCGGCGGCGGCATCGTCAAGGGCACGGCGGGCCTGCTCAACTTCGTCCGCGCGGTCAACCCGATGGACCCGTACAACCTGACCCACCCCGCGGAGTACTACAAGGGCGTCAACACCACCCTCGCCGGCCTCGTCTCGACCGCCGCCAACCCGGACCGGGCCCTGAAGAACGCCTGGGACGCGGCCAAGGGCGACCCCTCGGAGTTCCTCGGCCGACTCGTCCCGGAACTCATCGGCACCAAGGGCGCGGGCGGCCTGAAGTCGCTGACACGGCTCAAGCACCTGGACGACGTGCCGGGAGGCTCCAAGCGGCCCGGTCGCACCGCTCAGACGGAGGACCCCCACGGCGCCGGACGCAAGCCGGACGAGAAGTGCGACTGCGGCGACCCCGTGGACATGGCCACAGGACGGGTCTTCCTGCCGCAGACGGATCTGGCCCTGCCTGGCGCCCTCCCACTGGTGCTCGGCCGGCACTACGAGTCCTCCTACCGGGCAGGACGCTGGTTCGGGCCGTCGTGGGCGAGCACGGTCGACCAGCGTCTGGAGATCGACGCGGAGGGCGTGCTCCTGCTCTGCGAGGACGGCAGCCTCCTCGCCTACCCTCACCCGGCCCCCGGCGTACCGGTCCTGCCCACACACGGCACCCGGCGCTGGGCCCTGGACCGGGACGCGTCGGACGCCACGTACACGGTGACGGACCCGGAGACGGGCCTCGTACGCCACTTCGCCACTGTCGGTAACGGGGACGAGGCCGTCCTCGTCCAGATCGACGACCGCAACGGCAACTGGATCACGGTCGGGTACGACGCCGACGGCGCACCCACCGAGATCGCCCACCACGGCGGGTACCGGCTCCGCCTGACCACCGACGGATCCCGGATCACGGCCCTGCACCTGGGCGACCAGGAGATCCGCCGCTACGGCTACACCGACGGTCACCTCACCTCCGTCGCCGACTCCGCGGGCCGCCCGCTGTGCTTCGGCTACGACGAGCGCGGCCGGATGACGTCCTGGACCGACAGCAACGGGCACCGCTACGAGTACGTCTACGACGACCACGACCGGTGCGTCTCCCAGTCGGGCCGGGACGGCGTCATGGCCGGCCGTTTCACCTGGGGCGACGGCGAGACGACATACACGGACGCCCTCGGCCGCACGACCACCTTCCAGGTGAACGACCAGGCCAGGGTCACGGCCGAGACGGCACCGGACGGCGCGACCACGCGGTCCACGTACGACAGCCGGGGCCGCCTGCTCTCCCGCACGGACCCCCTGGGCCACACGACCCTCTTCGTCTACGACGACGAGGGCCGGCTCAAGACCGTCACCCGCCCCGACGGGCGGACCACGACGGCCGAGTACAACGCCCTCGGCCTGCCCACCAAGGTCCGGCGCCCGGACGGCACGACGGTCCACCAGACGTACGACGAGCGCGGCAACCGCACCTCGGCGACGAGCCCCTCGGGCACGCGGACGGAGTTCGCGTACGACGACCGGGGACGGCTCACCACGGTCAGGGATCCGCTGGGCGGGGTCACGCGCGTCCGCAGCGACGCCGCGGGACTCCCGATCGCGGTCACCGATCCGCTCGGCGCGACGACCACGTACGGCTACGACGCCTTCGGCCGCACCGTCCTCGTCACGAACGCGGTAGGGGCGGTGATGAGGCTGGAATGGACGCCGGAAGGCCGTCTCGCCCGCCGCACCGCGCCGGACGGGTCCGTGGAGACGTGGACCCACGACGGCGAGGGCAACTGCCTCACCCACACCGATGCCGTCGGCGGCACCACGACCTTCACCTACGGGGACTTCGACGTCCTCGCGACCCGCACCGACCCGGACGGGACGCACTACTCATTCAGCCACGACGCGGCCTTGCAGCTGACGGGCGTCACCAACCCTCAGGGTCTGACCTGGTCGTACACCTACGACGGGGCGGGCCGCACGATATCCGAGACGGACTTCGACGGCAGGACCCTGACCTACACGCATGACGCGGCGGGCCGCCTGGAATCCCGCACCAACGGCGCCGGCGAATCGGTCCGATTCGAGCGGAACGCACTCGGACAGCTGCTGCGCAAGGACGCGGGCGGCGCCGTCACGACGTACGAGTACGACGTCTTCGACGAACTGGCGATGGCCGTGAGCCCGGACGCGACACTGACGCGTATGCGGGACCGGTACGGCCGCCTGATGTCGGAAACGGTCAACGGCCGTACGCTCACCTACTCCTACGACGAGGTGGGCCGGAGAACGGGCCGGACGACCCCGGGCGGATCCGCGAGCTCGTGGCGGTACGACGCGGCAGGCCGGCGCACGGAACTGACCACGTCCGGCCGGACGATGTCCTTCGCGTACGACGCGCTCGGCCGCGAACTTCACCGTACGGTGGACGACTTCGCCTCCCTGTCCTCGACCTTCGACGAAGTGGGCCGGCTGACCGGGCACGAGGTGACGAGCCGCGGTCACCGCCTCCAGCAGCGGTCGTACCACTACCGCGCGGACGGCAACCTCGTCGGCATCGACGACCACCTCGCGGGGCCGCGCCGCTTCGACCTGGACACGGCGGGCCGGGTGACGGCGGTCAGGGCGGACCGGTGGACGGAGCGGTACGCGTACGACGAGGCCGGCAACCAGACGGACGCCGACTGGCCCCGCGACACGGAAGCGACGGGCCCGCGCGCCTACACCGGCACCCGGATCGTCCGAGCGGGCGGCGTCCGCTACGAGCACGACGCACAGGGCCGGACGGTCCTGCGCCAGAAGACCCGCCTCTCGAGGAAGCCGGACACCTGGCGCTACACCTGGGACGCGGAAGACCGCCTCACGTCCGTCACCACCCCCGACGGCACGGAATGGCGCTACGTCTACGACCCCCTGGGCCGCCGCATCGCGAAGCACTCGCCCACGGAAACCGTGCACTTCACGTGGGACGGCACCACGCTGTGCGAGCAGTCGACGGAAACCCTCACCCTCACCTGGGACCACGCGGGCCTGCGCCCGCTCGCCCAGACGGAACGCCGCCGGGACACCGACGAGGCCCGCTTCTTCGCCATCGTCACGGACCTGATCGGCACCCCGACCGAACTCGTCGACGAGACAGGCGAACTGGCCTGGCGCTCCCGCACCACCCTCTGGGGCACGACCTCCTGGACGACGTCGGCCACGGCCTACACCCCACTCCGCTTCCCGGGCCAGTACTTCGACCCCGAATCCGGCCTCCACTACAACTACTTCCGCTACTACGACCCGGAATCGGCCCGCTACCTCTCACAGGACCCACTGGGCCTGGCTCCGGCACCGAACCCGGCGACGTACGTCCACAACCCACATACGTGGGCGGACCCGCTCGGGCTGGCGCCGGATGATTGCCCCAAAACGCCCAAGGTCGGCCGCACGCTTGCCGACGTCAAAGCGCAAGCACTGAGGGAGGCTGGAATCCCAGAGGGCGCCGTCCCGCTTGAGGTAAACGATTGGGCGAAGGCGACGAAACCGGAGTACGAAGGGGGCGGACAGCTCCTAAATGCGAACAACCAGCCGATCTATTACCGGGAAGAGGTCTACGAGCACCCCAACGGTCAGGATCTCGTCGTATTCCAGGACCATTGGTTCGGTCACCGGGAGCCCGGCGAACCGGGGCACCAGCCGTCACACGTTCATGTGAGACCGTTTGACAACACGCGGAACGGTCACATTCCCGGCACAGAGAAGCATTACTACTATGACCGATAGAATGAACATCGCCAACCTGGAACTGCTCACGTCCCTGTATGGAGAGATCCCCACCCTGAGCGGACTCCGCCTGCGCTCCATTAATGTGAACTGGCGAGGTCCGACTGTCACCTTGCGCGTCGACCTCCCCGAATTTCCCGAAGCAATTCCAAAAGATTGGCTGGAATCGGGGGTCGACACCATTCAGTGTCACCTACAGTTCCTCGCCGTGGCAGACCTCTCCCTGACGACTTGGGCGCCACCTGCCTGCAACGTCTCTTTCAGCGTGCAACCCCTGGAAGGCGAAAGCAGGGTGAGAGTGGAAGCGATCGCCCCTGAAGTAAATCTACACTTCACCAGTAGCCAGTCCGTCCTCGTCGGACACGTGAGCGCCTTCAGGGCACAGCCTGACGGGTCGGATTCCGGCCCCCATCTCTTCACACGCATACTGGACAGGCGACTTCACCATTCGCTCCCCGAGCCTAGCGAAAAGACGTTCTATGAGCGCCTCTGAATGGACTTCTCTTGTCGACCCGGAAGGTACATTGAGCGGCCTCTTCGGGGCCACTAACCTGCCCCTTGCCTCCTGCGAGCTGTTCTACCTGCAGATCGACGAGCGGGAGCGATCCGTGACCATCGGATTCGAGACGCCGAACCTGCCGCCGCACCCGCCCGCATCATGGGGCGAACGGCCGTACAACATGTTTGAATTCTACCTGGAATTCACGGACGTTTCCGGACTGTCGATTTCCGGGTGGGCCGCCAGCGCACGCGCAGGAATCGCGTTCGAAGCTCACGGGAGCCGATCAGTGCGAGTGTCCATCCGTCACGCCGACACCCATCTCCATTTCACGGCGACAGGATCCTCGGTGAGTCGGTTGCACCCCTACCTTGCCGGCGGTGAATAGCGACACCGGCCGTGAGCACGAGAAGGGGGCTACCGTTGCGTTCGAGGATCGCCGCCCCCGACGACGTTCCGTCGTCTTCCGTTGCGACGGTGCGCAAGGGCGACAAGGCCCGGGACCCGTCCGCTCGCGGACTGTCCCGCCACTGAGGTCGTGAGGCCGACAAGGTACGAGGCGCCCTCCTGTGCAGCCGCTCCCTCCGGGTTTACGGGGACGCGCGCGGATCGAAAGGGCGCGGGCGCCCTTCGCGCGACCGCCCCTCCCATCAAGGTCGCTGCCTCAACAGGCAGGCCGCCGGACGGAACTGACCACGTCCGGCGGGACGATATCCAGACAAATCGCCAAGGTTCCCATGACGGATCGATCGGGTCATCAAGTCATGACCGAGGACGGGAAACCGATCATGGCTCGCGAATACCGCTACACACGGGAGGACGGAAGTCAGGCGATCACACAAGATCACTCCGCGGGTCATTACTGCAACGAAGGCGGCGTTGGCGACCAGGAGGCGCATTACAACGTGCGCCCCGTCGAGAACCCTCGAACCGCCACGTTCCCGGGACAGCGAAAGATTACGAATACTGACAGGATATAATGAGCTGGGTCTCTCTACTCGTAAACCCCGCCGGCATCGAGCGAATCTACGAAGGCCGCGTACCAGATCTCACTGGAGTGCATTTCCACAGCGTTGAACTCAACAGAGAAGGCCCGTCTCTGCTCCTCCGATTCGACATGCCCTCCTATCCCGAAAATCTACCCCATAAGTGGCAGAAGCAAGGATTCAACGTCGTTCAGGTGACCCTGGGACTGTCCGGAGTGGAAGAACCCATATTGCACGGCTTCGCAATCGATCCTGTGGCCGACATTTCTCTGAGATCACAGGAAAGAATCACGCTCGACGTTCACTCTGCCTCGCTGCGACTTCACGCGACGGCGGCCACCGTCTACGTCGCCAACATCTCTGCGTACCGAGCCTGCCCCGAATGATCGGCTCCCCGAGTCAGCCGCTCCGACGCATGCCCGGGCAACCTCTTGGAACGACAGCCAAGGAGACGTCGCGGCCTCCCTGGGAGAGGCTCCGCGCGTCGAACGCCCAGTGACCCTCGCCCCTGACCACGAACTGCTCGGTCGAGGTGCAAGCACTGATCGAAAAAATTGGAGCTGTGGCTGTGACCGGCATGGAATTCCTCGCCTCCTTCCTCACCACCGGAGAGCTGTAAGGCCTCGGCGGCGGCTCGACGCTCGACGAGGTCGACCGGGCACTCCCCCACCCCTTCGTCGACGTCGTCGGGGAGGAAGGGGATTGGCTGCGACGGGACTACGGGCTCGTCGAGTTCGCCTTCACCCCGGAGCCGGATCCGGGACCGGCGTCGGAGTGGCTCGTGGCCACCGTGACGGTCCAGTTGCACCGCCTCGCGTCCGACGACGACCTTGCGTGTGCATGGGAGCGGAGCACGGGCGTCGCGTTCCCGCGGTACACCTCCTGGGAGGAGTTGCGCGAGGAGCTCTCCCGAACGCACGGGATCCCGGAACTGAAGGTCACCGACCAGGGCGGGTTCCTCCAGTACCGGGCCGCCTCCTCGAACGTCTCCGTCCTGGTGGTGGACGACCGTGACGAGGAGCGTGGCGAGCGCGTCGGCGACGGCGACGTGTGGAGCCTCGATCTGTGGGCGCCGTTCCGATCGGGCTGACGGGGGAGCAGGAGGGCTCGGAACCGCGAGAAGAGCTCCTATGAACGCCTCTGACTGGGCCTCGCTCGCCATAGCGAGAAGGCCCGGGACCCGTCCGGTCGCGGGCTGTCCGGCCACTGAGGTCGTGAGGCGGACAAGGGGGCGAGGCGCCCGCCTGGGGCAGCCGCTCCATCCGGGTTCGGACGGGGGGCCGTTCGGGCCCCCATTCCGTGGCGAGCCAACCCAGGCCACAGGTGTCGAAGACCGGATCCGGAACGGGTGCGGTCAGCATCCGGTCAACCGGGTTCCCGGACATCCACCCCACACCCGGCGGACCGCGCTACGCCACGCGGAGGGACCTCGTCTACGGCGAGGACGTCACCGTCGCCGGGTGGACCGTCTCGACCCACGACCTTCCTCGCTACGAGAACGAGTGAGGCCCGGACCCGTCGCACAGGACGACGGATCCGGGCCCCTCGCAAGGTGCCGGCAGGCTTACCGCGCCGCGTCCGGGTGGACCGACTCCGTGATCGGGCGGTCCTCCGTGGCCTTCTTCTCGACCGGCTTGCGGAGCTGGATGTTCAGCTCGCGCAGGCGGGACTCGTCCAGCTCGGTCGGGGCGCCCATCAGGAGGTCCTGGCCGTTGCCGTTGAGCGGGAAGGCGATGATCTCGCGGATGTTGGGCTCGTCGGCGAGGAGCATCACGATGCGGTCGACGCCCGGGGCGATGCCGCCGTGCGGCGGGGCGCCGTACTCGAAGGCGCGGAGCATGCCCGCGAACTCGGCCTCGACGGTCTCGCGGGAGTAGCCCGCGATCTCGAAGGCCTTGAACATGATCTCGGGCTCGTGGTTCCGGATCGCGCCGGAGGAGAGCTCGATGCCGTTGCAGACGATGTCGTACTGCCAGCCGAGGACGTCCAGCGGGTCCTGGGTCTCCAGGGCCTCGAGGCCGCCCTGCGGCATGGAGAAGGGGTTGTGCGAGAAGTCGATCTTGCCGGTCTCCTCGTCCTTCTCGTACATCGGGAAGTCGACGATCCAGGCGAAGCGGAAGACGTTCTCCTCGAACTGGCCCGCGCGCTTGGCGGCCTCGACCCGGACCGGACCCATGATCTTGGAGACCTCGTCGAACTCGCCGGCGCCGAAGAACACCGCGTGGCCGGGCTTGAGGCCCAGACGCTCGGTGAGGACCTTGACGTTCTCCTCGGTGAGGAACTTGGCGATCGGGCCGGTCAGCGCGTTCTCCTCGCCGACGCGGACCCAGGCGAGGCCCTTGGCGCCGAGGGAGACGGCGAAGTCGCCGAGGCCGTCGAAGAACTTGCGCGGCTGGTCACCGGTGTCCGGGACGGCGAGCGCGCGGACGTGCTTGCCGGCGAAGGCCTTGAACTCGGAGTTCTCGAAGACGTCGGTGATGTCGACGAGCTCGAGGTCGGTGCGCAGGTCCGGCTTGTCGTTGCCGTACTTCAGCATCGACTCGCGGAACGGGATCCGCGGGAACGGGGAGGTGACGGGGCGGCCGCCGCCGAACTCCTCGAAGAGCTCCGTCATCAGCTTCTCGATCGGCTGGAAGACGTCCTCCTGCTCGACGAAGCTCATCTCGACGTCGAGCTGGTAGAACTCGCCCGGCGAGCGGTCGGCGCGGGCGTCCTCGTCGCGGAAGCAGGGCGCGATCTGGAAGTAGCGGTCGAAGCCGGAGATCATCAGCAGCTGCTTGAACTGCTGCGGCGCCTGCGGCAGCGCGTAGAACTTGCCCGGGTTCAGACGGGACGGGACGACGAAGTCGCGGGCGCCCTCGGGGGAGGTCGCGGCGAGGATCGGGGTCGCCATCTCGTTGAAGCCGAGGGCCACCATCTTGGAACGGATGGAGGCGATGACGGCCGAGCGCAGCATGATGTTGCGGTGCATGCGCTCGCGGCGCAGGTCGAGGAAGCGGTACTCCAGGCGCCGCTCCTCGTTCACGCCGTCGTCGGCGTTGATCGTGAACGGGATCTGCTTGGCCGCGCCCAGGACCTCGACCGTGGCGGCCTCGATCTCGATCTCGCCGGTGGCGAGCTCGGGGTTCACGTTGTCGGCACCGCGCGAGACGACCTTGCCGTCGACGCGGACGACCGTCTCCTTGGTCAGCTTGTCGAGGACCTCGGCCGCCGGCGTACCGGGGCGGGCGACCAGCTGGGTGATGCCGTAGTGGTCGCGGAGATCGATGAAGAGGATGCCGCCCAGGTCGCGCCGATTGTGCAGCCAGCCGCTCAGCCGGACGTCGGTGCCGACGTCAGAGGCGCGGAGCTCGCCGCAGGTGTGGGACCTGTACCGATGCATCGTCGTTCATCCAGTTCTTCGGGATCCTTGGTGGGTGCCGGACACACACACGTCCAGCCGTCCCAGGGTACCGGGACACCCAAGATCGCGATTCGAATACTCTCAGTGGCGACCTGCTGTCCGATATTCATAAAGTGGGGCAATGCGCACCGAGGACGTCCTGGCCGCGATCGCGACCGGCCTGTGGCGCTGGGACAACGCTTCCGGGGTGGTCACCCTCGACGCCGAGGCGGCCCGGCTGCTCGGGCTGCCCGCCGAACCCGTGCAGCTCACCGAGGCGGCGGTGCGTTCCCGCTTTCATCCGGTCGACTGGAACGAGATCGACGGGGTCGTCGCCCTCGCCGTCGCCGAGGACACCCTCGCCGAGGCCCGGCTGCGGATCATGGACGAGCGCGGGCGGGTGATCCGTACGGTACGGAGCAGGTCGAAGCCGCTGATCGAGGGCGACGACTACCGGCTGGTCGGCACCCTCCAGGAGGTCGCCGAGCCGCAGCCCGGCACCGCCGCCCGCACCCCCGTCACGGGCGACTGGCGCCGCTCCCGCGAGGCCTTCCTGCTAGACGCGGGCCGGGCGCTCGCCGAGGCCCGGTCGACGGCGGAGGTGCTGCGGGTCGCGGCCTCGCTGTCGATGCCGGGGTTCTCCCCGGACGGGCTCGCCGTGTTCGGCATGTCGGGCGAGCGGCTCACGGTCATCGGGCACCACGGGCACGGCGACGGCGACGAGGGGCCGTTCACCTCGATGACCCTGGACACCGACTATCCGGCCGCCGAGGTCGTCCGGACGGGGCGGGCGATCTATCTGCCCACCGAGGAGGAGTACGCGCGCCGCTTCCCGATGACCTGGCCGCTGGCCCGGCGCTTCGGCCGCCACTCCTGGGCCTTCGTCCCGCTCGTCGTCGCCGGGCGCACGATGGGCGCCTGGATGGCCGCGTTCAAGCACCCCGTGGCCTTCACACCGGACGAGCGGAGCGTCCTGACGACGGTCGCCCGGATGCTGGCGCAGGCGCTGGCGCGGGCCGGGGTGGCCGAGTCGGAGCGCGAGCTGTCGCTCGGTCTGCAGCGGACGATGATGCCGGTGCTCGGGCCCGGGATCCCCGGCATCGCGGTCGCCGCGCGGTACGTGCCCACGGGCGGCGGTCTCCAGGTCGGCGGCGACTGGTACGACGTGATCCGGCTGCCCGGCGGGGCCGGAACGGGACGGATCGCCCTGGTCATCGGAGACGTGCAGGGGCACGACGTGCGCGCGGCGGGGCTCATGGGCCAGCTGCGGATCGCGCTCCGGGCGTACGCCTCCGAGGGTCACCGTCCGGACGCCGTGCTGTCCCGGGCCTCGCGCTTCCTCTACGGCATCAACGACGGCACGGACGGCGACGAGGGCGCGTACGGCGGGTCCCGGTTCGCGACCTGCCTTTACCTGGAGGTCGACCTGGACTCGGGCGTGGTCGAGATCGCCCGGGCCGGGCACCCGGACCCGGCGGTGCGGATGACCGACGGGACGGTCCTGCTCCGGCCGACGGCCGGCGGCCTGCCCCTCGGCATCGACCCCGACACCGACTACCCCACCACCCGGCTCACCCTGGAGCCCGGCGAGACCCTGATGATCTGCACCGACGGGCTCCTGGAAACCGGGGGCCACGACCTGGACAGCGGCTGGGAGCGGGTCAGGAAGCTGCTGGAGGCCGATGCGGGCGAGGACCTGGAGGAGCTCGCCGACCGGCTCGTCGAGGCCGTCCACGGTCCGGGCTCCCACCACACCACCGGTCCGCTCGCCGACCGCCGCGAGGACGACATCGCGGTCCTCCTGCTGTCCCGCCAGGGCACGGCCGTGCAGGAGGCCCCGCGGCGCACGATGATGACCGTCGCCCAGGCCGAGCCGGAGCGGATCGCCGCCGCGCGTGAGCAGGTGCGGCAGCTGCTGCACGACTGGTCGGACCCGGACCAGGTCGACTCGGCGGTCCTGATGGTCTCCGAGATGGTCACCAACGTCCTCGTCCACACCGACGGCGACGCGCTGCTCGTGGCCGAGGTCGTCTGCCTGGGGAACGCCCGCCGGCTCCGCGTCGAGGTCGCCGACGCCAGCGACGAACTGCCCCACCGGCGCCACCCAGGCGAGATGGCGTCCAGCGGGCGCGGGCTGATCCTCATGGAGATGCTGGCCGACGCGTGGGGCGTGGACCCGCGGGGCGAGGGCAAGGCGATCTGGTTCGAGCTGCACGAGTCGGGCTCGGCCTGACGGGTGCCACGCGGGGGTCCGCGGGCTGCCGGGCGCACTCACGGGCGCGGGCCCGCCGCGCGGGCGGCCGACGCGGGCCGGGCGTCGGGCGGGCGGCCGACGCGGGCCGGGGCCGGGCGCGGGCCGGAGCCGGGCGGGGCCGACCGGGGCCGGGCGGGGCCAGGCGGGGCCAGGCCGAAGCAGGGCGGGGCCAGGCGGGGCCAGGCGTGAGACGGCGCGGGACGGGTGGGAGCCGCGCGGAGGCCGGGCGCGGGCCGGGCGGAGGCCGGGCGCTGGCCGGGCGTGAGCCGGGCGGAGGCCGGGCCCGGGCCGGGTGGCCTGGCGAGCGGCCTCCGGCCCCTCGCAGGACACTGGTGGAGTACGGCCGCCGGGGGAACCACGGAGCGCGACATGGACACCCACAAGGTCGGCAGCGACACCACGGTCCTGGCAGACAGCCTCGAAGTGCCGGGGATCGGGCACATCCCCGTCAACGCGTACGTCCTCACGGCCCGCGAACCGGTCGTCGTCGACACCGGTATCTCGCTCTCCGACCGGGACTTCGTCGCCGCCCTCGGCTCGGTGATCGACCCGGCCGACGTGCGGTGGATCTGGCTCACCCACCCCGACCGCGACCACACCGGCGGCATCTTCGACCTCCTCGACGCCGCCCCGGACGCCAAGCTGGTGACCACGTTCATCGCGGCCGGGATCATGTCCACCGAGCGGCCGCTGCCCATGGACCGGGTCCACTTCCTCAACCCCGGCCAGGCCCTCGACGTCGGCGACCGGGTCCTCGACGCCTTCCGGCCCCCGCTCTTCGACAACCCCGCCACCGTCGGCTTCTACGACGGGAAGACCCGCATCTGCTTCAGCTCCGACTGCTTCGGCGGCCCCATGCCGACCGCCGAGCTCGCCGAGAGCGGCCACGCCAACGACCTCAAGCCGGAGGAACTGCGGAACGCGCAGCTGCTGTGGGCGACGGTGGACAGCCCCTGGGTGCAGATCGTGGACCCGCTGAAGTACGGGACGTGGGTGGACCGGATCCGGCAGATGAACCCGGAGATCGTGCTGAGCACCCATCTCCCGCCGGCCGTACGGATGACCGGCCGCATGATCGAGACGATCACCATGGCCCCGGACGTCGACCCCTTCGTCGGCCCGGACCAGGCGGCCCTGGAGGAGATGCTGCGCGCCTTCGAGCCGGGCGGACTGACGCCCGCGTAGCCCCGGCGCCCGGACGGACTCCGCCGGCCCCGGCCACCCAGGCAGCCCCGGCCTCCCCGGCCGCCCCGGCCGCCCCGGCCGCCCCGGCCGCCCCGGCCGCCCCGGCAGGCGCGGCAGCCCCGGCCGCCCCTGCGGCCCCGTCACCCCGGCCTACTCCGTCGCGTCCGCCCCCGTCCCGTACCGGCTGCGCAGCTCGCCAAGGACCCCGAAGAAGGCGGCCGTCAGCGGTACGGCGAGCAGCATGCCGAGGATGCCGGCGACCGATGCCCCCGCGGTGATCGCCAGCATCACCACCGCCGGGTGCATCTGCACCGTCCGGCTCTGCACCATCGGCTGGAGCACGTTGCCCTCGATGACCTGGACGGCGAGGACGACCCCGAGCACCCACAGGGCGATGACGAAGCCCCGGTCGGCGAGGGCGACGAGGACGGCGACGGCGCCGGACAGGAAGGCGCCGAGGTACGGGATGTAGGCGGTGACGAACACCAGCGCGGCGAGGCCCACCGCGCCCGGGACCTGGAGGACGAGCAGGCCGATCCCGATCAGGACCGCGTCGACGAACGCCACCAGGGTGGTGCCGCGCATGAAGCCCTCGACGGCCTCGAAGGCGCGTCGCCCCATGGCCTCCGCCGTGTCGCCGGTCGAGCGCGGGGCGAGCGAGCGCAGGACGTCGGCGGCGCGGTCGGAGTCGCGCAGGAAGAAGAAGATGAGGAGCAGGGCGAGGACCGCGGTGGCGAGCATCTCGCCGACGACGCTGAGCCCCGAGATCACCCCGGAGGCGGCCGTCCCGCCGAACTTCTCCAGGAGCTTCTGGGCGTTCTTGGCGAGGTCGTCGAGGGAGGTGCCGGCCGCGCCGAAGTGTTCGGCGATGTCGACGGCGGCCTGCCGCAGCGAGGCGACGATCTGGTCGCCGGTCTCGACGATCGCGGCGACCACGATGTACGTGGCGCCGCCGACGACCGCGAGCACGGCGAGGACGGTGAGCCCGGCGGCGAGCGACTTCTGCACCTTCATGCGCAGCAGGCGCCGGTAGAGGGGGCCGAGCAGGGCGGTGCCGAGGAGGGCGAGCAGGACGGGGGTGACGGCGGTCTTGAAGGCGACGCACAGCCAGATGAAGACCGCCGCGACGCCGGCGACCAGCAGCGCGACGACGCACCAGGCGGCGGTGCGGCGGGCGCCCTCCGGCAGCAGCGGGCGGTCGGCGGCGGGTCGTTCGGTGGGCACGCCTCCACCGGACCACGCCGCTCGGCGTGTCGTCGCGCGTTCGGCGCCGTACGGGTGACGGCTCGTCAGCACGGGCTCGGGGTGGAGCGGACGGGGCGCCTCTGCCCTGTTCTTCGTGACCCGCGTCACATTCCGTAAGAGCGCCGTGGTCGCCGGTGTCTTGTGGCCGAGCCTGGGCCCGCACCCGGCCGACGCCGTACGGACGGCGTGACCAGGTGCCACCCGTGAAGGAGAGAGGGACACATGACCGGCCGCGCCACCGACCCGACCGACCCGACGGCCCGGACCGCCCCGACGAGGCAGGCCGACCCCACCGACCGGACCGCCCCGACGAGGCAGGCCGACCCCACCGGCCGGACCGACCGGACCGACCGGACCGCCCCGACAGAGCCGGCCGACCCCACCGACCGGACCGCCCCGACAGAGCCGGCGGATCCGTCCGCCCCCACCGACCCCACCGACCGGACCGCCCCGGCGGATCCGTCCGACCCGGCGACCGGGACCTTCCTGGCCCACCGCAATCTGCTCTTCACCGTCGCCTACGAGATGCTCGGCTCGGCCGCCGACGCCGAGGACGTGCTTCAGGAGACCTGGCTGCGCTGGGTCAAGGTGGACCTGGCGGGGGTCGAGGACCGGAGGGCGTACCTGGTCCGGATCACCACCCGGCAGGCGCTCAACCGGCTGCGCACGCTGCGGCGGCGCAAGGAGGCGTACGTCGGGCAGTGGCTGCCCGAGCCGCTGCTGACCGCGCCGGACGTGGCCGAGGACGTCGAGCTGGCCGACAGCCTGTCGATGGCGATGATGCTGGTCCTGGAACGCCTCTCGCCGACCGAGCGCGCCGTGTTCGTGCTCCGCGAGGTCTTCGACGTCGGGTACGACGAGATCGCCGCGGCCGTCGACCGGACACCCGCGGCCGTCCACCAGATCGCCCACCGCGCCCGCAGGCACGTCGAGGCCGACCGCCCCCGCGGGCCGGTGTCCCCCCGCGCCGCCCGGGCGGCCGTGGAGTCGTTCCGGCGCGCACTGGAGACCGGGGACCCGCAGGTCCTGCTGGACGTGCTCGCCCCGCAGGTCGTCCTGGTCAGCGACGGCGGCGGCGTGAAGCGGGCGGCGCTGCGGCCCATCGTCGGCGCCGAGAACCTGGCCCGCTTCTATCTCGGCGGGAGGACCGGCGCCTTCGGCACCACGGTCACCTCCGAGCCGACCGTGGTCAACGGCCAGCCGGCCCTCGTCATGCACCGGGACGGCGAGCTCGACGGCGTCATGGCCTTCCGCGTCGAGGACGGCCTCATCACCGGTCTCTACTACGTCCGCAATCCGCAGAAGCTGACGCGCGTCACGTCGGAGACCCCGCTCACCCTGCGCTGAACCCCGCACACCGGATACGAGGAGTCGACATCATGGCCGGACAGACGACGACCGCACAGCCGACGACCGCACAGCCGACGACGGCGCCCCGGGGCGGCGGTGGCGGCGTCATGTTCCTGAGGATCTCGGTCGCCCTGCAGACCCTGTCCCTCTTCTTCCAGGCGACCACCGCCGGACTGCTGCTGACCTCGGCGCTCGGCGAGACGCTGCACGGCGTCGGCGCGCGCGTGATGTACGGCGCGTCGATGCTGTACGTGCTGGCCGCGGTCCTCGCGTGGCGGCCGGGCGGCGGATCGCCGCGCCCCGTCCTGTACGCGAGCGGGTTCCTGGTCCTCGCCTCGGTCCAGGTGGTGCTGGGCATCGCGCACGTGCCGTCGGCGCACGTCCCGCTGGGCGTCCTGATGTTCGGCCTCAGCGTCCTGGACCTGGGCCGGCTGCTGACCGCGCGCCCGGCGGCGGTCAGCAGCGTCTCGTAGCCCTCGCCCCGGCTACTCGCCCATCCCGTGCACCGCCGGGATGGTGCCGAGCCGGCCGGCCTGGAAGTCCTCGAAGGCCTGGCGGAGTTCGGCCTGGGTGTTCATGACGAACGGGCCGTAGTGCGCCATCGGCTCGCGGATCGGCCGGCCGCCCAGCAGCACGACCTCCAGGTCCGGGGTGTTCCCGTCCTGCTTCTCGTCGGCGCGGACGGTGAGCGAACCGCCCTTGCCGAAGACGGCGGTCTGCCCGGTGTGGACGGGCCGCCGCTCCTGGCCGACGGTGCCGCGCCCGGCCAGGACGTAGGCGAGGCCGTTGAAGTCCTCGCGCCACGGCAGCTCGATCTCCGCCCCGGGGCGCAGGGTGGCGTGGAGCATCGTGATCGGGGTGTGGGTGATCCCGGGCCCCTGGTGCCCGTCCAGCTCGCCGGCGATGACGCGGAGCAGCGCGCCGCCGTCGGGCGAGGTGAGGAGCTGCACCTGGCCGCCGCGGATGTCCTGGTAGCGGGGCGCCATCATCTTGTCGGAGGCGGGCAGGTTCACCCACAGCTGGAGGCCGTGGAAGAGGCCGCCGCTGACGACGAGGTGCTCCGGCGGGGCCTCGATGTGGAGCAGGCCGGAGCCCGCGGTCATCCACTGGGTGTCGCCGTTGGTGATGGTGCCGCCACCACCGTTGGAGTCCTGGTGGTCGAAGATCCCGTCGATGATGTACGTGACGGTCTCGAAGCCGCGGTGCGGGTGCCAGGGCGTGCCCTTGGGCTCGCCGGGGGCGTACTCCACCTCTCCCATCTGGTCCATCATGATGAACGGGTCGAGGTACTGGTAGTTGATGCCGGCGAAGGCCCGGCGCACCGGGAAACCCTCGCCCTCGAAGCCCTGGGGCGCCGTGGTCACGGCGAGCACGGGGCGGGCGACGGCGTCGGCGGCAGCGGCCACGCGCGGCAGGGTGAGCGGGTTCTCGACAGTCACAGCAGGCATCGGGGGGACCTCCTTGTGCCACCACTTTAGTTGAATCCTGAACTTCCTGCCACCCGGAACGCGAAACGCCCGGGAGTAATTCCTCCCGGGCGCTCTCCCTGTCCTTCCAGCCTGCGTCAGCCGTACATCCGGCGCATCGCGTAGTCGACCATCTGCTCGACGGCCTTGGCGTCGAAGACCATCCGGTGGTCGCCCTCCATGTCGAGGACGAAGCCGTAGCCGGTCGGCAGCAGGTCGATCACCTCGGCGCCGGTGATCACGAAGTACTTGGACTCCTTGCCCGCGTACCGCCGCAGCTCCTTGAGCGAGGTGAACATGGGGATCACCGGCTGCTGGGTGTTGTGCAGCGCCAGGAAACCCGGGTTGTCGCCGCGCGGGCAGTAGACCTTCGAGGTCGCGAAGATCTGCTGGAAGTCCTCGGCGGCGAGCGTGCCGGTCGTGAAGGCCCGCACGGCGTCGGCGAGCGAGGGCGGCGACGGCTCGGGGTAGAGCGGGGGCTGCTGGGCGTAGCCGCCCTGCACTCCGCCGGCCTGCATGCCCGGCTGCATGCCGGGGTGCATGCCGCCCGGCATCCCCTGCTGCGGAGGCGGGCCGTACTGCTGCTGGGCACCCGGATTCTGCTCGTAGCCGTACATGCGGGCCAGCCTATCGAGGCCCGGGAAGGGGCTGCGGCCCGCGTCACAGATGTCCGGAAAGGGGTTGCCTTTATTACCGACGGGTAGCATCATCGTAGAGAGCCTGAGCTACTCACGGGTAGTTGTACGTCTACGAGGACATCCGCCTCCCCGATCCTTACGGAGCCGTCGCCATGGGGCACTACAAGTCGAATCTCCGCGACATCGAGTTCAACCTCTTCGAGGTGCTCGGCCGCGACAAGGTGTACGGCACCGGTCCGTTCGAGGAGATGGACGTCGAGACCGCGAAGAGCATCCTCGACGAGATCCGCCGCCTCGCCGAGAACGAGCTGGCGGAGTCCTTCACCGACGCCGACCGCAACCCGCCGGTCTTCGACCCCGAGACCAACACGGCCCCGGTCCCGGCCTCCTTCAAGAACTCGTACAACGCCTTCATGGAGTCCGAGTACTGGCGCCTGGGCATCCCCGAGGAGATCGGCGGCACCGTCTCCCCGCGCTCGCTCATCTGGGCCTACGCGGAGCTGCTGCTCGGCTCGAACCCGGCCATCTGGATGTACTCCTCCGGCCCGGCCTTCGCCGGCATCCTCTTCAACGAGGGCAACGAGGCGCAGAAGAAGGTTGCGCAGATCGCCGTCGAGAAGCGCTGGGGCTCCACCATGGTCCTCACCGAGCCCGACGCGGGCTCGGACGTCGGCGCCGGCCGCACCAAGGCGGTCCAGCAGGAGGACGGCTCCTGGCACATCGAGGGCGTGAAGCGCTTCATCACCTCCGGTGAGCACGACATGGAGGAGAACATCCTCCACTACGTCCTCGCCCGCCCCGAGGGTGCCGGCCCCGGCACCAAGGGCCTCTCCCTCTTCCTCGTCCCGAAGTACGAGTTCGACTGGGAGACCGGCGAGCTCGGCGCCCGCAACGGCGTCTACGCCACCAACGTCGAGCACAAGATGGGCCTCAAGGCCTCCAACACGTGCGAGATGACGTTCGGTGACAAGCACCCCGCCAAGGGCTGGCTCATCGGCGACAAGCACGACGGCATCCGCCAGATGTTCCTCATCATCGAGTTCGCCCGCATGATGGTCGGCACGAAGGCGATCTCCACCCTCTCCACGGGCTACCTCAACGCCCTGGAGTACGCCAAGGAGCGCGTCCAGGGCACCGACCTGGCGAACTTCATGGACAAGCACGCCCCCAAGGTCACCATCACGCACCACCCCGACGTCCGCCGCTCGCTGATGACGCAGAAGGCGTACGCCGAGGGCATGCGCTCCCTCGTCCTCTACACGGCCTCCGTCCAGGACGCCATCCAGCTCAAGGAGGCCGCGGGCGAGGACGCCAAGGCCCTGCACGGCCTGAACGACCTGCTGCTCCCGATCGTCAAGGGCTACGGCTCCGAGAAGGGCTACGAGCAGCTCGCCCAGTCGCTGCAGACCTTCGGCGGCTCCGGCTTCCTGCAGGAGTACCCGATCGAGCAGTACATCCGGGACTCCAAGATCGACACCCTCTACGAGGGCACCACGGCCATCCAGGGCCAGGACTTCTTCTTCCGCAAGATCGTCCGCGACCAGGGCGCGTCCCTGAACACGCTGGCCGAGGAGATCAAGAAGTTCCTCGCGGTCGGCACCGGCGGCGAGGAGCTGGCCGGCGCCCGCGACGCGCTCGCCAAGGCGGCCGTCGACCTGGAGGGCATCGTCGGCGCGATGCTGACCGACCTCACCGCCACCGGCGAGGACCTCAAGAACATCTACAAGGTCGGCCTCAACACCACCCGCCTGCTCATGGCGTCCGGTGACGTGGTCATCGGCTACCTGCTCCTCAAGGGCGCGGCCGTGGCCGCCGAGAAGCTGGCCGCCGGCGCCTCCGGCAAGGACGTCGCCTTCTACCAGGGCAAGATCGCGGCCGCGAAGTTCTTCGCCGCCACCGTCCTGCCGGGCGTCTCCACCGAGCGCCTCCTCGCCGAGGGCGTGGACAACTCGCTGATGGACCTGGACGAGGCCGCGTTCTAAGTACCGCACAGGTACGCGCCACGTCCGCATCAGGAACGGCTCGCTCCCGGGGAGGGGAGCGGGCCGTTCCTTCTGTGCGTCCACAGGCCACGGGCGACGTGTCCACAGCTGTTCGACGCTCGCACGTCCGCATGTCGAGATCTGCGTAAGGTGAAGGACATGAGTAGCGCACCAGCCCGCCCGTCGCACGCCACCGCCACCGAGAAGAGCGCTTCGCGCGCCCCTTCCCGCTTCGACCGCGGCCACACCGATGACCTCATGACCTTCCTGGCGGCCTCGCCGTCGCCGTACCACGTGGTGGCCAACACGGCCGGGCGGCTGGAGAAGGCCGGCTTCCGCAAGGTCGAGGAGACCGACGCCTGGGACGGGACGTCGGGCGGGAAGTACGTGATCCGCGGCGGCGCGATCATCGCCTGGTACGTGCCCGAGGGCGCCTCCCCGCACACCCCCTTCCGGATCGTCGGCGCCCACACCGACTCCCCGAACCTGCGGGTCAAGCCGCAGCCCGACTTCGGCCGCGAGGGCTGGCGCCAGGTCGCCGTCGAGATCTACGGCGGACCGCTGCTCAACAGCTGGCTCGACCGGGACCTCGGCCTCGCCGGCCGGCTCACCCTGCGCGACGGCTCCCAGCACCTGGTGAACGTCGACCGCCCCCTGCTGCGCGTGCCGCAGCTCGCCATCCACCTGGACCGCCAGGTCAACGAGGGCATGAAGCTGGAGCGCCAGCGCCACATGCAGCCGATCTGGGGCCTGGGCGACGTCCACGAGGGCGACCTGATCGCCTTCCTCGCCGCCGAAGCCGGGCTCGACGCCGAGGACGTCGCCGGCTGGGACCTCATGGTGCACGCCGTCGAGGCCCCCGCCTACCTCGGCCGCGACCGCGAACTGCTGGCCGGCCCGCGCATGGACAACCTGATCTCGGTGCACGCCTGCGTCGCCGCCCTGGCCGCCGCGGCCGCGCACGGCGACGACCTGCCCTACATCCCGGTCCTCGCCGCCTTCGACCACGAGGAGAACGGCTCCGAGGCCGACACCGGCGCCCAGGGCCCGCTGCTCGGCACCGTCCTGGAGCGCTCCGTCTACGCCCGCGGCGGCGGCTACGAGGACAAGGCCCGCGCCCTCGCCGGCTCGGTCTGCCTCTCCTCCGACGTCGGCCACGCCGTGCACCCCAACTACAGCGAGCGGCACGACCCGACGCACCACCCCCGCCCCAACGGCGGCCCGATCCTCAAGGTGAACGTCAACCAGCGCTACGCCACCGACGGCACCGGCCGGGCCGTGTTCGCCGCCGCCTGCGAGAAGGCGGGCGTCCCGTGGCAGTCGTTCGTCTCCAACAACGACATGCCCTGCGGCACCACGATCGGCCCGATCACCGCCGCCCGGCACGGCATCACGACCGTCGACATCGGCGTCGCCTGCCTGTCCATGCACAGCGCCCGCGAGCTGTGCGGCTCGGACGACCCGCACCACCTCGCGAACGCGCTGCTCGCCTTCCTGGAGGGCTAGCCGATGAGCTCCGCCCCGGCAGGACGGCCCCCGCTCACACCGGACCTGACGGGCGCGGAACTCCTGCGCTGGTACTGGACCCTCGCGGAACTGACCGTGCTCGCCCGCACGATGGGCCTGTCGGCCGGCGGCGGCAAGGCAGCCGTCACCGAGCGGCTCGCGGCCGCCCTCGACGGCCGCCCGCTGCCCCCGGCCCCGGCCCGGCGCCGGGCCGCGGGGGCGGCCGGCCGGCTCACCGCGCCGGTCGACGCGACGACCGTGATACCCGAGGGCCAGCGCTGCAGCCAGGTGCTGCGCGCCTGGTTCCAGGCCGAGCTGGGGCCGACGTTCCACTTCGACGCGTACATGCGCGCGTACATCGCGGAGAACGCCGGCCGCACCCTGGCCGACGCCGCCCGCCACTGGCGGGAGACCCGGGACGAGGCGGCCCGCCCGCAGGAGATCGGCGCCCAGTTCGAACTCAACCGCTTCCTGCGCGACTGGCACGCCGCCCACCCGAAGGGCACCCGCACCGAGGCCCTCACCGCCTGGCGGGCCCACCGGTCCCGGCCGCGGGACTGAGGGAAACCGAGGGCGACACCTCCGTGGGCGAAGAGCCCCAGGAGCTTCGCCGACATGAAGTGGCGTGACGGAGCGGGCCCCCGGCAGCAGCCGGGGGCCCGCTCCGTGCGTCAGGCGCCCGCGCCCGCCTCGTCCATCCCCGCCAGGATCAGCGGCAGCCGGGCCGCGCCGCCCTCGGCGACGCGGACCGGGACGCCCCAGTCCTGCTGGTGGACGTGGCAGGCCGGGTACTCGTTGGCCGGGTCGTCGTCACAGGAGGCGGCCATCGCCGAGACGTGCAGGACACCCTCGGTCAGGTCCGGGTTCAGCTCCAGCTCGCGGAAGAGATCCGTGCCCTTGCCCTCACCGGCCAGCAGCAGCTCGGGCGGGGTCGAGGAGACCAGCAGCCGGGTCGAGGGGCCGTAGCGCTCGTCGAGCTTCTGTCCGTTCGGGGCCTGGAAGACCACGTCGAGGCGGACCCGACCCGCGGCCACGTCGGTGGCCTCGCGCCGCGTGCGGTGGGCGACCGACTCGACCTGCACCGCCTCCTCCGGCAGACGCAGCCGGGTCAGACGGTGCCGGGCCGACTCGACGACCACCACGTCCTCGCCGACGACGACCGCGTCGCTGGGCTCCCGCAGATCGGTGGCCAGCGTCGTCACCTCGCCGCTCGCCGGGTCGAAGCGGCGCAGCGCGTGGTTGTACGTGTCGGAGACCGCGACCGAGCCGTCGGGCAGCGCCGTGACCCCCAGCGGGTGCTGGAACAGGGCCTGGTCGGCGGCGCCGTCACGGTGGCCGAAGTCGAAGAGGCCGGTGCCGACGGCGGTGCGGACGACGTAGCCGTCACCCTCCGTCTCGACGAAGCGCAGCGCGCTGGTCTCGGAGTCGGCGATCCACAGCCGGTCGGCGGTGGCGGCGAGACCGGAGGGCTGCGCGAACCAGGCTTCGGCGGCCGGGCCGTCGACCAGACCCTCGTTGGTGGTGCCGGCCGCGACCTCGACGGTCCGGGTCGCCGGGTCGTACGTCCAGATCTGGTGGACGCCGGCCATCGCGATCCACACCTTGCCCTGCCACCAGGCCACGTCCCACGGCGAGGACAGGTCGACCTCCAGCGCCGGACCCGAGGTGGGGGAGCCCTGCCACCACTGGCGGCCGGTGCCGGCGATCCGCTCGATCGCGCCGGTGGCCGGGTCCAGCCGCTTCAGGGCGTGGTTCACGGTGTCGGCGACGACGACCGTGCCGTCCGGCAGCAGCGCCAGGCCCTGCGGCTCGCGGAACTCGCCGTCGGCGCCGATCCGCCGTACGACGGTCTCGCCGTCGGTGGCCAGCTCGACGAGCTGGTGCCGGGTGGTGTCGGAGACGAGGAGGTTCCCGGACGGCAGCAGGACCGTCTTCCCCGGGAAGCGCAGATCGCTCGCGACCGGCTCCGGCGCGACGTAGGGCCCGTCCCCGCGCCGCAGCGTGCCCTTGGCCTCGTGCTCGGCCTCCAGCTCCTCGACCAGGGTGCGGAGCGCGTTGGCGTGCCCCTCGCCCGCGTGCTGGGCCACGATGTAGCCCTCGGGGTCGATCACGACGAGCGTGGGCCAGGCCCGCACCGCGTACTGCTTCCACGTCGCCAGCTCGGGGTCGTCCAGCACGGGGTGGTGCACCTCGTACCGCTCGACGGCGTCGACGACGGCCTGGTGCTCGGCCTCGTGCACGAACTTGGGCGAGTGCACCCCGACGATCACCAGGGTGTCGCGGTGCTTCTCCTCCAGCTCACGCAGCTCGTCGAGGACGTGCAGGCAGTTGATGCAGCAGAAGGTCCAGAAATCCACAACAACGCACTTACCTCGCAGGTCGGCGAGGGTGAGCTCTTTGCCGCCGGTGTTCAGCCAGCCGCCCTTGCCGATCAGCTCGGGGGCACGGACACGGGCACGCTTGCGGGGTGCGGGCGCGGGGGTGGGCGCCGGGGCAGCATCGTTCATCCTTCAAGCTTGCCATCCGCCCGTGAAGGTCGGATCACGGGCGGATGGCGCCGTGGACCGGGGCGGAACCCGCCGCCTCCATCCGCCGCTCCCGGCGCGAGTTCCGCGCCCGGCGGGGAAGGCATTCCGGCATGAAATACCTGGTACGGGACAAGCTCTTCGCCATCGGCGACGACTACTGGATCGAGGACGAGCGGGGTCGGCACGCCTTTCTCGTCGACGGCAAGGCGCTGCGGCTGCGCGACACCCTGGAGCTGAAGGACCCCGACGGGCAGGTCCTGATCACGCTGCGGCAGAAGATGTTCAGCCTGCGGGACGCGATGACGATCGAACGGGGCGAACACCCGCTCGCCACGATCCGGCGCAAGCGGCTCTCGCTGCTGCGGAACCACTTCCGGGTGACCCTGGTCGACGGCACCGAGCTGGACGTCAGCGGTCGGATCCTCGACCGGGAGTTCACCATCGAGTACGACGGCGAGCTCCTCGCCCACATCTCGCGGCAGTGGTTCCGCGTCCGCGACACCTACGCCGTGAACGTGGTCCGCGAGGACGCCGACTCCGCCCTGCTCATCGCCCTCGCGGTGTGCGTGATCCGGATGGCCGAGCGGGAGCGGGAGGACTAGGCCCTGTCGTCGAACTCCCGCCTGCCCCGCGACGCCATGCGGGCCACGACGGGAGTTTGACGACAGCACCTAGGCCCGGCCCTGGCCCGGGCGCCGTCGGTCAGGGCCGGTCCGCCGGGCGGCCGGGCCGGTTACAGCGCCTTGGTCAGAGCCTGGTCGAGGTCCGACCACAGGTCCTCGACGTGTTCGATGCCGACCGACAGGCGGGCCGTGCCGGGGGCGATGCCCGCCGCCGCGAGGGCCTGCTCGTCGAGCTGGCGGTGGGAGGTCGAGGCCGGGTGCATGACCAGGGTCTTCACGTCGCCGAGGGAGACGCTCAGCGAGGCCACCCGGACCGCCTCGACGAAGGTCCGGCCCGCCTCGCGGCCGCCCGCGAGGTCGAGGGAGACGACTCCGCCGCCGCCCTTCGGCAGGAGGCGGGCCGCCACCTCGTGGTCCGGGTGGCCCGCGACCGCCGGGTGGCGGACGGCGGCCACCGCCGGGTGGGCGGCGAGGCGGCCGGCCAGCTCGGCGGCGCTCGCGCTCTGGCGCTCGATGCGCAACGGCAGGGTCTGCAGCCCGCGCAGGGTCAGCCAGGCGGCGAACGGGTCGGTGACCGCGCCCTGCTCGACGGCGTGGTGGCGGATGCGCCGGTGCATGTCGACGTCCTTGAAGACGGCGATGCCGCCGAGGACGTCGGCGTGGCCGGCGAGGTACTTGGTCGCGGAGTGGACGACGATGTCGGCGCCGTGCTCGATCGGCCGGCACAGCAGCGGCGACGCGAAGGTGTTGTCGACGACGGTCGGAACCCCGGCCTCGCGGGCGGCGGCGGCGAGCGCGGGCAGGTCGGAGACCCGGGTGGTGGGGTTGGCGATGGTCTCCAGGTAGAGCAGCCGGGTGTGCGGGCGCAGCGCGGCGCGCACCTCGTCGGCGTCGGTGCCGGAGACGTAGGTGACCTCGACGCCCCAGCGCGCGGCGAGGTCGGTGAGGACGGCGTAGGTGCCGCCGTACAGGCAGCGTTGGGCGACGATGTGTCCGCCGGTGGACAGCAGTCCGAGCAGGACGCTGTTGATGGCGCCCATCCCGGAGGCGTACGACTGGGCGTCGGCGCCGCCCTCCAGGCGGGCGACGGCGGTCTCCAGGGCGCGGACGGTGGGGTTGCCCATGCGGCTGTAGAGGAAGGCGTCGGGCGACTCGAAGGCCTCGGCGAGCGCGTCGGCGCTCTCGAAGGCGAAGACGTGGCCCTGGTGGAGGGGCACGCCGAGCGGCCGGCTGCCGCGGATCTCCGGCTGGGGGGAGTGGACGGCGAGGGTCTCGGGACGGGACGTTTCGGGGAGTTCGGCGCTCATGACGTCCAGTCTGGGCAGGGCGGGCTTGCGTCCACAGGACCAATCCCGGCAGATTGGTCCGCCGATGGATCCAATGGCACCTTCCGTGGAAGAGCTGGTCGCGTGGCTCGGGCGCTGGTCGGCCGGGCGGGGACCGCTGTACCTGCTGCTCGCCGCCCGCGTACGGCAGTTGATCGACGAGGGCCTGCTGCCGCCGGGCGCTCCGCTGCCGCCCGACCGGCGGCTCGCGTCCGCGTTGTCGGTCGGCCGGACGACGGTGGTCGCCGCCTACGACACCCTGCGCCAGGAAGGGCGCCTGGTGCGTCGGCAGGGCAGTGGTACGCGCGTGGCGCCGGCCGCGCTCGCTGCACCGGGGCCGCGGGTGACGGAGACGTCCAACCCGATGTTCCTGCATCTGCTCGAACCGTCCGACGACGTCATCCTGTTGAGCTGCGCGGCCCCGCCGGGGCCGCCGCGTGAGCTGACCGAGGCGTACGCAGGGCTCGTGCTGCCGCCGGACGACCTCGGTTATCACCCGGCCGGCCTCGCGGCCCTGCGGGCGGCGATCGCGCGGCGGTACGAGGCGCGGGGCGTGCCGACGGACCCGGCGCAGGTCCTGGTCACCACCGGTGCCCAGCAGGGCATCGCGCTGCTCACCCGGCTCCTGGTGGCGCCCGGCGACGCGGTCCTCGTGGAGGCGCCCAGCTATCCGGGGGCGCTCGACCTGTTCCGGGAGGCGGCGGCCGTTCCGTGTCCGGTGGCGGTGGGGCCGGACGGGCTGGACGTTCCGGCGGCGGTCGCGGTGATGGAGCGTCACCGGCCGGCCCTCGCCTATGTGGTGCCGCATCTGCACAATCCCACCGGCACCGTGCTGCCGCCGCTGCTGGGGCGGCGTCTGGTCGAGGCGGCGGAGGCGTCCGGGGTGCCGCTGGTGGACGACGAGGTGCTGGCGGAGCTGCGCTTCGACGGGACCGCCGGCGAGGCCGGGCCGCCGCCCCTGTCCTCGTACGGTACGGAGGTCATCGGCGTCGGCTCGCTCAGCAAGGCGGTGTGGGGCGGCCTGCGGATCGGCTGGGTGCGCGGCCCTGCCCCGCTGGTCGCGCGGCTCGCGCGGCTGAAGGCCCTGCACGATCTCGGCAGTGACGTGCCGGCCCAGCTGGTGGCCACCCGGCTGCTCGGTTCCTTCGGCCCGCTGCTGCGGGCCCGGGTGGCGGACCTGCGAGCCGGCCACGACCTGCTGCGGGCCGAGCTCGCCCGCCGGCTCCCCTCCTGGGAGTGCCCCGCGGCCGCGGGCGGGCAGACCCTGTGGGTCCGGCTCCCGTACGGCGACGGGGTGTCCTTCGCGCAGATCGCGATGCGCCACGGGGTGGCCGTGCTGCCCGGTTCCACCATGGACGCGCTCGGCGGCAGCGCCCGCATGCTGCGGCTGCACTTCCTGTTGCCGGCCGGCCTCCTGGTGGAGGCGGTCCGCCGCCTGGCGGCGGCCTGGGAGGAGTACGCGCCGGCGGACCGGCCGGACGCCCCCGTCGCCGCGATCGCCACCACCGCGGCCACCGTCCCTGCCCCCTCCGCCTCCCCCACCGTCCCCGCCGCCTGAACGCCATCACCGTCTGAGCGTCCGGGTCCCCTGCGTCTCCGAAGGAGTCACGTGCACACCACCGTCACCCCGTTCGCCCTCGTCCCCTGGAAGGAGGGGAAGCGGCCGGACGTGCGCTCCGGCTGGCGGGGCGTCTCGGCGGAGTTCGGCGAGATCGTGCTGACCTGCCCGCTGCCCCGCACCGCGCCGGAGACGGTGGTCTCCGAGGCACGCGGCGGCCGGATACCCGCGGCCACGTTCGAGTCGCGCGGCATCCACACCGACTCCCTGCGGCTGCCGACCCTGAACCGGGCCACCCTGCGGGTCGGTGACCGCGTCGTGTACATGACCCGGAACCGGTGGGGCGCCACCCTGGAGCGGCGCGCCCTGCTGCTGCGGTACGCGGGCGACCACTACCGTCTGGCCGCCCTCGACGCCCGGGGCTTCGTCCTGACCCGGGCCGCCGACGCCGAGGACCCCGGGGTCACGGTCACCGTGCGCGAGTCGGGCCGCGGCAGGGGCCGCCGGCTTTCGGTCCACGCCGACGGGCGCGCGGAGGGCGGCGACCTGGCGCTCGCGCTGGCCTTCGCGGGAGTGGACCGCGCGGCCCTGACCCGGGTCGGGGCGGTGCGGTCCGGGGTGCGCCGGGTGACGGAACTCTGGGCGGAGGCGAACTCCTGAAGGGTGTTGCGGACGGCTCGGTCCCGGGCACGTGCACCACCCTCCAGGTCCTGTCCGGTTACGGGCGGCCCAGGACCCGGTCCTTCAGCGCGGGGAACTGCTCGCGGGTGGTGGCGACCCTGGCCGGGTCGAGGGCGACCCGCAGGATCTCCTCGTCCGGGCCGGCCTCCCCCAGGACCTCGCCCCAGGGGTCGACGACGATCGAGTGCCCGGCCTGTTCGACGCCGGCGTGGGTGCCGGCGGTGCCGCAGGCGAGGACGTACGCCTGGTTCTCCACGGCCCTGGCCTGGGCGAGCAGCGTCCAGTGGGCGCGACGGCGGGCGGGCCAGCCGGCGGGGACGACGAAGGCCTGGGCGCCGGCGTCCACGAGACCGCGGAAGAGCTCGGGGAAGCGCAGGTCGTAGCAGGTGGCGACGCCGACGGTGAGCTGCGGAAGGTCGACCGTGACGAGGTCCTCGCCGGCCGCCATCAGGACGGCCTCTCCCTTGTCGAAGCCGAAGCGGTGGATCTTGCGGTAGCTGGCGGCGAGCTCGCCGTCGGGGGAGAAGACCAGGGAGGTGTTGTAGAGGGCGCCGGAGACGGCCTCGACGATCGAGCCGGCGTGCAGCCACACCTCCGCGTCGCGCGCGGCGGCGGACATGGCCTGGTAGGTGGCGCCCTTCAGCGGCTCGGCCTCGGCGGCGAACGCCTCGTAGGCGAAGGCTCCCATGGGCCAGAGTTCGGGCAGGACGACGAGTTCCGCGGTGCCCCGCTCCTCCCGCACCAGTCGGGCCACACGGGCCCGCCGGTCCTCGACCGGTTCGTCCGGGTCTACCGCGATCTGGATCAGCGAGGCGCGCACACTACCACCGTCCTGGCATTCGAGCCGTCAACACCGGCCTACGATCGTCACACGAAAGCACTGCCGGGGTGCCTTCGGGCAGCGTAACTTAGCGACCGAGCCTCCCACGGAGTCATGTTTTCGGCCGCCAGAACTGCATACCGAAGTCCCTACCGTCGCCCGCCAGCCAGCCCAGCCCGCGCACCGCAGAACCGCCGAGGGGTCCCGTGACCGTCCATCCCAGCCTCCAGAACTACGCCGACGCCTGGACCCACTCCATCGAAGCGATAGCCGAGCTGGTGCAGCCGCTCGTCGAGGGCGAGTGGAACCGCGCCACGCCGTGCCCGGGCTGGTCGGTGCGCGACATCGTCTCCCATGTCATCGGCATGGAGACCGAGATGCTCGGCGACCCGCGCCCGATCCACAGCCTGCCCCGCGATCTCTACCACGTACGCACGGACTTCGCCCGGTACATGGAGATGCAGGTCGACGTCCGGCGGCACCACACGGCGCCGGAGATGACCTCGGAGCTGGAGTACATCCTGATCCGCCGGGCCCGCCAGCTGCGCAACGAGAACCGGCAGCCCGACACCCTGATCCGCGCCCCCCTCGGCGCCGAGCAGACCCTGGAACTGGCCTACCGGATGCGCGCCTTCGACTGCTGGGTGCACGAGCAGGACCTGCGCGCCACCCTCGGCGTCCCCGGCAACCTGGACTCCCCCGGCGCCTACGTGACCCGCGACGTGCTCCTGGAGGCCCTGCCGCACGTGGTGGCCAAGGAGGCCGGGGCCCCGGCGAATTCGGCGTTCGTCTTCGACGTGAGCGGCCCGGTGGAGTTCCTGCGGACGGTCCGGGTGGACGCCCAGGGCAACGGCACGGTCGACGGCGCCCCGTCGCTCGGGCCCGCGGTGACGCTGGCGACGGACTGGGAGACCTACGTCCGCCTGGCCTGCGGCCGGGTCCGTCCGGCCGACGTGGCCGACCGGGTCAAGACGGAGGGCGACGAGGACCTGGCGCGGGCGATCCTGGCGAACTTCGCGGTGACGCCGAACTGATCCTTCAGGCCGGTACGTGCACGGCCTCCACCCGGCTGGCGACCAGTCGCTCCCGCTCCCGGCGGGCGGTGCGTGCCTTGAGCCGGAGGATCTGCACCACGCCCAGGGCCTCCAGGACGAAGACGGAGGAGAACGCGATCCGGTAGTCGTCGCCGGTCGCGTCGAGGAGCACGCCGACGGCGAAGAGGGTCGTCATCGAGGCCACGAAGCCGCCCATGTTGACGATGCCCGAGGCGGTGCCCTGCCGCTCCGGCGGATTGGCGGGGCGGGCGAAGTCGAAGCCGATCATCGAGGCGGGACCACAGGCGCCGAGCACCGCGCAGAGGGTGATGAGCAGCCACATCGGTGCCCGGCCGCCCGGGTAGCCGAGGGTGGTGGCCCACAGCAGGGCGGTGGCGGCGACGGTGCCGAGCGCGAGCGGGGCGCGGGCGGCGTGGTGCCGGGCGATGATCTGGCCGTACGCGAGACCGACGGCCATGTTGGAGAGCACGACGAGGGTGAGCAGCTCGCCGGCGGTCCCGCGGTCGAGGCCCTGGTCCTCGACGAGGAAGGGCAGCCCCCACAGCAGCAGGAAGACCATGGCGGGGAACTGCGTGGTGAAGTGCACCCACATGCCGAGCCGGGTGCCGGGCTCCCGCCACGACGCGGCGATCTGGCGGCGGACGTAGGCGGCGCCGGCGTGGCTGACGGGTTCGGGCGCGTACCCCTCGGGGTGGTCCTTGAGGAAGAACACGAGGAGCACGAGGACGAGGACTCCCGCGAGCGAGCTGCCGACGAAGGTGGTGGTCCAGCCGAGGTCGTGCAGGGCGCGGGAGAGGAAGATCGTCGAGACGAGGTTGCCGGCCATCCCGAAGAGGGCGGCGACCTGCCCGATCAGCGGCCCGCGGCGGGCCGGGAACCAGCGGCTGCCGAGCCGCAGCACGCTGATGAAGGTCATCGCGTCGCCGCAGCCGAGCAGGGCGCGGGAGGCGAGCGCCATGCCGTACGAGGGGGAGAGCGCGAAGCCCAGCTGCCCGAGCGTGAACAGCAGGACCCCGATGGTCAGCACCTTCTTGGTGCCGAGCCGGTCGACCATGAGGCCGACGGGTATCTGCATGCCCGCGTACACGAGCAGCTGGAGTATGGAGAACGTCGACAGGGCCGAGGCGTTGACGTCGAAGCGCTCGGCGGCGTCGAGCCCGGCGACACCGAGCGAGGTCCGGAAGATGACGGCGACGAAGTAGACCGCGACGCCGACGCCCCAGACGAGCGCGGCCCGGCGGCCGCCCGGCGGGTCCCCGGGCAGGGTGACGGCGGAGCCGAATCCGTCCCGGCTCATCGCTCCTCACCCCGGACCAGCACCTTGACCCAGCTGAGGTGCTGCCGCACGCAGTGTGCGGCGCCCTCGACGTCACCGGCCTTGATGCGGTCGAGGATCTCGGCGTGCTCGGCGATGTTCTTGGCGATGCGGTCGGGCTGCGACTGCATGACCGCCACGCCCATGCGCAGCTGCCGGTCCCGCAGCTGGTCGTACAGCCGCGCCAGTATCTGGTTCCCGGCGTGCTTCACGATCTCGGCGTGGAAGCAGCGGTCGGTGACGGCCACCTCGGCCAGGTCCCCGGCCTCGGCCCGCCTCTTCTGCTCCTCCAGGAGCTCCTCCAGCCGCGTGACCAGTGCCGGCGCCGCGGGCACGGCCCGGCGCACGGCGAACTCCTCGACGAGCAGCCGGGTCTCGACGACGTCCGCGATCTCCTGGGCGGACACGGCGAGCACCAGGGCGCCCTTCTTGGGGTAGAGCTTGAGCAGCCCTTCCATCTCCAGCTTGAGCAGTGCCTCGCGCACGGGTGTCCGCGAGACTCCGACGGCCTCGGCGAGCTCCCCCTCGGTGAGGAGGGTGCCCCCTTCGTAGCGACGGTCGAGGACGGCCTGCTTGACGTGCATGTAGACGCGATCGGCGGCGGGGGGCTGCTTGGCGGCAGGCTGCTGGGCTGGGGCGGCTGGCATGCACACAGCTTAGATACAACAGGGGTGCAACAGACAGGCCCGTCCGCGATGCGGACGGGCCTGCCCCTCCGTCAGCCGCTCGCCGTCACGGCGAACCTGACGTCGCACACGAAACGCCCGGCCGGGACATGCCGTCCCGACCGGGCGTTTCACGTGAAACAACGCATCCGGGCCGTCAGGCCCAGGTGATGAGCCGCTTCGGCTCCTCCAGGATCGCGGCCACGTCGGCCAGGAACTTGGAGCCGAGCTCCCCGTCGACCAGGCGGTGGTCGAAGGAGAGGGCCAGGGTGGTGACCTGGCGCGGCTTCACCTTGCCCTTGTGTACCCACGGCTGGAGCTTGATCGCGCCGACCGCGAGGATCGCGGACTCGCCCGGGTTGAGGATCGGCGTGCCCGTGTCGACGCCGAAGACGCCGACGTTGGTGATGGTGAAGGTGCCGCCCTGCATCGCCGCCGGGGTGGTCTTGCCCTCGCGGGCGGTGGCGACCAGCTCGCTCAGGGACCGCGACAGCTCCGGCAGGGTCTGCGCGTGCGCGTCCTTGATGTTCGGCACGATCAGACCGCGCGGGGTGGCCGCGGCGATGCCCAGGTTCACGTAGTGCTTGAGCACGATCTCCTGTGCGGCCTCGTCCCAGGACGCGTTGATGTCCGGGTTGCGCTTGGCCGCGACCAGGACCGCCTTGGCGATGAGCAGCAGCGGGTTGACCCGCAGGCCGGCCATGTCCTTGTCGGACTTGAGTTCCTCGACCAGCTTCATCGTGCGCGTGATGTCGAAGGTGATGAACTCGGTGACGTGCGGCGCGGTGAAGGCCGAGCCGACCATCGCCGCCGCCGTGGCCTTCCGTACGCCCTTGATGGGGATACGGGTCTCCCGGGCGTCCGAGGAGACGGCGGGTGCCTGCGCCGGCACGGCCGCCGCGACCGGAGCCGGGGCTTCGGCGACCGGGACCGACTCCACGACCGGGGCCGCGACCGGGGCGGCCGCGCGGTGCACGTCGTCGCGGGTGATGACGCCGTCCGGACCGGTCGGGGTGACCGTCGCCAGGTCGACGCCGAGGTCCTTGGCCAGCTTGCGCACCGGCGGCTTGGCCAGCGGGCGGCCGGCCACGGGACCGCGGCCGTTCAGCTGCTCGGGGACCACCGGGGCGGGCGCGGCGGGCGCGGCGACCTGGGCCGGCTCGGCCGCCGACGCCTTGCGGGCACGCCGCTTGGTCGAGCTGGCGGAGACGCCATAGCCGACGAGGACCGGCTGACGGCCCTCCGGCTCGGCCTCGGTGACCGGCTCGGCGACCGGGGCGGCGACGGGCTCCGGGGCCTCGACGGCGGCCGGGGCCTCCGGGGCCGCGGGAGCGGCTCCGCCGCCCACGTTCACCGAGATGATGACCTGGCCGACGTCGACCGTGGTGCCCTCGGGGAAGAGCAGCTCGTGGACCGTGCCGTCGAACGGGATCGGCAGCTCCACGGCCGCCTTCGCCGTCTCCACCTCGCACACGACCTGCCCGTCGGTGACGGTGTCACCGGGCTGGACGTACCACTTGAGGATCTCGGCCTCGGTCAGGCCCTCGCCCACGTCGGGCATCTTGAATTCGCGGATCGTCACGGTGCTCTCCTCAGTACGCCAGCGAGCGGTCGACGGCGTCGAGCACGCGGTCCAGACCCGGCAGGTACTCCTCCTCCAGGCGCGCCGGCGGGTACGGCGCGTGGTAGCCGCCGACCCGCAGGACGGGGGCCTCCAGGTGGTAGAAGCAGCGCTCGGTGATGCGGGCGGCGATCTCCGCGCCGGAGCCGAAGAACACCGGGGCCTCGTGCACCACGACCAGGCGGCGGGTCTTCTCGACCGAGGCCTGGACGGTGTCGAAGTCGAGCGGGGAGATCGAGCGCAGGTCCACGACCTCGATCGACTTGCCCTCCTCGGCGGCGGCCGTGGCCACCTCCAGGCAGGTCTTCACCATCGGTCCGTAGGCGACGAGGGTGAGGTCCGTGCCCTCCCGGGCGACCCGGGCCTTGTGCAGCTCGCCCGGGATGGCCTCGGTGTCGACCTCGCCCTTGTCCCAGTAACGGCGCTTGGGCTCGAAGAAGATGACCGGGTCGTCGCTCTGGATCGCCTGCTGGAGCATCCAGTACGCGTCGGAGGGGTTCGCCGGGGTGACGACCTTGAGACCGGCGACGTGCGCGAAGAGCGACTCGGGGGACTCGGAGTGGTGCTCGACGGCGCCGATGCCGCCGCCGTACGGGATGCGGATGACGATCGGCATCTTCACCGTGCCGAGTGAACGGGCCCGCATCTTCGCCAGCTGGGAGACGATCTGGTCGTACGCCGGGAAGACGAAGCCGTCGAACTGGATCTCCACGACCGGACGGTAGCCGCGCAGCGCGAGGCCGATCGCCGTGCCGACGATGCCGGACTCGGCGAGCGGGGTGTCGATGACGCGGTCCTCGCCGAAGTCCTTCTGCAGGCCGTCGGTGATCCGGAAGACACCGCCGAGCTTGCCGACGTCCAGACCCATGACGAGGACCTTGGGGTCGGTCTCCAGGGCCTTGCGCAGCGACTCGTTGAGCGCCTTCGCGAGGGGAAGCTTCTGAACAGCCATGGTTACTCGGCCTCTCCGCCCTCGAAGGACGCCTGGTAGGCGGCGAACTGCGCGCGCTCCTCGTCGACGAGCGCGTGCCCGTCCGCGTACACGTTGTCGAACATCGCCATGTGCTCCGGAACGGGCATGGCGCGGACGACCTCGCGGACGTGCTTGCCGAGGGCCTCGCTCTCCGTCTCCAGCTCCTCGAAGAAGGACGCGTCGGCGTGGCCCTCGCGCTCCATGTACGCCTTGAGGCGCAGGATCGGGTCCTTGGCCTCCCACTCCTCGCGCTCGGCGTCGCGGCGGTAGCGGGTCGGGTCGTCGGAGGTGGTGTGGGCGGCCATGCGGTAGGTGTACGCCTCGATGAGCGTCGGGCCCTCGCCGCGGCGGGCGCGCTCGAGCGCCGAGCGGGTCACGGCCAGGCAGGCGAGGACGTCGTTCCCGTCGACGCGGACGCCGGGGAAGCCGAAGCCGCGGGCGCGCTGGTAGAGCGGGACGCGGGTCTGCTTCTCGATGGGCTCGGAGATGGCCCACTGGTTGTTCTGGCAGAAGAACACGACCGGGGCGTTGTAGACCGCGGAGAAGACGAACGACTCGTTGACGTCACCCTGGCTGGAGGCGCCGTCGCCGAAGTACGCGATCACTGCGGAGTCCGCGCCGTCCTTGGCGATGCCCATGGCGTAGCCGGTGGCGTGCAGGGTCTGCGAGCCGAGGACGATCGTGTACAGGTGGAAGTTGTTGCTGCTGGGGTCCCAGCCACCGTTGTTCACACCGCGGAACATGCCGAGGAGGTTGGTGGGGTCGACCCCGCGGCACCAGGCGACGGCGTGCTCGCGGTAGGTGGGGAAGACGTAGTCGTCGTCCCGCAGCGCGCGGCCGGAGCCGATCTGGGCGGCCTCCTGGCCCAGCAGCGAGGCCCACAGGCCCAGCTCGCCCTGGCGCTGCAGGGCGGTGGCCTCGGCGTCGAAGCGGCGGCTGAGGACCATGTCGCGGTAGAGACCGCGCAGCTCCTCGGCGCTCAGGTCGATGTCGTACTCGGGGTGCTGGACGCGCTCCCCTTCGGGCGTCAGCAGCTGTACGAGCTCGGGCTCGGCGCTCTCCGCCGCCGGCGCCTTCTTGGCGCTGGCGCTGGTGGTGCGCTTGGTGCCGCTGCTGCGTCGCGTCGTCTTGCGCGCGGCAGTGCTCTCCACGGTCACGTGCGTGCTCCTCCGTCGGTCCGGCCCCCGGGTTCGCCGGGCAAGGCCAGTGCGGCTCTCCGCCTTATCCGTACCCTTCGCACGGGGTGGGTGCGACGCGGCCGGGGTCGGGCGTGACAGGTGCCCCGGCGAACGCCGTCATAGGCACGTTACCCACAGCGCAACATTTCTGCGAAACCCCATTTGACCTGCGATTTTGCTTGGATTTCCAAGTAAATCGAGAAATGGGGGACTCAGCCCTGGTCAGCGCGATGACAACGGGCCCGACGCCGTCGTCGGAACACCCGGCACGTTATCCCGGGCACCCCGGGCGCGGGAAGAGCCAATATGTGAGACTGACCGCGTGCGCGAAGAAGGAAAAATCCGGGTATTTCTGCTGGACGACCACGAAGTCGTGCGGCGCGGCGTCCACGAGCTGCTCTCCGTGGAGGACGACATCGAGGTGGTCGGCGAGGCCGGTACCGCCGCGGACGCCCTGGTCAGGATCCCTGCGACGCGCCCCGACGTGGCCGTGCTCGACGTCCGTCTCCCGGACGGCAGCGGCGTCGAGGTCTGCCGCGAGGTCCGCTCGCAGGACGATGCGGTCAAGTGCCTGATGCTCACCTCCTACGCGGACGACGAAGCCCTCTTCGACGCGATCATGGCCGGCGCCTCGGGCTACGTCCTGAAGGCCATCCGGGGCAGCGAGCTCCTCAACGCCGTCCGGGACGTCGCCGCGGGGAAGTCGCTGCTCGACCCTGTGGCCACCGCGCGGGTCCTGGAAAGGCTGCGGGACGGCAACAGCCCGAAAGGCGACGACCGGCTCGCCCATCTCACCGAGCAGGAGCGCAAGATCCTCGATCTGATCGGCGAGGGCCTGACCAACCGGGCCATCGGCGAGCGGCTCCACCTCGCCGAGAAGACCATCAAGAACTACGTCTCCAGCCTGCTGTCGAAGCTGGGCATGGAGCGGCGTTCCCAGGCCGCCGCGTACGTGGCGAGGATGCAGGCCGAGCGGCACTGAGCCCGCCCCGCCGGGCCGGTTCACCCGAAAGGATGTGGCCGGGCCGGACGGCCCGCATGAGGGACCTACGTCCCCGCGAGACGGGGCGGGGGCCCCTTTCCCGGCACGGTGCCGGTGGCGGAGAGTGGAAGGCATGTCCACCGAGGAGATCCGCGCCGTCGAGCTGCTGAACCGCGTGTCGTACGGACGCGTGGCCACGAGCATGCGGGCGATGCCGTTCGTCGCCCCGGCCCGCCACATCGTGACCGCCGACGGCGTCCTGATCCGCCTCCACCGGGGTCTCGGCTACCACCGCGCCTGCGCCGGGAGCGTCGTCGCGTACGGCGCGGACAACCTCACCTCCGGCGCCGAGCAGCTGTGGTCCGTGCAGTTCACCGGCACCGCGGAGATCGTCGAACCCACCGCGGAGCAGCTGGCGGCCTTCGGACCGGCCCCCCGCTCGGTGGACGGCGAGCCCTTCGACCCGGTCTACATGCGCATCGAGCCCCAGTTCGTCACCGTGCACACCCTCGACCACACCCCCGAACGGACGACGGCACCCGCCGCTCCGGCGGGGGGTGCCGCCGCCTCCGCTCCCTCGTTCGAGCGACATCTCCACCACGTAGCGTGATCTAACATCTGGGGAGTGCCGCGCTCATCTGCACCCCCGGCGTCCTCGGGCGCCTGCTCCTCCGCCCCCCTCGCCCCGCCCGTCGGCGCCCTGCTGCGCCGCTACACGGACGCCGGCGAGCCGCTGTCCTGCCAGCCCGTCGCGCAGGGGCTGCTCAACCGCGGCTACCGGCTCGCGACCACCCGCGGCTCCTACTTCCTCAAGCAGCACCTGGACGCGCGCACGGCCGACCGGGACACGATCGTGCGGCAGCACCGGGCCACCCAGCGGCTGCACGCGCTCGGCGTGCCCGTGGCCCCGCCACTCCCCGACTCCGCCGGGCGCACCGTCGCCGTCATCGGGGGCCACTGCTACGCACTGCACCCCTGGATCGACGGGCGGCACCGGGACGGCGCCCAGCTCTCCGCCGCCGGGTCCCGGCGGCTCGGCACCCTGCTCGGGCAGGTGCACACCGGCCTGGAGCGGGTGATGGAGCCCCCGGCGCCGGACTCCGGACACGAGAGCGCCCGTCCCGAGGACACCTTCCGGCTCATCGACGAGCTGCTGCGCCTGGTCCGCGCCCGCCGTCCCCGGGACGGCTTCGACGAGCTGGCCGAGCACCGGCTGCGGGAACGCCGGGTGCTGCTCGCCGCCCATGCCCACCGCCGGCCGCCGGCCGCCGCCGCGACCGGCTGGGTGCACGGCGACTTCCACCCCTTCAACCTGCTCTACCGGGGCGCCGTACCGGCCGCGATCGTCGACTGGGACCGCCTGGACGTCCGCCCGCGCGCCGAGGAGGCGGTCCGGGCCGCCGCGATCTTCTTCGTACGGCCGGGGGGCGAGCTGGCCCTGGACAAGGTGCGGGCGTACGCGCGGGCGTACCGGCGCGCGGCGGGCGTGGACCGCGCCGAGCTGGCGGCCGCGGTGGACCGGGTGTGGTGGGAGCGGCTGAACGACTTCTGGACGCTGCGCTGGCGCTACCAGCGGCACGACCGCAGGGCCGACCCGCAGTTTCCCGCGGTGTCGGCCCTGGCGGTGTGGTGGACCCGTGAGTACGAGGCGGTGCGCGACGCGTTCACGAGCTGAAACCGGGTCAGGGGGTGGTGCCGGTCCCCGTGCCCGTCGTGGTGCCGGTGGAGGTGCCCGTGGACGTACCGGTCGAGGTGCCCGTGGACGTACCCGTCGAGGTGCCCGTGGACGTACCGCTCGAGGTGCCGGTGGACGTGCCCGTCGACGTGCCGGTCGAGGAGCCCTCGGTGGTCCCCTCCGTGCCCGAGCCCTCCGTGGAGCCCTCACTCGACCCCGTGCTGCCGCCGTCGGTGCTGTCCGTCGGATCCGTCGAGGGCTCGCCCGTCGGGGTCTGCTCGGTCGACGGGCGGATCGTCGGCGGGTTGGTGGGCGCCCAGGTCTGCTGGTTGCCACCCGAGGAGGAGTCGGGGCTCTCGGTCTCCTCGGACGGCTCCTCGGACGGGGTGGGCGACTCCTCCTGCGTGGAGGGCGAGTTGCTGACCGCCGGCGGCTTCGTGCCGCCGCCGTCGTTCTTGTCGCCCGCCTTGTCGATCGCGTACGCGACACCGGCGATGATCGCGACCAGGGCGAGCGCGACGAACAGCAGCATCTTGCCGCGGCCGTCCCTGCGCTTGCCGCCCTGCGCGCCGTAGCCGCCGTCCGGACCGTAGCCGCCGGCGGTCCCGTCGTAGCCGCCGTCGT
Source organism: Streptomyces sp. NPDC101191 (assembly GCF_044767915.1). NCBI lineage: Bacteria > Bacillati > Actinomycetota > Actinomycetes > Kitasatosporales > Streptomycetaceae > Streptomyces > Streptomyces sp. NPDC101191. Next base: position 400,486 of record NZ_JBIWOU010000003.1, read on the forward strand.
CGGGGTTCATCGGCGGGAGGATCGTGCCCTGCGCGGTGTCGTAGTGCGGGGCGTGGCCGGGGTGGCCGCCCATCACCGCGGTCGCGGCGACACCGGCGCCCGGGGTGTGCGGGCCGTCGTACATCTCGACCGGGCCGGTGTTCCACGCGCCGGTGTGGCCGCCCTGCTCCTGGAGCATCGCCAGCCCGTACTGGATCAGGCCGCGCATCTCCTCGGCGCTCTGGAACCGGTCGTCCGGGTCCTTCGCGAGGGAGCGCATGACCAGGCCGTCGAGCTCCGGGGGCGCCGCCTGGGCGACCTCGGACGGCGGGACCGGGGTGTCCTGCACGTGCTGGTAGACCACCGACAACGGTGTCTCGCCGGTGAAGGGGGGGCGCAGCGCGAGCAGTTCGTAGAGGAGGCAGCCCGTCGCGTACAGGTCGGAGCGGTGGTCGACGGCCTTGCCGAGCGCCTGTTCGGGGGAGAGGTACTGCGGAGTGCCCATGACCATGCCGGTCTGGGTCATCGTCGACTGCGCTCCGTGCAGGGCGCGCGCGATGCCGAAGTCCATGACCTTGACGGCGCCGGTGTGGGTGATGATGACGTTCGCCGGCTTGATGTCCCGGTGCACGATGCCGTGCTGGTGGGAGTAGGCGAGCGCCTCCAGGACGCCGGAGACGATGATCAGGGCCTGCTCGGGCCCGGGCGCCTCGGCGCTGATCAGCAGGTCGCGGATGGTGCGGCCCTCGACCAGCTCCATGACGATGTACGGCACGGACTGGTTGCCGACGACGTCCTCGCCGGAGTCGTAGACGGCCACGATGGCGTGGTGGTTGAGGCCGGCGACCGACTGCGCCTCACGTGTGAAGCGGGCCTTGGACACCGGGTCCTCGGCCAGGTCGGGGCGCAGCAGCTTCACGGCGACGGTGCGCCCGAGGCGCACGTCCTCGGCCGCGAACACCTCGGCCATGCCGCCGCGTCCGAGACGGTGGGTCAGCCGGTAACGCCCGTCACCGACGACGCCTCCGAGACCCCATGACTCGGCGGAAGGGTCCGGCACACCGCCACCTGCTCCGGATTCGGGTGCCATCAGTCCTCGCCGTCGTCTCTCGTGCCGTGTCCAGTCGTCACGCTACAGGCTCCGTACGACATCACGGTCCGCGATGGACGGGCCATCCCACTCCCTGCACGTACACCTGTGCAAATTCCATGGCGTTCCTGTCACAGCCGCGGGACGTTTTCCGTGCGGAGGGTCACGGAACGGGCACCGAACGGGTGCGCCGCTTGACGTGTCACTGCCCTGGGGCAGACTTGGCCGGGAATATTCGGGATCAGCGCCGCCACGCGCGCGTAGGGGGAAGCACGAGATGAGCCAGGACGGCGCACAGGGCCGCTATGCGGGCGGTTCGGTCGCGGGCGGCCGGTACCAGCTGCGCGACCTGCTCGGCGAGGGCGGCATGGCGTCGGTGTACCTGGCGTACGACAGCGCGCTCGACCGCCAGGTCGCCATCAAGACGCTGCACACGGAGCTGGGCCGCGAACAGTCGTTCCGCGAACGCTTCCGCCGTGAGGCGCAGGCTGTTGCGAAGTTGTCGCACACGAACATCGTCTCGGTCTTCGACACCGGCGAGGACACCCTCGACGGCGCCGTCATGCCGTACATCGTCATGGAGTACGTGGAGGGCCAGCCGCTCGGCTCGGTGCTCGGCGCGGACATCCAGCAGTACGGCGCGATGCCGGCGGACAAGGCGCTGAAGGTCACGGCCGACGTGCTCGCCGCCCTGGAGACCAGCCACGAAATGGGCCTGGTCCACCGGGACATCAAGCCCGGCAACGTCATGATGACCAAGCGCGGCGTGGTCAAGGTCATGGACTTCGGCATCGCCCGCGCCATGCAGTCCGGCGTCACGTCGATGACGCAGACCGGCATGGTCGTCGGCACCCCGCAGTACCTGTCCCCCGAGCAGGCCCTGGGCCGCGCGGTCGACGCCCGCTCCGACCTGTACTCGGTCGGCATCATGCTCTTCCAGCTCCTGACGGGCCGGCTGCCCTTCGACGCGGACTCGCCGCTCGCGATCGCCTACGCGCACGTCCAGGAGGAGCCGGTCGCGCCGTCCTCGGTGAACCGCTCGGTGACCCCCGCGATGGACGCCCTGGTGGCCCGCGCGCTGAAGAAGAACCCCAACGAGCGTTTCCCCAGCGCCGCCGTGATGCGCGACGAGTGCCTGCGGGTGCTGTCCGCCGGCCAGACCGGCGCACCGGTGATCGTCGCGGGCGGCCCGGTCCAGAGCGGCTCGGGCGTCGGCTCGGCGGTCTTCCCGCCGGTCGGCCAGACCCCGCCGCCGGCCACGCACGGCGTCCAGACGCCGTACCAGCCGCACCCCACCGGGTACCCGACCCCGCATCCGACCGCGCAGCCCGGCCCGTACGGCCCGCCGACCCCGGCCCCCTCGTACGGCTATCCGCAGGCCCCGACCCCGGCCCCGGTGCCCGCCTACCAGACCCCGGCACCGGCGCCTTCCCACGCGTCGCCGTACACCGTGCAGCAGAGCGCCCCGGTCGGCGGCGGCGGCGCGCAGAACCGCACGAACAAGATCCTCATCGGCGCGATCGGCCTCCTGGCCGTCATCGGTGTGATCGTGGGCGTCTCGCTCATGGACAAGGACCCGGACGACAAGGCGGACGGCAACGACCCGAGCCAGACCACGAGCAGCGCTCCCGGTCACAAGGGTCCGGACTACTCGAAGACCATCGAGACGAAGAAGTGCCTGGAGCCGACCGAGTCGAGCAGCGACCCGGACAAGTTCGAGGTCCCCGACTTCACGTACAAGAACATCCAGTCCGTGAAGGCGTGCATCCAGGCGGCCGGCTGGAAGGTCAAGGCCGAGTCGTCGGTCGACGAGGCCACGTACGGCCAGGGCACGGTCATCACCCAGTACCCGCGCCAGGGCACGGACATCAGCAAGGAGGACGCCGAGTTCACGCTCGAGGTGTCCACCGGCAACCCGGCGCAGTAGGCCCCGCCGCCGCGCCGGGTGCGGTGCGGCGGCGCCCGCCGCCACCGCGGAAACCCAGGTCATCGGCACCGTCCCGGACGGCCGCCCCCGGGCGGACCTGCCCGGGATGCCGTGTTTCTCCCGACATGTGACGCTGAGTTGAACAACTCGGCTGCTCGGTACGGGAGGGGGTCACCCGGTGACTCCAGGACAAGGCCCTCGTGCGCGGGCGGTCGCGCCCGTCCTCGCCTGCTGGCTCGTGGCAGGCGCCGCCTGCACCGTCGCCTCCGTCGCCCACGGGGCCGTCGCGTACGCCGCCGAGGCCACACCCGGCAGTCGGAACTCCTCCCCGACGGCGCCGCCCCCGTCGGCCACGCCGCGGCCCCCGGTGTCCGCGACCGCCTTCCCGCGCCCGTCTGCGACTCCCGGCCGGACACCCCCTTCCTCGACCGTCTCCCCCGCCCCCGCGCCGAGCGGCTCCTCCGCCACCGGCGACTCCCCGGACGCCTCCGAGGCGACCGACCCGGACGAGCCGCCGGAGCCGTCGGAGCCTCCCCGGCCCAGCGTGTCCGCCTCCCTCGCGGGCCGCCCGGCAGGGGAGGGCAGGGCCCGCCCCGGGCGGCCCGCCGCCGCCCCCTCGGCCCGTGCCCCGCAGAGTCCGGCAGCACCCGCTCGTACCAAAACGGCAACAGAGGACGAGACCTCGGCGGAGTCCGACGAGGACACCGGAGCGGTACCCGAGACGGACGCGACGGCAACGGAGGACGCGGACGCCGAAGCGCCGGCGGCCGCGCAGCGGATCGGCGCCGAGGGCCCGACCACCCTCTCCGACCGGCGGATTCCCGTGCTGACCCTGGGGGTCGGGCTGGCCCTGATGGGACTCGGCATCGGCTTCCTCGGGGTCCGGATGCGGCGGCGCTGAGCGCCTCCCGGCGGCCCGGGTCCTCCTTGAGTCGGACCTCCCGGGTCCGACTCAGGACGCTTGTCGGTCTCGACTTACTCGGTATACATACTCGGTATGTCGATCCGCCACGGGCTTCTCGCCCTCCTCGAACACGGCCCGCGCTACGGCTCTCAGCTCCGCACGGAGTTCGAGTCCCGCACCGGTTCCACCTGGCCGCTGAACGTGGGCCAGGTCTACACGACCCTCAGCCGTCTCGAACGGGACGGGATGATCGTGCAGGACGGCGAGGACGGTGCCGGCCACGCGCTCTACGCGATCACCGACTCCGGTCGCGCCGAGCTGCGCAGCTGGTTCGAGAACCCCGTCGACCGCACCAGCCCGGCCCGGGACGAGCTGGCCATCAAGCTCGCGATGGCCGTCGGGGCGCCCGGGGTCGACATCCGCGACGTCATCCAGTCCCAGCGCCGGCACACCGTGAAGGCCATGCAGGACTACACCCGGCTCAAGGCGCAGGCGATCACCGCCGTCGAGAAGAACGGGGCCCGGGAGCGCGACGACGTCGCCTGGCTGCTCGTCCTGGAGCAGCTGATCTTCCAGACGGAGGCGGAGGCGCGGTGGCTCGACCACTGCGAGGCCCGGCTGATCCGCCTCTCGGCGGCGGCCGCGGCCGCGGCCCCGGATGCCACCCCGTCACCGCCCGTGCCCACCGCAGCGCACGGCACCACCGCGGCGCGGACCGCGTCGAAGGCACGGGGGCGCTGAGGGCACGGGGGCGCTGAGACCGGGAAGCGCTGAGGACCGGGGCGCTCGACGCCCCGCGTCACCACCGCTGCCCCGCTCGCGGCACGCCCGACCACCGCTCCTCCTGCTCCACCGCAGTCCCACGGCCGCTCTCACCGCTCCACCGCAGCCCTACGGCCGCTCTCTACCGCTCCACCGCAGTCCCACGGCCGCTCTCTACCGCTCCACCGCAGTCCCTACGGCTCCACCGCCGTTCCACCACCCGACCAGACCCAGACCGTACGCACGGCGCCGTCAACGACCGCTCCGCACCACACCGTTCGCCGGCGTACCCCGAGGGGGATTCATGTCCACACAGCAGCAGCCCGTGCTGCGTCTGCAGAACCTGACCCGCGTCCACGGCGCGGGCGCCACCGAGGTGCACGCCCTGCGCGGCATCGACCTCGACGTCTACCCCGGTGAACTCGTCGCCGTCATGGGCCCGTCCGGCTCCGGCAAGTCGACGCTGCTCACCATCGCCGGCGGCCTCGACACCCCCACCTCCGGCCAGGTGATCGTCGAGGACACCGACATCACCAGCGCGGGCCCCAAGGAACTGGCCGCCCTGCGCCGTCGCAGCATCGGCTACGTCTTCCAGGACTACAACCTCATCCCGGCACTCACCGCCGCCGAGAACGTGGCCCTGCCCCGCGAGCTGGACGGCGTCTCCGCCCGGAAGGCCCGCACCGAGGCCCTCGCCGCGCTCGCCGAGATGGACCTCGGGCATCTCGCCGAGCGCTTCCCCGACGAGATGTCCGGCGGCCAGCAGCAGCGCGTGGCCATCGCCCGCGCCCTGGTCGGCGAACGCCGCCTCGTCCTCGCCGACGAGCCCACCGGCGCCCTCGACTCCGAGACCGGCGAGTCCGTGCTCGCCCTGCTGCGCTCCCGCTGCGACGCCGGCGCCGCCGGCATCCTGGTCACCCACGAGCCGCGGTTCGCCGCCTGGGCCGACCGCGTCGTCTTCCTGCGGGACGGCGCCGTCGTCGACCAGACCGTACGCAGCGAGGCCGACTCGCTCCTGACCGGCCGGGCGGCGCAGCAGTGACGACCTGGTTCCACTCCTGGCGGGCCGCGGTCCGCATCGCCCGCCGTGACGCCTGGCGCTCCAAGGGACGCAGCTTCCTGGTCCTGGCCATGATCGCCCTGCCGATCCTCGGTGTGAGCGCCTTCGACCTGACGATCCGCAGCTCGGAACTCTCCACCGAGCAGCAGTTGGAGCGTTCCATAGGCGCGGCCGACGCCTTGTTCACGGACGGCCACGTCGACGGGGTGCCGCTCCTGCAGGACCCCAAGGGCGAGCAGAGCACTCCGGCCGAGGACTACGACAGCGCGAACAAGCCCTGGCCCAGCGGCTCCACGGACGTCGGGAAGGCCATTCCGGCCGGCTCTACGGTCCTCACCGACAGCTCCGGCAGCGCCAAGCTGACCACCACCCACGGGCTGCTCCACACCCAGGTCCGCGAGCTGAAGGCCGCCGACCCGGTCGCCCGGGGCATCATGCGGCTCCGCGAGGGCCGCTTCCCGGAGAAGACCGACGAGATCGCCGCGACCACGGGCTTCCTGAAGAGCAGCGGACTCACGGTCGGTTCCACCCTGACCGCCCGCGGCTTCGACCGGACGTACACGATCACCGGCGCGTACGAGCTGCCCAGCGACCTCAAGGCCGAGCAGGTCAACGCCCTGCCCGGCGCCTTCCTCGCCGTCTACGGCCAGGCCGTGGAGAAGGCCGGCATCCCGAAGCCCGACGTCTCCACCACCTACCTGGTGAAGAAGTCCGGTGGTTTCACGTGGAACACGGTCCAGGAGATCAACAAGAAGGGCGTCGTGGTCACCTCCCGGGCCGTGGTCCTGGACCCGCCCGCCGACTCCGAGGTCCCGCTGTACCAGAAGGACGGCTGGGGCACCTACCAGGAGAGCGCGGCCGCCCGCGCCGCCGCCCTCGCCGCGGTCGGTACCGTCGTCGGCCTGGCGATGCTGGAGATCTGCCTGCTCGCCGGTCCCGCCTTCGCCGTCGGCGCCCGCCGCTCCCGCCGCCAGCTCGGTCTGGTCGGCGCAAACGGCGGTGCCCGCAGCCACATCCGGGCCATCGTGCTGAGCGGCGGCCTCGTCATCGGCGTCGCCTCGGCGGTGGTCGGCACGGTCCTCGCCCTGATCCTCACCTTCACCCTCCGCCCCTACCTGGAGGAGTACATGGGGCAGCGGTTCGGCGGCTTCACCGTCAAACCGCTGGAGATCCTGGCCATCGCCGGGCTCGCCGTCCTCACCGGCCTGCTCGCCGCGATCGTCCCCGCCATCACCGCCTCCCGGCAGACCGTCCTCGCCTCCCTCACGGGCCGGCGCGGCGTCCGCCGCAGCAGCCGGGTGCTGCCGCTGGTCGGCCTCGCCGCCATCCTGCTCGGCGGTGTGATCGCCCTGTACGGCTCGGTCGTCACCGACCAGCTGTTCATCGTCGCGGGCGGCTCCGCGATCGCCGAACTGGGCGTGGTGGCCATGACGCCCGCCCTGGTCGGCCTCTTCGGACGCACCGGACGCTGGCTGCCGCTCTCGCCGCGCCTCGCCCTCCGCGACGCCGTGCGAAACCGGGGCCGTACGGCTCCCGCCGTCGCCGCCGTCCTGGCCGCCGTCGCGGGAACCGTCGCCGTCTCCACCTATGCCGCGAGCCGCGACGCCCAGGACCTGGCCGGGTACCACCCGAGCCTGCCGTACGGCGCGGTCTCCGTGCTCGTCACGCAAGAGGGCGGCCGCGACGCCGCGACGGCCCGGGACGCCGTACAGCGCACCCTGCCCGTGGACGTCCGCGCCGACGTCTTCCGCATCTCCGTCGGCAAGCCCGGCTGCCCGCCCTGGGGCGGCAGCCCCGGCTGCGGCCGCTACGAGGTGGTCCTCCCGCCCGCCAACGAGTGCCCGCTGTGGATGTCCACACCTGACGGCACCGACCCCTCGGAGAAGTTCACCAAGGAGCAGCGGCGTGCCCTGGCGAAGGACTGGCGCTGCAAGAGCGACCCCAACAGTGGATCCATCTCCGTCGAGAGCGGGCTCCTGATCGCCGACGGCCGGCTCCTCACCGTCCTCGGCATCGACGACCCCGGCGCCGCGCGGGCCCTCGCCGACGGCCGGTTCGTGAGCTTCTCCCGCGCCCAGGTCGACAAGTCCGGCAAGGTCGGCGTCAAGCTGATCACCGACACCGAGGCCGCCGACCGGGCCGCCGAGCAGCGCAAGCCGATACCCGGCGAGATCAAGTCCTTCACCGCCTACCAGGTGCCCGGCTCCCCGGCCACCTACGGCGTCGCGGGCCTGATCAGCCCCGACGCGGCCAAGGCCGCCGGCCTGAGCACGGTCCCGCTCGGCTCCTTCTTCACCACCGACCACCTGCCGAACACCGAGCAGCGGCAGAAGCTCGACGCCGAACTGGCCAAGATCGGCGGCGACGTCGACCTGGTCGTGGAGGAGGGCTTCGTCAGCAAGAACAGCATCGTGCTGCTGGCGCTGACCGTCTTCGCCGGTCTCGTCACCATCGGTGCCGCCGGCATCGCCACCGGTCTCGCCCAGGCCGACGCGGAGGCCGACCTGAAGACGCTCGCCGCGGTCGGCGCCCCGCCCCGGGTACGCCGTACGCTCAGCGGCTTCCAGTGCGGTGTGGTCGCCGCGATGGGCGTGATCCTGGGCTCCGCCGCCGGTGTGCTGCCGGCGGTCGGCCTGCGGCTCACCGAGGAGCGGCAGGAGCTGCACTTCTACCAGGAGGCACTCGACAACGGCTGGGGCATCTCGGACACCCCGCCGTACGTGCCGGTCGTCGTCCCCTGGGAGACGCTCGCCGCGCTCCTCGTGGCCGTTCCGCTCGGCGCCGCCCTGCTCGCCGCCCTGGTGACCCGCTCCCGCGGGGCGCTGGCCCGCCGCGCCGCGCACTGACGAGGACCGCGAGGTCCGTTGCCGGGCTGTGCCCCTGGAAGAGGGTGGATCACCCTCTTCCAGGGGCACACCGTGTGATGAGGCGTGCGTGCGAGAGAATGGACGGCATGGAGATGCCGAGGAATGACAGGTCGCAGGAGAGCCCCCAGGTCCTCATCGTGGGCCAGGACGGGATGGCGCTCGGCGGCACTCAGGGTGACGACGAATCCCGCGAGGTCCCGGTGACGGAAATGGTCGAGCAGCCTGCGAAGGTCATGCGGATCGGCAGCATGATCAAGCAGCTTCTGGAGGAAGTCAGGGCGGCACCTCTCGACGAGGCGAGCCGCGTACGGCTGAAGGAGATCCACGCCAGCTCGGTGAAGGAGCTGGAGGACGGGCTCGCCCCCGAGCTGGTGGAGGAACTGGAGCGGCTCTCCCTGCCGTTCACCGACGAGGCCATCCCCTCCGAGTCGGAACTGCGGATCGCTCAGGCCCAGTTGGTGGGCTGGCTGGAAGGCCTCTTCCACGGCATCCAGACCGCGCTGTTCGCCCAGCAGATGGCGGCCCGGGCCCAGTTGGAGCAGATGCGCCGGGCCCTGCCGCCCGGCACCGGGCACGACGAGGACGACGAACCCGGACCCGGCCGGGGCCGCGCGGTCGGCTCGGGACCGTATCTGTAGGCCCCCTGACATGTCGATGGGCCCGGTCCGCACGGCGTACAGCGTGCGGACCGGGCCCTCTTCCGTGCTCGGCGTACGCCGTTCGAACCGGGCCCTCTTCCGTGCTCGGCGTACGCCGTTCGAACCGGGCCCTCTTCCGTGCTCGGCGTACGCCGTGCGGACCGGGCCCCCTTCCCGGCTCTGGGCGCTACGTCCCCGGCGCGAGCAGCAGCACCTTGCCCACGTGGCTGCTCGCCTCGACGGCCCGGTGTGCCTCGGCAGCGTCGGTCATCGCCACGGTCCGGTCCACGACCGGGGTCACCGTGCCCGCCGCGATCAACGGCCACACGTGCTCACGCACCGCGGCGACCACCGCCGTCTTCTCACCGAGCGGCCGGGACCGCAGGGTCGTCGCCAGGACCGCGGCGCGCTTGGCCATCAGGGCGGCCAGGTTCAACTCGCCCTTGACGCCGCCCTGGAGACCGATGACGACCAGACGCCCGTTCACGGCGAGCGCCTTGATGTTCCGGTCCAGGTACTTGGCGCCGACGATGTCGAGGATGACGTCCGCACCGGCCCCGTCCGTCGCCTTGTGGAGCTCCTCGACGAAGTCCTGCTCGCGGTAGTCGATGAGGATGTCCGCGCCCAACTCCGCGCAACGGGCCAGCTTCTCGGGCCCGCCCGCGGTGACCGCCACCCGCGCGCCGACCGCCTTGGCCAGCTGGATCGCCATGGTGCCGATGCCGCTCGCCCCGCCGTGCACTAGGAGCGTCTCGCCGGGCCGCAGGTGCGCGAGCATGAAGACGTTCGACCAGACGGTGCAGGACACCTCGGGCAGCGCCGCGGCCGTCACCAGGTCCACGCCGTCCGGCCTGGGCAGCAACTGCCCTGCCGGGACGGCGACCTTCGTCGCGTAGCCTCCGCCGACGAGCAGCGCGCACACCTCGTCCCCGACGGACCAGCCCGAGGCCCCGGGGCCGAGCGCGACGATCCGGCCCGAACACTCGAGACCGGGGTACGGGGAGCTGCCCGGCGGCGGATCGTAGAAGCCCTGCCGCTGGAGCAGATCGGCACGGTTGACGGCGCTCGCCACCACCTCGACGAGAACCTCGCCCTCGGCGGGAACGGGGTCGGGCACCTCGGCCCAGACCAGTGCCTCGGGCCCGCCGGGTTCCGGAATCGTGATCGCATGCATGTCGGCGAGGCTACTCCGGGCGCCGGGGACCGGGACGCGGACGGGGCGGAGAGGGGCTCAGTCGTCGGACGGGGTGGTGAGCGGGGTGACGGGCGTGGCGCGCACGATGGTGATCACGCGGTCGGTCAGCTGGAGCGGACTGGCGGCAGGATCGTCGTAACCGAGCAGCCGGTGCCCGCGCAGCACGCTCACCACCAGGTCCTGCGTCTCGCGCACGTTCTTGCCCGCCTCGGCCTTGGTCACCGGGCGTTCGACCAGGTCGAGGCCGGAGCCCTGCTGGATCAGGTCCTCCATCACGGTGCCCGCGCTGGGGCTGAGCACGGAGAGGCCGAGCAGTCGGCCGGCGGCGCTGGCGCTGGTGATCACGGCGTCGGCGCCGGACTGACGCAACAGCGGCGCGTTCTCCTCCTCGCGGACCGCAGCGACGATCTTCGCGCCCCGGTTGAGCTGGCGGGCCGTCAGGGTGACCAGGACGGCCGTGTCGTCGCGCTGGGTGGCGATGACGATCTGACGGGCCTTCTGCACCTCGGCCCGCAGCAGCACGTCGCTGCGGGTGGCGTCGCCGATGACACCGACGAAGCCGTCGGCGTTGGCCGCCTCGATGACCTTGCCGGACGGGTCGACGATGACGATCTGGTCCTTGCGCAGGCCGGTCGCGCACAGCGTCTGGATCGCCGACCGCCCCTTGGTGCCGAAGCCGACGATGACGGTGTGGTCGCGCAAGGTGGACCTCCAGCGGTTCAGCCGGAACTCCTCCCGGGTCCGCTCCGTGAGGACCTCGAGGGTGGTACCGACCAGGATGATCAGGAACAGCACGCGCAGGGGCGTGACGAGCAGGATGTTCGCGAGCCGGGCGGAGTCGCTGTAGGGGACGATGTCGCCGTAGCCCGTGGTGGAGAGGGTGACGGTCGCGTAGTAGACGCTGTCGAGGAAGTCGAGCGTCTCGTTGGCGTTGTCGTGGTAACCGTCCCGGTCGACGTAGACGATGAGGACGGTCACCAGCAGTACGCCGAAGGCCATCAGGAGACGCTTGGCGACCTGCCGCAGCGGCTTCTCGACCACCCGGCGCGGCAGCTTGATCCGCGAGCTCGCCTTTTCGTCGGCCTGGCGGGCCATCGCGTCGCGGCTGGGCAGTTTCACGTGAAACACACTCCTTGGGCCTCCCCGTGGGCGGGGAGGCCCGTCCAGGGCAGGTCGAGGACGTCCAGCGCCTCCCCGGGGCGCGCGCCGCCGGGCGGCACCACGGCCATGCCGTCGGCGGCGGCGATGCCCCGGAGCATCGCGGGGCCGTTGTAGTGCAGCGGCGCGGCCTCGTCGCCGCGCAGCACGACGGGCACGAGGCGGGTGTCGTACGGGTGCCCCTGGATCTCCTCGCGCACGGGGACGCGGTACGGCTCCGGGGCCGGGCGGCCGGCGAGGGTGCGCAGCAGCGGCTCGGCGAGCGTGAGCAGCCCGGAGACGGCGGCGAGGGGGTTGCCGGGCAGGCCGACGAGGTGGGCAGGGCCCACGCCGAGCTCGGCCAGGAGCATGGGGTGGCCGGGACGGACCTTCACCCCGTCGACGAGCAGGGTGGCGCCCGCCCTGGCCAGCACCGGGTGCACGTGGTCCACCGGACCGGCCGCGGTGCCTCCGGTGGTGACGACCACGTCGGCGGTGGAGCGGGTGACCGCCGCGTACAGCGCCTCGGCGTCGTCGCCGACCCGCCGGGTGCCGAGCACCTCGGCGCCGAGCGCCCGCAGCCAGGGGGCGAGCATCGGGCCGAGGGCGTCGCGGATCAGGCCCTCGTGGGGGAGGCCGGAAGCCAGCAGTTCGTCGCCGAGGACGAGGACCTCCACCCGCGGGCACGGGTGCAGGGTCAGCTCGTCGTAGCCGGCCGCGGCCGCGAGACCCAGGACGGCGGGCGTCACGGTGCTTCCGGCGGGCAGCAGCCGGTCGCCCGATCGGCATTCCTGGCCGCGGGGCCGGATGTCCTGGCCGGGGACGACCTCGCGCCGCGCGTGCAGCTGCCCGGCGGCGTCGGTGCGGGCGTGCTCGCTGCGGATGACGGCGGTGGCCCCCGGAGGGACCCGGGCGCCGGTCGCGATCCGTACCGCGTGACCGTCGTCGAGGACGGTGGCGGGCGCGTGCCCGGCGAGGACGGCGCCCTCGGGGTCGACGCGCCAGGGGCCCGGGCCAGCGACGGCCCACCCGTCCATGGCAGAGGTGTCGAAGGACGGCAGGTCGGTCAGCGCGTGCAGCGGCTCGGCCAGGACCCGGCCGAGCGCCTGCCCGAGCGGAACCGGTTCCGGTGCCCGTCCCGCGGCCGCCTTCGCCCCGGCCCGTGCGGCCACGGCCCGGGCCTCGTGCCAGGGGATGGCGCGATGACGCTCGGCACCGGGCGCCGGGGCGGACCCGGGCGCGGAGCCGGCCGGGGGGCCGGGAGCGTCCCTGCGGGAGCGCCCCACGAGGGCGAGGACGTCGTCCACCCCGTCGTCGGGCACGCTCTCCTTCATGGTCATCCGGCCCCGTCCTGCTCGGCGGCCCAGCGCTGCGCGAGCGCCGCGGCCTTCTGCACGGCTTCCTTGACGGCCTCGGGACCGCCCTCGCCGCCGGCGGCCCGTGCCGCCGCGTATCCGACCAGGAACGTGGTCAGCGGCGCGGCGGGCCGTGCGACCCCGTGCGCGGCGTCACGAGCCAGGTCGAGCAGCAGGCCCGTGTCGACGTCCAGGTCGATGCCCAGTTCGTCCTTGACTGCGGTGATCCATTCATCCAGCACGTTCCCATGCTCCCTGATCCGCGCGCGGGCGGCGGCAATGTCCTCCCAGGTGTCGCAGTCGAAGGAGGCCGAGGCCTCGGCGGGAATCCGTACGAGGCGCAGTCCGGCGGTGATCCGCCGCAGCGGCAGCCCGTCGAGCCGGCCCCGCTCGGCGGCCGCGCCCGCCAACTCGCGCCGCAGGGCCGCGGCGCGATAGGCGGCGACCAGGGGCTGCTCCCGGCCCTCGGCGTCGACTCCCACCACGGCCTCGGCCCCGGGCGCGGCGGCCAGGGCGTCCACCAGCCGCCGGGCGGTCCCGGCGTCGAAGAACGGGAGGTCGGCGGAGAGGACGAGAACGAGGTCGGCGGAGATGCCGGAGCCGCCCGGCCGGGCCGGGCCCGCGTCGGGACGGCCGGGCACGGCCTCCTCGGACGAGGAGTCGGCGGAGGAGCTGTCGGCACGAGCGGGCGCGGAGGGTTCGGCCGGGGCGGCCCCGGCGGGGGAGGCGTCCTCGGCGAGACGGCGCAGGCCCGCCGCGAGGGCGGCGACCGGGCCGCCGCCGGGCGGCTCCTCCCGGGCCCACTCGACGGGGCGGGCGGTGGCACGGGGTTCGGCGACGACGACGGTGCGTCCGGCATCGCGGCAGCCGGCCAGCACCCGGTCGAGCAGCGGGCGCCCGCCCACCCGTACGCCGGGCTTGTCGGCCCCGCCGAGGCGCCGGGCGGCGCCGCCGGCGAGCACGATGGCGTCGTACGCGGTCGTCATCCCAGCAGTATGGTCCGCGCCCGGCGGGGACCGCCCGGCGCCCACCCGTTCGTCTCACAGAGGAAGACGCCCCGGCCCGGATCGGACCGGGGCGTCATGAGGAAACGCGTCCGGGACCCGGCGTGGGGTTGGGTCCCGGACCAGGCCGCCGGGAACCGGCGGGGCCCCGTGCCCCGGTCGGCGTCCGTCCCGGCGGAGTTCCGTCGTCCCGTCAGAGCGTGCGCAGCAGCACCGCCGGGTTCTCGACGCAGTCCGCGACGTAGCGCAGGAAGCCGCCGGCCGTCCCGCCGTCGCAGACCCGGTGGTCGAAGGTGAACGAGAGCTGCACCACCTGACGCACCGCCAGCTCGCCCTGGTGCACCCACGGCTTGGGCACGATCCGGCCCACGCCGAGCATGGCCGCCTCGGGGTGGTTGATGATCGGCGTGGAGCCGTCGACCCCGAACACGCCGTAGTTGTTCAGCGTGAACGTGCCGCCGGTGAGGTCCGCCGGGGTGAGCGTGCCCTGCCGCGCGGCCTCCGCGAGACGGGCGAACTCGGCGGTGAGCGACTCGGCCGTACGGCCGCCCGCGTCCCGGACCACGGGGACGACCAGACCGCGGTCGGTCTGGGCGGCGAACCCGAGGTGCACGGAGGGCAGGCGGACGATCTCCCGCGCGGCCGTGTCCACCGTCGAGTTGAGCTCCGGGAAGCGGGCCAGGGCATGGGTGCAGATCCGGGCGAGCAGCGCCAGGACGGAGATCTTCGGCCCGCCCGCCGCGTTCATCGCCGCCCGCGCGGCCATGAGCTCGGTCGCGTCGGCGTCGACCCAGCAGGTCGCGTCCGGGATCTCGGTACGGCTGCGCGACAGTTTGTCGGCGACGGCACCGCGCACCCCGCGCAGGGGGACGCGCTCACCGGCGACGGAGGCACCCGTGGAGACGGGGGCCGGCGCGGGCGCCGCCGCGCCGGCGTACGCGGCCGTGGACCGGTCCCGTACGGCGAGCGCGGTCTCGACGTCCGCCCGCAGGATCAGGCCCTCGGGTCCCGAGCCGCGGACCTGCCGCAGGTCGAGCCCCTGGTCGCGGGCGATCTTGCGCACCAGCGGCGAGATGACGGGCACGGGCCCCGTGGGGGCCTCGGGCTCCACGAGCGCGACCGGCGCGGCCGGGGCGGCGGCCGGGCTCTCGCGCCGCACGCGGCGGCGCCGGGCGGCGGGCCCGGCGGTGCCGTAGCCGACGAGCACGTTGCCCGAGTACTCCGACGACTCGGCGGACTCGGCCGCCGTCGCGGCGGCGGCCTGCGCGGCGGGGGCGGCGGGGCCGTCCCCTCCGGGGGCGCCGCCGACCGCGACGGTCAGCAGCGGCGCGCCGACCGGCAGCTCGGTCCCCTCGTCACCGAAGCGGGCGGTGACGACGCCGCCGTACGGGCAGGGCACCTCCACCATCGCCTTGGCCGTCTCGACCTCGACGACCGGCTGGTCGATGGCGACGACGTCGCCCACGTTGACCAGCCAGCGCACGATCTCGGCCTCGGTGAGACCCTCACCGAGGTCCGGCAGCTTGAATTCGAGCACCTGGGCCATCAGCTGCCCGCCTCCCACTGGAGCCGCGCGACCGCGTCGAGGACCCGGTCCACGCCCGGCAGGTGGTGGCGCTCCAGCATCGGCGGCGGGTACGGGATGTCGAAGCCCGCGACCCGCAGCACCGGCGCCTCCAGGTGGTGGAAGCAGCGCTCGCCGACCCGGGCGGCGATCTCTCCGCCGGGGCCGCCGAAGCCGGTCGACTCGTGCACCACGACGGCCCGGCCGGTCCGCCGCACGGAGGCGCACACGGTCTCGTCGTCGAAGGGCACCAGGGAGCGCAGGTCGACGACCTCCAGGTCCCAGCCCTCGGCCTGGGCGGCCTCGGCGGCCTCCATGCAGACCGGCAGGGAGGGGCCGTAGGTGATCAGGGTGGCGCTGGTGCCGCGGCGGCGCACGACCGCCTTGCCGATGGGCTCGACGGCCGTCGGCGCCTCGGGCGACCAGTCGCCCTTCGACCAGTAGAGCCGCTTGGGCTCCAGGAACACCACGGGGTCGTCGGAGGCGATGGCCGCCCGCAGCAGCCCGTAGGCGTCCTCGACGGTCGCCGGCGTGACGACGTGCAGGCCGGGCGTCGCCATGTAGTACGCCTCGGAGGAGTCGCTGTGGTGCTCGACGCCGCCGATCCCGCCGCCGTACGGCACGCGGACCACGATCGGCATCGGCATCGTGCCCCGGGTGCGGTTGCGCATCCGGGAGACATGGCTGATGAGCTGCTCGAACGCCGGGTAGGCGAAGGCGTCGAACTGCATCTCGACGACCGGTCGCAGCCCGTACATCGCCATGCCGACGGCCGTGCCGAGGATGCCCGCCTCGGCCAGCGGCGTGTCGGTGCAGCGGTCCTCGCCGAACTCCTTCGCCAGCCCGTCGGTGACCCGGAAGACACCGCCGAGGGTGCCCACGTCCTCGCCCATCACGTGGACGGTGGGGTCCTCGGCCATGGCGTCCCGCATGGCCCGCTGGAGCGCCTGGGCCATGGTGGCGGGCTTGGCCGCCTTCTTCGCGGCCGGCCGCGCAGTCGCGTGGGTGGTCATCCCGCCTCACTCTCGGCGTCGAGCTCCGCCCGCAGCTGCTCCGCCTGCTCGCGCAGCTGCGCGGTCTTCTCGGCGTACACGTGGGCGAACAGGTCCATCGGGTCGAGCACGGGGTCGGCGTTCATGCGCTCGCGCAGCCGCGCCGCCATCGTCTCGGCGTCCTCGGCCGCCGCGCGGCGGGCCTCCTCGTCGAGGAGTCCGCGCTCGGTCAGCTCCCGCTCCAGGATCAGGATCGGGTCGTGCGCCCGCCAGGTCTCGACCTCGCTGTCACCGCGGTAGCGGGTGGCGTCGTCGGCGTTGGTGTGGGCGTCGATCCGGTACGTGATCGCCTCGACGAGCGTCGGCCCGCCGCCGCGCCGGGCGCGGGCGACGGCCTCGGTCAGGACCTGGTGCACGGCGACCGCGTCGTTGCCGTCGACGAGCCGGCCGGGCATCCCGTATCCGACGCCCTTGTGGGCCAGCGACGGGGCCGCGGTCTGCTTGGCGAGCGGCACGGAGATCGCGAAGCCGTTGTTCTGCACGAAGAAGACGACGGGGGCCTGCCACACGGCGGCGAAGTTCAGCGCCTCGTGGAAGTCGCCCTCGCTGGTGCCGCCGTCGCCGACCATGGCCAGGGCGACCACGTCGTCGCCCTTGAGGCGGGCGGCGTGGGCGAGCCCCACGGCGTGCGGGAGCTGCGTGGCGAGCGGAGTGCTCAGCGGGGCTATGCGGTGCTCGTGCGGGTCGTAGCCGGTGTGCCAGTCGCCGCGCAGCAGGGTGAGGGCCTGGACGGGGTCGAGCCCGCGGGCGACGGCGGCCAGGGTGTCCCGGTACGAGGGGAAGAGCCAGTCCCGCTCCTCCAGGGCCAGCGCCGCGGCGACCTCGCAGGCCTCCTGGCCGGTCGTGGAGGGGTAGACGGCGAGCCGGCCCTGCTTGGTGAGGGCGGTCGCCTGCGCGTTGTACCGACGGCCGCGGACGAGCTCCCGGTAGAGGCGGCGGAGCAGCTCGGGGTCGGCGTCGGCCACGGCGTCCGTGCCGAGCACGCGCAGCGGCTCGGCGTCCGGCAGCAGCGGAGTCGGGTCGATGCGGGGCTGCCAGGCCGGCGGCGGCGTGGGCCGGTACGCACGGGCGGCACCGGGGGGCTCTTGGACTGTCGAACTGCGCTGTTGCAACGAGTCCACCTCCTCGTGGGAGCGGGCATAAGACCCGAAGGCGGGTGGCGCGGAATGTGGCGCGCCTCACCTACCGATTGTTCGGTCGTGGAGGCATTTTGGCTACAGGCACCTTCAGCCTGTGGACAAACGGTTCTCCACGGCTTGGGATGGGTGCAGGTCGTCCACGGAAGAGAGGCGGGGGGACATGGCGGATGAACAAATGGCCGACGTCGAGGAGCAGGCGCACGGCGAGCCCTTGAACGCGCCCCCCGGCGCCGCCCCTGCCATGCTCTCCCCGATACCGCCGGCCCGCCCGCTGGACGCGATCGACCGGGACATCCTGCGGCTGCTCCAGGCCGACGGCCGCGCCTCGGTGCGTTCGGTGGCCGAGCGGGTCCACGTGTCCCGCGCCAACGCGTACGCGCGCATCAACCGCCTCATCGACGACGGGGTGATCCGCGGCTTCGGCGCCCGCGTGAACCACGAGCGGGCGGGGCACGGCGCCTCCGCCTACATCACCCTCAAGATCGTCCAGAACTCGTGGCGCACGGTGCGCGAACAGCTCCAGGCGCTGCCCGGCGCCGCGCACATCGCGCTGGTCAGCGGCGACTTCGACGTCCTGCTCCTCGTGCACACCCCCGACAACCGGACGCTGCGCGAGCTGGTCCTCACCCGGCTGCAGTCGATACCCGAGGTGCTCTCGACCCGGACCCTGCTGGTCTTCGAGGAGACGGACCTGGACCCGCATCCGGGCCGCATGACCTGACGGAGCCCGCCGAACCGGCTTCCGCGGGCAGATCGACGGCCCGGCGCCCGCCGAGGCGCTTGCCGAAGGGCCCATCCTCCGAGGGCCGCGAAGCCCGCCGAGGCCCGGGAGCAGAGAAGCCCGCCCGGGGAGGCCCCGGGCGGGCTTTCGGTCGTTCGGCCGGCACGACGGGGCGCCGGGGCCGGGCGGTCTCAGGGAGCGGTCCGCAGCCCGTCGAAGGCCAGGTGGACGACGGTGTCCGCGAGCTGGTCGCGCTCCGCCACCGAGTCGTGCTGCGGCCGGAACCACTCCACCAGCGAGTTGATCATGCCGAAGAGGAGCCGGGTGGCGAGCCGGATGTCCACGTCCGCGCGCAGGTCCCCGTCCGCCACGGCCGCCTTCAGCAGCTCGGCCACCCGGTGGTCGAACTCGCGGCGCCGCTCCATCGCCCACCGCTCGGTGGTCGTGTTGCCCCGGACGCGCAGCAGCAGCGTCACGTACGGCAGCTCCTCGATCAGCACCTCGACGGTGCGCCGGGTGACGTACTCGACCCGCTCGATGGCCCGGCCGCGGCCCGCCGCCGGCTCGTCGAGGATCGCGAAGAGCCCGTCGAGCGCCCGGCTGACGGCCCGCTGCAGCAGTTCCTCCTTGCCGGCCACGTGGTGATAGATCGACGACTTGGAGATCCCGGCCGCCTTGGACAGGTGCTCCATCGAGGTGCCGTCGTAGCCGCGCTCGTTGAAGACCCCGACAGCAACCCGGAGGAGCGTCTCGGGGGTGTAGGTGTCGCGTCGCGCGGTGGTCATCTCTTCTCCTCCGCCTCTGCGGCCGACTCGTCGCATCCCCGGCGGACCAGGGCGAGCGAGGGGGCGTAGCGGCCGGTCGGGTAGCGCTCGTGCAGATTGCCGAGCAGGTCGCACAGGCCCCGGTGGCCCAGGCGCCCGGCCCACTCCAGGGGGCCCGCGGGATAGTTCACGCCGAGCCGCATGGCGGTGTCCACGTCCTCGGCGCTGGCGACCCCGCGATCGACCGCGTCCGCGGCGACGTCCGCGAGCATGGCGACCGTCCGCGCCACGATCATGCCCGGCACGTCGCCGATGACGGACACCTTCTTGCCGAGCGCCTGGAAGAGGCCCACCGCCTCGGCGAGGACCTCGGGGGCCAGGCCCGCGCGCGCCGACAGAACGATCCTGCTCGCCGCCGCGTAGTCGAGCGCCAGGTCGAAGTAGACGATCTCCTCCTGGTGGTACTCGAAGGAGCTCTCGCCGTCCGCGAGGCCGAGCCTGGCTCCCGCGGGCAGCTCGATGCAGCCCTCGCCCTTCTTGCGGCGGACCGTGATCCCGGCCTGCTCGAAGAGCTCCACCAGCGGCTCGGCGGGTCCGAGGTCGCCGCGCACGGTGATCCGGGCCGGCGGCTCGGCGGGCGCGGCGGTGTGCGGCTCGGGGCGCACGGCGCCCTCCGCGTACGAGAACCAGCCGTGCCCCGACTTGCGGCCGAGCCGCCCGGACTCGACCAGCCGCCGCTGCGCGAGCGAGGGCGTGAACTTGGGGTCCTGGTAGAAGGACTCCCACACGGAGCGGGTCACGGCCTCGTTGACGTCCTGGCCGATGAGGTCGGTCAGCTCGAACGGGCCCATCCTGAAGCCGCCGGACTCGCGGAGGGCCGCGTCGATGGTGGCGGGGTCGGCGCCGCCCTCCTCGTAGATCCGCAGCGCCTCCGCGTAGAAGGGGCGGGCGACCCGGTTCACGATGAAGCCGGGGGTGTCGGTGCAGCGCACCGGCGTCTTGCCCCAGCGCTTCGCCGTCTCGTACGCGCGCGTGGCGGCGTCCGGGTCGGTGGCGAAGCCGCTGACGACCTCGACCAGCGGCAGCAGGGGGGCCGGGTTGAAGAAGTGGAGTCCGACGAAGCGGCCGGGCCGCCTCAGCCCGCCCGCGATGGCGGTCACGGACAGCGAGGAGGTGTTGGTGGCGAGCACCGTGTCCGCGCCGACGACCTCCTCGAGGTCGGCGAAGAGACGCTGCTTGACCGGGAGCAGCTCGACGATCGCCTCGACGACGAGGGCGGCGTCCGCCAGCTCGGAGAGCTCGCCCGCCGCGTGCAGCCGGGCGACCGCCGCGTCCCGCTCCTCCTTGCCGAGCCGGCCCTTCTCGACCAGCCGGTCCAGGCGCCCCGCGACGGCGCTCACGGCCTCCTCGGCGCGTCCGGGGGCGCTGTCGTAGAGACGTACGGGATGGCCCGCGACGAGGGCCACCTGGGCGATCCCCTGGCCCATGGTGCCCGTGCCGACGACGGCGACGGTGCCGGTCGGATCGATGGGTCCGGCCCCGGCGGCCGACACCGCGTCGCTCCCCAGGACGGTCGTGTTGGCGCTCATAGGAGTGATCCTCCCCGATGGGTTTTCCACAGGATCGCCGGACCCCCTTGTCCCGACCGATCGTTCGGTTACTCTAACTCCGTACGCGTCTCCCTGCCCAGCTCGACGAGGAGTTGGTCCACCCATGGCCACCGCTCAGCTGACCACCGACCGTCTGGCCGAGAAGCACCGGTCCACGCTCGATCAGGCCCTCGCCACCATCCGCACCCGCGCCTACTGGTCGCCCTACCCGGAGCACCCGAAGGCCTACGGAGAGAACGGCTCGCTGGACGCCGCCGCCGGGCTCTCCGCCTACAAGGAGCTGCTCGGCCGCCGCTTCGAGCTCGACCAGCCCGGCACCGACGGCTGGGTCCCCGGCGAGACCTCGCCCTACGGCCCGGAGCTCGGCATCGAGTATCCGCACGCCGACATCGACGTCCTGCTCCCCGCGATGCGCGCCGGCATGGCGGACTGGCGCGATGCCGGCCCCGAGACCCGCGCCCTGGTGTGCCTGGAGATCCTCGGCCGGATCTCCGCCCGCACCCACGAGTTCGCGCACGCCGTTCAGCACACCAGCGGCCAGGCCTTCATGATGGCCTTCCAGGCCGGCGGCCCGCACGCGCAGGACCGCGGCCTGGAGGCCGTGGCGTACGCGTACGAGGAGCAGACCCGTACCCCCGCCGGCCGCTCCGCCTGGTCGAAGCCGCAGGGCAAGCGCGACCCGCTGGAGCTCAGCAAGGAGTTCACCCCGGTCGGTCGCGGCATCGCCCTCGTCATCGGCTGCAACACCTTCCCGACCTGGAACGGGTACCCGGGCCTCTTCGCCTCCCTGGCCACCGGCAACCCGGTCCTGGTCAAGCCGCACCCGCGCGCGGTGCTCCCGCTGGCCCTGACCGTCCAGGTCGCCCGCGAGGTCCTCGCCGAGTCCGGCTTCGACCCCAACCTGGTCGCGCTGGCCGCCGAGCGTCCGGGCGAGGGCATCGCCAAGACCCTGGCGGTCCGCCCCGAGATCAGGATC
Source organism: Streptomyces sp. NPDC101191 (assembly GCF_044767915.1). Classification (NCBI taxonomy): domain Bacteria; kingdom Bacillati; phylum Actinomycetota; class Actinomycetes; order Kitasatosporales; family Streptomycetaceae; genus Streptomyces; species Streptomyces sp. NPDC101191. Next base: position 422,230 of record NZ_JBIWOU010000003.1, read on the forward strand.
ATCGACTACACCGGCTCGACCGCCTTCGGCGACTGGCTGGAGACCAACGCGCGCCAGGCGCAGGTCTACACGGAGAAGGCCGGCGTCAACACGGTGGTCGTCGACTCCACCGACGACTACAAGGGCATGCTCTCCAACCTGGCCTTCTCGCTGTCGCTGTACAGCGGCCAGATGTGCACCACCCCGCAGAACCTGCTGATCCCCCGCGACGGCATCACCACCGACCAGGGCCCCAAGTCGTACGACGAGGTGACGGCCGACCTGGCGGCCTCGGTCGGCGGCCTGCTCGGCGACGACGCCCGGGCGAACGCGCTGCTCGGCGCCCTGGTCAACCCGGACGTGAAGGCACGTCTGGAGGCCGCGGCGGGCCTCGGCGAGGTGGCGCTGGCCTCCCGCGAGGTCGTGAACCCGGAGTTCCCGGACGCCGTGGTGCGCACCCCGGTCATCGTGAAGCTGGACGGCACCAAGCCGGACGCGGAGGCGGCGTACTTCTCGGAGTGCTTCGGCCCGGTGTCCTTCGCCGTCGCGGTCGACTCGACCGAGGCCGCCCTGGAGCTGTTGCGGCGCACGGTCCGCGAGAAGGGCGCGATGACGGTCGGCGCGTACACGACCTCGGCGGAGACCGAGCGGGCCGTCGAGGAGGTCTGCCTGGAGGAGTCGGCGCAGCTCTCGCTGAACCTGACGGGCGGCGTCTACGTGAACCAGACGGCCGCGTTCTCCGACTTCCACGGCTCGGGCGGCAACCCGGCGGCGAACGCGGCGCTGTGCGACGGCGCCTTCGTCTCCAACCGCTTCCGGGTGGTGGAGGTCCGCCGCCAGGCCTGACCTCGACCTGCCCCGTCCCCGGTGCCGGACACGCGTCCGGCACCGGGGCGGTCAGTCCTGGGAGATCTCCGCGTAGCGCTGCACCCAGGCGTGCATGGCGATCGCCGCCGCGGCGCCCGCGTTGATCGACCGTGTGGAGCCGAACTGGGCGATCGAGCAGACCATCGCCGCGTGCTTCCGGGCCTCCTCGGTGAGGCCCGGCCCCTCCTGTCCGAAGAGCAGCACACAGCGGCGCGGCAGCACGGTCCGCTCCAGCGGTACCGCGCCCGGCAGGTTGTCGATGCCGATGATCGGCAGGTCCTCGGCCGCCGCCCACGCCGTCAGCGCCTCGGTGTCCGGGTGGTGGCGCACGTGCTGGTAGCGGTCGGTGACCATCGCGCCGCGCCGGTTCCAGCGCCGCCGGCCCACGATGTGGACCTCCTTCGCCAGGAAGGCGTTGGCCGTCCGCACCACCGAGCCGATGTTGAAGTCGTGGCCCCAGTTCTCCACGGCCACATGGAAGTCGTGCCGGCGGGTGTCCAGGTCGGCGACGATCGCCTCGCGCGTCCAGTAGCGGTAGCGGTCGACGACGTTGCGCCGGTCGCCGCCGGCCAGCAGCTCGGGGTCGTGGCGCTCGTCGCCCGGCCAGGGCTCCGGGTGCGGTCCGACTCCGACCTCGGTGCCGAAGCCCTCGTCGTACTGGATCGGCTCGCCGCCCTCGACGGGTCCGGGCTTCTCTTCGGTGGTGCTCACCCGACGAGGGTACGGGGGCTCGGCTCCTCACCCGAACGGGTCAGCGCCGGCCCTTCCGCGGCGGCCCGGTCCCGGCCGAGGATCCGGTCCCGGCCACGCGCGGCCCGCGCCCCCAGCCACACCAGGAACACGGTGGGCAGGAAGACGGCGTCGGCGGCGATCATCGCGAGCGAGAAGAACGGCAGCCCGAGCAGCACGGCGATGCCGGCGTGCTCCAGCATCATCACCGCGAGCAGCACGTTCTTGACCTTGCGGTTGAAGAGCGTGAACGGGAAGGCGACCTGCACGATCACGGTGCCGTAGGTCAGCAGCATCACCATGGTCCCGCTCGACCCCAGCACGTCCGACAGCGCGGGCCAGGGGGAGAAGTAGTCCAGCTTGAGCGGGTAGTAGAGCGCGGTGCCGTCCTGCCAGCGCGAGCCCTGGATCTTGTACCAGCCGGCGGTGGCGTAGATCAGGCAGACCTCGACCATGATCACGACGAGGGTGGCGTTGTGCACGAGGTTCGCGAGCACGTCCAGCAGGACGCGCGGCTCGTCGGGGGCGTAGCGGCACACCAGCCACCACAGCCCCTGCCCCAGCCACAGCACCCACAGCAGCACCAGCAGCCACCACTCCCCGGTGCCGTCGGAGAAGTACGTCGCGGCCATCAGGAAGCCGCCGAGCACCGTCCACAGCAGGGGCCCGACGGGGCCGTCCTCGCCGCGGCCGCGGGCCGCGCGCCGGGCGTCGAGCGCCCAGACCTGCCCGCAGCGGGTGAGGACGAGGTAGAACGCCATCAGATGGACCACGTTGTCGCCGCCGTCGCCCATGAAGATGGAGCGGTTCTGCAGCGAGAGCACCCCGGCCATGAAGACCACCGAGACGGCCCGGGTGTGCCAGCCGAGCAGCAGCAGGACGGCGGAGAGGACGGCGAGGCCGTAGACGAGCTCGAACCAGAACCGCCCGTCGGACCACATCAGCACGCTGAACGCGCGGTTGTCGGCGATCAGCCGACGGCCCATCTCCCAGGACCAGGGGCCGTCGGGGCCGTACAGCTCCAGCCGGTGGGGCCATTCACGCAGCAGGAACAGCAGCCAGGTGAGGGAGAAGCCGATGCGGACGATCGCCGTCTGGTACGGGCCGAGGGCGTTCGCCGTGACCTTCTGGACGGCGGCGGCGAGCCGCCGGTCGAAGGGGACGCGGGGCTGCTCGGAGGCGGGGTCGGGGCTCATCGGGCCGCCTCCACGGTGGCCCTGGCGGGCCGGTCTGCGGCGGTGATCCGCCACCACGGGTAGGAACGGAAGGACGGCTTCGTGTCGGTCTCCTCGGTGCTCCACGCGGGGGCCGGAACGGGCCGGGTGACGGAGCGCAGCTGGATCTTCTGGACCCGGCCGCCGAGCTCCTTCTCGTCCAGGCGCAGCATCACGATCCGGCGCACGTACCGCTCGGAGAGCTCGCCGCGCATCCCGTTCGGGCGGTGGTCGTCGGTGTGCGAGCCGAGGTAGAAGTCCCAGGCCCGGCGCAGCTCGTTCTGCTCGGTGTGGCTGGGCAGCAGGCTGCCGCGGATCCTTTCGGCGTCCTGGGCGGACAGGTCGATCCAGCCGGTGGTCCTGCGGCTGCCGTCGGTTCCGGCGATCTGCGCGCGGACCTCCACCGAGCTGTTCTGCTGGAGCGGATTGGGGGCGAAGAGCTTCCAGTTCTGCTCGAACTCGGGGTACACCCAGTCGTCGACCGCCTCGCCGTGCTGCTTGGTGAGCGTGTTCGAGGGCGCGACGTGCAGGAAGACCATCGCGAGGTGGACGCAGGCGAAGACGCCGACCACGGCGAGGGCGACGGCCGCGACCACCTGGTACGGCATGGAGAGCGCGGCGATGCCGGCCCGGGGGCCGTGCGGGACGTCGTCGCCGGCGAAGGGGGGTCCCGCCTCGGCATCGGCGGCCGGGAGGGCCACGGGGCGGTCCCGGTCGGCGTCGGCTGCCGCGGCCACGCCACGGATCTCGCCGGTGTCGCCCGGCGCGGTGGCGCCGGCGGGCGTCACGGCCCCGGCGGACGCCTCGGGCCGGGGAGCCGCGTCGGGCCGGGGGGCCGCGTCGGCCGCGCGTTCGGAAGCGCCGTCGCTCGTGGGTTCGGGCCGGTGTGCGGACTCGCGTGCGGGCGTGGCGCCCGGATCGGGGCCTGCCGCGTCGCCGTCGTCACCGACGCCCCCGGCCCCCTTGCCGCCGTATGAGTCCATCGCGCCCCGCTCCCGATCGGCCCAAGCAGTTATCCACAGAGGTTGACACCATACGGGCCCCCGAACGACCATTGAAGTCATTCAACCGAACGATCGGTCGGTAGGGGGTCCGATGACCACAGGTACGGCAGAGGCGACAGGGACAGCGGGTTCGACGGCGACAGAGGCCGCCCTCGAAGCGGTGTTCGATGCCGCCGTGGCCGCCGACGAGCGCATCGAGCCCCGCGACTGGATGCCCGAGGCCTATCGGGCCGGCCTGATCCGCCAGATCGCCCAGCACGCGCACTCCGAGATCATCGGCATGCAGCCGGAGGCCAACTGGATCACCCGCGCGCCCAGCCTGCGGCGCAAGGCGATCCTCATGGCCAAGGTCCAGGACGAGGCGGGCCACGGGCTGTATCTGTACAGCGCGGCCGAGACCCTCGGCGCCAGCCGCGACGAGCTGCTCGACAAGCTCCACTCCGGCCGCCAGAAGTACTCCTCGATCTTCAACTACCCGACGCTGACCTGGGCCGACGTCGGCGCCATCGGCTGGCTCGTGGACGGCGCGGCCATCACCAACCAGGTCCCCCTCTGCCGCTGCTCCTACGGGCCGTACGCGCGCGCCATGGTCCGGGTCTGCAAGGAGGAGTCCTTCCACCAGCGCCAGGGTTACGAGGCGCTGCTCGCCCTCTCCCGCGGCACCGAGGCCCAGCACGCGATGGCGCAGGACGCGGTGAACCGCTGGTGGTGGCCCTCGCTGATGATGTTCGGCCCGCCGGACGACGAGTCGACCCACTCCGCCCAGGCGATGGCGTGGAAGATCAAGCGGCACTCCAACGACGAGCTGCGCCAGCGCTTCGTCGACATCGCCGCCCCGCAGGCCGAGAGCCTCGGCCTCACGCTCCCCGACCCCGACCTGAAGTGGAACGAGGAGCGCGGGCACCACGACTTCGGCCCCATCGACTGGGCCGAGTTCTGGGACGTCCTCAAGGGCAACGGCCCGTGCAACGAACAGCGGCTCACCAGGCGCCGCCAGGCGCACGAGGACGGCGCCTGGGTCAGGGACGCCGCCGCGGCCTACGCGGAGAAGCACGCCGGACAGAACGGCGGACAGCACGAGAACGGGGAGGCACGCGCATGACCACCGACGGATGGCCGCTGTGGGAGGTGTTCGTGCGCTCGCGCCGCGGACTGTCCCACACCCACGCCGGCAGCCTGCACGCACCGGACGCCGAGATGGCCCTGCGCAACGCCCGCGACCTCTACACCCGGCGCAACGAGGGCGTGTCGATCTGGGTCGTCCCCTCCACCGCGATCACCGCCTCCTCGCCCGACGAGAAGGACCCCTTCTTCGAGCCCTCGGCGGACAAGCCCTACCGCCACCCGACCTTCTACGAGATCCCGGACGGGGTGAAGCACCTGTGACCGGCCCGACCACCACCGCCGTCCCGGCCGCGACGCTCGCCCTCGGCGACGACGCCCTCGTCCTCGCCCAGCGCCTGGGGGAGTGGGCCGGAAACGCCCCCGTCCTCGAAGAGGAGGTCGCCCTCGCCAACATCGCGCTCGACCTCCTCGGCCAGGCCCGGATCCTGCTCTCCCTCGTCGGCGACGAGGACGAGCTGGCCTACCTCCGCGAGGAACGCGCCTTCCGCAACTGCCAGCTCGTCGAGCAGCCCAACGGCGACTTCGCCCACACCATCGCCCGGCAGCTCTACTTCTCCACCTACCAGCACCTGCTGTACGGGCACCTGGCCGCCACCGACAGCCCGCTCGCCGGACTCGCCGGCAAGGCCGTCAAGGAAGTCGCCTACCACCAGGACCACGCCGAGCACTGGACCCTGCGCCTCGGCGACGGCACCGAGGAGAGCCACCGGCGCATGCAGCAGGCCTGCGACGCGCTGTGGCACTACACCGGCGAGCTGTTCCAGCCGCTCGACGGCCTCGACGTGGACAGCGAGGCCATGGAACGCGCCTGGCTGACCTCCGTGACCGCCGTCCTGGAGAAGGCGACGCTCACCGTCCCCTCCGGACCCCGCACCGGCGCCTGGCGCGCCGGCGCCGGCCGCCAGGGCCTGCACACCGAGTCCTTCGGCCGCCTGCTCGCCGAGATGCAGCACCTGCACCGCAGCCACCCGGGGGCGTCGTGGTGACCGCCACCCCGACCGCCCTCGAAGACGAACTGGCCAGGATCGCCGGTGCCGTCCCCGACCCCGAGCTGCCCGTCCTCACCCTCGCCGAACTCGGCGTCGTACGCGGCGTCCACGTCCAGGGCCCCGGCCGCGTCGAGGTCGAACTCACCCCGACCTACACCGGCTGCCCGGCGATCGAGGCGATGTCCTCCGACATCGAGCACGCCCTCCACGCCCACGGCATACCCGAGGTCTCGGTCGTCACCGTCCTCAGCCCCGCCTGGTCGACCGACGACATCACCTCCGAAGGACGCCGCAAGCTCGCCGAGTTCGGCATCGCGCCACCCCGCCCCCAGGGGCCGGCCGGCGGACCCGTGGCACTCACGCTGGCGATCCGCTGCCCCCACTGCGGCTCCACCGACACCGAGCTGCTCAGCCGCTTCTCCTCCACCGCGTGCAAGGCACTGCGCCGCTGCGCGTCCTGCCGCGAACCGTTCGACCACTTCAAGGAGTTGTAGATGCCGTCCCAGAGCCCCGGCCGGGCCGGATTCCATCCACTCCGCGTGAGCCAGGTCGAGCAGCTCACCGACGACTCCGTGGCCGTCACCTTCACGGTCCCGCCGGAACTCGTCGAGGCCTACCGGCACACCCCCGGCCAGCACCTCGCCCTGCGCCGCACCGCGGCGGACGGCACGGAGATCCGCCGCACGTACTCGATCTGCGCCCCGGCCGCCGCCGACGGCGAGCCCCCGGTGCTGCGTGTCGGGATCCGGCACGTCGACGGCGGAGAGTTCTCCACCTACGCCCTCAAGGAGCTCGCCGTCGGCGACCTCGTCGAGGTCATGGAGCCCATGGGCCGCTTCGTCCTCGACCCGCGCCCCGGACACTTCGCGGCCGTGGTCGGCGGCAGCGGCATCACCCCGGTCCTGTCGATGGCCGCCACCCTGCTCGCCCGGCAGCCGGAGGCACGCTTCTGCCTGGTCCGCAGCGACCGCACCGAAGCCTCGACGATGTTCCTCGACGAGGTCGCCGACCTCAAGGACCGCTACCCGGACCGCTTCCAGCTGATCACCGTCCTCTCCCGCGAGGAGCAGCAGTCCGGACTCCCCTCCGGACGGCTCGACGCGGAACGGCTCACCGGCCTGCTGCCCGCGCTCCTGCCCGTCGGCGAGATCGACGGCTGGTTCCTGTGCGGGCCCTTCGGACTCGTGCAGAGCGCCGAACAGGCCCTGCGCGGACTCGGCGTCGACCGCGCCCGCGTCCACCAGGAGATCTTCCACGTCGACGACGGCTCCGCCCCCGCGCCGGCCGCCGCCGCGGACGCCCCCGCTCAGGCGACCCTCACCGCCACCCTGCACGGCCGCTCCGGCAACTGGCCCGTACAGCGCGGCGAAACGCTCCTCGACACCGTGCTGCGCGCCCGGGCGGACGCCCCGTACGCCTGCAAGGGCGGCGTATGCGGCACCTGCCGCGCCTTCCTCGTCACCGGCGAGGTCCGCATGGACCGCAACTTCGCCCTGGAGCCGGAGGAGACCGACGCCGGCTACGTCCTGGCCTGCCAGTCCCACCCCGCCACTCCGGAGGTCGAGCTCGACTTCGACCGCTGACAGGGGCGCCCCGCCCATTCCCTTCCACTAGAACCTGTTCTATCTTGACGACCCGTCAAAGACCAGCGGGGCACGGCAAGGAGGGACAGGACAGTGGACTTCACCTTCACCGAAGAGCAGCAGGCGGCCGCCGAGACGGCCAAGGCCGTCTTCGCCGACGTCACACCCGACGCCGTACCCAGCCCCGCCCTCACCCCGGGCGCGGTCGCCGACGACTTCGACCGCGCCCTCTGGGCCCGCCTCGCCGACACCGACCTGCTCGGCCTCGTCCTCGACCCCGCCCACGGCGGCGCCGGACTCGACCCCATCGCGCTCTGCCTCGTCCTGCGCGCATCCGCCCGCGCCCTCGCCCGCGTCCCCCTCCTGGAAACCAGCGCCGTCGCGCTCACCCTCCAGCACCACGCCCCCGCCGCCACCGCCGACGCCCTGCTCCCCCGCGTCGCCCGCGGCGAACTCGTCCTCACCGCCGCCGCCCAGGGCCGCACCGGCCACGACCCGGCCCCCCTCGCCGTCACCGCCCGCCGCGACACCACCGGCTGGACCCTCGACGGCCACACCAGCGCCGTCCCCTGGGCCCACCAGGCCGACCGCATCGCCGTCCCCGCACACACCCCCGACGGCCGCACCGTCCTCGCGCTGCTCCCGCGCACCCACGCCGGACTCACCCTCGCCGACCAGTACGCCACCCACGGCGAACTCCTCGCCGAACTCCACCTCGACGACGTCCGGCTCGACCCCGCCGACGTCATCGACACCGAAGGCGCCTGGGAACGGCTCCACGCCCTCCTCACCACCGGAACCTGCGCCCTCGCCCTCGGCCTCGGCGAACAGGTCCTCGACATGACCAGCCAGTACACCGGCAAGCGGGAACAGTTCGGCCACCCCGTGGCCACCTTCCAGGCCGTCGCCGTCCAGGCCGCCGACCGCTACATCGACCTCCGCGCCATGGAAGTCACCCTCTGGCAGGCCGCCTGGCGCATCACCACCGACGCCACCGGAGCACTCCCGGCCGCCGGAGACATCGCCGTCGCCAAGATCTGGGCCGCGGAAGGCGTACGCCGCGTCGTCCAGACCGCCCAGCACCTCCACGGCGGCTTCGGCGCCGACACCGACTACTCCCTGCACCGGTACCACGCCTGGGCCAAGTACCTGGAACTCTCCCTCGGCCCCGCCGCCCTCCACGAGGAGGAACTCGGCGACCTGCTGGCCGCCCACCCGCTCGCCTGACGAACCGGCACCGGCCCGGCCGGAAGACACCGACCAGGCCGGAAACCCCCTACCGGGGCAGGAAGCCCCGAGGGGCCCCGAAAGATACGTCGGAACTAGAGCACGAAGGCGGAGCCGCCATCGTCCGTCACCATCGGACGACCGGCACCCTCCCAGGCCAGCATGCCGCCGTCGACGTTCACCGCGTCGATGCCCTGCTGCACCAGGTACTGCGTCACCTGCGCCGAACGGCCACCCACCCGGCACATCACGAACGCCCGACGGCCCTCGGCCACGGCCTCGGTCACCTCACCGAAACGCGCCACGAAGTCACTCATCGGAACGTGCAGCGCGCCCTCAACATGACCGGCCGCCCACTCGTTGTCCTCACGCACGTCCAGGACCAGAGCATCGGCCGGCACGGAGGCCGCGTCGACGGACGGCAGCGGGGCGAAATTCATGGACCTTGGCCTTCTCTCTCACAGCTCAGCGCCACTCACTGGCGCACCACCATCGAAACTACTGCACCGACCTACCGGACGAGCCCGGCAAGCTCCGTCTCACGCTCGGCGACCTGCGCGAGCAGCTGCTCCGCGATCTCCTCCAGAAGCCGGTCGGGGTCGTCCGGCGCCATCCGCAGCATCGCGCCGATCGCGCTCTCCTCGAGCTCCCGCGCGATCACCGACAGCATCTCCTTGCGCTGCGCCAGCCACTCAAGGCGCGCGTAGAGCTCCTCGCTCTCGCTGAGCCGCACCTCCGGCGCCGGCCCGGCCGCCCACTCCTCGGACAGCTCCTGCAGCCGGCCCTCGTCCCCGCGGGCGTAGGCGGCGTTCACGCGCGTGATGAACTCCTCGCGCCGCTTGCGCTCGTCCTCGTCCCGCGCGAGATCCGGATGCGCCTTGCGCGCCAGGTCCCGGTACAGCTTGCGCACCTCGTCGGACGGCCGCACCCGCTTCGGCGGCTGCACCGCCCGGTCCGTCAGCATCGCCGCCGCCTCGGGGGACAGGCCGTCGGAGTCGATCCAGTCGTGGAACAGCTCCTCGACGCCGGGCATCGGCATGACCGCCGCCCGCGCCTCCTGCGCCCGCCGCAGGTCCTCGGGATCCCCGCTCTGCGCCGCCTTGGCCTCCGCGATCTGCGCGTCCAGCTCGTCGAGCCGCGCGTACATCGGGCCGAGCCTCTGGTGGTGCAGCCGGGAGAAGTTCTCCACCTCGACCCGGAAGGTCTCGACCGCGATCTCGAACTCGATCAGAGCCTGCTCGGCCACCCGAACCGCCTGATCGAGCCTCGCCTCAGGCCGCTCGCTCTGGTCCACGCTCACGTCACGCCCGTCCACGTCCTCGTTCCGGCTCGTCCCCACCCAGCCTACGGCTCTCACGGGGGGCTCCCCCCCTCCCTCCCCCTCCCCCCTCCCCTCCTCCACCCCCCCCTTCTTCGTGAAGCCACGCCCCGGCTCCCCGGTGCAGCCCCGCGCCGGCACCCGGGAACACGTCCTGGACGCCCCCAGGGCGGAGGTTCTCCCCGTCGCCCAAGGACGGCCCTCCCGAACGCCGCCCAGAGATCTCCTGGCAGCTCGCGGGAGCGGACGTCTCACGGCAGCTCACTGGTCCGGGGGTCTCCCGGCAGCTCGCGGGAGCAGACGTCTCACGGCAGCTCGCGGGCCGGAGGTCTCCAGGCAGCTCGCGTGGCCGCCGGAGATCTCCTGGCAGCTGCCGGGGCCGGAGATCTCCTAGCAGCTGCCGGGCCCGGAGATCTCATGGCAGCTGCCGGGGCTCCCCCTGGTCGAGCCGGTCCCAGGACGGGCTTCCGCCGCACCCTCCCGGTCCCCGCCCTCCTCCCCCAGGAGGCCCGCTCGGCCGGCCCAAGGCCCCCAGTACCCTCAGGCACCCGACCCCGCCGCGCCGACGGCGCGTACTCGACTCAGACCCCGTGCTCCGCCGCTATGCGGCCGCTGCGGATGGCCGACAGGAGGTCGGTGTGGTCCGCGGTGGTGCGGTCGGCGTAGGCGACGGCGAAGGTCGCGACGGCCTCGTCGAGCTCCTCGCTCTTCCCGCAGTAGCCGGCGATCAGACGCGGGTCCGCGCTGTGGGCGTGGGCGCGGGCCAGCAGGGCGCCGGTCATGCGGCCGTAGTCGTCGAACTGGTCGGCGGTGAGGGCGGCGGGGTCGACGCTGCCCTTGCGGTTGCGGAACTGCCGGACCTGGAAGGGCCGTCCCTCGACGGTCGTCCAGCCGAGCAGGATGTCGCTGACGACCTGCATCCGCTTCTGTCCGAGCACCACGCGCCGCCCTTCGTGCCCGGCGTCGAGCGCCGTGAAGCCGAGCGCCGGGAGGTAGGGCAGCAGCGCCGAGGGGCGGGCCTCCTTGACCTGGAGGACCAGCGGCTCGCCCCGGTGGTCCAGGAGCAGCACCACGTACGAGCGGGTGCCGACGCTGCCGGTGCCGACGACGCGGAAGGCCACGTCGTGGACGGCGTACCGGGCGAGCAGCGGCAGCCGGTCCTCGGAGACGGTCGCCAGGTAGGGCCCGAGGGAGGCGGCGACGGCGGCGGCCTCCGCGTCGGGGACGCGGCGCAGCACCGGCGGTGCGTCGACGAAGCGGCGGCCGCCGCCCTCGGTCTCGGGCACGGCCTCGGTGGAGCGGGCGGCGAAGCGTGCGCTGGTGTTGTTGCGGGCCTTCGCCGAGACGCGTTCGAGGGTGCCTACGAGGTCGCGGGCGTCGGTGTGGGAGACGAGTTCCTCGTCGGCGATGGCGTTCCAGGCATCGAGGGCGGGGAGCCGGGCGAGCAGGCGCATGGTGCGCCGGTAGGCGCCGACGGTGTCGAAGGCGGCCGCCCGGCAGGTGTCCTCGTCGGCGCCCGCCTCTCGTCCGGCGAGGACGAGGGAGGTGGCGAGCCGCTTGAGGTCCCATTCCCAGGGGCCGACGACGGTCTCGTCGAAGTCGTTGAGGTCGATGACGAGCCGGCCGCGGGCGTCCCCGTAGAGGCCGAAGTTGGCGGCGTGCGCGTCGCCGCACAGCTGGGCGGCTATGCCGGTGACGGGGGAGCCGGCGAGGTCGTGGGCCATGAGGCCGGCGGAGCCGCGGAGGAACGCGAAGGGGCTGGCCGCCATGCGGCCGACCCGGATGGGGGTGAGTTCGGGCACGCGGCCGTGGTTGGACTCCTCGACGGCGCGGGCGGCGTCGGGGCGGTCGGGTGCGGGGGTGAGCGCGGCCTGCGCGGTGCGGGGGAGGGCGTCCCGGAGGCTCTTACCCCGCTGCTTGGCGGAGGCGGCGGCCCCGGCGGCGGCGCGCAGGGTGAAGCCGGGGACGTGCGGCAGGCGGGTCGTGCCGCCGTCCGCCGTCGAGTGATCGCGCTGTCCCGGTACCGCTGCCGTGATGTCGTCCATGGGACGCCCTCCCCCGCCGTTCGCTGTTCCGCCAACATCAACTTCGCTGACGGGTCATGACGGTACAGCCGGGGCCACGAGCCGTCTCCCCCTGTGGACAACGGCCTGTGGACAACTCTCCCCGGACGGTCAGACGCCGACCGCCTCCTCCATCTCTTCCTCCGTCTCCTGCGCCCTTTCCCGCTCCGTGTCCGCGTTCGTCCGGTCCTTGGCCGCGTTGGCCGGGGTGCTCGGAGTCCTCACGACGGCCGGGGTGTTCGTCGCGGACGCCGGCGTCGACGGGGTGCGGCGGCGGGCTTCGGTGAGGCCGGCCGTCACGGTCAGGGCGATGCCCGCGAGGAGCCAGAGGGCCAGGACGAGCAGGTTGTCGCCGAGGGCGTGGCCGCCGAAGTAGACGTGGTCGCGGACGCCTTCGACGAACCCGGCGCCGTTCCAGAAGGCGTGCAGCGAGCCGAAGAAGCCGGGCTGGAGTTCGGGCCGGTAGATGCCGCCGGAGCTGGTGAAGTTGAGCATGACGAACAGGACCATCACGCCGAGGGTGGTCCAGCGCTTGAGGAAGGTGTGCAGGCCGACGCCGATCAGCAGGATGCCGGCGCTGTAGAGCCAGGACATGGCCCACAGACCGCCGAGACCGTGGTCGACGAGGTGGAAGAGGGGACCCGCGAAGGCGGTGCCGACGAGGCTGACGATGAGGGACATACCGGCGGCGAGCAGGGCCCGGATCCGCATGGGCAGGGCGGCGCCGGCGCCGCCGATGACGGCGACGGCGGCGTAGGAGCCGATGCTGAGGGTGACGAGGAGGAAGAAGACGCCCTGTCCGGTGGGGTCGCCGGAGGAGACGGGAGCGACGTCGGTGACCTTGAGCGGCTGCCCCTGGGCGGCGGCGACCTTGGTGAAGACCTTCTCGACGGCCATGGCACTGGTGTCGGAGGAGGCGGAGGCGACGAGCAGTTCGGGGCGGACGACGTTCCCGGCGGCCGGCGCGGACGGGGCCTCGCCGGGGAGGTAGGCGCCGAAGCTGGACCGTTCGCGCAGGGAGGCGGTGGCGGTGGCGCGGTCGGGGACGGTGCGGATGTCGAGGGCGCCGGCGCCCTTGTCCTGGAGGGTCTGGGCGAGGACCTGGGCCTGCGGTCCCGAGCCGACGATGTCCACGCGCAGGTGGTGCGGCTCGGGGGCGTGGAAGGCGCCGAGGTAGGCGAGGCCCATGCCGACGCACATGAGCAGCGGGGTGAGCAGGTGCCCGAGGACGTGGCGCAATGCTCCCTTGGTGGTCGGTCCTGCGGACACCTGAACCTCCATGGTTGGCTTTTACAACTAAAGAACCGTTGTACTATACAACCGAAAGGGAGGGTGCGACACATGCGCCCGTCCCGCGGCAACAAGGAGCCCACCATGAGCGGCGGCGCGCGGGAGAGCTCTCTCGACATCATTCAGCGGGAACTGACGGCCTTCGCCCGCCGAGCAAGGGCGGCCGCGGCCCGGCTCCATCCAGAGCTGCCGCTGGTCTCTTACACGCTTCTCGCCCACATCGACGACCAGCAGGGCTGCCGGGCCACGGATCTCGCGGCGCACTACCTGCTGGACAAGTCCACGGTCAGCCGCCAGATCGCGGCCCTGGAGAAGCTCGGCCTGGTCGAGCGTCGCCCCGACCCTGCCGACCACCGGGTCCAGGTGCTGCACCCGACCGAGGCGGGCACCCAGGTCCTCGCCTCCACGCAGGCCAGCCGGCTCGCCGCGTACGAGGAGCGCCTCAAGGACTGGTCGGCCGAGGACCTCGCCTCCTTCGCGACCTCTCTCCTCCGCTACAACGCCGCAGGCGACTCCGGCCTCCCCACCCCCATCGGGGACTCCTGGCCCAAGCCCAAGCCATAGCCGGAGCAGGCCCACAGGACGGGCCCTGCCTACCGGACGGACCGCCGCACCCGCTACCGACGGACGGTTCGCCCACCCGCTCGGCCCGACGGACGGACCACCGCTCCCGCCCCCGGCCGACCACCGGGTCCAGCTCCGACAGACGTCCCCGGTTGGCGGGCCAGGGCCTCCTACAGCCCCGCGTCCCGGGCCAGCAGCGCCGCCTGCACGCGGTTCTCGCAGCCCAGCTTGGCGAGGATCCGGCTCACGTACGTCTTCACCGTGGCCTCGCTCATGTGCAGCCGCCGACCCGCGTCGGCGTTGGACAGGCCCTCCCCGAGCAGGGCCAGCACCTGGCGCTCGCGCTCGCTGAGCGCGGTCAGCCGGGCCCGCGCCTCCTCCGCGCGGGCGGCCTCCCGCCCGGAGGCGAGCTGCTCGACCACGTGCCGGGTGGCGGCGGGGGAGAGATACGCGTCGCCCGCGGCGGCGGCCCGTACGGCCCGGATGAGCTCGGCCGGCGCGGTGTCCTTGAGCAGGAATCCGGCTCCGCCGTGCTCCAGCGCCCGCAGCACGTTCTCCCGCTCGCCGAAGGTCGTGAGCACGATCACTCGTGTCGACGGCGCGGCCCGGCGGAGCTCCGGGAGGGCGGAGAGCCCGTCGAGCACGGGCATCTGGATGTCGAGCAGCACCACGTCGGCGGCATGGGCGCGTGCCAGGTCGACGGCCTCGCGGCCGTTCACCGCCTCGGCGACCACCTCGATCTCCTGATCGGAGGTGAGGATCATCCGGATCCCGGCCCTGATCAGGGGCTCGTCGTCGGCGATCACCACTCTGATCCGCTGCCTCGCCCCAGCCCCCGTCCCAGCTGTCCCGGTCCCGGCTCCTGCCCCAGTCACGGCCACTCCCCAACGGCTCCCGGTACGACGGGGCGGCTAGCGCACGACGTCGTACGACTTCTTCTCGATCAGCTTGCCGTCCTTGAAGCAGAACCGGAAAACGGGCTCGGACTCCATGTCGTCCCCCTGCTTCGAGCTCATCAGCACCAGGCACTTGGAACCCTCGGGCTCCGCGGGGCCCTTTCCGTGCAGGCCGGTCGTCGCGATCGTGTCGCCCGAAGGGAGTCGGTCGCGAACCTCCTGCTCGCTCTGGCCGACCTTCACGGCGTCGTATTCGGCGGGGTCGATCATCGCGTCCGACACCGAGCTCATCATGAAGAACATGCCGAAGCCTCCGGCGACCAGCAGCAGCACGAGTGCGGCGAACGCGATCCCGCACCCGATCGCTATCCCGCCGCCGGTGCTCCTGCCCCGCCCCGCCTTCATCGCCATCGCCAACTCCCGCTCGGTCACGGTCCAGTCGGACGGTCCGACTGCGACGTGACCACGGTGGCCGAGCACGGCGTTCTTCGACTGCTGCCGGAAGTCGTCGGCAGCATCGACGAAAGGCGCGGCGTACGGGGCGGCGTAGGGGCCCGCTCGGCCCGCCTCGTTCTGGTCGGCGCCCGGTTCGGCGAAGGGATCCACGTACGGCACGGCCTCCACCGCCCCGTACGGCAGGACACCGGCGACCCGGAAGCCACCGCCGTCCGCGCGGCCCGCGTGGACGATGCCGCCCACGAGGCGGGCGCGCTCGTGCAGGCCGGTAAGGCCCTGTCCGCCGCTCACGACTCCCGTCGGCCGGTCCGCGGACTCCTCGTTGAGGACCTCGACGACGAACGCGTCCGGCTCGTAGCGCACTTCGACGGTGATCGGGGCGCCCGGCGCGTGCTTGTAGGCGTTCGTCAGGCCTTCCTGGACGATCCGGTACGCGGCGTGGTCGACGGCCGGCGCGAGCGCCCGCGCGTCGCCGTGCCGGGACAGGCCGATGGCGGTGCCGGCGGACCGGGCGGCCGCGACGAGGCCCTCGATGCCGGCGGTCCCCCGTGCCGCCCGCCCCGTCTCGTCGCCCGGCGGCGCGACCGGCGCGCCCGGTCCCTCGTCCGGGGCGGCGACGCCGTCGCGGAGGATGCCGACGACCTCGCGCAGCTCGTGCATGGCGTCCACGGACGCGTTCCGCAATACCGCGACCGCCTCGCGCTGGCGGTCGGTCAGATTCGGGTCCACTTCGAGGGCGCCGGTGTGCACGGAGATCAGGGCCAGTTGGTGACCGAGGCTGTCGTGCATGTCCTGGGCGATCCGCTGCCGCTCCCGCATCCGCGCCTGCCCCACGACCATCGCCCGCTCCCGCAGCAGTTGGACGTTGCGCTCCTGGAGGGCGTGCAGCAGGGTCCGGCGCTGGGTCCAGTAACGGTTGGCGAGACCGGGCGCGAGCGTCGTTCCCAGGAAGTACAGGGTCGAGATGAACACGATCGTCAGCATCCGCTGCTGGCCCCAGGCCTCGGCGACGGTGCCCGCCATGTTCAGCACGTAGGCGGCGGTGAACGCGACGAGGGCCCGCCCGGCGCCCGCGATGTAGCGGCCGGCCGACCAGCCGATCAGGATCAGCAGCGCCAGGAAGCCCGGGACGAACGGAGTGAGGAAGGACGTGAGGACGAGCACGGTCACGGGGAGCCGGCGCCGCAGCAGCGACAGCACGGCCGAACCGGCGGCGACCACGGCGAGCACCCAGCCGTCCCCACCGAGGATGTCCTGGGTGCCGGCGCCCAGCAGCGCCATGATGACGGCGCCCACGACCTCGCCCGCGGTCCTGCGCCGCGACCACTGCTCGGGCACCGCGAACCAGCGCCACGCGACACCGAGCAGGGTCACCAGCCGGGTCCCGGCGGTCCCGATCTTCGAAGGAGCTTCCACGCTCGCACGATAGGCCGCGCCCTCGCCCACCCGCCGTCCTCTTTCGTCGCACCGCCTGTCGACGAAGGTCGTCGGACCGCGACGCCTGCGAGGGTGCCGTCCGCTTCCGGTGCTGCGAGGGTGCGTCCACTTCCGGTCCTGCGAGAGTGCCGTCCACTCCCGGTCCTGCGAGAGTGCCGTCCACTCCCGCCCCGCGAGAGTGCCGTCCACTCCCGCCCTGCGAGGGGGTCGGCGGACCGCCGGCCCTACGACTCGACCAGAACCCCGCCCCGTCCCCTAACCCCGAGTCACGAGGCGCGCGACAGTCCCCAGGTCTGCAGGACGAAGGGGCGGCCCTTCTCCTCGCCCTCGATCAGCGGCACGTCGAGCAGGCCGAATCCCGCCTTCGTGGCGACGGCGACGCTGGCGGCGTTCTCGGCCTCCAGCTCCAGGATCACCTGCTCCGCGCCCAGTTCCTCGAAGGCGTACGCCGCCATCACCCGCACCGCCCGCGCGGCCAGTCCCTGTCCGCGGTGCGCCGGCCCGACCGCGTAACCGATCTCCGTGCCCTCGGGTGCACGCCGCAGCATCACCTCGCCGAGCGGCGCCGCACCGTCCGTGGTGATGGCGAGCAGGATCGTCGTGCCCTCCGCCCGCAGCTCCCGGTCCCGGACCAGCCGGGCGCGGGCGGCCGCTTCGTCGAAGGGCGAGACGATCGGCGTCCAGTAGGCGACGTCGGGATCGTCGAACAGATCCGGCATCGCTGCCAGGTCCGCCTCCGTCCAGTCCCGTAGGACGAGACCTTCGCCCCGGAGCTCGATCCGTTCGGGGAAGGGCGACGAGGTGCTGCTCATGGTGCGGATCCTCCATGGTCCGTGGGCCGGGGAAAGCCTCCCGGCCGTGCCGGTCGTCGGCTCATCAGATTCTCCGGCGGCCACGACCCCGGCGGCCACGCCCTGGTCGCCACGCCTTGGTCGCCAAGCCCCAACGTCATTTCCGGTGGTCAGTTCCGTTGGTCACTTCCGGTGGCCGACTCCCATGAAGACCGCCGCGGCTCCCCGGCAGCCCCGCCCCGCCTGCCTGGAGCCTCGCCCGGCGGCCCCCTGCTCCCCGGCCCCCTGCTCCCCGGGCCCCTGCTCCCCGGGCCCCCGCTCCCGCGGCCCCGGCTCCCCCGGACCCGCCCCGACTCGGCCCTCCCCACCCCCCCCGTGGCCTACCTCACACCCGACGATCCGCGGATGTGAGAAACGCCGGGGAAGCCAGGTGGGCAAGCCGGACGGGGAGGCGGCCGGGGCCTGCCAGGGCCTGCCGGGGAAATGAGAAACGGCCGGCATCGTGAGTACGATGCCGACCGTTTCGTCGGTGCGCGAGGGGGGAGTTGAACCCCCACGCCCTTTCGGGCACTGGAACCTGAATCCAGCGCGTCTGCCTATTCCGCCACCCGCGCATTAGGTGGCCTCCGGGCTCCCTCACCTTTTCGGTTCGTTCGCCTGGCGACATCTGAAGATTAGCACGTCGCAGGCCTGGGATTCACATCCGTTGTTTCGACCCCTCCTCGGCTGACGAGGAGAGAGGGGACGAGGAGCGAGTGAGGGACGGGGTCGGGGGGAGGAGAAGGGCGGCAGTGACGCACGGGGCCCTCCTGCTTCGCCCTCGGGTGCGGGACACTGTCCACAGGCCGCCTCTACGATCCGTGGGGGCAGCCTGCCGAGGGGACTGCGGATGGGACTGCGGAAGGTCTGTGAGAGGTGACACTCGTCCACAGGGCAGAGAAGGGGAACCAGCCGATTTCCCGACGCGTGGATACGATCAGTAAGCAGTACCAGGACGACAACGACGGAGGAGGTGCCCCATGGGAGTCATGAAGCGGTTCGAGCAGCGACTCGAAGGTCTGGTCAACGGCACCTTCGCCAAGGTCTTCAAGTCCGAGGTCCAGCCCGTCGAGATCGCCGGCGCGCTCCAGCGCGAGTGCGACAACAACGCGACGATCTGGAACCGCGAGCGGACCGTCGTCCCCAACGACTTCATCGTGGAGCTGAGCGCGCCGGACTACGAGCGCCTCAGCCCCTACTCGGGCCAGCTCGGCGACGAGCTCGCCGGCCTGGTCAGGGACTACGCCAAGCAGCAGCGGTACACCTTCATGGGACCGATCAAGGTCCACCTGGAGAAGGCCGACGACCTCGACACCGGTCTGTACCGGGTGCGCAGCCGTACGCTCGCGTCGAGTTCGTCACAGCAGCAGCCGTCCTCCGGCCAGCCCCAGCACCTCGGCCAGGGTCAGCAGCAGCCGCCCCGCGGCGGCTACGGCTATCCGCCGGCCGGCGCCCCGCCGATGCCCGCCGCTCCGCCGCCGGGTGCCCCGGCCATGCCGGGTCACCGTCCGACGGCGCCCGCCGCGGGCCGCCCCGCCGGCCCCGCGCCGGTGCCGGGCGGAGGCGGCGGTCAGGTCCGCCGCTGGATCGAGATCAACGGCACCCGCCATCAGATTTCCCGCCCGACTCTGGTCCTCGGCCGCAGCACCGACGCGGACGTGAGGATCGACGATCCCGGCGTCTCTCGCCGGCACTGTGAGATCCGGACCGGAACGCCCTCGACGATCGCGGATCTCGGGTCCACCAACGGCATCGTGGTGGACGGGCAGCACACCACCCGCGCTACGCTCCGCGACGGCTCGCGGATCGTCGTGGGCAGCACCACCATCGTTTACCGGCAAGCCGAAGGGTGAAGCGGGGGCAATGTCAGAGCTGACCCTGACGGTCATGCGGCTGGGTTTCCTGGCCGTTCTGTGGCTGTTCGTCATCGTGGCCGTCCAGGTCATCCGTAGCGACCTGTTCGGCACGCGGGTCACCCAGCGCGGTTCGCGCCGCCAGGAGGGGCGCGCCGCACAGCAGGGTGCCCGCCAGGCCGCCGCGCCTCCGCAGCAGCGGGGCGGCCAGCCGGCCGCGGCCGGCGGCGGCGGGCGGCAGCGCCGCGGCGCCCCGACCAAGCTCGTCGTGTCCGAGGGCACCCTCACCGGCACGACCGTCGCCCTGCAGGGCCAGACGATCACGCTGGGCCGGGCCCACGACTCGACGATCGTGCTGGACGACGACTACGCCTCCAGCCGGCATGCCAGGATCTACCCGGACCGGGACGGTCAGTGGATCGTCGAGGACCTCGGGTCCACCAACGGCACGTATCTCGACCGGACCCGCCTCACCACCGCGACACCGATTCCGCTGGGCGCGCCGATCCGCATCGGCAAGACCGTCATCGAGCTTCGGAAGTAGTGCTACATCATGAGTAAGCGCGAGCGGAGCGAGCGCGCCGGGACGTTCCCCACGGAGGGCCGCCCCGAGGACCGCGCGGCTGCCCGGGCAGCGGGCCAGGGCGGGTACGGGCTCCCGACCGGAGGGTGGGCAGTGTGGCTCGAGACCGGCGGCACCCCGAGGCGGCGCCGACAGGGCAGGTGGGCATGAGTCTTTCGCTGCGTTTCGCCGCGGGCTCGCACAAGGGCATGATCCGCGAGGGCAACGAGGACTCCGGTTACGCCGGTCCGCGGCTGCTCGCCATCGCCGACGGCATGGGCGGCCAGGCCGCCGGTGAGGTGGCCTCGTCCGAGGTGATCTCGACGCTGGTGACGCTCGACGACGACGTCCCCGGCTCCGACATCCTCACGTCGCTGGGCACGGCCGTGCAGCGCGCCAACGACCAGCTGCGGATGATGGTCGAGGAGGACCCCCAGCTGGAGGGCATGGGCACGACGCTCACCGCCCTGCTGTGGACGGGCCAGCGCCTCGGCCTGGTGCACGTCGGCGACTCGCGCGCGTACCTGCTGCGCGACGGCGTGCTCACACAGATCACGCAGGACCACACCTGGGTGCAGCGGCTCGTCGACGAGGGCCGCATCACCGAGGAGGAGGCGACGACCCATCCGCAGCGTTCGCTGCTGATGCGCGCCCTCGGCAGCGGCGACCACGTCGAGCCCGATCTCTCCATCCGCGAGGTGCGGGCCGGCGACCGCTATCTGGTGTGCTCCGACGGCCTGTCGGGCGTCGTGTCGCACCAGACGCTCGAGGAGACCCTCGCCAGCTACCAGGGCCCGCACGAGACGGTGCAGGAGCTGATCCAGCTCGCGCTGCGCGGCGGCGGCCCGGACAACATCACGGTGATCATCGCCGACGTCCTCGACGTCGACGGCGGCGACACCCTGGCCGGTCATCTCAGCGACACCCCCGTCATCGTGGGCGCGGTCGCCGAGAACCAGGCCCAGCTGCACGACGGCGGCGCCATGCACACGCCCGCGGGCCGCGCCTCCGGGCTCGGCCGGCCGGCCCCGCACCAGCAGCCGCCCGCGGGTGGTTTCGGCCCGCCCGGCAGCGGTGACGACCACGGCTACGGCGGGATGCCGCCGCAGGGCTCCTTCGGCTCGTACGCGGACGACGACTTCGAGAAGCCGCGCACCGGCCGCAAGTGGCTGAAGCGCTCCTTCTTCCTGCTCCTCGCCCTCGGCGTGATCGGCGGCGGCCTGTACGGCGGCTACCGCTGGACGCAGACGCAGTACTACGTGGGGTCGAAGGACGAGCACGTGGCGCTGTACCGGGGCATCAGCCAGGACCTCGCCTGGGTGAAGCTCTCGGAGGTCGAGAAGGACCACCCCGAGATCGAACTCAAGTACCTCCCGGCGTACCAGCGCAAGCAGGTCGAGGACACGATCGCGGGCGGCAGCCTCGACAAGGCCCGCACGAAGATCGCGGAGCTCTCGCTGCAGGCCTCGGCCTGCAAGAAGACCGAGCAGCGCCAGAAGGCCGCCGCGGCCGCCGCCGACAAGGCGAGCACGCCGCCGCCCTCCGAGGGCGCGGCCTCGCCGAACCCCAAGCCCACCACGGCCGCGCCGTCCCCTGGACCCACCCTGTCCTCGGAGGAGCAGAAGCTGGCCTCGAACTGCGGCAAGCAGTAAGCAGACCCGTAGGGGGCCTTTCACCACCATGAGCGTTGTCACCAACACGACCACCATCGGCGCCATCGAGGCGCCGAGCCGCCGCAACACCGAGCTGGCGTTGCTCGCGTTCGCCGTCGCCATCCCGGTGTTCGCGTACCTCAACGTCGGTCTGGCGATCGACGGCAAGGTGCCGCCGGGAATGCTCGGGTACGGGGCGGGCCTCACGCTGCTCGCGGGAGTGGCGCACCTGGTGGTGCGCAAGTGGGCCCCTTACGCGGATCCGCTGCTGCTGCCGCTGGCGACCCTGCTGAACGGCCTGGGCCTGGTGCTGATCTGGCGCCTCGACCAGTCGCCGCGCATCATCGCCCGGTACAAGACCTTCAGCCCCGACGCCCCGAACCAGATGATGTACTCGGCGATCGGCATCGCCATGTTCGTGGGCGTGCTGCTGCTCCTGAAGGACCACCGGGTGCTGCAGCGCTACACCTACATCTCCATGGCGGCGGCCCTCGTCCTGCTGGTCCTGCCGCTCGTCCCGGGCCTCGGCGCGGACGTCTTCGGCGCCAAGATCTGGATCAACGTCGGCGGTTTCTCGATCCAGCCCGGTGAGTTCGCCAAGCTGGTCCTCGCCGTCTTCTTCTCCGGCTATCTGATGGTGAAGAGGGACGCGCTCGCGCTGGCCAGCCGCCGGTTCATGGGGCTCTATCTGCCGCGTGGGCGTGACCTGGGCCCGATCCTGACGATCTGGGCGATCAGCCTGCTCATCCTGGTCTTCGAGAACGACCTCGGAACCTCGCTGCTGTTCTTCGGCATGTTCGTGATCATGCTGTACGTGGCGACGGAGCGGACCAGCTGGGTCGTCATGGGTCTGCTGATGTCGACCGCGGGTGCGGTCGTCGTCGGTTCGACCGCCTCCCACGTGCAGTCGCGTGTGGCGGCCTGGCTCGACCCCTTCGAGTGCCTGAAGACCGCGCCCGAGGGCTCGAACATGGCCATGGCCTGCGACCAGATGACGCAGGTGCTGATGTCCTTCGGCTCCGGCGGCATCCTCGGCACCGGCCTCGGCCAGGGCAACTCCGACCTGGTCGGCTTCGCCGCGAACTCCGACTTCATCTTCGCCACCGTCGGCGAGGAGCTCGGCCTCGCCGGTGTGATGGTCTTCCTGCTCTTCTACGGACTGATCATCGAGCGCGGCGTGCGCACCGCCCTCGCGGCCCGCGACCCCTTCGGCAAGCTGCTCGCGATGGGCCTGTCGGGCGCGTTCGCGCTGCAGGTCTTCGTCGTCGCCGGCGGTGTCATGGGGCTCATCCCGCTGACCGGTATGACGATGCCGTTCCTCGCCTACGGCGGTTCCTCCGTGATCGCCAACTGGGCGCTCATCGGCGTCCTGATCCGCATCAGCGACACCGCGCGCCGCCCCGCGCCCTCCCCCGCCCCGAACCCCGACGCCGAGATGACGCAGGTGGTCCGTCCGTGAACAAGCCACTGCGCCGCGTCGCGATCTTCTGCGGCCTGCTGATCTTCGCCCTGCTGGTGCGGGACAACTGGCTCCAGTACGTGCGCGCCGACGAGCTGAACGCCCACCCGAAGAACCGGCGGGTGACGATCGAGCGCTACTCCAACGCGCGAGGCAACATCATCGTCGACGGCAAGCCGATCACCGGCTCCGTCGACTCGGGCGACGAGTTCTACGCGTACAAGCGCACGTACATCGACGGCAGGATGTGGGCCCCGGTGACGGGCTACGCCTCGCAGGCCTTCGACGCCAGCCAGATCGAGAAGATCGAGGACGGCATCCTCACCGGCAACGACGACCGGCTCTTCTTCGACCGGACGATGGCCATGTTCACCGGTGAGAAGAAGAAGGGCGGCGACGTCGTCACCACCCTGAGCGGGGCCGCGCAGAAGGCCGCGTTCAAGGGGCTCGGCAACAAGACGGGCGCGGTCGTCGCGATCGAGCCGTCGACGGGCAAGATCCTGGCGCTGGCCTCGACGCCGTCGTACGACCCGGCCTCGTTCGCCGGCTACCACGACTCGGACGCCAAGGCCTGGCAGTCCCTGGAGAAGGACAAGAACAAGCCGAAGCTCAACCGCGCCCTCCGCGAGATCTACCCGCCCGGCTCCGTCTTCAAGGTCGTCACGGCCGCGGCGGCGCTGGAGAACGGCAAGGTCAAGGACATCAACGCGGCCACCGAGACCCCCGAGGGCTGGAAGATCCCGCTCTCCACCAAGCCGATGGTCAACCACGCCAGCGGCTGCGCCAACGCCAGCCTGAACAGGGCGCTGGAGATCTCCTGCAACTCGGTGTTCGCCAAGCTCGGTGACGACGTCGGCCGCGACAAGATGGTCGAGATGGCGGAGAAGTTCGGTTTCAACTCCGAGCAGTTCACGCCGGTCCGCGCGGTCGCCTCCGTCTACGACAAGAAGGCCGACCGCGGTGGCAACGCGCTGTCGTCGATCGGCCAGTTCAACACGGCGACGACTCCGCTGCAGATGGCCATGGTGACGGCCGCGATCGCCAACGACGGCAAGCTGATGAAGCCGTACATGGTCGACAAGCTGGTGGCGCCGAACCTCGACGTCATCAAGCAGACCGAGCCGGAGGAGCTCAGCCGCCCCGTCTCGCCGGAGACCGCCCAGAAGCTCCAGCAGATGATGGAGAACGTCGTCCAGAACGGCACCGGCGGCAACGCCGACCTGCACAAGGACGGCGTGAAGGTCGGCGGCAAGACCGGTACGGCCCAGCACGGCGAGAAGAACGCCAAGCGTCCCTACGCCTGGTTCATCTCGTACGCGAAGACCGACCAGGGCTCCCCGGTCGCCGTCGCCGTGATCGTCGAGGACTCCGAGGGCACCGACCGCGAGGACATCAGCGGTGGTGGCCTGGCGGCCCCGATCGCGAAGGCCGTGATGAAGGCGGTACTGAACAGCAGGAGCTGATCTTCCGGCCGGTGGGGTCGTGCGGGACCGGGGCGGTGACGGATGTCACCGCCCGGGACCGTGACCGATACCACGGGCGGGGGCCGGGCCGGATACCGGTCGGGTATCAGGTGGCGGTCGGCGGACGAAGCGCCTTCCGTCGGCCGGTAGCGTATGCGCGAACAGCACACACCGCCGGACCACACACGGGTGCGGTCGGGACAGACGGAGAGGGCTGGAGAAGCTATGGAAGAGCCGCGTCGCCTCGGCGGCCGGTACGAGCTGGGCTCGGTGCTCGGCCGTGGTGGCATGGCCGAGGTCTACCTCGCCCACGACACCCGGCTCGGCCGCACCGTCGCCGTGAAGACGCTGCGGGCCGACCTCGCCCGCGACCCGTCCTTCCAGGCCCGGTTCCGCCGTGAGGCCCAGTCCGCCGCCTCGCTGAACCACCCGGCGATCGTCGCCGTCTACGACACCGGCGAGGACTACGTCGACGGGGTCTCCATCCCGTACATCGTGATGGAGTACGTCGACGGCTCGACCCTGCGTGAGCTGCTTCACTCCGGGCGCAAGCTGCTGCCCGAGCGCACGCTGGAGATGACCGTCGGCATCCTGCAGGCGCTGGAGTACTCGCACCGCGCCGGCATCGTGCACCGTGACATCAAGCCGGCGAACGTCATGCTGACCCGCACCGGCCAGGTCAAGGTCATGGACTTCGGCATCGCGCGCGCCATGGGCGACGCGGGCATGACCATGACGCAGACGGCCGCGGTGATCGGCACGGCCCAGTACCTCTCCCCGGAGCAGGCCAAGGGCGAGCAGGTCGACGCCCGCTCCGACCTGTACTCCACCGGCTGCCTGCTGTACGAGCTCCTGACGGTCCGGCCGCCCTTCATCGGCGACTCGCCGGTCGCCGTCGCGTACCAGCACGTCCGCGAGGAGCCGCAGGCGCCGAGCAACTTCGACCCCGAGATCACGCCCGAGATGGACGCCATCGTCCTGAAGGCACTGGTCAAGGACCCCGACTACCGCTACCAGTCCGCCGACGAGATGCGCGCGGACATCGAGGCCTGCCTCGACGGCCAGCCGGTCGCGGCGACCGCCGCGATGGGCGCGGTCGCCTACGGCGGCTACGGCGGCTACGCGCCGGAGGACCAGCCGACGGCGGCCCTGCGCCAGGCGGACCCGGCGGGTCAGACGACGATGCTGCCGCCCATGAACCCGGACGGCGGCGGCTACGGCTACGACGACCGCCCGGACCGCCGCCGCCAGAAGAAGTCGAACACCTCGACGATCCTTCTGGTCCTGGCCGGTGTCCTGGTGCTCGTCGGCGCGATCCTGATCGGACAGTCGATCTTCGACTCGAAGGAGAGCGCGGACCAGGTCCCGGTGCCGCAGTTCGTCGGGAAGTCGCTCAAGGAGGCCGAGGGCCTCGCGCAGAACTCGTCGGTCAAGGTGCAGCAGTCCGGCACCCAGCGCTGCGACCAGCCCAAGGGCCTGATCTGCAGCCAGACGCCGGTGGCGGACGGCACGGTGAAGATGAACGTCGGCGAGACGGTCTCCGTCGTGGTCTCCGAGGGCGCCCCGCAGGTCGAGGTCCCGGACGTCACCGAGAAGCAGCAGCAGAGCGCCGAGGACACGCTGCGCGGCAAGGGCTTCAAGGTCAACGTCAAGTACGAGGAGTCCGACCAGGAGGCCGGCCGGGTGCTCAGCCAGAGCCCCGACGGCGGCTCGCAGGCGGAGAAGAACTCCGAGGTCACGATCACCGTGGCCAAGAAGCAGAAGTCGCAGCTGCCCGACGTGACCGGCCGCACCTACGAGGTCGCCCTGCAGCAGCTCCAGACGCTCGGCTTCTCCAACGTCGCCCGCCAGGACCAGGACTCCGACCAGCCCGCGGGCACGGTCGTCGGCCAGACCCCGAACGGCAACTCGGACCAGCCGAAGGACGTCCAGATCACGCTGAAGGTCTCCAAGGGCCCGCAGCAGACGACGCAGCCGATCCCTCCGGTCACGGGCATGACCCTCGACCAGGCCCGGGCGACCCTTGCGGCCTTCGGCTACCAGATCGGCAACGTGGACGGCCCGAACGACGGCAACGCCCGCGTGAAGGAGCAGGACCCGCAGCCCGGCACCGCGGGCCAGCCGAACCAGACGGTCAACGTGAAGACCGAGAAGAACGGCGGCGGCTGGTTCGGCTGAACCGCTGCGCCCACCCGTGAGTGACGTAAGCCCCGGCATCCTGGATGCCGGGGCTTACTCGCGTCCTGCGGACGAATTCCTGACCGGGCGCGTCCTCGAAGGGACACGTTCCCGGAGCGGGACGTTCGCTGGAGCGAGACGTTCCCGGAGCGAGACGTTCCCGGAGCGAGACGTTCCCGGAGCGGGACGTTCCCGGAGAGAGGCGGCCCCGAGGGGAGACGGCCCCGGAGAGAGGGCGTCCTCAAAAGAAGGGGCGGCTAGCGCAGCTCCGCCGGCAGGGTGCGCTCGGCGTCGACCTTCTCCGTGCGGGCCAGTTCCCCCCACACGACGTAGCGGAAGTCCGAGGTGTACATCGGGGTGCAGGTCGTCAGGGTGATGTAGCGGCCCGGCTTGGTCCTGCCGGACTCCTTGGGGATCGGCTGGAGGACGTCCACGTTGTACTTCGTGGTCTCCGGAAGGATCTTGTAGACCTTGTAGACGTACCAGGTGTCCTTGGACTCGAAGACGATCGGGTCGCCGTTCTTCAGCTTGTGGATGTTGTGGAACTTCGCACCGTGGCCGTCGCGGTGCGCGGCGAGCGTGAAGTTGCCCTGCTTGTCCTGCGGGAGGGCGGACTTGAGGGGGGCGCTGTAGTAGCCGGCGACACCGTTGTTGAGGATCTCGGTGTCGGTGCCCCTCTTCACGAGCACCTCGCCGTCGCCCATCGCCGGCACGTGGAGGAAGCCGATGCCGTCCTTGGTGTCGAGCGCGCCGGGGCCGCTGGCCGCCCAGTGCTCGCGGACCTGGTCGCCGTCCTTGTCGGCGGCGCGGTCGGCGAGGACGTTGGTCCACCACAGCGAGTAGACGACGAAGAGGCCGAGGACGAGGCCCGCGGTGATGAGGAGTTCGCCGAAGACGCTGATGATCCCGGCGATCCGGTTGCGCGCACGTGCCACTAGGTCGTCCCGTCGAGGTGTGGATGGTCTCGGTAGTGGGGCTCAGCCTACGAGCGCGTCCGGCTTTCCCTTACTGCGCGGGCGTTCGTCGACGAGCTTTCCCCACACGATCATGCGGTACGTGCTCGTGAACTCCGGTGTGCAGGTGGTCAGCGTGATGTAACGGCCGGGCTTGGTGAAGCCCGAGCCCTTGGGCACGGGCTCGATGACCGAGACGTTGGACGGCGAGGTCTGCGGCAGGATGCTCGCCATCTCGTACGTGTAGTACGCGTCGCGGGTCTCGACGACGATGGGGTCGCCCGGCTCCAGGCGGTTGACGTAACGGAACGGCTCGCCATGGGTGTTGCGGTGCCCGGCGACCGCGAAGTTGCCCTGCTTGTCGGCGGGCATCGCGGTCTTGAGCCGGCCCTCGCCGTAGTGGCCGACCATGCCCTTGTCGAGGACCTTGGGCTTGCTGATGCCCTCGGCGATCGGGACGACGACGTCCAGCTTGGGGATGTACATGATGGCGAAGCCCTTGCCGGGCTCGAAGGCGCCGGGGGCGTCGTCCTGCCCCTGGGACCAGGCGTTCTCGATCTCCTTCTTGGCCTGGTCGGTCTCCTGGCCGGCGCGCACGTTCGTCCACCACAGCTGGTAGGTGACGAACAGCAGCATCACGACACCGAAGGTGATGAACAGTTCGCCGACGACGCGGCTGAGGACGACCCCGAGGCTGTCCTTGGCGGCGCGGGCGGCCCGACGGGCCTCGACGCGGGAGAGCGGGGCGGCGGGCTCCGCCGGCGCGGCCGGCTCGGGGGCACCGCGTCCCTTGCGCCTGGCGGCGCGGCGACGCTCGGCCCGCCCGGGACCGGGCAGCGGGGCGGCGGTGGCGGCCCCGGTCTCCTCGACGGTGCGCAGGGCCATCGTCCGGTCGTGGGGTTCGGGCTCCGGGTCCGGGTCCTGCGCGGGTCCAGGCTGCGGCGCCGGCTGCACTGGTTCCTCGTAGGCGCCGCTCGCGTAGGGGTCGGGGGTGGTCCCGTAGCCCTCGGCGCTCCCGTACGGCTCGGGCGTGCCGTACGCCTCGGTGGTGCCGGGGCTCGCGGGCGTCCCGTACGCCTCCGTCGTGCCGTGGTCGGCAGTCGTGCCGTACGCCCCCGCCGTACCCGGGCTCGCGGGCGTCCCGTACGCCTCCGTGCCGTACGTCTCGTACGCGGCTCCGTACGCCTCCTGGGGCGCCGGGGACGACTGGTGGGCCTGGTAGGCGCCCGGGCCCGCTATCGGCTCGTAGACGGCCGTCTCGGCCTCGTACGGGGGCGTAACGGGCCCCGGCGTGGGTATCGGCTGGGACGGGGATCCCGGCTCGGGCTCCTCGTCCGGCAGATTCGTCGCCCGGAACCACGGCGACCCGGCCGTCACGCGACGGCCTTGCCCACCACCGGCGCGAGTCCCGTCGACCGCGCGACCGCTCCCTTGTCGCCGCACTGCTCCAGCCAGTTGGCGAGCATCAGGTGGCCGTGCTCGGTGAGCACCGACTCGGGGTGGAACTGCACTCCCTCGACGGGCAGTTCGCGGTGCCGCAGCCCCATGATGATGCCGTCCTCGGTGCGCGCGGTGACCTCGAGCTCGGCCGGCAGGGCCGCGGGCTCGGCGGCCAGTGAGTGATAGCGGGTCGCGGTGAACGGCGAGGGCAGACCGGCGAAGACGCCCTTGCCCTCGTGGGTGACGGGCGAGGTCTTGCCGTGCAGCAGCTCGGGCGCGCGGTCCACGATCCCGCCGTAGGCGACGGCCATCGACTGCATGCCGAGGCAGACGCCGAAGACGGGCACCCCGGTGGCGGCGCAGTGGCGCACCATGTCGATGCAGACCCCGGCCTGTTCGGGCGCGCCCGGTCCGGGCGAGAGCAGGACGCCGTCGAAGCCGTCCTGGGCGTGGGAGAGCTCCACCTCGTCGTTGCGCCGCACTTCGCACTCGGCGCCGAGCTGGTACAGGTACTGAACGAGGTTGAAGACGAAGCTGTCGTAGTTGTCGACGACGAGAATTCGCGCGCTCACTGGCCGTCCACCGTCACATCGTTGAACGGAAGCAGCGGCTCCGCCCAGGGGAACACGTACTGGAAGAGGGCGTAGACGACCGCGAGGACCAGCACGACCGAGATCAGCGCCTTCACCCAGGCGTTGCCCGGCAGATGCCGCCAGATCCATCCGTACATGACGTCCGAGGCCCCTTCCGTTCGTTACGGGGACCAGAGTACGGGGCGCCGGGGCGGTCGGGGGTCAACCGTCCAAAGCCTGTGGACGACCGGCCGTCACGGGCTGGGTGGCGTCCAGATGGGCCCAGGCGATCAGCCGGTGGCTGCTGCCCCACTCGGGATCGCAGGTGGTGAGGGTGAGGTAGCGGCCGGGCCCGTCGAATCCGGACTTCCGGGGGACGGGGTCGATCACGGCGGTGTCCGTGGGCACGGTGCGGTACGGCGTGCGGTCGACGCGGTAGGTGAACCAGGTCGTCCCGTCGGTGAGGACGACGGCGTCGCCGCGGCGCAGCCGGGGGAAGTCCTTGAAGGGGTCGCCGTAGGTGCGGCGGTGTCCGGCGACGGCGAAGTTGCCGGTCTCGCCGAGGCGGGCGGTGCCCGCGTAGTGGCCGAGGCCCTTCTTGAGGGTGCGGACCCCGGTGCCCTCCAGGACGGGCCATTCCCAGTCCTCGCCGAGACGAGGCACGTACATCACGGCGAAGCCCTTGCCGGCGGTGTACGGGGCGGGGGCGGGCGGCGTACGGGGTGCGTCGGCGGGTTCGACCGGGCGCGCCACCCACTCCTGCTGGAGGCTGTCGAGCTGGCCGGCGGTGGCGCTGTCGGCCTGGACGCCGGTCCAGTACAGGACGTACGCGACGAAGAGGACGATCACGGCGCCGACGGTGATGCACAGCTCGCTGAGGGTCCGTACGACCAGTCGCACCGTCACCGCACCCGGCTCCCCCCGGTCAGCGCATGCGTCAGCTCACAGGCTTCGCGTAGTGGAGGTCCACTGTGCCCGAGTAGCCGGGCAGAGTCACCGCCTTGTGCTCGTCGACTTTCCAGCCGAGGCCGTAGGCCTTCACGTACAGCTGGTAGTTCTGGATCGCGGGGGAGTCGGCGAGGGCCTTGTTCAACCGGTCGCGGTCACCGACAGCGGTGATCTTGTAGGGCGGCGAGTAGACGCGGCCCTGGAGGATCAGGGTGTTGCCGACGCAGCGCACGGCGCTGGTGGAGATCAGCCGCTGGTCCATGACCCTGATGCCCTGGGCGCCGCCCTTCCACAGGGCGTTGACGACGGCCTGGAGGTCCTGCTGGTGGATGACCAGGTCGTTGGCCTGCGGCTCGGGGTATCCGGGGGCGGCCTGGGCGTTCGGCGGGGCGTCGTTGAGGGTGACGGTGAGGCCGGGACCCGAGGTCCTGGTGGTGCCGGCGGCGTTCTCCAGGGCCCGCAGGCGCTCGTCCTGGGCCCGGGTGGAGCCGTCGTCCCGGGCGGCGAGGGCGTCGACCTGGCGGCGCAGGGCGGCGGCGGACTCGTCGAGGCCGGCGTTCTTGTGGCTGCGTTCCTCGATCAGGTCGGAGAGCCTGAGGAGGGAGGCGTCGGTGCGGAGGTTGGTGCCCTTGGCGGTGTTGAAGCTGGTGACGAAGATCAGTCCGGCGAGGGCGAAGACGGCAGCGGTCAGCACCCGGACCGGGCGCCATCTGGTGCTTCGGCCCGGCCCTGCGGGAGTGTCGGCGGAATTGCTCAACGTACCCTGATCCCCTTCGGTGCCGCGGAACCACTACGCTAACGGACGCCCGGAGGACGCAGCGGTCCGCTTCGTCACATCCCGCTCCGTCCCGCCCCGGCGCCAGTCCCAGTTCCCTGCGCGGTCACGCAGCGCATCGACAGGAGAGTCCCTCGTGCCGAAGTCACGGATCCGCAAGAAGGCCGACTACACGCCGCCGCCCGCCACGAAGCAGGCCGCTGCCATCAAGCTGACCAACCGCAGCTGGGTGGCCCCGGTGATGCTGGCGATGTTCGCCATCGGGCTGGTGTGGATCGTGGTCTTCTACGTCACCGACGGCACGCTGCCGGTCAAGTCCCTGAGCAACTGGAACATCGTGGTCGGCTTCGGCTTCATCGCCGCCGGCTTCGGTGTCTCCACGCAGTGGAAGTGACGCGTCAAGCTCTGCCCTGAGTTATCCACAGTGTTGTGCACAGCACTGGATAACTTACGACCATCTGTGGATAACTCCCACGAGGTTGACGCCGGTACGACCGGGAGAACGCCTCTACCGGAACGCTCCGCCCCCCACTACTGACAGAAAATGCCTGTTCAGGGGTGGGGGGCGCAGTCATGTCCCGGCCAGTGCGGCAACTCCGCCACGCACTGTGGATAACTCTGGGGAAAGCTTTCTCGGAAGCTCGTCCACAGCGCTGTGCGCTCAGGTGAGCGCCACGGTCCGGCCGAGCACGACCCCCAGATCGAGCAGCAGCACCAGGCCGCAGACCGCGTACTGCACCAGGTCCCGGCGCGCCCGCGGCGCGTGCAGGAGCCCGTACGTCACCAGCGCGCCCGCGACCAGGCCGCCGATGTGCGCCTCCCACGAGACCCCCGGCCGGGCGAACGTGAAGACCAGGGAGATCGCCACGAAGAGCAGCACCGGACGCATGTCGTAGCGCCGACGCCGGGCCAGCACCACCCAGGAGCCGATCAGTCCGTAGACGATCCCCGAGGCGCCGAGCGAGGCCTGGTTCGGGGCGTCCAGGAGATAGACGAGCGCGGAGCCGGAGAGCCCGGAGAGCAGACACAGGACGGCGTAGCGGATCCGGCCGAGCTCCGGCTCGACGATCCCGCCGATCACCCACAGCCCGATCATGTTGAAGACGAAGTGCGGCGCCTCCTGGTGGAGGAATGCGGAGGTGAGGAGCCGGTACCACTCGCCGTCCGCGACGCCGACGACCTCGCCGAGCACCGGGTTGTACGCGTACCCGATCATCACGAGCTGGTCGACGAAGCGGTCGCCGGCCACCTGGGCGGCGATGAACAGCCCGAGGTTGACCGCGATGAGGATCTTGGTGACGAAGCGCCCGTCCGTCGCCACCCGGCCGCCCGCGAGCGTCCTCGGTCGGTTGGCGTCCGGCGCGTGGCCGGTCCCGGAGCCGTTCCGCACGCAGTCGGGGCACTGGAAGCCGACGGACGCGGAGACCATGCACTCCGGGCAGATCGGCTTCTCGCAGCGGGTGCAGCGGATGCCGGTCTCGACGTCCGGGTGGCGGTAGCAGCGCGGCAGACCGGACTGCGGGTCCATGGGGGTCCTCCCGTGAGGCGGCTCGGCGGACGGGGGCTGGTCAGCACATCGCCCCGCCCTCCTGACGGACGGGCGGGGCGCGAAGGTTCCCGAGGGGCGGGGCGCGAAGGTTCCCGAGGGGCGGGTGAGCTCCGGTCAGCGGCTCTCGATCACGACGGTCTCGACGACGACGTCCTCGACCGGGCGCTCGGTCCGCGGGTTGGTCGCCGTGACGGCGATCGCGTCCACGACCTTCTTGCTCGACGCCCCGACGACCTCGCCGAAGATCGTGTGCTTGCGGTTCAGCCAGGTCGCCGGACCGACGGTGATGAAGAACTGCGAGCCGTTGGTGCCCGGGCCGGCGTTGGCCATCGCGAGCAGGTACGGCTTGTCGAAGAAGAGTTCCGGGTGGAACTCGTCGGCGAACTCGTAGCCCGGGCCGCCCGTACCGTTCCCCAGCGGGTCGCCGCCCTGGATCATGAAGCCCTCGATCACGCGGTGGAAGACCGTGCCGTCGTAGAGCGGGGAGGTGGAGACCACGCCGGTCTCCGGATGCGTCCACTCGCGCTCGCCGCGGGCGAGCTCGACGAAGTTCCGGACCGTCTTGGGGGCGTGGAACGGCAGCAGCCGAATCTCGATGTCGCCCTGGCTGGTCTTCAGAGTCGCGTACAGCTGATCGGCCACGATCCGCCTTCCTCCACACCTCGGCACCCGGGCGTTCGTGCCCACGTGTGCTTCCCGCCCGCATCCTCGCATGCCCCGGATGCCCGCCCCGCATGCCGGAGCTCGGTCCGGCAGGCATGATTCCGAAAAGGATGGAAAGGTGAAAAACCGACACCGCCACCGAGGAGGAGGATCCCGTGACCCGCATGGACAGCGTGCGCGCCGCAACAGATTCGGCGAAGGAGAGTGTCCTGCACGCCGCGGAAGTGGTGGCGCCGTACGCAGAGACGGCCAGGGACCAGGCCGTGCAGTACGCGCACGGGGCGCGCGTCAGGATCGCCCCGAAAGTCTCGAAGGCCGCCTATGCGGCCCGTGTTCAGGCCCGTCACCAGTACGACTGCCATGTCGCACCGCACGTGCCGCCGCGGGTCGACGAGGCCGCGCAACGCGCTGCAGCCGTGACCCGCAAGGCCGCCCGTCAGGCGACCGACTACACCGTTCCGCGTGTCGAGCACGCGGTCGCCGCGACCGGTCCCGTCCTGGAGGAGGCCGGGTCGCGTTCGACTGCCGCCTGGGCCGCGCTGCGCGGTCAGGTGACGCCGAAGGACA
The DNA here is from genome assembly GCF_044767915.1 of Streptomyces sp. NPDC101191. Taxonomy (NCBI): domain Bacteria; kingdom Bacillati; phylum Actinomycetota; class Actinomycetes; order Kitasatosporales; family Streptomycetaceae; genus Streptomyces; species Streptomyces sp. NPDC101191. The sequence goes on from NZ_JBIWOU010000003.1 coordinate 456,435, forward strand.
TCCAAAAGATCATCAGGAAGCAGGAGCGCCGGCACCGGGCCGGACGCGTCGCCAAGGTCCTCGCGGTCCTCGGTCTGGTCACGTGCGGCGCCTTCGCCGCGTGGAAGTGGTGGGACAAGCAGGCCAACCCCGACTGGCTGGTCGAGCCGCCCGCTCCCACCGAGCTGGACGAGGAGACCCGGCTGTCGTCCGTCGACGACGGCGGTTCTTCACTCGATCCCGAGGTGGCGGCCAAGGAGGCCGACGCGGATGCTTCGGACCGCGGCGAGGAACGCCGCTGATCATCCGCCGGTCGCAGTACGGGCACGAAAAGCGATACGGATACGGGTACGGGCAAGGGGCACGGCGGAGATTCCCGCCGTGCCCTACGCCGCGTACGCGGCCTGGGCGGCCTGGGCGGCCTGCGACGCCGGTGCCGTCTGGGCGGTCTGCGCCGCCTGCGCGGCCGACCCCGTCCGCGCCGTCTGCACGGCGGTCCCCGCGGTCACGCCGGCGGTCTTCGTCGTCCCCGCGGTCTCCCCGGCGGTCCTCGTCGCCGCCGTGGCCCCGCTCAGGCCCGCCAGGTCCTCCCAGCCGAAGGGGTCCAGATCGCCGGCGTCGGCGCGCAGGTGCCGGACCGAGGGGGACGAGCCGTGCGCCTCGGCGCGGATCCGCTGCTTGATGGTGGGCGGCAGGGCGCGGCCCTGCGCGGTGTGCCAGTCCCGGGCTGTCCGCTGTGCGGGTACCGGGACGGCGGGACGGACCGCGGCGGCCGCGGCGCCTCCGGCGAGCGCCGGCTCCTCGCCCTGCTGGAGGGCGGGCTGCCGGGCGGCGGTGGAGGGGCTCGCCAGGCCGAGGGAGGCGAGCAGGGCGAAGAGGACGGAGACGAAGGCGGTCCAGAACTGCTTGACCTTGGCGGTGGCCATGACCTCTCACTTTCGTGGTGACGGGCTGGGCGTTCTCGGATGGTTCATTTCGGATTGCGCGCTTTTAGTACGTTCCTCATGATGAGGAAGCGCACGCCGAAACCACGGAGCGACGCCGTCGCCGTGCAGTTCTTCCGATGAACACCACCCGTCCGGCTCAGTACGCCTTGACGGGCTCCCCCGCCACCGGGGCCGCCGCCCGGCTCCGGGCGCGCTCCGCCCAGCGCACGGCCGGCCCCGTGGCCAGGCCCGCGACCAGGAAGATCCCGCCCAGGACCAGCCAGCCCGCCACGCCCCAGCCGATCAGCAGCGTGGTGACGAGCAGCGGCCCGAGCGTCCTGGCGACCGGCACGCCCGTGCCGTAGAACCCCTGGTACTGGCCGATCCGGTCGGCCGGGGCCAGCGCGAGGCCGATCTGCCACGAGCCCGCGGAGTGCCGCATCTCGGCGACCACCTGGAGGACGGCGCCCAGGACGAGGACCGCGACCGTCGGCCAGGGCCCGAGGCAGGCCGCCGTCAGCGCGAAGACCGCGCACGAGGCGAGCATCAGCAGGCCGGAGCGGCCCACCGCCCGGGTGGCCTCGGGCAGCCCGGTCACCGAGCGCGCGGCCCGCACCTGAAAGAGCATCACCGCGCCGGTGTTGAGGACGAACAGCGCCGAGACCGTCCAGCCGGGGGCCGCGGTGCGCCCCACGATCCACAGCGGCAGGGCCAGGCTGAGCAGCGGCAGCCGGAGCAGCAGCAGGGCGTTCAGCAGGGTGAGCACGGCGTACGGGCGGTCCCGCAGCACCACGAGACGCGGCCCGCCGCCGGGCACGGCCGGGGTCCCGGGCACTGCCGGGAGCCCGCGCAGCAGCAGTGCGCAGACCAGGAAGCCCAGCGCGTCGAGGGCGAACACGGCGAAGTAGGCGGTACGGGTGCCGGAGCTCAGGGCGAGGCCGCCCAGAGCGGCGCCGACGGCGAGGCCCGCGTTGAGCGTGGCCTGGAGCCGGGCCAGCATCCCGACCCGGGCGCCCGGATCGACGAGGCCGGCGAGAAGGGCCTGACGGGCCGCGGCCAGGCCGCTCTGGGCGGTCGCGTACACGGCGGCGGCGAGCAGGAAGGGCACGAAGGAGCGGATGAGGAGGAAGGAGGCCACGGCCACGGAGGTCGCCAGGGCGAGCAGCACGGCGCTGCGGCGCGGTCCGCGCCGGTCGGCGAGGTGCCCCAGCGGCACCCCGGCGAGGGAGCCGATCCCCCAGGCGACGGCGAGGCCGGCGCCGATCTGCGCGGCGGAGAGTCCGACGATGCGGGAGAAGTAGAGGGCCGAGGTCACGTAGAAGGCTCCGTCGCCGACGGAGTTGCCGAGCTGGGCCGCGAGCAGCACCCGGTGAGTCCTCGCACTCGTGTGCGCCATGCGCGCCGCCCGCTTCGTCTTCGTCATGGACACGACCGTACGAGTCTTTGGCCCACCGCACCCGGTCCATTCCGTGGTCGAGGCCCTGGGCCACTTCGTTCGAGCACGAAAAAGCTCCCTGCCTGCGTTTCCGCAGATCAGGGAGCTTTTCTTCCGGAGTGGAGCCTAGGGGAGTCGAACCCCTGACATCTGCCATGCAAAGACAGCGCTCTACCAACTGAGCTAAGGCCCCGGAACGACAACAGAGTACCGGGTCACCCCCCGTATCCCGCAAAAGGATTGGGACTCCCCGTGGGCGACCACGCTCCGTAAGATGCTGATCGGGGTTCGCAGTGGCGAACCCAAGGGATGGGGAGAAGTAGTAATGGATACAGCGCAGCAGGAAGCCACGGCCAGAGCCAGGGAGCTTCAGCGCAGTTGGTACGGGGAGCCGTTGGGGGCGCTCTTCCGTCGGCTGATCGACGATCTCGGGCTGAACCAGGCCAGGCTGGCAGCCGTGCTCGGGCTTTCCGCGCCCATGCTCTCCCAGCTGATGAGCGGCCAGCGGGCCAAGATCGGCAATCCCGCCGTCGTCCAGCGTGTCCAGGCCCTTCAGGAGCTCGCCGGCCAGGTCGCCGACGGCAGCGTCAGCGCCGCCGAGGCCACCGACCGGATGGACGAGATCAGGAAGTCCCAGGGCGGCTCCGTCCTGACCGCGACCAGCCAGACCCCGACCAGCGGCGCGCCCACCGTGCGCCGCGTGGTCCGGGAGATCCAGTCCCTGCTGCGCTCCGTGGCGGCGGCCGGCGACATCATCGACGCCGCCGACTCCCTCGCGCCCGCGCACCCGGAACTGGCAGAGTTCCTCCGGGTGTACGGCGCGGGGCGCACCGCGGACGCCGTCGCCCACTACGAGGCGCATCAGAACTGACGCCGGGACGGCGGCATCCGAGACGGCACGGGGAGCGGGCGCAGCACGATGGGTGAGGTCTTCGCTGGTCGGTACGAGCTGATCGATCCGATCGGGCGCGGTGGGGTGGGCGCGGTCTGGCGCGCCTGGGACCACCGGCGCCGCCGCTATGTGGCGGCCAAGGTGCTCCAGCAGAGCGACGCCCACACCCTGCTGCGCTTCGTCCGCGAGCAGGCGCTCAGGATCGACCACCCGCACGTCCTCGCCCCGGCCAGCTGGGCCGCGGACGACGACAAGGTCCTCTTCACCATGGACCTCGTGGCGGGTGGCTCCCTGGCCCACGTCATAGGGGACTACGGCGCGCTGCCGCCCCGCTTCGTGTGCGCCCTGCTCGACCAGCTGCTGTCCGGCCTTGCCGCGGTGCACGCGGAGGGGGTCGTGCACCGCGACATCAAGCCGGCGAACATCCTGATGGAGGTCACCGGCACCGGACGGCCGCACCTGCGGCTCTCCGACTTCGGCATCTCGATGCGCAAGGGCGAGCCCCGGCTCACTGAGACCAACTACGTGGTGGGAACGCCCGGTTATTTCGCTCCCGAGCAACTCATGGGTGCCGAGCCGGACTTCACCGCGGACCTGTTCGCGGTCGGTCTGGTCGCGCTCTATCTGCTCCAGGGCCGCAGGCCGGACTCCCACGCCCTGGTGGAGTACTTCCGGACGCACGGCACCCCGGGCGCCCCGCAGGGCATCGCCGAGCCGCTGTGGCAGGTCCTCGCCGGCCTGCTGCAGCCCGACCCGCAGGCCCGCTTCAAGACCGCCACGGGCGCCCGCAAGGCACTGAACGCGGCGGCCGAACTGCTGCCGGAGACCGGGCCCGGCGAGGAGCCGGTCGAGATCTTCGACCAGATCGGCCCGCTGCCCGCCGGCTTCGGCCCGGACGGCCCCGAGGGACCCGCCGGCGCCGAGGTCGCGCACGCCCCCGCGGCTCCGGCCCCCGTTCCCGTACCGCAGCAGGATCAGCAGGCACCGCCACAGCACGCCCAGCGGCAGCCGGGCGCGTCCGAGACGGGCAGCTTCCACCTGCCGCCCCCGCCCCGGGCCGCCGTGCCGGCGCCCGCGCAGGCCCCGGTGCAGACGCCCACGCAGCCGGTGGCCGTCCCGCCGTCCCCGGCCTACGCCCCGGCTCCTGCTCCCGTACAGGCTCCGCCGCATTCCCCCGCCTCCTTCGCCCGGGCCGCCACGGCCGCGGTGTCGTACGAGCAGGCCTCCACTCGTTCATACACCGCTCAGGCCGGATCGGTTCCCGCGCGCCGGCCGGGGCCGCCCGCGAAGGTGGCGATCCCGGTGCTGGTCACCGCGTTGGTGTGCTTCGCCGTGGGGATCTGGGCGCTCATCCAGGCATAGGCCCCGCGCCCGCCGCCCGGCGGGCCAGCAGCCACCAGGCGCCCAGGCCGAGCACGAGCACGGTCCCGACGCCGATCCCGGCCACGCCGACGACCCTCAGGGTGCCGCTCTCGGCCGCCTGCGGACCGCTCTGACCGCTGGCCGCCGCGTCCCGGTCCTCGTCGGTCACCGTGAAGGGCCCGGCGGCCCCGTCGTACGCCGGACCGGACGTGGGCCGACCGGTGATGTTCACCCGCAGGGTCAGCGGCAGCGGCTTGTCCCCGTAGGTCTTGGCGATCTCGGGGCTGAGCGTGGCGGACAGGTAGTACCAGCCCGCGAACCGCAGCCCGCTGGTGCCCTCGTCCGACGAGAAGCGGTTCTCGTAGGCGACCGGCCGCTGCGGGTCCAGCGCCATCGTCACCTGGTCGCCGTCGTACGTGAGGGAGTCCTGCTCGACGTGCCCGCCGGCCGGGTTCGCCAGGGACAGCACGAGTGCGTGGGGCACATAGGTGTCGGCGGCAGGGCTGCTGCCCAGCTCCGCGCTCGTGAAGAGCTGCTGTCCCCAGTCGACCGGCACCCGGTAGAAGAGCGTCTGCCCCGGCCTGATGTCGGTGCGCCACTCGCCCTGCCGCAGCGAGGTCGCGTCGGCCAGGCCGGCGCCGCCGGTGCGCCGCTGCGGGCCGCCCGCGGGCGGCTGGGGCGTTCCCGAGGCCCAGTTCTCCGGCAGCGCGGTCGGGCCGGTCTTGGTGACTCCCGGCTCGGTCAGGAAGCGGATCTCCAGCTGCCAGTCGGCGGGGTCGGACTCCGCCTGGGAGTCCCGCTCGACGAGCACGTAGTACGCCCCGGCCTGTCGGCAGGACGTCGACTCCGGGGCGATGGTGCGGTGGGCGTAGGCGGTGATCGGCCGGGGGAACTCGGAGGGGCCGAAATTCGTGTCCTGGTAGCCGCACTGGGTGCTGGAGCCGTCCTGCAGGCTCACCTTGATGCGGTCGCCGTAGGCGGCCTTCCCGCCCGCCTTGGGGACGGCCACGACCGAGACGTAGGCGTTCTGCTGCGCGTCGAGGTCGACGCGGTAGTAGAGCTTGCCGTCCTTCTTGATCGTGTCCCGGTAGGTCCGGCCCGCCTCCAACTGCTCGGCGTCCAGATTGGACACCGCGCCCTTCACCTGCCGGGCACCGTCGGCGAAGACGTACCCGGTGCCGTCGCCCGCGGCCCACGCCGCACCGGGCAGCAAAGCGGTCCCGCACACCACCGCGGCCAGCACCGCCGCCGCACGCCCTCCCGCCGTACGGCCGGTAGCCCGTTGCCTCTTCACGCTCATCCCCTCGTCGTGTCCGTGCGGGCCCATCCTGCCCGCCCGTCCGACCAGGACCCCCCGAATTTGCGAGAGCAAGCCATTCATTCGCGAGCGTGAACTATCTGGGGTGGAAACAGAGCGAGGCCCCGACCGCTCACAGCGGTCGGGGCCTCGCTCACAGACGGTTCTTCGTCTCACACACCCGAACCTGCGGGCACGGAGTCGGTCGCCTCCGTCCACAGATCCTGCTCGGCGCGATCCGCCTGGATCTGGCGGTACACGAGGAGCCCGCCGATGGCGGCCAGTGCGACCAGGAGAAGCTTCTTCACCGCGCGACCTCGTCTTTCGTTGACGTAGGAGACTTCTGACGCCCACTCTACACACCGGCCGATACCGATCGGTGACCTAGGCCGCCCCCGTGTCCACCAAAGCAATCGGCCCGGACGGGTGAACCGTCCGGGCCGATCTTCTGTGTGGGGCTAACAGGATTTGAACCTGTGGCCTCATCCTTATCAGGGATGCGCTCTAACCAACTGAGCTATAGCCCCGCCGCGCTTTGCGGTGTGTGTCCCGCGCGCTGACTCCTGAAGATTAGCGCACGTGGGGGCCAGTCCCAAAATCCGTTCCCGGGACCGGCCCCACGGGCGTCATCCGGGGGTCATCCGCAGGTCACTCGTCCTCGGCGAGCGTGAGCTCGACACCGCCCACGAAACCGGCGGACAGGTTGTAGATGAACGCGCCCAGCGTCGCCAGGGCGGTCATCAGGACGACGTCGATCACCGCGATCACCGACGTGAACATCAGGACGCGCGGCAGCGACAGGAACGACTGCAGGTCGAAGCCGTTCGACTCGTTGGAGCCGGTCGCCTCGCTGATCGTGCCGCCGACGGTCGAGAAGACGCCCATGGCGTCCATGACCATCCACAGCACCGCCGCGGCCACCACCGTGCAGACGCCGAGCGCGATGGAGAGCAGGAAGCTCACCTTCATCACCGACCACGGATCGGCCTTGGCGACCCGCAGCCGCGCCTTGCGCGTCCGCGGCGTCGTACGCGCCCCTGTGCGGGCCTTGCGCGTCGCGGCGGCGGTCTGACCGCCGGACGTGTGGCCGCCGCCCGCCGGCACGCCCTGGGCGGGCGTGCCCCCCTGTGCCGGGGCGCCGTAGGCCTGCGGCGGGTGGTACGGGCCTTGCGGCTGCGTCCCCCCGCGCTCGCCGGGCAGCGGCCCGTTGTACGTGTCGTACGAGGGCTGCTGCCCCCGAGTGTCCGTCACCGTAACCCCCTGGGAGTCCGTGGCGGAGCCACGGGCACCGCTCGATCCTGCGGACCGGCCGTCGGCCGAACCGGCGCCCGTGGCTCCACTCACGCTCTACTCCTCGTGCTCCCCGGTCGCGGGCTCCGTGCCCTCGACCGCCTCGGCCGTCTCCACGCCTTCGGCAGCTTCCACTGCCTCGTCACCGTCTTCGTCCTCGCCGCCGGCCTCGGCGTTGCGAGCGATGCCGACGACGGCGTCGCGCTTGCCCAGGTTGATCAGCTGGACGCCCATGGTGTCACGGCCGGTCTCCCTGACTTCGTTGACTCGCGTACGGATCACACCACCGGACAGCGTGATGGCGAGGATCTCGTCGGTCTCCTCGACCACCAGCGCGCCCACGAGCGATCCGCGGTCCTCCACGATCTTGGCGGCCTTGATACCGAGGCCGCCGCGGCCCTGGACGCGGTACTCGTCGACCGCGGTGCGCTTGGCGTAGCCACCGTCGGTCGCGGTGAAGACGAAAGTACCCGGCCGGACGACATTCATCGAGAGCAGCTCGTCGTCCTCGCGGAAACTCATGCCCTTCACGCCGGAGGTGGCGCGGCCCATCGGGCGCAGCGCGTCGTCCGTGGCGGTGAAGCGGATCGACTGCGCCTTCTTGGAGATGAGCAGCAGATCGTCCTCGGAGGACACCAGCTCGGCGCCGATCAGCTCGTCGGCGAGGCCTTCGGCGCCGCCGTCCCGCTCACGCAGGTTGATCGCGATGACACCGCCCGAACGCGGGGAGTCGTAGTCCTTCAGGGCCGTCTTCTTCACCAGACCGCCCTTGGTGGCGAGCACCAGGTACGGGGCGGCCTCGTAGTCGCGGATCGCCAGGATCTGGGCGATCTGCTCGTCCGGCTGGAAGGCCAGCAGGTTGGCCACGTGCTGGCCTCGGGCGTCCCGGCCGGCGTCCGGCAGCTCGTACGCCTTGGCCCGGTAGACCCGGCCCTTGTTGGTGAAGAACAGCAGCCAGTGGTGCGTGGTGGAGACGAAGAAGTGGTCGACGATGTCGTCCTGCTTCAGCTTCGTGCCGCGCACGCCCTTGCCGCCGCGCTTCTGCGAGCGGTAGTCCTCGGTCTTCGTCCGCTTCACGTAGCCGCCACGCGAGATGGTGACGACGATGTCCTCCTCGGCGATCAGGTCCTCGATGGACATGTCGCCGTCGAAGGGGACGAGCTGGCTGCGGCGGTCGTCCCCGTACTTGGCGACCAGCGCCGCGAGCTCCTCGCTGACGATCGCCCGCTGCTTCTCGGGCGAGGCCAGGATCGCGTTGTACTCGTTGATCTTCGCCTGCAGTTCGTCGTGCTCGGCGACGATCTTCTGGCGCTCCAGGGCGGCGAGCCGGCGCAGCTGCATCTCGAGGATGGCGTTGGCCTGGATCTCGTCGATCTGCAGCAGGCCCATCAGGCCCTCGCGCGCGACCTCGACCGTGTCGCTGCGCCGGATGAGGGCGATGACCTCGTCGATCGCGTCGAGGGCCTTGAGCAGACCGCGCAGGATGTGGGCGCGCTCCTCGGCCTTGCGCAGCCGGAACTTCGTCCGGCGCACGATGACCTCGATCTGGTGCGTCACCCAGTGGCGGATGAACGCGTCCAGGGAGAGGGTGCGCGGCACGCCGTCGACGAGCGCCAGCATGTTGGCGCCGAAGTTCGTCTGCAGGTCGGTGTGCTTGTAGAGGTTGTTGAGGACGACCTTGGCGACGGCGTCCCTCTTGAGCACGATGACCAGGCGCTGACCGGTGCGCGAGGAGGTCTCGTCACGGACGTCGGCGATGCCGCCGATCTTGCCGTCCTTCACCAGGTCGGCGATCTTCTGCGCGAGGTTGTCCGGGTTGACCTGGTAGGGCAGCTCGGTGACCACCAGGCACTGGCGGTTCTGGATCTCCTCGACCTCGACGACCGCGCGCATCGTGATGGAGCCGCGACCGGTGCGGTACGCCTCCTCGATGCCCTTGCGGCCGACGACCAGCGCGCCGGTGGGGAAGTCGGGGCCCTTGATGCGCTCGATGAGCGCGTCGAGCAGCTCCTCGTGGCTGGCCTCGGGGTGCTCCAGGTACCACTGGGCGCCGGCGGCGACCTCGCGCAGGTTGTGCGGCGGGATGTTGGTCGCCATGCCGACCGCGATGCCGGCGGAGCCGTTGATCAGCAGGTTCGGGAAGCGGGCCGGCAGGACGGTCGGCTCCTGGGAACGCCCGTCGTAGTTGTCCGTGAAGTCGACGGTCTCCTCGTCGATGTCGCGGACCATCTCCATCGACAGCGGCGCCATCTTGCACTCGGTGTAGCGCATGGCGGCGGCCGGGTCGTTGCCCGGGGAGCCGAAGTTGCCGTTGGAGTCGACGAGCGGCATCCGCATGGCCCAGGGCTGGGCGAGACGGACGAGGGCGTCGTAGATCGAGGAGTCGCCGTGCGGGTGGTAGTTACCCATCACGTCGCCGACGACGCGGGCGCACTTGTAGAAGCCCTTCTCGGGCCGGTAGCCGCCGTCGTACATCGCGTACAGGACACGGCGGTGCACCGGCTTGAGGCCGTCGCGGACGTCGGGCAGCGCGCGGGACACGATGACGGACATCGCGTAGTCGAGGTACGAGCGCTGCATCTCGGTCTCGAGCCCGACGGGCTCGACCCGCAGCTCGGGACCCGCTTCTTCGTCGGTGGTCACAGGAGTGTTTTCGTCGGCCATTGCTGGTCGTCAGTCCTTTCGTACGGTCAGCTGAGACCGACTCAGATGTCGAGGAAACGAACGTCCTTGGCGTTGCGCTGGATGAACGAGCGCCGTGCCTCGACGTCCTCGCCCATCAGCACCGAGAAGAGGTCGTCGGCCTGCGCGGCGTCGTCCAGGGTGACCTGGCCGAGTACGCGGTGCTCGACGTCCATGGTGGTGATGCGCAGCTCCTCGGCGTTCATCTCGCCGAGACCCTTGAAGCGCTGGATCGAGTCTTCCTTGATCCGCTTGCCGTTCTGCTTGCCCAGCTCGACGAGCGCGTCGCGCTCGCGGTCCGAGTACGCGTACTCGAAGTCGTCCCGGCCCCACTTGATCTTGTAGAGCGGCGGGCGCGACAGGTACACGTGACCGGCCTCGACCAGCGGGCGCATGAAGCGGAAGAGGAAGGTCAGCAGCAGGGTGTTGATGTGCTGGCCGTCGACGTCGGCGTCCGCCATCAGGATGATCTTGTGATAGCGGAGCTTCTCGATGTCGAAGTCCTCGTGGACCCCGGTGCCGAAGGCGGAGATCAGCGCCTGGACCTCGGTGTTCTGCAGGATCTTGTCGATCCGGGCCTTCTCGACGTTCAGGATCTTGCCGCGGATGGGCAGGATGGCCTGGTACATCGGGTTGCGGCCGGACTTGGCCGAGCCACCGGCGGAGTCACCCTCGACGATGAAGATCTCGCACTTGGTGGGGTCGTTCGACTGGCAGTCGGAGAGCTTGCCCGGCAGGGACGCCGACTCCAGGAGACCCTTGCGGCGGGTCAGGTCGCGGGCCTTGCGGGCGGCCACGCGCGCGGTGGCGGCGGTGATGCCCTTGCGGATGATGTCCGCGGCCTCGTTCGGGTTGCGGTCGAACCAGTCCGTCAGGTGCTCGTGCACGACCTTCTGGACGAAGGTCTTCGCCTCGGTGTTGCCCAGCTTGGTCTTGGTCTGGCCCTCGAACTGCGGCTCGCCCAGCTTGACCGAGATGATCGCGGTCAGACCCTCGCGGATGTCGTCACCGGTGAGGTTGTCGTCCTTCTCGCGGAGCAGCTTCTTGTCGCGCGCGTACTTGTTGACGAGCGTCGTCAGCGCCGCGCGGAAGCCCTCCTCGTGGGTACCGCCCTCGTGGGTGTGGATCGTGTTCGCGAACGAGTACACGCCCTCGCTGTACGAGGAGTTCCACTGCATCGCGATCTCGACCGAGAGCGCGCGCTCCTTGTCCTCGGCCTCGACGTCGATGACGGTCGGGTGGATCAGCTCGCCCTTGCGCGAGTTGAGGTACTTCACGAAGTCGACGATGCCGCCCTCGTAGTGGTACTTCACCGTGCGGGCGGCGGGCTCCGGGGTCGCCTCGGCGTCCGGGTCGTCGGCGCCGACCGTGGCCTTGGCGGAGTCGCGCTCGTCGGTGAGCGTGATCGTCAGGCCCTTGTTGAGGAAGGCCATCTCCTGGAAGCGGCGCGAGAGGGTCTCGAAGGAGTACTCGACCGTCTCGAAGATGTCGGGGTCGGACCAGAACGTCACCGAGGTGCCGTGCTCCTCGGTCGCCTCGTGCTGCGCGAGGGGCGCGGTCGGGGCGCCCATCTTGTAGTCCTGCGTCCAGCGGTAGCCGTCGGTCTTGACCTCGACGGCGACCTTCGTGGACAGGGCGTTCACGACGGAGACGCCGACGCCGTGCAGACCACCGGAGACCGCGTAGCCGCCGCCGCCGAACTTGCCGCCCGCGTGCAGCACGGTCAGCACGACCTCGAGGGCCGGCTTGCCCTCGGACTCGACGATGCCCACCGGGATGCCACGGCCGTTGTCGACGACGCGCACGCCGCCGTCGGCCAGGATCGTGACGTCGATGGTGTCCGCGTGGCCGGCCAGGGCCTCGTCGACGGAGTTGTCGACGACCTCTTGCACCATGTGGTGCAGACCGCGCTCGCCGGTCGAGCCGATGTACATGCCGGGGCGCTTGCGCACCGCATCCAAACCCTCGAGGACCTGGATGTTGCTGGCGGTGTACTGGTTGTTCTCGTTGGGGTTGCCGGAATCGGCCACGAAGCGCCCTTTCTGGCACAGCACAGGCCGTTCTCCGGGCATACGGGAGCGGCTGCGTCGTTCGACTTGTTCCGCAGGGTGGCGGGATTGTCTTCCAGTCTACCGGTACCACTGACACTCATGGGGGTTTGCCGGTACCTGAATGCTCATGTGCCGCCCTCAACGGCATCGAGACGACTCCCCATATCCGGGATGGGGCCCCAGACGCCCCTGACGGCCACCTAGCGCTTCGGGCGGTGACGGCGAGTGGGCGGGGTGGACGAGGGGGCCCCGGCATGACTTCCGCGCGGCGTCGCGGGCCGTCGTTCCGCCGGGGCCGGGGGGTCGGGACGGGGTCCCGGAGAGGGCGGCGACAAGGTCCCGCGCGCACCGCGCGCTCCCGTTCCGCCCGCCTCTTCACAGGCAGGGGCGCGCCGAGACCGGGGCGGAAGGGGCAGGGTGGCGTCAACGGGGCCGCTGTGACGGGCGGCGCAGCCAAGGGCCGACGCGAGGGCCGCGGCAAGGGAAGAGGCCGCAACAAGCCGGAGCCGCCGAGGACCGGCGTCGGCACAGGCGGGCGGGGGCGGCGCCTGTGCCGGCGGCCCTGGCATGGGCGACACCGGCGAAGGCGGCTGCGGCCGCGGTGCGAGCGGCACCATTACGAGCGACACCGGCGAAAGCGGCTGCGGCCGCGGTGCGAGCGGCACCGTTACGGGCAGGCTCCGCCCTCTCTACCCGTACGTGTCGCCCGGACCCGTGGATCCCGGCGCCCGCAGCGGTCCGTAGCCGCGGCGGGGCCCACCGGGCCCGAGAACCTTGATCATCCGTACGGTCCCGTGGCCCAGGTCCTCGTTCAGCCGCGCGACCAGCCGCGGCGCCAGCAGCCGCAGCTGGGTCGCCCAGGCCGTCGAGTCGCACTGCACCGTGAGCACCCGCTCCTCCGGGTCGTCGTCGTACTTCAGCGGGACGCAGTGCTTCGCCAGGTCCTCGCCCACGATCTGCGGCCACCGCCCCATGACCCCGCCGACCGCCGCGGGCGTCTCCCAGCCCCGCTCGGTGATGAGTCGGTTGATGGCGGCGCCGAGGTCCATCGGGTCGCGCCCGTCGGCGCGTGCGCCGGAGCGCAGGCCACCGCCGCGCCGGGCCTGCTTCTTCTGCGCCGCGGCCGCGCCCCGCGCCCTGGCCTGCTCCTTGGCCGCGCGCAGCGCTACCCGGGCGAGATCCACCCCCGAGGGCTCGGGGTTGGCGGCGCCCGCCGGCTTGTCCACAGGCTGTGGGGAAGTTTCGCCGTTCATCGCCGTGCCGCCTCTCAGACCCGTTCCACCGCGCCGCCGGCCACTGCGTACCGCGTGCCCGCGAGGACACCCGGGACGTCGTCGTCGACCGCCGCCGTCACCAGCACCTGCTCGCCGGGTGCCACCAGCTCCGCGAGCCGTTCGCGCCGGCGCGCGTCGAGCTCGGCGAAGACGTCGTCGAGGACCAGCACCGGCTCGTTGCCCTCGGCCCGCAGCAGGTCGTACGAGGCCAGCCGCAGCGCCAGCGCGTACGACCAGGACTCCCCGTGGCTCGCGTACCCCTTGGCCGGCAGGTCGCCCAGCTTGAGCAGCAGGTCGTCGCGGTGCGGTCCGACGAGCGTGACGCCCCGCTCGATCTCTTGCTTGCGTACGTCGGCGAGCGCGGCGATCAGCTGTCCGTACAGCTCCTCGCGGGTGTGCCCGGAGCCGGGCGCGGACGGCTTGTACTCCAGGTGGACCGGGCCGCCGCCGGGGGCCAGCTGTTCGTACGCCTTGTCGGCCAGCGGGCGGAGCATGTCGATGAGGTCGAGCCGCTGGGCGAGCAGCTCGGCGCCCGCCCGGGCCAGGTGCTGGTCCCAGACGTCCAGGGTGGACATGTCCATGGAGCGGCCGCCGTGCCGCCGGGCCATGGCGGCGGACTTCAGGAGGGTGTTGCGCTGCTTGAGCACCCGTTCGTAGTCGGAGCGCACGCCCGCCATGCGCGGCGCGCGCGCCGTGATCAGCTCGTCGAGGAAGCGCCGGCGCTCGCCGGGGTCGCCCTTGATCAGCGTCAGGTCCTCCGGAGCGAACAGCACCGTCCGGATGATGCCAAGCACGTCACGTGGCCTGACCTGCGAGGACCTGTTGATACGCGCGCGGTTGGCCCGGCCCGGGTTGAGTTCGAGCTCGACCAGCTGGGAGCGCTCGCCCTGGGTGACGGCGGCGCGGATGATCGCCCGCTCCGCACCCATGCGCACCAACGGGGCGTCGGAGGCGACGCGATGGCTGCCGAGGGTGGCGAGATAGCCGATGGCCTCGACCAGATTGGTCTTGCCCTGGCCGTTCGCCCCCACGAAGGCGGTGACGCCCGGGTCGAGCGGGACGTCGACCCGGGCGTACGAGCGGAAGTCGGCCAGCGACAGATGCGTGACGTGCATGGTGTGCGCCGACCTTCCCCCGGCTGCTGTGCACCGCGGGGTGCACAGCCTGTGGATTACTTCTTCGCCTCGACCGCGTGGCCGCCGAACTGGTTGCGCAGCGCGGCGATCATCTTCATCTGCGGCGAGTCGTCCTGACGCGACGCGAACCGCGCGAACAGCGACGCGGTGATCGCCGGCAGCGGTACGGCGTTGTCGATGGCGGCCTCGACGGTCCACCGGCCCTCGCCGGAGTCCGACGCGTAGCCGCGCAGCTTGTCCAGGTGCTCGTCCTCGTCGAGGGCGTTGACCGCGAGGTCGAGCAGCCACGAACGGATGACGGTGCCCTCCTGCCAGGAGCGGAAGACCTCGCGGACGTCGGTGACGGAGTCGACCTTCTCCAGGAGCTCCCAGCCCTCGGCGTAGGCCTGCATCATCGCGTACTCGATGCCGTTGTGGACCATCTTCGCGAAGTGGCCGGCGCCGACCTTGCCCGCGTGGACCGAGCCGAACTCGCCCTCGGGCTTCAGCGCGTCGAAGACCGGCTGGACGCGGGCCACGTGCTCGGCGTCGCCGCCGTACATGAGCGCGTAGCCGTTCTCCAGGCCCCAGACGCCGCCCGAGACGCCGCAGTCGACGAAGCCGATGCCCTTGGCGGCGAGCTCCTCGGCGTGCTTCTCGTCGTCGGTCCAGCGGGAGTTGCCGCCGTCCACGACGATGTCGCCGGGGGAGAGCAGGCCGGCCAGCTCGTCGATGGTCGACTGGGTCGCCGCACCGGCGGGGACCATGACCCACACGACGCGCGGACCCTTGAGCTTGCCCACAAGCTCTTCGAGGCTGTGGACATCGGCGAGGTCAGGGTTGCGGTCGTATCCGACGACGGTGTGGCCGGCGCGGCGAATGCGCTCGCGCATGTTGCCGCCCATCTTGCCGAGACCGACGAGACCGAGCTCCATCAGAGATTCCTTTAGCGTCGTGTGCGGTGTGTACCCGGGTCCGAGCCTACGCCCGGACCCCCGTGCACACCTGTGGGGTCAGCCGCTCAGTCGACGCCCGGTGTCCCGATGTCAGCCGCTCAGACGGACCGGCATGATCAGGTACTTGTAGGCCTCGTCCGCCTCCGCGTCGACCGCCGGCTTGCCGCTCAGGAGCGCGGGCTTCGTCGAGGTCGTGAAGGAGAGCTGGGCGACCGGGGAGTCGATCGCGCTCAGGCCGTCCAGGAGGAAGGTCGGGTTGAAGGCGATCGAGATGTCGTCGCCCTCCAGCTGCGCGTCCACACGCTCCACAGCCTGTGCGTCGTCGCTGGAGCCGGCCTCCAGGATGAGCACGCCCTGCTCGAAGCTGAGCCGGACCGGGGTGTTGCGCTCGGCCACGAGGGCCACGCGCTTGACGGCCTCGACGAAGGGGGCGGTCTCGATCACCGCGACCGAGTTGAACTCGGTGGGGAAGAGGGTCCGGTACTTCGGCAGATCGCCTTCGAGCAGACGGGTGGTGGTCCGGCGGCCCGCACCCTCGAAACCGATCAGGCCCTCGCCCTTGCCGGAGCCCGAGAGCGCCAGGGTGACCGTGTCGCCGCTGGTGAGGGCCTTGGCCGTGTCCAGCAGGGTCTTCGCCGGCACCAGGGCCACGGCGGAGGCGTCCGGGGACTCCGGCTTCCACAGGAACTCGCGGACGGCGAAGCGGTAGCGGTCGGTGGAGGCGAGGGTGACCGTGTCGCCCTCGATCTCGATGCGCACACCGGTGAGCACGGGCAGCGTGTCGTCACGGCCGGCGGCGATGGCCACCTGGGCGGCCGCCGAGGCGAAGACCTCACCGGGGACGGTGCCGGTCGCGGTGGGCATCTCCGGGAGTGCCGGGTACTCCTCCACAGGCAGGGTGTGGAGGGTGAAGCGGGAGGAGCCGCAGACGACGGTCGCCCGTACACCGTCTGTGGAGATCTCCACGGGACGGTTGGGGAGGGCGCGGCAGATGTCGGCGAGCAGACGGCCGGAGACCAGAACGGTGCCGTCCTCCTCGACCTCCGCCTCGACGGAGACGCGGGCCGAGACCTCGTAGTCGAAGCTGGAGAAGCTCAGCGCGCCGTCCTCGGCCTTCAGCAGAAGGCCCGCGAGAACGGGCGCCGGCGGACGGGCCGGAAGGCTGCGGGCCACCCAGGCCACCGCCTCCGCGAGTACATCGCGCTCCACCCGGATCTTCACCGGAACCGCCTCCTGCTTGTTGCTGGCTCTTCGTCGACTGCGGGATCCAGTCTGACGTACGCCACCGACACTCGGTGCGGCTCGGGGTCAAGTCGCGACAAGAGGTCGCCGAGGCTCCGGGCTCGAGTTGTGCACAGGCCCCACTTCGAAGCGGATTCCGGGCTAACTATGAGTGGGAGTAGTAGTAGGGCCTGTGGAAACCGTGGATAACGTCGTTTGCGCAGGTCAGGTCCAGTTTTTTGTCCACTGACCCTGTGGGTGACACCCGTGGACAACCGGGGTGTTCTGTGGACACCCGAAAGTTCTGCACACCCGATGCACAGGCCATGGGGAGTTCTCCCCAGCGCTGTCCCCAGCTTTCCCCAGGTTCCCCACAGCCCAAACGTCTCCCTTGGTGTGACGGCTTTCACTCGGCCCAGTGAGCCCGCGCGTTTCGTTGCCGAACAGTGGACAGCGGTGTGGAGAAGCTGTGGGCAACCGCCCGCTCCCTGTGGGCCGCCCGTGGACAACCGCGCGGGACCCCTGTGGACGAAATTTTCATCCACAGCCTGTGGAGATCGTTTGCCAACAATTCCACACCCCTCTGACCTGGAGTGATGGGTTGTCACCAGGGCTGCCTGTGGATGCAATCCGGATAACTTGGCAGTCCCCACCCTGTGGACGGGAGATCATCCCCCAATCTGTGGAGAACCCGCCACCGGAACGGCGTAATCGAACACCCGGGACCGGGCCGGCGCCCGTCCATCGCCCCCCACAGCTGCCCGGGGACGCCGGAAGGACCCCTCGGGAACGCCCGACGACCCTCTCGGGAACGCCGAAAGAGCCCTCCCGGGAGCGCCGCAGGGCGGCTCCGGGAGCGCTGTCGTCGGGTGAGGGCACGGAGCGGCGCGGCTTCGGACTCGCCGAGGGCGGTGCCCCCGGGAACGCCGAAGGGCGCCCCGGGGAGGTGTCCCGGAGCGCCCTTCGACGTCCTCGGCGCCCTGCGGACGGCCGTCACGGCCTGCCGCGGGGTCAGCCGTTCTTGATGCGGTTGGTCAGCTCGGTGACCTGGTTGTAGATGGAGCGCCGCTCCGCCATCAGCGCGCGGATCTTGCGGTCCGCGTGCATGACCGTCGTGTGGTCGCGGCCGCCGAACTGCGCGCCGATCTTCGGCAGCGACAGGTCCGTGAGCTCACGGCACAGGTACATGGCGATCTGCCGGGCCGTGACCAGGACGCGGCTGCGCGAGGAACCGCAGAGGTCCTCCACCGTCAGGCCGAAGTAGTCGGCCGTCGCCGCCATGATGGCGCCGGCGGTGATCTCCGGCGCCGAGTCCTCGCCGCCAGGGATCAGGTCCTTGAGGACGATCTCGGTGAGCCCGAGGTCCACCGGCTGCCGGTTGAGGCTCGCGAAGGCGGTGACGCGGATGAGCGCGCCCTCGAGCTCACGGATGTTGCGCGAGATCCGCGAGGCGATGAACTCCAGCACCTCCGGCGGGGCGTTCAGCTGCTCCTGCACGGCCTTCTTGCGCAGGATCGCGATACGCGTCTCCAGCTCCGGCGGCTGCACGTCCGTGGTCAGACCCCACTCGAAGCGGTTCCGCAGCCGGTCCTCCAGGGTCACCAGCTGCTTCGGCGGCCGGTCCGAGGAGAGCACGATCTGCTTGTTCGCGTTGTGGAGGGTGTTGAAGGTGTGGAAGAACTCCTCCTGCGTCGACTCCTTGCTCGCGAGGAACTGGATGTCGTCGACGAGCAGGATGTCCACATCCCGGTAGCGCTTGCGGAACGCGTCGCCCTTGCCGTCACGGATCGAGTTGATGAACTCGTTCGTGAACTCCTCCGAGCTCACGTACCGCACCCGCGTGCCCGGGTAGAGGCTGCGCGCGTAGTGCCCGATCGCGTGGAGCAGATGGGTCTTGCCGAGCCCCGACTCCCCGTAGATGAACAGGGGGTTGTACGCCTTCGCCGGCGCCTCGGCCACGGCGACCGCCGCCGCGTGCGCGAAGCGGTTCGAGGAACCGATGACGAAGGTGTCGAAGAGGTACTTGGGGTTGAGGCGCGCGTGCTGCTCGCCGGGCGCGCCGGCTCCGGCGCCCTGGCCGGACGAGGAGCCGCCCATCCCCGGGCCGCCGCCCGCGGGGCCTCCGCCCATCCCGCCGGGACCCGGTCCGCCGGGCCGGGGACCCTGCGGCTCCGGCATCTCGCCGCGCTCGGGTCGCTGCGGCTGCTCGTACGGGGGGCGCTCGTCGTAGCGCGGCTGCGGGGGCTGCGGCCGGGCCGTCGCGTAGGGGTCGCGTTCCTGGAAGCCGCCGAGCCGCTGCTGCTGCCAGGAGAGGTCCTCCTGGGCGCGTGGCCAGGAACCCGGCTCGGGGCGCTGCTGGTACTCGCCTGGGTAGGCGGGGCGGGCGGTCGGCAGACCGTCGTCCGGCATCGGTCGCCCGTAGTCGTCGTACTTCTCGTACTTCTCGTACGAGCCGTAGGACTCCGCCGGCGGGCGCTCGTCGTAGCGCGGCTGCTGCGGCTGGGGCTGCTGCCGGACCGGCGGGGCGGGCTCGCCGACGGAGTCGTCGACGGTGATCGCGATCCGGATCGGCCGGCCGCAGGCGCGGGTGAGGGCCTCGCTGATCAGCGGGGCGAGGCGGCCTTCGAGAACCTGCTTGCCGTATTCGTTGGGAACGGCGAGCAGCGCGGTGTCGGCCACCAGGGCGAGCGGCTGGCAGCGCTCGATCCACTGCTTGTCCTTGGGCTCGATGCCCTGGCCGTCGCCGAGGAGCTGTTCCAGCACGCGCGGCCACACTGCGGCAAGATCGGCAGGTACGTCAGCCACGGGGCACGCTTCCTCGCAGGTCCCACGAATGTGTGGTTCTCGGGACGGTGGGTCGAAGTCCGTAAGGACAGGTAAGGACAGAACGGAAAAGACTGTGGAGTTCAGCCACGGTAGTCGGGGCGGCTGACGTGGTTCAAGTTGTTGTCCACAGCCTGTGCACAGTGGGCCTCGATGACCGGCCGGTTTGACCGGATGGCGTAGCCGCGCGTACCGTAACCAGGTCGAGTTGTCGATGGCTGCTGCCGCCTGCCTCCGATGGGCGAAGATCACCATATGTGATCGCGAAGCGGTGCACTCGGGCGTATGCGAGCTACTCGTGGGCGCACGGTGACAGCCAGGCGATGTCCCGCCACCAACGAATCATTTCTGGAGCCCCCGAGTGAGCAAGCGCACCTTCCAGCCGAACAACCGTCGTCGCGCGAAGACCCACGGCTTCCGCCTGCGCATGCGTACCCGTGCCGGCCGTGCCATCCTGGCGAACCGCCGTGCCAAGGGTCGCGCGAGCCTGTCCGCCTGATCTGACTAAACAGGTCATGACGTGCTGCCTACCGAGAATCGGCTGAGGCGGCGCGAGGACTTCGCGACCGCGGTACGCAGAGGACGTCGGGCCGGACGCCCGCTCCTCGTCGTCCATCTACGCAGCGGTGCAACGGACCCGCACGCGCCTGGGGAGAGCGCTCCCCCGACGCGTGCGGGTTTCGTCGTGAGCAAGGCAGTAGGCGGCGCGGTCGTCCGCAACCAGGTCAAGCGCCGCCTGCGCCATCTCGTGCGTGAGCGGCTCACCGAGCTGCCCCCCGGTAGCCTGGTGGTCGTACGGGCGTTGCCCGGAGCCGGTGACGCCGATCACGCACACCTGGCCCGAGACCTGGATGCCGCTCTCCAGCGGTTGCTGGGAGGGGGCACGCGATGAAGTACCCGCTGCTGGCTCTCATCAAGCTGTACCAGTGGACGATCAGCCCGCTCCTGGGCCCCGTCTGCCGGTATTACCCGTCGTGTTCCCACTACGGATTCACGGCCATCGACCGGCATGGCGCGATCAAGGGCACTGCCCTGACCGCCTGGCGCATCCTGCGGTGCAATCCGTGGTCGCCCGGCGGCGTGGACCATGTTCCCCCGCGTAAGCGGCCGCGCTGGCACGAGATGCTGCGTAACGCCCTGCGTGGAGACAAGGGCGGGTTCTCCGCCGAGACGAGCCCGGCCGCAGAGACCTCGCCCAATGCTCAAGGAGCCTGATTAGTGGACACGATTGCCAGTCTGTTCAGCTTCATCACCTGGCCCGTTTCCTGGGTCATCGTCCAGTTCCACAAGATGTACGGGGCGATCTTCGGCCCCGACACGGGCTGGGCCTGGGGTCTCTCCATCGTGTCCCTGGTGGTGCTGATCCGCATCTGCCTGATCCCGCTCTTCGTGAAGCAGATCAAGTCGACGCGGAACATGCAGGCGCTCCAGCCGAAGATGAAGGCGATCCAGGAGCGCTACAAGAGCGACAAGCAGCGTCAGTCCGAAGAGATGATGAAGCTGTACAAGGAGACGGGCACCAACCCGCTCTCCTCGTGCCTTCCCATCCTGGCGCAGTCGCCGTTCTTCTTCGCCCTGTACCACGTGCTGTCGGCCATCGCCAACGGCGAGACCATCGGCGTCATCAACCAGTCGCTGCTCGAGAGCGCCCGGCAGGCCCACATCTTCGGTGCCCCGCTGGCTGCCAAGTTCACGGACAGCGCTGTGGAGGCCCAGGCCCTCGGCGCCTCGATCACCGATGTGCGCGTCGTCACCGCGATCATGATCGTCATGATGTCGGCCTCGCAGTTCTTCACCCAGCGCCAGCTGATGATGAAGAACGTCGACCTCTCGGTGAAGACCCCGTACATGCAGCAGCAGAAGATGCTGATGTACATCTTCCCGCTGATCTTCGCCGGCATGGGCATCAACTTCCCCGTCGGTGTCCTCGTCTACTGGCTGACCACCAACGTGTGGACCATGGGCCAGCAGATGTACGTGATCAACCAGAACCCCACCCCGGGCAGCAAGGCCCAGGACGCCTACCTGCAGCGTCTGCTCAAGAACGTCAGCCAGCACGGTGAGGTTCGCGGCCGCCGCCGGAAGAACATCGTCAAGGCCATCGTCGCCAAGGGCGCCGACCGCAACGAGAACGAGCGCCGCTTCTTCGCGGGCCTGTCGAAGGCGGGCTTCGCGGCCCAGGCCGACGGCACCGTGATCAAGGGTGCGACCGTGACGGCAGAGGCGGAGGGCGGCGCTGCCGCCCGTCGCCAGCAGCCCAAGCGCCAGACCAAGTCCCAGCGTCAGGCCGCGGGTGGCCAGCATCCCTCGGATGCCAAGCCCGCGGACGACGAGAAGGCCGACGAGGTCGAGGACACGGCGGCTCCCTCGCTGGAGAAGAAGCCGCAGTCGCCGGCCACGGGCACCAAGGGTGGTACCCAGGGCGCGGATGAGAAGCCCGCGCGTCCGAGCCGTGCCAACTCCGGCGGCTCCCGCCAGGGCAAGTCCGGCCAGCGCAAGGGCCAGCAGCGGCCCAAGCACCCCTCCTCCAAGAAGTAAGCCTCCACGAAGCAAGAAGGAGTCCATCCGTGACGGAAGGCACCACCTCCGCCGCCGAGGGTGGCGACACCCTGACCCGCCTGGAGCAGGAGGGTGAGATCGCGGCCGACTACCTCGAGGGCCTGCTCGACATCGCCGACCTCGACGGTGACATCGACATGGACGTCGAGGCCGACCGAGCCTCGGTCTCGATCGTCAGCGAGGCCGGCAGCCGTGACCTGCAGAAGCTCGTCGGCCGCGACGGAGAGGTGCTGGAGGCCCTTCAGGAGCTGACGCGACTCGCCGTGCACCGGGAGACCGGTGACCGCAGCCGTCTGATGCTCGACATCGCGGGCTTCCGCGCCAAGAAGCGCACCGAGCTCGCCGAGCTGGGCGCCAAGGCCGCGGACGAGGTCAAGGCCTCTGGCGAGCCGGTCAAGCTGGACCCCATGACGCCGTTCGAGCGCAAGGTCGTGCACGACGCCGTCGCCGCCGCCGGTCTGCGCAGCGAGTCCGAGGGCGAGGAGCCGCAGCGCTTCGTCGTCGTGCTCCCTGCCTGAGCCCTCTCGTAATGTCGGCCCCGTCTGTTCGCAGGCGGGGCCGAACTTTGTCAGCCTGATAGTCAGCCACCCCGTGCGCTCGCACGGAACGCGTACGGTACGGAAGGACGGTCCCCGTGACGGAGGCAGCGGAGCTTCCCCAGGCGCCGGAGCAGGCGCAGACAGTCTTCGGCGAGTACTTCCCGGAGGCGGTTCGGTACGCGGAGCTCCTGGCGGACGCCGGGGTGAAGCGAGGTCTCATCGGCCCGCGCGAGGTTCCCCGTCTGTGGGAGCGGCACATTCTGAACTGCGCGGTGCTCTCCGAGGCCGTTCCCGAGGGCGTCACGGTCTGCGACGTCGGCTCCGGCGCCGGTCTGCCCGGTATCCCGCTGGCCCTGGTACGCCGTGATCTGAAGATCACGCTCCTGGAGCCGCTGCTCCGCCGGACGAACTTCCTCCAGGAAGCCGTGGAACTGCTCGGGCTCGACCATGTGACCGTGGTCCGCGGCCGTGCCGAGGAGATGCTGGGCAAGCTGCCGCCCGTGCACGTCGTGACCGCCCGGGCCGTGGCACCGCTCGACCGGCTGGCCGGCTGGGGGGTTCCGCTGCTCCGTCCCTACGGCGAGATGCTCGCGCTGAAGGGCGACACCGCCGAGGAGGAGATCGACGGAGCCCGCGCCGCGCTCTCCAAGCTCGGTGTGGTGGAGGCCTCCGTGCTGCACGTGGGCGAGGGGATCGTCGATCCGATGACCACGGTGGTCCGGGTCGAGTGCGGGGAGAGCCCCGGTGGTGTGAGGTTCGCCGCCAAGCGTGCCAAGGCAGCCCGGACCAGTCGGCCCCGCCGGCGCCGCTGAGCCCCTGCGGATCCGTCCCGCTGATCCGTACAAGCTGCGATACGTACAGATTTCGGAGTGTCGAGCAGCCGCGGCCCTGCAGCGCGTGCATCGTGTTTCACGTGAAACGTCGCTCACTGCTGCAGGGGATCATCAGCCGCGGCCGCGCGGCTGCCACGCCCTGGGACCGCAAGACCCCGACGAAACCCCCCGTGAGGGTTAAAGGGTTGTCCACAGAGGTGGATTCATCCACAGAACCACGGGCCTCGCTGGTTCACGACCCCGAAGGCATGGCAGGCTCTATCCATCGCGAGCCTGAAGCCGAGGAGAGTGAATCCTTGCGGTCCGACGCCAACATCGCGGGACCGATGACCGATCCGGTCCCCGGTCCCCGAACCGAATCGGTAGGGGCGGATGTTTCACGTGAAACACCGCCTCCGATGGACGACACCCCCATCGGCCGTGCTGCCCAGCTGGCCGTAGAGGCCCTGGGACGGGCCGGTGAGGGACTTCCTCGGCCTGCCCAGACCCGTGTGATGGTGGTCGCCAACCAGAAGGGCGGCGTGGGCAAGACGACCACGACGGTCAATCTGGCCGCCTCTCTCGCTTTGCATGGCGCCCGCGTCCTGGTCATCGACCTCGATCCGCAGGGCAACGCCTCCACGGCGCTCGGTATCGACCATCACGCCGAGGTCCCCTCGATCTACGACGTGCTGGTCGAGAGCAAGCCGCTTGCCGAGGTCGTCCAGCCCGTCCGGGACGTCGAGGGTCTGTTCTGCGCCCCTGCCACTATCGATCTCGCCGGTGCGGAGATCGAGCTGGTGTCGCTGGTGGCGCGTGAGAGCCGGCTCCAGCGTGCGATTCAGGCCTACGAGCAGCCGCTCGACTACATCCTGATCGACTGCCCGCCTTCGCTGGGCCTGCTGACGGTCAACGCCATGGTGGCGGGTGCCGAGGTGCTGATCCCCATCCAGTGCGAGTACTACGCGCTGGAGGGCCTGGGTCAGCTCCTGCGGAACGTCGACCTGGTGCGCGGACACCTCAACCCCGCGCTGCACGTCTCGACGATCCTGCTCACCATGTACGACGGCCGCACGAGGCTCGCCTCCCAGGTCGCCGACGAGGTGCGCAGCCACTTCGGCGAGGAGGTCCTCAGGACCAGCATCCCGCGCTCCGTGCGTATCTCGGAGGCACCGAGCTACGGCCAGACCGTGCTCACCTACGACCCGGGCTCCAGCGGTGCCCTGTCGTATCTCGAAGCGGCGCGCGAGATCGCCCTGCGCGGTGTCGATCTCAGCTATGACGCCAGTCAGGCCCACGGGGTCCACCCGCACATGGGTCACCAGAACAGCCAGCGAATGTCGGAGGGGATCCAGTGAGCGAGCGACGTAGGGGGCTGGGGCGTGGGCTCGGTGCGCTGATCCCCGCTGCTCCCCAGGAGCGACAGGTGCCTGCCGTCGGTGTCGGGGCCGCCCCTGCCGCGACGTCTGCCGGAACCGTCCCGGGAATGGGATCGGACCGAGGGGTGGCCGCGGCGAAGCTGGCCACCCTGCCGTCCAGCCCGCAGTCCCCCGACTCCGTGGTGCCGGCGCCGGAACCCGAGCCGCTGCCGGAGTCCCCCGCCGGTGCGCATTTCGCCGAGCTGCCGCTGGACTCCATCACGCCGAACCCGCGTCAGCCCCGTGAGGTGTTCGACGAGGACGCCCTGGCAGAGCTGATCACCTCCATCAAGGAGGTCGGTCTGCTCCAGCCGGTCGTCGTACGTCAGCTTGCTCCCGAGCGCTACGAGCTCATCATGGGCGAGCGCCGCTGGCGGGCCTGCCGTGAGGCCGGCCTGGAGCGGATCCCGGCGATCGTGCGGGCCACCGAGGACGAGAAGCTGCTCCTCGACGCCCTCCTGGAGAACCTGCACCGGGCGCAGCTGAACCCGCTGGAAGAGGCCGCCGCCTACGACCAGCTGCTCAAGGACTTCAACTGCACCCACGACCAGCTGGCCGACCGGATCGGGCGTTCGCGTCCGCAGGTCTCCAACACGCTGCGTCTGCTGCGTCTCTCACCGCCCGTGCAGCGCCGGGTCGCCGCCGGTGTCCTGTCGGCCGGTCACGCTCGTGCCCTGCTCTCCGTGGACGACCCGGAGACGCAGGACAAGCTCGCCTACCGGATCGTCGCCGAGGGCCTCTCGGTACGTGCGGTGGAGGAGATCGTCACGCTCATGGGCTCGGAGCCGTCCTCTGCGGTGAAGCCCAAGGGCCCGCGGGCGGGCGCCCGGGTCTCTCCGGCTCTGCGCGACCTCGCGACCCGGCTCTCGGACCGCTTCGAGACGCGGGTGAAGGTCGACCTCGGCCAGAAGAAGGGCAAGATCACCGTCGAGTTCGCCTCGATGGAGGATCTCGAGCGGATCCTCTCGACCCTGGCCCCGGGCGAGGGCCGCGTCATGGACCACGGGGGCGCCGAGCAGGACGGCCAGGAGGCCGCCGGCGACGAGGACGGGCACGGCTCCGAGGGCTGAGCTGCCTCTCATGCGTCCCCAGGGCGGGGCGTGTTCCAGCATTCATCGGAACACGCTCCGCCCTTTGCCTGTCTGCGGTATCGCCGCGATCGCCCCCTCGTTACGATTCTGGGAGGCGAATTCGTACAGCGATGGCCGAGGGAAGCGAGGAGCAGCCGTGGGGCGTCGGCTCGTACCGCTCACGCTGGACAACCTTCCGGATATCCCCAAGCGGTGTCGCTCCTGTGTGTTCTGGGAGCTCGATCCGGTCAGCGGTGAGGCCGCCGTGAAGGCCGGCCGCCCGGAGCTGGAGAAGGAGGCGTGGATCTCCGCCGTGCTCCTCGAATGGGGATCCTGTGGCCGGGTGGTCTACGTCGACGAAGTGCCCGTCGGCTTCGTGCTGTACGCGCCTCCGGCCTATGTGCCCCGCTCCACAGCTTTCCCCACGAGCCCGGTCGCCGCGGACGCGGTGCAGTTGATGACGGCCTGGATCATGCCCGGGTACCAGGGGCAGGGGCTGGGCCGGGTCATGGTGCAGACGGTGGCGAAGGATCTGCTGCGCCGGGGATTCAAGGCGATCGAGGCCTTCGGTGACGCCCGCTGGAAGGAACCGGCGTGTGTGCTGCCCGCCGAGCATCTGCTGGCTGTCGGATTCAAGACCGTGCGGCAGCATCCGACCTTCCCCCGGCTACGGCTGGAGTTGAGGACGACGCTCTCGTGGAAGGAGGATGTCGAGTTGGCTCTCGACCGCCTCCTGGGTGCCGTGCAGAAGGAGCCGGTCCTGCGGCCCCTCTGACACCGTCCGGCAGACGACAGCGGCCCGCCCCCTCGTCAGGGGCGGGCCGCTGTTGTTTCACGTGAAACGGCGGGAGCGTCAGGCCTTGGCCTCGACGAAGCCCTCCAGGTCGCGCAGCAGTGCGGCCTTCGGCTTGGCACCGACGATGGTCTTCACGACCTCGCCGCCCTGGTAGACGTTCAGGGTCGGGATGGACATGACGCCGTACTTGGCGGCCGTGCCCGGGTTCTCGTCGATGTTGAGCTTCACGATGGTGATCTCGGGGTGCTCGGAGGCGATGGCCTCCAGCGACGGGGCGATCTGGCGGCACGGGCCGCACCACTCGGCCCAGAAGTCCACGAGAACGGGCTTCTCGCTCTTGAGGACCTTCTCCTCGAAGTCAGCGTCAGTAGCGGTAACAGTGGCGCCGGCCACGGCGGCCTCCTTGATTCGCGGGGTGGGGTGGGGGATGCGTAGGGGTCAGACCGCGGGGGTCTCGGCGAGCTTCTCGCTGTCGGCGAGGGCGGCCAGGAAGCGCTCGGCGTCGAGCGCGGCGGAGCAGCCGGTGCCGGCGGCGGTGATCGCCTGGCGGTAGGTGTGGTCGACGACGTCGCCGGCGCCGAAGACACCCGTGAGGTTGGTACGCGTCGACGGGGCGTCGACCTTGAGGTAGCCCTCCGCGTCGAGGTCCAGCTGGCCCTTGAAGAGCTCGGTCCGCGGGTCATGGCCCACGGCGATGAAGAGGCCGGTCACCGGGAGCTCGCTGGTCTCGCCGGTCTTGGTGTTGCGCAGGGTCAGACCGGTGAGCTTCTGCTCTCCGTGGACCTCGGCGACCTCGCTGTCCCAGGCGAACTTGATCTTCGGGTCGGCGAAGGCGCGCTCCTGCATCGCCTTGGAGGCACGCAGGGAGTCGCGGCGGTGGACGATGGTGACCGACTTGGCGAAGCGCGAGAGGAAGGTCGCCTCCTCCATCGCGGTGTCGCCGCCGCCGACCACGGCGATGTCCTGGTCCCGGAAGAAGAAGCCGTCGCAGGTGGCGCACCAGGAGACACCGCGGCCCGAGAGGGTGTCCTCGTTCGGCAGGCCGAGCTTCCGGTGCTGGGAGCCGGTCGTGACGATGACGGCCTTGGCGCGGTAGACGTTGCCGGCGGTGTCCGTGACCGTCTTGATCTCGCCCGTGAGGTCCACGGCGACGATGTCGTCCGGCACCAGCTCGGCGCCGAAGCGCTCGGCCTGTGCCCGCATGTTGTCCATGAGGTCCGGGCCCATGATGCCGTCACGGAAGCCGGGGAAGTTCTCCACCTCGGTCGTGTTCATCAGGGCACCGCCGGCGGTGACGGCACCCTCGAACACGAGCGGCTTCAGCGACGCGCGGGCCGTGTAGAGCGCAGCGGTGTAACCCGCGGGCCCGGAGCCGATGATGATCACGTTACGGACGTCGCTCACGGGTTTCTTCCTCGTCTCTGCAGACTGCCTACTGCCTACGTGGGGGCGATCGGTCGGTCACTCTCACCCCACCCAACCGATCCTACGGGGCGAGCATTCCCGAGACCGCCGCCGTCCGCGTGGCGAGTCAGGAGCGAGGGACGGACTCCTGGAGCAGGACCTCGGCCTTGCCGTTCCCGCCGTCCGAGGCACAGGAGGCGTCGAGCACATAGGCCTGGACCCGGGTGCCGTCCTTTGTGTCGGGGAGGACGACCAGATAGGCCGGCGTTCCCTGGTAGTCACCCTGCTGGAAGGCGATCGCGGCGTCGGCGCGTCCGGTGCCGGCCTGGACACATGCGGGCAGGGTGGCACCCGTCATCCGCTCCTGCCCGTCTCCGCCGCTCTCGGCGGTGAGAGGTGCGGGCGTTCCGTTTCGGTCCCGGGGTGCCTGGAAGGTGTGGTTCTGGCTCAGGAGGGCATGCACGGTGGAGTCGACGGGCCGGCCGTCGAACCGGGCGTCGGCCTTGGCGGCGGTCACGTCGGACTTCTTGTCCGCGCCCGCGCCGACATCCAGACCACCCGACTGAACGAGGAAAAGACCGAGCCCCAGGGCCGCGGCTCCGCAGGCGGCGCCGACGGCGGCGAGCCGGCGGCGGGACCTGCGGGGACGTCCGGGGCCTGTGGCCGCGGCAGGGCGCCCGGCCGGCCGATCGGAAGCGGGAGCGGGGGCCGGAGCGGGGCGGCTCGGAGATGTTTCACGTGAAACACGCGCGTCGGCATCCGGCGCGGTGGCGCTCAGCAGGGCTTCGGCCGCGAGCGCGGCGTCGATCCGCCCGGCGATCTCGGCGGGCATCCTGGGCGGCCCCGGAAGGGTGCCCAGCAGCCCCCGGATCTCCTCCAAAGAGGTGCGGACGTCCGTGCACAGGGAACAGGAGTCCACGTGCTGCCGCACGGTCGCGCTACGGGACGGCGAGAGCAGCCCCTCGGTGAGGTCGGAGATCTCCGAGACGTCCGGGTGCTGAGTCGTGTCGGCCGTGGAAGTCACGTGCGCCCACCTCCGCCCTTCACAGCAGCTGGATTACTCGGTCCGGTATCCGTCGGTCCCGGCACCACTGGGACGGATGCCCCCGGCGTCCGGTTCCTTCCCCGGTCCGGGCCCTCGTTACCCACCGTGTCATCGCGCAGATGAGTGAGCATCGGAAGGAGCCGCGCCCGCCCACGCGCGCAACGGCTCTTCACGGTCCCGGTGGGGACATCGAGGATACGAGCGGCCTCGGCGACCGGGTATCCCTGCATGTCGACGAGGACGAGCGCCGCCCGCTGCTCCGCCGGGAGTGTGGCGAGCGCTCCCAGAAGCTGGCGGTGAAGATCCTGGCGCTCGGCAGGAGCCTCGGCCGACTCGGCCGGTTCGAGGAGCTGCTCGAACCGGGCGGTGTCGTCCATCGGCGAGGTCTTGCGCGAGGCGGCCTTGCGTGCGCGGTCGAGGCAGGCGTTCACCGTGATGCGGTGCAGCCAGGTCGTGACGGCCGACTGGCCACGGAAGGTATGCGCTGCCCGGAACGCCGACACGAGGGCGTCCTGGACGGCGTCAGCGGCCTCCTCGCGGTCTCCCAGGGTCCGCAGGGCCACGGCCCAGAGCCGGTCCCGGTGGCGCCGCACGAGCTCACCGAAGGCGTCCGGATCGCCGGCCACGTGGCAGGCCAGCAGTTCCTGGTCGCTGCGCTTGTCGCCCATGGCGTCGTCCAACGGTGAGCCCCTCCCCCCGGGTGTGACGTCAGCTGGTGATCTTGATGTTCGAGATCTCGCCCCGGTAGCCGTCTCCGCCCGAGGGCAGATCCGTCAGCCAGACGAGAACGTAGCGCGTCTTCAACGGCTTGCCGGGAACGAGATCCACTTGGACCCCCTGACTCGCGGTCTGCTGGGTGAAGTCGCCCAGTTGGCTCGGCTGCGACGAGAAGTTCTCCGGAGTCGTCCGCAACTCGACCGACGTGACGCCGTTGAACGAGACCTCGACCTTGCCGACCTGCTGGACCTTGCCGAGATCGAGGATGATCCCGACCCCGTCCTTCAGGTTGCCGAACTTCGAGTACCCCTTGTAGCTGCTCGTCGTCCACGACGTGCTCGGGTCGTTGTCGTAGGCGTTCTTTATGTCCTGGGGGTTCTCGCCGCCATCGCTGCCCTGCGGATCGAAGTCGCGCGCATCCGCGATCGCGACCGGCTTCCCGTCCGCCTTCGGCTCCTTGTTGTCCTCGTCCGGCGGCAACTGCTGGGTCGGCGGGGTCTCGTTCGCCTTGCTCTGGTTCAGGAGCCGGTCCGCGATCTGCCAGCTGCCGAGGCCCAGGGCGGCGATGAGCAGGGCCGAGACGGCCCACTTCAGTGCCTTGCCCGTACGACTCTGCAGCGGAGGCGGAGGAGTCACGATCTGCTGGGTCGCAGCGGGGTGCGGCTGAGGCCGCCCGTAGGTGCCCTGCTGGTACGTGGTGCGCTGGTACTCCGGCGGCGCGGGCAGCGGGAACTCCGGCTCGGGCGGGCGGATGCGCGGCATCGCCGCGACCGCCTTGGCCAGCTCGTCCGGGGTGGTACAGGGCGGCTCCTGGCGCGAGGCCGTGGCCCCGTCGTTCGCCAGGGCCCGCATGGCGATCTCCGAGAGGCCCCGGTGGACGCCCGCGCGTACCTGGTCGGGGGGAAGGAGCCCGACCCCCTTGGGAAGGCCGGAGAGGCCGTAGGCGTCGTTCTCGTACGGCCACCGCTGGGTGAGTGCCGCGTAGAGGAGGGCACCGATCGCCTCGGTGTCCGTCCGCTGCGGACGCTCGGCGCTGATGCCGCGAAGGGCGGCGTTCACGGCGAGTCCTCGGATGCGGTACTGACCGGTGGAGCTGCGCAGCACCGCGCTCGGCGTGAGCCGGAGGTGCGAGAGCCCCTCACGGTGGGCGGCCGCCATGGCCCCGGAGACCTGGGTGACGAGCTGGTAGGCGTCGTGCGGCTCCATGGGGCCGGCCGCGAGCAGCGCGGTCAGCTCCGTGGAGTCGGGCAGCCACTCGTGCACCACGTAGACGAGATCGTTCTCCTCGACGGCGTCGAGGACCTGCACGAACCGCGGGTCGCCGAGGAGCGCCGCGGAACGTGCGGCCGCGAGCACGGAGCGGGCGCGGGCGTGGTCGGCCGGCAGGATGTGCACCCCGACGGCCCGCCGCAGCTTCTCGTCCACGGCACGCCAGCTGCTGAATCCGTCCAGACGGGTGACACACTCCTCCAGCCGGTACCGCCTCGCCAGCTTGTGGCCGCTGTGCAGCTCAGGTGCCGTGATGGAGGGTTGTTCGCCGTTCTGTCGTTCGACCGCCTTGCTCTCCGTGGCCTCGGCGGCCGGTGCCGCCTTCTTCTGCGCTTCCGCCACCCCGTCGGTCGCGGCCTTCTCCGCCTTGGCGGTCAGCGGGTCGTCACCGCTGTTGTCGGCCACGTCGACGGCAGCCGTGCTACGTTCCGCCACCGTCGTTCCTGCCTCCCCATCCGTTGCGCCACATCCAACAGCCATGCCAATTGTGCCCACAGTCCGGCGCTATGCACGACACGCGGGGGGAGCCGATGGTTGTGCGAACCCCGCGAGCCGTGTTCCGACTAGCGTCCCAGGCGTCCGCGGACCATACCCACCATGGAGTTGAGCTCCGCGATCCGCATGCGCTTCGCCGCGACGAAGAAGACTCCGAGCAGCACCGCCCCGCCGACGACGAGGGCGACGAGCGAACCCAGGGCGCCCTCGCCGAGCAGCTTCAGAAGGGCGAAGCCGACGGCTCCGGACACGACCGCGGCCGGCAGCGAGGCCAGGCACAAGCGCGCGTAGGTGCGCAGCACATGGGCGCCGTCGAGGTCGCCGCCCAGGCGG
Organism: Streptomyces sp. NPDC101191; assembly: GCF_044767915.1. Taxonomy (NCBI): domain Bacteria; kingdom Bacillati; phylum Actinomycetota; class Actinomycetes; order Kitasatosporales; family Streptomycetaceae; genus Streptomyces; species Streptomyces sp. NPDC101191. The sequence continues at coordinate 488,195 of NZ_JBIWOU010000003.1, forward strand.
TTGCGCAGTCGGCGCCAGGCGACGCCGACACCGACCGCGTAGGCCAGACCGTAGGACGCGGCCATGCCGACCACGGCCCACTGGGCCGGCAGCAGTACGTAACAGGCCGCGGAGGCGGCCGCGTTGACCGCCGCGACGATGACGGTGTTGTAGAAGGGCGTGCGGGTGTCCTCGTAGGCGTAGAAGCCACGGAGCACGACGTACTGCACGGAGTAGGGGATCAGGCCGAGGCCGAAGGCCATCAGGATGAAGCCCATGCCCTGGGCGGCCTCGACGCCGCTGGAGGCGTAGAGCAGGGTGCACATCGGGACACCGAGCGCCAGGAACGTGAAGGCGACCGGGACGATCGCCACGGCCGAGTTGCGCAGGCCCTGCGAGATGTCGTCGCGGACGGCGCCCGGGTCGTTGTCGGAGGCGGCGCGGGAAATGCGCGGCAACAGAGCGGCCATGACCGAGACGGTGATGATGGCCTGCGGCATGCCCCAGATGAGCTGCGCGTTGGAGTAGGCGAGGAAGCCGGCACCGTTCTTCCCGGACTCCTCACCGGCCGCGGTGGCGAGCTGGGTGACGACCAGGACACCGGCCTGGTTGGCGAGCACGAACAGGACGGTCCACTTGGCCAGCTTGACGGTCTTGCCGAGCCCGTGGCCCTTCCAGTCGAAGCGCGGCCGGAAGCGGAAGCCGGTCTCGCGCAGGTAGGGGATCATCGCCAGGGCCTGGACGGCCAGGCCGAGCAGGGTACCGATGCCGAGCAGCCGGACGCCCTCGTCGGGGATGGTCGTGACGCCCATGTGGGACTCGGCGGACGTGCCGTAGACCCAGATGAAGAGGCCGAAGGTGGAGATCATCACGATGTTGTTGAGGACCGGGGTCCACATCATCGCGCCGAACTTGCCGCGGGCGTTGAGGATCTGACCCATCACCACGTGCACACCCATGAAGAAGATGGTGGGCAGGCAGTAGCGGGCGAAGGTGACGGCGACGCTGTTGGCCGCCGCGTCGTCCGCGATGGTGTTCGACATCAGCCGGATCAGTAGCGGGGCGGCGAACACGGCGATGGCGACGATCGCGCCGAGCGCGACCATGACGAGGGTGAGCAGCCGGTTGGCGTAGGCCTCGCCGCCGTCCTCGTCGTTCTTCATCGAGCGGACCAGCTGCGGCACGAAGACCGAGTTGAGGCCACCGCCGACGGTGAGGATGTAGATCATCGTCGGCAGGGTGTAGGCGACGGTGAAGGTGTCACCGAGCAGTGCGGCGCCGAGGGCACCGGTGATCACCAGGCTGCGGACGAAGCCGGTGAGGCGGGAGACGAGGGTGCCGGCCGCCATCACGGCGCTCGACCTGAGCAGCCCTGAGGCACGGCCGGCCTTCTTCGGGGCGGGCGCGGGCATGGGGTCGGGCTCCGGGGACGGCGGGGGCACCTGGCCGGACGTCTGCTGGTCCCGGTAGAGGTGGGCGAAGGCGTCGGGCTCCGGGTCCTCCTCCCCCGCGTGGGTCACGAGGTCGTCGACACCGGTGAACTGGACCGTGCGGGCGTCGTCGCCGTACGGCAGATGGCGGGAGGGGCCGTCGGGCTCGGGAGCCGGCGTCTGCGCCCAGACGCGGGGGTCCGGGGCGTGCGGGGGGACGGTCGGCTGCTGGTAGAGCGGCTGCGGTTCCGCGTAGGTGCCGGGCGGGGGCGGCGGGTGCGCGGCGCGGTCGTAGAGCGCTTCGTTCACCGGGTCCTGGGCGGACAGGTCCCGCGCCTGGTAGGGGTCGTGGGCGTAGGCGTCCTGGACGTACGGGTCCTGGGCGTACGGGTTCTGCGGATCCGGTGCGTACGGGTCAGGAGCGGCCTGCTGATGCGGCGGCACCGGCGCGGGGCCGGGTGCCGGTGCCGCGGGCGTGCCACCGGACGGCGGGGTGCCGCCCGCGCCCTGGCCGCGGTCACCGTCGTACGGCGCGTTCATGGTTACCCCACCTCATCGTCCCCGGCCGACCGGCCACGACATCGCTCAACGGTCCACTTTCTCACCCGGGCCGGACGGGTCGCCGCTTTCGGACCCGGTGTCCGGTGTCGGGTCACTCGGCTGCACGGAATCCGTCCGGGTCTCGTCCGGCGCGTCCCCGGTCATGGCCTCCGAGCCGCTTCCGGCCTCGGTGTCGCCCTCGGCCCCGGGGTCGGCCTCGCCCTCGTTCGCCTCGCTCTCGGCCTCCGCCTCGGCATTCCGGGCGGCGGCGCGCTTGCGCTGGCTGTACATCCGGATGCCGGCCAGGACGAGCAGGAGCACACCGCCGGCGATCACGAGCATCACCGTGGGGGTGATCTCGGAGACCTTCACGGTGAACCTCATCGGGGCACCGTAGGGCGTGCCGTCCTCGGTGAAGAGCTGGGCCGTCATCGGGACCGGCCCGTTGGCGTTGGCCGAGGCGGGGAACTTCACCGACTGGCTGTGGCCGCCGTCGATCTTCACGGGCAGCTCGGCGAAGGACTCGCCGTCGAACTGCAGACGCGTCCGGTTGCCGGAGGTCAGCCGCAGCACCAGCTGGTCCACGCCCTGGAGCAGCTTGTTCTGCACGGTCACGGGGATGGTGGCGCTGCGACCGGACAGGGTGAGGTCCGACTTCTCGATCAGCTGCACCTCCTCCGTGAGGTCGCGCAGGTAGATCATGACCTCCTGGCGGTACAGCGCCGCTGAGGGGGCCTCGCCGCGCCACGAGGTCGACATCTGCCGACTGATCGCGTTGGTGAAGGGCGGCACCACACGGTCCGGGGCGCTCAGGATCACCTTGAAGTCGTCCAGCTGGTCCCGGGTGTCCTTCATCTGGCGGAAGGCCTCGGTCGACAGCTCCTGGGCGCGCAGCTTCCTCGGGTAGGAGCCGCTGCCCGGAACCCGCTGCGACGCGTCCGGGTCCGGCTGGGCCACTGCCGCGGCCAGCAGGTCCTGCGGCTGCGTCCAGCGGCCCGCGGACAGACCCTTCAGCCCCGCCGCCATGCTGTGTGCCTGCGCGGTGGTGGGCATGCGCTGCGGGGCGACCACGACGCTGCGCTGCTTCTCCGGCATCTCCAGGGTGGTCGCGAGGGACTGGGCCAGGAAGGCCTGGACCGCCAGGGTGGAGTTCTCGGCCCGGATCAGGTCGCCCTGGAAGGCCTTGGAGAGGGTGGCGTCGCTGACGATCGCGGTGGTGCCGCCGGCGATCGGGCGGGCCGAGGTCGGGGTGTACGAGAGGTCGTCGCGGAAGCTGTCGCTGCGGGCGATCACGTTGCGTGCGCCGGCGGAGGTGGCGACGTCCATGACGGACGGGTCCACGGCGCCGTCGACGGGCCAGGAGAAGTCGGTGGACGGCTTCACGTGGAGCACGGTCTCGACGGTGGACGCGGCCAGCGCGGTCGCCTGCTGCAGGTGGCTGAGGGAGCCGGGGACCTCCTTGCCGTGGTGGGCGAGGGAGGCCAGGTCGGGGTCGGCGAAGGGGAGGGCGACCACCTTGTGGCCCTGTACGGCCTTCTCCAGGGCGTCCAGCCAGCGCTCGGCCACGGCCTGGTTCCGGCCCGGCACCTCGGTCGTCCCGCTCTTCACCCGGTACGGCCCGGTCATGGCGTCGACGCTGGCGAGCAGGTCCGGGTCGATCACCCAGGTGACCGGGAGGTCCTTGCCGAGCGCGACCATCTCGTGGAGCCGGCCGCCCGGGGCGAGCTCCGTGGCCAGGTCGTCGTTCTCGAAGACCGGGGTCTGCTGCTGGTTCGCGCCCGTCTCGGCGGAGACATGGGTCGTGGAGATCAGCGGCCAGAGGTACGAGAGCTGGGTCTTCTTCTCGGTGTCCTCGGGCTCGTACGGCAGGAAGGTGCGCTCGATGCCGAGGACTCGGTCGTAGGACTGGCTAGCGGTCTGGCCCGTGAGGGAGACCCCCAGCTGATAGACCCCCTCGTCGTCCAGGCCCAGCTTGGAGACGGGAACGGTGAGCGTGAAGTCCTTGCTCAGTCCTGCGCCCAGCCTGGGGATGGCGACGCTGTAGGGCTTGCCGAGCGGGGCCGGGTCGCGGCCGTCGCGGTAGGCGCCGCTGCGGCCGATGTCCTCGATCTCGCTGCGGCTGGTCATCCGCGGGCCGACCCGGAGGTCGACCGTGGCGTTGGTCACCGCCTGCTTGCCCTCGTTGGTGACCGTTCCCGTGATGGTGAGCGTGTCACTCTCCACCGGGGCGCTCGGCGCCAGTGTGTCGAGAGACACCTCCACCGACCCCGATCCGCTCGCCTTCTGGGCGGCTTCGGCAGTGGGGGCGGTCACACCCTGGAGAAGCCCGGCCAGGAGCGGAACCGCGACGGCGAGGGAGGCCGTGCGCCGCAGCCAGCGGCGGGCAGGTGAGGGCACGGTCCCCTGAATAGCTGCCGCCTCGGCCACGCGTCGCCCGTCCTCGTCGTTGTCTGTGGTGTCAGTGGTGTCGGTGGTTCCCGGTTGCTGTGTCCAGGCATGGTAACGAGGCACGCGGCGGCCAAGTGCCGGGGACTGCTCCAGGCGATGGCGGCCAGGGCGCCGAGATGCACCGGAGGCGACCGGAGCCACGCGCGTGGGCCGTGGGAAAACGGGGACGTCGTGGTGAGCCGGGGCACGTACCCTTTTCTGTTGTGCCGAACGCCAACGAAGACACCCCGACTGCACTGAGCCAGGTGCAACGCCGCGCGGTCAGTGAACTGCTGCGTGTGTCCCCTGTCGCCGACGACCTCGCCCGCCGCTTCAAGGCCGCCGGGTTCAGCCTCGCGCTGGTCGGAGGCTCGGTACGTGACGCCCTCCTCGGCCGTCTCGGCAACGACCTGGACTTCACCACCGACGCCCGCCCCGAGGACGTTCTGAAGATCGTCCGGCCCTGGGCCGAGGCCGTCTGGGAGGTCGGGATCGCCTTCGGTACGGTCGGCTGCCAGAAGGACGGCTACCAGGTGGAGGTCACCACCTACCGCTCGGAGGCGTACGACCGCACCTCCCGCAAGCCTGAGGTCTCCTACGGCGACTCCATCGAGGAGGACCTGGTCCGGCGCGACTTCACCGTCAACGCCATGGCCGTGGCACTCCCGGAGAAGGAGTTCATCGATCCGCACGGCGGTCTCGAGGACCTGGCCGAGCGCGTGCTGCGCACCCCGGGGACCCCGGAGGAGTCCTTCTCCGACGACCCGCTCCGCATGATGCGCGCCGCGCGCTTCGCCGCGCAGCTGGACTTCGAGGTCGCTCCCGAGGTCGTCACGGCGATGACGGAGATGTGCGACCGGCTGGAGATCGTCTCCGCCGAGCGCATCCGTGAGGAGTTCAACAAGCTCCTGCTCTCCGCCCACCCCCGCAAGGGCCTCGGGCTGCTCACCGACACGGGTCTCGCGGCCCATGTGCTGCCGGAGCTGCCGGCGCTGCGTCTGGAGAACGACGAGCACCACCGGCACAAGGACGTCTACGAGCACTCGCTGACCGTCCTCGACCAGGCCATCGACTTGGAGGAGAGCGGCCCGGACCTGGTGCTGCGCCTCGCGGCCCTGCTCCACGACATCGGCAAGCCGCGCACCCGCCGTTTCGAGAAGGACGGCCGGGTCTCCTTCCACCACCATGAGGTGGTCGGCGCGAAGATGACGAAGAAGCGCATGACGGCGCTCAAGTACTCCAACGAGATGATCAAGGACGTCTCGCGTCTGGTGGAGTTGCACCTTCGCTTCCACGGCTATGGCACGGGTGAGTGGACCGACTCGGCCGTCCGGCGTTATGTGCGGGACGCGGGACCGCTGCTCTCCCGACTCCACAAGCTGACCCGCTCCGACTGCACCACGCGCAACAAGCGCAAGGCTGCTGCGCTCTCCCGTGCCTATGACGGCCTGGAGGAGCGCATCGCGCAGCTGCAGGAGCAGGAGGAGCTGGACTCGATCCGCCCCGACCTCGACGGCAACGAGATCCAGGAGATCCTGGGCATCCGTCCCGGGCCTGCGGTCGGCCAGGCGTACAAGTTCCTGCTGGAGCTGCGGCTGGAGAACGGCCCGATGGACCACGACGACGCCGTCGCCGCGCTCAAGGAGTGGTGGGCGGACCAGAGCGCCTGACGCCGGTGTTTCACGGTCGATGTTTCACGTGAAACATCGACCCTGGAACGCATCGGCAGGCACGTTCGGCAAGGGGTGATGTTTCACGTGAAACATCACCCCTTGCCGTTGGCCCGCACCCTGTCGGCTCGGACGAGCCGGAGCAGGAAGACCGCGAGGGTGGCGTAGAGCGCGGACACCAGCACCACGAGGGCTGGCGATCGTCCGTCCGGCGGGAGCATCAGAGCCGCGACTCCGGCGGCTCCCACGAAGGCGACGTTGAACAGCACGTCGTAGAGGGAGAAGACCCGGCCCCGGTAGGCGTCGTCCACCGAGGTCTGGACGACGGTGTCCGTCGCGATCTTCGCGCCCTGCGTGGTCAGGCCGAGAACGAAGGCGGCCACGAGGAAGGGCGTCCGTGCGAAGGTGAGTCCCAGCGCAGGGGTGAGCATCGCGGCGGAACCCGTGCACAGGGTCATCCAGCCGAAAGGCCCGAGCCTTCCGACGGCCCACGGGGAGAGCACCGCCGCGGCGAAGAATCCGGCACCGGAGGCGGCGACCGCGAGTCCCAGCACGGCGAGGCCCTCCGCCTGGGTGGTGCCCCAGGCGTAGCGCGAGAGCATGAGTACGGTCACGAACAGCGCCCCGTAGCAGAAGCGCATCACGGTGACCGCAGCGAGCGCCCGGGCGGCGGGCCGACGCTGGGCGAGATGCCGCAAACCGTCGATCAGCCCCCGAGCGGTGGAAGCCAGCGCGGCGGCGAGTCGCGGCTGGACCTGGTCGGGGTTCGGCCCGAGGAGCTCACGGGACATCCGCAGCGAGGCGAGCGCGGAGCAGAGATAGAGCACGGCGCCGAGCAGGACGACGGCGGCGTCGGAGTCATCGGCGACCAGACGCACACCGAAGGCGAGCCCGCCGCCGAGCGTCGCTGCGAGGGTGCCGGCGGTCGGTGAGAGGGAGTTGGCGATGACCAGTCGTTCGTCGTCGACCACGCGCGGGAGTGCGGCCGAGAGACCGGCCAGCACGAAACGGTTGACGGCAGTGACGGAGAGGGCGGAGCCGTAGAAGAGCCAGTCGGGTACCGAGGCCAGCATGAGTACCGCGGTCCCGGCGGCGAGCAGGGCGCGCAGCAGGTTTCCGTAGAGGAAGACCTGGCGGCGGCGCCAGCGGTCCAGGAGGACACCCGCGAAGGGCCCGACGAGGGAGTAGGGGAGCAGTAGGACGGCCATGGCGGAGGCGATAGCGGCGGGGCTGGTCTCCTTCTCGGGAGAGAAGACGACGTACGTGGCCAGGGCCACCTGGTAGACCCCGTCCGCGCACTGGGAGAGCAGTCGGACGGCGAGCAGGCGGCGGAAGTTGCGCAGGCGCAGGAGGATGCGCAGATCACGCACGACGGACATGGCAGCAAGACTCACATACGAGAAGGGCCCCCGGGCAGTGCCACGGGGACCCTTGTCATCGAGCCGTTGGACCGTCAGGTCAGCGCTCGACCTCGCCCTTGATGAACTTCTCGACGTTGGCGAGAGCCTCGTCGTCGAAGTACTGGACCGGCGGGGACTTCATGAAGTACGAGGAGGCGGAGAGGATCGGGCCGCCGATGCCGCGGTCCTTGGCGATCTTCGCGGCGCGCAGGGCGTCGATGATGACACCCGCGGAGTTCGGGGAGTCCCACACCTCGAGCTTGTACTCCAGGTTCAGCGGAACGTCACCGAAGGCGCGGCCCTCGAGGCGGACGTAGGCCCACTTGCGGTCGTCCAGCCAGGCCACGTAGTCCGACGGGCCGATGTGGACGTTCTTCTCGCCGAGCTCCCGGTCGGGGATCTGGGAGGTGACGGCCTGCGTCTTGGAGATCTTCTTGGACTCGAGGCGGTCGCGCTCGAGCATGTTCTTGAAGTCCATGTTGCCGCCGACGTTGAGCTGCATGGTGCGCTCAAGACGGACACCGCGGTCCTCGAACAGCTTGGCCATCACGCGGTGCGTGATGGTGGCGCCGACCTGGGACTTGATGTCGTCGCCGACGATCGGAACGCCGGCCTCGGTGAACTTGTCCGCCCACTCCTTGGTGCCGGCGATGAAGACCGGGAGGGCGTTGACGAAGGCGACCTTGGCGTCGATGGCGCACTGGGCGTAGAACTTCGCCGCGTCCTCGGAGCCCACGGGCAGGTAGCAGACGAGCACGTCGACCTGCTGGTCCTTGAGGACCTGGACGACGTCGACCGGAGCCTCGGCGGACTCCTCGATGGTCATGCGGTAGTACTTGCCGAGGCCGTCGAGGGTGTGACCACGCTGGACCGTGACGCCCTTGTTGGGGACGTCGCAGATCTTGATGGTGTTGTTCTCGCTGGCGCCGATGGCGTCCGACAGGTCGAGGCCGACCTTCTTCGCGTCGACGTCGAACGCGGCCACGAACTCCACGTCGCCGACGTGGTAGTCGCCGAACTGGACGTGCATCAGGCCGGGCACCTTGGCCGCCGGGTCGGCGTCCTTGTAGTACTCGACGCCCTGCACCAGCGAGGCGGCGCAGTTGCCCACGCCGACGATGGCTACGCGAACCGAACCCATTCCGGTTGCTCCCTGTGTGATCGTGGAAGCCCTGCGAGGCAGGGTTTCACTTGTCGGTGTCGTCGGACGGATCCGGCCGGGTACTGCCCCCGTGCCGGGGCAGGCCGCCCGTTTCTCCAGATTCTCTGTGCTGCTGAGCGGCGCCCTCGGGGGCGTCGGGGCCGGATCGTTGATCCCGCCCCGCCCGCTCGCTCTCGATGAGCTCGTTCAGCCAGCGCACTTCGCGCTCCACGGACTCCATTCCGTGGCGCTGCAGCTCAAGCGTGTAGTCGTCGAGGCGCTCGCGTGTCCGGACCAGAGAGGCGCGCATCTTCTCCAGGCGCTCCTCCAGCCGGCTGCGGCGGCCCTCGAGCACTCGCATCCGCACATCGCGCTCGGTCTGGCCGAAGAAGGCGAAGCGGGCGGCGAAGTGCTCGTCCTCCCAGGCGTCGGGGCCGGTGTGGGTGAGGAGCTCCTCGAAGTGCTCCTTACCTTCGGCCGTCAACCGGTAGACGATCTTGGCGCGGCGTCCTGCGAGTGAAGCCGCCAGGGCCTCTTCGGGGGCGCTGCCCGGTTCCTCGATCAACCAGCCGTTGGCGACCAGCGTCTTGAGGCAGGGATAGAGCGTCCCGTAGCTGAAGGCCCGGAAGATTCCCAGGGAGGTGTTGAGCCGCTTGCGCAGCTCGTACCCGTGCATGGGGGCCTCGCGGAGCAGACCGAGAACGGCGAACTCGAGAATTCCTGAGCGCCTGCTCATATGTCGCCTCCTCCGCCGCTCTCGGGACTCGTCTCTCGGACCAGGTGGACGTCCGTATGCCGAGCCGATGTGCCGCACTGATGTATCGACTCGATACATCCCGACGATAGAACGGCCTGAGTGATGCGACAAGTGAGACTCGGGTGACCGGCGTCACATCGTCAATTCACAGCAATCGACTTGTCGGATTTGGGGTGATGTTCGGCCCTAGGCAGGTTTTGGCCGTGCGTAGTCTGTGCGGCATGCAGACCACCGGGAACCAAGCGATGCCGCAGGGCGTCAGTGAAGCGGGTGACCGGCTGCGGCACGGTGGGGTCTTTTCCGAGGTCCGGCCGTGTGCATTTCGGGGGGACCGGAACTCAACTGCCGCTTCCAGGCCTGTGTGCCTGCCCGAGGAGTAGTCGTTCGATGAGCGAGCATCGTCGCAAAATGCCGCAGCAGCAGCCGCCGAGTGGCGGTCGTGCTGCGGCCCGGCGCGCCGCCCAGCAGCCGATGGGCCGCGGGCCGGCCCAGGGCCGTGATGTCAGTACGGGGTCTCCTTCGGCCTCGTACGGACCTCCTTCCTCTTATGGGGAGGAGGAGCGCCCCTACGGCGGCCGGGCCGAGGCCCGGCGCGCCGCCCAGCGTGGCGGACGCAGGCGCGCACCCGAGGGCGGCGGGGGCCCCGGTGGCCCCGGTGGCCGTCGCGGAGGGGGTGGCGGCGGCCGTGGTGGCGGTCCCGGACGGGGCCGTAACGACGGCGGACGTCCGCCCGGCAAGAAGCGGATGATCGACTACCCGCGGTACGGCAAGTACGGCTGGCGGCGCTGGATGCCCTCGTGGAAGCTCACGACGGGCCTCTTCCTGACGTTCGTCGGCGGCCTCATGGGCGCGGCGACGATCGCGTACGCCATGGTGGGCATCCCCGACGAGGCCATCAGCGCCAAGCAGCAGAACAACGTCTTCTACTGGGCCGACGGCACGCAGATGGCCGCGACCGGCGGTGAGGTCAACCGTCAGATCGTCTCGTTCGACCAGATCCCGAAGGCCATGCAGAACGCCGTGGTCTCGGCCGAGAACAAGACCTTCTGGACGGACTCCGGCATCGACCCCATGGGCATCGGCCGCGCCGTCTGGAACATGGCCAAGGGTGGCGAGACCCAGGGTGGCTCGACCATCACCCAGCAGTACGTGAAGAACAACCGTCTCGACGACCAGTCGCAGACGCTGACCCGCAAGGTGAAGGAACTCTTCATCTCCATGCGCGTCGGCAACGAGAAGGGCAAGCCCGAGATCATGGCGGGCTACCTCAACACCTCGTACTACGGCCGGGGCGCCTACGGCATCCAGGCCGCGGCCCGCACGTACTTCGGCAAGAACGCCAAGGACCTCAACCCCAGCGAGTGCGCCTTCCTCGCCTCGCTGCTCAAGGGCGCGACCTACTACGACCCGGCCGGCAGCGTCGACATCGACACGGCGGCCACCCCGCAGGCCAACCTCGCGCGCGCTCAGAAGCGCTGGGCGTGGATCCTCGACGAGATGGTCAAGGACGGCAGCCTGACGGCCGCCGAGCGGGCGAAGTACCCCACGTTCCCCAAGGTGAAGGCGCGGACCCAGGGCCCGCAGCTCGGCGGCCAGATCGGCTACCTGGTGCGCACGGCACAGAAGAGCGTCCTCAACAACACCGAGCTGGGCATCAGCGAGCAGGACCTCGCCCGCGGCGGCTACGAGATCTACACGACCTTCGACAAGAAGAAGGTCAACGCGCTCGAGAAGGCCGTGAAGTCGGTCTACAGCGAGTACATCGACCCGAAGAAGCGCCCCAAGACCGATACGCACGTCCAGTTCGGCGGTGCCTCGGTGAACCCCGAGACCGGTGCGATCGTGGCGATCTACGGCGGTGCCAACGCCACCACGCACTTCACCAACAACGCCGACGAGACCGGCGCCCAGGTCGGCTCGACGTTCAAGCCCTTCGTCCTCGCCGCGGCGATGCGCGACGGTGTCCGCGACCCCAAGGGGAGCAAGGAGCAGGACGCCTCCACCCGCACGCTCGTCGACCCGGACAAGAGCTACTACAACGGCCAGAACAACCTGAAGATCAAGAACTACGACGGCTCGACCTGGCGTGACGAGAACGGCAACGAGTGGCTCCAGGCCAACGACGAGCACGCCAGCTACAAGAACATCAACCTCCGCACGGCCATGATGAAGTCGGCGAACTCGCCGTACGTGCAGCTCGGCATGGACGTCGGCATCGACAAGGTCCGCCAGGCCGCCATCGACGCCGGTCTGCGTGAGGGCTCGCTGGTCAAGGCCAACGTGCCGTCGTTCTCCCTCGGTATCTCCAACCCGAGCGCGATCCGCATGGCGGGCGCCTACGCGACCTTCGCCAACAACGGCGAGCGCAACGACGTCTACTCGGTCGAGAAGGTCCTGAAGCAGGGCCAGACCAAGTACAAGCACGAGGCCCAGCCCAAGCGGGTGTTCTCCACCGCCGTCGCCAGCAACGTGACCGACGTCCTGAAGAGCGTCGTCAAGGGCGGCACCGGCCGGAAGGCCGCGCTCGACGACCGCGAGGCGGCCGGCAAGACGGGTACGACCGACGGCAACAACTCGGCCTGGTTCGTCGGGTTCACCCCGCAGCTGTCCACCGCGATCGACATGTACCGCTTCGCGGACGACGAGACGCTCAAGGACCGCAAGTTCGAGTCCATGTACGGCACCGGCGACCAGCCGAAGATCCACGGTAATTCGTTCCCGTCGCGGATCTGGCACGACTACATGACCGAGGCGCTCAAGGGCACCGAGGCGAAGAGCTTCCCGGCGCCCGAGCCCTTGGACGACGCCGAGGGCGTCTACGGCGGCGGCATGGTCAGCCCGACCCCGACGCCGACGGAGACCCCGTCCGAGACGCCTTCCATGACCCCGTCGACGGAGGCGCCCACGGGCAAGCCGACCAAGTCGCCGGACCCGGGCAAGACCTGCAGCGTCTGGGACTGGCCGTGCGACCCGAACGGGGGCACCACCAAGGGCCAGGACAACGGCGGCACCAACGGTGGCCCGACCACCACGCCGCCGACGTCCCCGACGGACAGTCCGTCCCCCGGCACCACCTCCGGCGGAAAACCGAACGGCGGGACCTGGGGAACCCTGGGCTGACCCGGGGCCCCGGCACCCTTCGAGGGCCGCCGCGCCCGGTCCGTACCTCGTGTACGGCACCGGGCGCGGCGGCCCTCACGGTTTTCCGGGGCCGTACGGCAGGATGTCCCCCATGCCGAGCCTCCAGAAGACGAGCCCTCCACGGGACCCGGTCGTCTGCCCCACCCGTACCGACGAGGTCGCGGCCGCCGGCAGCGAGCTGATCGGCGGACCGATCGGGCGCCGCGCGCGCCTCGGGGCCGGACAGCTCACCCCGGTGCGGGTGATCGCGCTCGTGGCCATCGGGATGTTCGCGCTCGGCATGGTGCAGAAGCTGCCCTGCTACAACTGGGCCTGGTTCCGGGGCTCCACCTCCCAGTACACCCACGCCTGCTACTCCGACATCCCGCACCTGTTCTCCGGGCGCGGGTTCGCGGAGGGCCTGGTCCCGTACTTCGACCGGATCGGTGGCGACATACCGTTCCTGGAGTACCCGGTCCTGACGGGCCTGTTCATGGAGGTCGCGGCCTGGCTGACGCCCGGCGACGGCGATCTGAACCAGCGCGAGCAGGCGTACTGGATGGCCAATGCCGGTCTGCTGCTGGTCTGTACGGCCGTCCTGGCCGTCTGTGTGGCCCGGACCCACCGCAGGCGTCCCTGGGACGGCCTGCTCGTCGCCCTGGCGCCCGCGTTCGCGCTCACGGCGACGATCAACTGGGACCTGCTGGCGGTCACCCTGACGGCCGCCGCGCTGCTGATGTGGGCGCGGAGCCGACCGCTGGGCTTCGGCGTGCTGCTCGGGCTCGCGACGGCCGCCAAGTTCTATCCGGTACTGCTGCTCGTACCCGTCTTCCTGCTGTGCTGGCGGGCCGGGAAGTGGCGTGCGTTCGCCACGGCGGTACTGGGGGCGGTGGGGGCCTGGCTGGTGGTGAACCTGCCGGTGATGCTCCTGGCGCCCGAGGGCTGGAAGCAGTTCTACGTCTTCAGTACGGAGCGGAACATCGACTTCGGCTCGTTCTGGCTGCTCATCAGCCAGATCACCGGCGAGTCGATCCGCCCGGCGACGGCCAACTACTACGCGCTGTTCCTGATGATGCTGGCGCTGGCGGGGCTCGCCTACCTGGCGTTCAACGCGCCCCGCAGGCCGCGTCTCGTACAGCTGGCCTTCCTGATCCTGGCCGCCTTCGTCCTCACCAACAAGGTCTACTCGCCCCAGTACGTGCTGTGGCTCGTCCCGCTCGCCGCCCTCGCCCGGCCGCGCTGGCGCGACTTCCTGGTCTGGCAGGCCTGCGAGGTCATGTACTTCCTCGGCATCTGGCTGTACCTCGCGTACACGAGCAGCGGCAACAAGCAGGGGCTGCCGACCGACGGCTATCAGTTCGTGATCGTCCTGCACCTGCTCGGCACGCTCTACCTGTGCGTCCTGGTCGTGCGCGACATCCTGGCGCCCGATCGGGACGGGGTGCGGCGGGACGGCTCGGACGACCCCTCGGGAGGCGTCCTGGACGGCGCCGAGGACGTCTTCGTCCTCGGCCGGGCGGCGCATCCGGCGCGCCACGCCGCGCCGGCCGTGGAAGGGCCGCGGGTGGACTGGGGCATGCCGCGGGAGTGACCCGTCGCCGTCCGTGGCGAGAACGCCGAGCTGCCCCCGGGGAGTCCCCCGGGGGCCGCTTCGTGTCCGTGGCTCAGCGCTCGACGATCCGGTCGTACTGGGTGGTGGTGTGGCGCAGGTGGGCGACCAGCTCGTCGCCGACCTGCGGCTCCTGGGCGTCGGCCGGCACGAACAGGATCGACACCTGCATGTGCGGCGGCTCGGCGAACCAGCGCTGCTTGCCGGCCCAGACGAACGGAGAAAGGTTCCGGTTGACCGTCGCGAGGCCGGCCCGCGCCACGCCCTTGGCCCGCGGCATCACGCCGTGCATCGCCTTGGGGGCCTCCAGGCCGACGCCGTGCGAGGTACCGCCGGCGACCACCACGAGCCAGCCGTCGGATGCGGCCTTCTGCTGGCGGTAGCCGAACCGGTCCCCCTTGGCGACCTTGGTGACGTCGAGGACAGCGCCGCGGTACTCGGTGGCCTCGTGGTCGCCCAGCCAGAGCCGGGTGCCGATGCGGGCGCGGAAACGGGTCTGCGGGAACTGCTGCTGCAGCCGGGCCTGCTCGTCGGCGCGCAGGTGGCTGACGAACATCGTGTGCAGGGGCAGCCGCGCGGCCCGCAGCCGGTCCATCCAGGCGATGACCTCCTCGACGGCGTCGGTGCCGTCGGTGCGGTCGAGCGGGAGGTGGAGGGCGAAGCCCTCCAGGCGAACGTCCTCGATGGCGGCGTGCAGCCGGCCGAGGTCCTCCTCGTGGACGCCATGGCGCTTCATCGAGCTCATGCACTCGATGACGACGCGGGCGCCCACCAGGGCGTGCACGCCGTCCACGGAGGACACGGAGCGGATCACGCGGTCCGGCAGCGGCACCGGCTCCTCGCCGCGCCGGAACGGGGTGAGGACCAGCAGGTCACCGCTGAACCAGTCCTTGATCCGGGCGGCCTCGTAGGTGGTGCCCACCGCGAGCATGTCGGCTCCGAACCGGGCGGCTTCGTCCGCCAGGCGCTCGTGGCCGAAGCCGTAGCCGTTGCCCTTGCAGACCGGGATCAGACCGGGGAACTGGTCGATCACGGTCTTCTGGTGCGCCCGCCAGCGCGCGGTGTCGACGTAGAGGGAGAGCGCCATGGCCGGCCCGGAACCTTTCTGGTGGCTGCGGTGTATCAAAGGTGTGTACGAGACTACGCAAGCCTCGGTCGCGTCGTCAGCGACGCGACATGTAGATGTCCAGGGCCTTGTGGAGGAGCTTGTTGAGCGGGAAGTCCCACTCGCCCACGTACTCCACGGCCTCGCCGCCCGTGCCGACCTTGAACTGGATGAGACCGAAGAGGTGGTCGGTCTCGTCGAGGGAGTCCGAGATGCCCCGCAGGTCGTAGACGGTGGCACCCATCGCGTACGCGTCGCGCAGCATCCGCCACTGCATCGCGTTCGAGGGCCGGACCTCGCGGCCGATGTTGTCGGAGGCGCCGTAGGAGTACCAGACGTGGCCGCCGACGACCAGCATGGTGGCGGCGGAGAGGTTCACGCCGTTGTGGCGGGCGAAGTAGAGCCGCATGCGGTTGGGGTCCTCGTTGTTGAGGACGGTCCACATGCGCTGGAAGTACGAGAGCGGGCGCGGCCGGAAGTGGTCACGGACGGCCGTGATCTCGTAGAGGCGCTGCCACTCGGCGAGGTCCTCGTAGCCGCCCTGGACGACCTCGACGCCGGCCTTCTCGGCCTTCTTGATGTTGCGGCGCCACAGCTGGTTGAAGCCCTTGAGGACGTCGTCGAGCGAGCGGCCCGCGAGCGGGACCTGGAAGACGTAGCGGGGCTGGACGTCGCCGAATCCGGCGCCGCCGTCCTCGCCCTGCTGCCAGCCCATCTTCCGCAGGCGGTCGGCCACTTCGAAGGCGCGCGGCTCGATGTGGCTGGCCTCGACGTCCTTCAGACGCTTGACGTCGGGGTCCTGGATGCCGGACTTGATGGCGGCGGAGTCCCAGCGGCGGATGACGACCGGCGGGCCCATCTTCACGGAGAAGGCGCCCTGCTGCTTGAGGTGCGCCAGCATCGGCTGCAGCCAGTCGTCGAGGTTCGGGGCGTACCAGTTGATGACCGGGCCCTCGGGCAGGTACGCCAAGTAGCGCTTGATCTTGGGCAGCTGGCGGTAGAGCACCAGACCGACGCCGACGAGCTCGCCCGCCTTGTCGAACCAGCCGAGGTTCTCCGAGCGCCACTCGGTCTTCACATCAGCCCACGCCGGGACCTGGCAGTGGCTCGCCGCGGGCTGGCTCTGGATGAATGCCAGATGCTGCTCACGGCTGATGGTCCTCAGGGTCAGGCTCATGCGGGGCGCTCCTCGGCAGGTGTGTCCCCATCGGTTCAGGGGCTCCGGCTCTCGCGCCGAAGCCTACTGCGACCGGGGAGCGCCCCGATGGGACGTGTGTCCCGTGGCCGGTGGCCGGCCCGGCACCTCAGACGAGGCCGCCGTAGAACATGCCGAGATAGAAGCCCACCGCCGAGGCGCCGAGCCCGACGATCAGGACGAACCGCTCCCGTGTCGTCACCGAGATGAACTGGCCGTAGGCACCCGTCAGGATGCCGATCAGTCCCGCCCAGGACGCCAGGGCGTGCAGGTGGTGAAACTGCGCGGTGATGGCGGCGAGGACTCCGAGGAAGAGTGTGATGCCCATCAGGGCGTCCTGGAGCGGGTGGGGCTTGCCGTCCGTGGCGAAGAGGGAGTGTCCGGGGTCGGGTCGCATTGCCTGTGCCATGGGGCACCTCCTGGCGTGCCGTCCGGAAGGCGACGCCTTGTGACGCCGCCCACATCCGTTGGGTACAGATTGCGTCCCCTCACCGCCGGATTTCAACCGCAGCGCGATGTGCGGGTACTCTGTACGGTCTGCACCGGTGTCTGCCCAGGTCCGTCCAAGGGCCTCGACGGCACCCCTCGCTCGCGAGGGGGACTGTCAGTGGCGGCGGATACCGTTGCTCACGCATCACGACCCTCCTGCCACGGAACGACCGTGGCCGCTGAGTCCAAAGGAGGTGGGTTCCACATGCGTCACTACGAGGTGATGGTCATCCTCGACCCCGATCTCGAGGAGCGCGCTGTCTCCCCGCTGATCGAGAACTTCCTCTCCGTCGTCCGTGAGGGCAACGGAAAGGTCGAGAAGGTCGACACCTGGGGCCGTCGTCGTCTCGCCTACGAGATCAAGAAGAAGCCCGAGGGCATCTACTCGGTCATCGACCTGCAGGCCGAGCCTGCGGTCGTCAAGGAGCTCGACCGCCAGATGAACCTGAACGAGTCGGTCCTCCGGACCAAGGTCCTCCGCCCCGAGACCCACTGAGCTTTCGCTCACAGGTACTCGGGTCCGAGTAGCAGTTAGCAGCCAGAAGCAATCCCGCCGAGAGGTTCACCCATGGCAGGCGAGACCGTCATCACGGTCGTCGGCAATCTTGTCGAAGACCCCGAGCTGCGCTTCACCCCGTCCGGTGCGGCCGTCGCGAAGTTCCGTATCGCGTCCACTCCCCGCACCTTCGACCGTCAGACCAACGAGTGGAAGGACGGCGAGAGCCTGTTCCTGACCTGCTCGGTCTGGCGTCAGGCGGCGGAGAACGTCGCCGAGTCGCTTCAGAAGGGCATGCGCGTCGTCGTGCAGGGCCGGCTGAAGCAGCGGTCGTACGAGGACCGCGAGGGCGTCAAGCGCACGGTCTACGAGCTGGACGTCGAGGAAGTCGGCCCCAGCCTGCGCAATGCCACGGCCAAGGTCACCCGCACCACCGGTCGCGGTGGTCAGGGCGGCTACGGCGGCGGTGGCGGCGGCCAGCAGGGTGGCGGCGGTGGCAGCTGGGGTGGCAACTCCGGCGGCGGCCAGCAGGGCGGCGGAGCTCCCTCCGACGACCCCTGGGCCTCCAGCGCCCCCTCCGGCGGTCAGCAGGGCGGCGGCGGTGGCGGCTGGGGTGGCAACTCCGGCGGCGGCTACTCGGACGAGCCTCCCTTCTAGGGCGCAAGCCCTGGGAGCAGCTCGTACCCAAACTTCTTGATCACACAGGAGAAACACCATGGCGAAGCCGCCTGTGCGCAAGCCTAAGAAGAAGGTCTGCGCGTTCTGCAAGGACAAGGTCGCGTACGTCGACTACAAGGACACGAACATGCTGCGGAAGTTCATTTCCGACCGCGGCAAGATCCGTGCCCGTCGCGTGACCGGCAACTGCACGCAGCACCAGCGTGACGTCGCCACGGCCGTCAAGAACAGCCGTGAGATGGCGCTGCTGCCCTACACGTCCACCGCGCGATAAGGGAAGGGTGACCGGAAAATGAAGATCATCCTCACCCACGAGGTCTCCGGCCTCGGTGCCGCTGGCGACGTCGTCGACGTCAAGGACGGCTACGCTCGCAACTACCTGGTCCCGCGTGGTTTCGCGATCCGCTGGACCAAGGGTGGCGAGAAGGACGTGGCGCAGATCCGCCGCGCCCGCAAGATCCACGAGATCGCGACCATCGAGCAGGCCAACGAGATCAAGGCCCAGCTCGAGGGCACGAAGGTGCGCCTGGCCGTTCGCTCCGGCGACGCCGGCCGTCTCTTCGGCTCCGTGACCCCGGCCGACATCGCTGCCGCGATCAAGACCGCGGGTGGCCCGGACGTCGACAAGCGTCGCGTCGAGCTCGGTTCGCCGATCAAGACCCTGGGCTCGCACCAGGTGTCCGTGCGTCTGCACCCCGACGTTGCCGCGAAGCTCGGCGTCGAGGTCGTCGCCGCGTAACGCTGCCATCGGGCAAACTGCGCTCAGTAGTACGGAAGGGCCGCACCCCTCGGGGTGCGGCCCTTCCGCCGTTTCACGTGAAACAACGCTCAGCGCGTGGCGCCCGTGACCAGCCAGCGGCCGGAGCGCTCACGGAACCACAGCGTCGCCATCCGGACGGTCATCATCAGCGTCATCGCTGCCCACAGTGCGGTGAGGCCGCCTCCGAGCGTGGGGATCAGCAGGGCGACCGGCGCGAAGACAGCCAGGGTCAGCAGCATGGCCCAGGCGAGGTAGGGGCCGTCACCGGCGCCCATGAGTACCCCGTCGAGGACGAAGACCACCCCGGCGATGGGCTGGGAGAGCGCCACGACGAGGAGTGCGGGGAGGAGCGCGTCCTGGACCGCGGGGTCGCTGGTGAAGAGGGGGATGAAGAGCGGCCGGGCGACGATCAGCAGCACTCCGAGGGCGACTCCGGACAGCACACCCCACTGGATCATGCGCCGGCAGACCTGGCGGGCGCCGTCCGCGTCGTCGGCACCGAGATAGCGGCCGATGATGGCCTGCCCGGCGATGGCGATCGCGTCGAGCGCGAAGGCCATCAGGCTCCACAGGGACAGGATGACCTGATGGGCGGCGACATCGGCGTCACCGAGACGGGCGGCCACGGCGGTCGCGATCATCAGGACGGCCCGGAGCGAGAGCGTACGGACCAGGAGCGGCGCACCGGCCTGGGCGCAGGCCCGGATGCCGGCGGCGTCGGGGCGGAGCGAGGCGCCGTGCCGGCGGGCGCCGCGGATCACCACGGCGAGATAGGCGCCCGCCATGCCGAGCTGGGCGATGACCGTGCCCCAGGCGGAGCCCGCGATGCCGAGCCCGGCGCCGTAGACCAGTCCGAGGTTGAGGGCGGCGTTGGCGGTGAAGCCGCCGATGGCGACGTAGAGCGGGGTGCGGGTGTCCTGGAGGCCGCGGAGGACGCCGGTGGCGGCCAGGACCACCAGCATGGCGGGGATGCCGAGGCTGGAGATCCGCAGATAGGTCACGGCGTACGAAGCTGCGGTGTCGGAGGCGCCGAAGATGTCCACCAGCCAGGGAGCGGTGGGCAGCATCAAGGCGACGACGGCGGCGCCGAGGAGGAGGGCGAGCCAGATGCCGTCGATGCCCTGGCGGACGGCCGCCTGGAGGTCGCCGGCGCCGACGCGGCGGGCGACGGCCGCAGTGGTCGCGTATGCGAGGAAGACGAAGACGCTCACGGCGGTGGCCAGAAGCGCCGAGGCGATGGCGAGTCCGGCGAGCTGGGGAGTGCCCAGGTGGCCGACAATGGCGCTGTCGACCATGAGGAAGAGAGGCTCGGCGACGAGTGCGCCGAAGGCCGGGACGGCGAGCGAGACGATCTCGCGGTCGTGTTGGCGCCGAACGGCCTTGGGGGTCGTGTGAGCCTGATGCATGGGCTCAATCTAATCTTCCACAGGTAAGAGATGCAATGAACTATTGATCCTTACTTCAGGCGCGAGAGACCCTTCGGGTGTGCGCCGTTTGTTCTGATCTTGATCCGGGTGAAGAAGTTTTTCTCCCCCACAGCCCGTGGATGGAAAAGGTGCAGGTCAGAGCCGCTTGTCCCGGGCGCCTATGAGTTTGTCCACACGGCTGTCCCCCGGTCCGTGCACAGGTTCCGGGGGGTTCTCCACAGCATCTGGGCCTTCACCCACAGGCCCTGTGGATAACCAGATTGGCTGACGGTGCCCGCGGGCCTACCGTGGTCCGGCGCCCGACGCGCCAGAAGCGGAGTCAAAGCCTCTTGTTTGTCCGAGCCGTGGCGTAAGAAAGAGTGGCACGGAGAGGTCCGCGGAGCGGACGGGAGGAGGTGGCTTGGTGAGCATGACCGAGCCCTTGGACGATCCCTGGGCCGACAGCGGACCCAGCGACCGGCTGCCCACCCGGACCCGCGAGCCCCGGGGCCGCGGACGGGGGCGGGAGGACCAGCACGAGCGCGGCAGCGAGGGCGGCTGGGACTCCGGGCTGTCCGGCTTCGAGCGCGTCCCCCCGCAGGACCTGGACGCCGAGCAGTCCGTCCTCGGCGGCATGCTGCTGTCCAAGGACGCCATCGCCGACGTCGTCGAGATCATCAAGGGCCACGACTTCTACAAGCCGGCCCACGAGACCGTCTACGCGGCGATCCTCGACCTCTACGCGAAGGGCGAGCCCGCCGACCCCATCACGGTCGGCGCCGAGCTCACGAAGCGCGGCGAGATCACCCGCGTCGGTGGTGCCTCGTATCTGCACACCCTCGTCCAGTCGGTCCCGACGGCCGCCAACGCCTCGTACTACGCGGAGATCGTCCACGAGCGAGCCGTGCTGCGTCGTCTCGTGGAGGCCGGCACCAAGATCACGCAGATGGGTTACGCGGCCGACGGCGACGTCGACGAGATCGTCAACCGGGCCCAGGCCGAGATCTACCAGGTCACCGAGCAGCGCACCACCGAGGACTACCTCCCACTCGGCGACATCATGGAGGGCGCGCTCGACGAGATCGAGGCGATCGGCTCTCGCAGCGGCGAGATGACCGGTGTGCCCACCGGCTTCACCGACCTCGACGCGCTCACCAACGGTCTGCACCCCGGTCAGATGATCATCATCGCGGCGCGACCCGCCATGGGTAAGTCCACGCTCGCGCTGGACTTCGCCCGGGCCGCGTCCATCAAGAACAACCTGCCCAGCGTCATCTTCTCCCTCGAGATGGGCCGCAACGAGATCGCGATGCGTCTGCTCTCGGCCGAGGCCCGGGTGGCGCTGCACCACATGCGCTCCGGCACCATGACCGACGAGGACTGGACCCGGCTCGCCCGCCGGATGCCGGACGTCTCGCAGGCCCCGCTCTACATCGACGACTCGCCGAACCTGTCGATGATGGAGATCCGCGCCAAGTGCCGGCGCCTCAAGCAGCGCAACGGGCTCAAGCTCGTGGTCATCGACTACCTCCAGCTGATGCAGTCCGGCGGCTCCAAGCGCTCCGAGAGCCGTCAGCAGGAGGTTTCCGACATGTCGCGAAACCTGAAGCTCCTCGCCAAGGAGCTGGAGCTCCCGGTCATCGCGCTCTCCCAGCTGAACCGTGGTCCGGAACAGCGCACGGACAAGAAGCCGATGGTCTCCGACCTCCGAGAGTCCGGCTCGATCGAGCAGGACGCGGACATGGTCATCCTGCTGCACCGCGAGGACGCCTACGAGAAGGAGTCCCCGCGCGCGGGCGAGGCCGACATCATCGTCGGCAAGCACCGTAACGGTCCGACCGCGACCATTACCGTGGCCTTCCAGGGTCACTACTCGCGCTTCGTGGACATGGCGCAGACCTGAGCCGTCGTCTGGTGGCGCCGGGCGAGGGAGAGGGCGCCCGCGTGCGGGCACCGTGCGGAAAACGACGGCGCGGACGAGGACGTGCGGGGCGAAGATGACCGCATGACCTCTTCCTTCGAAGACCTGTTGCCCAGTACCGAGCGTGCCCTGCTGCACCGGATCGCCGTCGCCCAGACCCAGGGGCGCTCGCCCTCGTTCGTCGCGGGTGTGGTGCGGGAGGGGCGGACCGTCTGGTTCGGGTCGCGCTCCTGCGTCGACGGGCACGCTCCGGACGCGGAGACACAGTTCCGGATCGGCTCCATCACCAAGGTGTTCACCGCGGTTCTGGTGATGCGGCTGAGGGACGAGGGGCTCATCGGGCTGGACGACCCCCTGGAGAAGCATCTGAAGGGGACCGGCGTCGGCGAGGTGACGATCGCTCAACTCCTGGGGCACAGCGCCGGCCTGGCGGCCGAGGCGCCCGCGCCGTGGTGGGAGCGGACGCCGGGGGCGACACGACCGGAGTTGGCCGACGTCCTGGGGGAGCGTCCCCTGGTGCATCCGTCCGGGCGCCTCTTCCATTACTCCAACCCCGGCTACACGCTGCTGGGTTCGCTGGTCGAGGCCGTACGCGGGATGTCCTGGGAGGAGGCGCTGCGTACCGAGATCCTGGAGCCGCTGGGGCTGGGCCGCACATCGGTACAGCCGGTCGCCCCGCACGCGGGCGGCTGGGCGGTGCATCCGTGGGCCGATGTGATGCTGCCCGAGCCGTTGGAGGATCTGGGGATCATGGCGCCGGCCGGGGTGCTCTGGTCGACCGTCGGCGACCTCTGCCGGTTCGCCGCGTTCCTGGCCGAGGGCGACGAGCGGGTGCTGCGCCGGGCGTCTCTCGAGGAGATGCGGGTGCCGGCGGTGCCGCCGGCACCGGGCGACGCGGAGTGGGGGTACGGCCTCGGGCTCCAACTGCTGCGCCATGACGGCCGGACGCTCGTCGGCCACACGGGCTCGTTGCCCGGCTTCGTCGCCGGTCTCTGGGTGAGCGTCGAGGACGGCCTGGGTGCCGTGGCGCTCGCGAACGCCACGTCGGGCCCTCTGCCGTCCTCTGTGGCGGCTGATCTCGTCCGGATCGTGGCGGAGGCCGAGCCGCGCTTCCCGGAGCCCTGGAGGCCGCTCGCGGAGGCCGAGGTCGACGAGGAACTGCTCGCCCTCACCGGCCCCTGGTACTGGGGCACGTACGCCTACGGGCTGCGGGTCGGCCCCGGGGGCGGGGTGGTCCTGGAGCCGCTGCGGGGTGCTGGGCGGCGGGCGACCTTCCGAGCGCTGCCCGACGGTGGCTGGATCGGCCTCGACGGCTACTACCAGGGGGAGACGCTGCGGGCCGTGCGCCGCCCGGACGGCACCGTGAGCCATCTCGACCTGGGCTCGTTCGTCTTCACCCGGGAGCCCTACGAGCAGGGGGACGCCGTGCCCGGTGGTGTCGACGAGGCGGGCTGGCGCGGGCTCTGACCTAGGCCGCGGGGGATGGGGATGCGCTGTTTCACGTGAAACAGCGCATCCCCCAGCTCGCCGGCCTCACAGGCCCAGCTTGAATCCCACATGGGAGGCCTCGAAGCCGAGCCGCTCGTAGAAGCGGTGGGCGTCGGTACGGGTGACGTCGGAGGTCAGCTGTACCAGTCGGCAGCCCTGTGCCCGGGACTCCTCGACGGCCCACTCGATGAGCCGGCTGCCGAGCCCGCTGCCGCGCTCCTCCGCGTGGATACGGACGCCCTCGATGATCGATCGGGTGGTGCCGCGGCGGGAGAGCCCGGGAATGACAGTGAGCTGCAGCGTGCCGACGACCGTGCCCGCGCGCACGGCGACGACCACGTGCTGGTTCGGGTCTCCCGCGAGCCGCTGGAAGGCGGCGAGGTACGGGGCGAGGTCGTCCGGAGACTCGCGTTGGGCGCCCAACGGGTCGTCGGCCAGCATCGCCACGATGGCAGGCAGGTCACCCTGCTCGGCGGGCCTTATCTCAAGATCGCTCATGCTGGGCAGGCTACGCCGTGCCGCCGGGGACTCAGGCCGGGACGCCGAGGCCTTCGACGACCCGCACCAGCGGGGTCAGCTCCGGGTTCACGGCCGCCTCGTCGAGGGCCTCGCGCAGGGCGCGGTCGTTGGTGGGGCGAGCCTCGTCGAGCAGCTTCTGGCCGGCCTCGGTGACGTCGGTGTAGATACCGCGCCGGTCGGTGGCGCAGAGGTACCGGGTGAGCAGACCGCGGTCCTCGAGCCGGGTGACGAGCCGGGTGGTCGCGCTCTGGCTGAGCACCACCGCGTCGGCCACCTGCTTCATCTGGAGGTGCCCGCCGGGACCGTCGTGCTGCCGGCTGAGCACGTCGAGGAGGGAGTACTCGCGGACACTCAGACCGTGCTGGGACTCCAGGGCACGCTCGATGTGCGACTCGATCCTGCCGTGCAGCAGGGAAAGGGCGCACCAGCCCTGGGAGAGGGCCGTCAGTGCCGGGTCCGTCGCGGTCATGATCTCTCCTCGGTCTCCTCGGTCGTCGCGGTTCCCCACCAAGAGTAGACGATGAAGCGCAAAAGTCCGCGTGTGCAAATAAATCGGTGGGCCGCTGAACCGGGGGCGGGTGCCTAGGCCCTGTCGTCAAACTCCCGCCTGCCCCGCGACGCCATGTACGCGCTCTCGCTGCACCGGGCACAAGCCCGAGTACGTCCGGTACGAGGCCTCGCGCCCGGCACACCGAGAGCACGCACCTGACGCCGCGGGGCCGCCCTCCGGGCAACGACGGGAGTTTGACGACAGGACCTAGCCCGCCGCGACGGTCAGGGGAGCGAAGCGTCGGGTCCAGTCGCCAGGGAGGTCGGGCAGGGAGTGGACCATGACCGCGTTGGTGGCGATGTGCTCCAGGCCGTTCGCCTTGAGCCAGGTCAGCAGCGCGGTGTGGCGGGTGTCGACGTCCGTACGCAGCGGGCGGTCGCTCGCGCCGGCGAGCGAGGCGACGAGCGCCTGGGCCGTGGCAGGGTCGCGGGCGATCAGCGGGCCGAGGACATGGGTGTCCATGTTGGGCCAGAGAGCGCCGAAGCCGGTGATCTCGCCGTCCTGCTCGGCGACCCGCAGATGATCGGCGAAGGCCGGCAGACGGGTAATGAGGTGGGTGCGGTCGACTCCGAAGATCTCGTGATCGAGGCGCAGGACGTGCTGGAGGTCCTCTGCCGTCGCCGGGCGGACCCCGCCCGCGGTCGCGGGTTCGGTGCCGGTGAAGCGGCCCCTGAGCATCTCGGAGTGGCCCGTCTGCGTGAAGCCCAGCTGTTCGTAGAGCGGCTGCCCGTTGCTCGTGGCGTACAGGCTGAGCGGAGTCCCCTCGGCTTCGTCGAGGACGTGCTGCATCAAGCGGCGTCCGACGCCCCGGCGGGCGTACCGCTCGGCGACCAGGACCATGCCGATCGCGCCCAGACCGGGCCCGTAGGACGTGACCACGCAGGCCGTGACCAGTCCCCTGCCCGAGGGGTCGTCGATGCCGAGCCCCATCCCCGCGGTGAGCAGCAGCCCCCACTTGTGCTCCTCGCGGGGCCAGCCCCGGTCCTCGGACAGATCGGCGCAGGCCTGCAGGTCGTCGCCGGTGAGGCGCCGGATGGGGAGCTGGTCGAGCGAGGGATGCGAGAGGGGCATGGTGGTCAGGCTGTCCGACGGGGTCGGCTCGCGTCCACCGCTTTACGCGGCGCCGCGGGGGCCCCCGCCCGCCGGAGGGTGGCGGAGTCCCGCAGGTGACGTCCACGTCTCGTCAGACCCCAGGGCTTGAGGACCGAGATCGCGGTCATGAAGAGATAGGCGGTCGTCGAGACCACGGGTGCCGCGACCAGACTGCTGTCCGGCACCCCGGCCGCCGCGGCGTGTGCGATCTCCGGCCGGAGGGCGAAGATCGTCGCGATGGCGGTGGCCAGGGTGATCCAGAACTTGATCCAGACCCAGCGATGCCGGGCGAGCCCCCAAGGAGTTCCCAGGGAGAGCACCAGACCGCTGCCGAAGGTCACCAGGGCGACCGGAACGAGGAGCCAGTCCGCGAACACCTTCATGGCCCGGTAGGCCGCCTGGGTGAGGGAGGGGTCATGGGTCGTGTACGCGGTGAGGCCGAGGGCCAGCAGCCCCAGGCTGAGGCCGAGCCAGGCCACGGAGACCGCGACATGGACGACGAGGAGTGCCCGCCGCACGGGCCGCCGGAGATGTTTCACGTGAAACACCGTGCCCAAGACCCACCGTCCCTCGCGTCTTCCCGGGGGAGTAAGCCGGCGTACTAGCCTCGGCGTACATGACGACCCTGAACGGCAGGCGCCGACTTCACCTCTTCGATCTCGACGGCACGCTGATCCGTGGCTCGGCCGCGGCGGTGGAGATCTCCCGGCAGCTGGGGGTGAGCGAGGAGATCGACCGGCTGGAGCGGGAGTTCCTGCTGCGGGGGCTCACTCCTGACGAGTTCGCGGTACGGGCCCATGCGCTCTGGTCCGAGCTCACCCCGGAGCAGGTGACGGCGGCCTTCGACGGTGCGCCCTGGCTGGCCGGCATCCGGGAGGTGTGGGCGGAGATCCGGGCCGAAGGCAGTCACTGCGCGGTCATCTCGCTGTCGCCCGACTTCTTCGTCGAGCGGCTGCTGGAGTGGGGTCTGGACGCCGCCCACGGCTCCCGTTGGCCCGCCGTCCCCTTCGCGGAGCCGATTCACCGGCCCGGCATCCTCGACGCCTCGGCGAAGGTACGGATCGCCGGCGAACTCTGCGCGCGCTTCGGTGTCGGGAGGGCCGACTGCGTCGCGTACGGAGACTCGATGTCCGACGCCGAACTCTTCGCGATCGTGCCCGAGTCCGTCGCCGTGAACGCGGACCATCACCTCACGGACCTGGCCCGGCACCGCTACACGGGCGGCGATCTGCGCGAGGCGTATGAATTGGTCCGAAACAACGCAGCCTAGTCCCTGGGGCGGGGCGAATCACCGGGAATCCCACTTTCTGTCCAAGACCCTCCACGGACTGTCATCCTGCGAACACGGAGGCCGACTGCAGGGAGGCACATGACATGACTGATGCTCCGGCTGCGGCCACGGATGCGCCGCCCCTCATACCGATGGACGAAACGATTCCTGAGCGGGCGGCCACCACGAGGACGCCCTCGCCCGACGCCGTCCTGATCCGCCGCACCCTGGTGGAGATCGCACCGGTCGCCGACCGGGTGACCTCGTACTTCTACGCCCTGCTGTTCACCCGCCATCCCGGGCTGCGCGCGATGTTCCCGGCGGCCATGGACACCCAGCGCGACCGGCTGCTGAAGGCGCTGCTCACGGCGGCCGAGCACCTGGACAACACGCGCGTGCTCACCGAGTACCTGCAGAACCTCGGGCGGGGGCACCGCAAGTACGGCACGAGACCCGAGCAGTACCCGGCCGTGGGTGAGGCGCTCATCGGCGCGCTCGTCCGGTACGCCGGGACGACCTGGGACGCGGAGACGGAGGCGGCCTGGGTGCGCACGTACACGACGATCTCGCAGATCATGATCGACGCGGCCGCCGAGAACGAGCAGCTCGCGCCCCCCTGGTGGCAGGCCGAGGTGGTCAGCCATGACCTGAGGACCCCGGACGTCGCCGTCGTCACGCTCCGCCCCGACCAGCCGTACCCGTTCCTCGCCGGGCAGTACACGACGCTCGAGACGCCGTGGTGGCCGCGGATATGGCGTCACTACTCCTTCGCCTCCGCACCCCGGCCGGACGGGCTGCTCAGCCTGCACGTGAAGGCGGTGCCGGCGGGCTGGGTGTCCAACGCCCTGGTCCACCGCGCCCGCCCGGGGGACGTGCTGCGGCTCGGGCCGCCCGCGGGGTCGATGACCGTCGACCACTCCACCGACAACGGGCTGCTCTGCCTGGGCGGCGGGACCGGCATCGCGCCGATCAAGGCGCTGGTGGAGGACGTCGCCGAGCACGGGGACCGACGGCCGGTGGAGGTGTTCTACGGTGCCCGCAGCGGCCACGACCTGTACGACATCGACACGATGATGCGGCTCCAGCAGACCTTCCCGTGGCTGGCCGTGCGCCCGGTCACCGAGGACGAGGGCCGGCTCCCGGACGCGGTGGCCCGTTACGGGCCCTGGGCCGAGTACGACGCGTATCTCTCGGGGCCGCTCGGCATGATCCGCAGTGGGGTCGACGCCCTGAAGGGCGCCGGCATCCCCACCGACCGGATCCGGCACGACTATCTCGGGGAGCTCGTCCCCCAGGCCTCCTAGGCCCGCCGGCCCAGGGCCCGCCCCGCCGGCCGGGTGCCGAGGGGCTGTTCTCCGGTTCTCCGGCTCAGGGCTCAGCCGAGGTCCGGGGCGTGCATCGCCCGGACGCCCTCGATGTTGCCGTCCAGGTAGTGGCGGAGCGAGAGCGGGACCAGGTGGACGGCGGCGATGCCGACCCGGCTGAACGGCACGCGCACGATCTCGTACTCGCCGAGCGGCTCGTCGACCTCCGGGCCGTGGCGCAGGGAGAGGTCCATCGATTCCAGGCGGCAGACGAAGAAGTGCTGGACCTTCACCCCGGAGACCCCGCCGTCGACGATGTGCTCGACGGTGTCGACGAAGCAGGGGACCACATCGGTGATCTTGGCCCCGAGCTCCTCGTCCACCTCGCGGTGCAGGGCCTCGACGACGGTCGAGTCGGTGGCCTCGACCCCGCCGCCGGGGGTCACCCAGTAGGGATCCATTCCGGGCTTGGTGCGCTTGATGAGGATCAGGTCGTCCCCGTCGAGCAGGATGGCGCGTGCGGTGCGCTTGACCACAGGTCGTTCGGTCATGGGAAGAAAATGGCCCGCCCCCGCTGTCCTGAAACGCCCGCTGTACGGAAACTCACCAGTCCCCCGCGGCCCGCAGGAGCCACTCGTGGGCCCGCGCCAGGTGCGGCAGGGCGAGCGTGCCCGTGCGGATGACGAGGAAGTAGGTGCGCAGCGGCGGCACCGGAGGGTCGAGCAGCGCCACGAGCCGTCCCCGCTCCAGGTCCTCCTCGCACAGATAGCGCGGCAGCACGGCGAGCCCCGCGCCCGAGACGGCGGAGTCGCGGACGGCCCGCAGATCCGGGGCGATCACCGTCGCGGCGGCGGCCGGCTTGGACTCGAAGACGGCCGTCCAGTAGCGGGAGACGAACGGCAGCGACTCGTGCACCTCGACCACCGGCAGCCGCTCCAGGGCGCCCGCGCCCTCGCGCAGCGCCTCGGGGGAGAGCCGGGCGGCCCAGCGCGGGGCCGCGACGAGGACGTGTTCCTCGTCGCAGAGCGGCGTGGCGGCGAACAGCTCACCGCGGGGCCGTGTGGTGGCGACGGCCAGGTCGTGGTGGCCGGCGGCGAGCCCGTCGAGGGACTCCTGCGCGTCGACGAGGAGGGAGGCGCGGACCGCGAGACCCTGGGTGACCAGCGGGGTCAGGGCGGGCAGCACCCGGGCTGAGGTGAACTCGGGCGGCCCCGCGACGTGCAGGGTGCGCAGCCCGGTCTGCTCGTCCAGGCCCGTCCCGGCGATCTCGACGAGCGCGTCCAGGTGCGGGGCGGCACGGTGGGCGAGCTCGTCGCCGATGGTGGTGGGAGTGACCCCACGGGCCCGTCTGAGGAAGAGGGGCCTGCCCAGTTGTCGTTCCAGGGTGCGGATCTGGCTGGTGACGGCCGGCTGGGAGAGGCCGAGGAGCGCGGCGGCACGGGTGAAGGACCCGGCCCGGTGCACCGTGACGAACGTGCGCAGCAGCGTCAGATCCATGTCCGCCCCTCCCGGCCCTCGGGGGCCGTTCGACTCAGGCGGTCCGCGGACAGCGCCTCAGGACCGTCCAACTATAAATAAGTCGATAGGTCGCTGTCGCTACCGTGATTGGACACTGACGCACAGTCAACTAGCCTTGTTCGGGCGGTCGTCCGCCGAGGAACCCGCAGGGTGTGGGGCGTTCCGAGCCACGAGGGGGGAGGTTCGGAACGCCCCTTTCCCGGGGGCCCGCCGGGCCGTACCGCGCCAGGGCCCGCCGCGCTGTACCGCGCCAGGGCCCGCCGGGCCGTACCGTCCCGTGGCCCGGCCGGCTATCCGGCGGCCTTGGCCGCCTCGTCGAGGGCCCGCAGGACGTCCGCGATCAGGTCCTCGGGATCCTCCGCGCCCACCGAGAAGCGCACGAAGCCCTCGGGCACCGCGTCGCCGCCCCAGCGTCCGCGCCGCTCGGCTGTGGACCGCACCCCGCCGAAGCTGGTCGCGTCGTCGACCAGGCGGAGCGCGTCCAGGAAGCGGTCGGCCCGCTTCCGGTCCGGCAGGACGAAGGAGACGACGGAGCCGAAGCGCCGCATCTGACGGGCGGCCACCTCGTGCGAGGGGTCGCCGGGAAGGCCCGGGTAGCGCAGCCCGGTCACGTCCCCGCGCGTCGCGAGTGCCTCGGCGAGGGCGAGCGCGGTGCCGCACTGCCGGTCGATCCGCAACGAGAGGGTGGCCAGGGAACGGTGGGCGAGCCAGGCCTCCATCGGACCCGGGATCGCGCCGACGATCTTGCGCCAGCGCCGTACCT
Source organism: Streptomyces sp. NPDC101191 (assembly GCF_044767915.1). Classification (NCBI taxonomy): domain Bacteria; kingdom Bacillati; phylum Actinomycetota; class Actinomycetes; order Kitasatosporales; family Streptomycetaceae; genus Streptomyces; species Streptomyces sp. NPDC101191. The sequence goes on from NZ_JBIWOU010000003.1 coordinate 518,822, forward strand.
CGGCGGCACGCTCCCGATCGCGGCAGCTGACGTGCCCGAGCAGGATGTCGCCGTGCCCGGTCATGCCCTTGGTGTCACTGGCGACGGAGAAGTCGGCGCCCAGCTGGAGCGGGCGCTGGCCGAGCGGGGTGGCCAGGGTGTTGTCCACCGCGACGAGTGCCCCGGCCTCGTGGGCGGCCGTCACCATGCGCCGCACGTCGCACACGTCGAGCCCCGGGTTGGACGGGGTCTCCAGCCACAGCAGCTTCGCCCCGGCGAGCACGGACAGCTGCGCGTCGCCGCCGGTCGGGGCGGTGCGGACCTCGATGCCGTACGCGCGCATCTGCTCGTGGAGCAGCGGCAGCGCCTGGTAGCCGTCATCGGGGAGGACGACGGCGTCGCCGGCCTTGAGCTGAGAGAGCAGCACGGCGGAGATGGCGGCCATGCCGGAGGCGAAGACCAGCGTCTCGACGCCGTCCTCCCCCGGTGCCTCCAGCTCGCCGACGGCCCGTTCCAGATGGGTCCACGTGGGGTTCTCGTCGCGGCCGTAGGTGTACGGGCCGGTCGGGTCGCCGGGCAGGTGGAAGTGCGCCGCGAACACCGGTCCGGGCAGCGTGGGCTCGTACTTCACGGGCTCGGGAAGGCCGGCCCGTACCGCACGTGTGCCGTCGCCGATCCCCCCGGAACCCTGGGGGGCGAGTCCTTCGATGCCGCTCATGCCGTTCGTTCCTCGATCTCGTCGCTCACCGCGGCGAGCAGTCCCCCGCTCGCCGCCTCCACCATCTCCAGGCACTGCTCGAAGCCCTCGGGGCCGCCGTAATAGGGGTCCGGCACGTCGAGGTCGGCGCCCGCCGCCGGGTCGTACGAGCGCAGCAGGCGTATCTTCGCGGCGTCCTCGGGTGTGGGCGCCAGCGCCCGCAACTCCCGGGCGTGCCCCTCGTCGAGGGCTATCACCAGGTCGAGCGCGGGGAACCAGGAGGCGAGGAACCGGCGGGCGGTGTGCTGCGAACCGTATCCGTGGGCGTCCAGGACGGAGACCGTACGCGGATCGGCGCCGTGACCTTCGTGCCAGCCTCCGGTGCCGGCGCTGTCCACCTCCACCGCGCCGGTCAGGCCGGCCTCGGACACGCGGGCACGGAAGACGTGCTCGGCCATCGGCGAGCGGCAGATGTTGCCCGTGCAGACGAAACAGACGCGGTAGGTCATGGCTGCCTCAGTCGTTGTCGGGAAGGACGATGTTCAGCGCCCACGAGACGACGGAGATGATCAGGCCGCCGAGCACGGCGGTCCAGAATCCCTCCACGTGGAAGCTGAGGTCGAGCACGTCGGCCAGCCAGGACGTCAGCAGCAGCATGAGTGCGTTGACGACCAGGGTGATCAGCCCGAGCGTGAGCAGGAAGAGCGGGAACGTGAGCAGCTTCACGACCGGCTTCACCAGGAAATTCACCAGGCCGAAAACCAGAGCGACCAGGATGAGGGTCCAGGCCTTCTTCGCGGTGCTGTCCCCGGTCAGTGTGATGTCCTGCAGCAGCCAGATGGCCACTCCCAGAGCGCCCGCGTTCGCGAGCGTCTTGACGATGAAATTCTTCATGTGTCAGATCGTGGCAGACATGATCCGGCCAAGGCAGGGGCGTAGCAACGATGAAGGCATTCCGACTGGACGAGCTGGAGGCGGAGCGGGCGGCCAACGACGGCGCCTATCTGCAGTTCCTGCGTGAGCGGAACATGTCGGTGGGCCTGTACGCGCTCGACGCGGGGCAGCTGGACCCGCAACGGCCGCACGGCCAGGACGAGGTGTACTTCGTGGTGAGCGGCCGGGCCTCGATCACGGTGGGGGACGAGACGACCCAGGTGGCACGCGGCAGTGTGGTGTACGTGCCGGCCGGGGTGCCGCACAAGTTCCACCACATCACCGAGGACCTGCGGGTCATGGTGGTGTTCTCGCCACCGGAGGGCTGAGGGACGCGCCCCGCGCCGAGGGGCGCCGCGCCCGCGCCGCTCGCCGGCGAGGGGCCGCGCGCCCACGCCCCGCGATCTCGGGGGCGGTGAGCCGGGTCCCTTAGGGGTCGGATCAGGGAAGAGGGAGGGCCGTGAGGCCCCCGTTCGCTTGGTGTCCGCCCCTAGCATCGAAGGTGTCCGGCGCAGGGAGCGCCGACGGACCTTCGGGCTCGGTCTTCGGAGATGAGGTAAGCGCAATGGCGGTGAAGGAGATTCTCGCGGGGATGCCGTGGTGGGTGAAGTGGATCGCCATACCCGTCATCGCTCTGGTCGTCTTCGGCGGTCTGATCACCAGCGTCCTGACGATCGTGGTCGGTCTGCTGTTCAAGCTGCTGGTGTTCGTGGCGCTGGTCGGGGGTCTGATCTACGTGGTCCGCAAGTTCACTTCCTCGTCCTCGTCGCGCGAGGACTGGTAGGGCCGTGCGGACCGGAGGCGCCAGGACCCCGGCGGAGCCTGGCCGGTAGACAAGTTACCCGCCCGTATCAACCTGCCGACGGGGATTAGCCCGGCCGAGGGAACGCGCAGGTAGAAGCCCGTGGCCCCGCGGAGGCTGCCCTTAGAGTGGAAATCCTCTGCCGCTCCGGGAGCCTCAGGCACAGACCTCCCCGCCGGGTCCCAGGCCGCGGCGGGCGCGCGGGGGCGGCCCCCGCGGGCGGGTGCGACGCACTCGTCGACTCGCCTGGGGGTGACCTTTGGCCACTGCTTCGCAGCCCGCTGCTCCTACTCTGATCGGCTCGGTGCAACGGGCGCTCAGACTGCTGGAGGCCGTGGGCTCCCACGAGGACGGGGCCCCTGCCAAACAGCTCGCGCGCGAGGCGGGCCTGCCGCTCCCCACCGCGTACCACCTCCTCCGCACCCTGACGCACGAGGGCTATCTACGCCGCGAGAAGGGTGTGTTCGTCTTCGGGGACGCCGCCGGTCGGCTGGTCGGCGGGGGAGTTCTGCAGAATCGTCGCACCAAGATCGAGGACTCTCTCGCCCACTGGCGGGACTCCATCGGCGTCCCCGTCTACTTCGCCGTCTACCGCGAGGGCGAGATCGAGCTCGTGGCCGTCGCGGACACCCCCGCGGCGCCCGCCGTCGACGAGTGGGCCGACTTCCGGGAGACCGGCCACGCGCACGCCATCGGGCAGTGCCTGCTGAGTCAACTGGATCTGAAAAGTCGTCAAGACCACCTCGACCGGCATCCGGTGGAAGCGATCACGCCGTATACGGTGCGTAATCGTCGTGCCCTTTTGGACCGTTTGGGCGGTATGGGGCGAATGGAGCCCCTGGTGGAACGTCAGGAATATGCACTCGGCACAGTTTGTGCCGCGATCCCCATCACGGCGGGATCCACGGCGGCCGCCATGGCCATTTCCCTCCCCCTTCACCAGGCAGAACGGTTGCTGCCCGCGATCGACCGGCTACAGAACGAGATCGGAAAGCTGTTCAGCTCGCTCGCGTTCTCTATCAGTATCTGAAAAATCACTCCTTGTGATCTGCTAGTGCTTACAGCACGATTGCGTCAAGAGGGCCATGAGGGATCATTCCTGGCCGTTTCAACCGAGCATTTCTAGCAGCGTGCTAACACAACTGCTCCATCTACTGCGGGGTACATGATGCGAGAGACGGTTCAGGCCGAAGTCCTGATGAGCTTCCTCGTCTCCGAGGAGCTCTCCTTCAGGATTCCGGTGGAACTGCGGTACGAGACCCGCGATCCCTACGCGGTGCGGATGACGTTCCACCTCCCCGGAGACGCTCCCGTCACCTGGGCGTTCGGAAGGGAGCTGCTGCTCGACGGGATCAACCGGCCCAGCGGCGACGGCGACGTCCACATCGCGCCGACCGATCCCGATCAACTGTCCGACGTGATGATCCGGCTTCAGGTCGGGGCGGACCGGGCCCTGTTCCGGGCGAGCGCCCCGCCGCTCGTCGCCTTCCTCGACCGTACGGACAAGCTCGTCCCGCTCGGTCAGGAACAGACACTGGGGGACTTCGAGGACAGCCTGGAGGCCGCTCTCGGGCGCATCCTGGCGGAGGAGAACGCCGGCTGAGCCGGTGTCACCCACACCGGCCCGGCCGCCGTCCCCGCCTTCTGCCGAGCTCGTGTCACCGTCCTCGACCGAATTCCGCGCACCGTCCTCGGCCGAGCTGCCTGCCGTCCGCCGAGCCCGTCACCGTCCCCGGCCGGGCCCGCGCACCGTCCCCGGCCGAGCCTGCCGTCCGCCGAGCCCGTCACCGTTCCCGGCCGGGGGCCCGCTTCACTTGGCACGTCGGCGGCGCCCGCCCCTGCTGGGGCGCTGCTGTCCCGCCTCCGGCCGGTCGGCCGACACCACCAGCGCCGCGAGACCGGTGGTGACCGGCACCGAGGCGACCAGACCGATCGAGCCGATCAGCGTCCGGACGATCTCCTCCGCGACGAGTTCGCTGTTGGCCACCATCCCCACGCTGCTCTGCGCGATCGAGAAGAGCAGCATGAGCGGCAGTGCCGCACCGGCGTAGGCGAGGACCAGGGTGTTCACCACCGAGGCGATGTGGTCCCGCCCGATCCGGATACCGGCCCGGTAGAGCGCCCGCGGCCCCATCCGCGGATCGGCCTGGTGCAGCTCCCACACCGCCGAGGTCTGGGTGACGGTCACGTCGTCGAGCACGCCGAGCGAGCCGATGATGACGCCGGCGAGCAGCAGACCGGACATGTCGATCTCCGGGTAGAGCCCGTGGATGAGACCGGTGTTGTCGTCCGTGTTGCCGGTGAGCGAGGCCCAGCCGATGAAGAACGAGCCGAGCAGGCCGATCAGCAGCAGCGAGACCAGCGTGCCGAGCACCGCCACCGAGGTGCGGGCCGACAGGCCGTGACACATGTAGAGCGCGATCAGCATGATCGCGCTCGCGCCGACGATGGCTACCACCAGCGGATTCGACCCCTGGATGATCGCCGGCAGGATGAAGAAGGACAGCACCATGAAGCTGATCGCGAGCGCGATGAGCGCCATCACGCCGCGCATCCGGCCGACGACCACGACGGCGAGCGCGAAGATGCCCGCGAGGACGTAGAGCGGCACCTTCCGGTCCACGTCGGTGACCGAGTACTGCAGGTCGCGCGGGGCGTCGGGGGCGTACGCGACCACCACGCCCTGTCCCTCGTCGAGTTGTCGCGGCGCGTCCGGCTGCACGATCTCGGTGAAGGTACGGCCCTTCTCCGGGCCGGTGGTGACCGTGACGGTCGCCTTCTCGCACTGCCCCTGCTGCCCGTTGACCGCCTCCCGTCCCTCCGGGGTGGAGGTGTCGCCGGTCGGCGGCACCTGGGCGGCGTTCACGTCCTTGCAGTCGATGTGCTGGACGGCGGTGACCTTGCCCTGCTCGGTCTGCCGGTCGAAGCCGACCCCCGTGCGCTGGTGCGCCGGGGTGCTCCCCGGCCACAGCACCACGAGCCCGACGACCACGGCGGTCGCGAAGGGGATGAGGACCGCGGCGATGACCTTCCGCAGATGCCGGGAGACGGGCGCGGCGGGCCCGTGGCTGTGCGCGTGACTGTGTCCGTGGCCACCGTTCTCGCCGCCCCCGCCTCCGCGGCCCGGACCCCCGTTCCCGCCGCCCCCGCCTCCGCGGCCCGGGCCGTCGGACCGGTCCCCGTGGCCGGGGCCGGGCCCGTGCCGGTCCCCGTCCACGAGGCCCTGACCAGGCCCGTGATCGTGCCCATGGGTGTGCCCGTGGCCGTGCGGTTCGTGGGGCTGATGTGTCGAAGTCACCGACCGATCATCGCAAGAACCGTCGGGGCCCCACTGTTCAGCACGCCAGAGATGGCGCTAGCGTGGTGGCACCTTTGCACACGCGGGAGCTCGGAGCACCGGGCTGAGAGGGCGCTGATCACCGTACGCGCGTACTGATGTACGTACGGGAGGAGGCTGCGCCGACCGCCGAACCTGTTACCGGGTAATGCCGGCGTAGGGAGATTCGGTCTCATGACCATTCAGGATGCACGCACGCCTGCCTCCGACCAGACGGACGCCCCGAACGGCCAGGGCGAGCGCACGCCGGGCTGGCACAAGGGATACGTCGAGGGCTCCCGCCCCGACATCCAGGTGCCCGTCCGCCAGGTGCACCTCACCAACGGCAAGGACGTGACGCTCTACGACACGTCCGGTCCGTACACCGACCCCACCATCGACACCGACGTCCGGCGCGGCCTGCCGCCCCTGCGCGAGAACTGGATCATCGCGCGCGGCGACACGGAGGAGTACCCGGGCCGTCCCGTCCGGCCCGAGGACGACGGCATCAAGCACACCTCGCCGCGCGGCGGCGGACTGAAGAACCTCGACGCGGTCTTCCCGGGGCGCCCGCGGCTGCCCCGCAAGGGCCGCGAGGGCCAGGCCGTCACGCAGCTCGCGTACGCCCGCCGTGGCGAGATCACGCCGGAGATGGAGTACGTCGCGATCCGCGAGAACGTCTCCCCCGAGGTCGTGCGGGAGGAGATCGCGTCCGGCCGCGCCGTGCTCCCGGCCAACGTGAACCACCCGGAGATCGAGCCGATGATCATCGGCAAGCGGTTCCTGGTGAAGGTCAACGCCAACATCGGCAACTCCGCGGTCACCTCCTCCATCGAGGAGGAGGTGGAGAAGATGACCTGGGCGACGAAGTGGGGCGCCGACACGGTCATGGACCTCTCCACCGGCCGCAACATCCACACCACCCGTGAGTGGGTGCTGCGCAACTCCCCCGTGCCGATCGGCACCGTGCCGCTCTACCAGGCCCTGGAGAAGGTCGACGGCAAGGCCGAGGAGCTCACCTGGGAGATCTACAAGGACACGGTGATCGAGCAGGCCGAGCAGGGCGTCGACTACATGACGGTGCACGCCGGCGTGCTGCTGCCCTACGTGCCGCTGACCGCCCGCCGCAAGACCGGCATCGTCTCGCGCGGTGGCTCGATCATGGCCGCCTGGTGCCTCGCGCACCACCAGGAGAACTTCCTCTACACGAACTTCGAGGAGCTCTGCGAGATCCTCGCGGCGTACGACGTCACGTACTCGCTCGGCGACGGCCTGCGGCCCGGTTCGATCGCGGACGCCAACGACGCGGCCCAGTTCGCCGAGTTGAAGACCCTCGGCGAGCTCAACACGATCGCCAAGCGCCATCACGTGCAGACCATGATCGAGGGCCCGGGCCACGTCCCGATGCACAAGATCAAGGAGAACATCGACCTCCAGCAGGAGATCTGCGAGGAGGCGCCGTTCTACACGCTCGGCCCGCTGACCACGGACGTCGCCCCGGCGTACGACCACATCACCTCGGGCATCGGCGCGGCGATGATCGCCTGGTGGGGCACCGCGATGCTCTGCTACGTCACGCCCAAGGAGCACCTGGGCCTGCCGAACAAGGACGACGTGAAGACCGGCGTCATCACGTACAAGATCGCGGCGCACGCGGCGGACCTGGCCAAGGGACACCCGGGCGCGCAGGAGTGGGACGACGCGCTGTCGGACGCGCGCTTCGAGTTCCGCTGGGAGGACCAGTTCAACCTGGCCATGGACCCGGACACGGCACGCGAGTTCCACGACGAGACGCTGCCGGCGGAGCCCGCGAAGACGGCGCACTTCTGCTCGATGTGCGGGCCGAAGTTCTGCTCGATGAAGATCTCGCAGGACATCCGCCGCGAGCACGGCGGTGATCTGAAGGCGGACGAGATCGAGGCCGGTATGGCTGCGAAGTCGGCCGAGTTCGCCGCGTCCGGCAACCGGGTCTACCTCCCGATGGCCGACTGATCCCGGCCCCCTGACCGGTATCGGCCCGCGACCCTCGGGGGAGTCGCGGGCCGATACCTTCTGCCTGTACACCCGTACATCTGTACGAGCGGAGGGCGGAGCCGGTGGAGGACGTCGTGGAGATCGCCTACGGCGAGGGCTGGGACCTCGCGGGCCGCACGTTGTGGCGGCCGCTGACCGCCGAGTCGGCGGCGGCACGGGACGGGGCCGGACTGCCCTATGTCGCGGTCTGCCGACGGCCGGGCCGGAACGCGCCCCTGGAGGTCCGCCTGACCTCCTGGCGCGACCACTTCGTGGGCGTGTGGGTCTACGACGAAGAGGGCCGGCGCACCCGTCGGCTCGACCTGCGACTGCTGGACGGCGACCGGCTGTTGCGGTACCAGACGGAGGACTGGACGTACGCGGACGCCACGACGCCCGAGTTCGATCGGGGCTGCGAGCGGTGGAAGCTGACGCTCCATCCGGACGGGCGCGGACGCGACGAGCGGGAGCGGCCGGGGCGCGGGATCTTCGTGACCTCGGCGGACGTCCCCGTGGAGCAGCGGTGGCTGGACCGGCCGGTGTTCGGGTCCTGGCCGCTGTTCTCGGGGCAGCTGCACGGGATCGCGGGCGAGCTGCGGATGTCCACGGCGGACCCGGAACCGGAGCCCGACGGCGGGGCGGCGCCGAAGGAACCGTGGCTGCCGCCGCGGCCGGCGCGGGCGGGTCGTCTCGACGAGCTGTTCCGGCCGGGGACCCGGCTCGCCACCGCCCACCGCCCGGAGGTGACCGTGCTGGCGCCGGTCGAACGCGGCACGCTGCGCGTCCCCAGCGGCCTGCTGGCGATCGACGGGCCCGACAACTTCGACCAGGGGCCCGAACTCGTGGTCCCCGTCCCTCCAGGGGAGTACGTGCTCCAGGAGGCGCAGGCGAGCTACGGCTACGACTGCGAGTGGAGGGGCACCTGGGTGACCACCACCGCGTCCCCGGCGGTGCGCGTGAAAGTGGGCGAAGCGCCTGTCGCCACCTGGGAGATGGTGCTCGGGCCGGAGAACGACGTCCGGCTGCTCGACGACGGCCATGCGTACGGATTCGGCACGGACGGGGCGAGCGGCTGTTTCGCCGACGCCGGCTCCTGGACGGGGCTGAAGGGGCTCTTCGCGCGGGCGCTGGTCCAGGGTGACGAGAAGGCCGGGGAGACCATCGAGGACTCCGCGTTCTTCCTGCGGACCTCGGAGCCGGACGCGGCCGACGGCGCGGGCGCCGACCTGGTGGCGTTCTACACGACCGGGGACGGTGTGTGGCCGGTGTGGGCCGGGCGGTCCGCGGCAGGCGAAGTGGTCGCGGTGGTCGTGGTCGGCAACGACGACTTCGCCCATGGCGTGAGGGTCCTGGAGGAGCCGTCCTCGTGACCGTCACTCGGCCCGGTGCTCCGACGGCCCGAAGTCCGGACTCGTGAAGTCGGGGCTCGTGTAGCTCGCCCGCGACGACGGCTCGCCCTCGCTGGGGCTGCTGAAGTCCGGCCCGCTGTATCCGACCTTGGGTATGCGGCGGGCCGGGGGCGGCGCCGGCTGCTCCCTTGGCGGGGGCGCGGCCAGGGCGTCGCGGAGAAAGGGCAGGACCCCGCGTTCCAGGAGTGCCTGGCACCAGGCCGCCCGGGCGCGTGACAACTCGTCGTCGGGGTGCGGGGCGTGGACCTCGGTCGCGCTGTTGCGCAGGGCGGTGACCAGCAGCCCGGCGGCGGCGCAGAGCAGCCCGGCCGCGCCGACGGCGCCGAAGAAGAGACCCGCGGTGAGCAGGGTGTCGGCGAAGGAGGGAGCCGGGTCCAGCATCTTCAGGACCGCTCCGACCAGCAGGAAGATCACTGCCGCCGTGCCCGCGAGGACCGGGGCGAGGACGGTGACGACGGCGACGACGCCCGCGCCGGCCGCCGCACCGGCCTCGACCGGCACCTCGCCCGCACCGCTCGCCATGGCGCTGCTCGCCGAGCGAACCTGCTCGCGGACCTTCACGAAGTGGTCGTACTCGACCGCGGCCGCGGTCGTGATCAGGGCTGTCGCGTTCAGGGCCATCGCGCGCAGCTGGACAGTGGTGAGCCGGGTGCCGACCTCGGCGAGATCCGGCCGGTCGTGCGCGGTGCGCAGTGCGTCGTCGAGGACCCGCTCGAACTCGGCGCGGTCCTCGGTCAGCAGGTGCGGAGCCACGTTCATGTGCATCCCCCGATGCTCCGTAAGGGCCGGAACCGGCCGCGGAGAACGGCAGGTCGGGCGGAAACGGAGGAGAGCCTGCTACGGATGAGCCGATGGTATTGCGCTTACGGCACGCGGTGACAGGGTGTTTCGGGAAATCGCCTTCCCCGTATGCGTACGGTTAATACCTCAGGCGGGCAGGGGGAGTTGGACGACCAGCAGCTTTCCGGCCATGGTCACTCCGCCGTCCATCGCGATGGCGAGCCCGTCCGCGTAGACGTGCGGACCGTCCACGACCGGGCGCTCACCCTCCTCGCCGTCCTCGGTGCCGACCTGGCCGAGAAGGTACGGGATGGGGCTGTGGCCGTGCACGATCCGGTGCCCGCCGTACGTGCCGAGGAGCTCCTGCACCGCTTCCGGTCCGGCGGCCTCGTCACGGAAGGCGAAGCGCTTGGTGAACTTCCGGAAGACGTCCCAGACCTCGTCCGCGTCGTTCCGGGTGAGGATCTCGTGGACCTTGTCGTTGACGTCCTCGATGGTCTGGCCGTACTCCAGGTACGCGGTGGTGTCGGAGTGCAGCAGCAGGTGCCCGTCCTCCTCCACCACGGCGTCGAGCCGGGACATCCACTGGAGGTGCACGTCCTGGAGGCGGTCCATGTCGTGCTTCTGGCCGCCGTTGAGCAGCCAGGCGGCCTGGAAGGTGGCGGTGCCGGCCCCGGAGCTGACCGGCGTGTCCCCGAACCTCTTGGCGCCGATGAGCAGCAGCTCGTGGTTGCCCATCAGGGCCTTGCAGTAGCCGCCGGCCGCGGCGGCCTCGGCCGACAGGCGCATCACGAGGTCGATGACGCCGATGCCGTCGGGGCCGCGGTCGGTGAAGTCGCCGAGGAACCACAGGCGGGCGTTGCCGGCGGACCAGTTGCCGTTCTCGTCGATGAGGCCCTGGGCGTGCAGGGCCGCGAGGAGTTCGTCCAGGTAGCCGTGGACGTCGCCGACGACGAAGAGCGGGCCGGGGCCGTCGGGATTCACGGGCACCGGCTGGGGCGCGGGGGTGACGTGCACCTGGACCGTGTCGCCCCGGTTGATGACCGGCAGGTCGCGCTCGGTCGGGGTGTAGCCCTCGGGCGGCTCGTCGGCGGGGTACGCGTTGCCCGGGTGTCCGACCGAGCCCAGGTGCAGCGTGGCGTCGGCGGATGCGGGCGGAGCGGCCGGTGCCTGAGGTGCGGGCGGAGCGGCCGGTGCCTGAGGTGCGGGCGGAGCGGCCGGTGCCTGAGGTGCGGCAGGGCCACCCGGGGCCGCCGGTGCCTGAGGTGCGGCAGGGCCCCCCGGGGCCGCCGGGGCGGCGCTGGGGAACGGGTCGACCGACTGCCCCTGGACGGGCACCCGGGCGTACGGAGGTACGCGGAAGTCACGCAACGTCGCCGTGCGCACCACGGGTTCCTGTCCGGCCCCCTGTGTCATCGACCCCTCCACCACCGTCGCGATGCCCTGCACATCGCGGACCGGCCTGGTCGTGGTGGTCCGCGGTGTCGTCCGCCCATCATAGGAATGAGCGTCCTCCTGTGTGACGCACCAGGGGTGGTGAATCCGGGTCCACTCCGGGTTCACCGGTTGTTTCGCCCGAATTGGGAAGGTCCAGGCCAGGGGAGGGGCCGGGCCGCCCGCAGGTTTACCCCCGGTGCGTCCCCCGATCCGGCGCCGGGATCCCGCTGACCCGGCGCCGGGACCCCCCGAACCGGCGCGCGGCTTCCCCGAACCGGCGCGCGCCCCCTCCCCGTCCTCCGGGATCAGTCCTTCGAGGGAGACCTCGGCGGACTGACCGTCGTCCGCGGCGACCGTCGCTGCGAGGACGTGCGGACGATCAGCTCCGTCGGTATCACCTGCTCGACCGGGCCGTCGGTCTCGATCCCCTCGATCGCGTCGATGAGGAGCTGGACGACGGCGGTGCCGATCCGGCGGGGCTTGAGCGAGAGTGTCGTGATGGGCGGCTCGGTGTTGGCGTACACGGTCGACTCGCTGCAGCAGACCAGCAGCAGGTCGTCCGGCACGCGCAGCCCGTAGCGGCGGGCCGCCGCGAGCAGATCGGTGCCGTTGGGGTCGAAGAGCCCGTACACGGCGTCGGGGCGGTCCGGGCGGGCGAGCAGCCGGTCGGCCGCGACGGCGCCCGCGCACGGGTCGTGCGCCGGATAGGCCTCGTAGACGGGGTCCTGGCCCACCCGCTCGCACCAGTTGAGGTACGCGGTGGTGGAGAGCCGGGTGTACGTGTCGGTGGTGGTGCCGGTGAGCAGGCCGATCCGGCGGGCGCCGGCGGCCGCGAGGTGGTCGAGCAGGTCGAGGACGGCCGCCTCGTGGTCGTTGTCGACCCAGGCGGTGACCGGCAGGGTGCCGGCCGGCCGCCCGTCGGAGACGACGGGCAGGCCCTGGCGGACGAGTTCGGTGACGACAGGGTCGTGGTCGGAGGGGTCGATGACGACGGTGCCGTCCAGGGCGACGTTCGACCAGACGTCGTGACGGGAGGTGGCGGGGAGGATGACGAGGGCGTAGCCGCGGGCGAGCGCGGCCGAGGTGGCGGCTCTGGCCATCTCCGCGAAGTACGCGAATTCGGTGAAGGTGAAAGGTTCATCCCCGTACGTCGTCACGGTCAGGCCGATGAGGCCCGACTTGCCGGTACGGAGCGTGCGGGCCGCGGCGGACGGGCGGTAGCCCAGCCGGTCTGCGACCTCGCGGACGTGACGGCGGGTGGCGTCCGGGAGCCGGCCCTTGCCGTTGAGCGCGTCGGAGACAGTCGTGATGGAGACTCCGGCGGCGGCGGCCACGTCCCGGATGCCCGCCCGGCCCTGCCGGCTTCCCCGGGTCTGTCCCCGGCTCACCTGGTGCTTCCCTGCTGCTGTCATGGCGAGCCGATAGTAGGGCGAGGGAGGTGGGTCGAGCCGGTCGCATATGCAGGCAGGGACAGGCACGTTTCTGCATGATCGTTAAGCCTCAACCGCCTTGGAAAACAAGAAAGTTCAGGTCACTTGCTTGGGACCAGGAGACCCAGGTGCCCATGCACCTGGCAAGTGGGCGAGGTCTCGAAGAGGTCTCAACTCACCTCTACGGGCGATGCGCGCCACGGCGCTCGCCACCGGCGCGCGCCACCCCGCCGCGCGCTCCCCCGCGAGGCGGCCGTCCGGGATCCGGTGATCACCCGGCCGCCGTCCGGGGCCCCCCCGGCCCTCCGGCGCCGTTGCCGCTCTGTTGTCCACAGGCCATTCGCAGGGGAGGCGAATCCTCATAAGGTGAGGAGTATTGGTGGCAAGGATCGTCGAGGAGGACACACTGTGAGCGAGACCAGCGGGACGAGCCCGAAGCTGCGCGCCGAGCTGGACGGCATCCCCACCTACAAGCCGGGCAAGCCGGCCGCCGCGGGGGGCCCGGTCGCCTTCAAGCTGTCCTCCAACGAGAACCCGTACCCGCCGCTGCCGGGCGTGATGGAGAGTGCGCTGGCCGCCGCCGGGAACTTCAACCGCTACCCCGACATGGCCTGCACAGGGCTGATGGAGGAGCTGGCCGACCGCTTCGGCGTGCCCGTCACGCACCTGGCGACGGGCACCGGCTCGGTGGGCGTGGCGCAGTCCCTGGTGCAGTCGACCGCCGGTCCCGGCGACGAGGTGATGTTCGCCTGGCGCTCCTTCGAGGCCTACCCGATCATCACGCAGATCAGCGGGGCGACCGCGGTGCAGGTGCCGCTGACCGACGGCGATGTGCACGACCTCGACGCCATGGCCGCGGCGATCACCGACCGGACCCGGCTGATCTTCGTCTGCAACCCCAACAACCCCACGGGCACCGCAGTGCGCCGTGCGGAGCTGGAGCGCTTCCTCGACCGGGTGCCCTCCGACATCCTGGTGGTGCTCGACGAGGCGTACCGGGAGTTCGTGCGCGACACCGAGATCCCGGACGGCATCGAGCTCTACCGCGACCGGCCGAACGTGGCGGTGCTGCGGACCTTCTCGAAGGCGTACGGGCTCGCCGGCCTGCGGGTGGGCTTCGCGGTCGCCCACGAGCCGGTGGCGGCGGCGCTGCGCAAGACGGCGGTCCCGTTCGGGGTGAGCCAGCTCGCGCAGGACGCGGCGGTGGCCTCGCTGCGGGCGGAGGACGAGCTGCTCGGGCGGGTCGGCTCGCTGGTGGCGGAGCGCGAGCGGGTCCATGCGGGGCTCGTGGCCCAGGGCTGGACCGTGCCGGACACCCAGGCGAACTTCGTCTGGCTGCGGCTCGGCGAGCGGACCATGGACTTCGCGGCGGAGTGCGAGCGGCACGGCGTCGTGGTCCGGCCGTTCGCGGGTGAGGGCGTGCGCGTCACGATCGGTGAGTGCGAGGCGAACGACCTGTTCCTCAAGGCGGCGGAGGGCTTCCGCAAGGGGAGCTGACCGGTAGGTGACGGTCGGCTGTCAGTCGGCACGTGACGGTCGGCGGTCACCCTCGGTCACGTGACGACCGGCGGTCAGTCGGTCACGTGACGGTCGACGGTCAGTCGGTCACGACTTCCACGCGGATCGGGTCGCCGTCCCTGACGGTGGCCAGGATCCGCGGGTCCCCGTCCAGCGCGCCCATGATGTTGCACGGGCTCGCGAGGCGCGGTTCGTCCCCGAGCGAGATCGGGGTGGGGCCGTAGGGGAGGGCGAGCGCGTCGCCCTCCGTCCAGAAGGCCACCGTGCCCGGTGCGACGACCTGACGGGCGTCGGCTTCGAGCGGCACGGAGACCGGAGTGTCGAAGTAGACCTCCTCGCCCCAGGTCCGGGCGGTGGAGGAGATCGGGAGAGCCCCCGCGAGCGCCTTGCTCGTGGGGGTTTCGTCGATCGTGGCCGTGGTGTGGCCGGCGGGCCAGGAGATTCGTATCCGAAGGGTCATGGCCCGGATTCAACAATATGTTGAAGGTCTTGGGAAGGGGTGACCTTCGGTAGGGGGACCCCCCGGCTGAAGGTACGGATTTCGTATGAGCCATAATGCTTGTGAATGTGAACGCGTTCACAAGCGTGTCCCTGTTTCTCCCTGAATGGGTGGGGCAAACGGGGCAAACTGCCCACGTGACCACGCGATGTAAGGAGAAGATGTCGTGGACCTAGCTCTTGCGCCGGAGACGCTGGCGCGCTGGCAGTTCGGCATCACCACCGTCTACCACTTCCTCTTCGTCCCGCTGACGATCTCCCTCGCGGCCCTCACTGCCGGGCTTCAGACGGCCTGGGTGCGCACGGAGAAGGAGAAGTACCTCAGGGCGACGAAGTTCTGGGGCAAGCTCTTCCTGATCAACATCGCGATGGGTGTCGTCACCGGCATCGTGCAGGAGTTCCAGTTCGGCATGAACTGGTCCGACTACTCGCGCTTCGTCGGCGACATCTTCGGCGCCCCGCTCGCCTTCGAGGCGCTGATCGCCTTCTTCTTCGAGTCCACGTTCATCGGGCTGTGGATCTTCGGCTGGGACAAGCTGCCCAAGAAGATCCACCTCGCCTGCATCTGGATGGTGTCGATCGGCACCATCCTGTCCGCGTACTTCATCCTCGCGGCCAACTCCTGGATGCAGCACCCGGTCGGCTACAAGATCAACGCCGAGCGGGGCCGGGCCGAACTCACCGACTTCTGGCTGGTGCTCACCCAGAACACCGCGCTCAACCAGTTCTTCCACACGATGACCGCGGCCTTCCTGGTCGGCGGCGCGTTCATGGTCGGCATCTCGGCCTTCCACCTGGCCCGCAAGCGGCATGTCTCCGTGATGCGGACCTCGCTGCGGCTCGGCCTGATCACCCTGATCATCGCGGGCCTCGGCACCGCGATCAGCGGCGACCTCCTCGGCAAGGTCATGTTCAAGCAGCAGCCCATGAAGATGGCCGCGGCGGAGGCGCTCTGGGATGGCGAGGCACCCGCCCCCTTCTCCGTCTTCGCCTATGGCGACGTCGAGAAGGGCCACAACTCCGTGGCCATAGAGATCCCCGGCCTGCTGTCCTTCCTCGCGAACGACGACTTCGACTCGTACGTGCCGGGCATCAACGACGTCAACAAGGCGGAGCAGGAGAAGTACGGCCCCGGTGACTACCGGCCGAACATCCCCGTCGCCTACTGGGGCTTCCGCTGGATGATCGGCTTCGGCATGGCGTCGCTGGCCGTCGGAGTCGTGGGTCTGTGGCTGACCCGCAAGAAGTTCATGCTGGCGCCCGGGCTGCGGACCGGTGAGGACGAGGTGCCGCATCTGGTCCTCTTCCGGAACAAGGCGCTCAGCCCCCGCCTGGGCAAGTGGTACTGGATCGTCGCCCTGTGGACGATGCTCTTCCCACTGATCGCCAACTCCTGGGGCTGGATCTTCACCGAGATGGGCCGTCAGCCGTGGGTCGTCTACGGCGTGCTGCGCACCCGTGACGCGGTCTCCCCCGGGACCTCCCAGGGCGAGGTGCTCACGTCGATGATCGTCTTCACGCTGCTCTACGCCGTCCTCGCCGTGATCGAGGTGAAGCTTCTGGTGAAGTACGTGAAGGCCGGCCCGCCCGAGCTCACCGAGGACGACCTCAATCCGCCCACCAAGATCGGCGGAGACCACGACGCCGACCGGCCCATGGCCTTCTCGTACTGAGGCTGAGGAGATCGAGGCATGGAACTCCACGACGTCTGGTTCGTACTCATCGCCGTCCTGTGGATCGGCTACTTCTTCCTGGAGGGCTTCGACTTCGGGGTCGGCGTCCTCACCAAGCTCCTCGCCCGGGGCCGGACCGAGAAGCGCGTGCTCATCAACACCATCGGCCCCGTCTGGGACGGCAACGAGGTGTGGCTGCTCACCGCGGGCGGTGCGACCTTCGCCGCCTTCCCCGAGTGGTACGCGACGCTCTTCTCCGGCTTCTACCTGCCGCTGCTGGTCATCCTGGTCTGCCTGATCATCCGCGGTGTCGCCTTCGAGTACCGCGCGAAGCGGCCCGAGGAGAACTGGCAGCGCAACTGGGAGCAGGCCATCTTCTGGACCTCGCTCGTCCCGGCGTTCCTGTGGGGCGTGGCCTTCGGCAACATCGTTCGCGGTGTGAAGATCGACGCGGACATGGAGTACGTCGGCAACCTCTGGGACCTGCTCAACCCGTACGCCCTGCTCGGCGGACTGGTCACGCTCAGCCTCTTCACCTTCCACGGTGCGGTGTTCGCGGCGCTCAAGACGGTCGGGGACATCCGTACCCGGGCCCGCGCGCTCGCGCTCAAGCTGGGTCTCGTCACGGCGGTCCTCGCGCTCGCCTTCCTCGGCTGGACCCAGGCGGACAACGGCGATGGCTGGAGCCTGGTCGCCCTGCTGGTCGCGGTCGTGGCCCTCGTCGGGGCGATCGGCGCGATCCGGATCGGGCGTGAGGGCTGGTCGTTCGCGCTGTCGGGCGTCACGGTCGCCGCCGCGGTGGCGATGCTGTTCCTGACGCTCTTCCCGAACGTCATGCCGTCCTCGCTCGACCCCGCGTGGAGCCTTACGGTGACCAACGCATCGTCGAGCCCGTACACGCTCAAGATCATGACGTGGTGTGCGGCGATCGCCACCCCGTTGGTGCTGCTCTACCAGAGCTGGACCTACTGGGTGTTCCGCAAGCGGATCGGCACGCAGCACATCGCCGACGCGGCTCACTAGGAAGCGGCCGACTCGCCGAGCTCATCAGCCGGCCCTCTGCCAGGGGAGCATGTTTCACGTGAAACCGATCGATCCGCGGCTCATGCGGTACGCCCAGGCCACCCGCTTCTTCCTCATGGCGGTGGTCGTCCTCGGCCTCGTCGGGGCGGCGCTGATCGTCGCCCAGGCGATGCTCATCGCCGAGGTCGTCGTGGGGGCCTTCCAGAAGGGCCTGTCGGTTTCCGGGCTCACCACGCCCCTGCTGCTGCTCGCCGGAGTGGCGGCGGGGCGGGGCCTCGTCTCCTGGCTCACCGAGCTCGCCGCGCACCGGGCGAGCGCGGCGGTCAAGTCCGAACTACGGGGCCGGCTGCTGGAGCGGGCCGCACGGCTCGGGCCGGGGTGGCTCAGTGGGCAGAAGGCCGGTTCGCTGGCCGCGCTCGCGACCCGGGGCGTGGACGCCCTGGACGACTACTTCGCCCGCTATCTGCCCCAGCTGGGGCTGGCGATCGTGGTGCCGGTGGCGGTGCTCGCCCGG
Organism: Streptomyces sp. NPDC101191; assembly: GCF_044767915.1. Taxonomy (NCBI): domain Bacteria; kingdom Bacillati; phylum Actinomycetota; class Actinomycetes; order Kitasatosporales; family Streptomycetaceae; genus Streptomyces; species Streptomyces sp. NPDC101191. The sequence goes on from NZ_JBIWOU010000003.1 coordinate 536,844, forward strand.
ATCGTCACCGAGGACTGGATCTCGGCCGCGATCATCGTGGTGACCCTGCCGCTCATCCCGGTCTTCATGATCCTCATCGGCTGGTACACCCAGGCCCGGATGGACCGGCAGTGGAAGCTGCTCTCTCGGCTCTCGGGCCACTTCCTCGACGTCGTCGCCGGGCTGCCCACCCTCAAGGTCTTCGGGCGGGCCAAGGCTCAGGCCGAGAACATCCGGTCGATCACCACCGAGTACCGAAGGGCGACGATGCGGACGCTGCGCATCGCGTTCCTCTCCTCCTTCGCCCTGGAGCTCCTGTCGACCCTGTCGGTCGCGCTCGTCGCGGTCACCATCGGCATGCGGCTCGTCCACGGCAGCCTCGACCTCTACACGGGGCTCGTGATCCTGGTCCTCGCCCCTGAGGCGTATCTGCCGCTGCGGCAGATCGGGACGCAGTACCACGCGGCGGCGGAGGGGCTCGCGGCCGCCGAGGAGATCTTCGAGGTCCTGGAGACGCCACTGCCGGCCGGTGGCACGGAACCGGTGCCCGTGTCCCTCCGCCTCGACCTCGACCGCGTGACGGTACGGCACCCCGGCCGCACCGAACCCGCCCTGGACGCCGCCACGATCACCGTGGAGCCCGGCGAGACGGTGGCCCTGATCGGGCCGAGCGGCGTCGGCAAGTCCACCCTGCTCGACGTGGTGCTCGGCTTCGTGACTCCGGAGGAGGGCGGCGTCCGCGTCGGCGGAGTGGACCTCGCCTCGCTCGACCTGGAGGAGTGGCGCTCCCGGATCGCCTGGGTGCCGCAGCGCCCCTACCTCTTCGCCGGCACGATCGCCGAGAACGTGCGTCTGGCCCGCCCCGACGCCTCCGACGACGCGGTGCGCCAGGCCCTTCGGGACGCGGGCGCCGACGACTTCGTCGCCGAGCTCCCTCAGGGCACGGACACCCTCCTCGGGGAGGACGGCGCCGGCCTCTCCGCAGGGCAGCGCCAGCGCCTCGCGCTGGCCCGCGCCTTCCTGGCCGACCGCCCGCTGCTCCTCCTGGACGAGCCCACCGCCGCCCTCGACGGCGAGACGGAGGCGGCCGTCGTCGCCGCCGTCCGCCGCCTGTCCGCAGGCCGCACCGTCCTGCTGGTCGTCCACCGCCCGGCGCTGCTCGCCGTCGCGGACCGGGTCGTACGGCTGGCCCCGGCGGGGCCGTCGGAGGAGACGGCCGGCAAGCCGTCGGAAATCCTGGACCGCCCGCACGTGGCCGGGCTCCTGGCCGACGGGACGCCGCTGCCGGCCTCGTCGCCGGAGCCGACCGGGTCCACCGGGGGCGTCGGCGCCGCAGGCACCGCTGTGGTCGCCGAGGACCTCACGGGCACCCCGGAACCGGCCGCCGGCCGCGCGCCGTCGGCGGCCGACAGCGTGACGCGGGGCGCTCCGGTTGCCTCGGGACAGGCTGCCGGGGGATCCGCCCACGGCGCCCCTTCGGGGCGGTCGACGTGGTCGGTCCTCCGACGCGTGCGGGGCATGGCCGGGGAGCTCAAGGGGCGGATGGGACTCGCTCTGCTGCTCGGCAGCCTCGCGCTGGGGTCGGCCGTGGGGCTCATGGCCGTATCCGGGTGGCTCATCTCGCGCGCCTCCGAACAGCCGCCCGTGCTCCATCTGATGGTCGCCGTCACCGCCACCCGGGCCTTCGGCATCGGGCGGGCCGTGTTCCGGTACGCCGAGCGGCTCGTCTCGCACGACGCCGTCCTGCGGATGCTCGCCGACCTGCGCGTCGCCGTCTACCGGCGCCTGGAGCGGATCGCGCCCGCCGGGCTGCGGCGTACCCGGCGCGGTGATCTGCTCGCGCGGCTGGTGCAGGACGTCGACGCCCTGCAGGACTACTGGCTGCGCTGGTCGCTGCCCGTCGGGGCGGCTGTCCTCGTGGGCGTCGGATCCGTGGGGTTCACCGCCTGGCTGCTGCCCGAGGCCGGGGCCGTGCTCGCCGCGGGGCTGCTTTTCGCCGGGGTCGTCGTTCCGCTGGCCGGCGGCACGCTCGCCCGGCGGGCCGAGCGGCAGCTCGCCCCCGCCCGCGGCGCGCTCACCACGACCGTCGTCGACCTGCTGAGAGGCTGCGCCGAACTCACCGTGGCCGGTGCCCTGAAGGGCCGCGTCGAGCGGGCCGCGGCGGCCGACCGTACCCTCACCGGCATCGCCTCCCGGCAGTCCGCCGCGAGCGCGCTCGGCGCCGGGCTCTCGGCGCTGGTCTGCGGCCTCACGGTCGCGGCCGCCGCGTTCGTGGGCGTGCAGGGCGTGCGGGACGGGCGCCTGGACGGTGTCGCGCTCGCCGTCGTCGTGCTGACCCCCCTGGCCGCCTTCGAGGCCGTCACCGGACTGCCGCTCGCCGTCCAGTACCGCCGGCGCGTGCGGCAGAGCGCCGAGCGGGTCTTCGAGGTGCTCGACGCTCCCGTGCCCGTGCACGAGCCGGTCACGCCCGCCACTCCCCCGGCGCACCCGTTCCCGCTGGAACTCGCCGGGCTCTCGGCGCGGCACGCCGAGCAGGACCGGCCCGCGCTCGCGGACTTCCGGCTGACCCTGGAGGCGGGACGCCGGGTCGCGGTGGTCGGTGCCTCCGGCTCCGGCAAGACGACCCTCGCGCAGGTGCTGCTGCGCTTCCTGGACGCCGAGTCCGGCACGTACCGGCTCGGCGGGGTGCCCGCCGGGGAGCTCGACGGGGACGCCGTACGCCGCTTCGTCGGCCTCTGCGCGCAGGACGCGCATCTCTTCGACAGCACCCTCCGCGAGAACCTCCGCCTCGCCCGGACCGGCGCGAGCGACGCCGAACTGCGCGAGGCGCTGCGCCGCGCCCGGCTCCTGGACTGGGTGGACGGACTTCCCGACGGCCTCGACACGCTCGTGGGCGAACACGGCTCGCGGCTCTCGGGCGGCCAGCGCCAGCGCCTGGCCCTCGCCCGGGCGTTCCTCGCCGACTTCCCCGTCCTCGTCCTCGACGAGCCGGCCGAGCACCTGGACCTGGCCACCGCCGACGCGCTCACCGACGACCTGCTGCGGGCCACCGAAGGCCGGACGACCGTCCTCATCACCCACCGCCTGCACGGCCTCGACGCCGTCGACGAGGTCGTGGTCCTGGACCGGGGCCGGAGCGTGCAGCGCGGCACGTACGCGGAGCTCGCGGCCGCCGACGGGCCGTTGCGGCGGATGCTGGAGCAGGAGCGGGCCACCGATCTGCTGCTGACGCCCGCGGACGCCGGCGCGGGCACGGGTGCGGGTGCGGGCGGCGTCGGCGAAGCAGCCACGGACCAGCCGACTTTTCTCGCCAAATAGGACTTACTAGGCTCATCCCATGACCGCCGCCGTGCCGGACGCCCCGGACCCGCTCGAAGCCGCCACCCAGGCCACCCGCAGCCTGCACGGCCTCTCCACCGAGCTCACCGCCCGCGTCCCGCAGCTCCTGGAGGCGATGCGCTCCGTCGGCACCGGCCTCGAACTGACCTCCACGCTCGACCGGATCTGCGAGACGGCGGCCGAGCTCGCCGACGCCCGCTACGCCGCGATCGGCGTCGTGGACGAAGAGGGCGACGGTCTCTCCGACTTCGTCACCTTCGGCGTGGCCGACGACATCGCCCGCCGCATCGGGCACCGGCCCGACGGGCACGCGGGGCTGCTCGGCGCGCTCATCCGGGAGCCCCAGACGATCCGGCTCGCCGACCTGTCGACCGATCCGCGCTCGGCCGGCTTCCCGCCCGGCCACCCGCCGATGCGCACCTTCCTCGGGGTGCCGATCCGGGTCCAGGGCGAGATCTTCGGCAACCTCTACCTCGCCGAGAAGAGCGGCGGCGTCGAGTTCAACGACTACGACGTCCACATGGTCCGGGTGCTCGCGACGGAGGCCGGGATCGCCATCGGCAACGCCCGCCTGTACGAGGCCGCCCGGCAGCGCGAACGGTGGATCGACGGCTCCGTCGCCGTCACCACGGCCCTGCTCTCCGGCGGCGACGCCGACGACGCGCTCACGGTCGTCGCCGAGCAGGCCCGCCGGCTCGCCGACGCCGCGGCGGGCATCGTGCTGCTGCCGGCCGAGGAGGGTGGTCTGGAGATCGTCGCCGTCTCCTCGACCCAGGTGAGCAAGTCGCTCGGCGTGGTGGTCCCGCCCGAGAGTCCGGTGGTGAAACTGCTGATGGAGGGCGAGGCGGTGTTCGTCGCGGACGCCTCCACGGACCCGCGGATGCTCAGCAGTCTGTCCGCGCAGTACGGGCCCGCGATGTTGCTGCCGCTGCAGAGCGGCGGGCGGGTGCTCGGCGCGCTCGCCACCCCGCGGGCGAGCGGGGCACGCCAGTTCACGGAGGCCGAGCGGACCCTGGCCACCCAGTTCGCCTCGCAGGCAGCGCTGGCCCTGATGATGGCGGAGGCGCAGCGGGACCGGGAGCGGCTCGCGGTCTTCGAGGACCGCGACCGGATCGCCCGTGACCTGCATGACCTGGTCATCCAGCGCCTGTTCGCCACCGGGATGATGCTGGAGAGCGCGCAACGGAAGTCGATCGTGCCCGCCGTGCAGGTGGGCGTCGGCAAGGCCGTCGACGAGCTTGACGTGACCATCCAGGAGATCCGGACGGCGATCTTCGCCCTCCAGCAGGGGCCGGCCGAGGCGCCGTCGGGTCTGCGTACGCGCGTGCTGCGGGAGATCAACATGGCGGCGGTGCCGCTCGGCTTCAAGCCCGCCCACCGCTTCGTGGGGGCGGTCGACGCGCTGGTCGGCGACCTCACCGGCAAGAACCTGATCGCCGCGCTGCGCGAGGCGCTCTCGAACGCCTTCCGGCACGCCGGGGCGACCCGGATCGACGTGGTCGTGGACGCGACCGTCTCCCTGCCCGACGGCACCCAGGGCGTGCGGCTCGCGGTCGCGGACGACGGCATCGGCCTTCCCGTCGGCGGCCGGCGCAGCGGCCTGCGCAACCTCGCCCGCCGCGCCGAGTCACTCGGCGGCGCGAGCTGGTGCGGCCCCGGTATCGGAGAGGACGGCGGCGGGACGACGGTGATCTGGGAGGCCCCGCTCTAGGGCGGAGCCGTGTCCTGTACGTCCTCCGTACGCGCTCGGCCGTGGACCTTACGCGCTGGACCCGGGGACCGTACGCGCTCGGCCGTGGACCGTGCGCGCTGGGCGGGGGACCGTGCGCGCTGGGCGGGGGACCGTGCGCGCTGGACCCGGGGACCGTACGCGCTGGGCCCGGGACCGTGCGCCCGGCCCGGCACCGTACGCCCCCGCTCAGACGTTCCGTACGGCTTCCGCCTCGGCGACGAGCTGCTCGATGATCACGGCCACGCCGTCCTCGTTGTTGCCGACGGTGCGGCCGGAAGCCGCGGCGATCACCTCGGGGTGCGCGTTGCCCATGGCGTACGAACGACCCGCCCAGCTGAGCATCTCGATGTCGTTCGGCATGTCACCGAAGGCCGCGACCTCCTCGGGCGCGATGCCGCGCTCGGCGCAGCAGAGGGCGAGCGTGGAGGCCTTCGAGACGCCGAGGCCGCTGATCTCGATGAGCGCGGTAGGGCTGGAGCGGGTGAAGGAGGCCAGGTCGCCCGCGGCCTCGCGGGCGGTGGCGAGGAAGACGTCGGGGTCGAGCTCCGGGTGCTGGGCGAGCAGCTTGATCACCGGGGCCGCGGCACCCGGCGCCTCCTCGAAGAGCAGCTTCTCGGCGGTGGCGACGGTCGCACCCGGGTCGAGGAAGAACGGCGGGTACTCCGGCTCGTAGTGGATGCCGGTGGTGAGCTCGACGGCGAAGGTGGTGCCGGGGGCGGCGGCGCGCAGCGCCCCGACGACCTCGAGGGCGACGGTCCGCTCCAGCGGGCGGACCTCCAGAAACGTTCCACCCGCGTGGAGGTCGACGACCGCGGCGCCGTTGGCGCAGATCGCGAGGCCGTGGCCGTGGACGTGGGCGCTGACGACGTCCATCCAGCGGGCCGGGCGGCCGGTGACGAAGAAGACCTCGATGCCCGCGCGCTCGGCGGCGGCGAGCGCCGCGATCGTCCGCTCGGAGACGGTCTTGTCGTCCCGCAGAAGGGTGCCGTCGAGGTCGGTGGCGATCAGGCGGACGGCCGGGGCTTCGGGGCGCGCGGAGTGGGGTGAGGTCACCGCACCATTCTTCCGCACAATCTGCACGGGCGTGCGAGGGGGCGCACATCTGAGTAGGGCGACGTGGCCCCTGGCGACGCCTCCGCCCCAGCCGTCCGACCGGTCGCCGGTCGCCTCCGGGGCGGAGGGTTCGCTCCGTGGGGCGGAGGTCAGCCCAGCTGCGCGAGCGTCTCCGTGACGATCTTCTCGAAGACGTCCCGGTCGGCGGCGAAGTCCGAGTCGGGGATCGGCCAGTGGATGACGATCTCGGTGAAGCCGAGCTCCTGGTGGCGGCCGGCGAAGTCGACGAAGCCGTCCACGGAGCCCAGGAGCGTGTTCTGCTCCGGGGTGAAGCCGGTGAGCAGGATCTTGTCCAGTTCCGCCACGTCCCGGCCGATCTCCGCGCAGGCCTTGCCGAGCTTCTCGATCTGGCCGCGCAGGGCGGCCAGGGACTGCTCCGGGGTGCCGTTCTCGTAGAGCTTCGGGTCGCCCGTGGTCACCCAGGCCTGCCCGTGGCGCGCCGCCAGCTTCAGGCCGCGCGGGCCGGTCGCGGCGACCGCGAACGGCAGCCGCGGCCGCTGCACACAGCCGGGGATGTTGCGGGCCTCGTCCGCGGTGTAGAAGGCGCCCTGCTGGGTGACGGCGTCCTCGGTGAGCAGCCGGTCGAGCAGCGGCACGAACTCGGCGAAGCGGTCGGCGCGCTCGCGCGGCGTCCAGGCCTCCTGGCCGAGCGCGGTGGCGTCGAAGCCGTTGCCGCCGGCGCCGATGCCGAGGGTGACGCGGCCGCCGGAGACGTCGTCCAGGGAGATGAGCTCCTTGGCGAGGGTCACCGGGTGCCGGAAGTTGGGGGAGGTGACGAGCGTGCCGAGGCGCATCCGCTCGGTCGCCGTGGCGGCGGCGGTGAGGGTGGGCAGGGCGCCGAACCAGGTGCGGTCGCGGAACGAGCGCCAGGACAGGTGGTCGTAGGTGTAGCCGGCGTGGAAGCCGAGCTGCTCGGCCCGCTGCCATGAGGCACGTCCGCCCTCGTGCCAGCGGTCGACGGGAAGGATCACGGTGCTGAGGCGCAAGGTCATACCGACGAGCGTACGTCCGTCGCGGGCGGCCCTGCGGCCCTGTGTGTCACCGCACGTTGCGCGAGAGCCAGGGGGTGAGGGTGTGGCGGAAGACGAGCTCCTTGTACGTCTCGTCGCCGGGCAGCGGGACGATCAGCCACCAGCCCGGGGGGAAGAAACGGCCCTTCACGTGGGCGAGGCCGCCGTGGACGGAGCGGACGAAGGCGGGAGCGGCGTCGCGGGGGACGTCGTCGAAGACGACCCCGTCGACGGTGATCTTCGCGTCGTCCTCGGGGAAGAGCTGGACGCTCACGGACGGGGAGCCGCCGAGTTCGACGTAGGCCTCGTGAGGAAGGGAGCCGTCCGGGTCCAGGACGGCGAGGGCGCCGGCGGAGGTGTGTCGGGAGGTGCGGTCCGCGCCGATGTCGTCGGTGACCGTCATCTCCAGGCCGAACTCCTGGGCGACCGTACGTATCGCCCTGACGGCCGCTTCGGTCGTGGGCAGGTGCGGGTGCTGGTGTCGTCCCATGGTCACGATCATGCCCCAGCCAGGATTCTGCCCGAAACCGGGCAGGTGGTAGGCCGGAGGACCAATCGGCCGGGGAAGCGGTCGGCGGAGGCCGGTCAGCCGGGGAAGCGGATGAACCGCGGGGGTACGGCGTCGGTGAGCCAGACGCCGTTGGCGCTGACGTGGAAGACGTGTCCGGCGCGGTGCATGGCGCCGGCGTCGACGCTCAGCACGACGGGGCGGCCGCGTCGGGCGCCGACCCGGGTGGCGGTCTCCCGGTCGGGGGAGAGGTGCACGTGGTGGCGGGCCATGGGGCGCAGGCCCTCGGACCGGATGGCCGGTAGGGCGGCCGCGACCGTGCCGTGGAACAGGTAGGCGGGCGGTTCGACGGCCGGCAGGTCGAGGTCCACCGGGACGGTGTGGCCCTGGCTGGCCCGGATGCGGGTGCCCTCGATCGCGAAGCGCTTCTTGTCGTTGGCGGCGACCACGTGGTCGAGCTCGGCGCGGGTGATCGGGAAGCCGTGGGCGGCGGCGGCTCTCAGGAGGGCGTCGATCTCGGTCCAGCCGTGCGGGTCGAGCACGAGCCCGATCCGTTCGGGCTGGTGGCGCAGGTGCTTCGAGAGGTACTTCGACACCTTCACGGTGCGTTTCTCGTCATTCATGAAGGCATTGAAGCCCCATGTTTGATCCACAGCCAAGTGGGTTTATCCACAGGCCATTTGGCGATTCTGTGGACAACGCCCTTCTCCACTCAGCCGACTTGGTAAATTCAACCGCTTTTAGCGGGATTTGAGGCAAGAGTATCCAATGTTCTTGTCTGTACTTCTCGTTCGGCGGCCGCCGTGACGAACGCCGCCACGTTCTCCGGGCCAACCAGATGCGCCACAGCCCGAATCGTGTCCGGGGGGAGCGCCACCGAACGGGGCTCGCGGTCGGCCGGCGGAGGTGCGTCGGGCGAGAGGTGGAACTGCAGATGGCGGGTGGCGAAGAGGCGCATCGCGCGCGCAAGTTCGGCGTCCACGGTCTGCTGCGCGAGCGGCCGGAGCCGTCGCACCAGGGTCGCCGCCTCCGCCGCATCCGCATCCGTCGGCGGCCTGTGCTCCAGATAGCGGGCGAAAACGTGCTCCGACGTGAACTCCAGGAAGCGGGCGGCGATGTGCTCGACCTGACCGCGAAGTTCCCTCAGGTGCCCGGTGATTGCCGCCAGCGGAACACCAGCCGCGTACAACTCGGCCGCCACCGCCAGTTCTTGCGGGCTCGGTACGAGGTACTCCTCGGCGTCCCGGTCCGGGATGCGTTCCAGGACCCCGAGCTCGATCGCGTCCCGCACCGCCTCCTCGTCCGGCTCGCCGCCGAAGCGCGCGTCCAGCTCGGCCCGTGAGATCCGGTCGGCCTCCTCGTCCGTCCACGGGCCGTCGACCTCGGCGACCAGGCCGAGCACCCCGCCGAGCCCGCGCCCGGCGTCCCAGGCCTCCAGGAGCTCCTTGATGGAGGCCAGGGTGTAGCCGCGGTCCAGCAGGTCCGCGATCTGTCGCAGCCGGGCGAGGTGCGCGTCCCCGTACACGTTCGACCGGCCGCGCCGCTCCGGTCGGGGCAGCAGGCCGCGGTCCTGGTAGGCGCGGATGGTCCGGACCGTGGCCCCGCTGTGATGGGCCAGATCCTCGATCCGGTACTCCGGCTGTGCTGACTGCTCGGACAAACCCGCTCCCACCGACCGTTCCCTCCACCCCGACGCCCAGGGCCCTGCTGCCAGGGATCGTACGACCGCCCCGCCCCGAGAGCCCCGCGAGGAGCCCCTACGCCGGCGGCTGCCAGCGCGCCAGCGCCCGCAGCGCCCCCGGGGCCAGCCGCGCCAGCAGATGCGCGCCCCGGGCCTCCGGCGTGACCGGGACCACGGCCTGGTCGTGCAGCACCGCGCGCAGGATCGCGTCCGCGACCTTCTCCGGCGGGTAGTTGCGCAGCCCGTAGAGCCGCGAGGCCTTCTTCTGGCGCCGCTTCTCCTCCGCCTCGTCCGTGACGCCGGCGAACCGTGCGGTCGCGGTGATGTTGGTGTTCACGATGCCCGGGCAGATCGCGGAGACCCCGATCCCCTGGTCCGCGAGCTCGGCCCGCAGGCACTCGCTCAGCATCAGCACCGCCGCCTTGGACGTGCTGTAGGCAGGCAGGGCGCGCGAGGGCTGGAAGGCCGCCGCGGACGCCGTGTTGACGATGTGGCCGCCCTGGCCGCGCTCGGTCATCTGTGCGCCGAAGACCCGGCAGCCGTGGATCACGCCCCACAGATTGACGTCGAGGACCCGCTTCCACTCCTCGCTCGTGGTCGCGAAGAAGGAGCCGGTCAGGCCGATCCCCGCATTGTTGACCAGCACGTCGACCACGCCGTACTCGCTCGCCACCTTCGCGGCCAGCTTCTCCATCGCCGACTCGTCGGCGACGTCGACGGTCTCGCCCCAGGCCTCGGGAGCCCCGATGAGCCGGGACATCTCCGCTGTACGGGCCGCGCCCTCGGCGTCCCGGTCCACCGCGATCACCCGGGCGCCCGCCTCGGCGAAGGCGAAGGCGGTGGCCCGGCCGATGCCGCTGGCCGCGCCGGTCACCAGGACCAGCTGGCCACCGAAGCGCTCCGCGTACTCCGGGCGCACCTCGCTCCTCGCCGTCTTCGGCGCCCTGGCCGCCGGGTCCTCGTTCGTCTCGACGAACTCGGTTATCCAGGCGGCCAGTTGATCGGGGCGGGTGCGCGGCACCCAGTGCTTGGCCGGCAGGGTCCGCCGGGTGAGGTCCGGCACCCAGTCGGCCAGGTCGTCGTAGAGCCGCTCGGACAGGAAGGCGTCGCCGGTCGGCGTGATCAGCTGCACGGGCGCGTGGGCGAAGGCATCGGCCCGCGGGCGGGAGAGCCGCGCCCGCACGTTGTCCCGGTAGAGCCACGCGCCGTGCGCCGCGTCGCCGGGCAGGGACGCCGTGGGGTAGTCGCCGGCCGGGACCCGCTCGAGCCGCTCCAGGATCTTCGGCCAGCGCCTGCCGAGCGGCCCGCGCCAGGCGAGCTCCGGCAGCACCGGGGTGTGCAGCATGTACACGTACCAGGACTTGGCGCCCTGGCCGAGGAGCTGACCGACCCGGCGCGGGGTGGGCCGGGCCATCCGGCTCTTGATCCAGTGTCCGAAGTGGTCGAGGGACGGGCCCGACATCGAGGTGAAGGAGGCGATCCGGCCCTCGGTGCGCGGGACCGTCACGAACTCCCAGGACTGCACCGAGCCCCAGTCATGGCCGACCAGGTGCACCGGGCGGTCCGGGCTGACCGCGTCCGCGACCGCCAGGAAGTCGTCGGTCAACTTCTCGAGCGTGAAACCGCCGCGCAGCGGGGCCGGTGCCGTCGACCGGCCGTGCCCCCGGATGTCGTACAGCACCACGTGGAACCGCTCGGCGAGCCGGGCCGCGACCTCCGACCAGACCTCCTTGGAGTCCGGATAACCGTGCACGAGCAGCACCGTCGGCCGGCCCTCGTCGCCCAGCTCGGCCACGCACAGCTCTATCCCGCCCGTACGGACCCAGCGCTCCCGCACCCCGTCGAGTCCCGCGATCATGCCGTCCCCTCCTCGTTCCAGCGCCGCACGTGCGGCAGGTCGTCGTCCAGCCAGAACGCGCTCTGCTCGGGGTCCCGGGAGTCGGTGACGACCAGGATCTCCTCGAACTTCGCGCCCGTGCCCCGGAATCCGAGGTGCGGCTCGACCGCCCACAGGCCCGGCACGGGCGGGTGGTCGGAGAACGTGTACGGCGACCACAGCGGAGACCAGCCGTCCCGGTGGCCGTGCAGGGCGTCGCTCGCCAGGCCCTTGAGGGACTGGGTGCCGAAGCCGAACAGGGTGGGCGCCCAGCGGCGCTCCTTCACCCGGTCGATCCTGTGGGCAATGACGCCGAAGGGATAGGCCCGGTGCCGGTTCGCGTACCCCTGGCGGACCATGAGCCGGTCCACGTCCTCGTAGATCTCCCGCAGTGTGCGGCGCTCCCGCACCTCGCGCAGGATCAGCTCGCGGTGCTCCCTGAGGTCGGCGAGCAGCTTGTCCTGGACGGGGTTGAGGCCGAGGGAGCCCGAGTAGCCGATGTCGGCCGTGTAGCCCTTGTAGACCGGGGCCATGTCCAGGATGAACGGCATCCCGGGCTCGAGGCGCCGGTTCGTCGGGAAGAACTGGAGGGGGATCTTGAAGTCGACGAAGGCGGTGCGGTCCCCGAACCAGGCGAAGGGCCGGTGGAACCAGTCCTTCACCCCGCGCTCGTACAGCCACTCCCGCTGCATCCGGGCCGCCTCGCGCTCGGTCACGCCCGGCTTGAGCTGTGCCGCGACGGCCTCCGCGCACGCGTACGAGAGCCGCTGCACCTCTCTGAACCCGCGGAGCTCCGCGGTGAGTTCGCGCGTCACCGCCGCGCCCGCCGTACCGACCGATGCCATGCCACCCCGCCCGTCCTGTGTGACCGTCCGGATGCGCTACGCGTCCGTAACTTGACATCGATGAATGTGACAATGCTCGGCGGCTGCGTCAAGGGGTGTGCACGGGCCTGTGGAAAACGAGACCTTGGTCGCTGCTCCCCCTACGGGCGTGTACGCCTGGAGTCGGACAAGAATCAAGCCGTTGGGCTGACGCTTGCCGTGACGCACGCCACTACCGTCGGAGGCGTGACTGTGATCGCCACCGAAAGCCTCAGCAAGCGGTTCCCCCGGGTGACCGCTCTCGACCGGCTCTCCCTGGACATCGGGCCCGGTGTGACCGGACTGGTGGGTGCCAACGGAGCCGGCAAGTCCACGATGATCAAGATCCTTCTTGGTCTGTCCCCGGCCACGGAGGGCCGCGCCGAAGTCCTCGGACTCGACGTGGCGACCTCCGGCGCCCAGATCCGCGAGCGCGTCGGCTACATGCCGGAGCACGACTGCCTGCCGCCCGACGTCTCGGCGACCGAGTTCGTCGTGCACATGGCGCGTATGTCGGGCCTGCCCGCGACCGCCGCCCGCGAACGGACCGCGGACACCCTGCGCCACGTCGGCCTGTACGAGGAGCGCTACCGCCCGATGGGCGGCTACTCGACCGGCATGAAGCAGCGCGTGAAGCTGGCGCAGGCCCTCGTCCACGACCCGCAGCTGGTGCTGCTCGACGAGCCGACCAACGGCCTCGACCCGGTCGGCCGTGACGACATGCTCGGCCTGATCCGGCGGGTGTGGACGGACTTCGGCATCTCGGTCCTCGTCACCTCGCACCTGCTCGGCGAGCTGGAGCGCACCTGCGACCACGTCGTCGTCATCGACGGCGGCCGGCTGCTCCGCTCCAGCTCCACCAGCGACTTCACCCGCAGCACCACGACCCTCGCGGTCGAGGTCACGGACTCGGACGCCCACCCCGACGGCACGGAGGCGCTCCGCGCCGCCCTCACCGCGGCGGGAATCACCCTGCACGCGGGTGTGGAGGACGGGCTGCCGGGCGCCGGTCACATCCTGCTCCTGGAGGCCGCCGGCGAGGACACCTACGACCTCGTCCGGGACACCGTCGCCGGCCTCGGCCTCGGTCTCGTCCGCATGGAGCAGCGCCGCCACCACATCGCCGAGGTCTTCAAGCCGCAGGCCGAGCAGCAGGAGGAGGAGGTGGCGGCGCGATGAGTTCCCCGACCCCCGACACCGTGCAGGGCCCCGAGGCCACGCAGATCCACAACATCGGCTACCGCGGCTACGACGGCCCGCGCCTCGGCCGCTCGTCCGCCCGCCGGGCGCTGTTCTCGCAGTCGCTGCGCGGCGCCTACGGACTCGGCCGCAGCGCCAAGTCCAAGGTGCTGCCGATGCTGCTGTTCGCGGTGATGTGCGTGCCCGCGCTGATCATCGTCGCGGTCGCCGTCGTCACCAAGTCCTCGAAGCTGTCGATCGAGTACACCCAGTACGCGATCTTCCTCCAGATGGTGATCGCGATCTTCGTGGCCGCCCAGGCCCCGCAGTCGGTCTCCCGCGACCTCAGGTTCCGGACCGTACCCCTCTACTTCGCCCGCCCGATCGAGCGCGTGGACTACGTGCTCGCCAAGTACGGGGCGATGGCCTCCGCGATGTTCGTCCTCACCGCCTCCCCGCTGCTGATCCTCTTCATCGGCTCGCTGCTCGCGAAGATGGACTTCGCCGAGCAGGCGCAGATGCTCGGCCAGGGCCTCGTCTCCGTGATGCTGCTCTCGCTGCTCTTCGGCGGCATCGGCCTCGTCATGGCGGCCCTCACCCCGCGCCGCGGCTTCGGCGTCGCCGCCGTCATCGCCACCCTGGTGATCTCCTACGGGGCGGTCTCCACCCTTCAGGGCATCGCCTACGGCACCGACAACGTCGGCGCCGTCAAGTGGATCGGCCTGTTCTCGCCGATCACCCTCATCGGCGGAGTGCAGGACGCCTTCCTCGGCGCGCCCACGGCCGCCCCCGGCGGGGAGGCCGCGGCACCCGGCACCGCGGTCGGCGTGGTCTACCTGCTGGTCGTCCTCGCACTCATCGCCGGCTCGTACGGTGTGCTGATGCGCCGCTACCGAAAGGTCGGGCTGTGACCTCGCTCAACATCGACCACGCCTCCCGCTGGTTCGGCAACGTGGTGGCCGTCAACGACGTCACCATGACCGTCGGCCCCGGCGTCACCGGTCTGCTCGGCCCCAACGGAGCAGGGAAATCCACCCTCATCAACATGATGGGCGGCTTCCTCGACCCCTCCACCGGCACCGTCACGCTCGACGGCGAGACGATCTGGCGCAACGAGTCGGTCTACAAGAAGATCGGCATCGTGCCCGAGCGGGAGGCGATGTACGACTTCCTCACCGGCCGGGAATTCGTGGTCGCCAACGCCGAGTTGCAGGGCCTGGGCGACAAGGAGGCCCAACGGGCCCTCGCCACGGTGGAGATGGAGTACGCCCAGGACCGCAAGATCGCCACGTACAGCAAGGGCATGCGGCAGCGCGTGAAGATGGCCTCGGCCCTCGTCCACGAACCGTCGGTGCTGCTGCTGGACGAGCCCTTCAACGGCATGGACCCGCGTCAGCGCATGCAGTTGATGGACCTGCTGCGCCGGATGGGCGCCGAGGGTCGCACGGTGCTGTTCTCCTCGCACATCCTCGAGGAGGTCGAGCAGCTCGCCTCGCACATCGAGGTGATCGTGGCCGGACGCCACGCCGCCTCCGGCGACTTCCGCCGCATCCGCCGACTGATGACCGACCGGCCGCACCGCTATCTCGTCCGCTCCAGTGACGACCGGGCCCTTGCGGCCGCGCTGATCGCCGACCCGTCGACGGCCGGCATCGAGGTCGACCACAAGGAGGGCGCCCTGCGCATCCAGGCCGTGGACTTCGGCCGGTTCACCGAGCTGCTGCCCAAGGTCGCCAAGGAGCGCGGCATCCGGCTCCTGACGGTCTCGCCCTCGGACGAGTCCCTCGAATCCGTCTTCTCGTATCTCGTAGCGGCCTGAAAGGAGCCTGACCGATGTACAACCCCACCGTCGCCCGGCTCACCTACCGGGCCCTCCTCGGCCGCCGGCGAGCGCTGATCCTCTTCGCTCTGCCCGCGATGCTGATCGTGATCGCCGTCGCCATCCGCATGTTCAACGGCGCCGACGACCAGGTCGCCGCCGACGTCCTGGGCGGCTTCGCGCTGGCCACGATGGTGCCGCTGATCGGCGTGATCGCCGGTACCGGTGCGATCGGCCCGGAGATCGACGACGGCTCGATCGTCTACCTCCTGGCCAAGCCGGTGAAGCGTCCGACGATCATCGTCACCAAGCTGTTCGTCGCGGTCGCCGTGACCATGGTCTTCTCCGCCGTACCCACCCTGATCGCCGGCTTCATCCTCAACGGCAACGGGCAGCAGGTCGCGGTCGCCTACACCGTGGCGGCCCTGGTGGCCTCCATCGCGTACAGCGCGCTGTTCCTGCTCCTGGGGACCGTCAGCCGGCACGCGGTCGTCATCGGCCTGGTCTACGCCCTCGTCTGGGAGGCCCTGTTCGGCTCCCTGATCGCGGGCGCCCGGACCCTCAGCGTCCAGCAGTGGGCGCTCGCCCTCGCCGAGAAGGTCACCGGCGACAGCCTCATCACCTCCGAGGTGGCCCTGCCGACCGCGGTGGTGCTGCTGCTCGCGGTGACCGTGGGGGCGACCTGGTTCGCGGGTCGCAAGCTGCGCACCATGACCCTCGCGGGCGAGGAGTAGCCCACCGGTTGCGGCCACCGGAGCCGTACGGGACTCAGACCGTACGGCTCCGGGCCGCGAGCAGACCCACGGCGAGCGCCGCCGCGCACACGCCGAGCACCGCGAGGATCGGCGGCGTCCAGGAGCCCGTCGCCTGGTGCAGGGCGCCGGCTGCCAACGGCCCCGCGGCGGCCATCAGATAGCCCACGGTCTGGGCCATCCCGGAGAGCCGGGAGGCGGTCACCGCGTCGCCCGAGCGCAGCACGATCAGGGTGAGCGCGAGACCCACCGCCCCGCCCTGGCCGACGCCGAGGAGTGCCGCCCACAGCCAGGCGCCCTGCACCGGGGCGCTCATGAGGCCGGCGTAGCCGGCCGCGACCAGGCTCGTCACCAGAACGATCAGCGGGCGCTGGCTCCGCATCCGGCCGGCCAGCAGCGGCACGGCGAAGGCACCCACCACCTGCAGCAGGTTGTTGAAGGCGAAGACGACACCCGCCTCCGACCGGCTCATCCCCTCGTCCGTGAAGATCGTGGGCATCCAGGCGATCAGGACGTACGTCCACAGCGACTGCAGCCCCATGAACAGGGTCACCTGCCAGGCGAGCGCCGACCGCCACACCGAACGGGCCGGCTCCGCCGGCCCCGCGGCCCGCACCTCGCGTCCCCTCCGGCCCCGGGCGATCAGCACCTGCGGCAACCAGGCGAGGGCGGCCACCGCCGCCAGCAGCGACCAGGAGCCGAGGGAGGCCTGCCAGCCGCCCAGCGCGCGTTCCAGGGGCACGGAGGAGGCGGCGACCAGCGTCGCGCCCGCGATCATCGCGCCCGTGTAGACCGAGGTCATCGACGCGGCCCGGTCCGGGAAGTCCCGCTTGATCAGGCCCGGCATCAGCACGTTCAGGAGGGCGATCGCCGTGCCGACCAGCACGCCGCCGCAGTAGAGAGCGGCCGCCGACGGCAGGACCCGCACCAGGATGCCGACCCCGAGCAGCAGCAGCGCCCCGAACAGCACCCGCTCGGCGCCGAGACGCCGCCCGAGCCAGGGCGCCACGAGCGCACCGAGGCCCAGGAACAGCACCGGCACCGATGTCACCAGGGAACTCGCCGCCGAGGACAGCCCGTAGCTCTCCGACAGCTCGCCCACCAGCGGCGACACGCTCGCGAGGGCGGCGCGCATGTTGAGGGAGGCCAGCACGATGCCGACCAGGAGCACCACCGGGTGCGCGAGCAGCGCCCGCCGGGCGGCCATGCCCGCGACGGGGGTCCGGACGGCGGCCTCCGCGTCCACCGGAGGCCTCGACGCGTACGTGGTCGACCCGTACGTGCCCGACTCGTGCCTGCCCGGTCCGGAGGTGCCCGGTCCGGACGGCCCCGGGGCGGCCGCCCGCGCTTCGGGCCGCCGCGTGTCGGGGGCCTTCGCGTCCGGGGTCACAGGGCCTCGCCCTCCCGCTCCAGTGCCGCGAGCGTCTCCATCGGCAGCCGCAGCAGCTCCCGAGCCCCCGCCTCCGCGGCCTCCGCGTCGCCCTTCTCGACGGCCACGACGACGGCCTCGTGCAGGTCGATGTCGACCGGCGGCATCTCCCGGTCGCCGAGCGCGTCCACGAGGACCTCGTGCACCTGGGCGGAGAAGAAGCGGTACACCTCGCGGAAGGCCGCGTTGTGCGTGGCCTCGACGACCGCGAGGTGGAAGGCCAGGTCGGCGTCCGCGTCCCGGTCGCCCTCCTCGCGGAGGGTCGTCAGCGCGGCCCGCAGCCGCAGCAGGTCGTGGGTGTCCCGCCGCACGGCGGCGAGCCGCGCCGCCTCGGCCTCCAGGGCGGCCCGCAGTTCCAGGACGTCCCGGGCGCCCGCGTGCCGTACGCCCTGGAGGACGGCGGCCGGGTCGGCAGTGGAGCGGACGAAGGTGCCGTTGCCCTGACGGGACTCCAGGAGCCCGGAGTGCACGAGGACCCGGACGGCCTCGCGGACGGTGTTGCGGCCGACGCCGAGCAGCTGGGCGAGCTCGTGCTCGGTGGGGATGCGGTCGCCGACCGTCCACTCGCCCTCGGCGAGCTGCGCCCGCAGCTGCGCCACCACGGAATCCACCAGCGAGGTCCGCCCCGCCGCCTTCAGTGCCATCGAAAACCCCTATTCGCCCGGTTGCCCAGTCATCCTACAAGTGAGCTCCCTCGCCTCCCCGGCCCGGCCGCAGCGACCGGACTACTGTGGGCTCGTACGTGTGCCGAACACCCTCATCACCCTCGGGAGTCAGTCATGTCAGACCGCTTCGACGTCGTCGTACTCGGAGCTGGCCCCGGCGGCTACGTCGCCGCCATCCGCGCCGCCCAGCTGGGCAAGCGGGTCGCGGTCGTCGAGGAGAAGTACTGGGGCGGTGTCTGCCTGAACGTCGGCTGCATCCCCACCAAGGCGCTGCTGCGCAACGCCGAGCTGGCCCACATCTTCAACCACGAGGCCAAGACCTTCGGCATCAAGGTCGACGGCACGGTCTCCTTCGACTACGGCGAGGCGTTCCGCCGCAGCCGCACGGTCGCGGACGGCCGCGTCAAGGGCGTCCACTTCCTGATGAAGAAGAACGGCATCACCGAGTTCGACGGCCGGGGCACCTTCCTCGACGCGAACACCCTCCAGGTGAACAAGGCCGACGGCACCGCGCAGACCATCACCTTCGACAGCTGCATCATCGCCACCGGCGCGACCCCGCGACTGCTGCCCGGCACCGCGCTGAGCGACCGCGTCGTCTCGTACGAGCAGCAGATCCTCGCCGAGGACGCCCCGCAGTCGATCATCATCGCCGGCGCCGGCGCGATCGGCATCGAGTTCGCCTACGTGCTGAACAACTACGGCACCAAGGTCACCATCGTCGAGTTCCTCGACCGCATGGCCCCCCTGGAGGACGAGGAGGTGTCCAAGGAGCTCGCGAAGCAGTACCGCAAGCTCGGCATCGACGTCCTCACCTCCACCCGTGTCGAGGCCATCGACGAGTCCGGCCCGCAGGTCCGGGTCACGGTCACCGGCAAGGACGGCGCGAGCAAGGTGCTGGAGGCCGACAAGGTCCTGCAGGCCATCGGTTTCGCCCCGAACGTCTCCGGCTACGGCCTGGAGAACACCGGTGTCGCGCTGACCGAGCGCGGCGCGATCGACGTCGACGGCCGCTGCCGCACCTCCGTGCCGCACATCTACGCCATCGGTGACGTCACCGCCAAGCTGATGCTCGCGCACACCGCCGAGGCCATGGGTGTCATCGCCGCCGAGACCATCGCGGACGCCGAGACGATGGAACTCGACTACCCGATGATCCCGCGCGCCACCTACTGCCAGCCGCAGATCGCGAGCTTCGGCTACACCGAGGCGCAGGCCCGCGAGAAGGGCTACGACGTCAAGGTCGCGAAGTTCCCCTTCATGGCGAACGGCAAGGCGCACGGCCTGGGCGACTCCACCGGCTTCGTGAAGATCGTCGCCGACGCCAAGTACGGCGAGATCATCGGCGCCCACCTCATCGGGCCCGACGTCACGGAGCTCCTCCCCGAGCTCACCCTGGCGCAGCAGTGGGACCTGACGGTGCACGAGGTCGCGCGCAACGTCCACGCGCACCCGACCCTCGGTGAGGCCGTCAAGGAAGCCATCCACGGCATCGCCGGACACATGATCAATTTCTGAGTCCGGAACCGTTTCGGGGGTTCTTCTCAGGTTTCCCCCACAAAGGGGTGATAGGCACAGAGATGTGCCGAGCGAATCCCCTTCTCATGCGCCGGGTGGCGAACCGTCCCGACCGATCAGGTCGTGGGTGCGTTCGTCACCCGGTACGCATGTCTGGCTGGCGATCATCACGATCACCAGCCTGGTCATCGCGCTCTCCTCGGAGGGACTCGAGCACTATCTGCTGAACCGCAGCAGCAGCAATCTCTACGAGCTCTCCCGCCATCCGATGCGGGCCCTGCTCGGCAGCGCCTTCTGGATCGAGAACCCGGCGAGCCTGCCCTTCTACGCGGTGCTCTTCGAGCTGTTCCACGCGCCGGTGGAGCGCTGGCTCGGCACCGTGAAATGGCTGGCCGTCGTCACCACCGCGCACGTCGCGGCCACCCTCATCAGCCAGAACGTGGTGCTGGCGGCGATCCAGGACCACGACGTGCCGCGCAGCATGGCGCATGTCGTCGACATCGGGGTGAGCTACGGCCTGGCCGCTTCGGCCGGCATCCTGACCTACCGGCTGCCCCGTCCCTGGCGCTGGCCGTATCTCGTGGGCGCGGTGGCCTTCTTCGCCGTGCCGATGGTCACCGACCACACGTACACGGACCTGGGGCATGCGGTGTCGCTGCTGATCGGGCTGGCCTTCTGGCCGATCACCCGGAGAAAACCGCTGGTGGGGCCGACGAGGCCGGGAGCACACTAGAGGAACGAGAGCGGGGCGGCCGCTTCGAGCGCGCGGAGGCGAACCGCGCGGGCCGCCCCGCTTCCTCGTGCCGAGCAGGTGCTTCTAGTTCTGGAGCAGGCGCTCCAGGACGACGGCGATGCCGTCCTCCTCATTGGATCCGGTGACCTCGTCGGCCACCGCCTTCAGCTCCTCGTGCGCGTTGGCCATGGCCACGCCGTGGGCCGCCCAGCCGAACATGGGGATGTCGTTGGGCATGTCACCGAAGGCGATCGTCTCCGCGGCCTTCACACCGAGCCGGCGGGCGGCCAGCGAGAGACCGGTCGCCTTGCTGAGACCCAGCGGAACGACCTCGACGATCCCGGGGCCGGCCATGACGACGTCGACGAGGCCGCCGACCGTCTCCCGGGCGACGCGGGTCAGCTGGTCGTCGGTGAGCGTCGGGTGCTGCACGTAGAGCTTGGTCAGCGGCGCCGCCCACAGCTCCGTGGGGTCCTCGTACGGGACGTACGGCAGCGGCCCCTCCTGGACCCGGTAGCCGGGGCCGATCAGGACCTCGCCCTCCAGGCCGTCGCGGCTGGCGGCCACGGCCAGCGGACCGACCTCCGCCTCGATCTTGGAGAGGGCGAGCCCGGCGAGCTGCCGGTCGAGGGTCAGGGAGGTCAGCAGCCGGTGCTCGCCGGCGTGGTAGACCTGCGCGCCCTGACCGCAGACCGCGAGTCCCTCGTAGCCGAGGTCGTCGAGGATGTGCCGGGTCCAGGGCACGGCCCGCCCGGTCACGACGATGTGCGCGGCCCCCGCCGCCGTGGCGGCGGTGAGGGCGTCCCGCGTACGGGCGGAGATGGACTCGTCGGCCCGCAGCAGAGTGCCGTCGAGGTCCGTCGCGACCAGGCGGTAGGGGAACGGGCTCACTTGGAGATCGGCTCCAGGACCTCACGGCCGCCGAGGTAGGGGCGCAGCACCTCGGGCACCCGCACCGAACCGTCGGCCAGCTGGTGGTTCTCCAGGATCGCCACGATGGTGCGCGGGACGGCGCACAGCGTGCCGTTCAGCGTGGCCAGCGGCTGCACCGTCTTCTTGCCGTCCTTCTCCTCGCGCATGCGCACGGAGAGGCGGCGGGCCTGGAAGCCGTCGCAGTTGGAGGCGGAGGTCAGCTCGCGGTACTTGCCCTGGGTCGGGATCCAGGCCTCGCAGTCGAACTTGCGCGAGGCGGAGGAGCCCAGGTCGCCGGTGGCGACGTCGATCACCTGGAACGGCAGCTCCAGGGAGGTCAGCCACTGCTTCTCCCAGTCCAGGAGGCGCTTGTGCTCGGCCTCGGCGTCCTCCGGAGCGACGTACGAGAACATCTCGACCTTGTCGAACTGGTGGACGCGGAAGATGCCGCGGGTGTCCTTGCCGTACGTGCCGGCCTCGCGACGGAAGCACGGCGAGAAGCCGGCGTACCGCAGCGGCAGCTTGTCGGCCTCGATGATCTCGTCCATGTGGTACGCGGCGAGGGGGACCTCGGAGGTGCCGACCAGGTAGTAGTCGTCCTTCTCCAGGTGGTACACGTTCTCGGCGGCCTGGCCGAGGAAGCCGGTGCCCTCCATGGCGCGCGGGCGGACCAGCGCCGGGGTGAGCATCGGGATGAAGCCGGCCTCGGTGGCCTGCGCGATCGCCGCGTTGACCAGGGCGAGCTCCAGAAGCGCGCCGACGCCGGTCAGGTAGTAGAAGCGCGAGCCGGAGACCTTGGCGCCGCGCTCGACGTCGATGGCGCCCAGCGCCTCGCCGAGCTCCAGGTGGTCCTTGGGCTCGAAGCCCTCGGCCGCGAAGTCGCGGATGGTGCCGTGCGTCTCGAGGACGACGAAGTCCTCCTCGCCGCCGACCGGCACGTCCTCGTGGACGATGTTGCCCAGCTGGAGCAGCAGCGCGCGGGCCGTCTCGTCGGCCTCGTTCTGCTCTGCCTCGGCGGCCTTGACGTCGGTCTTGAGCTGCTCGGCCTTCTGCAGGAGCGTGGCACGCTCCTCCGGGGAGGCCTTGGGGATCAGCTTGCCGAGCGCCTTCTGCTCGGAGCGGAGTTCGTCGAAGCGGACGCCGGACGACCTGCGCCGCTCATCGGCGGAGAGCAGGGCGTCGACGAGGGCGACGTCCTCTCCACGGGCGCGCTGGGAGGCGCGAACACGGTCGGGGTCCTCACGGAGCAGGCGAAGGTCAATCACCCCACCAGGCTACCGGTGTCACTGGGAGCGGCCCTACTCGATATGGCAATGCGTGGCACTTTGACCGAATTGCTTTATTTTCCCGGTATTTTCCGGTCCCGGGTTTCTCCACAGCAATGCCCAGCGAGGGTGAGTTATCCACAGGCTGTGCGAAAGATCTGTGGACGAGAGGGGTCGACGATCTTCATCGTCATTTTCCCACTCCTTCGAGTGGGAATTGCTCGCTCCAAAGAGTGGCACGTCGGAATGGGGATGACAGTGATTTGTCGACCACGCTCCGCGACCTTGTCGACTTGTCCCCAGGTCGAGAAGCGCGCCTGTGGATAACTTCTGTGGGTAACCGAAAAGTATGCAGGTAGGACCGGTGGTCCGGACCTGTGGACGAAGCGCCGCACGCAGACGGCTGCCGGAACCCGGGAGCCAGGCGGGAGTCGCACCCGGATGCAGGGCAGGAGCCAGGCCCGGGAGGCGGACACAAGGAGGGCCCCGAAGGCCGACACCAGCAAGGCGCCCGGAAGCCGGACACGAGTAAAGGGCCCGGGAGGCAGGCCGGAGCCGGCCCCGCGGGCCCTGTGTCAGGCCGAGGGGCCCGGAGTCACGCCGGAGTCGTGCCGGAGGTCAGGCCCGGCCGTCCTGGACCCGCGCCAGCCAGTCGGAAGCGTCGGTGAACTCGGCGTCCGACGTGCCCCGGCGCAGCGGCCGTACGTCCTCGCGCGAGGCACCCGCCCGCGGGTACGAGCCGAGGAAGCGCACATTCGGGCAGATCCGCTTCAGGCCCATCAGCGCCTCGCCGACCCGCCGGTCCGCGATGTGCCCCTCCGCGTCGACGGCGAAGCAGTAATTGCCGATGCCCGCGCCCGTGGGCCGGGACTGGATCAGCATCAGGTTCACCCCGCGCACGGCGAATTCCTGGAGAAGCTCCAGCAGGGCGCCGGGGTGGTCGTCGCCCAGCCACAGCACGACCGAGGTCTTGTCCGCGCCCGTCGGCGCCGCGGGCCGGGCCGGCCGGCCCACGAGCACGAAGCGCGTCTCCGCGTTCTCGGCGTCGTGGATCTCCGTGACGAGGGCCTCCAGGCCGTACGTCGCCGCCGCGAACTCGCCCGCGAAGGCCGCGTCGAAGCGGCCCTCCTGGACGAGGCGTGCCCCGTCCGCGTTGGACGCGGCCGACTCCCACACCGCGTCCGGCAGATGCGCCCGCATCCAGTTCCGGACCTGCGGCTGGGCGACCGGGTGGCCCGTGACCGTCTTGATCTCCGACAGCTTGGTCCCGGGCCGTACGAGCAGCGCGAAGGCGATCGGCAGCAGCACCTCGCGGTAGATCATCAGCGGCTCGCCCGAGGCCAGCTCGTCGAGGGTCGCGGTCACCCCGCCCTCGACCGAGTTCTCGATCGGCACCAGGGCCGCCGCCGCCTCGCCGTTCCGCACGGCGTCGAGCGCCGCCGGGACCGAGACCATCGGCACGAGCTCCCGCGTCGCGGCCTCGGGCAGCGTACGCAGCGCGGCCTCCGTGAAGGTGCCTTCGGGACCGAGATACGTATACCGGGTGGCTGACATACGGTCACCCTAACGGCCTGGTGCCCCGGGCGGGCTCCCGTTCACGACTCGAGCAGGCGCTGCCCCACGTACTCGCCCTCCGCCGCCCCACCGGGCGCCGCGAAGAGGCCGCTCGCCTCGTGCCGGACGAACGGCGACAGGGCGTCGCCGCGATCGAGCTTGCGCTGCACGGGGACGAAGCCGCGCAGCGGATCCGCCTGCCAGCAGATGAAGAGGAGCCCCGCGTCCGGGGTCCCGTCGCTCGCGATCCCGTCGTGGAAGGAGAAGGGCCGCCGCAGCATCGCCGCCCCGCCGTTCTGTTCGGGGGCGGAGATCCGGGCGTGGGCGTTGTCGGGGATGACGGCCCTGCCGTCCGGGCCGATCTTGTTCAGATCCGGCTCGGTCGTCTCGGTCCCGCCGGTCAGCGGCGCACCGTCCGCCTTCCGCCGCCCGATCACCTTCTCCTGCTTGTCCAGGGACAGCTTCTCCCAGTCGTCGAGCAGCATCCGGATCCGGCGCACGACCGCGTACGAGCCGCCCGCCATCCAGTCCTGGGCGCCGGACGCGCCCTGCGGAACGAAGATCCGCCGGTCGAAGTCGGGCTCCGAGGGCTTCGGATTCCCGGTGCCGTCGACCTGGCCCATGAGGTTCCGGGCCGTCATCGGCTTGGCCGTGGCCCCGGCGGACCGGTTGAAGCCGTTCATCTGCCAGCGCACGCGGGCCGCGTCGCCCGCGTCCTTCTGGAGCGCGCGCAGCGCGTGGAACGCGACGAGCGCGTCGTCCGCGCCGATCTGCACCCACAGATCACCCTCCGAGCGCTTCGGGTCGAGGGCGTCGGAGGAGAAGGCCGGCAGCGGGTCCAGCTGCGTCGGGCGGCGGGCGGCGAGCCCGGTGCGGTCGAAGAAGGTACGCCCGAAGCCGAAGGTCACCGTCAGGGACGAGGGTCCGGCGTCGAGGGCGATGCCGGTGTCGGCGGTCGTGGGCCTGCCCGCCATCATCGCGTTCGCGGTGGCCGACCAGCGGCGCAGGAGCGCGGCGGCCTCCTTGCGGCCCGCGCCCGGGACGAGGTCGAAGGCGACCAGGTGCCCCCGCGACTGAAGTGGAGTGGTGATCCCCGCTTGATGTTTCCCGTGAAACATCACCTCGGTCGCACCGACCGCGGTGAGGGCGGGGGACCCGCCCGAGCCGGAACCGGTGGAGTCGCCCGACACCGCTGCGGAGATCCCGGCCCCGCCGGCCGCGCCGATCACCAGACCGGCCGCGCCCGCCGCACCGACGGTGCCGAGGACGCGCCGCCGGGAGATCTCGAGGTTGTCGTTGCTCGCGGAATTGCTTGCAGCCTTGCTCACGGGTTCAGCCGATCTTCACGTTCTTCTCGATGGTGGTCTGGTCGATGTCGGAGGTGCGGACCGTCACCTGCATCAGCCACTCGCCCGGCATCGGGAGCTGGACCCCGTTGGCGCTCCAGTGTCCGGTCTGGATCCGGTCGGGCAGCACCGGCAGCGGGCCGATGTCCTTCTCCTTGAGGGTGAAGGCGACCTTGATCTCGGGGACGTCCAGCGGGCGTCCGTTGGGCCGCAGCACATAGATGTGGAGCGCGTTGGCGCCGGTGCGGCCGGGATCGAGGGTGAGCTGCACGGTGCCCTTGCCGTCCCCGCCCCCGGTGTCGAAGGGGATGCGGACGTCGATCGGACGGTCGGGAACGGCGGCGGCGCCGGCGGTGGCCCGCCCCTTGCCGGTCTCCTCCTCCGTGCGGGCGGGCTCGGTCGAGGTCAGGACGGTCGTCACGGCGAGCAGCACGACCGCGACGGCGGCCTCGGTGAGCACCGAACGGCGCAGCCCGGCCCGCTCGGGGTCGGCGTCCCGCGTCTTCTTCCGCAGCGCGGTGGCGACGGCGGCCCGCTGCCGCGCGAGCTGCTCGGCCCGCTCGGGATCGCCCCCGTCGCCCCCATCGGCCTCCCGGGCCTCGCCCGCTTCCCGGACGTCGCCGTCGCCGGCGCCGTCGTCGTCGGCTGCCCGGGCTTCCCCGGCCTCCTCCGCGACCCCCTCCAAGGCCTCCTCGGCGACCTCCTCCGAGACCTCCGCGTCCCCCACCGCCGTCGCCGGTTCGGCCAGCCGACGCACCCAGCGCCGCGACACCCAGCCGATCCCCACGAGGACGGCGACCAGGCCGACCTTGACCAGCAGCAGCTGCCCGTACCGGGTGTCCGTGAGGGCCGACCAGGTGCCGACCTGACGCCAGGACTGGTAGATCCCGGTGGCCGCCAGGACGACGACCGAGCCGAAGGCCACCTTCGAGTAGCGCTCGACCGCCGACCGCCCGACCGACGGGGCCCGGTAGAGGGCGACGAGCAGGGCCGTGAGCCCGCCGAGCCAGGCCGCGACGGCCAGCAGGTGCAGGATGTCGACCGGCATGGCGATGCCGGGCTGGAGCCCGGTCGAGGCGTGCTCGGCGAGCGCCCAGGTGCCGGCGATGCCGGCGGCGACGACGGTGCCGCCGAGGGCGAGCCCGAACGTCAGGTCCTTGTGCTCCTTCTCGTCCGTCCGCCGGGCGTAGGCGCCGAAGAGGACGGCCACGAAGAGCGCCGCCGCGCCGAGCAGCAGCAGCCGTGAGGAGAGCGCGGCCCCCGTCTTCGTCTGCAGGACGGCCTGGAGCCCGCCCAGATCGAAGACGTCGCCCAGCTTCCCGGTCTTCGTGTACG
This sequence comes from Streptomyces sp. NPDC101191, assembly GCF_044767915.1. Lineage (NCBI taxonomy): Bacteria > Bacillati > Actinomycetota > Actinomycetes > Kitasatosporales > Streptomycetaceae > Streptomyces > Streptomyces sp. NPDC101191. Next base: position 563,452 of record NZ_JBIWOU010000003.1, read on the forward strand.
GGTGGCGGAGCAGCAGCAGTGCCAGCGTGGCGGCGGTCAGCGTCAGCCAGCCCCGGACCACGAGTCGCTGCACCGGGCGCACGGCCGCACCCCGGGGCCAGCAGACCAGGACGAAGGCGCCGCCGCCGACGAGCACGACGAATCCGGCGTACGAGAGGTAGCGCGCGATCCCGTACAGCGCGCCGACGAGTCCGCCGCCGACCGCCGAGTCGGGGAGGGCGACGGAGGTCTTGGAGGGCGCGCCGACGGAGAAGGTGAAGGCGCCGGCGACCGGGTGGCTGTCGGCGGAGACGGTCTGCCAGGCCACCGTGTAGGTGCCGTCGGGCAGGCCGGGCAGCAGCGCGACCCCGTAGCGGACGACGGATCCGCTGCACAGGTCGCGGATCTCCCCGGTGTCGACTCGCTTCCCCGCCGGGTCGAGGACCCGGATGGAGTCGCCGCTCATGGCGACCTGTTCGGAGAAGGTGAGGTTGACCTCCTTGGGGGCGGTGGCGACCACCGCCCCGTCCTGCGGGTCACTGCCGGTCAGCGCCGCGTGCGCGGACGCGGTGCCCGCGGTGGCGAGCAGCGTGCCGAGGAGCGCGGCGGCGACGAGCAGCAGCCGGGTGAGGGCCGGCCCGAGGCGCGGGGCGGTGGGCGTCATGGGTGTGTCACTCCCTCAAAGAGCTCAGTGCTGCTTGGGGTTGTGGTTGGGCGCTTCGACGGGGAGGTCGACCTTGATGGGGTCGGACTTCTCGAAGTGCAGCTCGACGGAGACCTTCTCGCCCTGCTTCGGCTTGCCCTTCAGCTCCATGAACATGATGTGGTTGCCACCGCGTTCGAGCTTGAGGTCGCCGTTCGCCGGGATGTCGAAGGACTTCACCTGCTGCATCTTCTGGTTCTTCGTCTCGTGCAGCGTGACGTCGTCGGAGAGACCGCTGGTGACGGAGGTGAGCCTGTCGGCGGTGTCACCGCTGTTGGTGATGGTGAGGAAGCCGCCGGCCATGTCCATCACGGGCTGCGGCATGAAGGCGCCGCTCACCTTGAGTTCGGGCTTGCCGGACTTCGCGGAGTCGGACGAGCCGTCGGACGAGCAGCCCGTGAGCGCGAGGGTGGCGGCGAGCGCCACGGTGGCGGACAGGGCGGTGGTGCGGCGGTTCACGGGTTCTCCCCCTTGATGAGCTTCGGCAGGTCCTTGGCGTAGGCGTCGGCGGTGGTGTCCTCGCCGTACAGGACGTAGCCCTGGTCGGTCGTCGGCGAGAAGGCGATCACCTGGGCGCCGTGCATGGACACGACGTCGCCGTTCTTCTCCTTCTTCGGCGGGTCGATCCCGATGCCGATCGAGCGGGCACCGGCCTGGATCGCCGCGAAGTCGCCGGTGAGACCGACGAACGAGGGGTCGCCGGCGGCCGGCAGCCACTTGCCGAGCTCGGCGGCCGTGTCGCGCTCGGGGTCGGTAGTGACGAAGACGACCTGGAGCTTGTCCTGGTCCGCCTTGGGGAGCTGCTTGCGCGCGATGGCGATGTTGCTCATCGTCAGCGGGCAGACGTCCGGGCAGTGCGTGTAGCCGAAGTAGATCAGCGTCGGCTTGCCCTTGGTCTGCTCGCGCAGGTCGTACTTCCTGCCCTTGGTGTCCGTGAGGACCAGGTCGGGCTTGGTGAACGGCCGGTCGAGAACGGTCGCGGCCTTGGTGTTGTCGGAGCCGCCGGAAACCTCGGCGACCGGCGCGTTCGTGCCGCCGGACGCCGGGTCGTCACCGCCGCCGAGACCGACGGCGGCCGTGATGCCGATCGCCGCCACGATCGCGACAGCGGCGACGATCAGCGGGGCACGGCGGCCGGGACGGCCGCCGTCCTTCGTGTTGTCGGGCATGGTGTGTCTTTCGGTCTTGCTGATGAGGGTGGGGAGAGGGCGTCAGGCCGAGCGGCGGCGACCGGCCAGGACGCCGAAGGCGATGCCGGCGAGGCCGACGAGGATGCCGACGACGCCGAGCACCCGGGCCGCGCTGTCGGTCGAGGAGGCGGCGGCCTCCTCGTGCTCGCCGCCCTTGTCGTCGTGCCCGGCCTTGTCACCGGCCTTGTCGTCGGCGGGCGCGGCCGCGCCGCCGTGGTGGTCGGCGGAGGCGGCGGAGAGCTTCAGGACCGGCGCGGGGTTCTCGGGCTCGGCGGCGCCGTCCTTGGGCTCCTCGATCCAGCGCACGACCTCGTTGTTGTCGTAGGTCTGGACGGCCTTCAGGACGAGCTTGTCGGTGTCCTCGGGCAGCTGGCCCAGGGAGAGCGGGAACTGCTGGAACTGGCCGGGGCCGATCTTCGAACCGGCCGCGGTCCAGGTGACCTTGGCGACGGCCTCGTTGATCTTCTTGCCGTGCAGCTCCAGCGGCTTGGCGAGCTTCGCCTTGGTGACCTCGACCTTCCAGCCGGGCACCGGCTGCGGCATCACGGAGGCCAGCGGGTGGTCGGTCGGGAAGTTGACCTCGACCTTGACCGTGGAGGCGTTGTCGCGCTCGTTCGGCACCTTCACGTTGACGGTGGCGTAGCCGCCCTTGGCGGCCTCGCCCTGCGGCTGCACGCTCACGTGCGCGAAGGCGGTGCCCGACAGCAGCAGGACGGAGGAGGCGGCGACGCCACCGGCGAGGGCGGCACGGGTGAGGAACGTACGGGAAACGCTCATGGCAGAAACACTCCAGCTCGGAGGCGAGGTGCGGAAGACATCCGCAGGACAGGGTGTGGCGCGGACCGCACGGTCCCGGACGGATCCGAGGGCGCGCGAAGGGCCGCGGACCCGCTCACCGACAGGGGGTGCGGCGGTCCGCGTCAGGCTGCGAGGACGCAGGGGGCGGCCGGCGGGCCGCGCCTGATCACCGTGTGCTGAAGTGCCTCGGCCACCGGCGGCGGCGAGGGGGCGGAGGCCGTACGGGAGGGGCCGCGCGGTCCGGTGGCCGGAGCGCCCGGCAGTCCGGCGAGCAGGGCCCGTACGAGGGAGAGAGCGGCGCGCAGCGAGCGCACGAGCGCGCACTCGGCGAGCTCGACGGCGCCCTGCGCGGACAGCGCGACGAGCCGCCGGAGGGCGAGGTCGCCGCGGCGCAGCAGCCAGCCGGTGGCGAGCGCGGCCAGCAGGTGGCCGAGCAGCATCGGGAGGCTCGGCACGAGTTCGGCGGTCCGGGCCGTGGCGGTCGCCGCGTCCGTCATGCCGGGCATGTGGTGGTGCGCCCCGGCCGTGGCGGACGCGGGCGCGAGACCGGCGTCGCCGACGATCCGGGCCGCGTCGGAGGGGCTCATCGTGGCCGTGCCGCGGCCGCAGACCAGCTTGGCGGCGAGCCGGAGCAGGGTCTCGTCGGCCCGCGTACCGAGGGCCAGCGGACGCTGCCCGAGCCCGAACAGGACGTGCAGGCCGAGCTGTCCGGCCGTCAGCGCGCCGACGATGGCGGGCAGTGAACGCTCCCGCCCCGAGAACAGCACCGTGACGCCGAAGACGCCGAGGAAGCCGGCGACCACCGACCACAGGGAGATCCCCGCGCAGGCGGCCAGCGCGTGCCCGAGCGCGGACAGCACGACACAGACCGCGGTGAAGACCGCGGCCCTCAGCATGCGTGGCGCGAGCGCGGGGGCAGACATGGCGGGCCCATCATCGCACCAGGCCCGGGCCTCCCATGCGGCAGGTCCGGAAGATCACTCTTGGGCGACTTCGGGGCGACATACACCGGCCTGGTGGTCCGCGCATCCGCCGAACGAGGGCTCTCGGTGCCCTCGGGGGCTTATGGACCACCTCGTCCGGCAATACGTATCGGTATGTCGTGCCGCAGCATGTCGAGCCGCAGCCAGGAGGCTGGAGCATGAGCATCTGGTGGTCCCTCCATCTGCGGCGCGAGGCTGCGAGCGTGCCGCTCGCCCGGCGGCTGCTGCTCGGCACGATGGAGACGGCGGGCGTGGACCCGGACGTCTCCTACGAGCTGTCGGTCGCCCTCACGGAGGCCTGCGCGAACGCGGTGGAGCACGGCGGGGCCCTGGGCCGCGGCGAGTCCTCCGAGGCGTACCGGGTCACCGCCTATCTCGACGGCGAGACCTGTCGCATCGAGGTGGCGGACTCGGGCCCGGGCTTCTCCGGGCAGTCGCCGCCGCCCGCCACGGCGGACGCGGAGAGCGGCCGGGGGCTGCGGCTGATCGAGGAGCTCTCGGACCACGTCCACTTCGGGCGTACCGGACGGGGCGGCGCACTCGTCAGCTTCGACAAGATCATCAAATGGCGCCCGGACGCGCCGCTGGCGCTGACCTAGGGCCCCTAGGCACCGCCCGGAGACGGCACGGGCCCCCACCGACGCCGTCGGTGGGGGCCCGTCACCCGGTGGGTCAGCCCTTCAGGCCGGCCATCCACGCCTCGACCTCGTCGGAGCGGCGCGGCAGCGCCTCCGAGAGGTTCCGGTTGCCGGACTCGGTGACGAGGATGTCGTCCTCGATCCGGACGCCGATGCCCCGGTACTCCTCCGGCACCGTCAGGTCGTCGGCCTGGAAGTAGAGCCCGGGCTCGACGGTCAGGCACATGCCCGGCTCCAGCGTGGTGTCGACGTACGCCTCGGTGCGCGCGGCGGCGCAGTCGTGGACGTCCATGCCGAGCATGTGGCCGGTGCCGTGCAGGGTCCAGCGGCGCTGGAGGCCCAGCTCCAGGACGCGCGCGACCGGGCCATCGACGAGACCCCACTCGACGAGCTTCTCGGCGAGCACGCGCTGGGCGGCGTCGTGGAAGTCGCGGTAGGCGGCGCCGGGCTTCACCGCGGCGATACCGGCCTCCTGCGCCTCGTAGACGGCGTCGTAGATCTTGCGCTGGACGTCCGTGAACCGGCCGTTGATCGGCAGGGTGCGGGTGACGTCGGCGGTGTAGAGCTCGGTGGTCTCCACGCCGGCGTCGAGCAGCAGCAGGTCGCCGGAGCGGACCGGGCCGTCGTTGCGGACCCAGTGCAGGGTGCAGGCGTGCGGGCCGGCGGCGGCGATGGTGCCGTAGCCGACGTCGTTGCCCTCGACGCGGGCGCGCAGGAAGAAGGTGCCCTCGATGTAGCGCTCGCTGGTGGCCTCGGCCTTGTCGAGGACCTTGACGACGTCCTCGAAACCGCGGGCGGTGGAGTCGCAGGCCTTCTGCAGCTCGGCGACCTCGAACGCGTCCTTCACGAGGCGGGCCTCGGACAGGAAGACCCGCAGCTCCTCGTCGCGCTCGGCGGTGACCTTGTCGGCGAGGGCGGCCTCGATGCCGGCGTCGTGGCCGCGCACGGCGCGGACCGGGCCGGTGGCCTCCTTCAGCCGCTCGGGCAGCTCGCGGACGTCCTTCGCCGGGATGCCGAGCAGCTGCTCCGCCTCGGTGAGGGAGTGGCGGCGGCCGACCCACAGCTCGCCCATGCCGTCGAGCCAGAACTCGCCGTTCTCGCGGTCGGAGCGGGGTAGCAGGTAGATCGTGGCCCGGTGGCCGTCCTTGACGGGCTCCAGGACGAGCACGCCGTCGTGCGTCTGGTCGCCGGTCAGGTACGCGTACTCGGTGGAGGCCCGGAAGGCGTACTCGGTGTCGTTCGACCGGGTCTTCAGGTTGCCGGCCGGGATCACCAGGCGCTCGCCCGGGAAGCGGGCGGACAGCGCGGCGCGCCGGTCGGCGGTGTGGGCGGCCTGCGCGATCGGCGTCAGCCCGTGCAGCTCGGTGTCGGCCCAGCCGGACTTCATGTTCTCGGCGAGCTCGTCGGAGACGCCCTGGTACAGGCCGTTCTTGCGCTGCTTGATCGCCTGCTCTTCGGACTCCTCCGGGGTCTCCGGGTGCTCCGTCGTGAGCTCATCGGCCACGGGTCTGCCTCCTTGGGGTACGACACTGAACCTTCACCATCGTACGGTCGTGCGGAAGGGTCCCAGAGGCGGAAGACCCATTACCGCCGGGTCACCGGGGTGCGGGCGTGGCCCTTCTCACGTGGGCCCGGCTCACTCGAAGCGGGCGGCCAGCAGGACCACGTCCTCGCCCTCGGCGGCGGGGTCGTCGAGCCCGTCCGGCAGTACGGTCCGCAGGACGTGGTCGGCGACCGCGCCCGGATCGCTCCGGTCGGCCGGGGGCACGCTCGCCGCGGCGGCGTGCAGCCGCGCGAAGGCCCGGTCCATCGGATCGCCGGTGCGGCGCAGCAGCCCGTCGGTGTACAGCAGCACCGTTTCTCCGGGGGCGGGCGCCAGCTCGACGCTGGGCGCCTCCCAGCAGGACAGCATGCCGAGCGGGGCGGAGAGCGAGGTCTCCACGTACTCGGTCCGGTGCTCGCCGATGACCAGCGGCGGGGTGTGGCCGGCCCCCGCGAGCACGATCCGGCGCTCGGCGGGCTCGCAGTAGGCGAAGAGCGCGGTCGCGGAGCGGGCGGGTTCGGTGATGCGGAGCAGCAGTTCCAGGTCGGAGAGGACGGCGACCGGGTCCTCGCCCTCCATCACGGCGTACGCGCGCAGCGAGGCGCGCAGCCGGCCCATGGCGGCCAGGGCGCTCGGCCCGCTTCCGGTGACGGAGCCGACGGCGAGCCCGAGGGCGCCCTCGGGCAGCGGCAGCGCGTCGTACCAGTCGCCGCCGCCCCGGGGGCCGGTGCGGTGCCGGGCGGCCAGCTGGACGCCGGGGACCCGGGGGAGCCGGCTCGGCAGCAGCTCCTCGGCGACCGTCGTGACCTGGGTGCGGGCGCGCTCGACCTCCAGGAGGCGGGCCAGGTGCTCCGTGGCGAAGCGGCCGTAGAGGCCGACGAGGTGGCGCTGGCGTTCGGCGGGCTCGGCGGGCTCGTCGTAGAGCCAGACGACGGCGCCGAGCTTCCCGGCCTTCTCCGTGGCGAGCGGCAGGGCGTAGCTGGCGGCGTAGCCGAGGCGGGCGGCGACCTCGCGGTGGCGCGGGTCGAGGTCCTCCTCGGAGCGCAGGTCGGGGTGGGCGACGGGCCGGGGCAGGGTGCCCTCGGACAGCGGGTCGAGTCCGTCGAGGATCCGCCCGTACGAGGTGACGCTGCGCGGCACGGTCTCGATGGTGCCGAGTTCGGCGTGGGCGAGCCCGAGACCGACGGTGTTGGAGGGGCCGAGGCCGTCGGCGGGTTCGAGGACGGCCATGCCGCGGCGGGCCCCGACGAGGGCGGCGCCGGCGCTCAGCACCTCGTGGAGGGCGTCGTCGAGCGCGTCGGTCCTGATCAGGGACTCGGTGAGCTCGTGGAGGAGGGTGAGGTCGGAGACCCAGCCGGCGAGGCGGTCCTGGAGGTGCCCGCCGACGGACGGCATCGAGGGGAGCGGCGCGCCGATCGGTGCCGCAGTGTGCGGGGGAGGAGGAACAGTGGAATCGATTCCGGCCACTTTCGGCGCGCGCGGTGTACTCATGGCACTCGGCTTTCCGACCTGCGCGTTTCCTGCAATAGCATCGCAAACCCCCAAGGTCGTTCTGCGCCGCTATCCATCGATCCACATCTACACGCACATGTAGATCGATGTCCAGCATTGTCACTGTGGGACTTCTGGTGTCCGAGAGATGCGACGAGAGGGTTGAAGACTCGGGGAAGTTGGCTGAAAATTGCCCCCGGTGTGCACCATTTGCGGTCGACTGGCGTCGTTTGAAAGCGCGTCATTTTGAGCGTGACGGGTACGTAATCGGTGACGGGCAGGGGCAGTTGAAGACGCCCCTGGGAACGGACGCGGAACCCGGGCGTCCGCCTTGCCGCAGGACGCACCCTTACCCCCGAGTGGCGGGGAACATGTCTCCTTCCGGAGCGCCCGCGAGCTCGTACGCGCTGAGATGCACAGCGATACGCACGGTGAAGATATCTGCACGTAGTGTGATGTGGATTCGGCGTTCAACGGAAAGGAACGAGCGCTCATGCGCGAGATCCTCGGAAGGCGACGCAGGCTCCGGTTCCGGCGCGGGAAGCGCGAGGCGGGCACGGGCGGGGTCGACCCCGGCACGAAGGCCGGTATGACCCGGCTCGACGCGGCACTCCTGTGCGCCACCGAATGGGACTGGCCCGTCCTGCCCGGCGTAGGGCTCCGGGCGGCGCCGACACCGCCCGGAACTCCCCGGGCCGGCACGCCGGCCGGCTGGCGCGCGGCCGCCGAACGGGCCCTGGGGGCCTGGGTCGGCGGAGCGCGGTCGGCGGGCCCGCGGGCCGACGGCTCACGGGACGCGGGCGCGCCCGCACCGGCCGTCCCCGCCTGCGCGTGTCCCGACCCCGAATGCGTCGTGCCCGGCGCGCACCCCTTCGATCCCGGCCTGCTCGCCGCCACCACCGACGCCCGCATGATCCGCTGGTGGTGGAGCAGCCGTCCCGAGGCCCCGATCCTGCTGGCCACCGGCGGCCGCGCACCCTGCGCGGTCAGCCTCCCCGCCCTCGCCGGTGTCCGGGCGCTCGCCGCGCTCGACGCCCAGGGCATGCGACTCGGACCGGTCGTGGCCACACCCACCCGCTGGGCGATCCTCGTCGCCCCCTACGCCCTCGAACGCCTCGGCGAGCTGCTCCACGCGAAGGACGGCGTGCCCGCTTCGCTGCGCTTCCACGGCGAGGGGGGCTATCTGCCGCTGCCTCCCTCCACCACCGGGACCGGTCAGGTCCGCTGGGAACGCGCGCCGCTGGAAGGCTCGGCGCGGCCGTGGCTGCCGGACGTGGAGGCGGTCGTGGACGCGCTGGTGGAGGCGAGCACCAGCATGCCGGGTGGCGGCAGCAGGCTCGCCTACTGAGCCTCCCGCGCAGGGCCTCACCCGAACGGGTGCGGAACACCCCGACATCCAGGGGAAACGGCCGCGCGGGCGGTCGGCGGGCCGCCGGCCGCGGATATCTTCGCCGGAGGATCCGTTGCGGAGAAGCAGGTGGGCCGACGTATGGGGCGCATGAGTCCGGGGAAGCTCCGTGGTCTGGGGCTCGGGGCCGCCGTGGTGATCGCCGTACTGGTACCGATCGCGGCCTCGGCGGGCCCGTCCGGGAATCCGGCCGGATCCGGCGGCTCCGCCGGTCCCCGGAGCGCCGGGAGGACGGGAACCGCGGGGACGTCCGCGGACGGGAAGCCCGAGGGGCTGCTCGGCGGCCTCGGAGTGGGCGCCACCCCCAAGCCCTCCGCGGCCTCTGGCGGGCCCTCCGGGGCCTCCGGCGGGTCGGCCGGTGAGGGTTCCGCCGCGTCGCCTGGTGGGCTCCCGCGTCCGAACGGGTCCTTGGCGGACTCCGCCACGCACTGCGGTCCCGAACTCGCCTCGCCCGACGGTGTGGAGGCGCAGACCTGTGTGGTGACCGAGGGTGCCGACGCGTGGGCGCGTACGTACTACCGGAACGCGACGGGGCAGGCGGTCGACGCCGTGCTCACCCTGATGGCCCCGGGCGGGCGGACCGTACAGGTGCGGTGCGCGGTCGAGGCGCGGGACGAACCCGGGATGTGCGAGACGCCGAAGGAGCGGATCCGGGGCGCGGCCGGGGAGTATTCGGCGGTGGCGGAATTCGCCGGAGCGGGCGAGGGGGACGACACACCACTGCTGCTGCGCTCGGGGAGCAACGGCGCGGAGACGGAAGGTAGTTGAAGCTTCTCCCGGCTCCGGGCACGAAAACGCCCGATCGCTGGCGACGGGGGATGCACCAGCGACCGGGCTTCCAGAACGGTAACAAGAGATCTGCCGTTCGCAAATTCGATCTCGGTTATTCGGACAGGGATTTAGCCCCCCGACCGAGGGGTTGTGGCGGACATCACCGACTGGTCGGTCTGTCAGTCACCGATACCGCCCGGGGTATCAGCTGAGCGTCACCTGACGGTTGGTGAGACCGCCGCGCGCCCGGCGCTCCTCGACGGTGAGCGGGGCGTCGCCGGCGAGGGCCCCGGCGAGCCGCTCGGCGAACTCGGCGGCGGGCTTCTCGCAGTCCTCCGCGGTCATCGTGGTCGGCAGGTCCCACACCGGAACCATCAGGCCGTGCGCCCGGAACGAGCCGACGAGACGGGTGTCGGGGCCGAGCGAGGAGGTGCCGGCGGCCTGCAGCCGGGCCAGCGCGTCCAGCAGCTTCTCCTCCGGGTACGGCATGACCCAGCGCAGGTGGTTCTTGTCCGGGGTCTCGCACCAGTAGGAGGAGTCGACGCTCGTCAGCTTGACGGTGGGGATGGCGGCGGCGTTGGCGCGCTCCAGCGAGGCGGCGACCTCGGGGTTGGAATTGTCCGAGGACTCCGGAATCCAGAATTCGAAACCGGTGTGCACGACCGGCGCGAAATCGCTGTCCGCGTCGAGCAGGTCCTGCAGTCGCGGCCCCTCGGCCGACACCCGCCGGGGCGCGACCGGGGTGCCGGGCTCGGCCACCAGGGCGCGCTCCAGGGTGTCCGCGAGGTCGCGGGCCAGGTCGCCGGAGGACGAGTCGTTCTGCAGCGCGAGCAGCACGGAGCCGTCGTCGCGGCGCAGCGCCGGCCAGGCCATCGGCAGCACGGTCGCGAGCGTCACGGACGGCACGCCGTCGGGGAGCCCGCCCTTGAGGGTGAGCGGAACGGTCGCGGCGGGCACCAGCTCGCGCAGCGCGACCCAGTCGCACTCGCCCGGCAGGCCCTCGAAGGGGCGCTGGACGAGCTCGGTGACGGCGTGTGCCGCGGCCCGTCCGTGACACGCCTTGTAGCGGCGGCCCGAACCGCAGGGGCACGGCTCGCGCGCGCCGACGACCGGGATCTCCCCGCTCGTGACCTGTGCCTGGTCGGCCTTGCCGGCCTTGCCGGGCTTCGTCTGGGGGCGCTTCTTGGCCATGGTGTGGCTTTCTCCCGATCGCGGCGGTGCTGTGTCGGCGCGAGCCTAGCCGGAGCTCGATCCGCATGCCGGGAGGCCGGGAGGGTGGGACAGGGGGCGTCTCCGGGTACGCCGGGGTGCTCCGGCCCGGGGGGGTCCCGTGTGACTCCCCCGGGATCCGGGCCGGGGGTGTCCCGTGTGCCCCCGGGGTCCGGGCCGGGGGAGTCCCGTGTGACTCCCCGGGGTCCGGGCGCCGGAGGAGTCCCGTGTGCCCCCGGGATCCGGGCCGGGGGTGTCCCATGTGACTCCCCCGGGATCCGGGCCGGAGGAGTCCCGTGTGACTCCCCGAGCCCTGACCGCGCCGGTCCGTCATTCCAGGTCGTCGTACGCGTCGAGGAAGTCGAGGCCGGAGCCGCCGCCGACCCGGGCCGCGAAGTCCTCGCGGCGATGGCCCTCGGTGACGACCACCCACACCGTGACCTCGCCCGTCGCACTGTCCCGTACGCCCCAGTCCTGTGCCAGCGCGCTGATGATGTTCAGCCCGCGACCGCCGTGCGCGGTCACCGACGGTGTGGCGGGAACGGGTCTGGTGGGACCACCGCCGTCCGTCACCTCGACCGTCAGACCGCCGGCCCTGTCGATGCTCCAGGCCGCCCGTACGTCGCCGTCGCCGACCTCCACGTCGCGGCCGAGCGGCCTGCCGTGCCGACAGGCGTTGCTCAGCAGTTCCGAAAGGATCAGTACCGCGTCGTCGACGACCGATTCGGCCATCCCGTTGCGGTGGAGCTGCTCCCGCATCCGGTGTCGCGCCTCGCCCACGCCCGCAGGGCCATGGGGTACGGCCATGCTCGACGACGTGGGCACCTCCTGTGCCACCACCAACGCCACCCCCGAGACCTCCTTTGCCCCACGCCACGTGGTGAATGCCCCAATGGCCTGGACCGGAAACCGGCCAGTACGACTCCGGTGACGCACTCGTGACGATCGCGTACGTCCCGAACGCGCCGGTGCACACCCCCCACCCCCGTTGTGGGTGGGGCAGAGGGGGTTAAAGGCGGCCCAACTGGGACAGCACCTGCTTGGGCCGGTTCGTGATGATCGCGTTCACGCCGAGCCGCTCGCAGAGTTCGACGTCCTCCGCCTCGTCCACGGTCCACACGTGGACCTGGTGGCCGTTCTTCTGGAGCCGGAGGATCACCGCGGGGTGGTGGCGCACGATCCGGATCGACGGACCGGCGATCCGCGCGCCGGCCGGGAGCCGCCCGTCGCGCAGGCGCGGGCTCACGAACTGGGAGAGGGAGACCGTCGGCAGGGTCGGCGCGGCCGCGGCGATGCGGTGCAGCGAGCGCGCCGAGAAGCTCATGACGCGTACGGGGGAGTCCTCGGGCGCGGTGGGCGCGGCGAGCCCGAACCGCTCCAGGAGCTGGAGCAGCTTCTCCTCCACCTGCCCGGCCCAGCGGGTGGGGTGCTTGGTCTCGATGGCCAGCTCGATCCGGCGCCCGGCGTCGGCGACGAGCCCCAGGAGGCGTTCGAGGGTGAGGACCGAGGTGGCCTCGGGATCACGCCAGTCCGGAACCTCGCCGGCCTCCTCGCGTCCCTTCCAGGTGCCGAAGTCGAGGGCGGCGAGATCGGCGAGCTCCAGGGCGGACACGGCCCCGCGCCCGTTGGAGGTGCGATTGACGCGCCGGTCGTGGACGCACACGAGGTGCCCGTCGGCGGTGAGCCGGACATCGCACTCCAGGGCGTCGGCCCCGTCCTCGATGGCCTTCACGTAGGCGGCAAGGGTGTGCTCGGGGGCGTCCTCGGAGGCTCCGCGGTGGGCGACCACCTGGATCGGGAGAGGGTCCGGCTGCTGCGGTGCGTGGGTCACCGCGTCATGGTACGGCTGTCCGTTATGCACCTATATAAAGAAGAGGGTGCGGACGCACAGCTCCGGCTTACAGTGGCCTGACGCGCTGTGGGAAAAGCTGGGCACAGCGACCGTGCAGTCTTGTGGACAGGGAACTGAGGAGAGAGCTGTGAGCACCGAGAACGAGGGCGCGGAGGTTCCGGCGGACCGGAGCGCCCCGTCCACCCCTCCCGCGACTCCTCCCGCTCCGCCCGCCACGACGGAGCGGAAGGCCGGGCAGGCGGCGGAACCGGGGGAGCGGGCCGAGGCGGCGCAGGAGCCGGTGACGGAGCCCGTTCCGAGGGCGCAGGAGTCGGTGCCCCCGGCCCAGGAGGCGCCGGAGGCCCCCGAGACGACGCCGCTGCCGGTGACCCCTCCGGCGGAGCCCCGGACGGCACCCGCGCAGCCGGTCCAGGACCCGGCAGCGGACCGGACCCCTGCGGCACATTCCGCGCACGCTCCGGCGGCTCCGGCGCAGTCCCCCTACGCGGCCCCCTCCCCCGCGGGCTCCGCGGCGGGCGGCTGGCCGCCCGCCCCGCCCGTGGCCCCGGCCTGGGGCGCCGCGGCGCAGCCGGCACCCACCGGCCCGCGCAAGCGCACGGGCGGCCTGGTCGCGGCGGTGCTGGCCGCGGCACTGGTCGCCGGTGGCGTCGGCGGGGGCATCGGCTACTGGGCGGCGTCCCAGCGCGACGAGAACGCGACGAGCTCGACGACGGTCTCCTCCGGCGACTCCCCGGCCTCGTTCAAGCGCGATCCGGGCACGGTGGCGGCGGTGGCCGCGAAGGCGCTGCCCAGCGTGGTGACCATCCAGGCGAAGTCGGGCGGCACGGACGGCGAGGGCGGCACGGGCACCGGCTTCGTCTACGACAAGGAAGGCCACATCGTCACGAACAACCACGTGGTGGCCTCGGCGGCGGAGGGCGGCACGCTCTCCGCGACGTTCTCGAACGGCAAGACGTACGACGCGGAGGTCATCGGCCGGGCCGAGGGCTACGACGTGGCCGTACTGAAGCTGAAGAACGCCCCCTCGGACCTGGCCCCGCTGCCCCTGGGCGACTCGAACCAGGTGGCGGTGGGCGACTCGACGATCGCGATCGGGGCGCCGTTCGGCCTGTCCAACACGGTCACGACGGGCATCATCAGCGCCAAGAACCGCCCGGTGGCGTCCGGCGACGGCGGCAGCGGCAAGAACTCGTACATGAGCGCCCTGCAGACGGACGCGTCGATCAACCCGGGCAACTCGGGCGGCCCGCTGCTCGACGCGAACGGCGCCGTGATCGGCATCAACTCGGCGATCCAGTCCACCGGCAGCGGCTTCGGACAGACGCAGGCCGGCTCGATCGGCCTCGGCTTCGCCATCCCGGTCAACCAGGCGAAGAACGTCGCCGAGCAGCTGATCAAGACGGGCAAGCCGGTCTACCCGGTCATCGGCGCCACGGTGAACATGCAGGACAAGGGCGAGGGCGCGACCATCGCGGAGCAGGGCTCCGGCGGCACGCCGTCCGTCACCCCGAACGGCCCCGCGGCCAAGGCGGGTCTGAAGGCCGGCGACGTGATCACCGGCTTCGACGACCACCAGATCGACAGCGGCCCGACCCTCATCAGCGAGATCTGGACCCACAAGCCCGGCGACTCGGTCAAGGTCACCTACGAGCGGGGCGGCAAGACGTCCACGGCCACGGTCACCCTCGGCGAGCGCACCGGCGACAGCTGAGCCGACCTGCCCCGTCGGCCGTCGGCACGGCGCGGTCCTTCAGCGGCGTCGGCCGTCGGCACGGCGGTCCTTCGGTGGCGTCGACCGTGCGACGGCCGTCGGCCTCGGCCGGCGGTCCGGCGGCCGCGCCGCCCACTTCCGGCGGCCCGTCGACCGGCTCCCCCCGCACCAGAGGGCCGTCACCGACGAGGCCGCGGCGTACGGGACCACCCCACTGATCACGCGCCACTCCCCGACCGCCCACCCGGTAGGCTGTAGCCGCTCCGCACCCCAAACGGTCCGGGGCGAGGGTGGGTTGCCCGAGCGGCCTAAGGGAACGGTCTTGAAAACCGTCGTGGCGAGAGTCACCGTGGGTTCAAATCCCACACCCACCGCTTGCAGGTCAGAGAAGCAGCAGGTCAGAGGGCGGGCCCCGGATTCCGGGGCCCGCCCTCTGTGCTCACCCTGTCTCACCCCGGATCGGCTGTATCCCGGTGCTGACCAGTGCGTGTGGGCCATGTGTGGGCCAGGATCGGCAACTCAGCTGCAGTTGAGTCCCTTCTCGATGAGCGCGTTCGCGCGGGACTGCTGCCCTTTGAGGATCTTGGCGTAGAAGCGGAAGAGCACGGTGAGGCTGTGCCCTGCCCGCTGCGCGACCTCCACGGGGTCCACCCCGGAGTTGATCCACAGGGACACCCCTGCATGGCGGAGCGAGTACGGTACGTCCGCGAGAGGCGTCTTCACTTCCTTCGCAGACAGGGCCTTGAGACGGGCCGCGTCCCAGAGGGCGCAGTACTCCGTGGAGCGGATGCGTCCGCCCTCGGTGGCCCGGAAGAGCCGGCCGTCGTCCGCCACCCCGTGCCGCGCCTTGTGCTCTCGGAGCATTGCCGTGAGCACGGGCGGGATGGGGACCGATCGGGTGGCGGTCCGGGCTCGGCGCTTGAGCCCTCGCTGGTCGTACGACTTCCCGTCGTCGGTCCACCCCGAGCCGACCTCGGGGCGGCTGCCAGCGAGAATGAGCTCTCCCCACCCGGTCTTCGGGAGCGTGCAGTCGCCCGCGCGTAAGGCCGCGATCTCCGAGGGCCGCATAGCGGCGTAGCAGAGGCGACCGAAGAAAGCGGCTAGGATGCTCGCCGCGCACGCTGGCCTGTCGTACGGCCGCGATGAGGGCGGCGGCCTGCTCCGGGTTGGGCACGTATCGGAAGTCGACCTCGTCATCCCGCACCGGCGCTGTCCAGTCCACCCGGCCCAGCGGATTGGCCGGGAGGATCATACGTTCGACGGCATACCGCAGCGTGTTGCTCAGCACCATGCGCTTACGGTTCACGGTGTTGTCGGCGGCTGGCTTCACACTCAACGTCTTGGCGATGGCGTCCAGCGCCGCGCGCAGTCGGTCTGACCGGGCGACTTCCGTCATCTTGTACGTGTTCGAAGTGATCCACGTCAGTGCCGCAGCGACGTCGGCCGGCGGCTGTTCGACCTCGTGGCGCAGGCGCAACTTCCCTGCCTGATCCTGTACCGCGCGAAAGGCCCATCCATACAGCGTCTTCCGAAGGAGGGCGGGTTCCGGGGCCCCACGCGTGCTGGATACGAAGGCAGGCGTGACCGTGGCCAGAGTCTCGGCGATGCTTGGCCGCTGCCTTCGGCCACTTCATCAGCACGTATGCGGTGGCGTGCTCGAACCAGGTGGGAGTGGTCGAGTTGCTGGCTCTTCCGGCAGCGACGCCAGTAGCCGAGCACACCCGCACTGGGTACGACGTGGACGGCAAGCCCCTGCGTTGCATGGTCACCATCCTCCCTGGAGATAGGTACAAGATCCTCTATGAAGTCGACACCGACTAAGTTTCTCCGCCCCGTGAGGGCGGAGGATGTACCGGCGCTGATGGCGCTCCGAACCGAGGCTGAGTCGTGGCTCGGAACTAAGGGGACCGACGAGTGGAGCGATCCCGAAACCGGGACCAAAGCGATCACGAAATGGCGTGCCTCGATCGATGAGGGGCGAACCTGGGTCGTGCAGGGCGCGGCTGGCACCATCCTCGCGACCTTGAGCCGGGGGCCTGTGGACCGAGACTTCTGGACGGACGGCGACTGCCCAGAGACATGCGCATCGACACCTGGCGCACCAACACGGGGATCCACTCGTACTACGAGCGGATTGGTTTCGCGCATGTGTGAACCGAAGCCCCCGCGCATCGCCTGTCAGGATGGCTCGCCCAACGTCCGGTCCACACCCTGAGTCTTCCTGAGGCGCCTGGTCGTGGGGCGGCCAATCCGAGATCGGCCGGGTCAGAGGACTGTTCCGAGCCCTCGCTAGCCGTTGCTCGTAGCGCACTAATCAGTGCGCTACGGTGGAGGACATGGTGTGCAGTTTCGACTGTTGGCCACCAACGCGATCGGGCCCGACCGGCGGCAATCCGGTCAGGCCCTCGCGGTGCAGTACCGAGCCCGGCCGTCTACCTCTCGGCCGGGCTTACTGCTGCCCGGCACGGCCGTCTCAGATTCGTCATGCTGCAGGCTGCACCAATTGCAACATCAAGGCGATGATCGCCACGAGCAGTCCCAGCGCTCCCAGACCTACCTGCCACTTCTCCGGGCCGGTCCACTTCCTGCTGCGTTTGCCCATGTCAGGACTCACCACCGTTGCACCTCCTGTTCCGTCAACTCCCTTGACTGTCAAGGGATATCCGCCGGACCTGCGAAAGGTACGACGAGCCGTTAGGGAACTGGAGGAGCGCTGCCCATCCTACGTACACCTACGACACTCGCTGCGCCTCCGGGGCGAAAGGTGCGGAAGTCGTGGCACCAGCCCCCGTGTCCTCAGCGGCTGACGGATCGACCTTCCAGAAGTGATGCAAGGTCATATAGCGGTGGTATCTGGGACTTAAGTGCTGCGTCTACGCGCATAGGGGGTGTAGCGGAGCTAGAGGTTCCAAATTACATCCCGTGACGAGCTGAGGTTTTTCTCCCCCACAGGCTGTGCCCAATAAAAGCGCAGGTCAATGGGGTATTCAATCGTGCGGCGCGTCTTGTCCACACCTCTGTCCCCAGATTCGTGCACAACTTTCGAGCACTTACCCACAAAGATCGCTTAGTTCGCCCACAGGGCCTGTGGATAACCAGATTGGTGTGTGCCTGACTGACTGTCACCATGTGCGCATGGGTGGCGTGGTCGCATAAGAAAGCGGCCCCCGGTGCAACGGGAGCCGCCTGACCTCGCTCGTCTCAAGGAGAGAAGTCAGCTATGACAGTACCCAGCATGGGTAAGCCGCCAACATCAGGGGATCCTGCGGATGCCCTCCTCCAGCCGTCGGACGTTGCACCGGCGAGACCCCGGCGGGCCATCTACTGGGTTTGCGTAGCGGCGGGCACGGCCGCCCTGGCGGCTGCTATCTACTTCATGCCCTCCGTGGCTACGCCGCTGAGCACAGCCGCCGGCGTGACTGCCATCGTGGTCCCGGTGCTGGAGTCGCGGCGTTCTGGCTCGAAGAAACTGAGAGATCGCCATCCGGAGGTGTAACGCCGCCAGTGTCTTTGTGGGCCATGTGTGGGCCAGGATGGGCCATAACCCCTTGGGTCCCCGTGAAAGAGCAGCTCAGGGCGCGAGCCTGACTGTGCTGTGAACGGTCTTGAAAACCGTCGTGGCGCGAGTCACCGTGGGTTCAAATCCCACACCCACCGCTTGCAGGTCAGAGAAGCAGCAGGTCAGAGGGCGGGCACCCGGCAAGGGTGCCCGCCCTCTCCGCTCGTCCCGGCTCTACTCGACGCACCCGTGTCCCGCAGTCGACCAGCGCGTACGGGCCGGCCGTGGGTCGGGATCACGGTGTCAGACCTGCGCACTCCTGGCGCCGCGCCGGCGCGCCACGTAGCGGAGCAGGGCCCAGATCGCCGCCGCGTTGACGAGGGCGCTGGCCAGGACCGCGGCGTAGAAGCCGAATCCGTCCCACACCGAGGGATCGGCGGCCACGGAAGTGTCCGGTACCCAGTCCGCGGGGCGCGGGTCGGACTCCGAGGGGTAGTCCGTGGGCAGCTTCGTGGGCGGCTGAGAGCCGTAGTGGGGATGGGGGTCCGTGGCAGGGGCCGAGTCCAAGGCGTCCGCCGCGGGTCCGAAGAACGTCAACAGCAGGAAGCTGACCGGCGCCGTGGCCAGGATCGGCCAGACTCCGAAGAACCCGCTGTCCCGGCCGACCGCGAGGTAGACCAGCATCGCGACCACCAGTGCCAGATACGCGTTGGGCACCCACATCTCAGCCTTGGACCAGCGCCGCACCATGTCGTTCCCCGTTTCTGTTCCGCTTCGTTCGACCTGCGCCCAGTCTCGAAGCCGCCGAGGACCGCCACCTGAGTACGCCTACTCATCCTGATCGGCCCTGCGTACCTGGTCAGAGGGGGTGAGTGCCCGGGTGGCCGTTGGCGTGGGGCGGCCGTCCGCCGCCTCGGTTCGCCGGGGTCGCTCTCGCCGTGATCGCCGCCGCCGACGCGAGGGTCGCCTCGATCTCCTGCTCCCCGAGGCCCGTGTCCAGCGCCGCCGTCGTGAGGGCGGTGAGGAGCGGGGTGTCGGGGCCGTTCTCGTAGGCGCGGCACGCGGCCCAGAAGAGGCGGGTGTTGCGCTGGCCGCGTGGGGAGGCGGCCACGAAGCGGACCAGGCCCTGGCCGCCGGCGGACGGGCCGGAGGCCGGTGGGCGGTCCTGGTCCGGGTGACCCCGGGGCTCCGGTGGGGGCGCTGGGGTCAGCAGGGACAAAAGGGCCGGAGGGCAGGGGGCCGGTGAGAGGTCGGCCGTGCCCGGTGCCAGGCGGTAGGTGCCGCGTGGCGTGACCGAGCCCGGGCCGACCAGATAGCCGCCCGCGCCCCGGATGTCGACGCCGGGAGCCAGCCGGCTCGCCGAGTTCGGGATCACGGTGTCCGGCGGGCCGGTCAGCCAGAGGTGCCGGCCGCCGCCCGGGGTGAGCACAGTGACCGTCGGCGGGACGGTGAAGCCATGTCCTCGCGCGAGCGCCGCCAGCGCGGCCACCCCGTCCGTCCCGGCGTGCTCCCCGTCGCCCTCCCGTACGTCCAGGTCCACCCCGATGAGACGGTGCGGCGGGCGCCCGCAGGCGATCCCGTACCCGGTCGCCCACGGAGCCGCGGCGAAGAGGGCCCGTACGTCCGCCGGGTCCGTCGTGGCGTCGTAGACGCCGTGCCCGGGCCGGCCGCACTCGCCGCGGCAGGGCACCGGCCGGCGCTCGCCCCGGTGCGGCGAGCGCAGGGCGGGGAGCTTGGTGCGGGACAGCGGAATGACGGGAAGCCCGCGCTCCGCGGCGGTCAGGGCGTGCGCGAGGGCCAGGGCGGCGGTCTGCCGGGCAGAAGCGGCCATGCGCTTATTTTCGTACACAAGTTCGAGCTTGGAAAGGGGGCGGCCCTGAACTTCGGAAGGGAGGAGCGGAGGGGCGGATCGGCCGAAAAACTGGCGAAACGCTTCCCCTCTTGCCCCGTCCGGTCCCCCGGCGGCCGACCGGTCGCGACACGCCTGAGCTGCGGCTTTGTGGAGGTCGAGGTGGTTTATCGACTTGTCCTCACGCTTGAGGGGGAATCATCCGCTCCGGGGTGGTTCGCCGGGGATTCGGTGGGCAACTCTGGTCTCGCGACGTCGAGCACAACGACTGAGGCGGTCGGCCAACTGCCTTGGATTCATGCGTAGTTCAGAGCTTCGAGCTTCATCGGTTCCCGGAGGAACAGACATGGCAAGCATCCGTACCGCCCGCGTTCTCGCCGCTGCCGCCGCCCTGCCCCTCACCGCCGCGCTCTTCGCCGGGGTGGCCCAGGCCGACAACGGTGGTTTCGCGAACGACGGATCGAATGCGAGCGTCGCCACGATCATCGGCAGCGGTGTCGCCGGCGACAACAACGGCAACTCGACCACGACGCAGCAGGTGGCGACCGGATCCGGCGCCTCCAACCAGAACAGCACCGCGAGCGTGAACGGCTCTGCCTTCACGCGCATCGACCAGAGCAACGCGGTGGTCAACTTCTTTCCGTGGTGGTAGCCGGCCCGACGGGGGGATGTCCGCGGGGTGAACGACGGCCCGTGCGGCGGTACTTCGGTACCGGCGCACGGGCCGCCCCGCTGTCCGGCGGCGCTTCGGCGCGCCGTCGGACCCGCGCCGTCCGCCGGTCATCGTCCGGCGCGCTTCGGGTGGTCGGGCCGATCGCCCGTCGCCGGCCCCTCCGGTCCGCCGCCCTCTCCCTGCCCGGACCCCGCAACTCCGGTGCCGAACCGCCTCCCGTCCGGTGACGTCGTCCGCCTCCCGTCCGGTGACGTCGGCCGCCTGCCGTCCGGTGACCTTGACGGCCTCCCGTCCCGTGACCTTGACAGCCCGCATTGATCTGACGGACAGTCAGAAACCTTACGTGGCAGTCCTGGCAGTCCCGCCCCGACGAGAGGCGTCGCCGTGCACCTCGCCCCGACCGAACGGCAGCTGCGGCTGCGCGCCGAGCTGCGCGCGTACTTCCGCGACCTGATGCCGGAAGGGCCCCCGCCGCCCACCGACGCCGCCGCGCAGCGCGCGCTCCTGCGGCGGATCGGCGGCGACGGCGTGCTGGGGCTCGGCTGGCCCGAGGAGTACGGCGGGCAGGGACGCGGCCCGGACGAGCAGTTCGTCTTCTTCGACGAGGCCTACCGCGCCGGCGCCCCCGTCTCGATGGTGACCCTCAACACCGTCGGCCCGACCCTGATGAAGTACGGCACGGAGGCGCAGAAGGCCTTCTTCCTGCCCCGTATCCTCCGCGGCGAGACCGTCTTCGCGATCGGCTACAGCGAGCCCGAGGCCGGCACCGACCTGGCCTCCCTCCGCACGAAGGCCGTACGCACCGCGGACGGCGACCCGCCGCGCTATGGGGACGCCCCGGCGGACACCCGTGACGGGGGCGCTCCAGGGGGTGTCCGAGGAGACGCGGCCCCGGGCGACGCAGCCGACGGCGCACACGGCGGCGGCGACTGGCTCGTCGACGGTCAGAAGGTCTTCACCTCCAACGCCCACAACGCCGACTGGATCTGGCTCGCCTGTCGCACCGACCCCGACGCCCCCCGCCACCGCGGCATCTCGATCATCCTCGTCCCCACCGACGCGCCCGGCTTCTCCTGGACGCCCATCGAGACCGTCGGCGGACTGATGACCACGGCCACCTACTACGACTCCGTACGCGTCCCCGCGGGACATCTCGTCGGGCCCGAGAACGGCGGCTGGGGCCTCATCACCAACCAGCTCAACCACGAGCGGGTCGCGCTCGCCGCGATCGGGATGCAGGCCGAGGACTTCTACGCGGCCGCGCTCCGCGGCGCCCGTACACCCGATCCGGTGACGGGGAAGCGGCGGATTGACGAGCCGTGGATCCGGATCCGGGCTGCCGAGGCGCATGCCCGTCTGGCGGCAACGCGCCTGCTCAACTGGCGTTTGGTGGGGGACGTGGAGGCGGGCGGACCGGCCCCCGGCGACGCGAGCGGAGTGAAGTTCGCGGGAACCGAATCGGCGGTCGAGGTGTATCGAATGTGTCAGGAGATCGCGGGCGGGACCGGACTCGTCCGAGCGGGCTCGCCGGGAGCGTTCGACGGCGGCGAGCTCGAGCGGATGAACCGGGCCGCCCAGATCAACACCTTCGGGGGAGGGGTGAGCGAGGTGCAGCGCGAGATCGTCGCGACGATGCGGCTCGGCATGAAGGGGAGGGGGCGCCGATGAGCCCCGAGCGGAGCGACCTGTCGACCGACCCGTCGGGCGACCTGCTGTACGAGCGGCTGCGGACGTACGAGGGAAGGTCCGCGTCCCGTGCCGCCGTCGGCAAGGACCCGGTCAACGAGCCCATGATCCGGCACTGGTGCGAGGCCATGGGCGACGTCCACCCGGCCTACCGCGGCCCGGCGGCCGTCGCGCCGCCCACCATGCTCCAGGCATGGACCATGGGCGGCCTGTCCGGCCACCCCGACCGCTCCGGCGCGTACGAGGAGCTGTCGGCGCTCCTCGACGAGGCCGGATTCACGTCGATCGTCGCCACGGACTGCGAGCAGGAGTATCTGCGGCCGCTGCGCCCGGGCGACGAGATCACCTTCGCCAACGTCATCGAGTCCGTCTCGCCGCGCAAGACCACCAAGCTCGGCACCGGGCACTTCATCACCACCCGCATGGACGTGCGGGCCGGCGGCGAGCTCGCCGGCACCCATCGCTTCCGCGTCCTCAAGTACGCCCCCGCGGCCAGGGCCCCGAAGGCGCAGCAGGCCGCCGCGCCGCGCCGGCCACGGCCCGTGATCAACCGCGACAACGCCGGATTCTGGGAGGGCGTGGCCGGGCACCGGCTGCTGATCCAGCGCTGCGGCGGCTGCGCGACCCTCCGCTTCCCCTGGCTGCCCGGGTGCAACGCGTGCGGCTCGCGCGACTGGGACACGGTGGAGGCGAGCGGTGAGGGCAGCGTCTACTCGTACGTGGTGATGCACCACCCGCCCTTCCCCGCCTTCACGGTGTCCGATCCCGCGGCCGACACGGCGGGGCCCTACGCGGTCGGGCTCGTCGAACTCGTCGAGGGCGTGCGGATGATCAGCAACGTCGTCGGGGTCCCGTACGACAAGGTGCGGATCGGGATGCCGGTCCGGCTGGAGTTCCTGCGGGTGGACGAGGAGCTCGAACTCCCCGTGTTCCGCGCGGAGACGGGCGCCGGAGGGGAGGGCTGACATGGACTTCACCCCCACCGAGGAGCAGCAGGCCGCCCGCGAGCTCGCCGCCCGGATCTTCGGCGACCTCGCCACCCACGAGCGGCTCGCCGCTTCGGGGACCGGCGGCGACGCCGAACTGTGGAAGGCGCTGTGCGCCGCCGGCCTCCCCGAGGCCGTCGAGGAGACGGGACTCCTCGGCCTCGTCCTCCTCGCCGAGGAACAAGGGCGCACGACGGCGCAGGTCCCCTTCACGGCCGGCTGTGTGTACGGACTGCTCGCCGTCGCCCGGCACGGTACGGAGGAGCAGCGCGCCCGGCTGCTGCCCGGGCTCAGGGACGGAACGACGGTGGTCACCGGCGCCTTCCCGGCCACCGAGGGCCAGGGAGCCGTACGGGCGGCGGCCGGCGGCCGGCTCACCGGCAGCGTCCCGTGGGTGCCCTGGCTGAGGGAGGCCACCCACGTCCTGGTGCCGGACGAGCACCGGGTCCTGTGGCTGGTGCGCACGGCGGACGCAGGCCCGGCGGAACCGGTCGAGCTCACGGCCCCGTGGTCCGCCGGGCGCCTCGTCCTCGACGGGACACCGGGCGAGCGCCTCGGCGCGGCGGGGGACCCGCAGGGGGCGGCGTACGCGGACGTCCTCGCCGCCGCCCGGATCGCCTTCGCCGGACTGCAGGCGGGGGTCTGCGCCGGCTCGCTGGCGCGCGCGGTCGCGTACACCTCCGTACGGGAGCAGTTCGGGCGGCCGCTGTCCTCGAACCAGGCGGTGCAGCTGAGAGCGGCGGACGCGTACATGGACACGGAGTCGATCCGGGTCACGGCGTACGAGGCGGCCTGGCGCTACGACCAGGCCCTGCCGGCGGCCGAGCACGCCCTGACGGCCGCGTGGTGGGCCTCCGAGGCGGGCAAACGGGTCGTGCACGCCGGCCAGCACCTGCACGGCGGCATGGGCGCGGACCTGGACCACCCCGTCCACCGGCACTTCCTCTGGGGCCGTCAGCTCGACGCGTATCTCGGCTGCGGCACCGAACTCCTCGCCGAACTGGGCGATCTGCTCGCGAAGGGAGAGGCAGCATGACCGCGACCGGAGAGCCCGTGCGAACGGGAGACGAGCTGGCACCGCTCGTGGTGCCGATCACCCGCACCCTGATCGTCGCCGGGGCCGTCGCCTCCCGGGACTACCAGGACGTGCACCACGACGCCGAGCTGGCCCGGGAGAAGGGCTCCCCGGACATCTTCATGAACATCCTCACCACCAACGGCCTCGTCGGGCGCTACATCACCGACCACTTCGGCCCCCGGGCCGAGCTCCGCAGGGTCGCCATCCGGCTCGGCGCCCCCAACTACCCCGGAGACACGATGACGTTGACCGGCACGGTCACGGAGGTCGACGGCGGAACGGTCCAGGTGCGGGTGATCGGGGCCAACGGCCTCGGCCACCACGTGACCGGTACGGTCACCGTCGCGCTGCAGGGGGAGGAGGAGCGATGAGCGTCCGCACCCGGGACTCGCTCGGCGGCCGGGCAGCCATCGCCGGGATCGGCGCCACCGACTTCTCCAAGGACTCGGGCCGCAGCGAGCTCACCCTCGCCGTCGAGGCCGTGCGCGCGGCGCTCGACGACGCGGGGCTCGTCCCCGCCGACGTCGACGGCATGGTCACGTTCACGATGGACACCAGCCCGGAGATCACCGTCGCGCAGGCGGCCGGCATGGGCGAGCTGTCCTTCTTCTCCCGCGTCCACTACGGGGGCGGCGCCGCCTGCGCCACCGTCCAGCAGGCCGCCCTCGCGGTCGCCACCGGGGTCGCCGAGGTCGTCGTCTGCTACCGGGCGTTCAACGAGCGCTCGGGGCGCCGGTTCGGCTCCGGGGTGCAGCAGCGCGAGCCGTCCGCCGAGGGCGCGGCGCTCGGCTGGCAGCTGCCCTTCGGGCTGCTCACGCCGGCCTCGTGGGTCGCCATGATCGCCCAGCGCTATCTGCACACCTACGGGCTGACCCCGGACGCCTTCGGCCATGTCGCCGTCACCGACCGGCGCCATGCGGCCACCAACCCGGCCGCGCACTTCTACGGCAAGCCGATCACCCTCGACGACCACGCCGCGTCCCGCTGGATCGCCGAGCCGCTGCGGCTGCTCGACTGCTGCCAGGAGACCGACGGCGGCCAGGCGATCGTCGTCACCTCCACCGAGCGCGCCCGCGACCTGCGCCGCCCGCCCGCCGTGATCGAGGCCGCCGCACAGGGCGCGGGACGCAACCAGGAGGCGATGACCAGCTTCTACCGGGACGGGCTCACCGGGCTGCCGGAGATGGGCGTGGTGGCCCGTCAGCTGTGGCGCACGTCGGGGCTCGCGCCCGGGGACATCGACGTCGGCATCCTCTACGACCACTTCACCCCGTTCGTGCTGATGCAGCTGGAGGAGTTCGGCTTCTGCGGGAAGGGCGAGGCCGCCGACTTCGTGGCGGCGGACGCACTGCCGCTGAACACCCACGGGGGCCAGCTGGGCGAGGCGTATCTGCACGGCATGAACGGGATCGCGGAGGCGGTCCGGCAACTGCGCGGCACGTCGGTGAACCAGATACCCGGGGCGGCCCGGACGCTGGTCACCGCGGGCACCGGGGTTCCCACGTCCGGGTTGATCCTGGGCACGGACGGCTGAGGAGACGGCCCCAGCGGTGGCCGTGCGGGGCGGGGCGCTTTTCACTCACGCCATGAGGAACACCCCACCGCACCACCCCCGCGCGACCGGCGACCCCGGCACGCCGGACCGCCCCGCCGCCGGCGGCCGCGCCGCGACGGACCACCCTGACGTGGCTGAGGGCCACGGAAATACAGACCCCTGCGGCCCGCCGGCGGACCTGGGAGGGCCCGGTCACCCCGGCGCGACCGTCGGCCCCGGCCCGACCGGCGACCGTGGCGCTTCGGCGGGTCTCGGCTCGACTGCCGACCCCGCCGACCCCGCCGACCCCGCCGAGCTGGCTGACCCCGGCGCCCCTGGCGAGTTTGGCGACCCCGCCGACCCCGGCTACCGGGCCGACCCCGGCGGAACCGACTCCGGCGGGACCGACGGTCCGGGCGCGCTCGACCATCCCCCGGCGACCGGCGATCCACTGGAGGTCCAGGGGCCTCCCGGAGCCCACGCCCGGCCGCTCGGCGAAGCCCCTGCTCACCAGGCTCGCGTGGCCCCTGCCTCTCGGCCGGGTGGAGCGCCCGTCCGTCGGCTTCGTGGCGTGCCTGTCCTGCTGGCCGCTGCCGTCGCGTTCGGGGCGGTGGTCGTCGGGCTGCTCGTCTGGCCGGCCCGTGAGAACCAGGCGCCGGCGCCGGTGCCCGCGGCGGCCCCTGGAGCCCCGGCGCTCCAGTACTTCTCCGGGCGGGCGTTCGACACGTGCGAGGCGCCGTCGGCGGCCGTGATGCGGGCGTGGCGGGATTCGCCGTACCAGGCCGTCGGGGTGTACTTCGGGGGGCGGGGCCGGGGCTGCCCGGTGCAGCGGGAGCTGACGCCCGATTGGGTGGCCTCGATGCACGAGCTGGGCTGGCGGATGCTGCCCCTGTTCGTGGGGTCGCAGGCGCCGTGCGTGATCGCCGAGGCGAAGCGGCGGTACGCCATCGGCCGCACGCCCGGCCCCCAGGGCACCCAGGAGGCCGGGGATGCGGTGCGGGCGGCGCGGGCCCTCGGGTTCGGCGAGGGGAGTCCGCTCTACCTGGACATCGAGGCGTACCGGACCGACGACTCCGGCTGCAACGCGACCACCGTGAGCTTCGTCCGGGCGTGGAGCCGGGAGGTGCGCCGCCTCGGCTACGTACCCGGCTTCTACAGCAGCGCGGACAGCGGGATCCGGCAGCTGGAGCGGGAGCGGCGGGCGGGGACGGAGGACCTGCCGTCCGTGGTCTGGTTCGCGCGCTGGCAGGGCGCCCCGGCACTCGACACCGAGAGCGAGCTGGACCCGGAGGCCTGGCAGCCGCACGCCAGGATCCACCAGTACGCGGGCAACGTCACGGAGACGTACGGCGGCCGGCGGATGACGATCGACCGCAGCGCCGTCGACGCCCCCGTCGCCCGGATCGGAGGGGCGTAGCCCCGTCCCACCGTGCTCCGGCGGGGAAGGGCGTAGCCCCGCGCGGCCGTGCTCCGGCCCCGCCCGGCTGTGTTCCGGCGCCGCTCGGACACCGCTCCGGTGCCGCCCCGGATACCGCCTGCCGCGTCGCCCGGACGCCGCCCGGCCGTGCTCCGGCCCCGCCCGCCGTGCTCCTGCACCGCCCGGACACCGCTCCGGCGCCGCTCGGACACCGCCTGCCGCGACGCCCGGACACCGCCCCGGCGTCGTCGGGACGCCGCCCTGACCCTGACGCGAGGCCCACTGCTCCTCCACCTTCAGGAGGTGCAGAAATCCCCACCCCTACAACCTGAGGGGGATTGCGGTTCGGGACTTGGGGCCGATCCCCGGGACGGTAGCCCGCTCATAGCGTGGAGGCATGACTCCGGCACCCTCTGGTCCCGTCTGCGCCGGCGCCTCAAAGGCCGCCAACGGCCGGGCCCCGTTCGCCTCGTACCCGTCGTTCACCTCGTACGTGCGGGCCCGTGGCCCCGTCCTCCTGCGCACCGCGCGCTCGCTGACCGCGAACCCGTCGGACGCCGAGGACCTGCTCCAGACCGCGCTCGCCAAGACCTTCATGGCCTGGGAGCGCATCGAGGACCACCGTGCCCTGGACGGGTACGTCCGTCGGGCGCTGCTGAACACCCGTACGTCGCAGTGGCGCAAGCGCAAGGTCGACGAGTTCGCCTGCGAGGAACTGCCGGAGCCGGTCGGCCTCCCGGAACCGGACCCGGCGGAGCGGCAGGTGCTGCACGACGCGATGTGGCGTGCGGTGATGAAGCTCCCGGACCGCCAGCGGGCGATGGTCGTCCTCAGGTATTACGAGGACCTCAGCGAGGCGCAGACCGCCGAGGTGCTCGGCGTCTCCGTCGGGACGGTCAAGAGCGCCGTCTCCCGTGCCCTGGGCAAGCTCCGCGAGGATCCGGAGCTGTCGCCCGTACGGTGACCCCTTTCATGCCCCGCCGCGCCCCCCTCCCACGGGGCGTGCAGCGGTCCGTGACCGAGGATTCTCGGCGTCGAATGGGTGACCTGGTGGGGCTTCCGGCCCGGCATGGCGGGGGTTACCCTCAGTTACGCCAGTAATCACTGGCAATTGGATACTCTCGGGTAGTGACATACCGCCTGGTACGCGCGCAGAATCTCCACACCCCCACATCACCTACTGCCGCGTAGCGCCCCCGGGAGGACGCCGTGCTGAGCACCATGCAGGACGTACCACTGACCGTGACCCGCATCCTTGAGCACGGGATGACGATCCACGGGAAGTCGACCATCACCACCTGGACCGGTGAGGCCGAGCCGCAGCGCCGCACCTTCGCGGAGGCGGGCGCCCGGGCGGGACAGCTGGCCAACGCCCTGCGCGACGAACTGGGGGTCACCGCCGACGAGCGCGTGGCGACCCTGATGTGGAACAACGCCGAGCACGTCGAGGCGTACTTCGCGATCCCCGCTATGGGCGCGGTCATCCACACCCTGAACCTCCGGCTGCCCGCCGAGCAGCTGGCCTGGATCGTCAACCACGCCGCCGACCGCGTGGTCCTCGTCAACGGTTCCCTGCTCCCCCTCCTCGCCCCGCTGCTGCCGCACCTGCCGACCGTCGAGCACGTCGTCGTCACCGGCCCCGGCGACCGCTCCGTCCTGGAGGGCGCCACGCCGCGCGTGCACGACTACGAGGAGCTCATCGCCGGCCGCCCGACCACGTACGACTGGCCCGAGCTGGACGAACGTACGGCCGCCGCCATGTGCTACACCTCCGGCACCACCGGCGACCCCAAGGGCGTCGTCTACTCCCACCGTTCCATCTACCTGCACAGCATGCAGGTCAACATGGCCGAGTCGATGGGGCT
The DNA here is from genome assembly GCF_044767915.1 of Streptomyces sp. NPDC101191. Lineage (NCBI taxonomy): Bacteria > Bacillati > Actinomycetota > Actinomycetes > Kitasatosporales > Streptomycetaceae > Streptomyces > Streptomyces sp. NPDC101191. The sequence continues at coordinate 592,315 of NZ_JBIWOU010000003.1, forward strand.
CACCGACAAGGACAAGACCCTCGTCGTCGTCCCGCAGTTCCACGTGCTCGCGTGGGGTCTGCCGCACGCCACCTTCATGACCGGCATCAGCATGCTCATGCCGGATCGTTTCCTCCAGCCGGCCCCGCTCGCCGAGATGATCGAGAGCGAGAAGCCGACCCACGCCGCCGCCGTCCCCACCATCTGGCAGGGACTGCTCGCCGAGGTGCTCGCCCGCCCCCGCGACCTCACCTCCATGGCCCAGGTCACCATCGGCGGCGCCGCCTGCCCGCCCTCCCTCATGGAGGCGTACGACAAGCTCGGCGTCCGGCTCTGTCACGCCTGGGGCATGACGGAGACCTCCCCGCTCGGCACCATGGCCCACCCGCCGGCCGGTCTGACCGCCGAGGAGGAGTGGCCGTACCGCGTCACCCAGGGCCGCTTCCCGACGAGCGTCGAGGCCCGGCTGGTCGGCCCCGCCGGCGAGATCCTGCCCTGGGACGGCGAGTCGGCGGGCGAGCTGGAGGTCCGGGGCAACTGGATCGCCGGGGCGTACTACGGCGGTGCCACGGGCGAGGCCTTCCGCCCCGAGGACAAGTTCAGCGCGGACGGCTGGCTCAAGACGGGCGACGTCGGTGTCATCAGCGCCGACGGCTACCTGACCCTCACCGACCGGGCCAAGGACGTCATCAAGTCCGGTGGCGAGTGGATCTCCTCCGTCGAGCTGGAGAACGCCCTCATGGGTCACCCGGCCGTCGCCGAGGCCGCCGTCGTCGCCGTCCCCGACGAGAAGTGGGGCGAGCGTCCGCTCGCGACCGTCGTCCTCAAGGAGGGCGCGACCACGGACTACGAGGAGCTGCGCGCCTTCCTCGCCACCGAGGGCGGCATCGCCCGATGGCAGCTCCCGGAGCGCTGGGCGATCGTACCGACGGTCCCGAAGACGAGCGTGGGCAAGTTCGACAAGAAGGTGATCCGCAAGCAGTACGCGGAGGGCGAGCTGGACGTCACCCAGCTCTGATCCCGCTCGACGGCGGGCCCGCTCCACGGCGGGCCCGCTCCACGGCGGGCCCGCTCCACGGCTGCCCCGCCCGAGGGGCCGCCTCCGTCGCGAGGCGAATACTGCGCCTCAAGTCCTCGATTCCGCCTCAAGGCCTCGATTTCGCCTCAAGGCGTCGAGTCCGCCTCAAGGCGTCGACTCCGCCCCGAGGCGTCGACTCCGCCCGCCTCAAGGCGACCTGCCTCAAGGCGACCGCCTTGAGGCGCCCCGCGGCACCAACCGGCCCTTCGGGGCTAGTTGGTGCCGATCTTCGCGAGCAGGTCGACGATCCGGGCCTGCACCTCGGTGCTGGTGGACCGCTCGGCGAGGAAGAGCACCGTCTCGCCCGAGGCCAGCGTCGGCAGCTCGGCCTCGTCGAGGTCGGACGAGGTGTAGACGACCAGCGGGGTGCGGTTCAACTGCCCGTTCGCGCGCAGCCAGTCGATGATCCCGGCCCGGCGGCGGCGCACCTGCATCAGGTCCATCACCACCAGGTTCGGGCGCGTCTCCTGGGCCAGCGCGACGGCCTCGGTGTCGGTCGCCGCCCGGGCCACCACCATCCCGCGTCGCTCCAGGGTCGCCGCGAGCGCCTGCGCGATGTCGTCGTGCTCCTCGATGAGCAGCACGCGCGAGGGGTGCTGCTCGCTGTCGCGCGGCGCGAGCGCCTTCAACAGGACGGCCGGATCGGCGCCGTACGCCGCCTCCCGCGTCGCCTGCCCGAGCCCGGCCGCGAGCAGCACCGGCACCTCGGCGGCGACGGCCGCCTGGCGCAGGGACTGGAGCGCGGTACGGGTGATGGGCCCGGTCAGCGGGTCGACGAAGAGCGCGGCCGGGAAGGCGGCGATCTGCGCGTCGACCTCCTCGCGGGAGTGCACGATCACCGGCCGGTAGCCGCGGTCGCTCAGCGCCTGCTGCGTGGCCACGTCCGGCGCGGGCCAGACGAGCAGCCGGCGCGGGTTGTCCAGCGGCTCCGGGGGCAGTTCGTCGTCGACGGGCTGCGGCAGCGGCTGGTTCGAGACCTCCACCGCACCGCCGGGACCGTCCAGCGGCTCCGGGCCCTCCGCCGACCCCTCGGCGGGCGCCCCTATGGCGTAGGCACGCCCCTCGGGCGCGGGAGGCGGCGCCAACGTCGGCCCCAGCTTGGGAGCGGCGGGCACGGGGGCGGGCACCGACTGCGCCGGCACCTCCACCCGCGCCTGCGAGGGGGACAGCGGCTGTGACGGGGACAGCGGCTGCGACGGGGTCGGCACCTGCGACCCGGGCTGAGGCCTGGACTGCGGCTGCGGATCCGGCTGCGCCTTGGCGACGACCTCGGGCACCGCGGGCCGGCCCTCCTCCGCCGGGTTGCCGAGCTTGCGCCGGCGGCCGGACGGGGAGACGGGAGTCCCGCCGGGCGGAGTGGCCACGGCCGCGGGCTGGACGAAGGGCACGCCCTGACCGAGCGTCCGCACGCTGAAGGCACGCCCCTGCGTGGCGTCCTTCCGAACGGGCGGGGCCGCGGGAGCGGGCGCGGCCGGGGGCGCGGCCTGCTTCGGTGCCGCAGCGGCCGGCATCTCGGGCGGCAGGGGTACGGACCCGGTACCCGTCCCCCGGGTGGTCGGCGCCGGGGCAGGAGCGGCCGGTGCGGGCAACGGGTGCGGCTGCGGCGGCGTGTGCTCGTCCTCCGGCAGCGCCCGTACGGCCTCGTGCCGCTGCTCGTCGCCGGGACGGGTGTCGGGAACGTCCTCGCGGTCGGCCTCGGCCGGCCCCAGCGCGAACGGCGTACGCGGTCCCGCCTCCGCGGCGGCCGCCCGCTCCTGCGCGGCGGCCAGGGCGCGCCGCCGGCGCCCGGTGGGCTGCGGCGCGGCCGCCTCCTCCGACGCGACGGCGGGCAGTGCGGGTGCGGGTGCCGGCGCGAGGGCGGGGGCGGCGAACTCGGCCGGGACGCCCTGCGGCGGCACGGTGTCGCCGAGCGCAGGGCGGGGCTGGGCGCTCTCGGCGGCGGTCACGACGGAGCCCTCGGCGGGCCGGCCGCGGCGCCGACCGGTGCCGGTCGGGGCGGAGGCGTCGGCCCCCGCGCTCTGGGCGGGGATCAGCTCGGCCGGGGACCCGGGCGTGCCGGCGGGCGGCGTGTGGTCCGTACGGCCACGGCGCCGACCGGTCGGCTCGGGCAGGGGGCCGCCCTCGGGCATCAGAGGGCTCTCCAGGAACGCGTCCGTGGACGCCGCCCGTCGGGCCCGCCGGCGTCCGCCGCCGGCGGCCAGGGCGGCACCGCCGAGGCTCGCGTCGGCGGGCGAGGACTGCGCGGGAAGCCCGGGCACGCCGGTTCCGGCGGACGAGGGCTGCGGGGGTACGGGCTGCGCGGGCGCCCCGGGTACGGGCTGTGCGGGCGCCCCGGGTACGGGCTGCGCGGGTACGGGCGCGGCCGGCCCGACCGCCGGAGCCTCCCCCTGCGCCGAGCCGTTCGGCCCCCCGGGTCCGGGCGCGGGCAGGGCGAGCCCGCCCTGGGTGTGCGTGGTCCGGGCGGGGTGGTTCTGCGCGCCGGGCGCTGGCAGCACGAGGCCGCCCTGGGCGTGGGTGGTCCGCCCGGCGTCGTCCCGCGCCTGCGGACCCGGCCCCAGGGCGAGTCCGGAGTGCGCGGGCTCGAGTCCCTGATGCCCGGGCAGCGCTCCGCGCGCCGGCTCGAGGGCGTGCTGCTCGCCCGCTCCCGGGGCGGGCGCGTCCTGCGCGGGCGCCGGGACGGTCCCCCGCCCGGCGCCGATCGGGACCTCGACGACGTAGGCGCCGCCGGCCGTGCCCGGCACCTCGTGCGTCTGCACCACGCCGCCGTGCGCGGCGACGATCCCGCGGACGACCGGCTGGTGGACGGGGTCGCCGCCCGTGTAGGGGCCGCGGACCTCGATCCGTACGACGTCACCGCGCTGGGCGGCCGCGACGACGATCGTGGAGTCGGTGTAGCCGCCGGACTGCGGGGCCTTGCTCTTGCCGGTCGCGTCGACGCCGGCGACATCGGCGACGAGGTGCGAGATCGCGGTGGTGAGTCGCGCCGGGTCGACCTCGGCCTCGATCGGCGGCGCGTGGACGGCGAACTGGGCCCGGCCGGGACCGATGAGCTCGACGGAGCCGTCGATGCCCGCCGTGACGATGGCGTCGAGCAGGACGACCCGCTTGTCCAGCTCCTCCGCGCCCGCGTCGAGCCGCTGGTAGCCGAGGACGTTGTCGACCAGTGTGGTCATCCGGGCGTAGCCGGCGGCGAGGTGGTGGAGGACCTGGTTGGCCTCGGGCCACAGCTGCCCCGCGTCGTCGGCGGCGAGGGCGCTCAGTTCGGCGCGCAGCTCGTCGAGGGGCCCGCGGAGCGACTCGCCGAGCACGGCGGTCAGCTGCTCGTGCCGGGCGCCCAGGGCGGCGGCCCGCTGCCTCTCCTCGGCGAGCTCGTTCTCGTACCGCTCCTTCTGCTGCTCCAGCTCGGTGGTGAGCCGTTCGGTGCGGTCGGCGAGCTCGGCGTGGTGCGCCTCCGTGAGCCGGGCGACCTCGGAGCGGTGTGTGTCCGTGAGTTCGGCGAGCTCGGCGGCGTGGGCCTCGACCAGCTGCTCGTGCGGCCGGCGGTCGGTGAAGGTCATGACGGCGCCGACGAGCTGGTCCCCGTCCCGCACCGGCGCGGTGGTGAGGTCGACCGGGACCCGGTCGCCGTTCTTCGCCCAGAGCACCTGCCCGCGGACCCGGTGCTTGCGGCCCGACCTGAGGGTGTCCGCGAGCGGCGACTCCTCGTAGGGGAAGGGCTCGCCGTCGGCGCGCTTGGGGAGGATCAGCTCGTGCAGCTCGGCGCCGCCGAGCTCGCCGGCGCGGTAGCCGAGGATCTGCGCGAAGGCGGGGTTCACGAGGACGACCCGGCCGTCGGTGTCCGTGCCGACGACTCCCTCGGAGGCGGCGCGCAGGATCATCTCGGTCTGGCGCTGGGAGCGGGCGAGTTCGGCCTCGGTGTCGAGGGTGCCGGTGAGGTCACGGACGACGAGCATGAGCAGCTCGTCGCCGGTGTAGCCGCTGTACGAGTCGTACGCCTCGCGCCCGTCCTCGAGGCTGGCGCTGGTGACCTCGACCGGGAACTCGCTGCCGTCGGTGCGGCGGGCCATCATCCGGGTCGGCCGGGTGCGGCCCCGGTCGTCGGTGCCCTCAGGACGCCGCATCGAACCCGGGATGAGGCGGGAGTCGAAGTCCGGCAGGAGATCGAGCAGCCCGCGACCGACGAGCGCGGTGCCGGGGGTCTCGAACATGCCGAGGGCGATGGTGTTGGCGTTGACGACGGTGCCGTTGCAGTTCACGAGCACGAGGCCGTCGGGGAGGGCGTCGAGTATGGCTGCGAGGCGAGCAGCGCCTCGGGATGGCCTGCTGCTCACGAGACGCTTCCTCCCTGAACCCACTGCACTTGCCTGCAGCCCTTGCCTGGTGCCTAGTGGCCTGCGGGCCCCATCTTGCCCCTCGGGTCGCGGCCTGTCACGGAGGGAGTCTAAGGGAGGCAGACGCTCCGCCCAGGGACATGGGGTGGAGGTTCCGTGCCCGGCCCGCCGCCCGGCCGGGTGCCCGCTCGACACCGGGCCCGGTGTCCTGCCTGGTGTCCGTTCCTGGCGTCCGCGCCTGGCGTCCTGCTCGGACGGCTCGCCGCCCCGTCCCGCCGGCCCGGCCCGGCGCCGTGTTCCGCCGCCGGGTCCGGAGCCCTGCCGAAGGGGCTCAGCCCGTGACGCGGGGGAGAACCGGGCGGAGGTTCTCCCAGCGGTCGATCTCGCAGCCGTTGGCGCGGGAGAAGCCGGCGTCGATCGAGCGGCCCTGCCAGCGGCCGGTGATGCGGGCAGTGGCCGGGCCGCCGTACTGCTGGGTGCACATCTGGTCGGCGGGCACGGGCGCGAAGGGATCGCCGCCGTCCTTGGCGAGCTGCCCGAGCCGCTTGCAGGCGTTCTCGGCGGCGGGGTGGGTGCCGCCGGGCGTGCCGTCGCACTTCAGCTCGAACGTCCCGTCGGCCTCGGTGTGCCCGGTCCGCTCGATGCTCACGGTCAGGGAGTCGGGCGTGGAGAGGAGCGGCAGCGGGGGCAGGGACCCGAACCCGACGGCGGAGGCGGCGGTGGCGAGGCTCGCGAGAAGAAGGGGGCGCAGCATGACGTACTCCCGTTGTGGTGCGGTGCGTGGAGGCGCGCGGGGTGGTGCCGGGGGTGGTGAAGGGGAACCGGCTGTCCGTTCCCCCTCACTAACGCTCCGGACTCCGCTCCGTTGCGCAACGGGGAATGCGCCGGGTGGGGGCCCTCCGGCGGGCCGCCCGGGGCCGCGGGCGCGGGGCGCGCGGGAAGGGCTTGGCCTTTGCCCTCGGCCCCGGGGTCCTAGTACGGTGATAAGCGATTGGTGGCGCAAGGCTCGTCTGTGTCATCATCTGCACGCACCATCCGCGTACGCGCGCGGTGCGAAGGAGGCGTCGCCTAGTCCGGTCTATGGCGCCGCACTGCTAATGCGGTTTGGGTCTTAAAGCCCATCGAGGGTTCAAATCCCTCCGCCTCCGCCAACCCGAAGCCCCGGTCGTCCCGACCGGGGCTTCGGTCGTTCCCGGCCCCGCCGGGGTGATCACCGGACCCCGGCCCCCACGGGGTGTGACCCCGGTCTCTTTTCCCGCATTTCCCCCGCCACCACCCCCTCGGCGAGCCCCCGCCCGCCCCGCCTCCGTTCGCCATCCTGGGGGCGTTTTCGCAGGTCACAAGGGGTGTGGTCAATGGATTTCACATGACGGCGGCAGTCATGTAATGTTCTTCCTGTCGCCGCGAGCGGGCCGAAAGGCCGGGGAGCGGAGGCGGAAAACAAAACAAGCACTCGTAGCTTAACGGATAGAGCATCTGACTACGGATCAGAAGGTTGCAGGTTCGAATCCTGCCGAGTGCACAGAGACAAGAGGCCCGGACGAGAGTCCGGGCCTCTTGCGTTGTGGGGTCGTTGCATTCCCGGCCGGTCGGCCCTCTGTCCCCGGGAGACCTCTCGGCTCGCCCGCGGGCGGACTGGCATCATCCACGAAGGACCGCTGGTCACGGCGGCATTCAAGGGAGGGGGCCGGCTGTGTTCGTGGGGATCGCGCTGTTCGTACTGGGGCTGGCGGGCATGGTGTGGGGGGCTCGGTTCCTCTTCAACGTCCGTGGCGCGGCGGACAAGGCCGCGGCGCGGCGCAACGACGTCAGGGCCGTGACGGCAGCGCGGACGCTGGACATGGGGCTCACGGAACCGTCGCGGTTCGGCGCCTGGTTCTTCCGGCTCGTGGGCGGCATCGCCTTTCTCGGCTCGCCCGTGATCGCGCTCGCGGGCCTGGCCGTCGCCACGCTCGAATGACGGTTCGCCCCGCACGGTCCAGGGGGCCTGGCGTGTACACGGAGTTCGGAAGCCCCCGGGATCATCCTGGGGGCTTCCGAACTTGTGGGCGTACGGCACGGTTCGGGGCGACGGGCCGGGCCCGGCTGGTCTGTTGACGGTGCGGCAGGCGGTCGGCCCGGCCCGGCCCGGCCGACCGGGCGGGATTCGTCCGGTCAGGCCCGGCCGGGGTCATCCCTGTTTCGCCGGGTCGACCCCGTAGAGGATGGCGGCCGCCGCGGCCTGGGGCGCGTTGCAGGACTCCTGTTCGTCGGCGGGGGCGGCCCACAGCGGGATCAGCCGGGACGCGGTGGGTGCGGAGTCCATGCGCAGGTAGTGGCAGGCGCCGTTGATCCGCAGGGCGAGGGCGTAGACGCCGTCGGCGGCGGCCTCGCCGGTGACCGCGCGTACCGTGTCCCGGGCGCCGACCAGGCGCATGTCCTTCAGGAAGGCGACGGCGCCCTCCGGGGTGTGCGCGTAACCCGAGGTCGGCGTCTGCCGGTAGGCGGACGTGCCGGTGGGCCGCTGCGCGAGCAGCACGCCCATCTGCGCCGCGAGGCTGCCGGGCCTGCCGTCGGTCCGTGCGGTCGGACAGGCCGTGCCGGACTGCTTCACGCTGTGCGTGCCGGTGGCGAAGGTGTAGCGGTAGCAACGGACCGGATAGGCGTCCGCGGCGACGGTCTCCGTGCCGGCCGGCGGTACCAGGCCCAGCATCACCTCCGCCGTGTGGACCACGCCGGCGGCCCGGCTCCGCTCGGTCCCGACGCTCAGCAGCACCCCGCCGTGTGCCTCGACGTGGGCGACGAGCGTGCCCGCGGTGAACTGCCCCCCGTAGGTCCTGCCCCCCGAGTAGAAGCCCGCGTGCAGGTCTCCGCGCAGGTCCTCGGCGATCCCCGCGGCCTGGGCGTCGACCGCGGACGTGTCCGGGGCGGTGGTCCGCTGGTGGAGCAAGGTGCCCGCCACTCCCGTGGCACCGGCGACGAGCGCGGTGACGGCGAACGGCAGGATCCGCACCCCGGCGCCGCGTCTCCGCTCCTGCCCGGCACCGGACCGCTGGTCCGGTCGGGCTCCGGCAACCGGCGTCGTCATGTCTTTCCCCCTCGGCTGGAAGTCTCCGGATTCGGGCCCCCTCCCGATGCGCTCACGTCGTATCGCTTCCCAAGGCTGCTCGCGCTGTCGTGCGGGACCGGCGGGAGCCGACGGCCATCATGACGGCAAGAGGCGGCCTCCGGTCTCACCCCGGCCCACCCCGGGCCCACCCGGTCGCCGCCGAACTGCCGGTGATCTCGCCCATCGCGCCGATCCGGGTGGTCCCGGTGGCCCGGTGGCCCGGTGGTCCCGGCCATCCCGGTGGTCGCAGTGATCGCGGGCGCTCCGGTATCCCAGCGATCCGCGACCCGTATCCGCCCCGCCCTCCGTCCGTGAGCGGTCCGTGACGCGGCCGACGGGAGGCGTCGCAGCCGGTAGCGTCGGCCGCATGGACGTCTGGTATGCCGCGTACGGTGCCAATACGGACAGCGCCCGGCTCGCGCGGTACCTGCTCCGGTGCCGGGACCGTGCCGCGCCCGTCGCGTCCCGGGGCGTCGTCCTCGGCGGTGCCCTGTACTTCGCGACCGAGTCGCCCGTGTGGGGCGGCGGACGCGGGTTCTACGACCCCGACGCGTCCGGCCGCGTGCTCGCACGGGCGCACCTCGTCACGGCGGGGCAGTTCTCCGACATCGCCGCCCTGGAGATGTACCGGGAACCCGACGCCGATCTCGATCTCTCCGGGGCCCTGGCCGCCGGGCGGGCCGAGCTCGGGCCGGGGCGGTACGAGACGGTGGTCCGCGCCGGGGACGTCGACGGCGTTCCGCTGCTCACCTTCACCGCGCCCTGGGCGATGGACGACGTGGAGCTCCTGGCGCCGGCCGAGGCGTATCTCCGCTGCATCGGCGGGGGGTTGCGTGCCGCCGGGCGGTGGGGCGCGGCGGAGGTCGCCGGTTATCTCGCCCGGTGCCCGGGGGTCCTCGGTCACCGGGGGGCCGCCGAGGTGCTCGCCCTCATCGGTGACTCGAACACCACACGTTCGGGTGAACCGGGCTGATTTCCATGTCAGTTGAATATGCCCTCGGCCTAGCGTGCAGATGGAGGTGATGCCGATGAACGCCATCGACATCGACGACTTCGTGTACGCCGCCACGGGAGCGCGGCTGCGAAGGCTCACCTTGCCGGACGGGACGCACTGGTTCCCCGCCGTGGACGTGGCCCGTCAGCTCGGGCACAGCAGCGCCCGGCAGGCCCTCCGCGCGTACGTCGGGGACGCGCTGCACACGACGCTCGGCGAGCTTCCGGTCGACCTGGCCCCGGCTCCCGGGACCAGGGGTCTCAAGAAGTCGACGCGGATGGTCTGTCTCGAAGGCGTCGTGCAGCTCGTCAACGCGTCCCGCAGGGCCGAGGCCGCGCCGTTCAAGGAGTGGGTCGCCCAGGTCGTCGCCGACGTGCAGCGCGACGGGGCCCACCGGCTCGATCCGTCCCCCGTCGGCGCCACCGGCTTCCTCCTCCCGCAGCAGCTCCTCGACGCGCTCGTACGCCTGGAGGAGAGCAGCCTGCGGCTCGACGAGGAGGGCTGCCGGGCACTGCGGGAGGCCGGGCGCGAGCTGCACAGGATCGCCGCCTCCCTGGAGCGGCTGGCCGTTCCCGTCCAGCGTTCCGGGCCCGCGCTCACCCCGCAGCAGCTCCTCGACTCCTGGCGCGAGCGCAACGTCGTCGAGAGCGCCGACGTCCACGCCGTCGCCGCCTACCTCGCGCCCGCCCTCGTCCGGGGCGGCGTCCGCTACCGCCTGGAGGAGGTGGCCCGTCGCACCGGGCTCACCGCCGAGCGGGTCCGCGACTGCGTCCGGGTCCTCGTCGAGCGCGGCTGCATGCGGCACGCGGGCGGCGTGGCCGGCGCCGACGGGGGGCTGTTGTACGTGCTGCCCTGACCTCGGTCGATGTCAGCGGTCCGTACGACACTGGACGCATGGTGTGGCGGAGTGCCGGGATGTCGTGGCGTGGCGGGGTGCCGGCGCTGCGGTGGGAGGGCGGTCGGGTCAGCCCGCTCGCGTACGGGCGGGACATCGCCTTCCGCGCGGTCGGCGAGCGGTGCTGTCCGGGCGCCCGGGGGAATCCCTGCCCCCTGACCGCCGTGGTGTCCGGACGCAGCACCGGCGGGCGGTGCGCCGAGTGCGCGCGGCTCGACCGGGCGCACTCCGTCGCCGCGGACACCGTCGCCGACGACCCCCGGCCCTACCGGGTGTATCTGGCCTGGTTCGGGCCCGGAATGGTCAAGGTGGGGATCACCGGGGAGGAGCGCGGCGACGCCCGTCTGCTCGAACAGGGTGCCGTCGCCTTCAGCTGGCTCGGGCGGGGGCCGCTGATGGCCGCGCGGCGGACCGAGGAGGTGCTCCGGCACGCGCTGGCCGTGCCCGACCGCATCCCGTACGCCCGCAAGCGGGCCGTCCGGCACGCCCTGCCGCCCGCCGCCGAACGGGCCGCCGGGGTCGCCGACGTGTACGGACGGGCCGTCGGCGTCCCCGCCTGGGCCGAGACCCTGCACGCCCTGCCCTGCCAGGTGCACGATCACGTCGACGTCTTCCGGCTGGAGGCGCTGGCCGGCCACCGCTCCGCGTCCGAGCTCGTCGTGACCGAGTGCGTCGACGGCGGGGTCCTCGCGGGCCGGCTGATCGCCGCCGCGGGACCCGATCTGCATCTCCTGGGCCCCGACGGGCGGCTTCTGGTCCTCGACACGCGGCTCCTGTCCGGGTGGGAGCTGGTGGCCGTACCGGCCGCCGACCGCGCGGTCAGCGTGCCCGTGACCGCACCGGGGCCGGCGACCCCGGCCCCCGGCCCCGGGGACGAGCAGGAGGCGCTGTTCTGAAGGGCCGGGCGGGGCGAGACCGGCCGACCGGGTCCGCCGCGGGCCGACCGGCGCACGCGCGTGCCGAAGGGCGCCGGAAGTGCCGAACCGTAAAGTCTTGGATCCCTTCGGGCGGCATCCATGGACACCGTGAGCACCGCCCCCGCAGGGTGATCACATGACCCAGAACCTGGTGGGCGGCTTCGAACCGCCCTACTACACCGCTGTCTTCACCTCGATCCGGCCCGACGACCCCGAGGGCTACGCGGAGACCGGCGACCGTATGCAGGAGCTCGTCCAGGACGTCCCCGGCTATCTCGGCTACGAGTCCGCCCGCACCCCCGGCGGCATCGGCATAACCGTCGCCTACTTCCGCGACCTGGAGGGGCTCGACGCCTGGCGGCGGCACCCCGAGCACATGGCCGCCAAGGAGTACGGGCGCGAGCACTGGTACGAGAGCTACCGCGTGCACATCGGCAAGGTCGAGCGGACGTACGGCCATGACCGGGACTGAGCCGCCCGCTCCCGCCGCGTCCGGGGAGGCCGAGGCCATCCGGGGCTTCGCCCGCCGGCTCGGCCTCCCGGGGCTGGTCGACGTCCACACCCACTTCATGCCCCGCAACGTCCTCGACAAGGTCTGGGCGTACTTCGACTCCGCCGGCCCCCTCACCGGCGTCGAGTGGCCCATCACCTACCGCGAGGAGGAGGGCCGCCGGGTCGCCCTGCTGCGCGACTTCGGGGTGCTCGCGTTCACGTCGATGCTCTACCCGCACAAGGCGGGCATGGCGGAGTGGCTCGACGACTGGGCCGCCGACTTCGCCGCGCGCACGCCCGACTGCCTCCACACCGCGACCTTCTTCCCCGAGCCCGGTGCTCCCGGCTACGTCCGGCGGGCGCTCGACCGCGGGGCCCGGGTCTTCAAGGTGCACCTCCAGGTCGGCGGCTTCGACCCGAACGACCCGCTGCTCGACGACGTGTGGGAGGTGGTCGAGGAGGCCGGCACGCCCGTCGTCGTCCACTGCGGCTCCGGGCCCGCGCCCGGCGCGTTCACCGGGCCGGGGCCGGTCGGGCGGCTGCTCGCCCGGCACCCGAGGCTGCGGCTGGTCGTCGCGCACCTGGGCATGCCCGAGTACGGGGAGTTCCTCGACCTCGCGGACCGGTACGAGGGCGTCCACCTCGACACCACCATGGCGTTCACCGACTTCAGCGAGCGTCTCGCGCCCTTCCCGGGCGACGAGCTCAAGCGGCTGCAGGGGCTCGGCGACCGGATCCTGCTCGGCTCCGACTTCCCCAACATCCCCTATCCGTACGTCCACCAGCTCGACGCCCTCGAACGGCTCGGACTCGGGGACGACTGGCTGCGGGCCGTCTGCCACGACAACGCGGCCCGGCTCTTCGAGCTGCCCCACCGGTCGCCCTAGGGGCCCTTCGCCCCGCCCTCGGGCAGGTCGTGTCCGGGCCCCGCCCCGGACCCGTCGTGTCCGCGCCCCGGCCCCGGCCAGGTCGTGTCCGCGCCCCGCCCCCGGGCAGGTCGTGTCCGCGCCCCGCCCTCCGGTCTTTCTCAGGGAATTCACAGGGAAGCGAAAGACGCGTCTCAGGCGGTCCGGGAACCGTGACGCGTATGACTGCGACCACTCCCCGCTCGCGTACCGATCTGCTGCGTGCCGACGGCTCCGCCGTCCGGGTCCTCGTCGTCGACGACGAGGCCTCGCTCGCCGAGCTGCTCTCGATGGCCCTGCGCTACGAGGGCTGGCAGGTGCACAGCGCGGGCGACGGGGCCGGGGCGCTGCGCACCGCGCGTGACTTCCGGCCCGACGCCGTGGTGCTCGACATGATGCTGCCCGACATGGACGGACTCTCCGTCCTCGGGCGGCTGCGGCGCGAACTGCCGGACGTACCGGTGCTGTTCCTCACGGCCAAGGACGCCGTCGAGGACCGGATCGCGGGGCTCACGGCGGGCGGCGACGACTACGTCACCAAGCCCTTCAGCCTGGAGGAGGTGGTGGCCCGGCTGCGCGGGCTCATCCGCCGGTCCGGGGCCGCGCAGGCGCGCGCCGAGTCGTTGCTCACCGTCGGGGACCTCACGCTCGACGAGGACAGCCACGAGGTGACCCGGGACGGTGTGTCCATCCACCTCACCGCGACCGAGTTCGAGCTGTTGCGCTTCCTCATGCGCAACCCGCGCCGGGTGCTCAGCAAGGCGCAGATCCTCGACCGGGTCTGGTCGTACGACTTCGGCGGCCAGGCCAACGTCGTCGAGCTCTACATCTCGTACCTGCGGCGGAAGATCGACGCCGGGCGCAGCCCCATGATCCACACCCGGCGGGGGGCCGGCTATCTCATCAAGCCGGGGGAGTAGTCCGCCGTGCGCCTTCCCCAAGGGCGCCGGGGCGGACGCCCCTGGTCGCTGCGGACCCGGCTGGTCGTCTCCGCCGTCGCACTGATCGCCGTCGTCTGCGCGGTCATCGGGACGGTGACGACGATCGCCTTCCGGTCCTATCTCCACGACCAGGCGGACGCGCGGCTGCAGGAGGTCGCCCACCGGGCGGCCGGCCCGCCGCACGACGCCGTCGTGCCGTCGCCGTCGCCCGGCGGCTTCGACACGCCCCTGGGCTTCGTCATAGGTCCCGGCGCGCCGCTCGGGACGGTCGGTGCGCGCGTGGTGGACGGGGCGGTGACCTCGGCCGACGTGTCCGTGCCGCCGCCGGAGGGGGTGTACGGGCCGAAGTACCGGACGGATCCGCTGGATGCCGCGCAGACCACCGCCCTCGGCGGTGTGTCCCGGGACGGCGAGCCGCACACCGTGTCGCTGCCCGGCGGGCTCGGCGACTACCGGGTCCAGTACGCCACCGGCAGGAACGGCGACTACTTCATCGGCATCCCGCTGTCCGAGGTCCAGGACGCCCTGTCCACCCTGGTCGTCGTCGAGCTGAGCGTCACCGGCGCGGGTCTCGTCGCCGCCTCGCTCGCCGGGACGGTGCTGGTGGGGGTCGCCCTGCGGCCGCTGCGCCGCGTGGCCGCGACCGCCGCGCAGGTGGCCCGGCTGCCGCTGCACAGCGGCGAGGTGGCGCTCGACCACCGGGTGCCGGAGGCGCAGGCCGATCCGCGGACGGAGGTCGGGCAGGTCGGCGCGGCCATCAACCGCATGCTGGACCACGTGCATTCGGCGCTCGACGCCCGGCAGCAGAGCGAGACGCGGGTGCGGCAGTTCGTCGCGGACGCCAGCCACGAGCTGCGCACCCCGCTCGCCTCGATCCGGGGGTACGCGGAGCTGACCCGGCGGGGCCGGGAGGCGTGCGGTCCCGACACCCGGCACGCCCTCGGGCGCATCGAGTCCGAGGCGACCCGGATGACGGGACTGGTGGAGGACCTGCTGCTGCTCGCGCGGCTCGACACCGGACGCCCGCTCTCGTACGAGAGCACCGATCTCTCCCTGCTCGTCGTGGACGCCCTCTCCGACGCCCGCGCGGCCGGGCCCGCGCACCGCTGGCGGCTCGAACTCCCGGACGGGGACGCCGCGGTGAAGATCCCCGCCGACGGCGCCCGGCTGCACCAGGTGCTCGTCAACCTGCTCGCCAACGCCCGCACCCACACCCCGCCGGGCACGACCGTCACCGCCCGGGTCCGTACGGCGCCGGGCCATGCCCTCGTCGAGGTCGAGGACGACGGGCCCGGCATCCCGGGCGAGCTGCTGCCGTCCGTCTTCGAGCGGTTCGCCCGCGGCGACGCCTCGCGGTCCCGGCACGCGGGCAGCACCGGGCTCGGGCTCGCGATCGTCCGGGCCGTCACGCTCGCCCACGGCGGCGAGGAGACCGTTTCCAGTGCGCCCGGCCGCACCCTGTTCGCCGTGCGCCTGCCGCGGCAGCGCTGACTCACAGGCAGGGCACAGGCTCACCACACCGGTGTGACAGCGGGCCCGGCGAGGGTCGAGGACATGCAAACGACAGTGTCCGCCGAAACCCTTCCCGCCCGGGAGCACCTCCCCGTGGGCGCGGCCGGCCGGCCCGTCCTCGACGTGGTGATCCCCGTCTACAACGAGGAGAGGGACCTGGAGCGGTGCGTGCTGCGGCTCCACGAGCACCTCCACCGCACCTTCCCGTACGCCTTCCGCATCACCGTCGCCGACAACGCCTCCACCGACGCCACTCCGGAGGTGGCCCATGCGCTCGCCGCCCGGCTGCCGGACGCCGTGCGCCTCGTACGCCTCGAGGAGAAGGGCCGCGGCCGGGCGCTGCGGACCGTGTGGTCGGCGTCGGAGGCGCCGGTCCTCGCGTACATGGACGTGGATCTGTCCACCGACCTCAACGCGCTGCTGCCGCTCGTCGCGCCGCTCATCTCGGGCCACTCCGACCTGGCGATCGGCTCGCGGCTCGCCCGTTCCTCCCGGGTGGTGCGCGGGCCGAAGCGGGAGCTCATCTCACGCGCCTACAACCTGATCCTGCGCGGCTCGCTCGCCGCCCGCTTCTCGGACGCCCAGTGCGGCTTCAAGGCGATCCGGCGGGAGGTCGCCGAGCGGCTGCTGCCGATGGTCGAGGACACGGGCTGGTTCTTCGACACCGAGATGCTGGTGCTCGCCGAGCGGGCCGGGCTGCGCATCCACGAGGTGCCGGTCGACTGGGTCGACGACCCCGACTCGACCGTCCACATCGTGCGGACCGCCACCGACGACCTGAAGGGCGTGTGGCGGGTGGGCCGGGCCCTGGCGACCGGCTCGCTGCCGCTCGACCGTCTCGCCCGGCCCTTCGGGGACGACCCGCGCGACCGTGAACTCAGCGGTGTGCCGGGCGGCCTGGCCCGTCAGCTGGTCGGCTTCTGCGTGGTCGGGGCGCTGTCGACGCTCTTCTACCTCGCCCTCTACTCCCTCTTCCGGCTCGGTGTCGGCCCGCAACTCGCCAACGCAGGCGCCCTGGTGGTCTCCGCCGTCGCCAACACGGCCGCCAACCGCCGGCTCACCTTCGGCGTACGGGGCCGGGACCGGGCCGCCCGGCACCAGGCGCAGGGCCTGGTCGTCTTCGGCATCGGCCTGGCGCTGACCAGCGGTTCGCTGGCCGCGCTCGGTGCCGCGACGGGTGATCCGGCGCACTCGACCGAGCTCGCCGTGCTGATCGTCGCCAACCTCGCCGCGACCGTCGTGCGTTTCCTCCTGTTCCGGCTCTGGGTCTTCCCGGAGCGCGCCACTGCCCCAAGGACCTCTCGATGACCTCCCCGAACTCGCTCGTACGGCGCCTCTGGCGCGGGCGGCCCGAGGACGCGCCCTGGGTGCGGCCCGCCTTCTACGGACTGCTTCTCGCCACCACCGCCCTCTACCTCTGGAACCTGAGCGCGAGCGGCTACGCCAACTCCTTCTACTCCGCGGCCGTCCAGGCCGGCAGCCAGAGCTGGAAGGCCTTCTTCTTCGGCTCGCTCGACGCGGCGAACGCCATCACCGTCGACAAGCCGCCGGCCGCCCTGTGGCCGATGGCCCTGTCCGTGCGCCTCTTCGGTCTGGGCTCCTGGCAGATTCTGGTGCCCGAGGTGCTGATGGGGGTCGCCACGGTCGGCGTCCTGTACGCGGCCGTCCGGCGCCGCTTCGGCGCGGGCGCCGGCCTGGTCGCGGGCGCGGTCCTCGCGCTCACTCCGGTGGCCGCGCTGATGTTCCGCTTCAACAACCCGGACGCGCTGCTCGCCCTGCTCATGACCGTCGCGGTCTACTGCGTGCTGCGCGCCCTGGAGCTGGACGGGGGTGCGGCGCGCTGGCTGGTGTGGGCCGGGGTCGCGCTCGGTTTCGCCTTCCTGGCGAAGACCCTGCAGGCCTTCCTGATCCTGCCGGTGCTCGCGCTCGTGTACGTGGTGTGCGCGCCGGGCGGCCTGGCGCGGCGCTTCGGCCGGCTCGGCCTGGGCGGGCTGGCGCTCGTCGGGTCGGCGGGCTGGTGGGTGGCCCTGGTCGAACTGTGGCCGGCGTCCTCGCGTCCGTACGTCGGGGGCTCGCAGAACAACAGCTTCCTGGAGCTGACCTTCGGCTACAACGGCCTCGGCCGGCTCAACGGCGACGAGGTGGGCAGCGTCGGTGGCGGCGGGCGTGGCGGGACGGGCGGTGAGCTGCCGGGCGGCATGCGGCTGCCCACCGGCGCCGAGTTCGCGGGCGGCCCGGGCGCTCCCGGCGGTGGTGGCCGCGGGGGCGGCGGCTGGGGCGAGACGGGTCTGACCCGCATGTTCGGCGATCAGGTCGGCGGCCAGATCTCCTGGCTGCTCCCGGCCGCGCTGCTGCTGCTCGTGGCCGGTCTCGTGGTGACCTGGCGGGCCTCGCGCACGGACACGGCGCGCGCGGCGTTCCTGGTGTGGGGCGGCTCGCTGCTGATGACGACGGGCGTCTTCAGCTTCATGGCCGGCATCTTCCACGAGTACTACACGGTGGCCATGGCCCCGTACGTCGCGGCGCTGATCGGCATGGGCGCGGCGGTGCTGTGGGAGGAGCGGAGCCGTCTCCTCGCCTCGGCGGCCCTCGCCGCGACCGTCGCGGTGACGGCGGTGTGGGGCTGGGTGCTGCTCGGCCGGACGCCCGACTGGCAGCCGTGGCTGCGCTGGGCGGTCCTGGTCGCGGGCTGCGCGGCGGCGCTCGCACTGCTGCTCGCGGGCCGGGTCGACCGCCGGCTCGGTCTGGCGGCGGCGGGCCTGGGCCTCGCGGCCGGCCTCGCGGGCCCCTTCGCGTACACCCTGGCGACGCTCTCCGACGGCCACCAGGGCTCGATCGTCACGGCGGGCCCGGCGGGCGCGGCCCGGGGCGGATTCGGCGGCGGCCGGGGGATGCCCGCCGGCTTCGGCGAGGGCCGGATGTTCGGCCAGGGTCAGGGTCAGGACGGCCAGGGGCAGGGGCAGGGCCAGGACGGTCAGGGCCAGGACGGTCAGGGGCAGGACGGTCAGGGTCAGGGCCAGGGCCAGGGCGTGCCGCAGGGGCAGCTTCCCGGCGGCGGACAGGGCATGCCACAGGGGCAGTTCCCGGGCGGCGGACAGGGCGTGCCACAGGGTCAGTTCCCGGGCGGCGGTCAGGTCCCGGGTGGTCAGGGCGCGGGCCAGGCGCCCGGCGAGGGCCGGGGCGGCGGAACCGGCGGCATGGGCGGTCTCCTCAACGGCGCGGAGGTCGGTGCGGAGGCCGAGCGGATGCTGCTCGCGGACGCCGGCGACTACACCTGGGTCGCCGCCGCCATCGGCGCCCAGAACGCGGCCAGCTACCAGCTCGCCACGGAGAAGCCCGTGATGGCGATCGGCGGCTTCAACGGCAGTGACCCGTCGCCGACCCTCGCGCAGTTCAAGCAGTACGTGGCCGAGGGGAAGATCCACTACTTCATCGCCTCCGGCGGCATGGGCGGCGGCATGGGTGGCAGCAGCTCGATCACGTCCTGGGTGGAGGACACCTTCGAGAAGGTGACCGTCGACGGCGCCACCTTCTACGACCTCACGAGCAGGAAGTAAGGGGCCCCGAGAGCACCCACCGGAAAACTCCTATACGGCGTACGGGAGCTCCTGTACGGTGTACGAGCATTCGCCTCGTACACCGTATAAGGAGTTCCCATGACGGCGACGACCGCCGCGAACGAACGGGCCGCCACCGGCGGCCACCCGCAGCGCTGGCTGATCCTCGGCGTCATCTGCCTCGCCCAGCTCACCGTGCTGCTCGACAACACCGTGCTCAGCGTCGCCATCCCCTCGCTGACCACCGAGCTCCACGCGTCCACCAGCGACATCCAGTGGATGATCAACGCCTACTCGCTCGTCCAGTCCGGCCTGCTGCTCACCGCGGGCAACGCCGCGGACCGCTACGGCCGCAAGAAGCTCCTGGCTGTCGGCCTCGCGCTCTTCGGCCTCGGCTCGCTCACCGCCGGACTCGCCGACTCCACCGGGCAGCTGATCGCCGCCCGCGCGGGCATGGGCGTCGGCGGGGCGCTCCTGATGACGACGACCCTCGCCGTCGTCATGCAGATCTTCGACGACTCCCAGCGGGTCAAGGCGATCGCCATCTGGGCCACCATCAGCTCCCTCGGTTTCGCCGCGGGCCCGCTGATCGGCGGCGTGATCCTCGACCACTTCTGGTGGGGGATGATCTTCCTGGTCAACATCCCGGTCGCCGCCATCGGTCTGGTCGCCGTCCTCAAGCTGGTCCCGGAGTCCAAGAACCCGCAGGGCGACCGCCCCGACCTGCTCGGCGCGCTGCTCTCCACGATCGGCATGTCCTCGGTCGTCTACGCGATCATCACCGGCCCCGAGCACGGCTGGACCTCGGCGCAGGTCCTGGTCCCGGCCGCGCTCGGCCTCGTGGTCCTGGCCGGCTTCGTCCTGTGGGAGCTGCGCATCCCGTACCCGATGCTCGACATGCACTTCTTCCGCAACCAGAAGTTCGTGGGCGCCGTCGCCGGTGCGATCCTGGTCATGCTCGGCATGGGCGGCTCGCTCTTCCTGCTCACCCAGCACCTGCAGTTCGTCCTGGGCTACGAGCCGCTGGAGGCGGGTCTGCGGATGGCGCCGCTGGCGCTGACGATCGTCGTCCTGAACCTGTCCGGCATAGGTCCGAAGCTCGTCATGAAGATCGGTACGCCCCTGTCCGTCGCCCTCGGCCTCGGCCTTGTCGCCGGCGGTCTCACCTCGATCGCCCTGCTCGGCGGCGGCTCCGACGGCACGTACGGCGGCATGCTGCTCGGCCTGGTCCTGATGGGCGCGGGCATCGCGCTCTCCAACCCGGCCATGGCCAACGCGATCATGAGCGCGATCCCGCCGGAGAAGGCCGGCGTCGGCGCGGGCGTCAACGGCACGCTCGCCGAGTTCGGCAACGGCCTCGGCGTCGCGATCCTCGGCGCCGTCCTCAACGCCCGGTTCGCCGCCCTCGTCACCGTCACCGCGACCTCCCTCCCGGCCGCCCTGGCCGCGGCGGGCACGGACGCCGAGCGCCGGCAGATCTCCGACGCCTTCGCCTCCGGCCTCCAGACCAGCCAGCTGGTCGGCGCGGTGGCCGTCTTCGCCGGCGGACTCCTGGCGGCCTTCCTGCTGAAGCGGGCGGAACGCGCCGAGGAGGGGGCGAAGCAGCACGAGATGGCTGCCTAGCATGGTCCCGGACCGATGACAGACGGAGGCGCGCGATGGTCAAGGCAGCCGACAGGGCCGAGAACCCGGCGCGTTCCAGCGTCTGGCTGGAGAACCGGGCCGCCCGCAGCGGGGGCGGCCCGGCCGGTCTCGACCGGGAGCGGATCGTCGCCACGGCGGTGAGGATGCTCGACGAGGAGGGCCTGTCCAAGCTCTCGATGCGCAAGCTCGCGAGCGAGCTGAACGTCACCGCGATGTCCCTGTACTGGTACGTGGACACCAAGGACGACATCATCGAGTACGCCGTCGACAGCTGTTACGGGGAGGTCGACCTCGACGCGGTCGTGGCCGCCGGGGGCTGGCGGGAACGGATCCGGCTGCTCGCCCTGGAGTACCGCCGGATGCTGGTGCGCCACCCGTGGATGTCGGCGTGCGCCGGCCAGTACCTGAACATCGGTCCGCACTCGATCGCCGTGGGCTCCTCGATGCAGGAGGCGATCCGGGACACCGGACTGCCGATCTCCCGCCAGCCGAGCGCGATGTCGGCCGTCTTCCAGTTCGTTTACGGCTACGGGACGATCGAGGGCCAGTTCGGCCGGGTGGCCCAGCAGGCGGGGATGTCGCAGGACGACTTCTACCTGGACTCCCTGAAGGCCTTCCGCGAGGACGAGCAGTTCGCGACCGCCCTGGAGGGCATGAACGACCTGCTCGACGAGCGGCAGTCGCACGGCAGCGTCGACGAGATCTGGGACCGCGACTTCGACTACGCGCTGGACGTCCTGGTCGCCGGCATCGAGGTCATGGTCGCCCGCCACGCCGGCGAGGCGGAAGCGCAGGAGCCGCCCCCGGAGCCCGGGCCGGCGTGACGCGGCGGCGGTCCGTTCCCCGACCGCGGACATGACGGAGCGGCGGGCCGTCCCCTGCCCGCCGCTCCGCATTCCACCCGGCCGCGCCTCCGCTCGAAGCGCGGCCGGGAGCTATTTCGTCAGGCCTTCACGGCCTGCTCGTCCTCCGCCTTCACGGCCTGACCGTCGTCCGCCTTCACGGTGTTGCTCTTCAGCGCGACCTCCTTGATGAACAGCGTCACCAGGAAGGCGAGCAGCGCGAAGGGCGCCGAGTAGAGGAAGACGTCGCCGACGCCGTGGCCGTACGCGCTCTCCATGACCGTGCGGATCGGGGCGGGCAGCTTGTCCATGTCGGGGATGCCGCCACCGCCGCCCTGGCCCATGGCCGCCGCGGCCTTCGGGCCGAGCTCGGCCAGGCCGTCCTTGACGTAGTCGGTGACCCGGTGGGCCATGACCGCGCCGAGCGCCGAGACACCGATCGCGCCGCCCAGGGAGCGGAAGAAGGTGACGACGGAGGAGGCGGCGCCGAGGTCGGCGGGGGCCACCTGGTTCTGGGTGCAGAGGACCAGGTTCTGCATCATCATGCCGAGGCCGAGGCCGAGGACCGCCATGAAGATCGCGATGTGCCAGTACGCCGTGTCGTAGCGGATGGTGCCGAGCAGACCGAGACCGCCGGCCGCGAGGGCGCCGCCGCTGACCAGCCAGGCCTTCCAGCGGCCGGTCTTGGTGATGATCATGCCGGAGACCGTCGAGGAGACGAACAGGCCGCCGATCATCGGGATGGTGAGGACACCGGACATCGTCGGCGACTCGTTGCGGGCCAGCTGGAAGTACTGGCTGAAGAAGACCGTGCCGGCGAACATCGCGACACCGACGAAGAGCGAGGCCGTCGAGGCGAGCGCGATGGTGCGGTTGCGGAAGAGGCGCAGCGGGATGATCGGCTCGGCGGCCTTGGACTCGACCAGGACGAAGATCGCGCCGAGCGCGATCGAGCCGCCCACCATGACGGCGGTCTGCCAGGACATCCAGTCGTACTTGTCGCCGGCGAAGGTGACCCAGACGAGGAGCAGGGAGACGGCGGCGCTGATGAAGAAGGCGCCGGCCCAGTCGACCTTGACCTCGCGCTTCACGACGGGGAGCTTGAGGGTCTTCTGCAGGACGAGCAGCGCGATGAGCGCGAAGGGCACGCCGACGTAGAAGCACCAGCGCCAGCCGAGCCAGTCGGTGTCGGTGATGACGCCGCCGAGCAGCGGGCCGCCGACGGTGGCGACGGCGAAGACGGCGCCGAGGTAGCCGCTGTAGCGGCCGCGCTCACGCGGGGCGATCATCGCGGCGAGGATGATCTGGGAGAGGGCGGTGAGACCGCCGACGCCGATGCCCTGGACGACGCGGCAGGCGATGAGCATGCCGGTGTTCTGCGAGAGACCGGCGACGACCGAGCCCGCGACGTAGATGACCAGGGCTATCTGGACCAGCAGCTTCTTGGAGAACAGGTCCGCGAGCTTGCCCCACAGCGGGGTGGTCGCCGTCATCGAGAGGAGGGCGGCGGTGACGACCCAGGTGTAGGCGGACTGGCCGCCGCCGAGGTCGCTGATGATCTGGGGGAGGGCGTTGGAGACGATCGTCGAGGACAGGATGGCGACGAACATGCCGAGCAGGAGCCCGGACAGCGCCTCCATGATCTGCCGGTGCGTCATCGGGGCACCGGGGGTGTCGGTGCTGCCTTCCCGAGCACCTGTGGCAGGCGCGGTGGTAGCCATGGATTTCCTTTTCGTGAAGTCTGCTGTGTGAAGCGGCGTCGGTCAGGCGTGCGGGGCCCGGCAGTCCCCGAAGGAGTCGCGGAGGCGGCCGAGCAGGACGGTGAGCAGTGCGACGTCGTCGTCGGACCACTCCCTGAGGTGGCGGGTGAAGGCTTCGGTGACCCGGCGGTCGAGCTCGTCGAGCATCCCGTGGCCGTCGGTCGTGAGCCGCAGGATCCGGGAGCGCCGGTCGTCCGGGTCGGGCAGCCGCTCGATCCAGCCGTGCTCCACGGTGTGGGCCACGTGCCGGCTGCACACGGACATGTCGACGGCCATCAACTCGGCCAGCCGGCTCATCCGCATGTCGCCGTGGTGGTGGACGAGGCTGAGCACGGCGGCCGCGCCGCCCTGGCAGTGGGCGGGCAGCACGCGGGCGACGCCGCGCTTCACGGCGCCGATGGCGCTCACCGCTCGGGCGAGGTCCTCGTACCGGTTCCGCGTCTCCATCGAGCTCCCCCAACATCTTGTTGCTTAGGGCAACGATAGAGATGGATGGTTGCTTCAGGCAAACTAAATCGGTCAAAGCGCGCTAAAGAATCGGTAAAGCGGGCCGGAGGACGCCCCTTCGGGGGGTGGGGAGAAGTGGCCGGCGGGGAGGGAAGGTGCAGGTCCAGGGCAGGGGACATGACCAGGGCTTGGGGCGGCGAGCCCGACTTCGCTAGGGTCCGGGCCATGGCACACAACCCCCAAGCACCGTACGGCCAGGGCGCCCAGGGCCCCGAGGGCTCCTACGACCCCGCCGGCAGCACCCAGATGTTCCGCGCCTTCGTCGACGAGGGCACCCCGCAGCGACAGCAGCACCAGCACCAGGCCGCCGCGCCGTCCTCCGGCCCCCGCGTCGGCCTGATCGTCGGCGTGATCGTCGCGATCGCCGTCCTGGCGGGCGTGGCCTGGCTGGCGCTGGGCTGATCCGGCGCGCGACCGGCGGAGCCGCACTCCTGAGGGGGCGGTCGTGACGTGGCCCCTCGGGGTCCCGGCGCGGCCGCCCTCATCGCTGTCCGTACGATCGCTGTCCGTACGAGGGAGGCGGACCTTCTGCCCCCTTCTCGGGGCGGACCCGCCCTCTCCATGATCAACTGAGCGGGCCGTGGGGGCCTGCGGCACGACCCGGTCCTGCCGCGGAATCGCCCCCGAAGCCGGAACACGAAGTCATGGGGGTCGTGAGATGCGGGTGCTGTTGCTGTCGTACGGGTCGCGCGGGGACGTCGAGCCGATGGTCGGACTCGCGCTGCGGCTGCGGGAACGGGGCGTGGAGGCGCAGGTCTGCGCGCCCCCCGACTTCACGGAGCTCCTGGAGGGCGCCGGCCTGTCCCTGGTGCCGCTCGGGCGGTCGCTCAAGGAGATGGCGACCGAGGCCGTGACGGGGGCGGCGAAGCCGCAGAAGCCACTGAGCATGTCCGAGCGGGCGGCGCAGATGATCGCGACGACGTACGAGGCGGTCTTCGCGGTCGCCGAGGGGTACGACGCGGTCGTGGCGACCGGCCTGGTCCCGGCCGCGGCCGCCGCACGGGCCGTCGCCGACCGGCTCGGCATCCCCTACCGCTTCGTCTCCTACTTCCCGACCTACCTGCCCTCGCCGCACCACCCGCCGCTCGCGTGGCCGGGCACGCTCCCGGCGGACGTCACGGACAACCGGGTGCTGTGGGAGCGGAACGCCGAGCTCATGAACGAGCTGTTCGGCGAGCCGGTCAACGCCCACCGGGCCTCGATCGGCCTGCCGCCCGTCGACGACGTCCGCGCCCATGTCTTCACCGACCGCCCGTGGCTGGCGGCGGACCCGACCCTCGCCCCGTGGCTCCGGCCCGCCGACCTCGACGTGGCGCAGACCGGCGTGTGGATCCGGCCGGACGAGCGTCCGCTCCCGGCCGATCTGGAGGCGTTCCTGGCGGCCGGCACCCCGCCGGTGTTCGTGGGCTTCGGCAGCATGCCCGTACGCGACGCGGAGGACGTCGCCCGGGCGGCGGTCGAGGCGGTCCGCGCGCAGGGCCACCGGGTCCTGCTCTCGCGCGGCTGGGCCGGTCTGGCGCCGACGGACGAGGGCGACGACTGCTTCGCCGTCGGCGAGGTCAATCAGCAGGCCCTGTTCGGCCGGGTGGCCGCCGTCGTGCACCACGGCGGCGCGGGCACGACCACCACGGC
Organism: Streptomyces sp. NPDC101191; assembly: GCF_044767915.1. Classification (NCBI taxonomy): domain Bacteria; kingdom Bacillati; phylum Actinomycetota; class Actinomycetes; order Kitasatosporales; family Streptomycetaceae; genus Streptomyces; species Streptomyces sp. NPDC101191. The sequence continues at coordinate 617,389 of NZ_JBIWOU010000003.1, forward strand.
CGCCCGCGCGGGCGCACCGCAGGTCGTGGTGCCGCAGATGGCGGACCAGCCGTACTGGGCGGGCCGGGTGGCCGAGCTGGGCATCGGCGCGGCCCACGAGGGCCCGTCCCTCACCGCCGCGTCCCTCTCGGCCGCGCTCGCGACGGCCCTGACCCCCGAGACGCGCGCCCGCGCGAAGGGCGTGGCCGACGCGATCCGCACGGACGGGACGACGGTGGCGGCGGAGCTGCTGCGCGCCGCGACCGGCGCGTGAGGCGCCGCCCCGCCAGGACGGCTCAGCCTTCGGCGCGTGCGTAGGTGAGGAACACCGCGCCGCTCTTGAGGACCGTGTGGTCCGTGAGCGTCCAGGTGCGCGGGTCGAAGGCGGCCTTGCGGGAGAAGAGCGGGATCCCGTTCCCGATGGTCAGCGGGCCGACCTTGAGGATCAGCGTGTCGATCTCGGCGTAGAGCGAGCCGGTGAGCTCGGCGCCGCCGATCAGCCAGATGTCCTTGCCCTCCTGCTGCTTGAGCTCGCGGACGACCGCCACGGGGTCGTCCGCGACCAGTTCGACGGCCGGGTCGGGGCTCTCGGTCAGCGTCCGGGAGAACACCAGGTGCCGCAGGTGCGGGTAGGCGTCGGTGATTCCGGCCGCGAGCCCGATCTCGTAGCTGCGGCGTCCCTCCAGCACCGTGTCGAAGTGCGTGCCCTCCGCGGTGACGTTCAGGGCCTGCCGGGCCATGACGGGCAGCGTCTCCGGATACTCGGCCACGAGGTGCTGGATGTAGTCCTCCGATATGGGCCAGAAGCCGTCGGGGCCGGTGGGGTCGGCGCCGTCCGGTCCCGCGATGAACCCATCGAGAGTGGTGGCGATGTAGTGAACGAGCTTGCGCATGCCGGAACCTTCCGTGTCTCACTCCGTCGTGGTGCGGCTACCCGGCGGGGGCGGCGAAGCCACGGAATGATCATGGCAGCCCTCCGCCCCGCCCGGGCAGGGAGCGTCCGACGATCCCGTCTCGGGCACGGAGAAAAACCTCGGCCGCGTTGTCACACGTTCCCGTGGAGCGGTGTCAGTGCAGTGAAGCCGTCAACGCGACGGCAACCACCCGAAGGGGAGCCCGAGATGTCCACCACCGCCATCGTCGTCACCGCCGTCGCCGCCTTCATGGCCGGCTTCTCCGGGGTGTCGGTCTTCGTCCGCGCCAAGTTCGTCGTCGAGCCGCTCGCCGAGTACGGCGTCCCGCGCCGCATCTGGAACCTGCTCGGCGCCGCCAAGCTGGCCGGCGCGATCGGCCTCCTCGTCGGCTACGCCGTCCCGGCGGTCGGCATCGCCGCCGCGATCGGCCTGGTCCTGTACTTCGCCGGCGCGGTGATCACCGTGATCCGCGCCCGCGCCTACGCGCACGCCCCGTTCCCGTTGATCTACATGGCCCCGGCGGTCGCCGTCCTGGTCCTGGCGGCGTGACGATTCACAGGCTGTGGACGATGCACAGGCTGTGGATGAATCACGGGCTGTGGACGAATCACGGGCTGTGGACGACCCGCCCCCGAGCGGAACGCACGAAGACGGCTGCGGGGCCCTCCGGGGCCCTGCCGTGGGGCCCCGCCGTCACTGAAGGGAGTGTGCGAGCCCCGGGAAAAGGGAATGCGCGCACTTCCTAGGACGGCTAGCTTCCTTCCTAGAGCCACTAGGAAGGAGTTACGGGCATGGTCCGTGCCGGCATCACCGTCGACCGTCTCGTCCAGGCCGCCGCCGAGCTGGCCGACGAGGGCGGGCTCGACCAGGTCACCGTGTCGGCGCTCGCCCGCCGCTTCGGGGTGAAGGACGCGAGTCTCTACTCGCACATCAGGAACCTGCGCGACCTGCGGGTCAGGCTCGCGCTGTTCGCCTCCGGCGAGATGAACGAGGCCATCGGCGCCGCCGTGGCCGGCCGGTCCGGCAAGGACGCGCTCGTCGCCTTCGCGGACGCCTACCGCGACTACGCACTGGCCCACCCCGGCCGCTACGCGGCCACCCAGCAGCGGATCGAGCTCGACGAGGTCGCCGACACCGCCGTCTTCCGGCGCAGCGTCGAGCTCACCTACGGGATGCTCCGCGGCTACGGCCTGGTCGAACCGGAGCTCACCGACGCCGGACGCCTGCTCCGCAGCACCTTCCACGGCTACATCCACATCGAGCTGAGCGGCGGCTTCGCCCACGCGCGGCCGGTCGCCGCGTCCTGGGCGCGCTCGCTCGACGCCCTGCACCGCACGCTGGAGAACTGGGGGGAACGCATGAGGGACACCGACGTCACTGGCATCACAGGCCTGACGGGCCTCACGGCCGTCACCGTCGGCACGGTGAAGGTGCCGGGGGCCACCCTGCACCACGAGGTGCGCGGGCGCGGGCCCGTCCTGCTGCTCGTGCCGGGCGGTGCCGGGGACGCCGGGCTGTTCGCGGGGATGGCGGACCTGCTCGCGGACGCGGGGCACACCGTGGTCTCGTACGACCAGCGCGGCCTCTCGCGCAGCCCGCTCGACGGGCCGCCCGCCGACCAGCGGGTGCCCGAGTGGGGCGCCGACGCCCTCGCCGTCCTGGACGCGGTCTCCCCGGACGAGCCCGCCTACGTCTTCGGCAGCAGCTCGGGTGCCATCGTGGCCCTGGCCCTGCTCGCCGCCCGCCCCGACCGGGTGCGCCGCCTCGTCGCCCACGAACCGCCCCTGGTGGAGCTGCTCGCCGACCCCGCCCCGTACCGCGAGCACTTCGCCGAGGTGCGCGAGCTGCACCGGACCCAGGGCCTCGGGCCCGCGATGGTCCGCTTCTCCGAGACGCCGGACGGCCGGAAGCCGGAGCGGCAGCACGGTGAACTGCCCGCCTCGGTCCGGCCGATGGCCGCGCGCATGGCCGCCAACATGCCGGTCTTCCTGGAGCACGTCCTGTGCCCCTTCTCCTCCTCCGCCCCCGACCTCGACGGGCTGCGGGCCGCCGCCGGCAAGCTGGTCCTCGGCGTCGGCCGGGAGTCCGCGGACCAGGAGGCGCTGGCCGGACCGTCCCGGCGGATCGCGGAGCTGACCGGGGCGGCGCTCGTCGAGTTCCCCGGCGGACACCTGGGCTGTGTCGAGCGCCCCGAGGAGTTCGCGGAGTTCCTGCTCACCGCCATGCGGCGGTGACCTCGCGGGTGTCCACGTGCATGCCGAGCGGCACCCGCCAGGAGTCCACGCACACCGCGTAGGTGCGGGTCTGCGTCGTCCCTGCCGCGATCGGCGCGGGCAGCGGCTGACTCGACCTGAGGGTCGCCCAGTCGACCCCGAGCGCTCCGATGACGTGAGTGGCGAAGGAGACCGTGCCCGAACGGACCGCGGTACCACCGGTGTTGCGGAAGGTCACGGTGACGTTCTCGCACCAGCGCTGCTCGGCGTCGGTGAGCACCGGCGCGGACAGCGTGAGCGCGGCGGGCGCCGGGGGCTTCGTGGACGGCGAGGGAGTGGTGGGCGGGGTCGTGGGCGTCGGTGCCGGGCCCGGCGGCCTCGTGGGCGTCACGGCCGGGGCCGTGGGCCGTCCCGGGGTACGGGACGGCGGTGTGCCCGGTACGGGTGGCGGCGCGGTGGCCGTACCGCCGGGCACCGTGCCCGTGCGCGCTCCCGTTCCCGTGTCCGTACCGGTGGCGCCCGGCGGTCTCGGGGACGGGGACGACGTGCTGGAGGTGAGTCCCGGGTCGGTCGTGGGTGCCGGGTCCAGGGGGACCAGGGTGACCTTTCCCGACGGCGGGACCGCGCCCTTGGGAGAGGAGCCGGCGCCGACCGCCGCGTACCCCTCGCCGTCGCCGCCCGTGCCGCACGCGGTCAGCGCTCCGCCGAGGCAGAGCGCGACCACCACGAGTCCCGGTCGCTTCCTTCGCCGCATGACCGCCATGGCGTGCAGTGTGACTGACGGTATGTCAGGAAGGAAGTGGAACAGGCGAATTCAGTCCACGGGTGAGCCGGGAGGCCAACCCCGGAAGTCGGCCCCAGGGGTCTGCTCGGAAGCCAGCCCCGGGGCCGGCCCTGGAGGCCGGCATCCGTCGGCGATCCGTCGGCGATCAGTCGGCGATCAGGCCCTCGCGCAGCTGGGCCAGCGTCCGGGTGAGCAGCCGGGAGACGTGCATCTGGGAGATGCCGACCTCCTCGCCGATCTGCGACTGGGTCATGTTCGCGAAGAAGCGGAGCATGATGATCTGCCGCTCGCGGGGCGGGAGTTTGGCGAGCAGCGGCTTGAGCGACTCGCGGTACTCGACGCCTTCCAGAGCCGTGTCCTCGTAGCCGAGGCGGTCCGCCAGCGAGCCCTCGCCGCCGTCGTCCTCGGGGGAGGGGGAGTCGAGCGAGGAGGCGGTGTACGCGTTGCCGACGGCGAGGCCGTCGACCACGTCCTCCTCCGACACCCCCAGCACCGCGGCGAGTTCGGGCACGGTCGGCGAGCGGTCGAGCTTCTGGGCGAGCTCGTCGCTGGCCTTGGTGAGGGCCAGGCGGAGCTCCTGGAGGCGGCGCGGCACGCGCACGGACCAGGAGGTGTCACGGAAGAAGCGCTTGATCTCACCGACGACGGTCGGCATCGCGAACGTGGGGAACTCCACGCCGCGTTCGCAGTCGAAGCGGTCGATCGCCTTGATCAGGCCGATGGTGCCGACCTGGACGATGTCCTCCATCGGCTCGTTGCGGGAGCGGAAGCGGGCCGCCGCGTAGCGCACGAGGGGGAGGTTGAGCTGGATGAGGGTGTCGCGGACGTAGGTCCGCTCGGGGCTGTCCGCGGAGACGCCCTCCTCGTCCAGGGCGCGCAGGCGCAGGAAGAGGGAGCGGGAGAGGGTGCGGGTGTCGATGGCCTCCGGCGTGACGGCCGGCGGGGCGACGAGCGTCTCGTCGGGCTCCGGGGCCGGGGCCGTCGCGGTGGCCGTGGTGCTGACCGTCGACGTCTCCGTGGCCGTGGCGTCGACGGCCGTCGGCGCCGTCTTCTGTGCGGGCACGGGCGTCTGCATGGACGCGGGCATGGGCGTGAGCGTGAGCACCTTCGAGCTGCCCTGTTCTGCGGACATGCCACCCCCTTTGAGGTCGCGGACGGTCGTGGCGGCCACGACCATCTGAGGAACGCAGCCTCCACCTGAATACCGGAGGCGAGGCTGTGGCAAACGCGGTTTCTGCAGAATGTCACATGTCGGCAACACGCTGTAGTGACTTGTCGACATGACGGCGGTGAATATCCGCAGGAAACAAGGGGTGTGCGGCATTTGGCATGCCGAGAAACTGCTCCGAAACGGTCTACCCGTTCCAGTTACGCCTCGATCCGATTTGCGGATCTCAAGCGGGCGAAGCTCCGGGCGAGGAGCCTTGACACATGCATCTGCGAGACGCCGAGTTCCTGGCTGATCTGAGATTGCGTCAAGTTGCTGTAGTAGCGCAACATCAGGATCCGCTGCTCGCGCTCGGGCAGCTGGACGAGCAGGTGGCGGACGAGGTCGCGGTGCTCGACGCCGGCGAGCGCCGGGTCCTCGTAGCCGAGCCGGTCGAGCAGGCCGGGCAGGCCGTCGCCCTCCTGGGCGGCCTCCAGCGAGGTGGCGTGGTACGAGCGGCCGGCCTCGATGCAGGCGAGCACCTCGTCCTCGCCGATCTTGAGGCGCTCGGCGATCTCGGCGGTGGTGGGCGAGCGGCCGTGGGCGGTGGTGAGGTCCTCGGTGGCGCCGTTGACCTGGACCCACAGCTCGTGGAGCCGGCGCGGGACGTGCACGGTGCGGACGTTGTCGCGGAAGTAGCGCTTGATCTCGCCGACGACGGTCGGCATGGCGAAGGTCGGGAACTGGACGCCGCGGTCGGGGTCGAAGCGGTCGATGGCGTTGATCAGGCCGATGGTGCCGACCTGGACGACGTCCTCCATCGGCTCGTTCCGGCTGCGGAAGCGGGCGGCGGCGTACCGCACGAGCGGCAGGTTGGCCTCGATCAGGGCCCCGCGAACGCGGTGGTGCTCGGGGCTGCCCGGCTCCAGGTTCTTGAGCTGCCCGAAGAGCACCTGGGTCAGGGCGCGGGTGTCGGCGCCGCGGGTGCTCTGCGGCCGAGGGCGCGGGGTGTCCGGGGCCCCGGCCTCGTTCTGGGGCGGGACTTGAGGCGCTGCACTGGCCGGCACGTTCACGCCACCCCTTCATGTCAACATCGGTCGACTCATCCGTCAAAAGCGGTCATAGCATCACAAGACATGTCCACTGTGTGCAAGCACCGTATAAGCACGTGTTGAAGGCGCGTTGGGCGGGTACAAACTCGGGCCCCCCGCCGATGGACGGCGAGGGGCCCGGAGGATGAAGGGGCGCGGGACGCCGGCTGCGGCCCCGCCGGGTGGGGCGGGGTGCGGCCGGGGGAGGGGGCGGCCGGTCGGGCTCAGCCCTCGAAGGCGTAGTCGGCGATCACCCAGGTCGCGAACTCGCGCCACTGGGCGACGCCCGCCTGGTGTGCCGGGTGGTCCAGGTAGCGCTGGAGCGCGGCGGTGTCCTCGACGGCGGAGTTGATCGCGAAGTCGTACGCGATCGGGCGGTCGGTGATGTTCCAGTCGCACTCCCAGAACTTCACCTCCGGGATCTGCGAACCGAGGGCGCGGAAGGCCTCGACGCCCGCGACCACGCGCGGCTCGTCGCGCTGCACACCGTCGTTGAGCTTGAAGAGGACCAGATGGCGGATCACGGCGTTACTCCCGGTAGTCCTGGGTCGTCCTAGTTGACGAGCTCGGTCATGAACTGGCCGACGCCTTGAGCGGCGCTCGATATGCCCTCGAACCCTACCTGGACGAGATCCGCCGCCCGGGCCGGGGAAGTGATGATCGTGTACAGAACAAAAACCACCACCGCATAGAGCGCGATCTTCTTCGCCTGCGCCATTCGCCTGCCCTCCCCTGGCCTCGTAACCCCCTCGGTCGCGCGAGTCTAACCGAGCCTTTATGGACCAAGGGCCCGGCGATCGGGGTCTTTTGCCGCCCTCCGAAAGGGTGACGGGGAGCGCAGGATGGATGGTGAGCCCGGCGGATCTGGCAGGAATCCGCGGGGCCGTGGAACCGGCCCTCACTGCGGGGTCCACGCCGCGCGCTTCCCCCTGACTGCGGCGTCGGACTTGCAGGACCGGTTCTCATCGGGGGGAGCGGCTTGTCCCCCCGATGCCGCTCCCCCCGCCCCTCCCTCCCGTGTCCGACTCCTCCGGTCCTCCCCCTGTGCCCGCCCCCCGGCCCCTCCCTCCCGTGCTCGAACCCTCCGCCCCCCGAACCCTCCCCATCGTTCGCGCCCCTTCTCGGCCCGGCGGTCCGAGGCCCCACCCCTTCCTCCTCCCCCTCCCCTCCCTCCTTCGATCCGAGGCGCCGGACTCCCTCCCCGGCCCGCTCCCTCGCGCCTCCCCCTCCCCCTTCGCGCTCCTCCTCCCTCCCTCGTCCTCCTCCCCGACCCCCTCCACGACCCCTTGACGCCCCCTTCATCCATGGCATGCGCATGGCTACGCTTCGCGTCTGTGACGCACGTGAAGGACGTTCCCGAAGGGGGTCCGAGTGGTGAGCACGGCGGACGACGACGGCGAGGGCTGGAGCGAGGAGGCGGACGAGGAGGAACCCTCCTCGCGCTCCTACGCCTCCGGACGTGACATGTACGTCGCCGAGCAGGGCGACGTCCACCTCTACATCGAGAACCCCGAGGGCGACCGCGAGCACCGCACGGTCGGCCCGGTCACCGACGACTGCCCGTACCCCGGCCTCGCGCCCTTCACCGCGGGCCAGGCCGACCGCTTCCACGGCCGCCGCCGCCTCCTCACCGAACTCGGCGAACGGCTGGCCGACTGCCACGCCGACCACAGGCCCCTCGTCGTCGTCGCCCCCTCCGGCGCCGGCAAGACCTCCCTGCTCCAGGCGGGCCTCTCGCAGGACCTCGACCGCGGCAGGATCCCCGTACCCGGCTCGCGCCACTGGCCCCGCCTCCTGCTCACCCCCACCGCCCACCCCCTGCGCGAGCTCACCACCCGCCTCGCCGAACTGGCGGGGGAGACGGACCCTACGGCCGACTGGTGGACCACCGACCGGGCCGGCTTCGCGGACCGGCTGCGGCGGACGGCGGGCGGGTCCGGACGGGTGCTCGTCGTGGTGGACCAGGCGGAGGAGCTCTTCACGCTGTGCGCGGACGAGGAGGAGCGGCGGGCGTTCGTGAAGGTCCTGGAGTGGCTGGCGGACGGGGCCGTGGCGCTGGTGGTCCTCGCCCTGCGCGCCGACTTCTACGCCCGCTGCGCGGAACTTCCCTGGCTGCGGGCCGCCGTGCAGAACAACCAGCTCCTGCTTCCCCCGATGACCCGGGACGAACTCCTCGACGCGATCCGCCTCCCGGCCAGAGCGGCCGGGCTACGGCTGGAACCGGGCCTCGCCGAGGTCCTGGTCGCCGACTTCGGCGCCACCCACGGCTTCGCCGAGCCCGGCGCGCTGCCGCTCCTCGCCCACGCCCTGCGCGCCACCTGGCAGAACCGCCAGGGCAGGCTCCTCACCGTCGCCGGCTACACCGGCACCGGCGGCGTCGCCCACGCCCTGGGCAACAGCGCGGACCGGGTCCACGATCAGCTCGACCCGGCAGGCCGGCGCATCGCCAGACGCCTCTTCCTCGGCATGGTCAACATCGGCGAGGACACGGCCGACAGCCGCCGCCGGATCCGCCGCGACCACCTTCTGGCGTCCTTCCCGGACAAGGCGGCCGCGGAGGCCGTCCTCGCCGCCTTCACCGGGAAGCGGCTCCTCGTCCAGGAACGGGACACCGTCTCCCTCACCCACGAGGCCCTGCTGAGCGCCTGGCCGCTGCTGCACGGCTGGATCAACGACGACCGCCCGCGCAACCTCGTCCTCCAGGACCTCGACACGGCGGCCCGCGCCTGGAACGCCACGGGCCGCGAGCCGGACGCGCTCCACCGCGGCAAGCCGCTGGACCGGGCCCTCGCCGCGGCCGCGGACCCGTCCGAGGAGGACCCGCTCCGCCGCGCCTTCCTGGACGCGTCCCTGCTCCTCCGCAAGCGGGTGGTCCGCGGCAGGCGGAGGATCGTCGCGGTCCTCACCGCCCTCGCCCTCGTCGCCTCCGTCACGACCCTCCTGGCCCTCCGCTCCCACGACTCGGCCCAGGCGGAACAGCGGGCGGCACTGGCGGCCCGGATCACGACCCAGGCGGACGACCTGCGGACCGCCGATCCGGCGCTCGCCGCCCGGCTCGACCTGGTGGCGCACCGGCTGGCGCCGCGGCCGGCCACGACGACGAATCTGCTGGTGGACGCGAACACGGTCATGACGGGCCGCCTCAACGGCTTTCGCCGCCTGGTCGTGGACACGGCGTACCGCCCGGACGGCCGAGTGCTCGCAGCCCTGGACACCGGCGGGGTGATCCGGCTGTGGGATATCGACGACCCGGCCCGGCCGGAGGAGCTGGGAAAGCCGATCGAGGCCGGAGGGCTGCCGCTCCGGATCTCCTTCAGCCCGAACGGCCGCCTTCTCGCCGCGAGCCGGATGGGCGCGACCGCCGTGCTGTGGAACGTGACCGACCCCGCCCGCCCCGTCCCCGTCGACCTGCCCCTCGGTGCCGGGGAGCGCGGGGGAAACCTGGTCGCCTTCGCCCCCGACGGACGCACCCTCGTCGGCAGCGGTGCCACAGGCCGGATGCTGGCGTGGAGCCTCGCCGATCCGGTACGCCCCGTGTTGCTGCCCGGGGCTCCCACGCGCTCGGCCGGTGCTCCGTACGCCTTCGGCCCGGACGGCCGCACCCTCGCGGGCACGAGCGGCGACCGCACCGTGCGGATCTGGGACCTCGCCCACCCGGACCGCGCACCGGCACGGCTCGAACCGCCGGACGCGCGGGCCGAGGGATACCGCATCGCCTACCGCCCGGACGGGCGGTACCTCGCCCTCTCCAACGACACCAAGGTGTGGGTGTGGGACCTCACGGACCCTGCCCGCCCGCGGCGTCTTCCCTACTACTTGCCGGCGAACGGCTCCGCCACCACCTCCCTGGCCTTCAGCCGGGACGGACGCACCCTCGTCGTCGCCGACGGGTCCAGGACCGTACGCCTGTGGAACCTCAGCGACCCGGACGCGCCGAGGTCCCGGCCCTCCCTCCCTACGCCCTCGGGCGCTGTGCGGGGACTGGCGTTCGCCCCGGACGGGCGCACCCTGGTCGGCGGCACCGACACCGGCCCGGTCATGGTCTGGCATCTGCCGGACGCCGCGCTTCCCGCCGCTGCGGACGACACCCGCGCGCTCGCCTTCGCCCCGGACGGGAGGTGGCTCGCCACCGGCGGCCGGGGCGGCGCCGTCCGGCTGTGGAGTCTTGCCGACCGTGCCGGCCCGCGGGTCCTCGGCACGTTGTCCGCCGGTACAGGAGAGGTGACTGCTCTGGCCTTCGGGTCGGACGGCCGCACCCTGGCCGCGGCCACGTTGGACGTCCGGGACGGTCGGGTCAGCCGCTGGGACATCAGCGACCCCGGCCGCCCGCGCCGGCTCCTCGAACGCGCCACGGCACGGGACAGCCCTTCGGCAGCCCTCGGCCCGGACGGCCGCACCGCCGTCGTGCGCGGTTCCCTCGGCGTGGAGGTGTGGGGTCTCGCCGGTCCGGAAGGGGCGGCCGCAGCCGCCGACCGGCCCCTGAAGACCGGTGAGGGCGGGGTCGGCTCACTGGCCGTCAGCTCCGAAGGGCGCATCGTCGGTGTCGGCCACGACGACGGCGACTTCTCGCTGTGGGTCGGCACGGGGCCGGCGCCCGTCACGCGGGTGCCCGGGAGCCTTCCGGACATGCTGGCCCCTCAGGTCCTGGCCCTGTCCCCGGACGGCCGCGCGCTCGCCAAGGCCGATCAGGGCAGGCTCACCACGTGGGATCTCGCCGACCCGGCCCGCCCGGTCGCCCGCGGCGCGGTCACGGGAAGCAGCGACGTGATGGCACTGGCCTTCGCCGCGCGCGGCGACGTGCTCGCGGTGGGGGACGCAGACGGCACGGTCCGCCTCACCGACCCGGCGGGCGCCGGAGCCCTCAGCCGCCCTCTTTCGGCCGGCAGCGGTCGGATCACCGCCCTCGCGTTCGCCCCCGACGGCCGGACACTCGCCGCAGCGGGCGAGGCGCAGCCCGTCCGCCTCTGGTCCACCGACCCCGATGCCGCCGCCCGTTGGATCTGCCGTGTCACCGGCAACGTCCTCACTCCGGCCCAATGGGCCCAGTACGTCCCCGGATTGCCCTACGACCCGCCCTGCAAGGACCGGCCCTGAGCGCATGAAAAAACCTCCCCGACTCGCGTTTCCGCAGGTCGGGGAGGTTTTCTGGCGGTAGCGGAGGGATTTGAACCCTCGGTGAGTTTCCCCACACTCGCTTTCGAGGTCTGTTCGTACTGGTCGGGGGGCCATTCAGGCTCGTTCACCCTCGTTCATCCCCGCCCGGTCGCTGCCCGAGTGAACCAATCTGAACCCCTCCGGACGGGGGTGAATGAGACGGAAATTGAGACGGAGGCCTGCCCGCTGACCTGCACGTCTGCCGCTCAATCGTCAGGGGTGGGACGCGTCCAGGGCCGCGATCACGACACCAGGGTCGCCGTCGTACATCAGATGCGGTTCGTCAGCCTCCGGAGGGACGAACCGCGTGCGGTACCGCTGTAGGTCGCTCTCAGAGAAGTAGATCGAGTTCGGGTCGTTGGCGTGGAACTCGTTGCGCTGCCTGACTCGGGCCCAAAGTTCATCATGGCTGGCTGCCAGGTAAACGAGTACCGGGGTCGCGCCTGCATCGGTGGCGATCTCTCGCCACTTCGCCCGGTCCTCTGGAGTCCAGAAGCCATGGTCGACGACGACATCGTGACCCGCCTTGAGCTGTTCACGGAGTTCGACCGCCACGTCTTCCAGCACCGGCCGTTCGAGGGTCGGAAAGATCCCCCGGGGAAAGTCCACCCCATAGACGCCATGACGGCGGAACATTTCTTCGTCCGGGCACAGCCGCACGAAGCCGCGAGCTGTGAGCGCGCGAGAGAGGGTGGTCTTGCCCGAGCCGGGAAGCCCAGCCATCAGGACGCAGCGCGGCGGTTGATCGAGCGTCACGAGACCTCCGATTCTGTGCGCCATGTCCGGCCCGGTCCTCCAAGGTCGACGCCGTACTCCACGATGCTGCCCTCGCTGTCGACGAACTTTGCGGTCATCACGACCACGGGTTCCGCCGGCAAGTTGCCAGGTTCCAGTTCCAGGAGCCGGGCGTATTCGGGCGTCAGCAGCGAGGCTGAGGCGGTGTCGATTCGGTGGCTGATCGGGTGGCCGGTCGCCTGGGCGATGAGCTGGAGGGAGGTTCCCCCTGTCAGTCGCTCACTCGTAGCTAGCTGAGGAATCAGCATGCCGTACCGGGCCGGAATCCACGACGTGCTGTGAGCGACGATGCCGTGCCGGTCCCTGTAGACACGGCTACGGCGGATGACGTCGGCGCCGGGCGGGATATCCAGCGCTTGTGCCACTTCGGCGGGGGCGGGCACGACGGTGGCCTGGTGCGAGTCGGATCGTTCGCCGTCTCCCCAGCTAGACCCTGTGCGACGCCCCCGGTCCTGACGCTGTGACCCCGAGGACATCGGGGCCGGCGCGTCCAAGACCTCAGTGCCGATGCCGTGGATGCCTCGAACAAGACCGTCGTTGCGCAGCTTGCGCAGCGCCTTCTCCGCAGTCGCGGTGCTGACCTTCCACTCTTCCGAGAGGTTCTTGATGCTCGGCAAGAGGGTCCCGGGCTGAAGCTGACCGGACGCAATCAGCTCCGTGTAGTGGGCGGCAATCCTCGCGTACGGCGCCCGATTGTCGGCCTGGCCTGCCATGTCGCTCACTCCCTGTCGGTGACTTGCCTGCGGTTCCCTAGCTTACCGCTTGACACCGCAGGGAACCCTAGGGAACCTTAGGGACGTGCCCGCCGGTCGGTTCAACCGATCGGAGGGTGCAGGACCTCAATGCGCCCTGATGCAGGGGCCATTCGAGGTCAAGGGGCCCGGGATAGAGCGGGCCGAGGGCGCCCGGGTCCTGGTCATTAACCGGAGGGCTTAGACCGAAAGGTCACGTCTCCATATGCCTTGGGTTCGCACCCGGAGGAGACATCTGCACGACTGCACATGCTCCGCAGTGCTTGTGGCTGCGGCCGATTGCCTCCCCCGCCCGTCCGGTCCCTCCCGGGGCCGTACGGGCGGGGTTGTAGGGAGCCGGATGGTTCCAAACGGCGTGAGCCCCCGGTGCGGGAACACCGGGGGCTCTGTTCGGGCCGTTCCTGTCTGGAAGGAACACACCCAATGAAGTCCATCGCTGCACTTCAGGCCGTTGTTACGGCCGTCCCGTTCGACGGTGAGCCGTCGGACGCGGAGCTGGACGCGATCGAGCAGGAGCTTCCGCTGATCCTGGCGGAGGTCGACCTGCTCGACGCGCAGATCATGACCATCGACCGCCCGGCCACCGAGCTGGACCACCAGCGCATCCGCCGGGCCCACAACCGGGTCATGGCGGCCCGCCGGGACCTGACCAACCGCGCCGGCCTGGCGCAGGCGGGCGGTGCCGCATGAGCGAGAACACCGAGCTGCGCGGCGACGTCACGGAGCTGCTGGGAGCGATCGCGGACGCCCTGGACCTCCCGGTCCCGTCGATCCGCGAGGGCGACGACCACAAGTTCCAGCGGCTGCTCGTCGACCGTGCGACGAACGTGTGGGTGGCCGTCTCGGTCCTGCTCCAGCAGCCGGGCTCCGGGGCGCTGGAGGACACCACCGCGTACGTCCGCCGCCACACGGCGGACCACCCCGTCACCTACACCCCGTTCGAGCCCAGCGGGCAGGGCCGCCCCGGCACTGGGGTGGTGGCCTGATGGGTCTGCGCGACAAGGTCCGCGATTACGCGATCCGCAACATGACTGACCCGGACGGCACGCCGAACCTGGCGCGCCGTGCCACGCAGGCCTCGGCCGGCCTCGCCGACATCGCGGCCGACCATTCCACGGTCGCCGCCGCCGGGATCTCTCTTCTGGGCGCGGCGGCCGTCGCGGCCGAGGGTGCGCTGAGCGTCTACGTCTATCCGCCCGGCGACTACGCCACCTTCACTGAGGAGCCGAAGAAGCGGGGGTGGTTCCGGTGAACCGCACCGGAAAGGCCCTGCTCGTCCTCGCCCTGGTCGCCGTGGTCGGGATGGCGTTCCGCGTCTCGTGGAACGCGCTGCGGGACGTGGCGACCGCCGTCGGCGCGGACCAGACCGGGGCGACGCTCTACCCGTTAGTGGTCGACGGCCTCATGGCCCTGGCCCTGGTCGCCACCCTGGTGCTGACCGACCGAGCGGACAAGCGGTTCGCGCTGCGTGTCCTCGCCGCCTACACCGCCGCCTCGCTGGTGCTGAACTTCGTGCACGGTCTGGTGCCGGAGCTTCATGGCCGATCGGTCGACTGGACGCGGCTGGCCGAGTGGGATGCGGTGAACTGGGTGCTCGTCCTGCTCGCCACGTCGCTGCCGGTCGGGTCGATCTACTTCGGCTCCGATCTGGTCGCCAAGGTTCTCCACCACCAATCGATCGACCCCGCGAATGTGGAGGAATCGGCGCAGATCGACGCGGAACGGTCTACCCCTGACCTCGTGGAAGTCACCCCGGAGCCGCTTCCGGCGCTGGTCGAGCGGGTGGCCGACGAGTGGCCCGAGCAGGTCGATTCCGCGACCGGCAAGGTGCCGATCGATCGGGTTGTGGTGCGGGCGGTGGCGGCCGAGCAGTCGGCCCCGCGCCGGGCGACCGGTCGGGTGCCGGACGCGGCACGATCGACCCGCCCCCGCCGTACGGCCGAGGAACTTTTGTCCGAGGCGCGTCGGGTGACGGAGTCTTGGCCGGTCGATCAGTTGACCGCCGAGGGCATCCGCAAGGCTCTGCGCACGTCCCCCGACAAGGCACGGACGCTCCGCGACACTCTGCGGGCCGAGCGCGCCGCTGCCCCGGCGCCTGAGCCGGTCGGGGCCGTTTCGTGAGCGGAATCCCGTCCTACCCGTGGCGGCTCGCTCCGGAGGGGTTGGCGACGTTCCGGCAGCTTCGGGCGCGCGGTCTGCGCCCGGGTGGTCAGGACGTCGCCGCTCAGCTCGAACGGCCCCGCCGCCGTGGCGGCCCGCTCGTCGCCTACCTCTACCGCATCAACCGGGCCAAACCCGTCCGCCCGATGACCCCGGCCAAGCGGGCGGCTCTGGCCCGGGCGAACGCAGCCCGCAGGGTCTGCCCCGAGTGCCGCCGCGACGCGGGATACCGCATTCCGCCCTCGCTCGGCATGTGCACCGCCTGCGCCTACCCCGACACCTCTACCGCCGCCTGAACGGCACCGAGGAGAGGACCATGAACAGCCTTCCTGAGCCGGTCCGGGTCGTTCAGCTCCCGGACGGCACCTATACCTACGCCGACCACCTGCCCGCGCTCCACCAGGCGGCCGCGCCGCAGGTCATCCACCAGCACATCCACCAGGCCCCGCCGGACCGGACGGTGCAGCGCATCGCGCTCGGCTCGGGTGTGGGCGCTGGTGCGGTCGCGGCCGGGGTCTACTTCGGCCCGCTGCTCGTCGGTGCGCTGACCGCGATGGCCGCGAACCTGGCCTTGCTCGCGTTCCTCGCCGCCGTCCTGTCCTGGGGCGTGGTCACCGTCGTCCGCAGCATCGGCGGCACCGACGGCACGAACGCCGCCAAGACCCTGGCCAGGGCCCGCAAGCGCCGTCGCTGACGCCTGCCTGTTCGCCCCGTCCACCGGGTCGGGGCGGGTGGGGAGTCGGGACAGCCCCGGCCCCGGAAGGGACGTGTCGTGGCCAGCAAGAAGAACGAGCAGCAGGACCCGAACTACCCCCAGCTCACCGTCGGCGAGAACGCGCGGATCGCGTGGAACGTCGCCCGGATGGCCAAGCGCTGCATGGCCGGTGAGAACGCCGACCGCTCCGACCTGGAGCGCAACGTCAACCGCATCCTCGACCGCGCCCACAAGCGGGCCGAGAAGAACGCCAAGAAGGGCAAGTAGCGGTGCCCCGGGGCGGCCGACAGCCGCCAAGCATCACCGGCCGCCCCGGGCCTGCCTCCGAGCAGCAGGAGAAGACCAGCATGACCGAGAACGTCGTCCCCCTGTTCAAGAACCCCACCGAACAGCCCACGGAAGTACCGGCGCCGCTCACGGTCGTGCCGGAACCCGCCCCGGCCAAGCCGGTGCGGGTGTGGAAGCGCGCTGGTCGGACCGTCGTCCGCGCGGCCCGGCACGACCGCACCCGCACCGCCGGCCGCGCCATGGTCCGGCACACCTCCTACGTCCTGGGCGGCACCCGGATCGTCACCCGTCGGGCGTGGGACGGGCGGACCGGCGCCCGTTACGAACGCATGCTCCGCGCGGCGGAGGCGGCCGGGAACTACGAAGCCGCGGGGGACTGGGAGGAGCGGCTGCACCGCTTCCGCACGGAGCGGCACAAGCGGCGCATGGACCTGCTCGCCTCCCCTGAAAAGGTCGTGAAGGGCGCCGCGTTCGGCGTCGGAGGCGGCATAGGAGCGCTGATCGCCATCGGTATCGCCCTGGCCATCGCCAACGGCGAGATCAGCGACGTGGTCACCCCGCTCATGGCCGTCATCAAGCTGATCCGGCTGCTCGTCGTCATCGTCCAGGTCGTGTGGGGCCCGGCCATGGTCATCGGGCCGTGGCTCGCCCTCGCGGCCGTGTGGGCGGTCGGCCGGCAGCGGGGCGCCGCCCCGCAGTGGACCCTCCCCGCCGGGAAGCGCAGCGATGACGCGGGGGCGCCGATCACCCCCTCCATCGTGGTCACCGCCCTGCGCGACCTCGGCGTGGCACCGCTGACCCGGGCCATCAAGGAGATGGGCGACGCGGGCGCCGCGATGCTCGGCCCGATCCGGATCGCCGGATGCGGTGTCGAGGTCGACGTCACTCTCCCGTCCGGAGTGTCGACGCTGGATGTGCAGAACCGGCGCCGGAAGCTCGCGGAGAACCTCTCCCGCCACGAGCACGAAGTGTTCATCACCATCCCCACCGCCGCCCGCACGGTGCGGCTGTGGATCGCCGATTCCGGCGCCCTGGACGAGCCGATCGGCCCGTCCCCTCTCGTCACCGACGAGACCATGACCGCCAACTACAAGACCGGCAAGGCACCGTGGGGCCAGGACCTGCGTGGCGATGCGGCCATGCTCAGCCTGTTCCAGCGGATGCTCCTGATCACGGGTCTGTCGAACCAGGGCAAGACCGCCGCCCTGCGGGCGCTCGTCCTGTGGCTCGCCCTCGACAAGACCGTCGAGTTCCGGATCGCCGACCTCAAGGGCGTCGGGGACTGGGGCATGTTCGACGGCCTCGCCACCGTCCTCATCCAGGGCCCGACCGACGAACACGTCATCGACGCCACCGAGATGCTCGAAGGTGGCGTGGAGGAGATGGAGCGGCGCATCCAGGCTCCGCCCGGCACGAAGTTCCCGCCGCTCATCCTCATCGTCGATGAGGCGCAGGTCGCGTTCATGTGCCCGGCCGTCGACGACAACAGGCGCCAGTACGGCGGTTCAAAGGCCACGTCCCGGTACTTCATGGCCGCCCGGAAAATCCACAACCAGGGCCGGGCTGTGGACGTGCTGCTGTGGGAGGGCACGCAGGACCCGACCGACCAGAACCTGCCCAAGCTCGTCCGTGAGGGTGCCCACACCCGCATCTCCCTCGCCCTCGGCACCGAATCCCAGGCCCGCATGGCACTCGGGGACAAGGCCGTCGACGGCGGGGCCGCCCCGCACCTGCTGCGCCAGGGCCTGGACAAGGGCACCGTGGTCGTGGCGTCGGACGGCATCACCATCCCGGCCGGGCAGGCGTCCATCACGGTGCGGACCCACTACATCGATACCGACACCGCCCACGCCATCGCCGACCGGGCCAAGGCCCTGCGCGACGGGGTCACCACCCTGTCCGCCGTTGAGCAGCCGGCCACCGTGGTGGACCCGCTCGCCGACATCGCCGACGTGCTCGGTGACAAGCCCCGCATGCTCACCCAGGAAGTCCTGCAGCGGCTCGCCCAGAAGAACCCGGGCGAGTACCGCGAGTGGACGTTCGCCGACCTTCGTCAGGTCCTGGAGGCGGCCGACGCGGCACCCCGCAAGTCCGACGGCCGCATGGTCGTCGACGGCCTCCGAGTCGCCCACGCGCTCGCCCAGCGTGACACCGACGGCCCCGACACCGCCGCCCGCTGACAGGGAGGCGTCAGGGAGACAGGGAGAACTCCCTAACCCCCTCCCTGACCCGCCTCCCTGGCCCTGACCAGCACAGACACCCATCCAGGGAGGCAGGGAAGCAGCCCAGGTCAGCGCCCCGAAACCCCCTCCAGGGCGCTGTTCCGGCGCACCCTTGCCTCCCTCCCTGCCTCGAACCGTCGATCACGAGGAGTGACATTGCTCAGGTTGCGTCTGCGGGTGCGTGAGTGGTCCCGCCGCATGCTGATCCTCACCGACACGCCTCGCCCCCGCTGCCCCGATTGCGGGGGCGAGGGCGGGCAGAACCGCGACTACGGCGACTACGACACCGGCGAGTACGCCGGCACCGAGTGGGACCCATGCCACTGCTGGGACGAGGACCGGTCCTGGGTTCTCCTCCCGCTCCCCAAGCCCCCGCGCCGCCGTCGGCCCGACGCCGACCCGTGGGGGACGTCCAGCGGCTACAGCGATGAGCCGCCGTTCTAGCCAACGCCAAGGGCGGCCCGCCATCTCGCCAAAGACCGGGCCGCCCTCATCTCCAGATCCCAACAGACCAGTGGAGGTCTCCAGCATGACCCAACCCGCCGTCATCCGGCGAGAGCCCGACGGGTTACCGTCCATCGATCTGCCCGGGCTCGACCTGCTCGCCCACGCCGTCGCGGCGGCCGAGCGCGGGTGGCACGTCTTCCCGCTCCGCCCCCGCGACAAGCGGCCCGCCGGCCACGCGCAGGCCCGCTGCCCCGGCACCGGCCGCTGCGCGAACGGCCACCGCACCCCCGAGCAGCGCGCCACCACAGACCCCGACCTGCTCGCCGCCGCCTGGACCCACGCCCCGTACAACGTCGGGATCGCGACCGGCCCGTCCGGGCTGCTCGTGGTCGACCTCGACACCCTCAAGCCGACAGACGAAGAAGGAACGCCTGACGGCGTGACTTGCTTCGAAGCGCTC
Source organism: Streptomyces sp. NPDC101191 (assembly GCF_044767915.1). Lineage (NCBI taxonomy): Bacteria > Bacillati > Actinomycetota > Actinomycetes > Kitasatosporales > Streptomycetaceae > Streptomyces > Streptomyces sp. NPDC101191. The sequence goes on from NZ_JBIWOU010000003.1 coordinate 636,510, forward strand.
TGCGAGCGCGCCCGACAGGCCGTCCCCACCACCTTCCGGGTGCGGACCGCACGCGGCGGGCAGCACCTGTACTTCGCCCAACCCGAAGGGACGCGGCTCGGCTGCACGGCCGGACGCCTCGGCAAGCACATCGACACCCGGGGCTGGGGCGGGTACGTCGTCGCCCCCGGCAGCCACACCCCGGACGGCGCCTACACGGTGCTGGACAGCATCAGCCCCATCCCGCTGCCCGCATGGCTCGCCGATGCGCTCACGGCCCGCCCCAAGCCCGTCAGGCACGTGCCGGTGCCGCTGACCGCTACGGGATCCCGGTACGCGAAAGCGGCCCTGGACAACGAGGTGCGGAACGTCGCCCACGCCGCAGACGGCACCCGCAACAACACGTTGCTCAGGGCCGCGAGGGCCCTGGGTCGGCTCGTCGCGTCTGGCGACCTGACCCGCGTGGAGGTCGAGCAGGCTCTTAGTAGCGCGGCGGCGGGCAACGCTACCGAGTCGCAGCGCTACTACGACGACGTCATCGCCCGGGGCCTGGACTGGTCGATCGCCCACAACCCTGCCGACGGCCGGAGGGCGGCATGAACAACCCCCTCCCCGAAGCCTCTAAGAGCCCTCTCCGACCCAGCCCCGCCGAGGACGCCGAACAGCCTCCGCAGGAGCCGGGGGTGGGCGCTCCGAAGGGCGTCGCCGAAGGCGTCCTGTCTAGCCCTGACCCGCAGCAGACCGACCAGACCACGCACGTTCCCACCCGGAAGGAGGGGTGCCGCGTGAACGCGCAGCAGCCCATCGACGGCTCCGCCCTGCTCACCGACGTCGAGACATTCCACCGCCGATTCAACGTCTTTCCCCGTGAGGCCGCCTACGTCGCCGTGGTCCTGTGGGACGCCCACGCCCACCTGGTCGACTGCTTCGAGACCACGCCCCGTATCGCGTTCCTCTCCCCGGAGCCCGGATCCGGCAAGTCCCGCGCACTGGAGATCATCGAGCTGCTGACCCCCCGCGCGATCAGCACCGTCTCAGCTTCCGCCAACGCCCTCTACCGGCTCGTCGGCTCCTCCGAGGGACTGCCCACCGTCCTGTTCGACGAGGTCGACACCATCTTCGGCCCCAAGGCCAACACCGATGAGGCCCTGCGCGGGTTCCTGAACGCCGGATACCGGCGGATCGGCGGCGCCCTGCGCTGCGTTGGTGAGGGCTCGCAGCAGAACGCGCAGGTCTTCGACTCCTACTGCGCCGTCGCCATGGCCGGGCTCGGCTCGCTGCCGGACACGGTCCTGTCCCGCTCCGTCATCGTCCGCATGCGCCGCAAGGCCCGCAACGAGAAAGCCGAGCCCTACCGGCAGCGCATCCACATGAAGCAGGGCCACGCCCTGCGGGACCGGCTCGCCGAGTGGGCCGACCAGGTACGCGACCGGGTGAGCGAAGCATGGCCCGAGATGCCCGAGGGAGTCACCGACCGACCCGCCGACGTGTGGGAACCCCTGCTCGCCGTCGCGGACGCGGCCGGCGGGGACTGGCCCGAACGGGCCCGCGCCGCCTGCGTGGAACTGGTCAACGCGTCCCAGGTCGACGACAAGGGCAGCATCGGAATCCGGCTCCTGACCGACCTGCGCGACCAGGTCATGATCGGCATCGACCGCCTGCCGACCATGGCCATCATCGACCGGCTCAACTCCCTGGACGACTCCCCGTGGGCCGACATGGGCGGCCGGCCGCTCGACTCCCGGGGCCTGTCCAAGATGCTCCGCGAGTACATGACCGTGGACAACACGCCCATCGTCGCCCGCAACATCCGCACCGCCGGCGGGGTCCTCAAGGGGTACTACGCCGCCGACCTCACCGACGCGTGGGCCCGCTACTGCGCGCCCTCCACCTCCGAGTAGGCGCTACATCCGCTACATCCGCTACACGCCAGGTCAGACCGGGTGCGGCTGTAGCGGATCACCCCCGATGTAGCGGCTACATGCCCAGTCCCGAACCGGCGCGTAGCCGCTACACGACACCCCATCCGCTACACAAAAACCGCCCCTGACCTGCGATGTAGCGGATGTAGCGGATGTAGCGGACTTCCCAGAAGGGGGCTAGGAAAGCTCCCACGCACTACGCCAAAGGAGCACCGCATGGACGCGGCCCTTTCCGAAGTGACCGTTGATTCCACGCTCGTTCTGCTCACTGTCGAGGAGGCCGCCCGCCGACTCCGCGTGGGCCGCACCACCTGCTTCAGCCTCATCCGGACCGGAAAGCTGGAGTCCCTGATGGTCGGCGGACTCCGACGGGTCCCGGCCGACGCCCCCGCCGCCTACGTCGCCCGACTCCGCACGGAGCAGCGCGCGGCCTGACTCGCTCACCCCTCACCGGAGCGCCGCCCCAAGCCGGAGGTGGCGCTCCGGTCGTTTCGCACCCACTTCACCTGAAGGAGTCCGCTAGTGGCGGAAGAGAAGAAGCGCACCCGTCAGCCCAACGGCCGCAGCTCTATCTATCAGGGCAACGACGGCAAGTGGCACGGTCGCGTGACGGTCGGCATTCGTGACGACGGCAAGCCTGACCGTCGGCATGTTGAGCGCAAGACTCGCGCCGAAGCGACGGCCGCTGTGCGCGAGCTGGAGAAGCAGCGCGACACCGGCGCGATGCGCAAGGCGGGCCGTGTCTGGACGGTCAAGACGTGGCTGACTCACTGGGTCGACACCATCGCCCCGCTCGCCGTCAACGAGAACACGATGGTGGGTTACGGCGTGGCGGTCAGGACGCACCTGATTCCCGCGTTGGGCGCTCACCGGCTCGACAAGCTCGGGCCCGAGCACATCGAGCGTTTCTACGGACGGATGCAGGCGGATGGCCGCCGCGCCGGCACGATCCACCAGATCCACCGCACGTTCCGTACCGCGCTCAATGAGGCGGTCCGGCGCGGTCATCTCGCGCGCAATCCGGTGCAGCTTGCCAAGGCACCCCGGGTGAGCGAGGAGGAGATCGAGCCGTACACCGTCGATGAGGTGAAGCGGCTTCTGCGGGCCGCCGAGGACCGCCGCAACTCGGCTCGCTGGGCCGTCGCCCTCGCGCTCGGACTGCGTCAGGGTGAGGCCCTCGGGCTGAAGTGGACGGACGTGGACACCGAGCGAGGGGTTCTGATGGTGCGTCGGAGCCGTCGCCGGCCGCGCTACGCCCACGGGTGCGGCGACACCTGCGGCCGGAAGGCGGGGTACTGCCCGCAGCGTCAGCGCACGAACCCTGAGACGGCCGACACGAAGTCGCGGGCCGGGCGCCGGGCGGTAGGCCTGCCGGCTCAGCTCGTGGACCTGCTGAGGGCCCACCGGGTGAAGCAGGACGCCGAACGGGCTACGGCGGGGGACAAGTGGGCCGACGAGGGGTGGCTGTTCGCCACGCCGGACGGGCGCGGTACCCCGCCCCGGACCGACTACGACGACTGGAAGGAGCTTCTGGCCGACGCGAAGGTCAGGGACGGGCGCCTGCATGACGCCCGGCACACTGCGGCAACGGTCCTGCTGATCCTCGGAGTCTCCGAGCGCGCCGTCATGGGGCTGATGGGGTGGTCCACCACGGCCATGGCCGCGCGATACCAGCACATGGTCGACACGGTGCGGACGGACGTGGCCCGGCAGGTCGACGGGCTCATCTGGCAGGCGGACGCGGCCAGGTCCGGTGAGGACGACGACGGGGCCGACGGGGCGCTCGTGCCGGCCAACTGAGACGGAAACTGAGACGGAGATGAGTGAAGGGCCCGGTTCTGAGAACCGGGCCCTTCATCTACCAGCGGTAGCGGAGGGATTTGAACCCTCGGTGAGTTTCCCCACACTCGCTTTCGAGGCGAGCTCCTTCGGCCGCTCGGACACGCTACCGAGAGAGAGCTTAGCCCAAAGGTGCCCGTGGACTGAAATCCATCTCCCGTCGCAGCTCAGCGGTCCCGGAAGAAGCTGGTCAGCTGGGCCGAGCACTCCCGCTCCAGGACGCCCTGGATCACCTCGGGGCGGTGGTTGAGGCGCCGGTCGCGGACCAGGTCCCAGAGGGAGCCGGTCGCGCCCGCCTTCTCGTCCCACGCGCCGAACACCACCCGTTCGACCCGCGCCTGGACGAGCGCCCCCGCGCACATCACGCACGGTTCGAGCGTCACGACGAGCGTGCAGCCGGCGAGTCGCCATTCGCCGGTGGCCGCCGCGGCCCGGCGCAGGGCCAGGATCTCGGCGTGGGCGGTCGGATCGCCGACGGCCTCGCGTTCGTTGTGGCCGGTGGCGAGGACCGCGCCCTCGGGGGAGAGCACGACCGCGCCGACCGGTACGTCACCGGCCGACGCGGCCAGGTCTGCCTCGGCGAGGGCGCGCCGCATGGGGTCCCGCCAGGGGTCCCGTACGGGATCGGCGCCCGCGACCGGGCCGGGTGCTGCGAGCGGCGGCACTAGCGCACGGCCTCCAGGATCTCGCTCGCGCCGATCGCCTCCGCGATCTCCCCGAGGGCGTCTCCCGACTCGAGGTCGAGCAGCTCCCGCTCGGTCACGCCGAGGTCCGCCAGGATCCGCCCGTCGCCGAGCGGCCCCGCCGGGAGCACCTTGCCGTCCGTGTCGTCCGCCGCGTCGTCGGCCTCCGCCTCCGGCTCACCGTCCTCGGTGCCGTCCAGGTCCAGTTCGTCGAGCGCGCTGATGTCCGGGTCGTCGTCGCCGCCGAGCAGTTCCGAGGTGAGGATCTCCCCGTAGGAGGAGCGGGCCGCGACCGTCGCGTTCGAGACGAAGACCCGGGGGTCGTCCTCGCCGTCGACGCGCACGATGCCGAACCACGCCTCCTCCTGCTCGATGAAGACGATCACCGTTTCCCCGTCGTCGGCTGCGGACTCCCGGGCCAGATCGGCCAGGTCCGCCAGCGTCTCCACGTTGTCGAGCTCCGTATCGCTCGCTTCCCACCCGTCTTCGGTGCGCGCGAGCAGTGCGGCGAAGTACACCTGACTCTCCCACTGATCAGAGGTGTGATGATCCGGCGGCGCGCTCCTGATGCCCCGCCCAATCGGCATCGTGACAGAAAGCTCGGCTTCAGGAGAGGTCTTCGGCTCTTGCGTCGTGCATCAGTCTGAACGTCACCGCGATCGGGCGGGCGTGCGACCCCGGCGCACGGAGGGGGCGCACGGCCCCGCCGTCCCGGGGCTCACCACCGGAAGGTCCGCATGCGCATCGCCTGTCGCATCCGGGCCGCCCGGGCGCGCCGCGGCTGGACGCGGTCGCGCAGCGCCTTGGCCTCGTTCAGTTCGCGCAGGAACTGTGCGCGGCGCCTGCGGCGCTCCGCGTCGGTCTCCTGGCGGGGCTCCTCGGGAGCCTTGCCGCCGCGCTTGTTCTCCAGGTCGGGCATAGGCGACACCACCCCATCGCTGGGTTCCCTGTGCCCCCCACCTTCCCTCGCTGGCGTGGGTTGATGCCAGTCCCGGCTACTGTTGGGGCATGCGTCTCCACGTCGTCGATCACCCGCTGGTCGCCCACAAGCTCACCACGCTGCGCGACAAGCGCACGGACTCCCCGACCTTCCGCCGGCTCGCCGACGAGCTGGTCACCCTGCTCGCCTACGAGGCGACCAGGGAGGTGCGGACCGAGCAGGTCGACATCGAGACCCCGGTGACGCCGACGACCGGTGTGAAGCTGTCCTACCCGCGTCCGCTGGTGGTGCCGATCCTGCGGGCCGGTCTGGGCATGCTGGACGGCATGGTGCGGCTGCTGCCCACGGCCGAGGTCGGTTTCCTCGGCATGATCCGCAACGAGGAGACGCTGGAGGCGTCGACCTACGCGACGCGGATGCCGGAGGACCTGTCCGGCCGCCAGGTGTACGTCCTGGACCCGATGCTCGCCACCGGCGGCACGCTCGTCGCGGCGATCCAGGAGCTGATCAAGCGCGGCGCGGACGACGTGACCGCGGTCGTACTGCTCGCCGCCCCGGAGGGCGTCGAGGTTATGGAGCGCGAGCTGGCGGGCACGCCGGTGACCGTCGTGACGGCCTCGGTGGACGAGCGTCTCAACGAGAACGGCTACATCGTGCCGGGCCTCGGCGACGCGGGCGACCGCATGTACGGCGCCGCCGAGTAGGCACGTGGTAGCCGTATAGGACCCGGATTCCGGTCGAAGCCGGTACCGGGCCGCTCTCAGCAGCGGCCCGGTACCGGCTTCGGCTTGTTGAGCGCGACCAGCGCCGCGTCCGCCACGGCCTTCGGGTCGAGCGTCTTGAAGGCCGTGCCGATGATCAGGTCGACGTCCGCCGTGGTGCGGGTGTCGACCTTGGTCGTCGTGCCCTTCAGTTGGGTACCGACGACCGAGAACGTGCCCTTGACGGCCCCGGGGGCGCCGAGCAGCAGCCCGATGCCGGTGACCTTCTTGTCGTAGGCGGCGGGCGCGTTGCCGACCTTGCCGATGGCGAAGCCGCGTTTCTTCAGCTCGTCCGCGGTCGTCTTCGCGAGGCCGCTGCGCGGGGTCGCGTTGTAGACGTTGACCGTGATCTGGGCGGGCTTGGGCAGCGCGGCCGCAGCGGGCTGCGGGCTCGGCGTGGCGGCGGGCTTGCAGTCGGCCTGCTTGCCGGCGGTCGTCTTCGTCTCGCCGTCGCCGGAGAAGACGTCGACGAGCTGCAACGTCCCCCAGCCGGCCGCGCCGAGCACGAGCACGGCGGCCGCCGCCCCGAGGACGATCCTGCGCCGGCGGTGGGGGCGGCGCATACGGGGATAGACATCTCCCGTGATGCGGTACTTTCCGCCCATTCCGGGGGGAGTGAGCATGCTCATGAACGCAGCGTAATGCGGCCCGCCGGGGATGCCTACTGGATGATCATGTGATCGCGTCCGGATGGGCGTGAACTGGCCCCGAAAGGATCAGTGGGGAGGGCCCGCGGTGGCTCGCGGTGGCCCGCGGAGGCCCGGGGAGGCCCGCGGTGGCCCGGAGAGGCCCGCGGGGCCCGAGGACGCCCCCGGGAGGGTGCTCCGGTGCGGGCCCGGCGGCCGGGCCGGTCGGGGCGGGTGCGGGTCAGTCCAGTTCGAGCACGCGTGCGTGCAGCACCTGGCGCTGCTGGAGCGCGGCGCGGACCGCGCGGTGCAGCCCGTCCTCCAGGTAGAGATCGCCGCGCCACTTCACGACGTGCGCGAAGAGGTCGCCGTAGAACGTCGAGTCCTCGGCGAGCAGCGTCTCCAGGTCCAGCTGGCCCTTGGTGGTCACCAGCTGATCGAGGCGGACCGGGCGGGGTGCCACGTCCGCCCACTGCCGGGTGCTTTCCCGGCCGTGGTCGGGATACGGCCGGCCGTTTCCGATGCGCTTGAAGATCACACGGAAAGCCTACCGGGCGAGCGGCTCCCGGCGCAGCCACGCGGGCCCGGTGCGAAGCTGGGACAAATCATGCGCGAAGTGGACAGGGGTCCGTCATGAGCGAGAGTGAGCAGCCGTCCGCCGAACCGTGGGCGCGGATCGCGGCCGGGTACGCCTTCGACGGAGCGGCACTCGATCTGGGGGCCCTGCTCTGGGACGGGACCTGTCACCCGGACGCGCCGATCCGCATCCCGCTGCCCATGCTCAACCGCCACGGACTGGTCGCCGGAGCGACCGGCACCGGCAAGACCAAGACCCTCCAGCTGATCGCCGAGCAGCTGTCGGCCCACGGGGTGCCGGTCTTCCTCGCCGACGTCAAGGGCGACGTCTCCGGCGTCTCCGCACCCGGTCAGGACGGCGACAGGGTGCGCGAGCGGGCCGGGCAGGTCGGCCAGGAGTGGACGCCGGCCGGCTTCCCCTGCGAGTTCTACGGGCTCGGCGGCACCGGCGCGGGCATCCCGATCCGGGCCACCGTGACCAGCTTCGGCCCCGTGCTGCTGTCGAAGGTGCTCCAGCTGAACCACACCCAGGAGCAGTCGCTCGGCCTGATCTTCCACTACGCCGACGCCAAGGGCCTGGAGCTGGTCGACCTGAAGGACCTGCGGGCGGTGGTGGCGTTCCTGGTCTCGGACGTCGGCAAGGCCGAGCTGAAGGGCATCGGAGGGCTGTCGACGGTGACGGCGGGGGTGATCCTGCGGTCGATCACGGCCTTCGAGCAGCAGGGTGCGGGCGGCTTCTTCGGGGAGCCGGAGTTCGACACGGGCGAGTTCCTGCGCACGGCGCCCGACGGGCGCGGCCTGGTCTCCGTACTGGAGCTGCCGGCCGTGCAGGACAAGCCGCAGCTGTTCTCGACCTTCCTCATGTGGCTGCTCGCGGACCTGTACGGCGATCTGCCGGAGGTCGGCGACCTCGACAAGCCGAAGCTGGTCTTCTTCTTCGACGAGGCGCATCTGCTCTTCAACGGGGCCTCGAAGGCGTTCCTGGAGGCGGTCACGCAGACGGTGCGGCTGATCCGCTCCAAGGGCGTCGGGGTGTTCTTCGTGACGCAGACCCCGAAGGACGTGCCCTCGGACGTGCTCGCCCAGCTCGGCAACCGGGTGCAGCACGCGCTGCGCGCCTTCACCCCGGACGACGCCAAGGCGCTGAAGGCGACCGTGCGGACCTTCCCGAAGTCGGGGTACGACCTGGAGGAGGTGCTGACCGGGCTCGGCACGGGCGAGGCGGTGGTCACCGTGCTGAGCGAGAAGGGCGCCCCGACCCCGGTGGCGGTGACCCGGCTGAGGGCGCCGCAGTCGCTGATGGGACCGGTTCCGGGGCCCGACCTGGAGGCGGCGGTGAAGGGCTCGCCGCTGTACGGGCGTTACGCGGAGGCGGTGGACCGGGAGTCGGCGTACGAGAAGCTGACGGCCGAGCAGCGGGCGGCGGAGGCGGAGGCGCTGCGCGCGGCCGAGGAGGCCGCGGCGGAGAAGGCGGAGAAGGAGGCGGAGAAGGCGGAGAAGGCGGAGAAGGCGGAGAAGGAGGCGGCGAGGGCTCCCCGGCAGCAGCCGAAGGAGGAGCCCTCGCTCACCGAACAGGTCGTCGGAAGCGGCCTGTTCAAGTCCCTGGCGCGGTCGATCGGCACCCAGCTGGGCCGGGAGATCAGCCGGTCGGTCTTCGGGACCGCGCGCAGGAGGAGGTGACGCGGACGTCTACTGCGTCAGCTCGTCGTGGTCGGCGTGCAGACCGCCGCCGCTGCCCGCGTCGCCGGTGGTCGGGACGAAGGCGACCGGCCGCTTCAGGGAGCTGATGTCGTGGGCGTAGGTGCCCACGGCGTTGGCGATGACGTCGATGTTGACGTCGAAGGCGGCCATGTCGATGTTGTGGATGTCGTCGCCCTTGGCGTGGTAGTTCACGTCGTACGCGACCCCCGCCTCGCCGCCGAACTTCTTGGCCTGGCCCTCGGTCTTGATGCCCTCGGCGCCGGTGAAGGTGCCGCCGGAGGGGATGCCGACCTCGATGAACGGGCCGTAGTCGGAACGGCCGGTGAAGTCGGTGCCCTCGTGCGGGGCCCCGCTCTTGTCCATGAAGTCGTTGATGTCGCGCTCGAGTTGGGCGGATCCCTCGGGGCCGGGGCCCGCGCCGACACCGTCGGAGTTGTCGCCGTCGTAGACGAAGAGTCCGTAGTTCGGCGAGGCGATCATGTCGAAGTTCAGGTAGAGCTTGATCTCCTTCTTGCCGAGGGAGCTCAGGTTGGCCACGTAGTGCTCGGAGCCGAGCAGGCCGTTCTCCTCGGCGGACCACCAGGCGAAGCGGATCTTGTTGCGGACCTTGTCCTTCGACTTGGCGAGCTCCAGGGCGGTCTGGAGGAGACCGGCGGAGCCGGAGCCGTTGTCGTTGATGCCGGGGCCGGCGGTGACGGAGTCGAGGTGGGAGCCGAGCATCACCGTGTTGGCGGCGTTGCCGCCGGGGGTCTCCGCGATGACGTTGTTGGTGGAACGCTTCTCCTGGAGCTGGCGGATCTCGAAGGAGAGGTTCACCGGGCCGGCGGCGAGCTCGGCGGCGAGCTTCTCGCCCTCCTCCTTGGTGACGCCGCCGGTCGGGACCTTCGCGGCGGCCGCGTCGCCGAGGGTGCCGGAGAGGGCGCCGTCGGTGTTGTTGTAGATGATCGCGCCGACGGCACCGGCCGCGGCGGCGTTCTCCTGCTTGGCGGCGAAGGTGCAGCCGCCGCGCTTGACGAGGGCGATCTTGCCGGTGAAGGCGCCGGCGGCGAAGTCGCCCGGCTCGCAGCCGTTGCTGCCGTCGGCGTCGACCGGGGCGGCGGCCAGGGCGGCCTTGATGCCGCCGACCGGCGTCGACTTGGTGTAGGTCATCGCCTTGATCGGCAGGTCGCGCGCGGTGGGCGACAGGACGGCGGCCTTCTCGGCCAGCGTCTGCGTGTACTGGAAGTCGAACTTCTGGTACGTGACGGCGTAGCCGGCCTTCTTCAGCTGCGTGTACACGTAGGCGGCGGAGGCGTCGTGGCCGAGGGAGCCGGCCGCGCGGTGACCGCCGGCCGAGTCGGCTATCGCCTGGAACTTCTGCAGGTGCTTGAAGGCGTCCTGCGCGGTCGTCTCGCGGACCAGCTTCCTGGCCAGCTTTGCGGCGTCTCGGGCCGGCGCCGCCCCGGGGTCGGGAGTGGCGGTGGCGGGCGCGGCGAGCACCAGCGGGGTGGCGAGTGCTGCGGCGGCCAGAACGGCGGCGGCTCTGCGCTGCGATGCGTTCACAGAAGTCCTTCCCGGTTCGTACGTGGTTGAGGGGAAGTTAGCGATCGCCAGGGGATTCTGTGAACACATCTCACACAATTCCTGTCAGGTTGAACAGGATTGGCATCGGGAATTAGCAATTCCCCTTTGTTTAGGGCGATTTCGATGCCTTGGCGGCTTTGGCCGCGGCCTTCATCTCCTGTTTGTGCGCACGCACCTTGGCCAGGGAGTCCGGCCCGGTGATGTCGGCGGCCGAGCGGTAGCAGTCCTTCTCGCCGTACGCGCCGGCCGCCTCCTGCCAGCCCTCGGGTCGCACGCCGTACTGCTTGCCGAGCAGGGCCAGGAAGATCTGCGCCTTCTGCTTCCCGAAGCCCGGCAGCGCCTCCAGCCGGGCGCGCAGCTCCGCGCCCGTGGCGGCGTCGCGCCAGACGGACTCGGCGTCGCCCGCGTACTCGTCGACGAGGAAGCGGCAGAGCTGCTGGATCCGCTTGGCCATGGAGCCGGGGTAGCGGTGCACGGCCGGCTTCTCGGAGAGCAGCGCGGCGAAGGTCTCCGGGTCCTGGGCGGCGATCTCGTGCGCGTCGAGGTCGTCGTGGCCCATGCGGGTCGCGATGGTGTAGGGGCCGGAGAACGCCCACTCCATGGGCACCTGCTGGTCGAGCAGCATGCCGACCAGCGCGGCGAGCGGGGAGCGGCCGAGGAGCTCGTCGGCCTCCGGCTGCTGGGCGAGGTGGATCGCGGGGCTCATGTCACGATCATCCCGCCGGGCGCCCGCCCCCGCCCGGCGGATCACCCTTTCGCGAAACGGTCGAGGGCTTCCAGGACGAGACGCCTCGTCTCGTTGCCGCCCAGGTGCCCGGCGTTCTCCACGACGTGCAGTTCGGCGTCCGGCCAGGCGCGGCCGAGCTCCCAGGCGGTGGTGAGCGGCCCGCCCATGTCGAGCCGGCCGTGGATCAGCACGCCGGGGATGCCGGCGAGCCGGTGCGCGTCCCGGATCAGGGCACCCTCCTCCAGGAAGGCGCCCTGGGAGAAGTAGTGCGAGCAGATGCGGACGAAGCCGAGCCGGGTGTCGTCGACCCGGTCCGTGTACGGGGTGCCCTGGCCCTCCGGCGAGAGGACGGCGTCCTCCCAGGCGCACCAGTCGGCCGCGGCCCGCTCGCGCACGGCGCGGTCGGGGTGGTTCATGCGGGCCGCGTAGGCGCCGAGCAGGTCCTCGGCGTGCTCGACGCCCGCCCGGAAGCGCTCGTGCGCCTCGGGGAAGAAGCGGCCGACGCCCTCGTACAGCCAGGCCGTCTCGGAGCGGCGGGTGGTCGTCACGGCCGCGATCACGATCGCGGTGACCCGCTCGGGGTGCGCCTCGGCGTAGGCCAGGATCAGCGTGGACCCCCAGGACCCGCCGTGGAGCAGCCAGCGGTCGATCCCGAGGTGTTCGCGCAGCCGTTCCATGTCGGCGACGAGGTGGGCGGTGGTGTTGACCGACATGTCGGCGGCGGGGTCGCTCGCGTGCGGGGTGGAGCGCCCGCAGCCGCGCTGGTCGAACTGGACGATCCGGTAGCGCGCCGGGTCGAAGACCCGCCGGGCTCCCGGGGAGGAGCCCGACCCGGGCCCGCCGTGCACCACCAGGGCGGGCCTGCCCTCGGGATTGCCGGCGACGGACCAGTACACGTGGTTGCCGTCGCCGACGTCGAGCAGTCCCTCGGCGTACGGGGCGAGGTCGGGGAAGCGCTGGGGGGAGGTGTCCGTAGGCATCCGCCCGACGCTAGTCGTTGCCGCGTACCCGCGTCGCCGGGTTTTCGCACCACTCCAGGACCGAGTCCCAGGCCCCGTAGCCGTGGTCGGGGTTCAGATGCCCGCCGCCGGGCACCCGGTCCATGTCGAGGCCGAGGGGGGTGCCGTAGTGCACGTCGGCGCCCTCGGGGCAGTACGGGTCGCCGTCGCCGAACACGAGCCGGGCGGGCGTGCGTCCGGCCGGGGTGAGGGGCGGCGTGAGGGCCAGCCCGTCCGCGAACCTCGCGATCTCCGGGATCGACGCGGTCACCGGCGGCGACGGCGGCGCGACGAGCAGCACCCGGCCCGCCGCGGGTGCCCGGCCGGCGGCCACCGCCCGCAGCCACAGCAGTACGCCGAGGCTGTGCGCGAGCACGACGAACTCGGCACCGTCGGCGGGCCGCTCGCCGTGCTTCTCCAGCGCGTCCAGCCAGTCCGCGAGCACGGGGGCGTCCGGCTCCGGCAGCTGGGGATAGCGCACTTCGTGGCCCCGTCCGCGCAGCTCACCGGCGAGCCAGTGCTGCCAGTGGCCGGCAGGGCGGTGGTTCTGGAAGCCGTGGAGGATCAGGAAGGTCGTCATGGGGCTGATCGTGGGGTGTGGCGCCCGTGCGGTGCAGCGTGTCTCAAGGAACGGACGGGGGAGGGGACCGCGGGACGCGGTGCACGTCGTGCTCCGCGAGATCCGGCAGCGGACCCGCTGCCGCGGTGAAGCGCTGGTCGTCCTGCAGCACGAGGAGACCGTGGTGGACCATGGTCGCGCAGACGAGCCGGTCGACGACGGACAGGCTCCGGTGCCGCCCGCGCCGCGCGAGGCGGTACCGCGGGGTTTCGAACCACCGCCACGCGTTCTGCCGTGTCGGTCAGCGTTCCGTGGGGACCTGCAGGCTGAGCAGCTGGCGTATGCCCGCCTTCAGTTCGTCGGCCGACAGGCGCTGTTCCTGGGAGAGGTGGTGCATCAGGCTCGGCGAGAACGGGGCGAGCAGGAGGTGGGCGAGGAGGGGGGCGTTGGCGCCGGGGCGGGCCTGGCCGGCCAGGAGCGTCAGATGGGCGTGCATCGCCAGGTACGCGCCGCTGGTGTAGCGCGCGGTGGGGGCTGCGGTCTGGGCGGCGAGCAGGATCTCGCGCTGCTCGACCACGCGGTCGACGAGCGCGTCGAGGAAGGCGTCGAGGCGCTCTGCGGCGGGGGCGCCCGGGCCGAGCGGCGGCGGGCCGCTCATGTACGCCTCCTGGAACTGGCGCTCCCGGTCGTCGAGCAGGGCCCACAGCAGCTGGGAGACGTCGCCGAAGCGGCGGTAGACGGTGCCGACGCCTATGCCGCTCGCGTGCGCGACCTGGTTCATCGTGACGCACCCGGGGCCCTGTTCGGCCACGATCCGGGCGGCGGCGTCGAGGATCTTGCGCCGGTTGCGGGCCGCGTCGGCGCGCTCCGGGGCGGGGCCGCCGACCGTCGGGAGCAGGCTGAGCAGGGGCTTCGGCGCAGGTGCGTCCGCCGGTCCGGTCCCGGTGCCCGGTTTCCTCGTGCTCATCTCCTGTCGCCTGCCTTTCGCGCGCTACCCCCTTGCGGCCCGTCTCCTCGGTCCGGCCCTGACCTGAGCATACCTGCCCCCCTTGCAAAGCGGATAGATGTCCGCTTACGCTTTCCCCGTTGAAGCGGAAAGTGATCCGGTTTTCAGGAGGGCACGTCATGTCCGTCAAGGTCGCCGTCATCTACTACTCGGCCACGGGGAACGTCCACCAGCTCGCACAGGCCGTCGCCGAGGGTGCCGAGAAGGCCGGCGCCGAGGTCCGGCTCCGCCGGGTGCCCGAGCTCGCCCCCGACACGGCCATCGACGCCAACCCGGCCTGGCGTGCCCACATCGACGCCACCGCCGGTGACGTCGAGATCGCCACCCTCGACGACCTGGAGTGGGCCGACGCCTACGCGCTGGGCTCGCCGACCCGCTTCGGCAACGTCGCCGCCCAGCTGAAGCAGTTCGTCGACACCTCCGGCGGCCTGTGGAACCGGGGCGTCCTCGCCGACAAGCCGGCCACCGCCTTCACCAGCGCGTACAACGTCCACGGCGGCAACGAGTCGACGCTGCTCGCCCTCTACAACACGTTCCACCACTGGGGCTCGGTCATCGTCTCCCCCGGCTACACCGACCAGTCCGTCTACGCGGCCGGCGGCAACCCCTACGGCACCGCCCACCCGGGTGCCAACGGCGCCCCGGACGAGAAGGTCCTCGCCGCGGCCCGGTACCAGGGCCTGCGCCTGACGACGATCGCGAAGCGCCTCAAGGGCCTGGCGGTCGACTGATCCGCCCGCGCCGGGAATTCCGCCGGCGCGCACGGAAACGCCCCCGGGGACATCTCCCCAGGGGCGTTTTCCGTCCGTACGCGGGCGGGCGCGCAGCCTGCGCCGGCCAGGCCGTCTCTTTCGGATCAGGCCGATCAGGCCAGCGACAGGAAGAGCTTCTCCAGCCGGGCCCGCATCTTCTCCGGGTCCTCGCCCGTCGTGCGCCCGTTCTCCATGTCGACGAGGCACTGCTGCAGCCCGGTCGCGATGATCGCGAACCCGGCCCGGTCCAGCGCGCGGGAGGCGGCTGCCAGCTGGGTGACGACCTCCTCGCAGTCGCGACCTTCCTCGATCATGCGGATGACGCCGGATATCTGTCCCTGCGCACGGCGCAGCCGGTTCAGTACGGCCTTCAGCTCCGCGCCGGCGAGCTCCAGTTCCACGACCACTCCTCGAACTTCCGCTTCCCCGTGACGACGGCCGTGACGGGGACCCTCGAGGACCAAGGATGACATCAGCCGGCGGATGCGTACCGCCGGAGGAACATCTCCACCCCGTCCGTGAGGAGCCGCTCGCCGAGGTCGGCGTCGAGCTCCGTCCCGTACTGCTCGAAGACCATCTGCGGGAAGACCAGCAGCGAGTAGAGCTGGAGGACCGCGACCTCCAGGTCGGGGATGTCGAGGAGCCCGCGTTCGGCGAGGGTGCGCAGGGCGTCGGCGACGGCGGGGTGGTGGCCGGCCGGACCGTGCGCGCGCCAGGCGCTGCCGAGCTCGGGGAAGCGGTGCAGTTCGGTGGCGACGAGGGTGCGCAGGGCGCGGCCCTCGCCGTCGTCGCGCACGGCGCGGATCCAGGCGCGGCCGGCCTCGGTGAGGGCGACGGCGAGCTCGCCCGTGCCGGGCCCGGCCTCGGCGAGGCGCCGCAGGTCGGGGCCGCCCTCCCGGTCGTCGTCCAGGGGCTCGTCGAGGGCGCCCGCGACGACGGCGGTGAAGAGGGCCTCCTTGCTGCCGAAGTGGTTGTAGACGGTCACCTTGGAGACGCCGGCCTCGGCGGCGATGGCGTCCATGCCGACGCCGAAGCCCTCGCGGAGGAAGAGGGTGCGGGCGGCCTGCACGATGGCCTGGCGCTTGCGGGCGGCGCGGGCCCCGGTGGGTGCGGTCTTCATGGGCCAACCCTAGGCACGGACTGAACTGAACGGTCGAGTTCACCTTGCCCTTCTTTCCTCCTTCCCTCATAACTGAACTGTCCCGTACAGTTCAGTTATGAGTCCTCACCCGGATGTCCACGTCGCCGCCCCCGCCCGCACCCCCGCTCCCGCGGGCCGCCGGACGGCTCTCGCGCTGCTGTGCACGGCCCAGTTCATGCTGGTCCTCGACGTCACCGTCGTGAACGTGGCGCTGCCCGCCGTCGCCGCCGACCTGCACCTCGGCCGCACCGCCCTGACCTGGGTGGTCACCGCCTACACCCTGTGCTTCGGCGGCCTGATGCTGCTCGGCGGGCGGCTCGCCGACGCGCTCGGCGCCCGCCGCGTCCTGCTCGCCGGACTCGCTCTCTTCACCGCCGCGTCCCTGCTCTGCGGCCTCGCACCGCACGCGACCCTGCTGATCGGCGGCCGGATCGCGCAGGGCGTCGGCGCGGCGCTGCTCTCCCCGGCGGCGCTCGCCCTCGTCACCACCCTCTTCCACGGCCCCGAACGCCCCCGCGCCCTCGGGATCTGGGCGGCCGTCGGCGGCACCGGCTCGGCCGTCGGCGTCCTCCTCGGAGGCGCGCTCACGGACGGCCCCGGCTGGCCGTGGATCTTCTTCCTCAACGTCCCGGTCGGCGCGGCCCTCCTCGCCGCCCTGCCCCGCGTCCTCCCGGCCCGGGCCCCGCACCCCGACCGGCTCGACCTCCCGGGCGCGCTGCTGGTCACCGCCGCGACGGGTTCCCTCGTCTACGGCCTGATCCGCGCGGGCGACACGGGCTGGACCTCGCCCCCGGCCCTGCTGCCCCTCCTCGCCGCCCCCGCCCTCTACGCCCTCTTCCTCGGCGCCGAGAAGGCGAGCGCCGCCCCCCTGATGGACCCGGGGATGCTCGCCCGCCGCCCGGTCGTCGCGGGCTCACTGCTCATGCTGGTCGCGACCGGGCTGCTGATCTCCTTCTTCTTCCTCGGCTCGGTGCTGCTCCAGCACGTCCACCACCTCTCCGCCCTGCGCACCGGCCTGTTCTTCCTGCCGGTCGCCGTCGCCACCGCCCTCGGCGCCCACCTCGGCTCCCGCCTGGTCGCGACGGCCGGCCCCCGCGTCCTGGCGACGGCGGGCACGACCCTGACCGCGCTCGCCCTCCTGCCCCCGGCCCTCCTCCCGGCCGACGCGGGCCCCTGGACCACCCTGTTGCCCTGCCTGACCGTCGCCGCGTCCGGCCTCGGCGCCGTCTTTGTCACGGCCACCACCACCGCCCTCGGCCTGATCGCCCCCCAGGAGGCCGGCCTCGCCTCCGGCATCGTCAACACCAGCCACGAACTCGGCGGCTCCCTCGGCGTGGCCGCCGTCTCCACCGTCGCGGCCCCGGCGCTGGACGGCACGGACCCGGCCGCCTTCACGACGGCCTTCACCCTCCTCACGACCGCGGCCGCCCTGACGGCCCTCCTGACCCCCCTCCTCGTCCCGAAGGGCACCCCCCACCTGACGGGCGGCCCGCACGCGCACTGAGGAGCGACCCGCGCGCGCACCGAACGGGGGGAGGACGCCGGAGAGGACCTGCGCGCGCCAGGTCCTCTCCGCGGGCGCGGGGACCCCTCAGGCCTTCGTGACGCCGCCCGCGTCGCTGCCGCCGCCCTCGTCGATCGCGCGGATCACCACCGGGTAGACGGGGGACCCGGGCGGGGCCGGGCACTGGGCGACGCGGGCGGCGATCTCCGTCACGCGGTCCAGGCTCGCGCAGTCGAGGACCCAGTAGCCGGCCAGGACCTCCTCCGTCTCCCCGTACGGGCCGTCCGTGACGACCGGGCGGCCCTCGGCGTCGGCGGTCACGAACCGGGTCCTCGCGGGCTCGACGAGGCCCTGGGCGTCGACGAGCTCCCCGGTCTCGGCCAGGTCGTCGCTGATCGCGTTCATGTAGGCGAACATCGCCCTGAGGTCCTGCTCGTTCCAGGCCGGGCTGTGGTCCGAGGCCCTGCCGGCCATGGCGTGGTAGTCGGCCTGTGCGCCCTGCACCATCACCAGGTACTTCATGACGATCTCCTTGGGTTCCTCGGGCTCGCGCGGTGGGTGTGTCGGCCTCCGCCGTCCTTTCACAGGAGACGTCGGCGCCGGTGCGCGTTTCCCGACACCTCGCCGCAGGTCACCTTTTCGGGCGGGTCCGGAGGTACGAACGGTCCCGCTCCCCGACCCGGTCGCGCGGGCCCGCGGAGCGCAGCACCACGTCGAGGACCGCCGCCGGGTCGGCCGCGTAGGCGTGCGCGAACCAGGCCATGTTCGCCTCCACCACCGCCCAGCCGCCCCGGTCCGTGCGGCCCACGTCCACCACCACCCCGCTCGGCAGCGAACCGCCCACCGCCGCCAGCAGCCGCTCCCCGAAACGGCGCGCCTCCTCGCTGAGCGGGCCCGGGTCGAGCCGCCCGTACGAGACGTAGCGGCTGCCCGTCCTGACCCGGCCGTCCAGGACGAACAGGCGGTACTCCGCCGCGAACGTCACCGGACCGGAGACCAGCACCGGGGTGTCCGCCGGCAGGCCGTCCGGGAGGGCCGCCCCTTCCGCGTACACCGCCGGCGGGAAGGACTTGTCGCCCGGCGGTTTCACGAACGCCGGTTCCGCGAGGTCCCGGCGGGCGGCGGCGAGGGGCGTCAGCGTGACGCGGCGGCCCGTGAACTCCTCCGGGAGCTCGGCCAGCCAGGCGTCCGGCGGTTCGAGGAGGCCGAGCCCGAGCGGCTCCGCGACCCTGTCCGCGAGCAGCGGGCCGCCGTACCAGTGCACCGCCTCGCCCGGGCGCACCACCCTGTCCGGCGGGCCGTCGAGGACCCGAGCGGCCAGGCCGCGGCGGGCGGCGGCCTCGGCGAGCAGGAGGGCGGTGGAGGTGCGCTGGGCGGATATGAGGAGGACGTCGGCGGTCATGCGCCCGCCGCCAGTTCCCGCTCCAGGGGCGTACGGAAGCGCGGGGTGATGCGGACGTCGCCGACCCAGGCGGCCAGGCGGGCGGCCTCCGTCCGGATCGCCGCCACGGCCTCCTCGCCCACGTCCGTCAGGAGGCGCCAGGTCACCTCGCCGTCCGGGAGCTGCGCCCAGCCGCCGACGACGCGGCCGTTCCACCAGACCGTCGGGCCGATGTTGCCGCTGCGGTCGAAGAGCGCGGGGCGGTGCTCCGGGTCCAGGTACCAGTCACGTGCCTGCCGCCCCATCGGCGTCGGGTCCAGGGCCGGGAGCAGCGCGGCCCAGGGCTCGGCCGGGGCGGCTACGGGTTCGAGGTCGGCCGGCAGGACGTGCCCGACGCCCTCGTCGATCGTGACCCGTCGCGTGCCGAGGGCCGTCAGCGCGCGGCGTACGTCGGTGACCTTCCAGCCCGTCCACCACCTCAAATCGGCCTCCGTCGCCGGCCCGTACGCGGCCAGCCAGTGCCGTACGAGCTCCGCCTGCGCCTCGGCGGCCGGGAGGTCGGGGTGCGGCGGGACGAGCGCCCAGCGGAAGCGGCTCGACGTCCAGCTGCCCTGCGGCCGGCCCCGGGCGATCCGGCCCTCCATGCCGAGAAGGCGCAGGATCCGGCTGGACACCGGCTGCGGGCCCTCCTGGCTGGTCCCCACCCCGTACACGTACTGCGCCCGCAACCGCGGTACCGACGAGCCGAGTTCCGTGCCCGTGGCCTCGCCCCGCTCCGCCAGCTCCGCGAGCACCTGCCGCTCGGTCTCGGCCAGCCACGCCTCGTCGTAGTCGCTGCCCGCCGCCAACTGACGTACCAGCGTCGCGCGTTCGCGGACGGCGGCCGCCGCCGACGACGAGGAGTGGACGGCCGCGGCGAGCGCGGTCGGGACGACGAAGACCGTGTGCCGCATCCCGTGCATCCGGGTCAGCGTGCGGTCCTCGTAGAGCGCCCGCTCGACCTCCGCCACCGGGTCCCGGTCCGCGGTGAGCCGTGCCCCCGCCGCCAGGAACACCGTCGCCGGGTCCGTCGCGTGCAGCGCCACCAGTGAGCCGGCGACCTCCTCGGCCGTCGCCGCCCGCGCCGCCCCGGCCAGGCGGTGCCGTAGCGCGAGCCTGGCCCGGCGCTCCTCCACGCCGATCGTTCTCGTCGTCCCCGTGCTCTTCTCGCTCATGGGCCCAGGATGGCCTCAGAAGGCCAGGAAGTCCGTCACCGTCTTCACGAACTCGTCCTCCTTCTCGAACAGCACGACGTGCCCGGCGTCGATCTCGGCGTACGCGCTGCCGCCGATCGCCGCGGCCAGCTCCCGGCTGTTCTCCACCGGCACCGTCGCGTCCTGCGTGCAGCCGACGACGAGGGTCGGCGCCGCGATCCGCGGCAGCAGCGCCCGGATGTCCACGCCCAGGTCGACGGCGACGTGCCGCAGCGTCCCCGGGGTCGGCGGCATGTTCGGGATCAGCGCCTCGACCTGCTCGCGGCCGATCGCGTTGAGGAAGCCGCGGCTGAACCCGGTCATCGTCACGCTCCGCCCGAAGCCGGCCGGGTCGTGCTCGCCGAGCCGCTGCCAGAGGGTGAAGAGGTTCCGCAGGTACTCGTCGCCGTCCGTGTACGCCCAACCCGCCACCAGGACGAGCCGGTTCACCAGATCCGGGCGGAGCGCGGCGACGGCCGCGGAGACCGGGGCGCCCATGGAGAAGCCCAGCAGGTCAACCGGCCCGGTGCCGGCGTCCTCGATCACGGCGACGACCTGCGCCGCGAGGGCCTCGACGGTCAGCGGCGCGCCGTCGTCGACGGTCCGGTCGGCGCCCGACAGGTCCGGGGTGATGACGGTCCGCCGGTCGGTGAAACGTGGCGCCGTCCCGCCCCAGTTGACGACCGCGCCGCCGGAGCCGGTGCCGTGGACCAGGAGGAGGGCGGGGGACCCCTCGGCGGCGGGCGCGGTGGGGCCCTCGATGTCGTAGTGGACCTGGGCGTTGCCGACGGTGACGGTGGCCATGTCTCTGCTCCTCGGGAGGCCGGGTGGCTGACACCGAGGACTCTGCCGCCGTCCGGAAGCGCCCGGGAGAGCCCTCCGTACCCTGGGATCGGCGGTCCCTGGATGAGCCGGGCGCCCTCCGGCAGGATGATCGTCATGACGATCGACCGCCGCGAACTCGCCGACTTCCTGCGCCGTTGCCGCGAGCGCGTCCGCCCGCAGGACGCGGGTCTGCCGGTCGGCCCGCGCCGCCGCACGCCCGGTCTGCGGCGCGAGGAGGTGGCCCAGCTCGCGGCGATGTCCGCCGACTACTACATCCGCCTGGAGCAGGCCCGCGGCCCGCAGCCCTCCCCGCAGATGCTCGCCGCGCTCGCCCGCGCGCTACGGCTCGGCGGCGACGAGCGCGACCACCTGTACCTGCTGGCCGGCCGGCGCCCGCCCGCCGGGCCCGCCGCCGGCGCCCATGTGGCGCCCGGTCTGCTGCACCTGCTCGACCAGCTGACCGGCACCCCCGCGCAGATCCTCGACGACCTCGGGAACGTCCTCGCCCAGAACGCCATGGCCCGGGCGCTGCTCGGCGGGGTGTGCACGGTCTCGGAGCACGGCCGCAACGTGGTGTGGCGCTGGTTCGCCGACCCGGCCGCGCGCGCCGCGTACCCCGCCGAGGAGCACGCCTACTACAGCCGGCTGCACGTCGCCGACCTGCGCGCCGCCTACGGCCGCCGCGGCGGCGACCCGGCCGTGACGCGGCTCGTCGAGCGCCTGAGCGGGGCGAGCGAGGAGTTCGCCGAGCTGTGGGCCCGCCACGAGGTGGGCGTGCGCCGGCACAGCCGGATGCGGGTGCTGCACCCGGTCGTCGGCCCGGTCGACCTGGACTGCCAGGTGCTGCTCGCCCCGGAGGGCGAGCAGCGACTGGTCCTGTTCACCCCGCCGCCGGGCACGGACACGGGCGAACGCTTCGCGCTCCTCGGAGTGGTGGGCACGGAGCAGTTCGCGACGACCGCGGACTGAGGCGGAGGGCGCCGGACCGCATCCGCGCGCCCCCGCCCCGGTTCAGTCCGCCGCCGCGCGCTCCCCGAGCGGCCGGCGCCGCAGCGCCGGGTCGGTCAGGACGGGCGGCTGCCAGACGCCGTCCGCGCGGTAGAGGTCGGTGCCCGGCGGCACGATCGCGTCGATGCGGTCCAGGACCTCGTCGGTCAGGACCACCGGGGCGCCCTTCATCAGGCCGTCCAGCTGTTCCCTCGTGCGCGGCCCGAGGATCACCGACGTCACGGCCGGGTGCGCCGCGACGAAGGCGATCGCCAGCTCGGGCAGCGTGCAGCCGATCTCGTCGGCGAGCGCCATGAACTGCTCGACGGCGTCGAGCTTGGCCGCGTTGCCCGGCAGTTCGGGGTCGAAGCGGTGCGGGGTGAGTGCGGCCCGCCCGCGGGTGAGGTCGACGGGCCGGCCCTTGCGGTACGTGCCGGTGAGGAAGCCGGAGGCCAGCGGCGCCCAGGTCAGCACGCCCATCCCGTACCGCTGCGCGACCGGCAGGACCGAGGTCTCGACGCCGCGCGCGAGCAGCGAGTACGGGGGCTGCTCGCTGCGGAAGCGGCGCAGCCCGCGCCGCTCGGCGACGGCGTGCGCCTCCACGATCCGCTCGGCGGGGAAGGCCGAGCAGCCGAAGGCGCGGATCTTGCCCTGGGAGACGAGGTCGCCGAGGACGTCGAGGGTCTCCTCGATGTCGGTGCGGTGGTCCGGCCGGTGCACCTGGTAGAGGTCGATCCACTCCGTGCCGAGCCGCTTGAGGCTGTTCTCGACGGCGCGGGTGATCCAACGCCGTGACGTGCCGCCCCGGTTGGGGCCCTCGCCGCCGACCGGGAAGTACACCTTGGTGGCGAGCACGGTCTGCTCGCGCCGGTGAGGGTCGCGCAGCGCCTTGCCGACGATCTCCTCGGACTCGCCCGCCGAGTACATGTCGGCGGTGTCGACGAAGTTGACGCCCTGGTCGAGGGCGGCATGGATGATCCGTACGGAGTCCTGGTGATCGGGGTTTCCGACCGCCCCGAACATCATCGTGCCGAGGCAGTACGTACTGACTTCGATCCCGGTCCCGCCGAGTACCCGATAGCGCATGCGCCGCACCCTAGGGCTTGGAGTCCACTCCAGGGCAAGGGGTACCGGCGAGGAACTCCGTCACCAGGCGGTGGAGGACATCGGGCCGCTCCAGGTGCAGGTCGTGCCCGGTGCCGGGCAGGCAGACGCCGCGCAGCGCGGGGAGCCGCCGGGCCATCCCGTCGTACTCCTCCCCTTCGAGGAAGCCGTGCTGTCCGATCACGGCGAGGACCGGCACGCCGATCGCCGCCCACTCCTCCCACCAGCTCCGCGCGGCGTTCTCGGCCAGCGAGGCGCACATCACCTCGGGGTCGAAGCGGGGCCACAGGCCGTCCTCCCGCCGCTCCAGACCGTCCGCCCAGCCCTCGCCGACGGGCCCGCCGCCGAGATGGGCGACGGCCGCCTCCCGGGACGGGAACGGCACCGGCCAGGCCCGCAGCCAGCCTCCGACGTCCGCCAGCGCCTGCGGGGTGATGCCGCCGGGCCCGGCCTCGACGAGGACGGCGCCGGCGAGGCGGGCGGGGTGGCGCGCGGCGGTGAGGAGGGCGGCGTGGCCGCCGTACGACTGCCCCACGAGCACCGTGTTCCTCAGGCCGAGTCCGTCCAGGACGGCGAGGACGTCGTCGACGTACGCGGTACGCGAGACGTCGGCCGGGTGCCGCTCACTGGCGCCGTGCCCGCGCTGGTCGAGGGCGACGACCCGGTGCCCGTCGGCGTGGAGCAGCCGCGCGAGGGCGTCCCACTCGCCGACGTGTCCGGCGAGCCCGTGGAGCAGGAGGAGCGGCCGGCCGTCCCCTCCCCAGTCGCGCAGGGAGAGGCGCACCCCGTCGCGTACGAGGGTGCGCTCGGTCCAGGCGTACGGGGCCGGGTCGGGGGCGGGCGGTATCCGCGCCGGGGCCTGGGCGGGCGGGACCGGGTCCTGGGCGGGCGGGACCGGGTCCTGGCCGGGCGGGGCGGCGGTCACAGGGTCTCCAGTCGGCGGTCGGCGTGGCTGTCGGGGCAGAGGAGGGCGTCGGCCACGGCCGTGCGGGCGTAGAGCACGGACCGGCCGCTGCGGTGCGCGCTGACCAGGCCCGCGTGCTTCAGGGCGATGAGGTGCTGGGAGACGGCGGCCGCCGACAGGCCCGCCGTCGCGGCGAGCCGGGTGGTCGAGGCGGGGGTGTCCAGCTCGGTGAGGAGCAGCGCGCGCGAACGTCCGATGACGGCGGCGACGGCCTCGGTCGCGGAGCCGGTGGTGCGGGGCTCCCACAGATTGCCGATCCCGCGGGCGGGGTAGGCGAGTTGGGGCGGGTCCGGGGCGACGGAACGGGTCAGCACCTTGGGCCAGGCGAACGCCGACGGGATGAGCAGCAGCCCGGAGCCGGCCTTGTCGCGGGTGAGCGAGCAGGAGCGCCGGACCAGCTTGAGCGTCCCGTCGTCCCACCGTACGGTCTCGTGGAGTTCGCCGAGGACGCGGGCGGAGCCGTGCTCGGCGACCTGCCGGGCACGGTGGAAGACGTCGGCCTCCAGAAGACCGCGGATGCGGGCCCAGTAGGGGGCGAGCGCGAGCTCCCAGTACGTCTCGATCTCGGCGCACAGCCGGTCGAGGTCGATCTCCCCCTCCTCGACGGGCAGTTTGCCGGCGTCGCGGCGGATCAGCCCGGGGGAGGCCGCGCGGATGGCGTCGAGCTCCCCGGTCAGGGTGGGGAAGGGCCCGGTCGGGGTGGGGGTGAGGAAGTCGGCGAGGAAGGTCCCGCCGGGGACCAGTTTCGCGAGCAGCCCGCGGTCGAGCCCGGCCCGTTCGACCCGGGGGCGTACCTGTGCGGCCCAGCGCCGGTGCAGGGGCGGGTCGACGTTGTCCCGGAGCAGACGGAAGCTGGTGACGACCTCCCACATGGGGGACACGGCGAAGCGGGTCTGTGCCAGATCGGCGGCGGAAAAGCTGAGTTCGGACTCCATGCGTCCCCCTGGTGAGCCGCGGTCGGGACGCGACCGGCCGCGGAGCCGACGTGACGGCCGCGGGCGGGACGAGCGTCCGGATTCGGCCTGAGCTTAATCATTGGAGGGCCGTGGGGGCAGGGGCGCAGTCTCGGCGCATGCCCTCCTCCTTCACCGGCCTTCCGGCCACCGTCTGGACCGTCTTCGGCGGCACGATCGTCAACCGCCTCGGCCACATGGTCACCCCGTTCCTGGTGTTCTTCCTCGCCTCGCGCGGGGTCACCGGCACCGACACCTCGTACGTGCTCGGCGCGCTCGGCGCGGGCAACCTCCTCGGCCCGGCCGTCGGCGGCGTCCTCGCCGACCGCCTCGGCCGCCGCCCCACGATGCTCATCGGCCTGGTCGGGGCCGCGGCGGCGCAGGGCGCGCTGTTCGTGGCGCCCGGGGTGTGGACGATGGCCGCGGCCGCGCTGCTGATCAGCGCCGCCGGGACGGTCGTCCCGCCGGCCGCGTACGCGCTGATGGCCGACGCCGTCGACGCCGAACGCCGGCAGCGGGCGTACGCGCTCTTCGGCTGGGGCGTCAACATCGGCACCGCCGTCTCCGGCGTCCTCGGCGGCCTGCTCGCCGCCCACGGCTACTGGCTGCTCTTCGCGGTCGACGCCGGCACGATGCTGGTCTACGCGGGCGTCGTCGTGACCCGCCTGACGGAGCCGCCCCGCGGGCCGCGCCCGGCCGGCGACGGCCTCGGCTACGGCGTCGTCCTCCGCGACCGCCTGGCGATGCTCCTGCTCCCCCTCTACGGCGTGCAGCTCTTCGTCTACTCGCTCACCGAGGTCGCGCTGCCGCTCGCGATCCACGACAGTGGCCTGTCGCCCGCCGTGTACGGCGCGATGGCGGCCGTGAACGCGGTCCTGGTCGTCGCCGTCCAGCCCTTCACCACGGCCCGCCTGGCCCGTCTGCCCCAGATCCCGGTGCAGGCCGCGGGCAGCGCGCTGATCGCCGTCGGCGTCGCCCTCACCGGCGTGGCCGACGGGGTCCTCGCCTTCGGCCTCTCGGTCGTGATCTGGTCCCTGGGCGAGGTGATCGTCGCCGGCATCTCGGCCACGGTCGTCGCCAACCTGGCCCCGGCCCACGCCCGTGGCCGCTACCAGGGCGCGTACAGCTGGACCTGGGGCGTCGCCCGCTTCGGCGCCCTCACCCTCGGCGTCACCGTCTACACCGGCGCCGGCCCGGCCGCGCTCTGGTGGACGGCCCTCGTCGCCGGCCTGACCACCGCGGCCGTCACCCTCACCCTGTCCCGCCGCGTGACCGCGCGCACCGCGCTAGCGGCCGCCGCCGTTCCGGCCGGCGAGGGTGTGGGCCACGAGGGCGTTGGCGTGGCCGTGGCCGAGCCCGTGCTCGGACTTGAGCCAGGAGACGAGCTCCATGTGCGCGGTGAGCGGGGAGGCGTCGATGAGCTCGAACCACTCGGTGACGGGGCGCCCGTACTTCTTCTCGATGGACGGGAAGTAGGCGGCGGGACCCTTGGCGGCGGGGGTGGCGGACATGGGGCGACCTCTTCTCTGCGGGATGCTGCTGAGCGTTGCTGAACGAGCGGACGGCGTGATGCCGTACTGCCGAACCGCCTGAAACCGCCGAGCGGTTCGCGGCGGATCGACCGACGACGACGTGCAAGAGGGCAGACCGGCGCCCCACCGAGAACTCATCGGTGGGGCGCCGGTCTTTTCCGATCTTCTTCGCGGCGGGGGCGCCCGTGTGTACGGGCGGACGGTGCGGACGTGCCGACTGTGCGGCCGGGGCGCGCGCGTGCGGACGTGACGACACGGGACGGCCGGCGCGCCCGTGCGGACGACACGACACGGGACCGACGGGCTGACCGTGCGGACGGCACGACACGCGTCCGCGGGCCGACCGTTCCTAGCGCGCCACGGCGTACCCCGCCAGCCGCTCGCGCAGCCGGTCCCGGCACTCCGGCCACTCCGTGTCCGTCACCGAGAAGATCGCGGAGTCGCGCAGGCGTCCCTCCTCGCCGGGGGCCCAGGAGACCGACCAGTTGCGGAGGACGCCTTCGAAGCGGGCGCCGGTCCGCTCGATCGCGGCGCGTGAGCGGGCGTTGCGGGCGTCGGTCTTCAGGTCGAGGCGGGAGACGTCCCAGACCTCGAAGGCGTGCCGGAACAGCAGGTACTTGGCCTCGGTGTTCACGCCGGTGCCCTGCGCCGACGCGGCCAGCCACGTGAAGCCGACCTCGACCGCCTGGAGCGCGTCGCCGCCGGGTCGCAGCCGCGGGTCCCAAAAGGAGGTGACGCCGACGGCGCGACCGGTGGACTTCCGGATCTGGGCGTACGGCGCGAGCGTGCCCGCCGCGGCGCGGCCGTGCTGGGTGTCGATGTACGCGCCCACCTCGGCGGCCGTCGGCACCCACGTGTACGCGTACGTGCCGCGGTCCTCCGCCACGGCGACCGCGAGGTCCGCCGCGTGCCGGTGGTCGAGCGGCTCCAGGCGGACGAGATCGCCGTCCAGGACCGGCCCCTTGAACGTGAACGTCATCGCCTGCGTACCCTCCCCGTCACGGTCCCCGCGCCGTGGCCCGTGCCACGGCCCCGTGCCGGTCCGCGTGATCGCCCGCAGCCTCCCAGATCACCTCCCGCGTGTCGCGCGATTTCCGCCCCCGGGCCCGTGCCTGCTCCTAGGCTCGGGACGTGACGGAGAACGAGATCAAACTCAAGGCCATCGCCGCTCTCACGGCGCTGCGCGGGGGAGTCGAGGAGAGTCTCGTCTCGGACCTGCTGGGCGAGGTGATCCCCGGTCAGTTCGCCGTGCCGGCCGAGGCGACGGCGGAGGAGGCCGGACTGTCGGTGCTCGCCCAGCTCTCCGATCCGCTGAGCGCCCTCGTCAACGGCTTCATCCTCGCCTTCGACGCCGTCGCCGACGCCCATGACGCCGCCGGCGCGCAGCCGGACACCGAGTCGATCCTCCAGGAACTGGCCCTGCGGCTGGCCAGTGACAACTACGGCTGATCCGCGCCGTCCGCTCCCCGGTCGCGGACGTGGCCCGCGCACTCCACCCGGCCCCGGCACCCGCACTGATCGGGTGAAGGCGAGGTGTCGCTGACGCGTACGCGCCCGGACGCGCCCGCATGGTGAGCGCGTCGGCCGGAGCCGTCGGCGATCCCGCCCGCGGTCCGGCCCCGCCCCCGTGAGAGGAGCGCGTATGTCCGTCAAGGACTCCAGGCCGCCCGGTGACCGCCGCCGGCCCGCCCCCCGAAGAGCCTTCAGGTCCCTTGCGCGACGACCGCTGGCAGCCCTCGCCGCCCTGGCCGCCGGCCTGGTCACGGCCCTCGTGCTGGCCGCCCCGTCGTCCCCCGCGTACGCCGACGGCGCGAGCGGACGGCGGGACATCCGCACGGGGCCGCCGGGCACCGTCCTGACCTGGGGGAGCAACAGCTTCGGCCAGCTCGGGGACGGCAACACCACGGGGGACAGCCCCGTCCCCGGACGGGTCTGCGGGAACGTCACCTGCACCGCGCCGCTGGACAAGGTCGTGCAGGTCGCGGCCGGTGACGGCCACAGCATCGCGCTGCTGGACGACGGCACCGTCGTCGGCTGGGGCAACAACGCGAGCGGCCAGCTCGGTGACGGGACCCGGACGAGCCGGCTCACGCCCGTCCACGTGTGCGCCGTCGGCGAGCCTGCGCCGTGCGCGTCGGTCCTGACCGACGTGGTGGCCGTCGCGGTCGGCGACATCCACAGTTTCGCCGTACTCAGGGACGGGACCGTCGTCGCCTGGGGGAGCAACGCCGTCGGCCGGCTCGGCGACGGCACGTTCACGGACCGGCTCTCGCCGGTGCACGTCTGCGCCCCGATGGCGGTCGCGCCGTGCACCTCGTACCTGAGCCACGTCACCCGGATCGCCGCGGGCTTCCAGCACTCCCTCGCGGTGCGTTCCGACGGCAGCGTCGTGACCTGGGGCAACAACAGCAACGGGCAGCTCGGCAACGGCACTCTGGTGAACTGGAACGTCCCGGGAGTCATCAACGTGACCGGCGCCGTCTCCGCTGCGGCCGGGCAGTTCCACAGCGTCGTGGCCCGGGCGGACGGCTCCGTGGTGACCTTCGGCTTCGGGGACGCCCTCGGCAACGGCACCGGGGGCCAGACGACGGAGCCCGTACAGGTCTGCGCGGTCGGGCAGACCGCGCCCTGCGCCTCCTTCCTGACCGCGGTGAAGGCGGTGGCCGCCGGTGACCAGCACAGCCTCGCCGTCCGCTCCGACGGCACCGTCGTCTCCTGGGGCGTCAACGGTCTGGGGCAGCTCGGCGACGGCACCACCACCGCCCGGTCCGTCCCGGTCCAGGTCTGCGCGCCGGAGGGCTGCGTGACCAAGCTGACCGGTGTCGCCGCGGTCGCCGCGGGCATCACCGGCCACCACAGCGTCGCCCTGCGCTCCGACGGCACCGTCCAGGCCTGGGGGAACAACGTGTCCGGCCAGCTCGGGGACGGCACCAAGGTCAACCGCCTCATCCCGGTCCGGGTCTGCGCCGCCGGCCAGACCGCGCCGTGCGGCCGCCTCCTGGAGGGCGTCAGCTCGATCGGCGCCGGCTTCGGCCACACCGTCGCCGTGTCCCGCCCGCTCGCCGACCTGGCCACGTCGATCTCGGCGAGCCCGGAACCGGTCGCGAACGGCGGCACCCTCACGTACACGATCCGGGTCCACAACTACGGCCCGACCTCGGCGGAGAACGTGGTCCTCACCGACCACCTGCCCGGCAGCCTCCGCTACGCGAGCGCCACTCCGTCCACGGGCTACTGCGACACCCCGCCGACCGGGACGAACGACACGGTGATCTGCCACTTCGGCACCCTCGGCCGGGGCGGCGCCGCGACGGTCACGCTCGGGGTGAAGGTGCGCACGCCGGTGCCGACGACCGGGGGCGCCGGTGTCTCGAACGGGGTCTCCGCCCAGAGCGACACCCCCGACCCCAACCCGGGCAACAACGCGGCCGGCCTCACCACTCCGGTGAG
This sequence comes from Streptomyces sp. NPDC101191, assembly GCF_044767915.1. Classification (NCBI taxonomy): domain Bacteria; kingdom Bacillati; phylum Actinomycetota; class Actinomycetes; order Kitasatosporales; family Streptomycetaceae; genus Streptomyces; species Streptomyces sp. NPDC101191. The sequence goes on from NZ_JBIWOU010000003.1 coordinate 666,215, forward strand.
CTGATCACCCCGTAGGGGTGTTCACCGGTGCGCCTGCGTGAACGGGCACGGTGCGGCTGCCGAGGATGCGCCCATGCGCCTTTCCCCCTTCCTGTCGCGCCGTGCCCTGGTGCCGTTCGCGGCCGCCGTCGCCCTGCTGGCCACCGGCGTCTCCTCGGTGGCCGCGGCCACCGAGGCCTGCGGTTCGGTCATCACGGCCCCGCTCGCCCCGCCGGCCCCCGCCGACGAGCCCTGTCCCAGCACGGACCCGGTCGTGTGCCGGATCCGCGTGATGCCGATGGACGAGAAGGTGGAGGCCCAGCGGACCCGGATCCGCTACCACGACCTCCTGGAGGCCATGCACCGCACGGAGGCGGACATGCGGGCGGCGGGCGCCACCGAGGAGGAGGTCGCCCGCGAGCTGGTCGACATGCGCAACCAGGCCAAGGAGATCACCCGGGCCGGGATGACCCCCGAGGAGGTCCGGATCCTGGAGGAGCGCAACCAGGCCAAGTACGGCAACCCCCTGGGCCCGACGGCGGACCAGCTGTACGCGAAGTACGGCTCCTGGGAGCAGGTCGCGGCCGCGGCGATGCGCACGAGCTACGCGGTCGACCGCGAACTGAGCCTGGAGTACCGCCCCTGCCCGGTCTGACCGGTCGCGTCAGCCCTTCCTCCGGAGCGTCATGAAGCTGCCCGGATTGGTCAGGTCCATGGTGTACAGGAGGCCGCCGTCCTCCAGCGTCCTGACCAGGGGGTAGGTCACGTCGCCGACGACGCACTTCTCGTCGGGCGAGGACCCGGTCACCCGGGACGCGTAGGTGACCTTGCCCTGGTCGGCATCGGTGAGCGTCCACGCGCCTTCGCACCAGGTGCCGCTCTTCGGCGTCTCGACGCGGATCCTGCTCTTCTCCTGGCTCGGCGCGGACTGGACGAGGGTGAGGGTGACGGTGGTGACGCCCCCGTCGGCGTCCTTGCTCTCGCCGACCCACGTCCCGAGGAACTTCGCGGGGATGATGCCCGCCCCCGAGCCCGCGCCGGGGGTGGGGCTGTCGTCGTCCGGATCGGAACTGCCCGTCGCCTTGGGGGTCTTCGACGCCGGGGCGGGCGTCGTGCCGCCTCCGCTCGGGGTGCTCCGCCCGGGGGTCTTCGCGCCGTCGTCCCGCTGGTCCTTGCGCAGCTGCTCGAACAGCAGGTACCCGCCGCCCACCACCAGCACGCCGGCCAGCAGGGCCGCCAGAGCCACGTACCTCCGCCGGCCGCGGGGCCGCTGCGGGCGCGGTGCGTGATCCGGTAGCGGCGGCGCCGGGACCGGGGCCGGGGTGTACGGCCCGAGGGGCACGACGGGGCCGAGGGGGCCGCCGTCCGCCGGGCCGGCGGGTCCTCCGCCCGCCGGGCCGAAACCGGGCAGGGCGGCCGGCCCGAACCCGGGAACCGCGCCCGCACCGGGAACGGCGGGCACGTCGGGAGCGCCGTAGGTGGCAACGACGGGGCCCCCGGCCGGAGCCCGGGACCCGGCCGCCGACTCCGTGACGGGCGCAGCAGCCTCATCCCCCACGTCCGCCCCCATCGCGGCCGACCCCTCCCCGGTCTCCGGCTCCGAGGTCTGAGGCTTCGCGGTCTCCGGCTCCGAGGTCTGAGGCTTCGCGGTCTCCGGCTCCGAGGTCTGAGGCTTCGCGGTCTCCGGCTCCGAGGTCTGAGGCTTCGCGGCCTGCGGCTCCGAGGTCTGCTGCTCCGATGCCCGCGGCTTCCCGGCCTCCGGAGCCCCGGTCTCCGCCTCCCCGGCGGAAGCCGGCTCCGAGGCCTCCGGCGCCCCGCCCTCCGCCTCCCCGGCGGAAGCCGGCTCCGAGGCCTCCCGCGCCCCGGCCTCCAGCTCCCCTGCGGAAGCCGGCTCCGAGGCCTTCGGCTCCGGGGTCCCGGCCTTCGGCTCCCCCTCCAGGTCCAGCAGCTGTACGGCACTGCGCCCGACCGCCGCCGCCAGCGGCCCCGGGAGCCAGTCCCCGTGTCCCGGCCGGGCGGTGGCGGCCTCGTCGCCGTCCAGCTGTTCCCGAAGCCGTCCGGGCGCGGGGCGGGCGGACGGATCCTTGGCCAGGCAGTCACGGACGAGGGAGTGCAGCGGGCCGGTCAGTCCGGAGAGGTCGGGCTCCTCGTGCAGCACCCGGTAGAGGAGGACGGGCGCGCTCACCCCGGAGCCGAACGGCATCGTGCCCGTGGCGGCGTACGCGAGCACCGCGCCGAGCGAGAAGACGTCGCTGGCCGGCCCGGCGGGCAGCCCGTTCGCCTGCTCCGGCGACATGAAGCCCGGCGAGCCGAAGATCTGGCCGGACCGGGTGAGCCCGGTGGTGGCGTCCAGTGCGCGGGTGATGCCGAAGTCGATCAGCCGCGGCCCGTCCAGGGTCAGCAGCACGTTCGACGGCTTGACGTCCCGGTGCACCAGCCCGAGGCCGTGCACGTGGGAGAGCGCCTCGGCGAGGCTGACGCCGAGGGTGCGCACGGCCGGCTCGGGCAGGGGCCCGAACTCCTGCACGGCGGCGGTGAGCGAGGGCCCGGCGATGTAGCCGGTGGCCACCCAGAGGTGCTCGCCCTCGGTGTCGGCGTCCAAAACGGGTGCCGTCCAGGCCCCGCCGACCCGGCGGGCGGCGGACACCTCCTGACGGAACCGGGCCCGGAACTCGGGGTTCTCGGTCAGCTCGTGACGGACCACCTTGACGGCGACGGTCCGCCCGCCCGGGGTGCGGCCGAGGTAGACCCGGCCCATCCCGCCCGCCCCCAGCCGCCGCAGCAACCGGTACTCGCCCACCTGCCGCGGATCGTCCGCTGCCAGCGGCTGCATGCCCCCACGCTCCCCCCGCGCCCGGCGCGGCCGTCCCCGTTTCACGTGCCCCGAGCAGACGCTAGCCGCCCGGGACCGTCCGTGGGACCGGTTAGCGATCACCCGTGGCATCTGGGGCCGGCTGCACTCGGCTTCGCCGAACTACCGGTTCTTCTGCTCGCAGCCCGTGACGATGGCGCGCAGCTCGGCGGTGCAAGTGAAGTCGCCGCGGTGGTGCATCCACAGGAGCCGGCCTGCTCAAGTCCTGCGCCAGGCGCCGAGCAGTTCTCCGGGTCCGTACGCCGCCTGGAGCCCGGAACAGGTGGTCCCGTTGCGCGAGACCGCCACGAGCGGAACCGGCTCGTCGGTGATCGCGGCCCGGTGCTTCTGCAGCGCGGCCAGGTCGTGGTTGTCGAACGCGGAGTTCTCCAGCCACTTGACCGAGCCGAGAAAGAGCAGCTCCTTGGCCACCGGCTGCCGGTCGGCGCCCACCAGGTCGATCTCGACGTCGTTGCCGCGCGTCCAGTAGCCGCCGATCGCGGGGGCGGCCGGCAGGAGCCGGTCCGGCAGGAGACGGGCGAGGGATTCCCGGACGAGGGGTTCGATCGCCCGCCCACGCCAGCTCGTCCACTGCTCCTTGATCCGGCTCAGCGTGAGATCTCCCCGCATCCGCTCGATCTCCGCCATGTGCGGATCCAGAAACGCGAGCCAGAACCGTAGGTACGGATCGGCCACGCGGTAGCGGCGTTCCTTCGACGGTCTCAGCGAGAGGGGCAGTTCGGCTGCCACCACCCGCTTCTCGGTCAGGACGTCCGTGGCTCGGGTGAGAGTGGTGTGGGCGATGCCGCCCGCTGCCCGAGCGATGTTGGTGAAGGTGCGCTCGCCGCTTCCGATGGCCCGTAGGACCTCCCTGCTCATCGCCTGCGGTGGGAACTCCGCGGCCAGTGACCGCTCGGCGGAGACGAGCAGCGCGGAGATCGGGTTGTCGAGCGAGTCGCGGAGGAACTCCCAGACGTCGGCTCCGGGCCGCCACTCCGCGCAGATCAGCGGAAGTCCGCCGGTGATCAGGGCGGCGTCGAAGGCCGCGGCCGGCTCGAGGCCGAGCATCTCGCCGATGTCGGCCGGGTTCAGCGGCCCCACGACCATCTCCCGGCCCCGCTGGTGGAAGGGCCGGTCGTAGCTGTCCAGCGCCTCCATCATCGACAGGTCGGAGCCGACGAGGAGGAGGAGGACGGGTTTGCGGCTGAGCAGGCGGTCCCAAGCCCGCTGCAGCATGCCCTCGAAGGCGTCGATGCGGTCCATCAGGTACGGAATCTCGTCCATGACGACCACGCTCGGCCTGTCGTCGGGAAGGATCTCGGCGAGCAGCCTGAATGCAGCGTTCCACTGCTCCGGTGTCTCCTCCGAGAACAGCTGCCGCCCCGGGAGGGTGGACCTGGCGACGGCGTCGAGCAACTCCGTCAGTTCGTCCTGCGCCGTGCCGCCCGCCGCGGTGAAGAAGAGGTACGGCGCCTCGGTGCGCCGGAGAAACTCCTCGACGAGGCTGGACTTGCCGACCCGCCTCCGCCCGCGCATGAGGATGCACTGCCCCGGCTTCGCCGAGCCGACGGCGTCCTGGACCGACCTCAGGGCGCTGCCGAGCACCTTCAGCTCGCGGTCCCGTCCGATGAAACGCCGCATGGAAGCCTCCCGCGAGAGATGGTATCGGCAGAGATACTATCGCCGCCGATACCATTCTTCGAAGCTCAGGCGAGGGATCCCGCGCTGCGGGAGGAGCCGCCCGGGAGAAACCGCCGGGAAACGTCGAAGGGCCCCACCGCGAACGGTGGGGCCCTTCGACAACGTGCCCGGTGAGGCACTGGCGGAGGATACGAGATTCGAACTCGTGAGGGGTTGCCCCCAACACGCTTTCCAAATGTTCGTACGGGGGTCCAGCGGAGGTCGTACGTGTCCTGACCTGCGGCGGAGCGTTCAGGTTGCCCCTGTCCGGACGGGGCCGGACGAGGACGAATGAGACCAAGACTGAGACCAGGGGTGGTCTCCGTGGGGTCTACTCATTCTCACCGGCGATGGCGATGGCCAGGCGCCACATTCCGGTTGCTGGGTTTGTCCTGTGCTCGTTTCCCTCTTGAGCCAAGGTGCGTGCACGCTCGACTGCCTCGCCCCAGTGGTCGCTGTAGTCGCGATCAAATGCGACACCTTTGTCGGAGGGCACGTCAACGAATCGCTGCAGCAGTTGCTTGACGGCGCGGTAGTCGCGCGTCCAGCTGCGATGGTCGGTGTGATGTAGCAGGAGCCAGATCTCGAAGCACGGGTTCGACACCACGAGTTCGACGTCGTTCGCAGAGGCATAGCGCATCGCCTGGTCGAGGTCTTGGTACTCGTCCACGTCAACCACGCACCAAATCTGGTCAAACCCCCCACTGGGGCCACCCCAGCGATTGGCCGCGTACTCAACGACCTGGAGAGGCGATCCGGGTTTCTTGGTGACCCGCAGCGAGAGGTTGGGGCGCTTGAACTTGGCTTTGAAGCCGTTGAGGTAGTCGTACTCTGTGGTCTCAGCGCCGCAAACGACCATCAGCTGGTCGGCGCTGTCCCTGGTGTCCGTGGCGCGGGCTAGGTCAGTATCGCGACTCGGCCGGCGTGGCTTCGATCTGCCGCTCGGCTTGGGTGTCCTGGCCAGTCCCCCCACCCCTCCTCAGTACAGCCTGGGCAAAGCTCTCGTCGATGAATGGAACACCACCGTAGCTTCCCCCTAGGTACCTGCGCTCCCTGTTCTCTTCCTTCCGTGGCTTGAACTCGGCCAGTGAGTAGAGCGAGCTCTCGCCGAACTCGTTCTTCTCCACGAACCACACCTGGTCGCGCTTGAGGATGTCCTCGCCATCTCGCCGCCCAAGGAGGCTTGCATCGTGGGTCGTGAAGATCAGCTGGGCACCTTGCGGGTTCGTCTGTGGATTCTGGAAGAGGCTGATGAGCCGTGCTGTCAGGAGGGAGTGGAGGCTTGCGTCGATCTCGTCGACTACGAAAGTCCCGCCTCTGCGCAGGACTCCGAGGAAGCGAGGAGCCTGCTCTAGGAGGGTCCGTGTTCCCGCGGACTCATCGTGTAGCTCCATCTGCACCATGCCGTTGCGTCCGCGATGTCCCACCCACGGGCGCATAGCCTCGCGAGGGCCCTCATCCTCCAGCTCACGCAATAGCCGTGCTGGTATCCGAGATCCGAAGCGCCGACGCAGACCCTCTTCGTCCATCAAGACGCGTTCCATGCCACAGCCTTCGATACCAAGGTCTGCAGCACGGAGAAGATCCATGATCTCGGGGTAGCGGTCAGCGTCCTCGAGTGCCCTCATCGCGGACAGTCCAAGTGGGCGCCTGTCGTTCGTGCCGCGGAACTGTAGTTGCCTAGCGAACCAGTCGTACACAGGCCGGAAGTCCTGTTGCTTCGAACGGGCAGCTAGAGACAGAAAGAGGACGTTCGATTCGGTGATGCTCTCCACGAGAGCCAGCTGTCCTGATGACTGCGAAGCGCCAGGTTCAACCTCGTCGCCTTCACGCGAAAACAACTGGCGCTTCTTGCCCTTGGGGTAGCTATCGAGCCACTCCTCGACGACGCGGTCGTCATCCACGCCGAATCCGTACGTGTAGCGAACATTGTCAAGCAGCAGGTCTGCGATAAACCACGAAGGTTCGCTCTTGGCCTCATCGTCCAAGAGGAACGGATAGCGGTCGATGCCGCCGCCTGGCTCCGCATCTCGGTGGGAGGAAACCACCATGCGGGCCATGTACTGCAGCGCGTCAACAAGGTTCGACTTGCCCGAAGCGTTGGCTCCGAAGATCCCCACGACGGGCACGGCACTCCATGCCGTGTCTTCGGGACGGTCGGCGTCGTAGACGGGATGAAGGTTGAGCTGCTGCTCATGCCGGATGGAGCGATGGTTCGCCACACGGAAACTCAGCAGCATGGCCGTGCACCTCCCCGTGGTGTCAAGTGATCAGTTGCGCTGGTCCCGCTGTCTGCCAGTAAACCGCGCCAACAAGCCTCTGGCAACGTGAATGGTGGATGAGATGCCGATTCGCGCAGGAAACTAGCGGGGGCTCGCTCGGTCGGCTTCCCGCGTTGGAGTGACACGGCTGTGGCAGGGAACGCATCCCGGCAGTTGATCACGAGGAGGTCCCTGGATCCTTGCCCACGGTTTCGTGGACGCCGAGAACCCGACCGGAGCAGCTTGCGAGCTCTGGGGGCCCGGATCCGCCTACTGGTTTGGCAATCGTCGGGCCATGGGATCGTCGAACCTGGCTCAATAGCCCCATGGAGATGGGTGAGCACTGGGCCTACCGAGCGAGGCCGAAGGAGCTGGGCGGCCCGGTTCGTCGGGTCGAGATCGTACGGGTAGGTGGTCGTGGCCGGGCTGATTGGCTTCATGTGCGGTTCCTCGACGGTGACGACGCCGGACTGCAGGAGTGGGTCGATGCGGCTTCCCTCGTGGCGCGCTGGGAGGACGTCGAGGCGTTCCGCGCGGACGACGCGAGCGAGCTCGCTCTGGCCGAGGCGTCGCGGCACGTGCGGGGGAGTGCCGACTTCGAGGCTGCACGGTTGATCCTCGGGTTCGTCCGTCCGAAGAGCAAGCTGCGGCTGCGGCGCAGTGTCGCGGACGCAGGGATCCTGGAGATGGGCAGTCTCGACGGCAGCGCTCCCGTTGTCGGTATGGATCCCACGGAGCTGCGAGGCGATCCGATGGTCTACGAGAACCGCTACGGCAGGTGCCTGGCAGGGTGGTCGGTCACCGAGCGCATTGCCCGCCTCGTGGCCGGCCGTCTTGCCGAGGACATCCTTCCGGAGGTGGACCGCAGGCAGCAGGCCGTCGACCAGGAGCGCACGCAGTCCTCCTGGTACTCCTACAGCCGCCGGGACGACCGCAAGCTGGATGCGGAAGCGGCCGTCCTGCGGACCGTCCGGGAGTGGTGTGGTCAGGACAAGGCCGAGCGTTACGACGAACTGGTCGCCCTGCGCGAGGAGGTCGTCCGGCTCGGGAAGCTCGTGGAGAAGTCGGTGAAGGCCCTACGCGACCGCGGGCACGGCGTCATCGCCTCCACCATTGAGCGCGACCTTGGGGTCCATATCTCCAGCCTTGGTCCAGACGTTCGTCGGTGAAGCCGCGCCACCGCTCCGGCTCCGGCTTGGGCGGTTCGGCCTCCGCCTTGGGTTCTTCCTGCTTCGGAGGCTTCTCTTTCTCCGGCCGCTGCGGGTGCCAGCCGTCGAGGAAGGGCCTTAGCTGGTCGTTCGTGGGTTCCGCGTGGAGGCTGTGGCCGGTCAGGCTCCTGCCAGCCACGGTCGGGTCGAGCCGGTCGGCCTCCGCCTTCCCCCACGTAGCCCACTCGCGCAGCCGCTCGGCTTCGTGGGTGTCGTCCGAGGCGGAGGCAGCCTCGTCGAGCGCGGCGCAGAAGGCCCGCATCTCCCCTGCGGTCCGCCACTGCGCCAGCGCGGCGCCGAACCGGTCGACCCGTACGGTGTCCACCGCCTTGATCGTCGCGACGCTGACCGCCGCTTCCCACTTCCGCTGCGTGCGCTCCTTCTTCTCCGCCTCCCGCCGGCGGTGTTCCTCTTCTTCCTTGGCCTCTCGTAGGCGGCGTTCTTCCTCCTGCCGTTCCCGCTCCTCACGCTGACGCTGCTGTTCCGCCTCCCGCGCCAGCCGGGCCTGCTCTTCTTCCTCCGCGCGGGCCTTCAGTGCTCGGAGGACGGCGTCGATCTGGTCCTCCAACGGCTTCTTGGCGGTGTCGGACCATTCCTTCTTCCAGCCGTAGCGGTATCCGTAGCTGTACCCCGAGCCTTGGCTCACCTGCAGTTCCAGTTCTCCGGACGGCTCGAACCGGTGCGCCGGGGTGACCCGCTGCCAGTCATACGTCCGTCGGCCCGGCTGCGTGGGCACGTATCGGACTTGCTCCTGTCGTTCTTTGAAGTTGATCTCGTACGTCCTGCCGTGGACCGTGAGCAGCGGCCTCGGCTGCCTGCGCTTCTTCGACACCGCGATCTCGCCGTGCCGTGCGAGGGCCTGCTCGGCGAGGAGCCGAAGGAGGGTGAGCACCCGTGGGAGTATCTCGTCCGAGATCTCGAAGGCGCTGTGGTCTGCGGTGACCGCCGCGATCACGTCCTCGACGTCGGTGATCACTCGGCTGCGTGCCAGGCGGATCCGGTTCCATTCGGTGTCGTCCTCGCCCGTCACCCGGAGCAGGCCGAGGAAGAAGTCTCCCTTCGCCCGCCCGCTGTACTTCAGGTGGTAGCCGTCCGGGGCACACTGCCGCGCTGCGTCGAACGCCCGGCGATAGCGGGCCCGCTGTTCATCGCTAGGGTCGGGGATTCGAAGGAACCGGCCAGCCTTCTGTACCTCTGCGATCAAAGCCGCGCCGATTTCCGCCGGTGACTGCCGTGGCGGCTTCGCAGGGCGCGCGGGCGCCGGCTTCGTCTCGGGCGGGGGCGCCACCCGCTGACGGGGAGGTGTCGTGGCCTCCGGCTTCGGCTCGGCGCCTACCGGTCGCTGCTTGCGCGGGGCTGGCTCGGGCCGGTCCGGGTGGTGGCCGTGTTCCAGGTAGAAGCGACCGTCATCGGTGATCTCTGCCTGCCACCTCCCACCATGCCTGGGCATGGTGATGAGGCCCCGACTCTTGAGAGCACGGGCAGTGATGGCGAGTTCCGGGCTCGCGGAGGTGACGGGATCCGTTCCCTCTGCGATCCGGGTGAGCATGGCTAACTGTCGATCGTTGAGCGGCGACCATCGGTACATGGTGACCGTCGTACCGGTCCCACCAAGCGCCTACAACCAGAATGGCGATGTTCCCGCATTCTGCTGCCGAGCGTCTCCAGGATCGGACGGGCCGGCCCCACGCTCCCGTGCTCGCGGCCACGCGCAGGCTGTGCCCCGTGCCTCCTGGGTCAGCTCGGTCGGCAGAGCACATCGAAGTGTGCTGAGAAGCTCGATCGCAGGCTTTCCAGGACGGCCTTCCCCTTCGCAGCCGTGGCGAGCGAGGGGAAGCCGATCACCCCAGACTGCGTGTACTCGGCCATTCCCTGGACCAGGAGGAAGGGCCGCTGCCTGCTGTCGTGGTCCGCGTCGGCGTAGCCCTCGCGGACGAGCTCGGGAGCGGCGTGGAGCAGGATCGACGTCTCGATCTCGCCGGCGTGCATGTCCGCGTGCCTGTCGGACTCGAGGCCGCCGTACTCGCGGGCACGGTCCCAGTCGGGGCCGAGAGGGAAGAGGGAGACCGCCGGGCCGTCGACGTTGGCTTCCTGGACCACGTTCGACAGGACGTAGTTCCCGCCGTGGCCATTGACGATCACCAGCTTGTGGATGCCCGAGCGGGCGAGTGAGGCGCGGATGTCGTCGATCACGGCGTACAGGGTCCTGGCGCTGATGCTGACGGTGCCGGGGAACGTCGCGTGCTCGTGGCTGCACGCGACGGTGATGGGCGGGAGGAGGTGGACGGGGTAGGCGGCGGTGATCTCCTGGGCGATGACGCATGCGATCGCCGTGTCGGTGATCAATGGGAGGTACGTGCCATGCTGCTCGAAGGAGCCGACTGGGAGCACGGCGAGGCGGGGCTGCAGCTCCTGGACATCGGTGCTCGTGGCGGTCGGCAGCAAGTTCACGGCTCTCCCTCGGTCGACTAGGGAACGACCTGCTTGGTCAGGTCTAACTCCCTGTTGAGTTCCGAAACTTCCACCAGTTTGCGCCAGCGCGCAAGACGCGGTTGAAGCCGGTACAACTCGCCGAGGATCCTTGTGGAGCCCGTTCGTTGCGCGATGCCGAGGGCTTGTTCAGCGGCCCGGTGCGCGCCTTCCACGTCCTCCAGGATTGCGTTGGCCGTGGCGAGCCGGGCGAGACACAGCCCTCGGTCCCGCTCCTGCACGGCAGGCCAGTGCCGCAGACTCTTCTCGTACGTCACGACGGCTTGCTCGGGGCGCTCCAGGCGTACCTGGCAGTTGGCCGCTTCCATCTCGATGTACGAGACCGTGCAGTAGAAGGCCAGATCGTCATCGTCGCCTCTGTCGGCCGCCACGAGAGCCTGTTCGATGGCCCGCTCGGACTCGGCGGCCTCTCCGAGGCTCGCCTTGCTGTTCGCGAGCTGGCGAAGTACGACGGCGTGGACGCGAGGCGACAGCTCGGAGGCGTACCGGAGGGCAGCGAGAGCGAGGCCGGCGCCGTGGCCGGCGTGGCCCGCTTCCGTGGCGATGTTGCTGCGGCGCTGGAGCATGTACGCGATCACCATCGGATCGCCCAACTCTTGGGCGTACTCCATCGCCAGCCTGGTCCAGCGCATGGCGTCGTCGGTGCGGCCGGTGTCCTGGTGAAGCCAGCCGAGGAACTCCGCGTACCGTGCCCCCACGCGCAGGACCTCCTGCCGCAGCGGACCGTACGCCTCGCGACACATTTGCTCGATGAGGGGCATCTGGCTGCTCACCGGGGCCAGGAGGAACTGCGGGCCGACAAACGGTTCGGCCTGTGCGTGCTGCTGGAGCACCGAGGTGAGGTAGCTGAGCATCTCCGGGTTCACCGGCATCGGGGTCCGGCTCACCGCTGCTGTCGGTGTTGGCAGCAGCATGCTCGGTGTCGTGGCGACGCTCGTGCTGGTGGATGCGAAGCCGAGCTCTTCGTCCGTCGCCTCGTACACCTCCCGGAAGAGCGGTCGGTGGTCCGGACTCACGGGGCGTCGGCCGTTCTCGTACATCGAGATGAGCGTCTTCCAGCTCGTTGATGCCGGTGACTGTGCTCCCAGGCGCTGGGCCGCGGCCATCAACGCGTCGATTAGCTCGCCCTGCGTCCAGCCCATGTCCAGCCTGGCCTGCTGGAGTCTGCTCTTCGCCCCCATCGTTCCCCCGATGTTCGTCGCAGTGCCCCGCTCAATGATGGGCCAAGAGCCCGCCTCACGTGGGGAGTTAACAGTTAACTGCGCAATCCGTTAACCCTGTCCACTGACCGATGGCTGCGTCTCCGGCTTACTTTCCTCAGCGCCGCGGTGGTGGGCTCCGCTCCCGAGGCGTGCCTCGCTTACACGCCTTCGCAGTGCTCCGTCATCTTCCGACCCGAAACGAGGGATCCTGATGTCCCGAACGAGCACGATTCTCGGCAACACCCAGCTCGTGGTCGACACCGGCATGGCCAAGCCGGACGCGACGACCATCGTGGAGCGCAAGGGCCTCGGCCACCCCGACACCCTCGCCGACCACCTCGCCGAGCGGCTGTCCCGCGCGTACAGCCGCTACACCGTCGAACGCTTCGGTGCGGTGTTGCACCACAACTTCGACAAGCTCGCCCTTCTCGGCGGCGCGAGCGAAGTCCGCTACGGCGCCGGCCGGATGACCGCCCCGGTCAGGGTCCTCGTCAACGGGCGTGCCGCGCCCATGTGCGGCGGCGAGCGGATCCCCGTGGAGGAGATCGTGGAGGCCGAGGTGCGGGCGTTCTTCGCCCGTCGGCTTCCCGAGGTCTCGGACCACCTGGACATCACCTTCAACATCACCAGCAACTCCAGCCCCGGTGCCGTCCTCACGGGCGACGAGGTGCCCGACCGGACGCGGTGGTTCAACCCGCGATCGATCGAGGACCTGCGGGAGCGGCGGGTGCGACTGTCCAATGACACGTCGTTGGGAACGGGCTGGGCGCCGGAGAACGTCTTCGAGTCGTTCGTGCGCGATCTGGTCGACCACTTCTCCGGCGAGAGCGACTTCACCCTCTCGCACGCGTGGTGCGGATCGGACGTGAAGCTCATGGGCTACTGGGACGGTGAGCAGGCGGACATCGTCCTCTGTGTCCCGCAGAAGTCGCGGCTCGTCGCTAGCCGCGCGGAGTACGTGCGGAACACCGAGAGTGTCCTCGCCGAGTGCCACCGGCTGGCCGGCCTCCGGCTGCCCGGAGTCGAGACCCGCTTCCGGCTCAACGCGCGCGACGTGCCGGAGAAGGACGAGCTGTACCTCACGTACACCGGCAGCTCGATCGAGTCGGGCGACGAGGGCGTCGTGGGCCGCGGCAACCGCGTCAACGGCCTCATCACGCCCCTGCGGCCGATGAACCTGGAGGGTGCCAACGGCAAGAACCCCGTCTACCACGTGGGCAAGCTCTACAACATCGCCGCCCGCCGGCTCGCCGAGCGGCTTCACGAGGCGACGGATGGCCACGCCGAGGTTCACCTGGTGAGCACGACCGGGCAGCGACTCGACCAGCCGTGGCGCGTTCTTGTCCGTCTGTCGTCCCCGGACGTCGAGGTGGACAAGGTGCAGGCACTGGTGGCGGAGGCCCTGGACGAGTTCCCGGCGCTGACCGACGAGCTGGTCTCCGACGGGATCGTGCTGAGCTGATGGAGAAGCGGACGCTCGGCGAGGTCTCCGAGGAATGCCGCCGGCGGCTGGTCACGCACTACGGCCCGGGAGTCGCCGGCTGGCTCGACGCCGTGCCCAGGCTGATGGAGCGCGCGGCGGAGCGCTGGAAGCTCACACTCGGGACGTACCACGACGCCGGACACGCCTCAGTGGTCGTGACGGCCGGAACCCTCGACGGACGTCCGCTGCTTCTGAAGGCGTGGGTTGATCCCGCCCGCTTTTACGATGAGGTCACCGCCTTACGTCTATGGGCGGGCGGGCCGACGGCGGGCGTCGTCGAGGCGGCGGACGACCTGGCCGTGGCGGCCCTGGAGATGATCGGAGGTCGCCCCGGCGGTGGTGAGCGACCGCCTCGCGAGCTTCCCACCGTGGCCGCCGCCCTCCAGGGCCTCCATACCTTCGGTCGCCGTCGGCGCCGGCTGCGTGAGCTTCCTTCCCTGACCGCGTATCTCCACCAGGAGGTACGCCCTCGGGTGCGGCGCCGACTGCAATCGGTTGACGTCGGCCCGTGGCAGGAGCACGTCGACGCGGCCCTCCCGGCCCTCGTGACCCTGGAGGAGGACTCCGCTCGGTCCACCGTCGTGCACGCGGATCTCTACCGAGAGAACGTCCTCTTCGACTGGCTGGGCCACCCCCGCCTGATCGATCCCCTTCCGATGGTGGGCGACGCGGCCTTCGACTGGGCCTTCTGGACCGTGTACTACGACCTCGGGCACGGCACGGACGCCCGCTTGGCCGTCGCCGCCCGGATCTCCCGCGTTCCCGTGCCCGTCCTCGCGCCATGGTGCAGGGCCCTGGCCCTGGACGGCCTGCTCTTCTATCTCGACACCGGTGATCCGCGCGCTCCGAGGATGGCCGACGTCCTCGCATGGCTGTCGGCGCCGACCCCAAGGAGCCGATCATGACGACGTACGTTCTCCGCCACGGACAGACCAACTACAGCCGGCGCTACCTCGTCAACGGCGATCCGACCAAACCCATCCGCCTGAGCGAGGAAGGCCGCAGGTCGCTGAACAAGGGATGGAGCAGCTTGCCCCTCCACAGCGTGAAAACGTGGCTGGCCAGCGAATTCCCCCGCGCCCAGCAGACTGCCAATCTGCTGATGGGAGTCCCCGGGCCCGAACTGATCACCGATCCTCGATTGAACGAACTCGACTACGGGGAATTCGAGGGAGGCCCGTTCCTGGAGTACGCCGTCTGGCTCGACGGCCACGGCGCCCATGAGCGCCCGCCCGGCGGGAGCGAGTCGCAGCGTGAGGGCATCCGCAGGATGCTCACCGGGGTGCTCGCGACCCTGGATCACCCCGGTCCACGCGTCCTGGTGGCCCACGGGCTGCTGGTCTCGGTGCTCCTGTGGCACCGTGACCGGGCTCCCGGCGAGGCCATGCCCCTGTTCTTTCCGGAAGCGCCTTACGTCGAGCCCTTCACGATCCCGGACATGGAGCTGCCGGAATTCATCGCAACGCTGATGAACGATCTTGAAACTGGCGTTCAGGACCGCACCGGCGGCATCGGTGACTGGGGGGTATTCCGGAACGGGGACGGCTCGGCGGTTGCTACCGTCGATTCCGTATCCCCATCCCACTCGCAGGATCAGAAGGATCTTCCTCATGCATGATGCCCGCGCCCTGATCGACATGGGTGCCGACGCGGTTCGTCGGCTCGCTCGTCGCGGTTACTCCCTGGACCTGTCCGAGCTGGAGTCCCTCCAGTCTCGTCGCAACCAGAACATCCGCTCGGCCGACGAGCTGCGGGCAGAGTCCAAGCGAGTGGCGAGCGAGGTCCAGCAGACGGCCAAGCAGGGCGGCGACATCAGCAAGCTCAAGGAGCGCGCCCGCGAGATTAAGGACCAGGTCCGCGACATCGAGGCCGGCCAGGAGGAGATCGAGGCCCAGCTGCGCGACCTGCTCCTGAGCATCCCGAACCTGCCGGACGACTCGGCCCCCGACGGCGACTCCGAGGAGTTCGCCGTCGAGATCCGGCGCGTGGGCACGCCGCCCACGTTCACGTTCGAGCCGAAGGACCACGTCGATCTCGGCGAGGCCACCGGCATCCTCGACTTCGGTAGGGCGACCAAGCTGTCCGGGCCGCGCTTCGCGGTCTCGCGCGGCGCCGGCGCCGCCCTGGAGCGGGCACTGGCCACGCTCTTCCTCGACATCCACACCCGTCGCCACGGGTACACCGAGTACGTGGTCCCCTACCTGGTCACCCGCAAGACCATGACCGGTACCGGACAGCTCCCGAAGTTCGAGGAGGACCTGTTCAAGACCGGCGTCGCCGACCGCGAGCTCTTTCTCATCCCGACGGCCGAGGTCCCGCTGACCAACCTCTACGCCGACGAGATCATCCCTCCGGCCGAGCTGCCGGTGGCCATGACCGCCCACACCCCGTGCTTCCGCTCGGAGGCTGGCTCGTACGGGCGGGACACTCGCGGTCTGATCCGCCAGCACCAGTTCGCCAAGGTCGAGATGGTCAAGATCGTCGACCCGGAGACGGCGGACGCCGAGCTGGAGACGATGGTCGGCCACGCCGAGGCGTGCCTCAAGGAACTCGGCCTCGCCTACCGGGTCATCAAGCTGCCCGCCGGTGACACCGGCTTCTCCGCCCAGCTCACGTACGACATCGAGGTCTGGATCCCGAGCCAGAACACGTACCGCGAGATCTCCTCGGTCTCCAACTTCGGCACCTTCCAGGCCCGCCGGGCGAACATCCGGACCCGAGGCGAAGACGGCAAGCCCAAGCTCGTCGCCACCCTCAACGGCTCCGGCCTGCCCGTCGGCCGCACGCTGGCCGCGCTCCTCGAACAGTGCCAGCAGGAGGACGGCTCGCTCGTCCTTCCCGAATCCCTCTTCCCGTACCTCGGCTTCCGCCGGATCAAGGCGGACGGAACACCGGAGGCATAACGTGCCCGTCGGCGTCTGCGATTTCCCTGGTAGCTACGCCTTTCCCCCCGCCGGCTACGGCGGGATCGAACGATGGCTGTGGGCGGTCGCCGTAGGCGCCCGGGCCGCAGGCGCCGACGTACACCTCCTCGGGCCGGGCTGGCTCGCGGACCTGGAGAACGACTGGGTCCGCAAGCCGGTCCGCCTGGAGGACATCACCCTCGGATCGCTCGCCGAGCGCGACGTCCGCGACACCAAGTACGACCTCCTGGTCGTCGGGCACGAGTACCCCTCGCTGCCCGCCTGGACCCGCACCTGGAATGCGCTGGACTGCGACGTCGCCACCTTCCAGCACTCCCCGGTCTTCCAGCACGCCACCACCGCCTTCGACGGCAGGCGTTCCCGGCTGTACTGCTACTCGCCCGAGATGATCGAGCGGTACGCGGACCACCGGCCGATCCCCGAGCTGGCCGTGCACCTTGGCCTCGACGAGGAGGAACCGCCGGCGACCGCCGGACGCGACCTCGTCTGGCTTGGCCGCGTCGACGCAGAGAAGGCCCCTCACCTGGCGGTCCGCGCCGCCCAGATCCTCGGCCGCCGCATTCGCGTCGTCGGCCCGGTATTCGACCACGACTACGTCCAGAGCCACGCCCGTCTCTTCGACGCGGACCACGTCGAGTGGATCGGCGAACTTGGAGGGCCGGCCAAGACGGCCGCCATCCGCGACGCCTCCGTATTCGTCTATACCTACGCCCGCACGTACGTGGAAGCTGGCGCCGCCGTCTTCGGCGAGTCCCTCCGCGCCGGCACCCCCATGGCTGCGCTTACCTGGCGCACGGGCACTTGCGCCGAGGCGGCCCTGTGCGACCAGACGGGCGCCATCACCGTCGTCGACCCGGACGAGGACGACGAGACCGCGGCCCAGCGACTCGCGCTCGCTATTGAGCAGGCGGAGACCCTCGACCACCGGCAGGTTCAGGAGATCGGCCAGCACCGCTTTGACCCCGCCCGGCACTTCCTGGCGATGGCGTCCCGGTCGTGCTGACCGGCACAGCTCGTACGACCGGAGACGCACTGGCCTCGCGGATACCCTCCGTGCTCCGCAGGTCGTTATCCCACTCGCAGTGGGAGTTCACCATCGACGGCCCTCACGTCGACATCCGACACCAGCGGCGAGGCACCCCGTACCGCCCGCCACGTCGGCCGCCCTCGTGGAGAGAACTCCTCCGCAGCCTGGAGACCGCCTTCGCCCACGTCGGAGCTCCACGCGACGACTGTCTCCCGCTCCGCTGGGGGCGCGACACAGAACTGACCATCTCGGCGATCCAGGCCCTCGACCCGCTCCTCAAGGATGGAAGACCCCAGACGTACCGCCGAGGCTTCCTCCCCCAACCGGTTGTCCGCCTCACCGGTGAACGCGATACCGCCGGCGACCTCTGCGACGGCTTCCTGACCTCCTTCGTCAACGTCTCCCGCGTCCAACCCGTAGGAGGACTTGACGCGTACGGCGCGATTCTCGACGGCTGGTTTTCCGTCCTCTCCCAACTCGGCTTCCACGCCCGCCACCTGAGTGTCCACGGGACCCTGACCCCCTGGCGCCGGCGCGAGGTGGAGGGCATCACACTGCACTTCCGCCACCTCGGGCTCGACCTCGGCGACATCGTCCTGCTGTGGAACGCCGAGGACCCGACCCGCATGGCCGTAGACCTGGGAACCGGACTGGAACGCCTCGCCTGGGCACGCACCCAGCAACGCTGGCACGAGCTGATCTACGGAGACTTCGCCGACACGGCGCCACCCACCACGCTGGACGCCATCCGTACTGCGACGCTCCTCCTCGGCAGCGGGATCACCCCCGCGCCCCGCGGGGCCGGGGGTGTCACCCGGAGGGTCATAGGCACGATCGACCCCGAAGCGGTACGCCTCGGGGTCAGCGCCTTAGTTCGCGCGGCACACGGCTACTGGTCACTCGTCGGTGCCCTACGTGCTCCGTGGCCGCAGATCGCTTGTGCCATCGAGGAAGAGGTACGCAGATGAGGGAAGGCGGCCAGCGGCCCATCGCCGCAGCCATCGTGGTGCATCAAGGACGCGTGCTCATGGTGCGGCGACGGGTAAGCGAGGGCGAGCTCTCCTGGCAGTTCCCGGCCGGAGAGGTCGAGCCGGGTGAGTCTCGCGAGGACGCCGCCGTGCGGGAGACCCAGGAGGAGACCGGCCTGGACGTGGTCGTTGTGAAGCTGCTTGGCGAGCGGGTTCACCCGAAGACGGGCCGGTTGATGTCGTACACAGCCTGCGAGGTGGTGGGCGGCATTGCTCACGTCTCGGACACCGAGGAGCTGGCCGAGCTTGCTTGGGTCGCCCACCGCGAGATTCCGAAGTACGTGCCGTACGGGTTGTTCGAGCCGGTGCAGCAACACCTCGATGTGGTCCTGCACCTCTGACGAAGGTCATTGAGTGCGCCGGAGGGACCTGCGAGTCGATGCGGTGTCCGCTAGGCAGTGTCTGACAAATGATCACGAGCTGGTTTCGCGGAGCCAGAGGATCAGCGAGGCCAGAACGACTCCGGCACGGTAGCGGTCGGCGAGCTTGTCGAATCTGGTCGCGATCGCGCGGAACTGCTTGAGGCGTGCGAAGCATCGTTCGACCACGTTGCGCTCGCGGTAGACCTCCTCGTCGAAGGCGGGCGGCCGGCCGCCGAGGCGCCCTCGGCGCCGGCGGTTGGCCGCTTGATCGCGACGCTCGGGGATCGTGACGGCGATGCCGCGGCTCCGCAGCAGGCGCCGGATCGCCCGGCTGGAGTAGGCCTTTTCGCCCAGGACTCGGGTCGGTGTCCTGCGCGGGCGGCCGGTGCCGACTCTCGGAACGCGGATCCCGTCGAGGACCTGGCCGAAGGCGGTGGCGTCGTTGACGTTGCCGGGCGTGAGCACGATGGACAGGGGCAGGCCCCGGCCGTCGACGGCGAGGTGGACCTTGGTGGTCAGCCCGCCTCGGGACCGGCCGAGGGCCTGGCGCGTCTGCGAGCGGCCCGGATCTTCCAGTTCGTCCCCGTCTGCGGCCCCTTTTTGCGGGCGCCGGCCGCGTGCTGGTGGGCCCGGTTGATCGTGGAGTCGACGGCGACGGTCCACTCCACCCGGCCCACCGCGTCGTCGCGGACCTGGACATGTTCCAGCAGCTTCGCCCAGGTCCCATCCGCTTCCCAGCGGGCGAACCGCTCGTAGACGGTCTGCCAGGGTCCGTACCGCTCGGGCAGATCGCGCCACGGAGCCCCGGTCCGCAGCCGCCACAGCACCCCGTTGACCACCTGCCGGTGATCACGCCACGGACGACCACGTCCATCCACCCGCGGCAACAGGGGCTCTATTCGCTCCCACGCCGCTTCCGTCAACTCGCCTCGACCTGCCACAAGATCAATGATCAGAGTGCTCGTGCTCGGACTCGCGCGCGGGGTCCGTCATGAAACGGCTCAGCCGGTAGATGGTCGGCACCCCCAGGCGTCCGCACAGGGTGTCGATCCGGATCATCGACCCGTCGACTCCTGCTTCCCGAAGACGGCGCAACCTCGTACGCATCTCCGCCTGGTCCTGAGTCTCAACGACGACTTCCCACTGTCCCGCGTCCGGCGCGGTGCGAGCAGCAAGCCGCTGCCGCGCGTCCTCTTGCCGCCGCCTTCTTTTCCCCTGTCCTGGCACCGGCCCAGAATTGCTGGCTGGCGTCAGGACGGCAAGGCAATTGGACCGAACACGCACACGCTCGGTGATCATTTGTCAGACAGGCCCTAGCGGGGAAGTCTCCCAGCCGCTGGCCGCTGGTTACTACGTGAGCGCCTTGCCTGTGTGCTCAGTCCTCACGCGGGCGGAAGCCGTCGGCGCCCGCAGCGACGATAGTGACCAACCGGTCGTAGTCGATGAGGTCCTCGTCGGTCATGAGGGCGGCGAGAGCTTTGTGGTGCTGGACGGCGTACTTGAGCAGGAGCTCGGCCAGTACGAGCGAGGCTGCCTCCGCCTCCGCTCCAGCCTCAGGGTTGTGGACGTGGACGCCGGCGGCCTGGAGTTCTTCGAGGGTGGCGTCATCGGCGAGGGCCTGTTCCTCGTCGGTGAAGGGGCGTCCGTCGAGGTGGCGGAAGGTGCGGGTACCCGACGGTCGGTTGAAGTCCGTGTCGAACAGCAGGGCCATGACGTGGGGGCGAGGGGTGGATGCGGGCATAGGGGTTCTCCTCAAAAGGGGCGGGGGTGGGTGCCGATGTGCCCATGATCTGGAGAATCCCCGGTTAGCCTAACCGGGGATTGTCGGTTACCTTTTGCGGCTCGGTTTTCGCGGTTCAGCGTCGTCGTGGGGAAGCATTCGCGGGCCTGGTCCCGGTTTGCGCGGTCCGTCCCGGCGAGGCGACCGCGTGCTTGCCGGTGGCGCGCTGGCCCTGGGCGTTTTGGGGATCCGCAGGGAGGTTGGTTATCCGGCGTAGCCGCCACACGAGTACATCGCTCATGCGTTCCGCTGTGTCCAGTTCCCGTTGGGCGACAGCCTGTGTGAGCAGGGTGGTGGGGTCGTAGCCGGCGCTCTGCGTCTCGGCGAGTGTGGCTGCGAGGGCGGGCCAGCCGGGTTCGGCGAGGATTCGGCCAGCCAGTTCGGGCAGGGCCTGGTGTACGGCGGTGGCGTGGTGGCGTTGCCAGGATGGAGCCAGGCGAGCGCCCCGATGGTGGAGCAGGGCCAAGGGCTGGGTAGCGGCGGCCTGGTAGGCGGCGCGCAGGTGTTCGGCGGCCTGGTGGGCGGCCTCGGCCTGCTGGGCATGCTGCTTCTTGGCGTGCCAGTGTGCGGTGGCGGTGATCAGGAAGAACAGCATGTCGAGCGCCATGGCCGTGGTGGCGCCGTCCTCGCCTCGGCCGAGGGCCGGGCCGCTACGGACGAGGTCGAGGGCGGCTCGGCGCAGGGCGCTGTCGTGACCGCGTGCGGCGCGGATGTGGGACCGGGAAGCGCGTTCGAACGAGGTGGCTGCTGCCTGGAGTTCGTTGCGGGTGTGGGCGGCGGAGGTCTGGGCGAGGGCGTCGAGGACTTCGCCGGTGGCGGCGATCTGCGCGGCGATGACGCCGTCGTCGCCGTGGTCGATGACGAGCAGGGCCTGCCAGGCGGCGGCACTGGCGCGCCGGCGTGCGGACGCGGGACCGGTCACTGACGGCAGGGCCGGGTGCTGGGTGGGGTCGTCCGAGGTCTTGGTCCAGCGGTCGCGGATGCGGGGCAGGGAGAGGTCCGGGGCGAGCTTGGAGCCGGAGTAGATGACGGGCTCGCCCTTGGCGTTGCGGTCGCCGGGCAGGGCGACGGTGTAGCCGAGGGTGTCGCCCGACGGCGCGACGCGTCGCCGGATGAGCAGACCTGCCGCTGCGAGGCGGTCGAAGAACTCCTCCTCGCTCGCCGCTCCGGCCATCGAGCGGCGGACCGCCTCGCGTAGTTCCTCGCGCGGAGTGCGCTGCAGGCCACGGCGGTCGGCCTTGTGACGCTCGGCGCTGGTGGGCCGCTTGGCGGCAGTGCCATCGCCCGGCGTGACCCGGCACAGGCCGTAGTCGGCCTCGATGGCGCGGGCCTCGGCCTGGGCGCGGCGGGCCTCGTTGTGCAGGCGGGGCCGCCGGCCGTCCTCGCGGACCAGGGTGGCGATGATGTGGATGTGGTCGTCGGCGTGCCGGACAGCGGCCCACCGGCAGGCGGCATCGTCGCCGACGGGGGCGATGCCGGTGGCGGCCACCATGCGGCGGGCGATGGCTGTCCAGTCGTCGTCGGACAGGATCGGGTCTTCAGGGCTGGCGCGTACGGACAGGTGCCACACGTGCTTCTCGGGTCGCCGCCCGGCGGGCAGGGCGTTGACGGGCTGGTCGAGCAGCCGCTGCAGCTGCCCGTAGGTGGCCTGCGGGTCGCGGCCGGGGTCGGGGGTGAGCGGGTCGAAGGCGGCCACCAGATGGGGGTCGGTGTGCTCCTCGTGGGAGCCGGGGCCGTACAGGTAGCGGATCAGGCCGATCGTCGCGCTGCCGCGCTTGTGGATGCGGGGGATCACGCCGGGGCACCGCCGTCCCGGTGGGCGAGCAGGGCATCGGCGGCCTCCTCCATGCGACGGGCCGCGCTCAGGACGGCCTGGGCGGTGGCGTCGAGGTGGGGTGCATCGGCACCGGAGTTGAGGGCCTTGGCGACCTGGTTGAACAGGCCGTGTATTCGACCCAGGTGTCGGCGGGCGGCGAACACCTCGTCGATGACTTCCCGTTCGGTGGCGATCTCGGCGGCGGTGCGGGTTAGGTCGCGGGCGGCCTTGTCGACGGCGTAGGCGAGGAAGGCAGCGTTGGTCATCTGGCACTGGACGGCTGCGTCGGTGAAGCGCTTGTACTCGGCGTCGTTCATGCGGCAGCTGGGCTGGTGCAGGCGCTTGCGGGGCTTCGGCTGACGGGCGCGCTGACGCCGCCGCGAAAGGGACTCGGTCTGCCGTCCCCCTCCTGGCTGCGGTCCGCCCTCGGTCGCAGCCTGCCGGTCGGGCGCCCCCTGGCGCAGGACCGGTCCCGCCACCCCTGGGGCGGGAACCCCGGGAGCATTGCTCCCGGGACAACTTGCTCCGCCTATTGCTGGGGTGGTGATCGGCTGGTGCTGGGGAGTGGTGGGTTCGTGGTGGGGGTCGTGCACTGGATCTCCGTCTCAGGTCATTGCTGTGGTGAGTTGCGGTTTCGGGGATCAGGCATCTGTGCGCGTGGCCCCGAGTTGGGACTTGAATGCGCGGACGACTCGGCCTGCGTCGTTGCTGGCGACGCTGTAGCCGGCGTCGCGCACGGCGTCCTCCACTCGGTCGCGTCCGACGCTGCCGGTCTCCTCGTACATGCGGCGGGCGAACTGGAGGATGACTTCGTCGGAGGCACTGGACTTGCGACCGGACCGCTTCGGCTTCGGCGTGGGGCGCTTGGCTGGTGGGGTGTGTGAGCCGCTGCCCGTGGATGGCGGAACGGCCTCTTGCGGGCGGGCTGCCCGATTCGGGCGGGCTGTCGTTTTCGGGCCGGAGCTGGCGGTGGGATCCGGGCGGGCAGATCGGACCCGGGCGCCCGGGTGGGATTCCTCGTCGCCCGGATCTGATGGGTGCGGGCGACGGCGGTCTTCTGCCCGCCCGTCCCCGCCCGCCCGCTCGTCGGTGTCTGCCCGGGAGTGGTCGGGCTGTGCTGCGGGCGGGCTGACGGGCTGCCCGGCCAGCGGGGTCCAGCGCCCAGGCAGGTCGATGGTGGCCAGGGCAGCTGCTTGGCGGCGGGTGGCGAGCTGGCGCAGCAGCTGCTCGTTGCGGAGCGGGTCGGCGTCGATGCCGGAGCGGGCGAGGGCCTTGGACAGGCGACGCACGGTGCGCCGGCCCGCCCGTTCGGTGCGCTGCTCGGGCGTCATCTCGGCGAGGCGGGCGGCCAGAGCGACGGCCCGGTGCGTAGCCCGGTCGTGGATGATCTGGGCGGCGCCCTGGTCCTGTTCGACGATCCCCAGGCGGGCGAGCAGCCGTTCGCGGGCCTGTCGCGTGAGGACGGCGGCCAGCCCGCGGGAGGCGGCGTCGGGGGTCCGGTGGCGGAGCTCGATGCCCATGGCCAGATGCCACAGCACGGCGGCCATCACCGGGCCGGTGAAGGCACGCACGGTGCCGCCGACGGGGCCGGCCTCAGCGTAGGCGGGGATGGTCTGCGTGGCGGTGATTACCCAGACCAGGACTCCCGGCAGGCCGGCTGCCTGCCTTGGCCCGTGCAGGTTCTGGCGGGCCATCAGGGCCATCGAGAACAGGGCGAGCTCGGCGGCGGCGAACATCGCGGTGCGCTCAGCGGTGTTGCGCATGTCGAGGTAGTGGGCGGCGAACCGCCAGCTGGTGTCCGCGCTGTAGGCGGTGCACACGAGTGCCGCCACGGTCGCTGTGACGACGGCGGCCGAGAGGCGCCGCTTCCGATCGCGGGTGTGGTGTTGGCTGCGTCGAGCCTTCAGGCTCGCGAGCAGTGCGCCGGCGGCGACGGCCAGGACGGCCACGGGCAGGAGTGGACCGTCGGTGGACGGGAGCGAAGCGGTGGCGAGCATGTCGGTTATGGCAGGGGACATGTACGGGGCTACTCCGGGGAGAGTGAGGAGGCGATCACGACGTTCACGGGTGGGGGCGTACACGCGGGCCCCCTTCTAAAGGGGGGCCCGCGCGTGATCGCTTGGGTGCGTGTACGCCGTGGACGGTCGCGTGATCGCTCTACCTGCGGTTTTGCGGTGAGCGTGTGCGCTGTGAGCGGTTCACGGCGGTCTGCGGGCGGGAGGGCCGCGTGTACGGTCGCGTGAACGCTTTCGGGTGTCGGTGCAGGTTCAGCCGACAGCGGTGAGGTGGCGGGCGGAGGCGTAATAGCGGGCCTGCTGGCCGCCTCCGGCTCCTCCGGCGGTGCCGTCGGCCTTGGTGGCCAGGCCGCTGTCGACGAGGCGGCTGAGGTGGCGTCGCGCCTTCTCGATGTCGGCTCGTTCGGGGTCACCGCCGCCGATGAGGATGATCGCCAGGTCGCGTGCGGTCAGCCCGTTGGGGGCGTTGCGCAGCAGGGCAGCTGGGTCCTTGGTGGGGTCGACGGTGGTAGTGCCACGCACGTGATCGTGGGTGACGTCCAGGGGGCCGACTTCACCGGTGGAGGTCTTGAGGTGGTGCAGGGTGACGGCGGGGTCGCCTGCCCGGCCGGTGACGAACAGGACGCTGCCCGCGCCGGAGGTAAACCAGGTGGAGCCGTAGACCTGGTCCAGGCTGGGGCGCTGGCCGCGCGGTGTGTCGGCCGTGGCCTTCCGCTGGTGGTGCAGCTCCATGATCTCCACGCCGTTGCGAATGGCGCGCATGCGGGCGTTGTGGAAGGCGACCGCGAGACTGTCGTCGACCATCGTGCTGACCGCGTCCTTGAGGCTGTCGATCACGATGGTGTCGGCCTGGTGGGCGGCGGCGAGGTCGGCGAGGAGGTCGGGCTCCTTGTCGAGGGTGGCGGGCAGCGGGCCCTCCCAGACCACGAGCCGCTCGCGCAGGATCTTCTCGTCGGTGGGGAAGACGCGGCGGGCCATGGCCTTGGCGATCTGCTTGGGGCGGTCCATCGCCAGGTAGAGCACGCGCCTGCTGGGGGCGACGGGCATCTCCAGGACGGTCTCCTGCAGACCGATGCGGGCGAAGATCACCTGATGGGCCAGGGTCGTCTTGCCGACGCCCGGAGCGCCGACGATCATCAGGCTCTCGCCGGAGGCCCAGACGGTCTTCTCGCGGGTGCCCCACAGGGGCTCGGTGTCCGCGCCGCTCTCTTTGACGAACGACCATCCGTTGGTGGCGAAGCGGGACAGCCGTCCCTGTCCCGAGGCGAGTGCGCGCTCGCGTTCGGCGCGTACTTCTGCTTCGACCTCGCTGCGGATCGCCTCGGGATCAGCGCCGGGTTCCTGGGCCCGCTGGAGGGTCCGTACAGCGGAGGTCATCAGGCGGCGTAGGTCGGCCTTCGCGCGGACGATCTCCGCGTGGTGCTCGGCGCTGCCGGTGCCGTAGGGCGCGTCGGCGAGCTGGAACACATAGGTGGGACCGCCGACCCGTTGCAGATCGCCTTGCTGCTGGAGCAGTTCGGTGAGGACGATCGGGTCGGTCGGCTTGTCCTCGCGGTGCTGGGTGAGGAGCGCGCGCCAGATGGTCTCGTGGGCGGGCCGGTAGAAGGCGTCGTCGCCGAGGACGGGCCGGGCCGCGTCGATGACGTCGGCTTTGTGCATGCAGGCGCCAAGGACCGCGCGCTCGGCGTCCAGGTTGAACGGAGGTTCCGTCGGGGTGGGACCTTCGTCGAAGCGGGATGGCGTCTGGGATGGCAGGGTCGTACCCTGGGTCACGGAGCTCCTCATCCGGCAGGCCATTACGGGGCGGCAACCCCGGCCTCCGGTTTCGATCGTTCAGGGATGGATGGTTGTGCGGTGGAGCCTCTACTTCGGCCCCGGTGTTCGTAGCACCGGGGCCGCTTGCGTGTGCGGATCCGTCCGCCGCTGTACGGCGGACTACGACCATAGCCGAGATTTTCGGCAGCGCAACGCCTTGCATTTCACTCCGCAACGATGTTTAGTTGTGGATGCTGGCCCCAGTGGACCCGTTGTCGTGTGAAGGGAGGTGCGAGTGAGCGGTGAGGAAGGTGCGGAGCGCGCCGGCCCCGGTCGTCCGATGCCGGAGGAGCACGTCGCCGCACGCATCAAGCTGGAGCGCGAGGTCCGCGGTTGGAGCACAGTGAAGCTCGCCGAGGAGATGGCCGCCGTCGGCCATCCGATCAACCAGTCGGCGATCTGGCGCATCGAGAGCGGCAAACCCCGTCGCAGGGTCAACCTCGACGAGGCGCTCGGCTTCTGCAAGGTTTTCGACATCACCATGCAGGACCTGACGGGGCCGCCAGGAGAGCTGGCCACGCCCCGCATTCGCGAGCTTGCCCGTGAGTACGTCCAGATGACGCGCGAGTACCACCAACTGCGAGCGGCGATCGACCGGAACCAGATGCACCTGCACGAGATCGACATGGAACTCAATGCATACGGGGACAAGGGCCCCGAGCAGAGAGGACAGGTCGACGAACTCCTCCGCCTCGAAGAACGGGCCCTGCAGAGGAGCCTGCACCCATCACGGGCGCACCTGCGAAACCAGGGGCAGCCACCCACTGGCGAATAGTCGGCCGCTGCCCCCTCACGGCGCTACGAACGCCGAGAACCAGAACCCCTATGTTCGGCGACCTCCGTCGCCGACAATCATCCACCGACCCATCCATCCCTGAACGACGCCACCGGCCAGGCCGACGGGAGTTGCCGCTCCCGCGACGCCGCGATGCCGGCGGGAGGAGTACCCCCATGCCGCAGCCCGCGCTGCCCATTTCCCAGATAGCCCACCTCCTGGACGTCCCCGAAGACGCCCTGCGCACTTTGATGGTCGAGCGGCGATCCGCCGGCGACACGACCCTGGTCGCCCTCACCGTCACCGAGGCAGCTCGCCGGATTGGCATCGGCCGCACCAAGCTGTACGAGTACGTCTCCTCCGGCGAGATCGCCTCCGTCAAGATCGGCAGCTTGCGCCGCATCCCAGCGGAGGCGGTGAACGACTTCCTGGCCCGCCGACTGTCGGCGTCCGACTTCGGGGCCGCCGCGTGACGCGAGCCTCCGTACCGAAGTCCCGCCAGCCCAACGGCGCCTCGTCCATCTACCTCGGCACGGACGGCCGCTGGCACGGCCGCGTCACCGTCGGCGTCAAGGACGACGGCACCCCGGACCGGCGCCACGTCAGCCGCAAGACCCGCGCCGAGGTCACCAAGGTCGTCCGCGACCTGGAGCGGCAGCGCGACAAGGGCGCCGTCCGCAAGGCTGGCCAGCCCTGGACCGTGAAGACCTGGCTCACCCACTGGGTCGAGAACATCGCCACCGCGCACGTCTCGGAGAACACCATCGACGGCTACCGCGTCGCGGTGAACCACCACCTCATCCCCGGCCTGGGCGCCCATCGCCTGGAGAAGCTCGAACCCGAGCACCTGGAGCGCTTCTACAAGAAGATGCAGGACAATGGCAGCGCCGCCGGCACCGCCCACCAGGCTCACCGCACGATCCGCACGGCGCTGAACGAGGCCGTGCGCCGCAAGCACCTCACGGCGAACCCGGCCTCCATCGCTAAGGCCCCCAAGGTCGAAGAGGAGGAGGTCGAGCCGTACACGGTCGAGGAGGTCCAGCGCCTCCTCGCCGAGGCCGCCAAGCACCGCAACACCGCCCGCTGGGTCATCGCGCTCGCCCTCGGCCTGCGCCAGGGCGAGGTCCTCGGCATGCAGTGGGACGACGTCGACTTCGCCCTCGGCGTCATCCGCGTACGCCGTGGCCGGCTGCGGCCCCGCTACAAGCACGGCTGCGGCGACCGCTGCGGACGCAAGCCCGGCTACTGCCCCCAGAAGATCAACACCCGCCGCGAGACGAAGAACGCCAAGTCCCGCGCCGGCCAGCGGCCCATCGGCGTCCCCGAAGAGCTGCTCCAGCTCCTGCGCCGACACAAGGGGGATCAGGCCCGTGAGCGAACCGTGGCCCGCGACCTCTGGACGGAGAAGGGGTACGTCTTCACCTCGCCCACCGGCGAGCCCCTGAACCCGAACACCGATTACCACAAATGGAAGGAGCTCCTGAAAGCCGCCGGCGTCCGCGACGCCCGCCTCCACGACGCCCGCCACACCGCGGCGACAGTCCTGCTCATCCTCGGTGTCTCCGACGCGGTCGTCGACGCCATCATGGGCTGGGAGCCCGGCAAGTCCGCCCGGATGCGTCGCCGCTACCAGCACCTGACCAGCCGCGTCCTCAAGGACACCGCAGCCAAGGTCGGTGGCCTCCTGTGGGGTACGGACGAGACCGCGGGAAGTGCTGCGCCGGAAGCCAGCCGGAGTCCCGTCCCTGCCGAGCTGGTGGTCCACGTTGCTCGCCTCGGCGATCGGCGCGTGCCCTTCCTCCACCGGGAGCACGCGGACGCGGTCGTCGCCCGGTGGATCGAGGATTGGCCCGACCACACGACCGAGGTCGAGGAATGGGACCGCTGGCGCTGGGAGCACCAGGGCCCCAGCGGCGCGAGCGCCATCCGCGACCGTGTACCGGAGCGGGCCGTGGTCTTCCACGCCCGAGCCGTCTTCCTCCCCGGCGGGGAACGCGCGGCGACCGGGGTCCCGGAGCAGTGGTCGGTGCCGGCCTGGGACTTCGAGACCGACCGCTACACCGGCCGCGCCTCGGCCTGGCGCACGGCCCGGCGGCCCGGCACGGGCCAAGAGGTCGAGGCCCAGGTGCGAGGCACAGACAAGGCCGCCGTAGAAGCTGCCTTCGCCGAAGCGTGTGCACAGGCTGTGGACCGCGCCCGGAACCCGGGGAAGTACGGCGACACCGACGACTGGTAGGGCTCTGGAATACCGCCCACCAGGGCGTGCATCAAGCCCACGCAGTGTGACGAGGCCCGGCACCCGCATGGGTGCCGGGCCTCGTCACGTTCGTCAGTCGACGAGGTAGTGGGCCTCGATGTAGGCGACGGTGGAGTCGTACGGTTCCCCGACCGGCTTCAACATGTACCGGCGGAAGACCGCGGCGGTGGCGCGCCGGGCGCCCCGATTGCGGGCGTCCGCGTTGTCCCATGCCTGGGCGAGGGTGCGAGTGACTACCTGGTCGATCTCTTCGGCCAGGTTCCTCTCCGTGACCGTGAGTCCAGACGGCGCGTGATCGAGGATGATCCGTGACAGCACACCCACATGGTCGTCGTCGAGCACGACTGCTTCGTCAGGGTGCTTCTCGGCGTTCACGATGGCGCGGGCGATCCGGAGTGCCTCGGACAGGAACTCCAGAGCGTCCTGTGCGTTCTGGATGATCCGGTCCCGCAGTTGCTTGATCCGCTCCGCAAGGGCCGTGTACTTCGCGGACCCAGGTTCGACGCCCTTGTCGAGGGCGGCCTTGATGTTGTCCAGGATTTCCGCCGCGGATGGCGGCCTCTTGTCCTCGCCGCCGTCCTTGGTGGACTTGGGGCGGACGAGGGTCAGCAGCTCCTTGAGTATGGCGATGCCCTGGGCGTCCAGGACGAGGGCCTCCTCCTGGGAGGCGACCACGGAGAAGGAGTGGACGTGGGCGTTGATGATCTCCAGGACCATCGGCCCCAGCTCGGCCAGCCGTTCCTTCCTCTCCTCGTCGGACGACTTCTTGAACAGGGTCGTGTAGACGGATCCGAACAGCGCGAAGCCGTCCCGATACTTGGCAACCCGCTTGTCGGTGTTGATGAGCGGGTACAGGCGGGCCAGGAGTCGGTAGTCCTTGGAGAACACCTCGGCGGCGCCCGGGTTGGAGTCCAGGAAAACGTTGATGGCTCGCACGGACTCGTATCCGTGGACCGCGAGGTCCAGGTCGTCCACGTCTACGAAGAGGTCTTCGATCCGGGCGAAGACGGTGCGGAACTCGGCGACCAGCTCAGACAGGTCAGTGACGAACCCGCCCCCCTTGCCGGCCCCCGTCGCGGTGGGGTCGACAACGGCCCGCTGGACTTCTTCGGCCAGGCCGATGTAGTCGACGACCACGCCCGAGGTCTTCACGAACCCGGTCGGGGACACCCAGGTGCGGTTCGGACGGGTGATCGTCTGGAACAAGGTGTGGGCCTTCAGCGGCTTGTCCAGGTACAGGACGCCCTCGTTGGGGGCGTCGAACCCAGTCATCAGCTTCGCGGTCACCACCAGGAAGCACAGCGGGTCGTCGGCGGCGAGGAACCGGCGCTTCTGCTCCTCCTCCTCGGTCTCCGAGAGCTGGTACGGCCGCATAGCGGGGTCTTCGTCCTTGGAGTCCGAGACGGAGATATTCACCTCGGCGGTGATCCGCTCATGCTTCCCGACCTCGGCGAGCACCTGCGACGCCTCGAAGCCCGCCAGCAGCTCGTTGATCTTGTCCGTGTACGCCACGGCCAGCTCGCGGTTGAAGGCGACGACCTGGGCTTTGAGGCCGTTGCGGTACGCGCCGGCCAGGTAGTGGTCCACGATGTCCTGGCAGACCGCGTGGATGCGGTTGGGATTGGCGAACACCGAGGTGAGCCGCCCGAACTTGCGGGACAGGATTTCACGGTCGGGATCGTCGAGGTCGAAGTCGTCTGCGAACTGGTCGAACTCGGCCTGCAACGCCTGGTCATCTATCTCGAACGAGACGGGGCGCGGGTCCAGCATGACCGGGACGGTCGCCTCATCCAGCAGAGACCGGGACACCGAGTAACGGTGCAGCACCCTGCCCGGGTCGGCCTCCTCACCGAAGAGGGCGAAGGTGTCGGTGGCGAGGTTTCTGATGGGGGTGCCGGTCATGCCGAAGAACTTCGCCTTCGGCAGCGCTGCGCGCATCTGGCCGGCCAGGGACTTCGACTTGGCGGACTGGGTGCGGTGTGCCTCGTCGACCAGCACGATGATGTTGTCTCGGGTGGACAGGTTCTTGCCGGCGTCGGCGAACTTGTGGACGGTCGTGGAGATGACGCCGCGTACATCGTCGGCCAGCAGGGCACGCAGTTCGGCGCTGGTTGCGGGCTGGTGGAAGTAGGCGTCCCCCATCGCGGAGGTGAACACGCCGGAGGTCTGCCGAACGAGCTGGGTCCGGTCCGAGAGCAGGATGATCGTGGGTGACTCGGTTCGTGTGTCGGCCAGCAGCAGCGAGGCGGCGAACACCATCAGCAGCGTCTTGCCGGACCCCTGGTGGTGCCAGACCAGTCCCTTCGTCCCGCCCTCCAGGACCCGATCGTGGATCAGGTGCGCGGCCTCCATCTGCGGGTAGCGGGGAAGGTACTTCTTGTCCACCCCTCCCCCGGAGGTGTCGAAGAGGGCGAAGTTGGCGAGCATGTCCAGGACGGTCGCCGGGTTGAGCAGCAGCTGGACGGAACGCTGTACGTCGGCCTGCCCGGACAGCTTCTCGTCGTCGGCGGTGGACCGGAATGGCTGCCACAGGTTTGTGGGGGCGCCGACGGCACCGAACCGCAGCTTCAGTCCGTCGGAGGCGACGGCGAAGACGTTGGGGGTGAAGAACCACGGGTACTCGGTCGCGTACACGTTGTTGATCTCGCGGGCGGCGTCGGCCCATGCAGACTTCGAGGTCGGTGATTTCACCTCGACCACTACCAGAGGCAGGCCGTTGACCCAGTACACGAGGTCGAAACGGCGGGAGGTCTTGCCGGGGACGGTTATGGTCACCTCGTCGGACACGACGAGCGTGTTGGTGGCCGGGTGTTCTAAGTCGATGACCTTCAGGGCGTGCCACACGCCGTCGGCATCCCGGAACTCCTTATGCCCGCGCAACAGGCGCAGCACCTGCTCGTTGGCCCGTACCAGCCCGCCTTCGACGGCGTTGACCGTGGCGACAATCTCGTCGACCACGCCGTCCACGTCGAATCCGTCGATCACCCCAGGGTTTAACCGGATGATGGCATCCCGCAGTTGGCTGACGACTACCGTCTGCGTGGTCTCACGCTGTAGCGACCTGCCCCCTGTGAAGTCCCAGCCCATCGGAAGGGACCACTGGATCATCAGGTTCTGGAACTCGCGTTCCCGAATGCCCTTCGCCACGGCTCAGACCTCCAACTCGGGGGATTCGATGTCGATGGTGCGGTTCAGGAGCCCCGACAGCAGCTCTGCACGAGCGCGACGCAGTCCGTCGGCCTCAGCTCGGATTGCGGCAATCTGTCCCTCGATCGCATCCAGGGCCTCTGCTGCTCGTTCCTGCTCGGGGCGGGACGGGATGGGAAGCGACACGGACAGGAGTTGGTCGGGATTGAGGCGCTTACGGCGCTGCACGGTTCCGACGACCCTGCTCTGCATCTCAGCCCATAGTCGGGGTGTCCGGCAGACGTGCCTCATCCACTCAGGGGCGACATCGCCGCCGAGGGTGAAAGTCGGGAACTCGTTGCTCGCCACGAAGCCGTCGAACTCCGCAGGAACCACCGTGATCGGTCCCTCCCAGGCAGTCAGCTTCCGCATCACTACCTGATTCTCCCGAAGGACGTTCATCGCGGTGTACTCGGTATCTGCCCCGTCGAACTCGTCCTTGTCTACAAGACCTTTGCCGGCGTTGAGCACTCCAGCAAGGCGGTATGTCGTTCCCGCTTGCATGGGGGTTCGTACGACATCGAGGGCCATCACGTCGTCAAGGAGACGAGACT
Organism: Streptomyces sp. NPDC101191; assembly: GCF_044767915.1. NCBI lineage: Bacteria > Bacillati > Actinomycetota > Actinomycetes > Kitasatosporales > Streptomycetaceae > Streptomyces > Streptomyces sp. NPDC101191. The sequence continues at coordinate 698,908 of NZ_JBIWOU010000003.1, forward strand.
CTGCTTCATTGCCGTCAGCAGTGCACCAGAGCAGAGATGTTGCCGCCCGGGACACGCTGTGTAGCGCTCCTGCCTCCGTGTCGAGTGCGGCAATTTGCTCGTCCACCGCGCTGATGACCTCTACGATTCGATCTTGCACCGGGATAGGCGGCAGGGCGATCCGGAAGGCTGTAAGGATCTGCTTGTTGATGTTGCGCTGGGTGGCGCCTCTGGCCATCTTGTCCAGGTGTCCCTCGTGAGCGTTTATCCAGAGGAACAGGTATTCCGCTGACACCTGTTTTCCGACAACGCCACGGGCGATCGCTTGGTTTGTCGCCATGGGAATCTGAGCGATTGCCGAACGACCTACCGACCCATACATCGAGACGAGCACTGAGCCTTCGGGGGCTACCTTCTTCGTGCCGCCGATGGAGTCCAGTCCAGCCTGGGTGATGCATTTGGTCGTCTCATTGAGTGGGCGGTTCTGAATGTCACTGATGATTGCCCACGGGATGTCCCCGCCGTCATAATACGACCGGTTTGTTGCCTTCGGAGTACCTCCTGCTGACCAGTCGGCCACCGCCCCGAGTGTCGTCTCAACCCACTGCTCATTCATCAAAGCCCTCGATCCCAGCGGATGCGAGGACGGCGAGCATGCGCTGCTCGGTCTTCTGGCGCTCTGCTCGGGCGATGTTGTAGGTGTCGATGAGGGTGCCGAGGTCTTCCTGTTCGGTGGCGGCCTGCTGGACGTACCGCCCGATGTTGAGGTCGTACCCGCTCGCAGCGATCTCCGAGGTAGGTACGAATCGCGCCGCGAGCGCTCCATCGCCTTCCAGGTCGATCGGGTTGCCGTCGAGATCGAACTTCGAGTGGTAGGTGGCTACCACATCGGCGATGTCCACCTCGGACAAGATGTTGCGGTTCTTAGCCTTGGTGAACCGCTTGGACGCGTCGATGAACAGCACCCCGCCCCGGCGCTCCTCGGGCTTGGTGCCAAGGGCGCGGAATACGAGGATGCAGGTCGGGATGGCGGTCGAGTAGAAGAGGTTCGCCGGCAGGCCGATTACGGCTTCCAGGAGGTCGTCGTCGAGGACACGTCTGCGGATGGCTGCTTCCTGGCCCCCGCGGAAGAGGACACCGTGGGGAAGGACGACGCCGGCACGGCCCTTCTTCGGGTCCATGCTTGCGATCATGTGTTGCACAAACGCCCAGTCCGCTGTCGACTGCGGGGCGACCCCGCCGATGGCACGGGGGTCCTTGGTCCAGGGCTTCCACTTCAGGCTGTAGGGCGGGTTGGCGAGGATCACATCGAACTGCGCGACCGTGCCGTCCGGCTTAGTGAAGCGCGGGTCCTTCAGAGTGTCGCCGACCTCGACTTTGAACTGGGTGAGGTTGTGCATGAAGAGGTTCATGCGTGCCACACCCGCAGTGTCCGGTACGGACTCCTGCCCGTGCAGCTTGAGGGTGTAGCCCCGCCCACCGTGGGCCTTCAGCAGGCTCGCGGAGGCGATGAGCATGCCGCCCGACCCGCAGGTTGGGTCGTACACCGACTCGAAGCTCTTGGGCTCCAGGACCTCGACGATCAGCTCGACGACCTCGCGCGGAGTGAAGAACTGGCCAGCGCGAGTGCCAGACCCGTCGGAGAACCGCTTCAGCAGGTATTCGTACGCTCCACCGAGCACGTCATGGGACATGTTGCCCTCGTGCATCTTTGGAGCGCGGTCCATCGCTTGCATGACCGCCGCCAACACCTCTCCCGCCAACACCTCTTCGGAGGCCCAGGTCATGGATCCGAACAGGCGGGAGAATTTGGCAGGGTTGGCCGTCTCGATGGCCTGCAGGGATGCCCGGACCCGCTGACCCAGGCCGGGCTGGGTGACGGTGGCCAGGATGGACGACCAGGAGGCACGGCGCTCGGCGACGGTGCCAGGGTGGATGGAGGGGATCTTGAACGTCTGGTAGGTGCGGTACTCGACCTCGTCGGCTTCCTCGGCTGAGAGGCCGAGGCCCTCGTTCTCCTCGAGGAAGGTCTGGTGGTTGTGCTCCCAGGTGTCCGACAGGTACTTCCAGAACATCAGAGGGAAGACGACCGAGGAGTACTGCGCTTCGGGCATCGCCACGCGCAGCTCGTCGGCTGCGTCCCACAACCTGTTCTCGATCTCCTGCTGGGTCACTGCCATCAGTCGGGGGTGTCCTTGCTCGTGTCTGGGTGGCGGTCTAGAAGTCGCGGAGTCTCCGCTGGGCATCCTATTTGGGCCCTCTGGCAATGAGGCTGTGGTTGACCTCTCTGCTGGCCGATTCAAGGGGCTGGCTCGAGTCGGTGCGGCTCGCACGTTGCCGTCGAGCCTCAGGTTGGCCGCCCAGGACGATCTTGATCTCGACGGGGCCGACCTCAGGGCCTTGGTGACCTGATCATCGGCAGAGCAGCCGAGCCGTCCGTGAAAGTCCACGGCTGTCCGCCCCGCGCAACTGAGACCAAAACTGAGACCACGGAACGACGAAGGTCCCGGCCGCTGTGCGGTCGGGACCTTCGTACGCCCTGCTGGGCGCTGGCGGAGGATACGAGATTCGAACTCGTGAGGGGTTGCCCCCAACACGCTTTCCAAGCGTGCGCCCTAGGCCTCTAGGCGAATCCTCCGTGGAGAACATTACATGACCGGAGAGGGTGCTCGCGCACACCGTTCGGGGCGGGGGCCGGCGAAGGGTGCAGGTCGAGGAGGCGGGACGCGTGGGGGGAGGAGGGGGGACGGGCGGGGGCCGGGATCGGGTACTCTGGGCGCAGCCCCTCACGTGGCGCTATCTGACTGAACTCCCCCAGGGCCGGAAGGCAGCAAGGGTAGGTCGGCTCTGGCGGGTGCGTGGGGGGCGCTTTGCGTTCCCGGGTTGTCAGTGGGCGCCTATAACCTCGTATACGTGTCGTCTCTCGCGCTGTACCGCCGCTACCGCCCCGAGTCCTTCGCCGAGGTCATCGGGCAGGAGCATGTCACCGACCCGCTGCAGCAGGCGCTGCGGAACAACCGGGTCAATCACGCGTACCTGTTCAGCGGGCCCCGCGGCTGTGGCAAGACGACCAGTGCGCGGATCCTCGCCCGCTGCCTGAACTGTGAGAAGGGCCCCACTCCCACCCCCTGCGGCGAGTGCCAGTCCTGCCGGGACCTCGCGCGCAACGGGCCGGGGTCGATCGACGTCATCGAGATCGACGCGGCCTCGCACGGTGGTGTGGACGACGCCCGTGACCTGCGGGAGAAGGCCTTCTTCGGGCCCGCCTCCAGCCGCTACAAGATCTACATCATCGACGAGGCGCACATGGTCACCTCGGCGGGCTTCAACGCCCTGCTGAAGGTGGTCGAGGAGCCGCCGGAGCACCTCAAGTTCATCTTCGCGACGACCGAGCCCGAGAAGGTCATCGGCACCATCCGGTCGCGGACGCACCACTACCCCTTCCGGCTCGTCCCGCCCGGCACCCTGCGGGACTATCTGGGCGAGGTCTGCGGCCGCGAGGGCATCCCGGTCGAGGACGGCGTTCTTCCGCTGGTCGTCCGGGCCGGCGCCGGGTCCGTGCGTGACTCGATGTCGGTGATGGACCAGCTGCTCGCCGGCGCCACGGAGGCCGGTGTGACGTACGCCATGGCCACCTCGCTCCTCGGTTATACGGACGGGTCCCTGCTCGACTCCGTGGTGGACGCCTTCGCGGCCGGCGACGGTGCCGCCGCCTTCGAGGTCGTCGACCGCGTGGTCGAGGGTGGCAACGACCCCCGGCGCTTCGTCGCGGACCTCCTGGAGCGGCTGCGCGACCTGGTGATCCTCGCGGCCGTGCCCGACGCCGCGGAGAAGGGGCTCGTCGACGCCCCCGTCGACGTCATCGAACGCATGCAGGCGCAGGCGTCCGTCTTCGGCGCCGCCGAGCTCAGCCGCGCCGCCGACCTCGTCAACGCCGGTCTCACGGAGATGCGTGGCGCCACCTCGCCGCGGCTCCAGCTGGAGCTCATCTGCGCCCGCGTGCTGCTGCCCGGCGCCTTCGACGACGAGCGCTCCCTCCAGGCCCGTCTGGACCGGTTGGAGCGCGGCGCCGCCGCCGCGCCCCCGGCCGCCGTCTTCACCACGACCTCTCCCGCTCCCCAGATGGGGTACGCGCCCGGGCCCGACGCCCACGTCCCGCCGCCGGCCCCCGCGCCGACGCCCGCCCCTGCCCCCGCGCAGGAGGCCCCCGCGCCCCAGCCGGCCCCCGCGCCGGCCGCCCCCGCTCCCGCCGCCCAGCCGCAGCCCGGCGCCTGGCCCGGGGCCGCGCGGCCCGGTGGCGGCGGGCCCGGCGCCTGGCCCGGTGCCTCGGCCCCGGCGGCCACCCCGCAGCCGCAGGTTCCCGCCCCGCAGGCCCCCGCGCCCCAGGCCGCCCCGGCGGCCGGCGGCTCCGGGAGCATGGCGGCGGGCGCCGCCCAGGTGCGCAACATGTGGCCGCAGATCCTTGAGGCGGTCAAGAACCGCCGCCGTTTCACCTGGATCCTGCTCTCGCAGAACGCGCAGGTCGCGGGCTTCGACGGCACCACCCTCCAGATCGGCTTCCTCAACGCGGGCGCCCGGGACAACTTCGCGAGCAGCGGCAGCGAGGACGTCCTGAAGGCGGCCCTCGGCGAGCAGTTCAACGTGCACTGGCGGATCGAGGCGATCATCGACCCCTCGGGCGGCGCCAACCCGCCCCCGGCCGCCGGCGGCTTCTCCGGCGGTGGCGGCGGTGGCTTCGGCGGTGGCGGTGGCGGCTTCGGCGGTGGTGGCCGGCCGGCCGCGCCCGCCCCGGCCCCCGCGTACGCGCCCGCCCCGGCCCCCGCGACGTCGCAGCCCGCCCCGCAGGCCGCCGCGCCCGCTCCGGCGCCGGCCCCCGCTCCCGTACAGGCGCCGGCCGCCGCGCCCGCCCCCCAGCCGCCGCCGGTCGCGCCCGAGGACGACGTGCCGGAGGAGGACGACCCGGACCTCGTGGACTCCGCCCTCTCCGGCCACGAGCTCATCGTGCGCGAGCTCGGCGCCACGGTCCTGGAGGAATACACCAACGAGTAGGAGCGTCTCGCTCGGTGGCCCGCACAAGGGGCATCCCGTCCCGCGGGCTACCCTGGCTGGCGTGAAGGTCCTCGTCATCGGCGGCGGCGCCCGCGAACACGCCCTGTGCCGCTCCCTCTCCCTCGATCCCGACGTCACCGCTCTGCACTGCGCGCCCGGCAACGCCGGAATCGCCGAGGTCGCCGAGCTCCATCCCGTCGACCAGCTCGACGGCGCCGCCGTCGCCGCTCTCGCCGGCGAGCTCGGCGCCGACCTGGTCGTCGTCGGCCCGGAGGCACCGCTCGTCGCCGGCGTCGCCGACGCCGTCCGCGCGGCCGGCATCCCGGCCTTCGGCCCCTCGCAGGAGGCGGCACAGCTGGAGGGCTCCAAGGCCTTCGCCAAGGACGTCATGGCCGGCGCCGGTGTGCCCACCGCGCGCAGCTACGTCTGCACCACTCCGGAGGAGATCGACGAGGCGCTGGACGCCTTCGGCGCTCCGTACGTCGTCAAGGACGACGGTCTCGCGGCCGGCAAGGGCGTCGTGGTGACCACGGACGTCGACGAGGCCCGGGCGCACGCCCTGGCCTGCGACCGGGTCGTCATCGAGGAGTTCCTCGACGGCCCCGAGGTCTCCCTCTTCGCCGTCACCGACGGCACCACCGTCATCCCGCTGCAGCCCGCGCAGGACTTCAAGCGCGCGCTCGACGGCGACGAGGGCCCGAACACCGGCGGCATGGGCGCCTACTCGCCGCTGCCGTGGGCCGACCCGAAGCTGGTCGAGGAGGTCCTCGCGACCGTCCTGCAGCCCACCGTGGACGAGCTGCGCCGTCGCGGCACCCCGTTCTCCGGTCTGCTCTACGCGGGTCTGGCCATCACCGGCCGCGGCATCAGGGTCATCGAGTTCAACGCCCGCTTCGGCGACCCCGAGACCCAGGTCGTGCTCGCCCGGCTGCAGACCCCGCTGGCCGGACTGCTGCTGCACTCGGCCCGGGGCACCCTCGCCGACCAGGCCCCGCTCGTCTGGCGCGACGAGGCGGCCGTCACCGTGGTCGTCGCCTCGCACAACTACCCGGGCACCCCGCGCACCGGCGACCCGATCGAGGGCCTGGCGGAGGTCGCGGAGAAGGACGCGCCGCACGCCTACGTACTCCACGCCGGTACGAAGCGGGACGGCGACGCCGTCGTGAGCGCGGGCGGCCGGGTGCTGTCGGTGACCGCCACCGGTTCGGACCTGACCGAGGCCCGAGAGCGCGCCTACGCGGCGGTCGGCCGTATCCGTCTTGACGGTGCGCAGCACCGTACGGACATCGCCGAGAAGGCCGCCCGGGGCTGACGCCCGGCGCCTTCAGGGCGCGGTCGTGCAGTGAAGCGCACGGCCGCGCCGACGTCATCACCTTTGCCCAAAGCCATTCCATCGGGTGACGGCTCGGCCATCTGGATGACGCCCGCCGATGCCCCAACTAGGGTGCGGCGAAGGCGTTCCCGGTGAGTTCCGGGTGTGCTCCGGCACTTGGCCCACCGACCTTGCGATGTCGGTGGCGGGTGCCACAGTGGGGGAGTGAGCAACACCGCCACGGGCAGTCCCGGACAGGGCAGGAGGGGGTGATGTACGGCGTGACCGGCACCGGTACCGCACTCGGAGAAGAGCTCGGTGCGCGCGCCGCGCGCACCCGGGCCCTCGCCGTGCTCCGCGTGCGCGGCAGGGCCCTCGGCCTCGCGGTCCTCCCCGCCGCCGTCGCCGTCGTCCTCTACGCGGGCGGCGTCACCGACCACTTCACCGGCCCCGGCTGGGACACCGCCCGCTGGGTGGTGACCGTCCTCGCCGTGATCGTGCTGCTGGTGGCGGCCGCCGTCGCCCTGGTCGTGGCGCGCTCCCGGCCGGCCATGACGCCGACGGTGGAGCTCGCCGAGAGCTCGGCCCCCGACCTCTACCGGATGGTGCGCGACCTCGCCGACCGGCTCGGCGTCCCCGCGCCCTCCGCGATAGCCCTCACGCCGGACTGCGACAGCTGGCTGGAGGACCGCTCGCACCCGGCGCACGCCCGGCACCAGGGCCACCACGGGGCCGGGGAGGCCCCCGTCCTGGTCATCGGCTCCCCGTTCCTGTGGTGGATGCGGGTCGGCGAGCTGCGCGCCGTGCTCGCCCCCGTCGTCGCCGGCACCGGCCCGGCGGCGCACCCGGACATAGCGGCGGCCCGGCGTTTCGTCCGCGGTCTCGACGCGGCGGTTGCGGTGCCCCGGCAGCCCGGCCTTGACCCGGTCCGCAGGTTCGGTGCGGCCGGCGTGGGCCGGCTGGCCGCGATCCTTCTGAAGGGCTGCCGCGGTCACGCGGCCGAGATGGAGCGGGGCGTCGCGGCGGCCGGCTCCGAGCGGGCCCAGGCCGTCGACTACGGCGTACGGATCGTCGCCCAGGAGCAGGTCGGCCTCGCCTACGCGGGCTGGGACCGGCTGCTCACCCGGGTCGCGCTGCCCGCCTGGCGGATGGGCCGCTGGCCTGCCCGCCTCGACGCGGGCGTGGTCTCCGCGCTCACCGAGCTCTCCCGCCGCGACCGCCTCGCCGACGGCTTCACGTCCCGCCTCGGCGAGCGCCCCGCCTGCGACCTCCTGGAGCAGCCGGGCGCGGTCGACGAGGCCACCTCCCTGCTGGCCGCCCGCCTCTTCCACGGCGCCCCGGCCGAGCCGGGCGCCGACTGGGCCCCGGTGGAGTGGAGCGAGTACGCGGAGGAGGTCGTGGACCGCACCTGGCGCAGCGACGCGTCCCGCCTCCACCAGGTCCTCGACCGCCTCGGCCCGACGTCCGCCCGGCCGCCGGGCACGCCCGTCGCCCGGGATGCCGACGCGGCCGCCGGGCCCGCGCCCGCCGAGAGCACCCCGTCCCCGGCCTCGGGCGACCGGACCCCCGGGCCGGTACACGAGGCAGCCGCCGCTCCCACCCCGGCGGGAAGCACCCCCGAGCCCGCCGACGGGACCCCCGCGGGAACCACCGCCGACCCCGTAGACGGGACCCCCGCGGGAAGCACCCCCGACCCCGCCGACGGCATCACGGCCCCGGTGCGCGAGAGCGCCGCCGAGCCGGCCTCCGGCGCCCCCACCCTCTCCCGCGTCATGGCGCACCTCACCGCCCCGCAGACCGGCGGCGGCGCCGCGGCCGACGCCCTCGCCGCCGCGCTCACCGCGCAGGCGGCCCGCGAGGAGGGGCTGCGGCCGGCGGTGCCCGCGGCCGAGGGACCGGACGGGCCGCTGCCGCTGTTCCCGCTGCAGCCGCCGCGCAGCGGGCGGGACCTGCTGGCCGACCACGTGACGGCGATGGTGTGCTGTGCGGCGGTCGACACGGCCGAGGCCGCGCCGGGCCTCGACTGGCTGGACGGGCCGGCCCTGTTCGTCCGGGGCGAGCGGAGCACGGATCTGGCCGGCGCCGTCCTGGCGCTCGTCGAGGACGGCGATCCGGATCCCCTGCGCGCCTGGCTGGCCAGGACCGGGGTCCGACCGGAGAAGCCCGTACGCCTGGTCTGAGGCGGCCCGCCCCGGAGGACCGCCTTCCACTCCCGTCAATTCACGACGAAGGGTGACGGAGTGCGTGCGTTATGTGATGTGCTGGAGACCGGCACTGACAGAGGCAGTATCCAGAGGCACTGACCGGCCGACCGGGGGAGTCGAGGGAGGGCGCGGCATGGGGGCGGAGCAGATCAGGCGGTGGGAATCGGGCGCGCTCGCCCATGCGGTCTCGGACCCCTTCGGCCAGGGCCCGCTGCCCTGGCTGCGCGGTTCGGAGAACTACTTCGACGACACCGGCCAGATGGTTCCCTGGTACGCGGACGAGACCCTGGCCCGCGGCGGCACGGGCGGTCCCCGCACGGCCGACGACGTGCACGGCCAGATCAAGGGCTTCGTGTCGAACGGCGCCGTCGCGCCCGGTGAGGCGATCGACTTCCACGTCACCGTGGACCCGCCGCAGCAGTTCTCGGTCGACATCTACCGCATCGGGCACTACGGCGGTGACGGCGCCGCCAAGATCACCACGAGCCCGCGGCTGTCCGGGATCGTCCAGCCGGCCCCGCTGACCGCCGACCGGACCGTGTCCTGCCATCACTGGTGGCAGTCCTGGCGGTTGCAGGTCCCGTCGTACTGGTCGATCGGCGCGTACGTCGCCGTGCTCACCACTGCCGACGGCTACCGCTCCCACATCCCCTTCACGGTCCGCGACAGCCACCCGGCGGACCTGCTGCTCGTCCTGCCGGACGTGACCTGGCAGGCGTACAACCTCTATCCGGAGGACGGCCGCACCGGCGCCAGCCTCTACCACGCGTGGGACGAGGAGGGCCGGCTGCTCGGCGAGGAGGACGCGGCGGTGACCGTGTCCTTCGACCGTCCGTACGCGGGCGCGGGCCTGCCGCTGCACGTGGGTCACGCCTACGACTTCATCCGCTGGGCCGAGCGCTACGGCTACGACCTGGCGTACGCGGAGACCCGCGACCTGCACGCGGGCCGGGTCGACCCGAGCCGCTACCGGGGCCTGGTCTTCCCCGGTCACGACGAGTACTGGTCGGTGCCCATGCGCCGTACGGTCGAGCTCGCCCGCGACCAGGGCACCTCGCTGGTCTTCCTCTCCGCCAACACCATGTACTGGCAGGTGGAGCTCGCCCCGTCCCCGTCCGGTGCGCCGGACCGGCTCCTCACCTGCCGCAAGCGCCGGGGCCCGGGCCGCGCCGCGCTCTGGCGGGAGGTCGACCGGCCCGAGCAGCAGCTGCTCGGCATCCAGTACGCGGGCCGGGTGCCCGAACCGCACCCGATGGTCGTACGGAACGCGGACCACTGGCTCTGGGAGGCCACCGGCGCCGGCGAGGGCGACGAGGTTCCCGGCCTGGTCGCGGGCGAGGCCGACCGCTACTTCCCGCGCACCGCGCTGCCCGAGCACCAGGGCCGCATCCTGCTCTCCCACTCGCCGTACCGGGACGGCGAAGGGTCCCTGCGGCACCAGGAGACGAGCCTCTACCGGGCCCCGTCCGGCGCCTGGGTCTTCGCCTCGGGCACCTTCGCCTGGTCGCCCGCGCTCGACCGGCCCGGCCATGTGGACACTCGCATCCAGCGCGCCACCGCGAACCTCCTCGACCGCATCTGCAAGAGGGACTGAGCGGGGGGTCACAGGGCCCGGCGCCCGGCTCCGCCCGGATGTGCGAGAGAATCGGACACGCTCCTGGATCAACCTACGCGGAGGAACCGTGTCCGGATTCGTAGAAAAGCCCGAGCCCGTCCAGGTCCCGGGCCTGACCCATCTCCACACGGGCAAGGTTCGCGACCTGTACCGCAACGAGGCGGGCGACCTCGTCATGGTGGCGAGCGACCGCCTGTCCGCGTACGACTGGGTGCTGCCGACCGAGATCCCCGACAAGGGGCGGGTGCTGACCCAGCTCTCGCTGTGGTGGTTCGACCGGCTCTCCGACCTGGTCCCCCACCACGTCCTGTCGACCGAGGTCCCGGCGGGCGCTCCTGCCGACTGGGCGGGCCGGACCCTGATCTGCAAGTCCCTGAACATGGTCCCGGTCGAGTGCGTCGCCCGCGGCTACCTCACCGGCTCCGGCCTCCTGGAGTACGACGAGTCCCGCACGGTCTGCGGTCTCGCGCTGCCCGAGGGCCTGGTCGACGGCTCGGAGCTGCCCGCCCCGATCTTCACCCCGGCGACGAAGGCCGCCGTCGGCGACCACGACGAGAACGTGTCCTACGAGGAGGTCGCCCGCCAGGTGGGTGCGGAGACCGCCGCCCTGCTGCGCCAGACGACCCTCGCCGTCTACTCCCGCGCCCGTGACATCGCGCGCGATCGCGGGATCATCCTCGCGGACACGAAGTTCGAGCTCGGCTTCGAGAGCACCCCGGAGGGCGAGCGCCTGGTCCTCGCGGACGAGGTCCTCACCCCGGACTCCTCCCGCTTCTGGCCGGCCGCCGAGTGGCAGCCGGGTCGCGCCCAGCCGTCGTACGACAAGCAGATCGTGCGGAACTGGCTGACGTCGCCGGCCTCCGGCTGGGACCGCAAGAGCGAGCAGCCGCCGCCGGCCCTGCCGGATGAGGTCGTGGAGAAGACTCGCGGCAGGTACATCGAGGCCTTCGAGCTGCTGACCGGCAACGCCTGGTCCTAGGGAACGAGAAAGCCCCCGGTCGATTCGACCGGGGGCTTCTTCATGGAGCGGACGACGAGATTCGAACTCGCGACCCTCACCTTGGCAAGGTGATGCTCTACCAACTGAGCCACGTCCGCATGCGCCGTAGCGCGCTGCTAACTATACACAGGATGGCGGGTGCCGATGCCACGGTTTTCCGGGCTGTGGACTGTGGCTGTGACCACACTCCGTGGGAGTACGACGAAGGCCCCGGTTCCTGAGAACCGGGGCCTTCGCTCCCTGAGCGGACGACGAGATTCGAACTCGCGACCCTCACCTTGGCAAGGTGATGCTCTACCAACTGAGCCACGTCCGCATTGCTCCCGACCGGCTTTCACCGGGCGGTGCGAGCACCACTGTACCTGAAGCACCGGAGTGCTCGGTAATCGCGATGCAGAGCGGGTGACAGGAATTGCACACTGCGCCTTCCCCCTGGAAGGGGGCTGTTCTGCTACTGAACTACACCCGCACGCTGCGTGAGGTCCGGCCCTGCGGCCTCGCCCCTCGGCGTGTTCCAGACTCTAGCGGATCAAGGGGGGTGCAAGGCAAATCGGCTCGGGCCCGCGGTGTCAGCTCGCGGCGAGGAAGGCCTCGTAGACCCGCTTGGGGATCCGGCCCCTGGTGGGCACGTCCATCTTGTTGGACTGGGCCCAGGCGCGGACCGCCGCCGGATCGGGCGCGAGCACGGTGTGCTTCTGCGCGGCCGGGGCGCCCTTCGGCCCGGAACCGGCCGCAGGCCTGGCGCTCAGCTTCCGGCCGGCCGCCAGGTAGGGGGCGAGGGCCTTGCGCAGTTTCTTTGCATTGGCGGGATTCAGGTCGATCTCGTACGTCTTCCCGTCCAGGCCGAACGCGACCGTTTCCGCCGCCTCTCCGCCGTCGATGTCGTCGAAGAGAGTGACCACCACACGCTGTGCCACGGATATCGGTCCTTTCCTGCGGAGGGCCGGTTGTTTCGGCGGGTTCACCGCTCTGACGTGCGGTGATGCCGAGACGACGGCGCTCCGGGGGCAACGCTGTGCTCGTTGGAGTTGCTCTGCATTCCCTTTGTACAGCGACCGGTCCCGCATTGTGAAGCCCAGTCAATTGTTTCCGCGTGTCTCGGTCGGCAGGTGATATTCCGCTTGAATTCACCGGCCCGATGTGCGGGGGTGTTTTGTAGGATCCTTCAGACTTCTACCCGCGTAGAATTTGGAGGCAGGTACGCTGAAGGAACCGCCCACGCAACACCACCACCGGGAGTGCCAGTGGCACGCGTCGTAGTCGACGTCATGCTCAAGCCGGAGATCCTCGACCCGCAGGGGCAGGCGGTGCAGCGTGCACTGCCCCGCCTCGGGTTCGACGGCATCGCCGACGTCCGCCAGGGGAAGCGCTTCGAGCTCGAGGTGGAGGGACCGGTCGACGAGGCCGCCCTCGCCCGCATCCATGAGATGGCCGAAACCTTCCTTGCCAACACCGTGATCGAGGACTTCATCGTGAAGGTGGAGTCGTGACCGCACGCATCGGCGTCGTCACGTTCCCCGGAACGCTCGACGACCAGGACGCGCTGCGCGCCGCCCGCCTCGCGGGCGCCGAGCCGGTCTCGCTCTGGCACCGCGACAAGGACCTCAAGCAGGTCGACGCGGTGGTCCTCGCGGGCGGCTTCTCCTACGGCGACTATCTGCGGGCCGGAGCCATCTCCCGCTTCTCGCCGGTGATGGAGACGATCATCGAGCAGGCGAAGGCGGGCATGCCCGTCCTCGGCATCTGCAACGGCTTCCAGATCCTCACGGAGGCCCACCTGCTGCCCGGCGCCATGCTGCGCAACAACCACCTCCACTTCATCTGCCGCGACCAGAAGCTGCGGGTGGAGAACGCGGAGACCGCCTGGACCTCGGACTACACCGAGGGCCAGGAGATCGAGGTCCCGCTCAAGAACATGGACGGCCGGTACGTCGCCGACGAGCGCACGCTCGACGAGCTGGAGGCCGAGGGGCGGGTGGCCTTCCGCTACCTGGACATGAACCCCAACGGCTCGCTGCGCGACATCGCGGGCATCACCAACGCCGCGGGCAACGTGGTCGGCCTCATGCCGCACCCCGAGCACGCCGTCGAGCCGCTGGTCGGCACCGGCAAGACCGACGGGCTCGGTTTCTTCACCTCGATCCTCAAGAAGCTGGTCAACGCCTGATGACTCTGGACACGGTCAAGCACGCGACCGAGACGCCCGACGTCGAGCAGCCCTGGAAGGAACTCGGCCTCAAGGAAGACGAGTACGCGCGCATCCGCGAGATCCTCGACCGCCGGCCCACCGGCGCCGAGCTCGCCATGTACTCCGTCATGTGGTCCGAGCACTGCTCCTACAAGAGCAGCAAGGTCCACCTGAAGCAGTTCGGCGAGAAGGCCCCGGAGAACGACGCCATGCTCGTCGGCATCGGCGAGAACGCGGGCGTCGTCGACGTCGGCCAGGGCTACGCGGTCACCTTCAAGGTCGAGTCGCACAACCACCCCAGCTACATCGAGCCCTACCAGGGCGCGGCCACCGGCGTCGGCGGCATCGTCCGCGACATCCTCGCCATGGGCGCCCGCCCGGTCGCCGTGGTCGACCCGCTGCGCTTCGGCGCCGCCGACCACCCCGACACCAAGCGCGTGCTGCCCGGCGTCGTCGCCGGCATCGGCGGCTACGGCAACTGCCTGGGCCTGCCCAACATCGGCGGCGAGGTCGTCTTCGACTCCTGCTACCAGGGCAACCCGCTGGTCAACGCCGGCTGCATCGGCGTCATGAAGCACGAGGACATCCACCTCGCCAAGGCCGCCGGCCCCGGCAACAAGGTCATCCTCTACGGTGCCCGCACCGGTGGCGACGGCATCGGCGGCGTCTCGGTCCTCGCGTCCGAGACCTTCGACGACTCCAAGCCCACCAAGCGCCCGGCGGTCCAGGTCGGCGACCCGTTCCAGGAGAAGCTCCTCATCGAGTGCACCCTGGAGATCTTCCAGGAGAAGCTGGTCGCGGGCATCCAGGACCTCGGCGGCGCCGGCCTGTCCTGCGCCACCTCCGAGCTGGCCTCGGCCGGCTCCGGCGGCATGCGGGTCGAGCTGGACACCGTGCCGCTGCGCGACGCGACGCTCTCGCCCGAGGAGATCCTCATGAGCGAGTCGCAGGAGCGCATGTGCGCGATCGTCGAGCCGCAGCACGTCGACCGCTTCATGGAGATCTGCGAGAAGTGGGACGTCACCGCCACCGTCATCGGTGAGGTCACGGACGGCGACCACCTGGAGATCTTCTGGCACGGCGAGCTCATCGTGGACGTGCCCCCGGGCACCGTCGCCCACGAGGGCCCGACCTACCACCGGCCGTTCGCGCGCCCGGACTGGCAGGACGCCCTCCAGGCCGACGACGCCGGCAAGCTGGCCCGTCCGCAGAACGGCGCCGAGCTGAAGGACCAGGTCCTGAAGCTGGTCGGCTCCCCGAACCAGGCCTCCAAGGCGTGGATCACCGACCAGTACGACCGCTTCGTCCAGGGCAACACCGTGCTCGCCCAGCCCGAGGACGCCGGCATGGTCCGGATCGACGAGGAGTCGAACCTGGGCGTGGCCATGGCGACCGACGGCAACGGCCGGTACGCCAAGCTCGACCCGTACACCGGTGCGCAGCTCGCGCTGGCGGAGGCGTACCGCAACGTCGCCGCCTCCGGCGCCAAGCCGCTCGCGATCTCGGACTGCCTGAACTTCGGTTCGCCCGAGGACCCGGCCGTGATGTGGCAGTTCGCCGAGGCCACCCGTGGTCTCGCGGACGGCTGCCTGCAGCTGGGCACCCCGGTCACCGGCGGCAACGTGTCGCTGTACAACCAGACCGGTGACGTGGCCATCCACCCGACGCCCGTCGTGGCCGTCCTCGGTGTGATCGACGACGTCAACCGCCGCACCCCGATCGCCTTCGCGGAAGAGGGCCAGCTCCTCTACCTGCTCGGCGACACCAAGGAGGAGTTCGGCGGGTCCGCCTGGTCCGAGGTGATCCACCAGCACCTCGGCGGCATGCCGCCGGCCGTGGACCTCGACCGGGAGAAGCTGCTCGGCGAGATCCTGATCTCGGCCTCCCGCGACGGCATGATCGACGCGGCCCACGACCTGTCCGACGGCGGTCTGGTCCAGGCGGTCGTCGAGTCCTGCCTGCGCGGCGGCAACGGCGCGCGCCTGGTCGTGCCCGAGGGCCTCGACGCCTTCACCTTCCTCTTCAGCGAGTCGGCCGGCCGTGCGGTCGTGGCCGTCCCGCGCAGCGAGGAGCTCCGCTTCACCGACATGTGCGGTGCGCGGGGTCTGCCGGCGACCCGCATCGGTGTCGTCGACGGCGACGCGGTCGACGTGCAGGGCGAGTTCAGCGCCTCCCTGGAGGAGCTGCGCACCGTGCACGAGGCGACGATCCCGGGCCTGCTGGCCTGATCGGGTCCCGTACGCGTACGGACCGAGCCCCCGCCCTTCCCGGGCGGGGGCTCTTCCGTGCGGTGACGGCCCGGGTCAGTCGTCGAGCGAGTAGAAGGCGTCGAGCTCCGCGATGTCCTCGACGCACTCGTCGATGTCGGAGACCTTGCCGCCGATGATCGTGAAGAAGAGGGCGCCCGGCATCTCGATGCCCCGGTCACCGTGCTCGGCGAACCACTTGTGGCTCGCGATGGCGTGACCGCGCCCGTCGACGCAGATGCTGCCGAGTTCGATGCGCATGCTGCCACCGGTGTACTCGGCCATCGCCCCGTACATGGCCAGGATGTTGTCCCGGCCCTTGAAGTGCCCGCCGAACCGGGTGCTCCCGGGTGCGTGGTGGGTACAGTCGCTGGTCATCATGGAGGACAACCCCTCCATGTCACCTTTCATGAACGCTTCGTAGCCCTGGCGCACCAGGACGGCATCGGGGTGCTCGTGATGGGTCATGGTCCCGGCACTGCCTTTCGATGAGGGGATGTCCCCCTCCCTCAAGTCTCGGGGCTAGCCTCAGCCCATGCCACCCGCCAAGAAGCGCACCCGCAGCTACGACTCCGCCAAGATCCGCGCCGCCGTCCTCGCCCAGTTCGGGCACGTACGGGACGCGGTGCTCGCGCTGCCGGCAGAGGCGCTCGACGGGCCGACCCGGCTCGGCGCGTGGACGGTGCGGGACCTGGCCGCGCACCTCGCGTGGATGGTCGGCAGCGTGCCGCAGCTGCTGGCCGCACCGGAGCCCGCGAAGCAGGAACTCGCGCTGCTGGAATGGCCGTTCGCGACCTCCGCCGCCGCCGAGCGGATCGACGAGCACACCCGGGGACTCGACTCCGCGGATCTCGCGGCCCTGTACGGGCGGACCGCCGAGGCGTACGAGCAGGTGCCGGCCGCCGCCGACACCCGGCTGCTGCCGGTGAGCCTCGGCGCGATGACCCTCGCCGACTTCCTCGTCACGCGGACCGTCGAACTCGTCGTCCACACCGACGACCTGAACGCGGCGACCGGGCTGGAGATCCCCTACGACCGGCAGGCGCTCGCCGCCTGCACCCGGCTGCTGGCCGACGCCCTGGCGGCGAAGGCCCCGGGCGGCGCGGTGGAGGTGCGGGTGCCGCCGTTCGCGGTGGTGCAGTGTGTCGAGGGGCCGAGGCACACCCGCGGCACCCCGCCGAACGTGGTCGAGACGGACCCGCTGACCTGGGTCAGGCTCGCGACCGGCCGGGCCGCCTGGGCCACGGAGCTGGACGCGGCCCGGGTGCGGGCGAGCGGGGAACGCGCGGACCTCGCGGGCCTGCTCCCCCTCATGGGCTGACCCGGCACCGGCACCGGCCGGGGAAGCGGACCGTGAGGCACCGGAACCGTACGGCGGCGGCGTCCGTCCCACCTGCATGCAGAAGCCGCGCACACTCGCCGCCGCCCTCGCCGTCTCCGCCCTCGTCCTGCTCTCCGCGTGCGGTACGGAGCAGGGCGCGGCTCCAGGGGCCGGCGCCGACACCCCCGATCTGCCCGTCCAGGGCAGCAACTGGACGATCGCCGCGGTCACGCTCGACGGCACCCGCTCGATGGCCCCGCCCGGGGCGCACCTGGAGATCGACGGTAAGGGGCGCGCCCAGGGCGACAGCGGATGCAACCACTTCGGGGCCACCGTCGCCGTGCACGGCGACACCCTCACGGTCTCCCCGCAGGAGGTCACCGAGATCGGCTGCCCGGCCGACCGGCAGCGGTTCGAACGGGCCCTGCTCAAGGCCTTCAGCGGCGAGCTGGAGGGGCGGCTGAAGGACAAGGCGCTCACCCTCACCTCGGCCGACGGCCGCAAGGGCGTGGAGCTGACCGCCGAGTCCGACGCCCCGCTCGTCGGCACGACGTGGACGGTGGACGCGCTGCTCGACGGTGCCACCGCCGGCTCGCTGCCCGCCGGCTCCGAGGGCAAGGCGAAGCTGACCTTCGGCAAGGACGGGCGGCTCACCGGCAGCCTCGGCTGCAACCGGGTCACGGCCCCCGCGAAGATCACCGACAGGACGATCACCCTGGGCACGATCGCGACCACCCGCATGATGTGCACGGGCCCGCAGATGGAGCTCGAGACCAAGCTGTACGACGCCCTCGACGGCCCGCTCACCTACCGCCTGGTCCACCGCACCCTGACCGTCACCGACAGCGACGGCCAGGGCTTCACCGCCCAGGCCGGCTAGCCCGGGCCGTCAGCCGCCGTAGGGGAGCAGTCCGGCGTCCGTCCGCTCCCAGGCGGCCTTCAGCTCGGCCAGCCGTTGCTTCTCGTACGGGGCCCGGTCGGCCTGTTCGCGGGCGTCCTCGGTGAGGTGGAAGAGCTGGTCGCGGCCGCTCTTGCCCCGGTAGTACTTCCAGTCGCCGCGGCGCAGCGCCCGCTCGCCGCGCACCCGCCAGAACAGGTCGCGCTCGGCGACCTTCTCGCCGCGCAGGAGGTGCCCGGCGAGGCTGGTGCCGTCGAGGGGGTAGGCGGGATGGGGCCGGGCGCCGCCGATGTCGAGGAGGGTGGCCGTCCAGTCGGGGGAGTAGACGGGCAGGTCGCTGGCCTGGCCACCGTCGATGCGGGCGGGCCAGCGCAGGATCGACGGGACCCGGATGCCGCCCTCCTGGAGGGAGCCCTTGTTGCCGGCGAGCGGCCAGTTGTAGGAGAAGCGTTCGCCGCCGTTGTCGCTGCCGAAGAAGACGAGGGTGTCGCGCTCGCGGCCGGCCCGCGCGAGGGCGGCGAGCACCTTCCCGACGGAGCGGTCGAGGTCCTCGACCATCTCCTTGTACTTCTCTATCGAGCCGCCGTCCTGGTGCCACAGGGCGGAGCGGTCGCCGGCCTTGATCCGCCGGACGATCTCGGCGCTGGTCTCCTCGTCGCCGTCGGCGATCCAGGGCCAGTGGGGGGTGGTGAAGTTGAGGTTGAGCAGGAACGGGCGGTCGTGGGGGCGGCTCACGTACTCGCTCGCCCGCTCGGTGAGGATGCGGGTGTAGTAGCGCAGGTCCTTGTAGGTGGCGTCGCCTTCGTAGAGGTCGTACTCGCCGCCGAGGCCGAGCTTGGAGTAGTACTCCAGGGCGCCGCCGAAGTTTCCGAAGAACTCGTCCCAGCCGGAGCGGGTGGGCGAGTAGTCGGGCAGGTAGCCGCAGTGCCACTTGCCGATGAGCGCGGTGCTGTACCCGGCGTCGCGCAGCAGCGAGGCGAGCGTGGGGTGGGTGGGCTCCAGGCCGACCGACGTGTCGGCGATGGGCTCGGCGAGGCCGCCTCGGGTGCGTCCGGGGTAGCGGCCGGTGTACAGGCTGAAGCGGGTGGGGGAGCAGGTGGCCGAGCCGGAGTAGGCGTCGGTGAAGCGGACGCCCTGGCGGGCGAGCCGGTCCAGGTGCGGGGTGCGGATGTGCGGGGAGCCGTAGGAGGAGAGGTCGGCCCAGCCGAGGTCGTCGCCGAGGATGAAGAGGATGTTGGGCCGGGGCGCGTGGCGCCCGGTGGCGGCCCGGAAGGGCCGCTCCCCGGGGGAGGCGGAGGCCGGGGCGGCGGAGGCGGTGGGCGCCGCGGCGCCGAGGGCGACTCCGGCGGCGGCGCCGGCGGCGGCACCGCCGAGGGCACGCCGGGACAGGGGTGTGGACATACGGGTCTCCTGGTGGAACGCATCGTGGAACGCCGGAGCGAGGCCGCGTGGCCGGAGGAAGCCGGCGAGGGCCGCAGCGATCCGGTGTGGAAGCCGGTGGGGGCCGGAGCGATCCGGCGTGGCCGGAGGGAGCCGGCGGGGGATGCCTGTGCGAGGCGGCGCGAAGACCTGGAACAGAGGTTCCGGTCAGCCGCGGCGACAGATCGCGCTCGCGACACGGGCCAGGTCCACGTGTCGGCGCGCCACAAGGGTGACCGAGAGGTCGAGGTCGCTGACGGGCTGCATGATCGGGAAGCCTGGCGGAGGGTGCGGGAGGTGTCAACGACCGTCCCGCACCGTGGACTCCGTCACATCCCGACCGTTCGCCCCGTACCGTACGAGCGTCCGCTCGGGACGGTCCTGATCATGGCTACCGGTCAGTAACCCTTGCGCCCCTTGCTTTGTGGGCTCCGACAAGGATCGAAGGATCAGTTCGTGCGATCCTACGAGCGCCGGGAAGGGCCTATCACGCCTCGTCCGCGAATTCGGACCGATGGTCGATCTCGCCTACACTCGGTGGCGTGCCACGTGGTGACGGACGACTCAACCACGACCTGCTCCCCGGTGAGAAGGGCCCCCAGGACGCCTGCGGCGTTTTCGGAGTCTGGGCTCCCGGCGAAGAGGTCGCAAAGCTCTCGTACTTCGGGCTCTACGCCCTCCAGCATCGGGGCCAGGAATCCGCGGGAATCGCGGTCAGCAACGGCTCCCAGATCCTCGTCTTCAAGGACATGGGACTGGTGTCCCAGGTCTTCGACGAGACCTCTCTCGGTTCCCTCCAGGGTCATATCGCGGTCGGTCACGCCCGCTACTCGACCACCGGGGCCTCCGTGTGGGAGAACGCTCAGCCGACCTTCCGGGCGACCGCCCACGGCTCGATCGCGCTCGGCCACAACGGCAACCTGGTGAACACGGCCCAGCTGGCCGAGATGGTCGCGGACCTCCCCAAGAAGGAGGGGCGCACCACTCAGGTCGCCGCCACCAACGACACCGACCTGGTCACCGCGCTGCTCGCGGGCCAGGTGGACGAGGACGGCACGCCGCTCACCATCGAGCAGGCTGCCGCGAAGGTCCTCCCCGACGTCCGGGGCGCCTTCTCCCTCGTCTTCATGAACGAGCACACGCTCTACGCCGCCCGTGACCCGCAGGGCATCCGCCCGCTGGTGCTCGGCCGGCTGGAGCGCGGCTGGGTGGTCGCCTCCGAGTCCGCCGCCCTCGACATCTGCGGCGCGACCTTCGTCCGCGAGGTCGAGCCGGGCGAGCTGATCGCGATCGACGAGAACGGCATCCGCACCTCTCGATTCGCAGAAGCGAAGCCCAAGGGCTGTGTCTTCGAGTACGTGTACCTGGCTCGCCCGGACACCGACATCGCCGGCCGGAACGTGTACCTCTCCCGCGTGGAGATGGGCCGCCGGCTCGCCAAGGAGGCCCCTGTCGAGGCCGACCTGGTGATAGCGACGCCGGAGTCGGGGACCCCGGCCGCCATCGGCTACGCGGAGGCCTCCGGCATCCCGTTCGGCGCCGGCCTGGTGAAGAACGCGTACGTCGGCCGGACCTTCATCCAGCCCTCGCAGACCATCCGCCAGCTGGGCATCCGGCTGAAGCTGAACCCCCTCAAGGAAGTCATCAAGGGCAAGCGCCTGGTGGTCGTCGACGACTCGATCGTCCGCGGCAACACCCAGCGCGCGCTGGTCCGGATGCTCCGCGAGGCCGGCGCCGCCGAGGTCCACATCCGGATCTCCTCCCCGCCGGTGAAGTGGCCCTGCTTCTTCGGCATCGACTTCGCCACCCGCGCGGAGCTGATCGCCAACGGCATGTCGGTCGAAGAGATCGGCAAGTCGCTCGGGGCGGACTCGCTCTCGTACATCTCCCTCGACGGGATGATCGAGGCGACCACCATCCAGAAGCCCAACCTGTGCCGCGCCTGCTTCGACGGCGAGTACCCGATGGAGCTTCCGGACCCGGAGCTGCTCGGCAAGCAGCTCCTGGAGACCGAGCTGGCCGCCGGCCCCGCCGCCACCGCGGCCGCCGACGCCCTGCGCCGCCCGTAAGACCCCGCTGCAACCGCAGTACGACGACACGAAAGTTCCCAGCCATGCCTGAGACCACTGGTGCCAGCTACGCGGCTGCATCCAGCTACAAAGCAGCAGGTGTCGACATCGAGGCGGGCGACCGCGCCGTCGAGCTCATGAAGGAGTGGGTGAAGAAGACGCAGCGCCCCGAGGTCCTCGGTGGCCTCGGGGGCTTCGCCGGCCTCTTCGACGCCTCCGCCCTCAAGCGCTACGAGCGCCCGCTGCTCGCCTCGGCCACCGACGGCGTCGGCACGAAGGTCGACATCGCCCGCCAGATGGGCGTGTACGACACGATCGGCCACGACCTGGTCGCCATGGTCATGGACGACATCGTCGTCTGCGGTGCCGAGCCGCTCTTCATGACCGACTACATCTGCGTCGGCAAGGTGCACCCCGAGCGGGTCGCCGCCATCGTGAAGGGCATCGCCGAGGGCTGCGTCCTGGCGGGCTGCGCGCTCGTCGGCGGCGAGACGGCGGAGCACCCGGGCCTCCTCGGTCCGGACGACTTCGACGTCGCGGGCGCGGGCACGGGTGTCGTCGAGTACGACCGCCTGCTCGGCGCGGATCGCATCCGTACGGGGGACGCGGTCATCGCCATGGCGTCCTCCGGTCTTCACTCCAACGGGTACTCGCTCGTCCGCCACGTGGTGTTCGACCGCGCCGGCATGACCCTCGACCAGCAGGTCGAGGAGTTCGGCCGGACCCTGGGCGAGGAGCTCCTGGAGCCCACCAAGATCTACTCGCTCGACTGTCTGGCGCTCACCCGGACCACCGACGTGCACGCCTTCAGCCACATCACGGGTGGTGGCCTCGCCGCCAACCTGGCTCGGGTGATCCCGGACGGTCTGCACGCGGTGGTCGACCGGTCGACCTGGGCCCCGGGCGCCGTCTTCGACCTGGTCGGCAAGGCCGGGCAGGTCGAGCGCCTGGAGCTGGAGAAGACCCTGAACATGGGCGTCGGCATGATGGCCGTGGTCCCCGCCGACTCGGTGGACGCCGCCCTGGCGACGCTCGCCGACCGGGGTGTCGAGTCCTGGGTGGCCGGTGAGATCACCGAGCGCGGCGATCACTCGACCGGCGCAGAGCTGATCGGCGACTACGCGAAGTAAACCGGAGAAAGCCACGAAGGAGCATTCCCGTTCGGGGTGCTCCTTCGTCGCATCCGCCGAAGGTCTCGCGCGCGGGGCACCCGGGGCACCCGGGGCACCCCGGAAAGGCCCGCCGCCGCCCGCCAGCGGCTCCGGACA
Organism: Streptomyces sp. NPDC101191; assembly: GCF_044767915.1. Classification (NCBI taxonomy): domain Bacteria; kingdom Bacillati; phylum Actinomycetota; class Actinomycetes; order Kitasatosporales; family Streptomycetaceae; genus Streptomyces; species Streptomyces sp. NPDC101191. Next base: position 721,476 of record NZ_JBIWOU010000003.1, read on the forward strand.
GCGCAGAAACCCGGTCCGGGTACTCCGGACCGGGTTTCGGTGTTCAGAAGGTCAAGCGCGACGCTGAGTGGACGCCGGACCGGACTCGCCGTCCTCGTCCTCGTCGTCCGTGTTGTAGAGATCCGCGTACTGCGCGTACGGGTCGTCTTCCTCGTCGTCGTCCTCGAACGGCTCGCCATTCGGCGGCTGGCTCGAAGTCGATGCGCCCAGCTCATTGGCCAGACGCGACAGGTCAGTCCCGCCGCTGCTGTACTTCAGCTGGCGGGCGACCTTGGTCTGCTTGGCCTTTGCCCGGCCGCGCCCCATGGCTCGACCCCCTCGGTGACGGGGCTCTTTGGCCCCAGAGTCTTGACACGCGTTCATGGTCCGGAACGGGCTCTCAAAGAGAGACCGGTCCGTAGGGCTTCAACGGTACCTGTTTCCGTCGGTCTACGGTACGCCGCGCGCATCACATACCCCGGTACAGAACCATCGAGGTGCCCCGTCCTCGCTGGTCAGTCGCGATTTTAACCTCTTCTAGAGGTCCGACCCGCCGATCGGCGTGAGCGAAGTCTCGCGAATCGCTCCCCGAACGGCGGGCCGCCCCCGCCCGGCTCAGGCCCGACGGGCCTCGGCCATGCGCTGCTCGGCGATCCGGTCGGCCGCGGCGGCCGGCGGAATGCCGTCCGCCTTCGCACGTGCGAAGATCTCCAGGGTGGTGTCGAAGATCTTCGTGGCCTTCACCTTGCAGCGGTCGAAGTCGAAGCCGTGCAGCTCGTCGGCGACCTGGATCACGCCGCCGGCGTTCACCACGTAGTCAGGGGCGTAGAGGATCCCGCGCTCGACGAGGTCCTTCTCGATGCCCGGGTGGGCGAGCTGGTTGTTGGCCGCGCCGCAGACGATGCGGGCGGTGATGAAGGGGACGGTCTCCTCGTTCAGGGCGCCGCCCAGCGCGCAGGGCGCGTAGATGTCGAGGCCCTCGACGCGGATCAGCGCCGCGGTGTCGGCGACGACGGTGACCTGCGGGTGCTTCTCGGTGATCCGGCGCACCGACTCCTCGCGCACATCGGTGATCACGACCTCGGCGCCGTCCTCCAGGAGGTGCTCGACCAGGTAGTGGCCGACCTTGCCGACGCCGGCGACGCCGACCTTGCGGCCGCGCAGGGAGGGGTCGCCCCACAGGGTCTGCGCGGAGGCGCGCATGCCCTGGAAGACGCCGAAGGCGGTGAGGACGGAGGAGTCGCCGGCGCCGCCGTTCTCGGGGGAGCGGCCGGTGGTCCACCGGTTCGTCCGGGCCACGACGTCCATGTCGGCGACGTAGGTGCCGACGTCGCAGGCCGTGACGTAGCGGCCGCCGAGGGAGGCCACGAAGCGCCCGTAGGCGAGGAGGAGTTCCTCGCTCTTGATCTGCTCCGGGTCGCCGATGATGACGGCCTTGCCGCCGCCGTGGTCGAGACCGGCCATGGCGTTCTTGTACGACATTCCGCGGGAGAGGTTCAGCGCGTCGGCGACGGCCTCGGCCTCGGTGGCGTACGGGTAGAAGCGGGTGCCGCCGAGGGCGGGGCCCAGGGCGGTGTTGTGGAGGGCGATGACGGCCTTGAGGCCGGTGGCGCGGTCCTGGCACAGCACGACTTGCTCGTGGCCCCCCTGCTCCGAGTGGAACAGGGTGTGCAGTACGTCAGGAACGCCGGTCACATCGGTCACGGTGGTGACTCCCAAGTACGAAGCGGCGGAAGGTCCCCCCTGCGGGTGGGGGTGGGACCTGGTCGGCAGAAGGGTAAGTCCTACCTGGCCGTAGCAGGGGCGCAGTGCTCAGGATCACCCCCTTCAGGATGACCCGCGTGGAAGGATTCACGACATGTCGGTCCCTTCGTCGGTGTTCGTCCCCTATGCCTCCTATCTGCGGGTGTACGAGCCGCTGGCCGCGTTCCCGGAGCCGGAGCGGGGGCACTGGTCCCGCTACGCGTGCCGGCCGGACACCCCGGGCGTGCAGGAGGAACTGCGGCGTTCGCTGGCCGACTTGGTGTCGGTGCCGCCGGTTCCGGTGCCGGTGCACGAGAGCGGTGACGCGTTCGTGGTGACGGTGGACGGGGTGGTCCTGGTCTGTCCGTGGCGGACCCGGCTGCGCGGCTGGCTGGCCCTGGAGGAGCTGGTGGGCGGGACGCTGCCGGGCCCGGTCCTGGACGCGATGCTGCCGCCGGTCGTACGGGAGCAGGTGGCGGCGGACCACGAGCGCTGGCTGGAGCGGAACCCGGACGCGCGGCCGTGGATCCGCAGCTCGGTGTGGCGGGTGCCGCTGAGCTGGTTCGCGGTGTTCTCGGACGAGGAGCGGGAGTACGCGCCGGGGGACCTGGCCGCGGGGGAGGTGCCGGTGCTGCGCTACCGGACGCCGATGGTGCAGGCGCGGCGGCGGCTGGCGCGGGCCCTGAAGGCGCTGCGGGGGGCGATCGCCGAGGGGCCGATGACCGAGAGCCTGGTCGGGGTGGGCCGCTGGCTGGAGGAGTTCCATCCGCGGGCGCTGGTGGAGCTGGACTACGGCGGCCTGGTGCACGCGGTCGGCGCGGAGACGCTGGCGGCGGACCGGTCGGCGGCGGACGTGGCCGAGGGGATCGCGGCGCTCCGGGACGGCGACGGCGAGGGCGCGGAGGAGGCCTACGGGCGTCTCGCGGAGCGGTGGCGGGCGATCCGCAACCTGCAGTTCGCCAACTGACCATCGACAGGACATGTCCATCTGATGTAAATGATCTTCATCGCTGGACACATGTTCGGTTGTTTGGTGTGCTCTCGTGAGGCCGGTGGTGAAGGTGGGGCAGGACGTAGGTCCCGATCCGGGCCTTTGACTCAAGGGTGACGGACAGCACTTAACGCACCCTTGCGCCCATCACCCACCCTCGTGCCAAAATAGGACAAGGAGTCCGGGGAGGGTTCCTTCCGTCCAAGTAAGGGCGGAACGCTCAGCATTGCACTCTATGGGGGGTCTGAGGACTCCTGATCGCTCTGTGACTGATCGTCACAGGGGCGTGACTGTCCGTTATGGCATGGTCCATCGACTTCCGCCGCTGATGAACACCTGCGAGGGCAATTCCATCGGTTTGGCCGACGTGGCTGGACGGATGGTGTAGTTGTAGTGCCGAGGACAAGCCGTTCGTCCTATAACCGACTCGGCCCGCTTCTGCCATTTCGGGCAACGCGGGTCAAGGTGCAGAATTTAGAGGAAAGAACCGAGATGGTTCGGTTCTCCCGAGGAGGCCGCTCATGACCGCTCGCACCCCTGATGCCGAGCCGCTGCTGACCCCTGCCGAGGTTGCCACGATGTTCCGCGTGGACCCGAAGACGGTGACCCGTTGGGCGAAGGCAGGCAAGCTCACGTCCATCCGCACCCTGGGTGGGCACCGCCGGTATCGCGAGGCCGAGGTCCGCGCCCTGCTGGCGGGTATCCCGCAGCAGCGCAGCGAGGCCTGAGGCGTACGCGAGACCCTGTAACACCCCGCTTCACCGGGCACGTTCCGGGTCCCCCAACCCGGTTCGCCCACCCCAAGCACTGCCGGCCGGTCCCTGCCCCAACAGGCTCTCGGTCATCGATCGCACTGGACTCCGCCGGGTCCGGTGCGATCTTTTTTGTGCCCCTGTGGGCCCGCTCCCAGGCCGTGCAATTGCACATATTAAATCGGGGTGATGTAGGGAGGGTGTAAGTGAGCCACCTTCTGAAACGGATTCAGTGACTCCCGTCACACCGTCAAACCGTTGCCCCAGAACAGCCTTCCACCCCCGGAAGGGTCACCGTCCCGCCGTTGGTCACCCCTTGGTGGGACCTTCGTCCTTCGATGGGCGCAACGCAAGAAGGCCCGCACCGAACGGTGCGGGCCTTCCACTGGCGATCCTGACGGGACTTGAACCCGCGACCTCCACCTTGACAGGGTGGCGAGCTAACCAACTGCTCCACAGGACCTTCGCAGCCTCTGTTGCTTGGCTGCGAGGAAAACTGTACAGCAGGTCAGCGGTCTGGTCGAACTCACCGACGGCGAGGGTCCCGCTACGGCGCCGCCGCGTCGATCGCCTTCACGATCCGCTTGTCCGACACCGGATACGCCGTCCCCAGCGCGTGCGCGAAGTAGCTCACCCGCAGCTCCTCGATCATCCAGCGGATGTCCGTGACCGAGGCCGGCACCGGGCGCCCCTTCGGGAGCTGCTCGAGCAGCCAGGCGTACTCGTCCAGCATCTCGTGCACCTTCTCCATGCGGGTGGTGTCCCGCTGCACGCCCGTCGGCATCTGCTGCAGCCGCCGGTCCGCCGCGACCAGGTAGCGCATCAGGTCCGGCAGCCGCTTCAGGCCCGTACGGGTGACGAAGCCGGCCGGCATCAGCCAGGACAGCTGCTCGCGCACGTCCTGCAGGTTCGGCAGCAGGGCGGGGCTGCTCGCGGTCTTCAGGCGCCGCTCGCAGGCCTGCCAGGCCGCCAGGACCTGCTGCACCTGGCCCACCGTCCGGATCGTCAGCTCGACGAGGTCGGCGCGGACCTTGTCGTACAGCTTCCGGAAGGACTCCTCGTCCCACACGGGGCCGCCGTGGTCCGCGATCAGCCGGTCGGCCGCGGCGGTCGCGCAGTCGTCGAACAGGGCCTGGATCGAGCCGTGCGGATTCGCCGACAGGGCCAGCTTCTGCTGGTTGGTCAGCTTGTCCGAGGCGAACTTCGCCGGGTTCACCGGGATGTTCAGCATGATCAGCTTCCGGGTGCCCCGCCACATCGCCTGCGCCTGCTCGGCCTCCGAGTCGAAGAGCCGTACGGCCACGGTGTCGCCCTCGTCCACCAGCGCCGGGTACGCCTTGACGGGCTGCCCGGCCCGCCGGGTCTCGAAGACCTTGGTGAGCGTGCCGATCGTCCAGTCCTTGAGCCCCGTACGCTCCAGGGACGGCCCGGAGCCGTCCGGGCCCGCCGTTGCCGCCTTGGCGGCCTGGGAGAGCGCCTGACGGGCCTTGGGGCGCAGCTGGAGGCGCAGCGCCTCCAGGTCCTTGTCCTCGGCCAGCTTGCGGCGCCGCTCGTCGACGATCCGGAAGGTCACCTTGAGGTGCTCGGGCACCTTCGCCCAGTCGAAGTCCTCCGCCGTGACGGGGACCCCGACCATCCGCTGCAGCTCGCGGGCGAGCGCCGTCGGCAGCGGCTCCTGCACCGGCACGACGGAGTCGAGGAAGCGGCCCGCGAAGTTCGGCGCGGGCACGTAGTGGCGGCGGATCGGCTTGGGCAGGGAGCGGATGAGCTCGGTGACGACCTCCTCGCGCAGCCCCGGGATCTGCCAGTCGAAGCCCTCGTCGGTGACCTGGTTCAGCACCTGGAGCGGGACGTGGACGGTCACGCCGTCGGCGTCCGCCCCCGGCTCGAACTGGTAGGTCACCCGGAACTTCAGCGCGCCCTGCCGCCACGAGTCGGGGTAGTCGTCCTTGGTGACCGCCCCCGCCTTCTCGTTGATGAGCATCTCGCGCTCGAAGTCGAGGTACTCCGGCTCCTCGTGGCGCTTGTGCTTCCACCACGAGTCGAAGTGCGCGCCGGACACGACGTGTTCCGGCACCCGCTTGTCGTAGAAGTCGAAGAGCGTCTCGTCGTCGACCAGGATGTCCCGGCGCCGGGCCCGGTGCTCCAGCTCCTCGACCTCGGTCAGGAGCTTGCGGTTGTCGGCGAAGAACTTGTGGTGGGTGCGCCAGTCGCCCTCGACGAGCGCGTTGCGGATGAACAGGTCGCGGGAGACCTCGGGGTCGATCCGGCCGTAGTTCACCTTGCGGTCGGCGACGATCGGCACGCCGTACAGCGTGACCTTCTCGAAGGCGACGACGGCGGCCTGGTCCTTCTCCCAGTGCGGCTCGCTGTACGTCTTCTTCACCAGGTGCTGGGCCAGCGGCTCGACCCACTCGGGCTCGATCCGGGCGTTCACCCGGGCCCAGAGCCGGGAGGTCTCGACCAGCTCGGCGGACATGACCATCCGCGGGGGCTTCTTGAAGAGGCCCGAGCCGGGGAAGATCGCGAACTTGGCGCCGCGGGCACCCAGGTACTCGTTCCGCGTGCCCTCCCGCTTGCCGTCCTTGCCGCCGTCCTTGGACTCCTTGACGTCCTTGAGACCGATGTGGCTGAGGAGGCCGGCGAGCAGGGACACGTGGACGGACTGCTCGGGCGCGTCCTCCTCGTTGAGGTGGATGCCCATCTGCTTGGCGACCGTGCGCAGCTGGCTGTAGATGTCCTGCCACTCGCGGATGCGGAGGAAGTTCAGGTACTCCTGCTTGCACATCCGGCGGAAGGAGCTGGAGCCGCGCTCCTTCTGCTGCTCGCGCACGTAGCGCCACAGGTTCAGGAAGGCGAGGAAGTCGCTCGTCTCGTCCTTGAAGCGGGCGTGCAGCTGGTCGGCCTGCGCCTGCTTCTCGGCCGGCCGCTCGCGCGGGTCCTGGATGGACAGCGCCGCCGCGATCACCATGACCTCGCGGACGCAGCCGTTCCGGTCGGCTTCCAGGACCATGCGGGCGAGCCGCGGGTCGACCGGGAGCTGGGACAGCTTGCGTCCCTGCTGCGTGAGCCGCTTCTTGGGGTCCTTCTGGGCCGGGTCCAGCGCGCCGAGCTCCTGGAGGAGCTGGACGCCGTCCCGGATGTTGCGGTGGTCCGGCGGGTCGATGAAGGGGAACTTCTCGATGTCGCCGAGGCCGGCCGCGGTCATCTGGAGGATGACGGAGGCCAGGTTCGTCCGGAGGATCTCGGCGTCCGTGAACTCCGGCCGGGTGAGGAAGTCGTCCTCGGAGTAGAGCCGGATGCAGATGCCGTCCGACGTACGGCCGCAGCGGCCCTTGCGCTGGTTGGCGCTGGCCTGGCTGACCGGCTCGATCGGGAGGCGCTGCACCTTGGTGCGGTGCGAGTAGCGCGAGATGCGGGCGGTACCCGGATCGATCACGTACTTGATGCCGGGAACGGTCAGCGAGGTCTCGGCGACGTTCGTGGCGAGCACGATCCGGCGGCCGGAGTGCGCCTGGAAGACCCGGTGCTGCTCGGCGTGGGACAGCCGGGCGTACAGCGGCAGGATCTCCGTGTCGAAGAGCTTCTTCTTGAGCAGGGCGTCCGCCGTGTCGCGGATCTCCCGCTCGCCGGAGAGGAAGACCAGGACGTCGCCGGGCCCCTCCTTCCGGAGCTCGTCGACGGCGTCGCAGATCGCGGTGATCTGGTCCCGGTCCGCTTCCTCGGAGTCCTCCTCCAGGAGCGGCCGGTAGCGCACCTCGACCGGATACGTGCGGCCGGAGACCTCGACGATCGGGGCCTCGCCGAAGTGACGCGAGAAGCGCTCCGGGTCGATGGTCGCGGAGGTGATCACGACCTTCAGATCAGGGCGCTTCGGCAGGAGCTGGGCCAGATAGCCGAGCAGGAAGTCGATGTTGAGGGACCGCTCGTGGGCCTCGTCGATGATGATCGTGTCGTAGGCGCGGAGCTCGCGGTCCGTCTGGATCTCGGCGAGCAGGATGCCGTCCGTCATCAGCTTGACGAAGGTCTCGTCGGGGTTGACCTGGTCCGTGAAGCGGACCTTCCAGCCGACCGCCTCGCCGAGCGGGGTCCGCAGCTCCTCCGCCACGCGCTCCGCGACCGTGCGGGCGGCGATCCGGCGGGGCTGGGTGTGCCCGATCATGCCCCGGACGCCGCGGCCCAGCTCCAGACAGATCTTCGGGATCTGCGTCGTCTTGCCGGAGCCGGTCTCGCCGGCGACGATCACGACCTGGTGGTCGCGTATCGCCTCGGCGATCTCGTCCTTCTTCTGCGAGACGGGCAGCTGTTCGGGATAGGTGACGGGCGGCACGAGGGCCGCGCGCGCCTCGACGCGCTCCTTGGCCTTGCCGGCCTCGGCGGCGATCTCGTCCAGGACGGCCGCGCGGGCCTCGGGCTTGCGGATGCGGCGGGCGCCTTCGAGACGGCGGCCGAGCCGGTGGGAGTCCCGCAGCGAGACCTCGGCCAGGACGGACTGGAGGGCGGCGAAGGAAGTAGACATACGGAACCCAGGATCGCACCTGCGGACGAGAAGCGGCGAACCGATTTACGAGGGCGGCGCGGCGCCCATGCGTAGTATTTCGGGCACACCGCCCGGCACCGTCGCGAAAGGTTTCCGCATGTCCCGCACCCTCCGCGTGACGGCGGTGTTCGCCGCACTGGCGGGGCTGGTGCTGGGCCTGCTGGTCTGCGGGACGACGACGGCCGCCGCGGCGGCCCCGGGCACGGTGGCGAGCGCGCCGGCCGGTGGCCCGGGCACGGTGGCGAGCGCGCCGGCCGGTGGCCCGGGCTGTGACCAGGGCCACGGCGACGGGGAAGGGGCCACGGCCCCCGCCGTACCGCCCCGCCCGCACGGCTTCGCAGAGCTGCTCACCGCCCTCGCGGGGGAGCGGAGCTCCTGCGCCGGATGGGGCGCGGACCAGGACGCCGCCGACGCGCCGCCGGGTCCCGCGCCGCCGGAGCCCGTGTCGCCGTCCCCCGTGGAGCTGTCGATCCTGAGGGTCTAGGCCGGACACGCCGCGCACGGTCCGTCCCCTTTCCTCCTCTTTTCTCCTCCGTCCTCAGGAGCGCTTCCGCATGCCCAAGTCCAAGCCCGTGGTGATCGTCGCCGGGGTGGCCCTCGCGGCCACGCTGCTCGGCGTCGTCTCGTACGCCACCACCAAGCCGTCCTCGCCCTCCGGCTCCTCCGTGGCCGAGGTCTCCGCGGACCCCTCCGCCGGGGTCTACCCCGAGCTGGAGGCCTACGCCCGCCGCGACGCGAAGGACGGGCTGGCCCTCGGCCGCGCCGACGCGCCGGTCGTCCTGATCGAGTACGCCGACTTCAAGTGCGGCTACTGCGGCAAGTTCGCCCGGGACACCGAGCCCGCCCTGGTCAAGAAGTACGTGGAGGCCGGCACCCTGCGCATCGAGTGGCGGAACTTCCCGATCTTCGGCGAGGAGTCCGAGGCGGCCGCCCGCGCCTCCTGGGCGGCCGGGCGGCAGGGCCGGTTCTGGGAGTTCCACAAGGCCGCGTACGCGCCGGGCGCCAAGGAGAAGGGCTTCGGCAAGGAGCGCCTGACCGCCCTCGCGAAGGAGGCCGGTGTCGCCGACCTCGCCCGCTTCACCCGGGACGCCGACAGCGCCGCGGCCCGGGAGGCGGTGAGCAGGGACCAGGAGCAGGGCTACGCCCTCGGCGCCACCTCGACGCCGTCCTTCCTGGTCAACGGCCGCCCGATCGCGGGCGCCCAGCCGATGGAGACCTTCACGGACGCCATCGAGGCGGCGGCCGGGGCGGCGAAGGCCGCCGGGTCCAAGGCGGCGGGACCGGGCCCGGACGGGGAGTCGGCCGGGGCCGCGCGATGACCTCCGGGATCGGCTACTTCGCCGCCTTCCTCGGCGGTCTGCTCGCCCTCCTCAGCCCGTGCAGCGCCCTGCTGCTCCCGGCCTTCTTCGCGTACTCCGTCGACACCCGCGCCCGGCTGGTCGCCCGGACCGGGATCTTCTACGCGGGCCTGGCCACCACCCTCGTCCCGCTGGGCGCGGCCGGCTCCTTCGCCGGCCGCCTCTTCTACGGCCACCGGGACCTCCTGGTGGCCGTGGGCGGCTGGCTGATCGTGGCCCTCGGGGTGCTGCAGATCCTCGGCCTGGGCTTCGCGTCCCGCCGACTCGCCGAGGCGAGCGGCCGGATCCGCCCCACGACCGCCTTCTCGGTCTACGCCCTGGGCCTGGTCTACGGCCTCGCCGGCTTCTGCGCGGGCCCCATCCTGGGCAGCGTCCTGACGGTGGCGGCGCTCAGCGGCAGCCCGGCCTACGGCGGGTTGCTCCTCGCCGTGTACGCGCTCGGCATGGCCGTCCCGCTCTTCCTGCTCGCGGTGCTCTGGGAGCGTTACGACCTGGGCCGGCGCCGCTGGCTGCGCGGCCGGCCGATCCGCCTGGGCCGCTTCGAGCTGCACTCGACCTCGCTGCTCTCGGGCCTCTTCTTCGTCGCCCTCGGCACCCTCTTCCTGGCCTTCGACGGCACCACGGCCCTGCCCGGGCTGCTCTCGGTCGACGACTCCTTCGCCGTCGAGGAGCGGGTGGGCGCCCTGGGCCGCGCGGTCCCGGACTGGGCGCTGCTCGTGGCCGTGGTGGCGGTCGTGGCGGCGGCACTCGCGTGGCGCGGGCGCCGCGGCCGGGAGCGGCAGCGGGCGGAGGAGTAGCAGGCCGGAGGGGCCCCGCCGAGTAGGGCATGGCCGGCCGCGCGGGAGCGGCCGGCCGGGGAAGGATCCGGTCGGCCGGGAAGGATCCGGTCGGCCGACGAGGGGATCCGGGCCGCCGCGAAGACGGCGGCCGCCACGGAGCGGGGCGGCGGGGCAGAAACGCGAACGGCAGAAACGCGAACCGGGCAGAACGGGAGGCCGGGCAGAACCGGGAGGCCGGGCAACGCAGAAGGCCCCGTTCTCGCGAACGGGGCCTTCTCCTTGTGGCTGGGGCCGGGGTCGAACCGGCGACCTATCGCTTTTCAGGCGATCGCTCGTACCAACTGAGCTACCCAGCCACGAGATCGTTTCCGATCTCGGCGATCCTGACGGGACTTGAACCCGCGACCTCCACCTTGACAGGGTGGCGAGCTAACCAACTGCTCCACAGGACCATATGGTGTGCGAGAACAAGTCTCGCACAGGGTTGTGCGTGCCCCCAACGGGATTCGAACCCGTGCTACCGCCTTGAAAGGGCGGCGTCCTGGGCCACTAGACGATGAGGGCTAAGGGCCCGCCTGGGCGCTTCTCAGCGCGTCGGGGACGTGAGAAGCATATGGGATGCCGGCCGGTATCGCCAAAACGGTTTCCCGGCGGGGCTGTGGCGGGCTCGCGGCGGGCTTTCCGAGGAGGCGCGTCAGCCCCAGCCGAGCTCGTGCAGGCGTTCGTCGTCGATGCCGAAGTGGTGGGCGATCTCGTGGACCACGGTCACGGCCACCTCGTGGATCACGTCCTCCGCCGTCTCGCAGTAGCGGAGGGTCGGACCCATGTAGATCGAGATGCGGTCCGGGAGGACGCCGGCGTACCACTCCCCGCGTTCGGTGAGCGGCGTTCCCTCGTACAGGCCGAGGAGTTCCGGGTCCGAGGGGTCCGGTTCGTCCTCGACGAACACCGCCACGTTGTCCATCACCCGGGTGAGCTCGGGCGGGATCGTGTCCAGGGCCTGGGACACCAGTTCTTCGAACGTGTCGCGCGTCATCTCCAGCACAAGGCCATTGTCCGGTGCCGGGGCGGTGAACCGCAGCGGCATGGGAGTGGCGATCGCGTGAGGGTGGTGACCCTTCCCGCTGCGCCGGGCCTCCGCGGCCGAGTTCGACAGGGGCACGGAGGGCGTGTCCCCGGTGGCACGAAGGGAGTTGGGCAGGGCGACGCGTTCGGACCGCGTCCCGTTCCTGCCGCTCCCGTCCTGGAGGTGCCTCCGTGCGCCATTTGCCCACCCCTGTGAGATGGGCCGCCACCGCGCTGGCGGTCGCCGCCTGTGCGGGTCTGAGCGGCTGTATGAGTGTCGGCGACGACGGGGCGAGGCCGGCGCCCAGCAGCTCCGCGGGGAAGCGCGGCGCGGCGGGCGGCTCCGGCGAGGACGGCGGGCTCTCCGGTTCGCACGGCGGGGGCGGCTTCGACCGTACGGGGCAGAGCCGGCCCGACCCCGACGGCGAGGACGAAGGGACCCCCGTGCCGAGCGGCTCGGCGTCCGTCACGGCGAAACCCTCCGACGCGGCGGGCCCGGCCGGCCCGGGCGGCGCGCCGAAGCCACAACAGCCGCCGGACGGCGTGGACGGCGGGGCGGGTGGTGCGGCCGGGGGGACCGGCGGCGCCACGACCCCTCCGGTCGACCCGCCCGAGCCGAGTCCGACGCAGGAGCCGACGCCGACCCAGGAGCCGACGCCCGAGCCGACGGTCACCGAGTCGCCCACGACGACGCCCGGCGCGGACACCCACATGGGTGCCATGCGGGCCGCGGAGGGGCCTGACAGGACGACGGAGCCGGAGGCATCACCGCAGGCCGGGCCGGTGTGACGCAGCTCGGTTTGCCTTGGGTGGGGGAGAGTGCGTATGGTGGTAGATCGTTTGATCCCATTTGCCCGGCGCCACGACCGAAGAGCGCCGTGACTGGCGCGTACTCTCCCTTGCCGTGGCTGACCGCATTGAGGCGGTCGTAGTGCGAAACACGGAGTTGACGGGCGCGTGCCGAGACTCCGGAAGGTTTCGCATTTCGCATGTCCATTTTCAGTTCTGATCACGCTGTCCTGCCCGAGAACGACGAGATCGTCGCCGACGCCGTCGAGGCCGTCGAAGCCGCAGACGTCGTCGAGGCCGACGAGACCCCCGCCGACGAGACCCCCGAGATCACCTTCGGTGACCTGGGTCTCCCCGAGGGCGTCGTGCGCAAGCTCGCCCAGAACGGCGTGACCACCCCCTTCCCGATCCAGGCCGCGACCATCCCGGACGCCCTGGCCGGCAAGGACATCCTCGGCCGTGGCCGTACCGGCTCCGGCAAGACCCTCTCCTTCGGTCTGCCGCTCCTCGCCACCCTGGCGGAGGGCCGCACCGAGAAGAAGAAGCCCCGCGGCGTCATCCTCACCCCGACCCGTGAGCTCGCGATGCAGGTCGCGGACGCCCTCCAGCCGTACGGCGACGTGCTCGGCCTCAAGATGAAGGTCGTCTGCGGCGGTACGTCGATGGGCAACCAGATCTACGCGCTGGAGCGCGGCGTCGACATCCTCGTCGCCACCCCGGGCCGTCTCCGCGACATCATCAACCGCGGCGCCTGCTCCCTGGAGCAGGTCCAGATCGCCGTCCTCGACGAGGCCGACCAGATGGCCGACCTGGGCTTCCTGCCCGAGGTCACCGAGCTGCTCGACCAGGTTCCGGTCGGCGGCCAGCGCCTGCTCTTCTCCGCCACGCTGGAGAACGAGATCGACAGCCTGGTCAAGCGCTACCTGGTGGACCCGATCACGCACGAGGTCGACCCGTCCGCCGGCGCCGTCACCACGATGACCCACCACGTCCTGGTCGTGAAGCCCAAGGACAAGGCCCCGGTCACCGCCGCCATCGCCGCCCGCAAGGGCCGCACGATCATCTTCGTGCGCACCCAGCTGGGTGCCGACCGCATCGCCGAGCAGCTCCGTGACTCCGGTGTGAAGGCCGACGCGCTGCACGGCGGCATGACCCAGGGCGCCCGTACCCGCACCCTCGCCGACTTCAAGGACGGCTACGTCAACGCGCTCGTCGCCACCGACGTCGCCGCCCGAGGCATCCACGTCGACGGCATCGACCTGGTCCTCAACGTGGACCCGGCCGGCGACCACAAGGACTACCTGCACCGCTCGGGCCGTACCGCCCGTGCCGGCCGCTCCGGTGTCGTGGTCTCCCTGGCCCTGCCGCACCAGCGCCGCCAGATCTTCCGCCTGATGGAGGACGCGGGCGTCGACGCCTCGCGCCACATCGTCGGCGGGGCCGGCGCGTTCGACCCCGAGGTCGCCGAGATCACCGGCGCCCGCTCCCTCACCGAGGTCCAGGCCGACTCCGCGAACAACTCGGCCAAGCAGGCCGAGCGCGAGGTCGCCGATCTGACCAAGCAGCTGGAGCGCCTGCAGCGCCGTGCCGTCGAGCTTCGCGAGGAGGCCGACCGCCTGGTGGCCCGCGCCGCCCGCGAGCGCGGTGAGGACCCGGAGGCCGCCGTCGCCGAGGTGACCGAGGCCGCCGAGGCCGAGGTCGCCGCCGCTGCCGCGGTGGTCGAGGAGCCGGTGCGCGAGGAGCGCCGCGACTTCGACCGTCGTGACGACCGCGGTGGCTTCCGTCGCGACAACGACCGTCGTGACGACCGTGGCGGCTTCCGTCGCGACAACGACCGTCGTGACGACCGTGGTGGCTTCCGCCGCGACAACGAGCGTCCGTCGGGCGGCTTCCGCCGGGACAACGACCGTCCGTCCGGTGGCTTCCGTCGTGACGACCGTCCGTCGGGTGGCTTCAACCGCGACAACGACCGTGGTGGCTTCCGTCGGGACAACGACCGTCCGTCGGGCGGCTTCCGTCGTGACGACCGTCCGTCGGGTGGCTTCAACCGCGACAACGACCGTGGTGGCTTCCGTCGGGACAACGACCGTCCGTCGGGCGGCTT